>NZ_PSNX01000015.1 GCF_002930615.1 Caldimonas caldifontis | reverse complement strand
GAGCTGCCCAAGGACAAGGAGATGGTGATGCCGGGTGACAACGTGTCGATCACCGTCAAGCTGATCGCGCCGATCGCCATGGAAGAAGGCCTGCGCTTTGCCATCCGCGAAGGCGGCCGCACCGTCGGCGCCGGCGTCGTGGCCAAGATCATCGAGTAAGAAAGGCTTTAGGGGCATAGCTCAATTGGCAGAGCGTCGGTCTCCAAAACCGAAGGTTGGGGGTTCGATTCCCTCTGCCCCTGCCAGATTTCCGAGGTGAGACGGCCGTCGAAGCCTCCCGATCTGGTTGTCCAGCAGCCCGCAGGCGGGGCCCGAAAAGGGCCTGACGAGCCCGGCGGGCTTTGCTGCTGATAGGTGGTTAGCTCCCGCAAGGGGCTTCCGCCATGTTGTAGACAAGACAAATGACCCAAGCTCAAGTCGAAACCGTCACCTCCGGCGCAGACAAGGCCAAGCTGGCTGTGGCTGCCCTGCTGGTGGTGGGTGCTGTCGCGGCCTACTACCTGCTGGGCCAGCAAGACGCCTGGTTGCGTGTGGTCGCGCTGGTCGGCCTGCTGATCGTGGCTGCCGTGGTGTTCTTCACCGCCGAGCCCGGCAAGCAGCTCATCGGCTTCGGCCGCGAAGCCAGCCGGGAGGTGCGCAAGGTGGTCTGGCCCTCCCGCAAGGAGGCGCTGCAGATGACTGGCTACGTCTTCGCCTTCGTGGTGGTGATGGCGCTGTTCCTGTGGCTGACCGACAAGACGCTGGAATGGGTCCTGTATGACCTGATCCTGGGTTGGAGGGGGTGAGAGTGACGGACGTGATGACAACTGCAGGCAGCACCCCCGCGAAGCGCTGGTACGTGGTCCATGCCTATTCGGGCATGGAAAAAGCCGTGGAGCGCAACCTGCGCGAGCGCATCGACCGCGCCGGCATGCAGGACAAGTTCGGCCGCATCCTCGTTCCCACCGAAGAGGTGGTCGAGGTCAAGAATGGCAAGAAAGCCGTGACCGAGCGCCGTTTCTTCCCTGGCTACGTGCTGGTGGAGATGGTGATGGACGACGACACCTGGCACCTGGTGAAGCACACCTCCAAGGTGACCGGATTCGTGGGCGGCGCCAAGAACCGTCCGGTGCCCATCTCGGAAGACGAGGTCATGAAGATCGTCAACCAGATGCAAGAAGGCATCGAAAAGCCGCGGCCCAAGGTGGAGTGGGAAGTCGGCGAGGTGGTGCGTGTGAAGGAAGGCCCCTTCACCGACTTCAATGGGGCGATTGAAGAGGTCAATTACGACAAGTCCAAGGTGCGGGTGTCGGTCACCATCTTCGGCCGCGCCACACCGGTGGAACTCGATTTCCATCAGGTCGAGAAAGTCTGATGACCTGCGGTTATCAGACTTCGCCGAGGCGCTAGGCGCCGCAGGCAAAGTCTCAGGCCCGGCCGGGGGCCTGCCGCACTTCGGTGCTGCGAACCCGGCCCGTTGCTGGCGGTGACGTGACACCGTGACGAGGAGCCAGGGTAGGGCGAAGAGCCGCAGCCCCTGGCGTTTGCACTCAACACCTTCTGCGTGGCCGCGGGGGGTGTGACTGGAGAAATCATGGCCAAGAAGATTGTCGGCTTCATCAAGCTGCAAATTCCGGCGGGCAAGGCCAATCCTTCGCCCCCGGTGGGTCCTGCGCTGGGTCAGCGCGGCCTGAACATCATGGAGTTCTGCAAGGCGTTCAACGCCCAGACCCAAGGCATGGAGCCGGGTCTGATGCTGCCGGTGGTGATCACCGCGTTTGCAGACAAGTCCTTTACCTTCGTGCTGAAGTCGCCCCCGGCGACCGTCCTGATCAAGAAGGCTCTGAAGCTCGAGAAGGGCTCCAGCCGCCCCCACGTCGAGAAGGTCGGCAAGATCACCCGCGCCCAGCTGGAAGAGATCGCCAAGACCAAGAACAAGGACCTCACGGCTGCCGATCTCGATGCCGCCGTGCGCACCATCGCCGGTTCCGCCCGCTCCATGGGTGTGTCGGTGGAAGGAGTCTGAACATGGCCAAGCTCACGAAACGCCAGAAGGCCCTGCAGGGCAAGGTCGACAGCCTCAAGCTGTATTCGATCGACGAAGCGCTGAGCATCGTCAAGGAATGCGCCACCGCCAAGTTCGATGAGTCCATCGACGTGGCCGTGCAACTGGGTGTGGACGCCAAGAAGTCCGACCAGGTCGTGCGTGGCGCCGTCGTGCTGCCCAACGGTACCGGCAAGACCAAGCGTGTGGCCGTGTTCGCCCAGGGTGCCAAGGCCGAGGAAGCCAAGGCCGCCGGCGCCGACGTGGTCGGCATGGAAGACCTGGCCGAGCAGGTCAAGGCCGGCAACATCAACTTCGACGTCGTGATCGCCTCGCCGGACACGATGCGCGTGGTCGGTACGCTGGGCCAGATCCTGGGTCCCCGTGGCCTGATGCCCAACCCCAAGGTTGGCACCGTCACGCCCGACGTGGCCACCGCGGTGAAGAACGCCAAGGCCGGTCAGGTGCAGTTCCGTGTCGACAAGGCCGGCATCGTTCATGGCACCATCGGTCGCCGTTCTTTCGATGCCGACAAGCTCAAGGGCAACCTGGCGGCATTGCTGGATGCGCTGAACAAGGCCAAGCCGGCTTCCAGCAAGGGTGTCTATCTGCGCAAGGTGGCCGTGTCGTCGACGATGGGCGTGGGTGTCCGTGTGGATGCCGCCTCGATCACGACGGCGCCGAACGCTTGATGTGTATGTGTGCCGCGACCGGTCGAAGCGCGGCATGAAAGTATTGGTGGGCCGCCCCGTCTGCCGACGAGGGTGGGCTATCAAAGACCGTTGGCGTGGCCCGCAAGGGCCGCTTAATCCGGGCAAGGCCGCAAGGCTGCAGTCCAGGCCAACGCAGATGGCGGTCCCGCTGGAATGGATGTGGGACGGGTCGCAAGAGCCGTCCGGTTTCCTGAATGCAGGTCGCTGAACCCCGGGTGCATCCGCGGCAACGTGGATGCGTGATGTGAGGAGTAGACCTTGAGTCTCAATCGCAACGAGAAAGCAACCGTCGTGGCGGATGTGGCGGCCCAGGCGGCCAAGTCGCAGACGCTGGCGCTGGCCGAGTACCGTGGCCTCACCGTCGCCCAGATGGACGCGCTGCGCAAGCAGGCGCGCGAAAAGGGCGTGTATCTTCACGTGCTGAAGAACACCCTCGCGCGCCGTGCCGTGGCCGGCACGTCCTTCGAGGTGGCCGGTGACCACATGGTCGGCCCGCTGATCTACGGTTTTTCAGAAGACGCCGTGGCGGCGGCCAAGATCCTGGCCGATTTTGCCAAGGGCAACGACAAGCTGGTCCTGAAGGCCGGCGCTTACAACGGCAAGGTGCTGGACAGCGAGGGCATCAAGGCCCTGGCCTCCATCCCGAGCAAGGACGTTCTGCTGTCTCAGCTGGCCGGCCTGCTCATGTCGCCGATGGCGCGCACCGCGCGCGTTCTGGCCGCCCTGGCCGAGAAGCGTGGCGAAGGCGCTGCCGAGCCCGCCGCTGCCTGACCCTGCAACCCCCTTCAAAGATTTAGGAAACCTATCATGGCATTCGACAAAGACGCATTCCTGGCTGCCCTGGACACCATGTCCGTCATGGAACTCAATGACCTGGTGAAGGCCATTGAAGAGAAGTTCGGCGTGTCCGCCGCCGCGATGGCCGCCCCGGCTGCTGCCGGTGGTGGTGGCGGTGCTGCCGCCGCTGAAGAAAAGACCGAGTTCACCGTGGTGCTGGCCGATGCCGGCGCCAACAAGGTGTCGGTCATCAAGGCCGTGCGCGAAATCACCGGCCTGGGCCTGAAGGAAGCCAAGGACCTGGTGGACGGCGCTCCGAAGCCTGTCAAGGAAGGTGTTGCCAAGGCCGATGCCGAGGCCGCCAAGAAGAAGCTGGAAGAAGCCGGCGCCAAGGTCGAGCTCAAGTAATCGGGCACGACGGCAGGGGCTGGGAGCCTGTTCAGGCCCCCAGCCTTTTGCGCTTTCCGGGGATGTCCCTGGAGAGCACCTGGAAAGTGGTTTGAAGGCACGATGCCAAGCCTCTTTCCAAGTGTTCTCTGATCCGACTGCAGGAGCACAGCCTTGGTCGGGCCGCGGTGCAATGTCGCGGTTGTCCGCCAGCGGCTGGTAGTGGCCAGCCACCAAGCTTCGGGCGCAATGTCCGCAAAGCCAGTCGCCGAACGAAACACCGCCATCGGCCAGGCGGTGGTCTTCGACACGGAGTGTTTATGGCGCAAGCAAAATCCTACAGCTACACCGAGCGCAAGCGCATTCGCAAAAGCTTCGGCAAACGCGAAAGCGTGCTCGATGTCCCCTATCTCCTGACCATGCAGAAGGACTCCTACGTGGCCTTCCTGCAAAAGGACGTCCCGCCTGCCCAGCGCAAGCCCGAAGGGCTTCAGGCCGCCTTCCTGTCCGCGTTCCCCATCGTGTCGCACAACGGGTTCGTGGAGATGAAGTTCATCGAATACAACATCGCCAAGCCTCCGTTCGACACCCGCGAGTGCCAGCAGCGTGGCCTGACCTACGCCGCCGCCGTGCGGGCGAAGCTGCAGATGATCATCTACGACCGCGAGAGCCCCCAGGCCAAGACGGTCAAGGAGATCAAGGAACAGGAGGTCTACATGGGCGAAGTGCCCCTGATGACCGACTACGGTTCCTTCATCGTCAACGGTACGGAGCGTGTGATCGTGTCGCAGCTGCACCGCTCGCCCGGTGTCTTCTTCGAGCACGACAAAGGCAAGACGCACTCCAGCGGCAAGCTGCTGTTCAGCGCACGCATCATCCCTTACCGTGGCTCCTGGCTCGACTTCGAGTTCGACCCCAAGGACATCCTGTACTTCCGCGTCGACCGTCGCCGCAAGATGCCGGTCACGATCCTGCTCAAGGCCATCGGCCTCAACCCCGAGCAGATCCTGGCGCACTTCTTCGTCTTCGACAACTTCCGCCTGATGGATTCTGGCGCGCAGATGGAGTTCGTCGCCGAGCGCCTGAAGGGCGAAGTCGCCCGCTTCGACATCACCGACAAGTCGGGCAATGTCGTGGTCGAAAAGGACAAGCGCATCACCGCGCGTCACACCCGCGCGCTCGAGCAATCGGGCACCCAGTTCGTCACCGTGCCGGAAGACTTCCTGGTGGGGCGTGTGCTGGCCAAGACCATGGTCGACCCGGAAACGGGCGAGATCATCGCCAAGGCGAACGACGAGCTGACCGAGTCGCTGCTGAAGAAGCTGCGCGCGGCCGGCATCAAGGACATCCAGTGCCTCTACACCAATGAGCTGGACCAGGGTGCCTACATCAGCCAGACGCTCGCGTCTGACGAGACCGCCGACGAGCTGGCCGCTCGCGTGGCGATCTACCGCATGATGCGCCCCGGCGAGCCGCCGACGGAAGACGCCGTGCAGGCCCTGTTTGGCCGCCTGTTCTACAACCCCGACACCTATGACCTGTCGCGCGTGGGCCGCATGAAGTTCAACGCCCGCGTGGGCCGCGACACGGCCGAAGGTGCGATGACGCTGTCCAACGAGGACATCCTCGACGTGGTGAAGATCCTGGTGGATCTGCGCAACGGCCGCGGTGAAGTCGATGACATCGACCACCTGGGCAACCGTCGTGTGCGTTGCGTGGGAGAGCTGGCCGAGAACCAGTACCGCTCGGGCCTCGCCCGCATCGAAAAGGCCGTGAAGGAGCGTCTGGGCCAGGCCGAGACCGAAGCCCTGATGCCGCACGACCTGATCAACTCCAAGCCCATCTCTGCGGCGCTCAAGGAGTTCTTCGGTGCGTCGCAGCTGTCGCAGTTCATGGACCAGACCAACCCCCTGTCCGAGATCACGCACAAGCGTCGCGTGTCGGCTCTGGGTCCGGGCGGTCTGACCCGGGAGCGCGCAGGCTTCGAGGTGCGCGACGTGCACCCGACTCATTACGGCCGTGTGTGCCCGATCGAAACACCCGAAGGTCCGAACATCGGCCTGATCAATTCCCTGGCCCTGTACGCACGCCTGAACGAGTACGGCTTCCTCGAGACTCCCTATCGTCGGGTGGTCGACGGCAAGGTCACGAACCAGATCGACTACCTGTCCGCCATTCAGGAAGGCAAGTACGTCATTGCCCAGGCCAACGCCACGCTCGACAAGGACGGCAAGCTCATCGACGAGCTGGTGTCGGCGCGTGAGCACGGCGAATCGGTGCTGACCTCGCCCGAGCGCATCCAGTACATGGACGTGGCTCCCACCCAGATCGTCTCGGTGGCCGCGTCGCTCGTGCCTTTCCTTGAGCACGACGATGCGAACCGCGCGCTGATGGGCGCCAACATGCAGCGCCAGGCCGTGCCGGTGCTGCGCCCTGAAAAGGCCTTCGTGGGCACGGGCGTCGAGCGCGTGGCCGCCAAGGACTCGGGCACCGTCGTGGCTGCGCGCCGCGGTGGTGTGGTGGACTACGTCGACACCAACCGCATCGTGATCCGCGTCAACGACGAAGAGACGGTGGCCGGTGAGGTGGGCGTGGACATCTACAACCTCATCAAGTACCAGCGTTCCAACCAGAACACCAACATCCACCAGCGTCCCATCGTGCGCCGGGGCGACAAGGTGCAGGCCGAGGACATCATCGCCGACGGGGCATCCACCGACATCGGTGAACTGGCCCTGGGCCAGAACATGCTGGTGGCCTTCATGCCCTGGAACGGCTACAACTTCGAGGACTCCATCCTCATCAGCGAGCGTGTCGTGGCCGACGACCGCTACACCTCGATCCACATCGAGGAACTGGTGGTGATGGCCCGCGACACCAAGCTGGGCTCCGAGGAAATCACCCGCGATATCCCCAACCTGTCCGAGCACCAGCTGTCTCGCCTGGACGAGTCGGGCATCGTCTACATCGGGGCCGAGGTGCAGGCCGGCGACGTGCTGGTCGGCAAGGTCACGCCCAAGGGCGAGACCACCCTCACGCCGGAAGAAAAGCTGCTGCGCGCGATCTTCGGCGAGAAGGCCTCCGACGTGAAGGACACCTCGCTGCGCGTGGATCAAGGCACGGCCGGCACCGTCATCGATGTGCAGGTCTTCACCCGCGAAGGCATCCAGCGCGACAAGCGCGCCCAGCAGATCATCGACGATGAACTCAAGCGCTTCCGTCTGGACCTGAACGACCAGCTGCGCATCGTCGAGGCCGATGCCTTCGACCGGATCGAGAAGCTGCTGACCGGCAAAGTCGCCAACGGCGGTCCGAAGAAGCTGGCCAAGGGCACGACCATCGACAAGGCCTACCTAGCCGATGTCGACAAGTACCACTGGTTCGACATCCGCCCGGCCGACGAAGATGTCGCCAACCAGCTCGAGTCGATCAAGAACTCGCTTGAGCAGACGCGCCACAGCTTCGACCTGGCCTTTGAAGAAAAGCGCAAGAAGCTCACGCAAGGCGATGAACTGCCCGCCGGTGTGCTGAAGATGGTGAAGGTCTACCTCGCCGTCAAGCGTCGTCTGCAGCCCGGCGACAAGATGGCCGGCCGTCACGGCAACAAGGGTGTGGTGTCCAAGATCGTGCCGGTTGAGGACATGCCCTACATGGCCGATGGCACGCCTGCCGACATCGTGCTCAACCCGTTGGGTGTGCCCTCGCGCATGAACGTGGGGCAGGTGCTGGAAGTGCACCTGGGCTGGGCTGCCAAGGGCATCGGCCAGCGTATCGGAGACATGCTGCAACGCGAAGCCCGGGTGGCCGAGCTGCGCAAGTTCTTCGACGAGCTCTACAACAAGTCGGGCGGCCGCACCGAGGATCTGAGCCAACTCAGCGACGACGAGGTTCTCGAGATGGCGCACAACCTGGCGCAGGGCGTGCCTTTCGCAACGCCGGTCTTTGACGGCGCCACCGAGGAAGAAATCCGAGCCATGCTCAAGCTGGCTTACCCCGACGACATTGCCGCGAAGAAGGGCCTTACCGCCACGCGCACTCAGGCCATCCTGCACGACGGTCGCACCGGCGACGCTTTTGAGCGTCCGGTCACCGTGGGCTATATGCACGTGCTCAAGCTCCACCACCTGGTGGACGACAAGATGCACGCCCGCTCGACCGGCCCGTACAGCCTGGTCACCCAGCAGCCGCTGGGCGGCAAGGCGCAGTTCGGTGGCCAGCGCTTCGGCGAGATGGAAGTCTGGGCCTTGGAAGCCTACGGCGCGTCCTACGTGCTGCAGGAGATGCTGACCGTCAAGTCTGACGACGTGAACGGCCGCACCAAGGTTTACGAGAACATCGTCAAGGGCGAACACGCGATCGATGCCGGCATGCCGGAGTCCTTCAACGTGCTGGTCAAGGAAATTCGTTCGCTCGGTATCGACATCGAGCTCGAGCGCAACTAAAGGAATAGGAGAGACGCATGAAAGGTTTGCTGGATCTCTTCAAGCAATTCACTCCTGATGAGCATTTCGATGCCATCAAGATCGGCCTGGCTTCGCCCGAGAAGATCCGTTCGTGGTCTTTCGGCGAGGTGAAGAAGCCGGAGACGATCAACTACCGCACGTTCAAGCCCGAGCGCGATGGCCTGTTCTGCGCCAAGATCTTCGGCCCGATCAAGGACTATGAATGCTTGTGCGGCAAGTACAAGCGCCTGAAGCACCGCGGCGTGATCTGCGAGAAGTGCGGTGTCGAGGTCACCCAGACCAAGGTGCGCCGCGAACGCATGGGTCACATTGACCTGGCCGCGCCCTGCGCCCACATCTGGTTCCTCAAGAGCCTGCCGTCGCGTCTGGGCCTGGTGCTGGACATGACGCTGCGCGACATCGAGCGCGTGCTCTACTTCGAAGCCTATGTGGTGGTGGATCCCGGCATGACTCCGCTGAAGAAGTTCAGCATCATGACCGAGGACGACTACGACGCCAAGCGTACCGAGTACGGTGACGAGTTCGTCGCGCTGATGGGGGCCGAGGGCATCAAGAAGCTGCTTGAGGACATGGACCTGGATGTCGAGATCGACAAGATCCGCAACGACATGACCGGCTCCGAACTCAAGATCAAGAAGAACTCCAAGCGCCTGAAGGTGCTTGAGGCCTTCAAGAAGTCGGGTATCAAACCGCAGTGGATGATCATGGAGGTGCTGCCGGTGTTGCCGCCGGACCTGCGTCCGCTGGTGCCGCTGGACGGTGGCCGCTTTGCGACCTCCGACCTGAACGATCTGTATCGCCGCGTCATCAACCGCAACAACCGCCTGGCCCGCCTGCTCGAGCTGAAGGCCCCTGAAATCATCGTGCGCAACGAAAAGCGCATGCTGCAGGAGGCCGTGGACAGCCTGCTGGACAATGGCCGCCGTGGCAAGGCCATGACCGGCGCCAACAAGCGGGCGCTCAAGTCCCTGGCCGACATGATCAAGGGCAAGGGCGGTCGCTTCCGTCAGAACCTGCTGGGCAAGCGCGTCGACTACTCGGGCCGCTCCGTCATCACCGTGGGCCCGACGCTCAAGCTGCACCAGTGCGGCCTGCCCAAGCTGATGGCGCTCGAGCTGTTCAAGCCCTTCATCTTCTCCAAGCTGGAGGCGATGGGCATCGCCACCACCATCAAGGCTGCGAAGAAGGAAGTGGAAGCGGGCACCCCGGTGGTGTGGGACATCCTGGAAGAGGTGATCAAGGAGCACCCCGTCCTGCTGAACCGCGCCCCGACACTGCACCGCCTGGGCATCCAGGCCTTCGAGCCGGTGCTGATCGAAGGCAAGGCCATCCAGCTGCACCCGCTGGTGTGTGCGGCATTCAACGCCGACTTCGACGGCGACCAGATGGCCGTGCACGTGCCGCTGTCGATCGAAGCGCAGATGGAAGCGCGCGCACTGATGCTCGCGTCCAACAACGTGCTCTTCCCGGCGTCGGGCGAGCCGTCCATCGTGCCGTCGCAGGACGTGGTGCTGGGCCTGTACTACGCCACGCGCGAGCGCACCAACGGCAAGGGCGAAGGCATGGTCTTCCGCGACGTGGCCGAAGTGCAGCGCGCCCTGGACAACGGTGTGGTCGAGCTCACCGCGAAGATCAGCGTGCGCCTGCCGGACTATGTCAAAGACAAGGCCACGGGCGCTTTCGTGGCCGAAACCAAGCTGGTCGAGACCACGGTCGGCCGCGCGCTGCTGTCCGAGATCCTGCCCAAGGGCCTTCCGTTTGCCAACATCAACAAGGCGCTGAAGAAGAAGGAGATCTCCAAGCTGATCAACGCCTCGTTCCGCCGCTGCGGCCTGAAGGAGACGGTGGTCTTCGCCGACAAGCTGCTGCAGTCGGGCTTCCGCCTGGCCACGCGTGCCGGCATCTCGATCGCCATCGACGACATGCTGGTGCCCAAGGAGAAGCATGCCCTGATCGAGCGCGCCGAGAAGGAAGTCAAGGAGATCGAGCAGCAGTACGTCTCGGGTCTCGTGACCGCGGGTGAGCGCTACAACAAGGTCGTGGACATCTGGGGCAAGACCGGTGACGAGGTGGGCAAGGTCATGATGGCCCAGCTCTCCAAGGAAAAGGTCGTCGACCGCCACGGCAACACCGTGGACCAGGAGTCGTTCAACTCCATCTACATGATGGCTGACTCGGGTGCACGTGGCTCGGCGGCGCAGATCCGCCAGCTGGCCGGCATGCGCGGCCTGATGGCCAAGCCCGATGGCTCCATCATCGAGACGCCCATCACGGCGAACTTCCGTGAAGGTCTGAACGTGCTGCAGTACTTCAACTCCACCCACGGCGCCCGCAAGGGTCTGGCGGACACGGCGTTGAAGACCGCGAACTCCGGCTACCTGACCCGTCGTCTGGTGGATGTCACCCAGGACCTGGTGGTCACCGAAGACGATTGCGGCACCACCAACGGCATCGCGATGCGCGCCCTGGTCGAGGGTGGCGAGGTGATCGAGTCGCTGCGCGACCGCATCCTGGGCCGCATCCCGGCCTATGACGTGGTCCACCCCGAGACCCAGGAAGTCCTGATCAAGGCTGGCGAAATGCTGGACGAAGATGCCATGGACGTGCTGGAAGCCGCGGGTGTCGACGAGGTCAAGGTGCGCACGCCGCTGACCTGCGGCACGCGCTTCGGCCTGTGCGCCAAGTGCTACGGCCGCGACCTGGGCCGTGGCGGCCTGGTCAACACCGGTGAGGCCGTGGGGGTGATTGCCGCCCAGTCCATCGGCGAACCGGGCACGCAGCTGACCATGCGGACCTTCCACATCGGCGGTGCGGCCACCCGTGCCGCCGTGGCCTCCAGCGTGGAAGCCAAGTCCGACGGTATCGTGGGCTTCAACGCCACGATGCGTTATGTGACCAACAGCAAGGGCGAACTCGTCGTGATCTCCCGTTCCGGCGAGATCGTCATCACCGACCCGCATGGTCGCGAACGCGAGCGCCACAAGGTGCCCTATGGTGCCACGCTGAACGTCAAGGCCGATCAGACCATCAAGGCCGGCACCATCCTGGGCAACTGGGATCCGCTGACCCGCCCCATCATCACCGAATTTGCCGGCCGGGCGAAGTTCGAGAACGTGGAAGAGGGCGTGACCGTGGCCAAGCAGGTCGACGAGGTGACCGGCCTGTCCACCCTGGTGGTCATCGACCCGAAGCGTCGCGGCGCCACCAAGGTGGTGCGTCCGCAGGTCAAGCTGGTGGACGCCGGTGGCAACGAGGTGAAGATCCCCGGCACCGACCACTCGGTGACCATCGGTTTCCCGGTGGGGGCGCTCATCCAGATCCGCGACGGCCAGGACCTGGCGCCCGGTGAGGTGCTCGCCCGCATCCCGGTGGAAGGGCAGAAGACCCGCGACATCACCGGCGGTCTGCCGCGTGTGGCCGAGCTCTTCGAAGCCCGCTCCCCCAAGGACAAGGGCACGCTCGCCGAAGTCACCGGCACGGTGTCCTTCGGCAAGGAAACCAAGGGCAAGGTGCGCCTGCAGATCACCGACCCGGATGGCAAGGTCTGGGAAGAACTCGTGCCCAAGGAGAAGAACATCCTCGTGCACGAAGGCCAGGTGGTCAACCGCGGTGAACTCATCGTGGACGGCGCGGCCGACCCGCAGGACATTCTGCGCCTGCTGGGCATCGAGGAGCTGGCCCGCTACATCGTCGACGAGGTCCAGGACGTGTACCGTCTGCAGGGTGTGAAGATCAACGACAAGCACATCGAGGTGATCGTTCGCCAGATGCTGCGCCGCGTCCAGATCGTCAACCCCGGCGACACGCACTACATCGCCGGCGAGCAGGTCGAGCGCTCCGAGCTGCTGGACACCAACGACCGGATGGTGGCTGCGGGCAAGATGCCCGCCACGCACAGCGATGTGCTGCTGGGCATCACCAAGGCCTCGCTGTCAACGGACTCCTTCATCTCGGCGGCGTCCTTCCAGGAGACCACCCGCGTGCTCACGGAGGCGGCCATCATGGGCAAGCGCGACGAGCTGCGCGGCCTGAAGGAGAACGTCATCGTCGGTCGCCTGATCCCGGCCGGCACCGGCCTCGCCTTCCATCAGGCCCGCAAGGCCAAGGAGGAAATGGACGAGCAGGAGCGTCGCGCCATCGCCATGCAGGAAGCCGAGGAACTGGCCGCTCTGCAACTGGCGCAGGTCGATGCAGCTGGCGAGGAGGGTTCTCAAGGCGAGTGATCGCCGGGGAACCCACCCGAGCAAAGGCGGCTTCGGCCGCCTTTTTTCTTGGACCCCTCATTTTGTACCCGCGCCGTCACCCTTGCTCACTATCATCGGCGCGAAGGAGTACACCATGCGATCGCTGTGCCTCGCCCTCATCGCCCATGATGGCAAGAAGAACGACATGATCCACCTGGCCCAGGAGTTCCGCGAGTTCCTGGCACGCTGCCACCTCATTGCCACGGGCACCACGGGCTCGCGCCTGCAGGCGCAGGTGGGTCTGCAGGTCGAGTGCCTGCTCAGCGGCCCCCTGGGTGGAGACCTGCAGATCGGTGCGCGCCTCGCGGTGGAGGAGGTCGATGCGGTCATCTTCCTGCGCGATCCCATGACGCCGCAGCCACACGAACCCGACATCAATGCCCTCGTGCGGGCCTGCGATGTGCACGACGTGCCCTGCGCCACCAACCTGGCCAGTGCGCGGCTGATGCTGCGTCAGCTGGCGTCCTCGGCGCGCTGACCCGCGGCCCACCCGGACGGGGTCACCACCCGAAGCCCCGCCAGCGACCAGGCGCGGTGCTTCAGCGCCAGCAAGGCCTTGTCTTTGGTAAGCAGCCATCGGGCCTGCTCGGCCAGGGCCAGATCAATGAACACCTGATCGTCGGGGTCGGCGCAGCGCAGGCCGCAGCTCGGAGGGAGGGGGCAGATCCGGGCATGGCGTTGCCAGGCCTCCAGCAGGCCCGCGGAGGAGGTCCGAGACGACACCTTCTTGTATGTGAGCACACGCTCCCACTCCATCCGCATGGTCTCTGTTGCCAGCCAGGTCAACTGGCCTTGCTTCAGCGCGTGGACCCAGGGGCGGGAGCTGGGATCATCAAAGACCAGCCAGTCCAACACCACGTTGGTGTCGAGCACGACACGTGAGGCCGGAACGAAGGAGCGCTGTGGCATGGGCCGGGAGCATAGCCTCAGGAACCTGGGGTTGACTTGCGCGCACCCTCGCTTCCCCCTACAATGGCGGGCTTTTCGGCAGATTCTGCTGCGCTCTTTGCTGGGCGGCTACCGGGGTTTCGGGGCCACGCTTGTTCAGGGGGTTCGGCATTCGGCCGGAATTCGTCCGAAACGTAACTTCAAACGGGAACAAGTTACCTATGCCCACCATCAACCAACTCGTGCGCCATGGCCGCAAGGCCGAGGTCACGAAGTCCAAGTCGCCTGCGATGGAGAACTGCCCGCAGCGACGCGGCGTGTGCACCCGCGTGTACACCACCGCCCCCAAGAAGCCGAACTCCGCGCTGCGCAAGGTCGCCAAAGTGCGCCTGACGAACGGCTTTGAGGTGATCTCCTACATCGGCGGCGAAGGTCACAACCTGCAGGAGCACAGCGTGGTGCTCGTGCGTGGAGGTCGTGTGAAGGATCTGCCGGGTGTGCGCTATCACATCGTGCGCGGCTCGCTCGATCTGCAAGGCGTCAAGGATCGCAAGCAGGCGCGTTCGAAGTACGGCGCCAAGCGTCCCAAGAAGGCCTGATCCGGAAATTGTCGTGGTCAGGCCGTCGCAGGCCGGGCCGAAATCGTTGCGGCAAGCTGCGGTTTGCCGAGTAAGTGGGTGTCCGTGCTGGGTGCCCGAGGTGAGGGGGTGCCCCGAGCCAACTGAAGCAGAAAAGGAAGTCATCATGCCTCGTCGTCGCGAAGTCCCCAAGCGCGAGATCCTGCCCGATCCGAAGTTCGGCAACGTCGATCTGTCCAAGTTCATGAACGTCATCATGGAGTCGGGCAAGAAGGCTGTGGCCGAGCGCATCATCTACGGCGCTCTCGAACAGGTCGAGAAGAAGTCGGGCAAGGACGCGCTGGAGGTGTTCCTCACCGCGCTGAACAACGTCAAGCCCATGGTGGAAGTGAAGTCCCGCCGCGTGGGTGGTGCGAACTACCAAGTTCCCGTGGAAGTTCGCCCCGTCCGCCGGATGGCTCTGGCCATGCGCTGGCTGAAGGAATCGGCGCGCAAGCGCAGCGAGAAGTCCATGGCCCAGCGCCTGGCCAATGAGCTGCTCGAGGCGGCCGAAGGTCGTGGTGGCGCCATGAAGAAGCGCGACGAAGTCCATCGCATGGCCGAAGCCAACAAGGCTTTCTCGCACTTCCGCTTCTAAGACACCGCCAACCCGCCCCGCGGCTGCCCCGGACTGTCCACGAGACACGCGGGGCGGCCTTTGTATTTGGAGTGACATCATGTCCCGCAAGACCCCGATCGAGCGCTACCGTAACATTGGTATCTCCGCTCACATCGACGCCGGCAAAACCACCACCACCGAGCGCATCCTGTTCTACACGGGTGTGAACCACAAGATCGGCGAAGTGCACGACGGCGCCGCCACCATGGACTGGATGGAGCAGGAGCAGGAGCGGGGCATCACCATCACCTCCGCAGCCACCACCTGCTTCTGGAAGGGCATGGACCTGTCCTATCCTGAGCACCGTTTCAACATCATCGACACCCCGGGCCACGTGGACTTCACCATCGAGGTGGAGCGTTCCATGCGCGTGCTCGACGGCGCGTGCATGGTGTACTGCGCCGTGGGGGGCGTGCAGCCCCAGTCGGAAACCGTCTGGCGTCAGGCCAACAAGTACAAGGTTCCCCGCCTCGCGTTCGTGAACAAGATGGACCGCACCGGCGCGAACTTCTTCAAGGTCTATGACCAGATGAAGACCCGCCTGAAGGCCAACCCCGTGCCCATCGTCGTGCCCATTGGCGCCGAAGAGAACTTCAAGGGTGTGGTCGATCTGTTCAAGATGAAGGCCATCATCTGGGACGACGCATCCCAGGGCATGAAGTTCACCTACGAGGACATTCCGGCCGACCTGGTGGAGACCTGCCAGAAGTGGCGCGAGAACATGATCGAGGCGGCGGCCGAGGCCAGCGAAGAGCTGATGAACAAGTACCTCGAGTCCGGTGAGCTCTCCGAGGAGGAGATCAAGCGGGGCCTGCGTCAGCGCACCATCGCCACCGAGATCCAGCCCATGCTCTGCGGCACCGCCTTCAAGAACAAGGGTGTGCAGCGCATGCTGGATGCGGTCATCGACTTCCTGCCCTCGCCGGTGGACATTCCCCCGGTCGCCGGCACGGACGACGAGGACAAGGAGGTCACCCGCAAGGCCGACGACAACGAGAAGTTCGCTGCACTTGCGTTCAAACTGATGACTGACCCCTATGTCGGCCAGTTGACCTTCGTGCGCGTGTACTCGGGCGTGCTCAAGTCGGGCGATACCGTCTTCAACCCGATCAAGGGCAAGAAGGAGCGCATCGGCCGTATCCTGCAGATGCATGCCAACCAGCGTGAGGAGATCAAGGAAATCCTGGCTGGCGACATCGCCGCTTGCGTGGGCCTGAAGGAAGTCACCACGGGCGAGACCCTGTGCGACCCCGATTCCATCATCACGCTGGAAAAGATGGTCTTCCCCGAGCCGGTGATCCGTCAGGCTGTCGAGCCCAAGTCCAAGGCCGACCAGGAGAAGATGGGTATCGCGCTGCAGCGCCTGGCTTCCGAAGACCCGTCCTTCCGCGTCTCCACCGACGAGGAGTCGGGGCAGACCATCATCGCCGGCATGGGCGAGCTGCACCTGGAGATCATCGTCGACCGCATGAGGCGCGAGTTCGGCGTTGAGGCCAACGTCGGCAAGCCGCAGGTGGCCTACCGCGAGACCATCCGAAAGTCGGTCTCCGATGTCGAAGGCAAGTTCGTGCGCCAGTCGGGCGGCAAGGGGCAGTATGGCCATGTCGTCTTCACGGTCGAGCCCAACGAGCCGGGCAAGGGTTTCGAGTTCGTCGACGCCATCAAGGGTGGCGTGGTGCCGCGCGAATACATCCCGGCGGTGCAGAAGGGCGTGGAAGAATCCCTGACCACCGGTGTGCTGGCGGGCTACCCGGTGGTGGACGTCAAGGTCACGCTGACCTTCGGTTCTTACCACGAGGTGGACTCGAGCGAAAACGCCTTCAAGATGGCGGCCTCGATCGGCTTCAAGGAGGCCTGCCGCAAGGCGAACCCGGTCATCCTTGAGCCCATGATGGCTGTCGAAGTCGAGACGCCTGAAGACTATGCCGGCAACGTGATGGGCGACCTGTCGTCCCGCCGTGGCATGGTGCAGGGCATGGACGACATTCCCGGCGGCGGCAAGGTCATCAAGGCCGAGGTGCCGCTGTCCGAGATGTTCGGCTACTCGACCACGCTGCGCTCGATGTCGCAGGGCCGTGCCACGTACACGATGGAGTTCAAGCACTACGCCGAAGCTCCGAAGAACGTGGCCGACGCCATCATCAGCGCGCGCACCAAGTAAACCCCAGACGGTCTTCGACGCCGCGCAACATGCGGTGGGCCTGCTGCCCGTGGCAGGCCTGGGTCGGAGACCTTAAACCCGCACGGGCATTGTTCTTTCCCGGAGAAGAGAAATGGCAAAAGGCAAGTTTGAGCGGACCAAGCCGCACGTGAACGTGGGGACGATTGGTCACGTGGACCATGGCAAGACGACGCTGTAAATGGCAAAAGGCAAGTTTGAGCGGACCAAGCCGCACGTGAACGTGGGGACGATTGGTCACGTGGACCATGGCAAGACGACGCTGACGGCGGCGATCACGACGATTCTGTCGAAGAAGTTTGGCGGCGAAGCCAAGGCGTACGACCAGATTGACGCGGCGCCCGAAGAGAAGGCGCGCGGCATCACGATCAACACTGCGCACGTGGAATACGAGACGGCCAACCGCCACTATGCTCACGTGGACTGCCCGGGCCACGCCGACTACGTGAAGAACATGATCACGGGTGCGGCGCAGATGGACGGTGCCATCCTGGTGTGCTCGGCCGCCGACGGCCCGATGCCCCAGACGCGCGAGCACATCTTGCTGGCCCGCCAGGTGGGCGTGCCCTACATCATCGTCTTCCTGAACAAGTGCGACATGGTTGACGACGCCGAGCTGCTGGAGCTGGTGGAGATGGAAGTGCGCGAGCTGCTCTCCAAGTACGACTTCCCCGGCGACGACACCCCCATCGTCAAGGGCTCGGCCAAGCTGGCGCTGGAAGGCGACACGGGCGAGCTGGGCGAGCAGGCCATCATGAAGCTGGCTGAGGCGCTGGACAGCTACATCCCCACGCCCGAGCGCGCGGTGGACGGCGCCTTCCTGATGCCCGTGGAAGACGTGTTCTCCATCTCCGGCCGCGGCACCGTGGTGACCGGTCGCGTGGAGCGCGGCGTCATCAAGGTGGGCGAGGAAATCGAGATCGTCGGTATCCGCCCGACCCAGAAGACCACCTGCACCGGCGTGGAGATGTTCCGCAAGCTGCTGGACCAGGGCCAGGCGGGCGACAACGTGGGCATTCTGCTGCGCGGCACCAAGCGCGAGGAAGTCGAGCGCGGCCAGGTGCTGTGCAAGCCCGGCTCGATCAAGCCGCACACGCACTTCACGGCCGAGGTGTACGTGCTGAGCAAGGAAGAGGGCGGGCGTCACACGCCGTTCTTCAACAACTACCGTCCGCAGTTCTACTTCCGCACCACCGACGTGACGGGCGCCATCGAGCTGCCCAAGGACAAGGAGATGGTGATGCCGGGTGACAACGTGTCGATCACCGTCAAGCTGATCGCGCCGATCGCCATGGAAGATGAGCTGCCCAAGGACAAGGAGATGGTGATGCCGGGTGACAACGTGTCGATCACCGTCAAGCTGATCGCGCCGATCGCCATGGAAGAGGGCCTGCGCTTTGCCATCCGCGAAGGCGGCCGCACCGTCGGCGCCGGCGTCGTGGCCAAGATCATCGAGTAAGCCGTTTGCGTGACCCAGCACGGGGGGTTTTGCTCCCCGTTCGCAGCCTCAAACTTCGCCACCCCGGTGGCATCGCTCTTTAGGACACCGTCATGCAAAAGCAAAAGATCCGTATCCGCCTCAAGGCGTTCGACTACAAGCTGATCGACCAGTCGGCACTCGAGATCGTGGACACCGCCAAGCGCACCGGCGCGATCGTCAAGGGGCCCGTGCCCCTGCCGACCCGCATGCAGCGTTTCGACATCCTGCGCTCGCCGCACGTCAACAAGACCTCGCGCGACCAGTTCGAGATCCGCACGCATCAGCGCCTGATGGACATCGTCGATCCCACCGACAAGACCGTCGACGCCCTGATGAAGCTGGACCTGCCGGCCGGCGTCGACGTCGAGATCAAGCTGCAGTAAGGCGAAAGGCGCAGCGGCGGCTTGCAGGGCAGGCCGCATCTGCTACAATCGCAGGCTTTTCCGCAAGGCGCCCACCCCTGGTGGGCCTTTGTGGTTTGTAGTTGCGGGGCCGGCTCAGGCGGGCACCCGTGCATCAAGTCAGTCCGGCCAATCGTTGTCGGGCATTGGAGAAAACAATGAGTCTTAGCAATCGTCTCGGATTGCTGGGCCGCAAGGTGGGCATGATGCGCATCTTCACGGGCGACGGCGATGCCGTGCCGGTGACGGTGCTCGACGTGTCGAACAACCGCGTGACCCAGGTCAAAACCGTGGAGACCGACGGCTACAACGCCATCCAGGTGGCGTTCGGTGCCCGCAAGGCGTCCCGCGTGACCAAGCCCGAAGCCGGGCACCTCGCCAAGGCGGGTGTCGAGGCGGGTGAGCTTCTGAAGGAATTCCGTGTCTCCGCTGATGTGGCTGCCGAGTACAAGCCTGGCTCCACGCTGCCGGTGACCCTGTTCGCTGCCGGCCAGCTGGTCGACGTGCAGGGCACGTCCATCGGCAAGGGCTTTGCAGGGACCATCAAGCGCCACAACTTCGGTTCGCAGCGCGCCTCCCACGGTAACAGCCGCTCGCACAATGTCCCGGGCTCGATCTCGATGGCCCAGGACCCGGGTCGCGTGTTCCCGGGCAAGAAGATGTCCGGTCACCTGGGTGATGTGACCGTCACCACTCAGAATCTGGACATCGTGCGTGTCGATGAGGCCCGTCAGCTGCTGCTGGTCAAGGGTGCCGTGCCTGGCGCCAAGGGCGGTCACGTGGTCGTTCGCCCGGCCGTCAAGGCCAAGGTCAAGAAGGAAGGGGCCAACTGATGCAGCTCGAGCTCCTGAACGAACAGGGCCAGTCGTCGGCCAAGGTCGACGCGCCTGACACGGTGTTCGGTCGCGAATACAACGAAGCCCTGGTGCACCAGGTGGTCGTGGCCTACCAGGCCAATGCCCGCCAGGGTACCCGCGCCCAGAAGGATCGTGCCACCGTCAAGCACTCCACCAAGAAGCCTTGGCGCCAGAAGGGCACCGGCCGCGCTCGCGCCGGTATGACCTCGTCGCCGCTGTGGCGTGGAGGCGGTCGGATCTTCCCGAACAGCCCCAACGAAAACTTCACGCACAAGGTCAACAAGAAGATGTACCGCGCCGGCATGGCCGCCATCTTCTCGCAGCTCGCCCGTGAAGGCCGTCTGGCCGTGGTCGACTCCCTGAAGGTCGAGTCGCCCAAAACCAAGGCGCTGGCCGCCAAGTTCAAGGCCATGGGCCTCGAATCCGTGCTGGTGATCGCCGACGAGGTCGACGAGAACCTGTACCTGGCCTCGCGCAACCTGGCCAACGTGCTCGTCGTCGAGCCGCGCTACGCCGATCCGCTGTCGCTCGTGCACTACAAGAAGGTGCTCGTGACCAAGGCCGCGATCGAGCAGCTCAAGGAGATGCTGGCATGAGCGCCCCGAAATTCAACGAAGGCCGCCTGATGCAGGTGCTCGTTTCGCCCATCGTGTCCGAGAAGGCCACGGCGGTTGCCGAGAAGCACAACCAGGTGATGTTCAAGGTCCTGCGGGACGCCACCAAGCCCGAGATCAAGGCGGCCGTCGAGCTGCTGTTCAAGGTCGAGGTCGAAGGCGTGCAGGTGGTGAACCAGAAGGGCAAGGTCAAGCGCTTCGGTCGTTCCATGGGTCGGCGTGATCACGTCAAGAAGGCCTATGTGTCGCTGAAGGAAGGCCAGGAGCTCAACTTCTCCGGGGAGGCCGCGTAATGGCTGTCGTCAAACTCAAGCCCACGTCGCCTGGCCGTCGCGCCATGGTGAAGGTGGTGCACAAGCACCTGCACAAGGGCGCTCCCGAGAAGTCGCTGCTCGAGCCCCAGAAGCAGAATGCGGGCCGCAACAACAACGGCCACATCACCACCCGCCACAAGGGCGGTGGCCACAAGCATCACTACCGCGTGGTGGATTTCCGTCGCAACAAGGACGGCATTCCCGCGAAGGTGGAGCGCATCGAGTACGACCCGAACCGCACGGCGCACATCGCGCTGCTGTGCTACGCCGATGGCGAGCGCCGCTACATCATCGCCCCGCGTGGCCTGGACGTGGGTGCCACGGTGCTGAGCGGCGCGGAAGCCCCGATCAAGGCCGGCAACACGCTGCCCATTCGCAACATCCCGGTGGGTTCGACCATCCACTGCATCGAGATGCTGCCGGGCAAGGGGGCCCAGATTGCCCGCTCGGCCGGCACGTCGGCCGTGCTGATGGCTCGCGAGGGCACGTATGCCCAGGTCCGCCTGCGCTCGGGTGAGGTCCGCAAGATCCACATCGAGTGCCGTGCCACCATCGGCGAGGTGAGCAACGAAGAACACAGCCTGCGCCAGTACGGCAAGGCCGGCGCGATCCGCTGGAAGGGCATCCGCCCGACCGTGCGCGGCGTCGCGATGAACCCGATCGACCACCCGCACGGTGGTGGTGAAGGTCGCACCGGCGAGGCCCGCGCGCCCGTGTCGCCGTGGAACACCCTGACGAAGGGCTACCGGACCCGTAGCAACAAGCGCACCCAGACGATGATCGTCTCGCGCCGCAAGAAATAAGAGGACGCTATGGCTCGTTCACTCAAAAAAGGCCCGTTCGTTGACCACCACCTGATGGGCAAGGTCGAGAAAGCCATCGAGACCAAGGACAAGAAGCCGATCAAGACCTGGTCGCGTCGTTCGACGATCCTGCCCGACTTCATCGGCCTGACGATCGCGGTGCACAACGGCAAGCAACACGTGCCCGTGTACGTGACCGACCAGATGGTCGGCCACAAGCTCGGCGAGTTCGCGCTGACCCGCACGTTCAAGGGTCACCCCGCGGACAAGAAAGCGAAGAAGTAAGGAGCGGCGATGGAAACCAGAGCAATCGTTCGCGGCGTTCGTCTGTCGGTCGACAAGGGTCGGCTGGTGGCGGACATGATCCGCGGCAAGAAGGTCGACCAGGCCCTCGACATCCTGACGTTCACGCCCAAGAAGGCTGCCGGCATCATCAAGAAGGCGCTCGAGTCCGCGATCGCGAACGCCGAGCACAACGACGGTGCCGACATCGACGAACTGAAGGTCAAGACGATCTACGTGGAGCAAGGCGCCACGCTGAAGCGTTTCACGGCCCGCGCCAAGGGTCGTGGCAATCGCATCAGCAAGCCCACCTGCCACATCTTCGTGACCGTCGGCAACTAAGGGGCAGAAAGAGAACCATGGGACAGAAAATCCATCCGACCGGTTTCCGGCTGCCCGTCACGCGTGCCTGGGCGTCACGCTGGTACGCTGCGAACCGCAACTTCGGCCAGATGCTGGCTGACGACCTGCAGGTGCGCGAGTACCTGAAGGAGCGCCTGAAGAACGCCGCCGTGTCGCGCATCCTGATCGAGCGCCCCGCCAAGAACGCCCGCATCACCATCTTCTCGGCTCGTCCGGGCGTGGTGATCGGCAAGAAGGGCGAGGACATTGAGAATCTGAAGGCCGAACTGGCTCGCCGCCTGGGTGTGCCGGTCGCTGTGAACATCGAGGAGGTGCGCAAGCCCGAGATCGATGCCCAGCTGATCGCCGACTCGATCACCCAGCAGCTCGAGAAGCGCATCATGTTCCGTCGTGCGATGAAGCGCGCGATGCAGAACGCCATGCGCCTGGGCGCTCAGGGCATCAAGATCATGTCCGCCGGCCGCCTGAACGGCATCGAGATTGCCCGTACCGAGTGGTATCGCGAAGGCCGTGTGCCTCTGCACACCCTGCGCGCCGACATCGACTATGGCTTCTCGGAGGCCAAGACCACCTACGGCGTCATCGGCGTCAAGGTGTGGGTGTACAAGGGCGACCGCCTGGGCCGTGGCGAACAGCCTGCCGCCAAGACGGACGAGCGTCCTGAGGACGATCGCCGCAATCGCCGTGGCCCGCGCAGCGACCGTCCGGCTGGTGATCGTCGCCCGCCGCGTGGAGGCGCTCGTGCTGGCGCCGGCCGCAATGAGGCGCCGGCCGATGGCAGCGACAAGCCGGTCGAGGCCGCTGCTGACGCACCCAAGACGGCTGCCGTCAAGCGCGTGCGCAAAGCCGCCACCCCGGGCGCCGGCTCGGGCGAGGCCAAAGGAGAATAAGACATGCTGCAACCCGCTCGTCGCAAATTTCGCAAAGAGCAAAAGGGCCGCAACACTGGCGTGGCCACCCGTGGCGCGAATGTGTCCTTCGGCGACTTCGGTCTGAAGGCCACCGAGCGCGGCCGGATCACGGCACGCCAGATCGAGGCTGCCCGTCGTGCGATCTCCCGCCATGTGAAGCGTGGCGGCCGCATCTGGATCCGCATCTTCCCGGACAAGCCGATCTCCCAGAAGCCCGCTGAAGTGCGTATGGGTAACGGCAAGGGCAACCCCGAGTACTGGGTGGCCGAGATCCAGCCGGGCAAGGTCCTGTACGAGATCAATGGCGTGCCCGAACAACTCGCTCGCGAAGCCTTCCAGCTGGCCTCGGCCAAGCTGCCCCTGAAGACCATCTTCGTGTCCCGCCAGATCGGCACCTGATCCGCATTCGGAGTATCGACATGAAAGCATCTGAACTGCGCGCCAAGGACATCGCCGGCCTGGAAAAGGAAGTGGCGGACCTGCTCAAGGCCCATTTCGGCCTGCGCATGCAAAAGGGCACCCAGCAGCTGAGCAACACCTCGGCCCTGGGCAAGACCCGCCGTGACATCGCCCGTGCCAAGACCATCCTGGCGCAGAAGAAGAAGGAAGGAGCCGCGAAATGACGCAAGCTCAAGCCGCTGAAAAGAACACCCGCACCCTCGTGGGTCGTGTGGTGAGCGACAAGCGCGCCAAGACGGTGACCGTCCTGGTGGAGCGTCGCGCCAAGCACGAGCTGTACGGAAAGATCGTGGCCCGCTCCCGCAAGTACCACGCCCACGACGAAAAGGGCGAGTACAAGATGGGTGACCTGGTCGAAATCGCCGAAGGGCGTCCCATTTCCAAGACCAAGTCCTGGGTTGTGACCCGCCTGGTGGAAAAGGCGCGCGAGGTCTGAGACCCCGCACGGGAGCGAGCTCCCGATGGCGGATGCGGTCTTTCGGGGTCGCCTGCCGTGCAACACGGTCGGTTCGCCGCATACTGGCGACCGGCCGTTTTCATTTCCGGACCGATTTCCTTTGCACCTGAATCAGGAGACAACCATGCTGAAAGTTGGCGACAAGCTGCCCGCAGGCAGCCTGCAGGAGTTCATCGAAGTCGAGGGCAATGGCTGCTCGATCGGACCGAACAGCTTTGACATCCAGCAGGCCACCGCAGGCAAGACGATTGCGATCTTCGGCCTGCCGGGGGCCTACACCCCCACCTGTTCCGCCAGGCACGTGCCGGGCTATGTGGAGCACGCGGAAGCGTTCAAGGCCGCTGGTGTGGACGAGATCTGGTGCGTGTCCGTGAACGACGCCTTCGTGATGGGCGCCTGGGGGCGGGATCAGAAGACCGCTGGCAAGGTGCGCATGATGGCGGACGGCAGCGCGGAGTTTGCCAAGGCCACCGGCCTCACGCTGGACCTGACCGCGCGCGGCATGGGTCTGCGCTCACAGCGGTACTCGATGCTCGTCGTGGACGGGGTCGTGAAAACCCTGAACATCGAAGCACCTGGCAAGTTCGAGGTCAGCGACGCAGCCACCTTGCTCAAGCAGGCGCAGGGCTTGCGCAGCTGAGCCGCCAAGGAGGGCTGGCCTGGGGGTCTGGTGACGGGTGTTGACGTCAGGGAAAACTCGGGCCATAATACACAGCTTCGCCGGAAATCGGCTGGTCTTGCATTGCTTGCCAGGCTCGTCCAGGGTTGTGACTGGGGGTCTTGCAGCGCAGGCAGTGTCGGGGCCAGGGCGCGCCGGCTTCGCCCAACCGGGCAATCCTTCCTTCGGGTGGATTGTTCGACGGGCCCAAGACTGACCGCTTTGCCTTCCGTGATGGGCACGGGAGATTCGGCGGGAGAAGTTGGGGACTTTCATGATTCAAATGCAATCGCGACTCGATGTCGCCGACAACACTGGCGCCAAGTCCGTCATGTGCATCAAGGTGCTGGGCGGGTCCAAGCGCCGTTATGCCGGGATCGGCGACATCATCAAGGTCAGCATCAAGGAAGCTGCGCCGCGTGGCCGCGTCAAGAAGGGCGAGGTCTACAGTGCTGTGGTCGTGCGCACGGCCAAAGGGGTGCGCCGCCAGGATGGCTCGCTGGTCAAGTTCGACGGCAACGCGGCGGTGCTCCTGAACAACAAGCTGGAGCCGATCGGCACCCGCATCTTCGGCCCGGTCACCCGCGAACTGCGGACCGAGCGCTTCATGAAGATCGTGTCGCTCGCCCCTGAGGTGCTTTGAGCTTCAAGCCGAGGACAGGCCATGAACAAGATTCGTAAAGGCGACCAGGTCATCGTGCTGACCGGCCGCGACAAGGGCAAGCGCGGGGTGGTGACGGCGCGCGTCGATGCCGATCACATCACCGTCGAGGGTGTGAATGTGGTCAAGAAGCATGTCCGCCCCAACCCGATGAAGGGTACGACGGGTGGCATCGTTGACAAGACCATGCCCATCCACCAGTCCAATGTGGCGATCTACAACGCTGCCACGGGCAAGGCAGACCGCGTCGGCGTCAAGCTGCTGGCAGACGGCAAGAAAGTGCGCGTCTACAAGTCCAGCGGCGAAGAGATCAAGGCGTAAGGGGTTCGAGATGGCTCGTCTGCAACAGTACTACCGCGAAAAGGTCGTCCCGAACCTCGTCAAGAAGTTCGGCTACAAGTCGGTCATGGAGGTGCCGCGCATCACCAAGATCACGCTGAACATGGGGGTGAGTGAGGCGGTGTCGGACAAGAAGGTCATGGAGCACGCCGTGGGCGACCTGACCAAGATCGCGGGCCAGAAGCCTGTGATCACCAAGTCCCGCAAAGCCATTGCCGGCTTCAAGATTCGCGACGGTGTGCCCATCGGCTGCATGGTCACGCTGCGGGGTGTCCAGATGTATGAATTCCTCGATCGCTTCGTGACGATCGCGCTGCCTCGCGTGCGCGACTTCCGTGGCATCTCGGGTCGTTCCTTCGATGGTCGCGGCAACTACAACGTCGGCGTCAAGGAACAGATCATCTTCCCCGAGATCGAGTACGACAAGGTTGACGCCCTGCGTGGCCTCAACATCAGCATCACCACGACGGCAAAGTCGGACGAAGAGTGCAAGGCGCTGCTGTCCGAGTTCCGTTTCCCGTTCAAGAACTGAGGTGGCTCATGGCTAAGGTTTCCATGATTCAGCGCGAAGCCAAGCGCACCAAGCTGGCCGCCAAGTACGCGAAGAAGTATGCCGAGCTCAAGGCGATCGCCAACGACGCCAAGAAGAGCGACGAAGAGCGCTACCTCGCCCGCCTGGAGCTGCAGAAGCTGCCGCGCAACGCCAACCCGACCCGCCAGCGCGCCCGTTGCGAGCTGACCGGTCGCCCGCGTGGCACCTTCCGTCTCTTTGGCCTGGGCCGCAGCAAGATTCGCGACCTGGCGTTCAAGGGTGACATCCCTGGCGTCATCAAGGCCAGCTGGTAATCGGCACGATCAGGAGAAATATCCATGAGCATGAGTGATCCTATCGCCGACATGCTGACCCGCATCCGCAAT
The DNA here is from genome assembly GCF_002930615.1 of Caldimonas caldifontis. Classification (GTDB taxonomy): domain Bacteria; phylum Pseudomonadota; class Gammaproteobacteria; order Burkholderiales; family Burkholderiaceae_C; genus Caldimonas; species Caldimonas caldifontis. Next base: position 210,081 of record NZ_PSNX01000015.1, on the reverse strand, counting down.
GCCCAGATCGTCGAGAAGGCCAGCGTCCGCATGCCCTCGTCGAAGCTGAAGGTTGCGATCGCGCAGGTCCTGAAGGACGAAGGCTACATCGACGACTTCGCCGTGCGCGGCGAGGCCACCAAGCCCGAGCTTGAAATCGCGCTCAAGTACTACGCTGGCCGTCCGGTGATCGAGCGCCTGGAGCGCGTGAGCCGTCCGGGTCTGCGCATCTACAAGGGCCGTCACAGCATTCCGCAGGTCATGAACGGCCTGGGTGTGGCCATCGTGACCACGCCCAAGGGTGTGATGACCGACCGCAAGGCACGCCAGGCCGGCATCGGCGGCGAAGTGCTCTGCTACGTCGCCTGATCGAGGAGAGGTCGCAAATGTCCCGCGTTGGAAAAATGCCGATCGCCATCCCCCAGGGTGTGGATGTGTCGATCACTGCCGACCAGATCAGCGTCAAGGGTTCGCTGGGCTCGCTCTCGCGCCCGGTCAACAAGCTGGTCTCGGTCAAGAACGAAGGTGGCAAGCTGGTGTTTGCCCCGGTGAACGAGTCTGCTGAAGCCAATGCCATGTCCGGCACCATGCGCGCCCTGGTGGCCAACATGGTCCAGGGTGTCAGCAAGGGTTTCGAGCGCAAGCTGAACCTCGTCGGTGTGGGCTTCCGTGCCCAGGCCCAGGGCCAGAAGCTCAACCTGCAGATCGGTTTCTCGCATCCGGTGGTCAAGGACATGCCTGCCGGCATCAAGGTCGAGACGCCGTCCCAGACCGAGATCCTGATCAAGGGGGCTGACCGCCAGGTGGTCGGCCAGGTCGCCGCCGAGGTGCGTGCCTTCCGTCCGCCTGAGCCCTACAAGGGCAAGGGCATCCGCTATGCGGACGAGAAGGTCGTCATCAAAGAGACCAAGAAGAAGTAAGGAGCCGCCAGATGTTGACCAAGAAAGAACAGCGCCTGCGTCGCTCCCGTCAGACGCGTGCCCGCATCGCCGAACTGCGCGTGGCTCGCCTGACCGTGTTCCGATCCAACCTGCATATCTACGCGAGCGTGATCTCCGAGGATGGCAGCAAGGTTCTGGCCTCCGCGTCCACCGCCGAGAAGGCTGTGCGCGAGCAGCTGGGTGGTGCTGGCAAGGGCGGCAACGTGGCCGCAGCTCAGATCGTGGGCAAGCGCATCGCCGAGAAGGCCAAGGCGGCTGGCATCGAGAAGGTGGCTTTCGACCGCTCGGGCTTCGCTTACCACGGTCGGGTCAAGGCCCTGGCCGAAGCCGCTCGCGAAGGCGGCCTGCAGTTCTAAGCGCACGACCTCAAGGAATCTGAAATGGCAAAGTTTCAACCGAAAGTGGCTGACGAAGGTCGCGACGACGGTCTGCGCGAGAAGATGATCGCGGTGAACCGCGTCACCAAGGTGGTCAAGGGCGGCCGGATCCTCGGCTTTGCGGCCCTCACCGTGGTCGGCGATGGCGACGGCCGGATCGGCATGGGCAAGGGCAAGGCCCGCGAAGTGCCGGTGGCCGTGCAGAAGGCCATGGAAGCCGCACGCCGCAACATGTTCAAGGTGAACCTGAAGAACGGCACGCTGCATCACAACGTGACCGGCCAGCACGGCGCGGCCAAGGTGCTGATGGCACCCGCCAAGCCTGGCGACGGCATCATTGCCGGTGGCCCGATGCGCGCGGTCTTCGAGGTGATGGGTGTGACCGACATCGTGGCCAAGAGCCACGGGTCGACCAACCCCTACAACATGGTGCGCGCCACGCTGGACGCGTTGAAGAACAGCACCACGGCGGCCGAGATCGCGGCCAAGCGTGGGAAGTCGGTTGAAGAGCTCTTCAACTGACAGCCGGGAGAAAACCATGGCTGAAAAGAAGACCCTGAAAGTCAAGCTGGTTCGCAGTGTCATCGGCACCCGCGCCGACCACCGTGCCACCGTGCGCGGTCTGGGCCTGCGCAAGCTCAACAGCGAATCGGTGCTCGAAGACACGCCCGCTGTGCGCGGAATGATCAACAAGGTGAGCTACCTGGTTCAGGTGGTTCAGGCAGGCTGAGGACGATCATGCAACTCAACTCCATCAAGCCGGCGGCAGGTGCGAAGCACGCCAAGCGCCGCGTGGGCCGGGGCATCGGTTCGGGCCTGGGCAAGACCGCCGGTCGTGGTCATAAGGGCCAGAAGTCGCGTGCCGGTGGTTACCACAAGGTGGGCTTCGAAGGCGGTCAGATGCCGCTACAGCGCCGCCTGCCCAAGCGCGGCTTCAAGTCGCAAAGCCTGAAGTTCAACGCCGAGGTCCGCCTGGGTGACCTGCAGCGCCTGGAATCGGCCGAGATCGACCTGCTCACGCTGAAGCAGGCCGGTCTGGTCGGCGAACTGGTGCGCAACGCCAAGGTGATTGCCGCGGGTGAACTCAGCCGCAAGGTTGTGCTCAAGGGCGTGTCGGCCACCGCCGGCGCCAAGAAGGCGATCGAGGCGGCTGGCGGCTCCGTCGCCGAGTAAGCCGTACAGGCAGCAGCAACAGGCTCACGAGGACATCCACGCCGTGGCAAGCAACGCAAGTCAGTTGGCCAAGACCGGGAAGTTCGGCGATCTGCGTCGCCGACTGTTCTTCCTGTTGATGGCCCTGGTCGTGTACCGGATCGGGGCGCACATCCCTGTGCCGGGCATCGATCCCAACCAGTTGCAGGAGCTCTTCCAAGGCCAGCAAGGCGGCATCCTGAGCCTGTTCAACATGTTCTCGGGCGGTGCGCTGTCCCGCTTCACCGTGTTCGCGCTGGGCATCATGCCCTACATCTCGGCGTCGATCATCATGCAGTTGATGACCTACGTCGTGCCGACGCTCGAGCAGTTGAAGAAGGAAGGTGAGGCCGGCCGCCGCAAGATCACGCAGTACACACGTTACGGCACGCTGGGTCTGGCCATCTTCCAGTCGATTTCGATCGCGATCGCCCTGGAAAGCTCGCCTGGCCTGGTCCTGAACCCCGGTTTCGGCTTCCGCATGACCGCCATGATCAGCCTGACGGCGGGGACCATGTTCCTGATGTGGCTGGGTGAGCAGATCACCGAGCGGGGCCTGGGCAACGGCATCTCGATCCTGATCTTCGCCGGGATCGTGGCTGGTCTGCCGAGCGCCATCGGTGGGCTCTTCGAGCTGGTGCGTACGGGCGCCATGAGCATCATCGTCTCCCTGGCCATCATCGTGGTCGTGGGCCTGGTGACCTACTTCGTGGTGTTCGTGGAGCGCGGCCAGCGCAAGATCCTGGTGAACTACGCCAAACGGCAGGTTGGCAACAAGGTGTATGGCGGCCAGTCGTCGCATCTGCCTCTCAAGCTGAACATGGCCGGCGTGATTCCGCCGATCTTTGCGTCGTCGATCATCCTGCTGCCCGCCACCGTGGTGAGTTGGTTCAGCACCGGTGACAGCCTGCGCTGGCTGAAGAACATCGCGGATGCGCTGCATCCCGGCCAGCCGGTGTATGTGATGCTGTATGCGGCCGCCATCATCTTCTTCTGCTTCTTCTACACGGCCCTGGTGTTCAACAGCCGTGAGACGGCAGACAACCTGAAGAAGAGCGGTGCGTTCATTCCGGGCATCCGTCCTGGGGACCAGACGGCACGCTACATCGATCGGATCCTGTCGCGTCTGACCCTGGTGGGCGCCCTGTACATCACCGCGGTGTGTTTGCTGCCGGAGTTCCTGATCCTGAAGTACAACGTGCCGTTCTACTTCGGCGGGACCTCGCTGCTGATCATCGTGGTCGTGACCATGGATTTCTGGGCCCAGGTGCAGTCGTACGTGATGTCGCAACAGTACGAGTCCCTGTTGAAGAAGGCGAATTTCAAGGCCAGCTGAGCTTGGCCGGGGCGAAACGAGCAAGACACGCATGGCGAAAGACGACGTCATCCAGATGCAGGGCGAGATCCTGGAGAACTTGCCCAATGCAACGTTTCGCGTGAAGTTGGAAAACGGGCATGTGGTGCTCGGTCACATTTCAGGCAAGATGCGCATGCACTACATCCGCATCCTGCCTGGCGACAAGGTGACCGTTGAACTGACGCCTTACGATTTGAGTCGCGCTCGCATCGTGTTCCGAGCGAAGTGAGCAACTAGAAGGTCAAGGAGAAGACCATGAAAGTTTCGGCATCCGTCAAAAAGATCTGCCGCAATTGCAAGATCATCCGCCGCAATGGCGTGGTTCGCGTGATTTGCACCGACCCACGTCACAAGCAGCGCCAGGGCTGAGCGGCGCTGCCGCCCCCGGATGAACGCGAGTTAGAGGACGCACATGGCACGTATTGCTGGTATCAACATTCCGCCCCACAAGCACACCGAGATCGGTCTGACGTCGATCTACGGGATCGGCCGCACGACGGCGCAGAAGATCTGCGACGCCTGCTCGATTCCCTACGACAAGAAGATCAAGGATCTCACCGACGGTGACCTGGAGAAGATCCGGGAAGAAGTGGGCCGCCTGACCATCGAAGGTGATCTGCGCCGTGAGATGTCCATCAACATCAAGCGCCTGATGGACCTGGGTTGCTACCGCGGCTTCCGCCATCGTCGCGGCCTGCCGATGCGCGGCCAGCGCACCCGTACCAATGCCCGTACCCGCAAGGGTCCGCGCAAGTCGGGCGTGCAACTGAAGAAGTAAGCCGTCGCTCTACGCTGATTGAAAGAAGGTTTCCATGGCTAAGTCTCCTGCGAACACCGCTGCCCGCCGCGTGAGCAAGAAGGTCCGCAAGAACATTGCGGACGGCATTGCCCACGTGCACGCGTCGTTCAACAACACCATCATCACCATCACCGACCGCCAGGGCAACGCGCTGTCCTGGGCGTCCAGCGGTGGTCAGGGCTTCAAGGGTTCGCGCAAATCCACCCCATTTGCCGCGCAGGTGGCCGCCGAGATGGCTGGCCGTGCCGCGCAGGAACAGGGCATCAAGAACCTGGACGTCGAGATCAAGGGCCCCGGCCCGGGTCGCGAGTCCTCCGTGCGCGCGCTGGCCGCCCTGGGCATCCGCATCAACTCCATCTCGGATGTGACGCCGGTGCCCCACAACGGCTGCCGCCCGCAGAAGCGTCGCCGTATCTAATAAAATACTTTGTTTTGGTTCGCCGGCAGGTGTTGAGAGACACCTTGGCCGGCGGTTTCGTTGAAGCCCACCGTCCGGGCGCACTCGACAGAGCATCGAATACCGCACCGGACTCGCGCAGCACCCACAGGCGCCGCGTCAGACTTTTGAGGAAGCACTCAAGTGGCACGTTATCTCGGCCCCAAGGCCAAACTCTCCCGCCGTGAAGGCACCGACCTCTACCTGAAGAGCGCCCGCCGCGCCATCGGGGACAAGGCCAAGTTCGACAGCAAGCCCGGCCAGCATGGCCGCACCTCCGGCTCGCGCACGTCCGACTACGGCCTGCAGCTGCGTGAAAAGCAGAAGGTCAAGCGCATGTACGGCGTGCTGGAGCGCCAGTTCCGCCGTTACTTCGCCGAAGCCGAGCGCCGCAAGGGCAACACGGGCTCGAACCTGCTCGTGCTGCTCGAGTCGCGCCTGGACAACGTTGTGTACCGCATGGGCTTTGGCTCGACGCGCGCGGAAGCCCGTCAGCTGGTGTCGCACAAGGGCATCACGGTGAACGGCCAGTGCGTGAACATCCCGTCCTACCTGGTCAAGGCCGGTGATGTCGTGGCCGTGGCCGAGAAGGCCAAGAAGCAGCTGCGGGTGCAGGATGCCTTCAAGCTGGCCGAGTCCGTCGGTCTGCCGGCCTGGGTCCAGGTCGATGGTGCCAAGCTGGAAGGTGTGTTCAAGAAGACGCCGGACCGCGATGAATTCGGCGCCGAGATCAACGAATCGCTGATCGTTGAACTGTACTCGCGTTGATTCTGAGAGCTGCCTGTGGCGGCCAGGGGCCGCACGGGTGGCTGTTCGCCTTTTCAAGGACCCGGTGCGTGGCGCCGGGCGGTCCATCAGCCTTATCGGTGTAACGAGCCGAGGGTATTGACAGGAAGACCTCATGCAAACCAATCTGCTGAAACCCAAGGCCATCAACGTCGAGCCGCTGGGCGGTCATCGCGCCAAGGTGACCTTGGAGCCCTTCGAGCGCGGCTACGGCCACACGCTGGGCAACGCCCTGCGCCGTGTGCTGCTGTCGTCGATGGTGGGTTACGCGCCGACCGAAGTGACCATCGCGGGCGTGCTGCACGAGTACTCCACCGTGGATGGCGTGCAGGAAGACGTCGTGCACATCATGCTCAACCTCAAGGGTGTGGTGTTCCGCCTGCACAACCGTGACGAGGTCACGCTGGTGCTGCGCAAGGAAGGCGAAGGCCCGGTCACGGCCGGCGACATCCAGACCCCGCACGACGTGGAGATCATCAACCCGGATCACGTCATTGCCCACCTGGCCCAGGGCGGCAAGCTGGACATGCAGATCAAGGTGGAGAAGGGCCGCGGCTACGTGCCGGGTACGCTGCGCCGCTTCGGCGACGAGCCCACCAAGGCCATCGGTCGCATCGTGCTGGACGCATCGTTCTCGCCCGTCAAGCGCGTCAGCTACACGGTCGAAAGCGCTCGTGTGGAGCAGCGCACCGACCTGGACAAGCTCGTGATGGAGATCGAGACCAATGGCGCGATCTCTCCCGAAGAGGCCATCCGTGCGTCGGCCAAGATCCTGGTCGAGCAGCTGGCGGTGTTCGCCCAGCTGGAAGGCAGCGACCTGCCGGGCTTCGAGCCGGCCGCGCCGCGCAGCCAGAGCTTCGATCCCATCCTGCTGCGTCCGGTGGACGAGCTGGAACTGACGGTGCGCTCGGCCAACTGCCTGAAGGCCGAGAACATCTACTACATCGGCGACCTGATCCAGCGCACGGAAACCGAGCTGCTCAAGACGCCCAACCTGGGGCGCAAGTCGCTCAACGAAATCAAGGAAGTGCTGGCCTCGCGCGGCCTCACGCTGGGCGTTCGCCTGGAAAACTGGCCGCCCTCCGGCCTGGACAAGCGCTGATCACTCTTGCAAGTGCACCTCCTGGTACCTGATACGGCCAGGAGTTTGATAAGGAAAGGAAAGCACCATGCGTCATCGTCACGGACTTCGCAAACTCAACCGCACCTCCGAGCACCGTCTCGCGATGCTGCGCAACATGGCCAACTCGCTCATCGAGCACGAGGCCATCAAGACCACCGTGCCCAAGGCCAAGGAACTGCGCCGCATCGTCGAGCCGCTGATCACCCTGGGCAAGGAACCCACGCTCGCCAACAAGCGCCTGGCCTTCGATCGCCTGCGCAACCGCGACAACGTAGTCAAGCTCTTCAACGTGCTGGGCGAGCGCTACAAGACCCGTCCGGGCGGCTACACCCGTATCCTGAAGATGGGCTTCCGCGTGGGCGACAACGCCCCCATGGCCTTCGTCGAACTGGTGGACCGTCCCGAGCCGACGGAAGCGCCCGAGGCCTCGGCTGACGCCGCGGAGTGACGTCTGCGCCTGCTGCCTGAGGCGGCAGTGCCCTCTGCAAGGCCGGCTTCTGCCGGCCTTTGTCTTTTGGGTGGGCGGGCAAAGGCCTGCCGCCCGGGCAGACACCGGGGCTCTTTGGCACACTGAGGGCTTATGCCACGCGATGTCCTGTTCTCCGTCGAACACCTGGTCAAGCGCTATGGCGGCCACACGGTGGTCGATGATCTGAGTTTCGAGATCCATGCGGGCGAGTGCCTGGGCGTCATTGGCCCGAACGGCGCCGGCAAGACGACGACGATCCGCCTGTGCCTGGGTCTGGCGGCACCCGAGTCCGGCCGCATCCGCGCCTTCGGCTTCGAGGTTCCTCGCCAGGTGCGCGAGGTCAAGCAACGCCTGGGCGTGGTCAGCCAGTTCGACAGCCTGGACCCGGACTTCACCTGCGCCGAGAACCTGGCAGTGTTCGCGCGCTACTTCGGCGTGCCGCGTTCGGTGATGGCGCAGCGCACCCCCCAGTTGCTGGAGTTCGCGGCCCTGTTGTCGAAGGCGCAGGCCAAGCCGTCGGAGCTGTCGGGTGGCATGCGACGGCGCCTGAGTCTCGCGCGGGCATTGGTGAACGACCCGGACCTGCTGCTGCTGGACGAGCCGACCACCGGCCTGGACCCACAGGCACGCCATCTCATGTGGGAGCGCCTGAAGCGGCTGCTGCAGCAGGGCAAGTCCATCCTGCTGACGACCCACTTCATGGATGAAGCCGAACGCTTGTGCGACCGGCTCATCGTGCTGGACCATGGCCGCAAGATCGCGGAGGGTACGCCGCGTGGGTTGATCGCCGAGCACCTGGAACGCGACGTGATCGAGCTGTACGGGGAGGGGGCCGAGCCAGCGGCGCAGTCGCTGGCCGGGCTGTGCGAGCGCATGGAACGCAGCGGCGAGACGATCTTCCTCTACGTGAACCATCCGCAGCCCGCGCTGGAGCGGCTGGCGGGCCATCCCGGTGTGCGTCACCTGCATCGGCCGGCCAATCTCGAAGACCTATTCCTCAAGCTGACGGGGCGGCAGATCCGCGACGACGCCTGACACCGTTTGAACCACCATGACCGTGTCCTTCTACGCACCGCCCCAACTGAGCCGACGGGTCTGGCCGGTGGTTCAGCGCAACCTGCTGGTGTGGCGCAAACTGGCCTTGCCCAGCCTGCTGGGCAACATCGCCGAACCGCTGATCGTGCTCGTCGCCTTTGGCTACGGCCTGGGCTCCCTGGTGGGGGAGGTGCAGGGCCTGCCCTACATCGTCTTCCTCGCGTCGGGCAGCATCTGCATGAGCACGATGTATGCGGCGTCGTTCGAATCGCTGTACTCGGCCTTCTCACGCATGCATGTGCAGAAGACCTGGGACGGCATCATGAACGCCCCGGTGTCGCTGGACGACATCCTCTTTGCCGAGATGCTCTGGGCGGCACTCAAGGCGCTGTTTTCGGCGGTGGCCATCGTGGGGGTGCTCATCGTGCTGGGCATCAGTCGCCAGCCCACGCTGCTGCTGGCCCTCCCGCTGCTGTTCGTGGTGGGGGTGACCTTCGCCTCGGTGGCGCTGGTGTTCAATGCCCTGGCGCGCAACTACGACTTCTTCACCTACTACTTCACCTTGGTGCTGACCCCGATGACCTTTCTGTCGGGCGTCTACTTTCCACTGGAGCAGCTGCCCGATGCGCTGCGCCTGGTGGCCCAGGCCCTGCCGCTGACCGCGGCGGTGGAGATCGTGCGCCCGCTGGTGGTGGGGCAGTGGCCGGTGGAGTGGCTGCGGCCCCTGCTGGTGCTGAGCCTGTATGCAGTGGGCGGCTACTATGTGGCCCTGGCGCTCACGCGTCGCCGCTTCTTCAGATCCTGATCGGGAGGACGAAGGCATGAACGAGCCGGAGGTGATGCTGGCCCTGAGCACCGCGCCCGACGAGGACGCGGCCCGGCACATCGCGCGCCAGCTGGTGGACGAGGGGTTGGTCGCCTGCGTCAACCTGCTGCCCTCGGCCCGCTCGATCTATCGTTGGCAAGGTCGGGTGGAGGACACGCGGGAGTGCGTGATGGTGATCAAGACCACAAGGTCTGCGTGGCCCAGGCTGCTGGAGCGCCTGCCCGCACTGCACCCCTACGAGCTGCCGGAGCTGATCGCGTGCGACGTGCGTGACGGGCATGCGCCGTACCTGGCCTGGGTGCGTTCCAACGTGAGGGAGGACCGCCCGTGAGGCGCCTGATGCAATGGATGGCCGTGGTGCTGCTCGCAGGCGTGGCATCGATGGCTGCGGCCAGCCAGGACTTCCTCGACCCGGAGGAGGCCTTTCGCCACAGCGTGCGCGTGGTGGACGAGCGGGTGCTTGAACTGCGCTTCGACATCGCGGACGGCTACTACATGTACCGCGAACAGTTCGCCTTCACGGCGCCGTCGGCCACGCTGGGAGACGCGGACGTTCCCGCCGGGGAGGTCAAGTACGACAAGACCTTCGAGAAGGACGTCGAGACGCACCGCGGCACCTTGCTGATCCGCCTGCCGGTGCAGTCGGCGCCCCCCGAAGGCTTCCGCCTGGTGGTGCGCAGCCAGGGCTGCGCCGACCAGGGGCTGTGCTATCCGCCGATGGAGCACGAGCACGAGGTTGCCTTGCGGGCCTTCGGCGCGGCGCAGGATGGGGTGCAATTGCTGCGTGTCGATGATCGCCAGGTCGGGGGTGGGGTGGGCAGCGTCTTTTCTCAAGGCTTGGGCGCGCTGTGGGGCTCACGTGGCGGGCCTGCGGCGTCCACGACGGCGATGCCTGCCGACAGCGAACGCCTCGTCAACACGGCTTCGCCCGTGGAGGCCTCGCGCATCGACGCGGTGCTGGCCTCCGGCCGCTGGCTGCCGGTGATGGCGGTCTTCTTCGCGGCGGGCGTGCTGCTGTCGCTCACGCCCTGCGTGCTGCCGATGCTGCCCATCCTGTCGTCGCTGATCGTGGGGCAGGCCGATGCGCAGGGGCAGCCGGTCACGAGAGGCCGGGGCCTGGCGCTGGCCGCCAGCTATTCCCTGGGCATGGCGCTGGTCTACACGGCCCTGGGACTGGCGGCGGGCTGGGCGGGGGAGGGTCTGGCTGCGGCGCTGCAGCAGCCCTGGGTGCTGAGCGTGTTTGCCGCGATGCTGGTGCTGCTGGCCCTGTCGATGTTCGGGTTCTATGAGCTCCAGCTGCCGCGCGCCTGGCGCGAGCGGCTCACCCAGGCCAGCGGACGCACGCGTGGCGGTCGCCTGTGGGGCGTGTTCCTGATGGGCGGAATCTCGGCGCTCATCGTCAGCCCCTGTGTGGCGGCGCCGCTGGCGGGGGCGCTGGTCTACATCAGCCAGAGCCGGGACATGCTGCTGGGCGGCCTGGCGCTCTTTGCGCTGGCCGCGGGCATGAGCGTGCCGCTGCTGTTGCTGGGCGCCTCGGCCGGCCACTGGCTGCCGCGTTCCGGCGCCTGGATGGAGCACATCAAGCACTTCTTTGGCGTGCTGCTGGTGGCGGTGGCCCTGTGGATGCTGCAGTCGGTGCTGCCCGGTGCGGTGAGCATGCTGCTGTGGGGCGCCTTGCTGCTCGTCAGTGCCGTCTACCTGAGGGTCTTCGACACCTTGCACACCGGCGCTCGCGGCTGGGCGAAATTCTTCAAGGGCGTGGGGGTGGTCCTGGCCGTGCTGGGCGTGCTGCAACTGGTGGGGGCGGCGTCGGGTGGGCGTGACCCCTGGCAGCCGTTGCGTCACCTGGCCACGACCGGCAGCGTTCAGGCGGCCACGGGGGTGCATTTCCAACGGGTGGGCAGCGTGGCCGAACTGGAGCGCGTCGTGGCCACGGCGGGGCGCCCGGTGATGCTCGACTTCTATGCCGACTGGTGTGTGTCGTGCAAGGAAATGGAGGCTTTCACCTTCAGCGACCCGCGCGTGCAGGCCGCCTTGTCCGGCGCCTTGCTACTGCAGGCCGACGTGACCCGCAACAGCCCCGAGGACCGGGCCCTGCTGCGCCGCTTCCGACTTTTCGGCCCACCGGGCATCGTCTTCTTCGATGCGCGGGGTCGCGAACTCGAAGGTGTGCGCGTGATCGGCTTCCAGTCGGCAGATCGCTTCCTGCAAAGTCTCGCGGTGGCCGGACTGCAGCCCTGACCTTGCAGCGCAGCAAGATTTCGTGCTATAGTTTCGGTCTTCTGACGCGGGGTGGAGCAGTCTGGTAGCTCGTTGGGCTCATAACCCAAAGGTCGTTGGTTCAAATCCAGCCCCCGCAACCAAACACCGCCAAAACGCCAGCCCCTTGGGCTGGCGTTTTGCATTGGGTCAGGCATTCCTTGCGCTATCACATCAGGGTCACCCGATTGCGCCCGCTGCGCTTGCTGGCGTAGAGGGCTGCGTCGGCGCGGATCAGCACATCGTCGATGCGGGCGTCGCTGTGGCGGGCGCTGGTGGTGCCGATGCTCACGGTGATGGACAGCGGCCCGGCCGTGGTGGCGGCCGGTGAGGCGGCGATGCGCTCGCGCAGGCGCTCACAGGCCTGCTGGGCGCCCGCTGCATCGGTGTCGGGCATGAGCAGCAGGAACTCCTCGCCGCCATGACGCGAGAGCCGGTCGGTGGGGCGCACGTTGGCCTGCAGGGTGGCGGCCACATGCTTGAGCACCTGATCACCGACATCGTGGCCATGGGTGTCGTTGATGGCCTTGAAGTGGTCGATGTCGAGCAGGCCCACTGACAGCGGCGAGGGATGCCGCCCCAGCCGTTGCCATTCGTCGTGCAGCACGTCGTTCATGGCTCGCCGGTTGAGCAGGCCGGTGAGGCCGTCGGTGCGAGAAAGCGCATCGAGGCGACGCATGACGCGCGCCATCAGCATGCCGCCGTAGGCGAAATTGACAAAGGCCGAGATGATCTGGGCAGCGTAGGCAAAGCCCGGGTGGGCGGCGGTGGTGGTGACGATGTCGGTGTCGGGCCGGGGCTCCAGCAGCACGCCGATGATGCGCAGCCCGAGCAGGCAGGCCATCAGCATCGAGGGGCCGTTGATCAGCCAGGACAGCCGGGTGCCGAACTCCCGGCCCATGGGCCGACGCACGGCCATCACGGCCCGCACGATCACCCATACGATGACGATGCTGACCACCACCACGCGGGAGGCTGAGTTTTCCGGGCTGGGGCCGATCCACAGCGATGCGAGCATCGCCAGCACGCCCACCACCTGGCGTTCCCGCGTCTGCTCCTCGAGCTGGAAGAAGGCCGTGACGCCGCGCCACACCATCAGGTAGGACGCGATCAGGCACAGGTTGGAGCCGGTGACGCTCCACCAGGGGTCGAGCGTGCCGCGCCCGGCCATGAGGATGAGTGCCGCTGCATGGAAGCCGCAGAAGCCCATGAAGTGCCGGGCCGTGGTGCGGTGCTCGCGGATGAGCACCGCCACCATCAGCCAGCCCATGGCATACAGCGCCTGGGTGAGACCGGTCGAGATGAACAGCGGGGCAATGGTCTCCATCGGTCAGCAGGGCTTGTTGTTTTTGACCGGCCGTGCACAAATGTCGGCAGCGGCACCACCCATCTTCGGGGCCGTGGCACAAGAAGGCAAGAAATCGGCCCGAATCGCGAATGACGTATTTCACGCCACTTCGTACATTGGGCCCCGAACCCGAGGATGCGGTGAATGACCTCAGGGTTGTCCCGCAGTGTGTTGCCTGATGTCCTGGAAGTGCCCCATGTCCGCCATCCTGAGCTCCCTCCCGTCCCCCGTGTCCCGCATCCCCGCTGGCGTGCGCTCGCCGACCTGGCGGGGGGGCATCGTCTCCTCCGACCTGCGCCTCGATGAGCTGGCCAGCCTGCATGCGGGGCCGTGGTTCGGTGCCCTGTCGGAAACGCTGCGTTGCGCGGTGCTGGCGCGCTCGCGCGTCAGCCGTGTTTCCACGGGCACGGTGCTGGCGCGCCGGTGCAGCCTGGCGGCCGACTGGATCGGTGTGATCCGGGGGGCCGTGCGTCTGGGGACGGTGCTGCGCGACGGGCGGCCCTTCACGCTGGATCTGGTGGGCCCAGGGCAATGGTTCGGTGACATTGCGCTGATCGACGGCAAGCCCAATGACCTGGACGTGGTGGCGCAGGTGCCCTCGACGCTGCTGATGGTGTCGCAGGCGGACATGCGTGGGCTGATGGCCGACCACGCCGAGCTGCGCGATGCCTTCATGAAGCTGAACTGCCAGCGCCTGCGGCACATGTTCCGCCGCTTCGAGGAACTGCACACGCTGCCGCTGGCGCAGCGTCTGGCCCGCCAGGTGCTGCGCCTGGGCCGGCACTTCGGCAGCACGCAGGGCCAGGAGTTGCGCATCGACCTGCGCATCTCGCAGAGCGATCTCGCGGCGATGGTGGGTGGCAGCCGCCAGCGCGTCAATGGGGCCCTGCGGCAGTTGCAGGCCATGGGCCTGGTGAAGCTGGGGGAGGCGCGCCTGTCGGTGCTGGACTTCACGCGACTGCAGGAGCTGGCCGATGCCGATGCCAGCTGGTGGATGGATCTGGGCCGCCGCGCCGCGCCGCGCAAGACCGGTCAGGCCCCGGCCGAGGGCTGGGCCGAGCTCGCGCATGCCTGGCCGCCCCGGGTCTGAAGTCCGTCGCTTTCGGCCAGAACTGTCGCCTGGGTGGGGCTGAAAACGCCACTTTGCCCCGGCCTTTGTGTCTGATCGTGCCAAACCATGCTAGGGTGGAGGCTCGCGCGGCCGTCTGGAGGTGCCGCGCCGGGAGCCCTGCACCTTGGCTGGACGTACGCGGTTGGAGATGACGCCCACCCTCTCGATGGGCTACGTGCGCGCCGTTTTCGAGGCGAGCGGCACGGGCGAGACCGAGGCCCGGGAGGCGCTGGCCGAAGCGGGGGTGTCGCCGGCCCTGCTGCAGCACGCCGGGGCCCGTGTCACCGAAGAGCAGTTTGCCGCCCTGTACCGCGCCCTGGTGCGGCGCCGCGATGACGAGATGCTGCGCTTCTACTCTCGCCCGCTGCGGCCTGGGGCGCTGAAGTTCACCTGCCTGAGCCTGATGGATGCACGCAATCTGCAAGTGGCGCTGCACCGGTGGACGCTGTTCCTGCGCATGCTGCAGGATGATTTCCGCCTCGACGTCGGGGTGCAGGATGGGTGGTGCCGCATCGCGCTGCTGCGTTGTGAAGGGGCTCCGCCGCCCAGCGCGGTGGGAGACGATCTGATGCTCAAGCTCGTGCACGGGGTGTGCTCGTGGCTGGTGGGCCGCAAGCTGCCGCTGGAGCGGGTGGATTTCGCCTTCTCGGCGCCGGGCTTTGCCGAGGAGTACCAGAGCCTCTACCCCGGGCCGGTGCGCTTTGGTCAGCCGGTGTCGGCGCTGTACCTGGACGCGACCTGGCTGGAGCTGCCGCTGCGGCGCAGCGCGCATGAACTTCCCGAGTTCCTGCGGCGCGCGCCGGAAGGCTGGATGTTCGCCGAGTTCCGTCACGAGCGCCTGAGCCAGTTGGTGCGAGGCCATCTTTCGGAGCATCTGCTGCACGGCGCAACGGCCGAAGCGGCGGCACGGGCCCTGAACCTGTCGCTGCGCACCCTGCACCGGCGGCTGGCCGACGAGGGCACGAGCTTCCAGCGCATCAAGGACGAACTGCGCCGCGACCTGGCGGTGCAGAAGCTCACGCGCACACGCGAGTCGATCGCAAGCATCGGCGCCGAGCTGGGCTTCGACAGCGCGGCCTCCTTCCACCGCGCCTTCCGGCTGTGGACGGGGCAAACGCCGGGGGCCTATCGCCAGGCCGGCGAGGCGGTGGGCGCCTGAGCCTGCCGCTCGCCCGCCGGGCGGGCGGCGTCGGCCAGGGCCCGAAGGTCGGCCTCCCAGCCGCGCACGCGCTGGACGGCCGTGGCCCGCTGCGCCGGGGTGGTGCGGTTGTGCAGGCCGGCAATGAGTTCACACTGGCGGGCCTGCGGGTGACCACTGCCGCCGGCAGCCGGTGCGTGCACGGCGCGCCGGTACACCCCTTGCAGGGCGGCCCGGGCCTGGGGTTCGCTGGGCCGGCGCTCCTGCAGGCCTGCCAGGGTGCGCAGCAGGTCGTCCTGGCGGCGTTGGCGTTCGGCCCACCAGGCCTCGGGGCTCAGCGGGGCCTGGGTGAGCTGCAGGCTCAGCCACTCGCGCTGGGTGGCATCGAGCCGTCCATAGAGACGCTGCGCGCGCTGGGCCGTGCGCTGCACCTGGCCTTGCAGTCGGTCCGCGGCGCTGTCGGGCAGGATCTCGCGCTTGAGCTTGTCGTCGGCGCTGCGCAGCTCGGTACGTAGGCGCTGCAGCTGGCCGGCGTCCAGGGACAGGGCCACCGGTGCGAGCAGGGGCAGGGCGGCCTCCCAGGCGCTGTCGCGCCACAGTGCCAGCTCGTCGAACCAGCGGCACACCTGGGTGGGCGTGGCGTCGCCTGGGAGTTCGCGTTGCAGCCGGGCCAGGGCGTCGGCGTAGCGGGGCAGTTCCTCGCGGCGGTGCCAGTCGAACCATTGCGCGATGGCCTCGCGCACCTGGGGGGCCTGCTCGGCGGAAAAACCGGCCAGCCCATCGAGTCGCCAGTAGACGAGGTTGGGGGCCTGTCCGTAGCCCACACGCACCAGCCCGCAGCCCGCCAGCAGCAGGGGCACGGCCAGCAGCGCCAGGGCCCAGCGGCGCGCACCGATAATGCGCAGCATCGTCTTGATACGGCAGAACATCTTCATGGCACTCGACGTTGTCATCATGGCCGCGGGGCAGGGCACCCGCATGAAGTCCTCGTTGCCCAAGGTCCTGCATCGACTGGCGGGACGGCCCTTATTGCAGCACGTCATCGATGCGGCTGCACGCCTGCAGGCCGATCGCCTCATCGCCGTGGTGGGTCATGGCGCCGACACGGTGCGTGCGGCCATGGCGCAGGCGGCGCCTGCGCTGCACTTCGTGGTCCAGCAGCCCCAGCTGGGCACCGGCCACGCCGTGCAGCAGGCGGTGCCTGCGCTGGCCGACGAAGGCACCACGCTCATCCTCAACGGCGATGTGCCCCTGATCGACACGGAGACGGCCCGCGCCCTGGTGGCCGCCTGCGACGGCCGGCGCCTGGCCTTGCTGACGGTGCACCTGGCCGACCCGACGGGCTACGGCCGCATCGTGCGCCAGGGCGCCGGCGTGCGCGCGATCGTCGAGCACAAGGACGCCAGCGCCGAGCAGCGCGAGATCCGCGAGGTCTACACCGGCATGATGGCCGCGCCGACCGCGCACCTGAAGCGCTGGCTGGCGCAGCTGAAGAACGACAACGCCCAGGGCGAGTACTACCTGACCGACGTGGTGGCCCTGGCGGTGGCCGACGGCGTGGAGGTGGTGGCCGCCCACCCGGCCGACGAGATCGAGGTGCTGGGCGTGAACAGCCCGGCGCAGCTGGCCGACCTGGAGCGCCGCCTGCAGCGTCGCCACGCCGAACGCCTGCTGGCCGAGGGGGTGCGTCTGGCCGACCCGGCACGCTTCGACCTGCGCGGCACGTTGCGCTGCGGGCGCGATGTGGAGATCGACATCAACTGCGTGTTCGAAGGCCGCGTGGTGCTGGGCGACAACGTGCGCATCGGGCCGAATTGCGTGATCCGCAACGCCGAGATCGCCGAGGGCGCGGTGATCCATGCCTGCACCCACATCGATGGCGACACCCTGGGCGTGACGGTGGGCCAGGGCGCGCTGATCGGGCCCTTTGCCCGGCTGCGCCCAGGTGCCGACCTGGGCCCCGAGGTGCACATCGGCAATTTCGTGGAAGTGAAGAACTCGACGCTGGCGCGCGGTGCCAAGGCCAACCACCTGGCCTACCTGGGCGATGCCACGGTCGGTGAACGCGTCAACTACGGCGCAGGCAGCATCACGGCCAACTACGACGGCGCCAACAAGCACCGCACGGTGATCGGCGACGACGTGCACGTGGGCTCGAACTGCGTGCTGGTGGCCCCGGTCACGCTGGGCGCGGGGGCCACCATCGGTGGCGGCAGCACGATCAGCAAGGACGCGCCGGCCGGGCAGCTCACGGTGGCGCGTGCCAAGCAGGTGTCGCTGCCGGGCTGGCAGCGGCCGCAGAAGAAGAAGTGAGGAGGGCGGCGCCGCTCAGGCGGCCGCAGCCTGGCAGGCGCCGCACACGCCCTTGATCTCGATGCCCGTGGCGTGAAACCCCGGGGCGTCGACATGCAGGGCGCGGCGAATGGCCTCGGTGGCCGGGTCGTCGTGCACCTCGGTGACCTGGCCGCAGCGCGAGCACACCAGCATCATCGTGTGATCATGATGGTGATCGTGCGGCCCAGGGTCGAGGTTGCACACGACGAAGCTGTTGAGCGAGTCCACGCGGTGCACCAGCTGCTGCTCCATGAGGAATTCGAGCGCCCGGTAGACCGTGGTGGGGGCGACGCGGCCGTGGCGCACGCGCATGTCGTCCTGCAGGTCGTAGGCCTTGGCGCTGCCCTGGCGCAGCAGCAGCAGCTCCAGCACCTCGCGGCGCAGGGCGGTCAGCTGGGCGCCACGCGCAGCGCATTGCGCCTGCGCCTGGTCCAGGCGACGGGTCACCTCGGTGGGGCTGGGGCGCGCAGCGGCTGCAGGCGGGGCGGGGGTCGGACTCACGCGTCGAGTGTAGCGCCGGGTTCGCGGCGCAGCCCCCCAAGACCCGGTACGGCGACCAGGGCGCCGAAGGCCATCAGCGCCAGCACGACGCAGGGCCCGCTGGGCAGATCCCAGACCAGCGAGGCCAGCAGGCCGGCTGCGTAGGCCAGGCTGCCGCCGAGCACACCGCTCCACGCGCGGCGCCCGCCCGCCACCACCGCCAGGGCGGGGACGATGAGCGTGGCAAACACCAGGTAGAGTCCCAGCAAGGGCACGGACAGGCTCACCAGCACGGCAAACGCGGGATAGAAGGCGCTGCCATTCCAGAACGCGGGGCCCCACACCCGGTGCAGCACCAGGAAGACCGCAGTGGCGGCGGCCAGCAGAGCGAGCTGGCCGGGCAGCACCCACAGTACGTCTCCGGCGAGCAGGCTGGCCAGTTTCTGTCCGCCGTGTGGATCGGCGCTCACCCACAGCAGCGCAGCGGCCGCGCCGGCCACGTAGACCAGCCCGATCAAGGCCTCGCGACGCTCGGGCCAGGCCCGGCTGAGCCAGGCCACCAGCCCCGCACCCGCCAGCGCCGACACCACGCCGGCCAGGGCCGACAGGCCGGCCTGCGCGGTGAGGCTGCCCACCACCAGCACGCCCAGGGCCGCCACCTGGGCGATGGCCAGGTCGATGAAGACGATGCCGCGACGCAGCACCTGCACGCCCAGCGGCACATGGCTGAGCAGCACCAGCACGCCCGCCGCCAGCGGCCAGCCCAGCACCGAAAGATCGCTCATCGGCGAGCGCCTTCCGAGGCCCGCAGGGCCGCCAGCAGCTGCTCGATGAGCTCGTCGAACAGACCTTCCAGCGTGCTCGCGCGGCCCTGTTCGGTGACCGTGGCGGGCAGCACCTTCACCGGCAGCCCCGTGCGTCCGGCCAGCCACTGGCCGGCCTGCGGATCCTGGTAGCTGGCCTGCACAATGAAGCGCGGCGGGTCGTCGGCGACATCCTTGAGCACGCGCTGCAGGTGCGCCAGCGTGGGCGGCAGGCCGGGCCGGGGCTCCAGGTCGGCGACCTGGGTGAGGCCCAGCCATTCCCACAGGTAGCCGAAGGTGCTGTGCTGGGCCACCAGCGTGCGGCCCATCAGGGGCTCGGCCTGGGTTTCCCAGGCGGCGATGCGTTCGTCCCATTGACGCACCCAGGCCGCGTGGCGCTCGCGCACACCCGCGGCACCCGCGGGGTCGATGCGCGCCAGGCGATCAGCGAGGGCCTGGGCGACCTGCCTGAGCTTGTGCGGGTCGAGGTGAAAGTGCGGGTTGCCCTCGGCATGCACGTCGCCCAGGCTGCGGTCCAGGTGCGTGTGGGCGTGGTCGTGCATCAGCGTCACATGATCCGCTGCGAAGAACATGCCGTCGCGACCGTTGAACACGCGTGCATTGCCCGCACGCTGCTGCAGCATGGGCAGCCAGCCGGCTTCCAGCGAGGCGCCGGTGCACACCGCGAGGTCGGCGCGGCGCAGCGCCCCGATGAGCGCCGGCCGGGCCTCGATGTGATGCGGGTCCTGCAGGGCGTGCGTGGCGCTGGTCACGCGCGCCTGCGGGGCCAGCACCTTCACGAGTGCGGCCCATTCGGGCTCGCAGGCGAAGACCTCGAGCGCCTGTGCGGCCGGCGCTGCCAGGGCGCAACACAGCACCGCCATCCAGCGGCGAACGTGTTCAGAAGCCGTGCGCACCGTGGGCTCCCAGGCTCATCACGTATTGCAGCTGCACGCTGTTCCCGGCGTCGTCGAAGCCGCCACGGTCGCGCTGGCCGGTGAGCTGCAGGCGCAGCGCAGAGAAGTGCGTGGGCTTCCAGGCCAGCATGGCGCTGGCCTCGCGCAGGCGGCCGCTGTGGAAGTGGTCGCCATGCGGCTCGCGCACGCGCAGCTCGTCCACGCGCACGCCGGCTTCCCACTGCGGCGCGAAGCGGTACACCACCGACAGGTAGCCGGCTTCGTGCACGTCGCTGTTGCGGGCGAACTCGTTGAGGTCGCTCACACGCGCGTACTCGGCCGAGACGCGCAACTGCTGCTGGCGGTTGTTGCCACCGGGGGCCCATTTCCACACCGCATCGGCGATCACGAGATGACGCCCGCCGAAACGGCGGCCATGGGCGTGGTCATGATCGTGATCAGGATCCGGGTCTTCCTCCTCCATCACCGCCTTGCGCCGGTTGTGCAGGTAGGACAGGCCCAGCTGCCAGCTGTTCGAGGCATTCCAGTCGCCGCCGATCTTGGTGCTGGCGGTGAAGGCGCCGGCGCGCGGATCGTTGGTGGATTCCGGCACGAGCTGCCGCCCGCCGAGCACCTCGACGGTGGAGCGCCAGTACAGGCGCGTGGGGGCCGTCCAGCTCAGGCGCAGCCCGTCGTCGAAGTAGTGGCTGCCCAGGAAGGCGCGGTAGAGCAGGGGCCGCTCGACGAAGTCGTCGGCGTGGACGTGCTGCTCGTTCAGGTAGCCCAGGCTGGCCAGGAAGCGGCCGGCGCGCAACTGCAGGCCGGCCGGCAGCGTGGTGGTCTCGACGAAGGCCTCTTCGAGTTCCAGTTCCGTCTCGCCGTCGTGGCTGTGCAGCACGGCGGTCGCGCGGGCCTGGAAGAGGTTGTCCACGGCGCCCGCCAGGCTCAGCTCGTTGTGGCCGAGGCCGAAGCCCCGCTCGCGCTGGCCCAGGGCCCGTTCGCGCGAGGAGAAGGCGCCGTCGAGTACCAGGCCCACCTCGAAGTTCGAGACGGTGGGTGCTGGCGCCGTCGCGGGAGAGGGCTGACCCCACGCAGTTGCACTGACCAGGGCCAGGGTGGGGGCCAGCACACAGGCGTGGCAGAGGGTCGGGATGGAGATGGGGTGGTTCATGCGGGGCCTCCTCGCCCAGAGAACAAGTAAACGCAATGTTATAACATTGCAGTCAAGAGGCGCATGAAGATCAACCGCCGGGCGCAGCGGTTCAGGCGGAGGAGGGTGGCAGGCTCAGCGCAGGCTCAAACTTGGCACGCTTGACGGAGAAGTAGGCCTTCACATTGCGCACGTTGGCGTCACTGGTGAACAGGCGCTGTACCAGCGCGTGGTAGGCGTCCATGTCGCGCACCTGCACCACCAGCACGAAGTCGGGCCCGCTGCTGGTGCGGTAACACTGCTGCACCTGCGGCTCGGCCACGGCGCGGGCTTCGAAGGCGGCCAGCCGCTCGGCGGCCTGCTGGTCGAGCGAGATCTCGACGATGGCCGTGAGCCCGGCACCCAGCCGCTCGGGCGAGAGCAGGGCCACGCGCCGCTCGATCACGCCGGCCTCCACCAGGCGTCGCACCCGGCGCAGGCAGGTGGCGGGCGACACATGGCAGCGCTCCGCCAGGGCCTGGTTGTTCAAGGAGGCATCCCGCTGCAGCTGATCGAGCAGGCGCAGGTCGATGGCATCCAGATGAGGGTGGGGGGCGGTTGATTTCATCAAAAACAGTGAATTCACGATCAATTATTGCACGCAAAAGGCTTTGTGGCGGAATCATTCCTGAAATGAATGTGAACGCAAGAAAATTTCTCACCATCTTGCCTAGCATCCCGACATCCCTTCTTTGCGGAGTTCTTCCATGTGCGGCATCGTCGGCGCCACCAGCCAGCGCAACATCGTCCCCATCCTGATCGAAGGCCTGAAGCGCCTGGAGTACCGCGGCTATGACTCCTGCGGCGTGGCCGTGCACCAGGACGGCGGGCCGCGCCGTGCGCGCAGCACCTCGCGCGTGGCCGAACTGGAAGCCCAGGTGGCGCAGGACGGTGTGGCCGGCTACACCGGCATCGCCCACACCCGCTGGGCCACGCACGGCGCGCCGGCAGTGCACAACGCCCACCCGCACTTCTCGCACGGCACCGGGGCCGACGCCTACACCGCTCGCCCCGCACGCATCGCCCTCGTGCACAACGGCATCATCGAGAACCACGACGAACTGCGCGCCGAGCTGCAGGCCAAGGGCTACACCTTCGCCAGCCAGACCGATACCGAGGTCATCGCTCACCTGGTGGACCACCTGTATGACGGCGACCTCTTCGACGCCGTGAAGCGCGCCACGCTGCGCCTGCGCGGCGCTTACGCCATTGCCGTGTTCTGCCGCGACGAGCCGCACCGCGTGGTGGGCGCGCGCGAAGGCTCGCCGCTGGTGCTGGGGGTGGGCGCGGCCGATGCGGGCGAGAACTTCCTCGCCTCCGACGCCATGGCCCTGGCCGGCGTGACCGACCAGATCGTCTACCTGGAAGAAGGCGACGTGGTCGACCTGCAGCTCGGCCGCTACTGGATCGAGTCGCGCACCGCGAGCGCGCCGCATGACCGCTACGAGCGCGTGGAGCGGCCGGTGCGCACCGTGCTGGCCCACACCGGCGCGGCCGAGCTGGGCCCTTACCGGCACTACATGCAGAAGGAGATCTTCGAGCAGCCGCGCGCCATCGCCGACACGCTCGATGCCGTCCAGTCCATCACGCCCGAACTCTTCGGTGACGGGGCCTATTCCGTGTTCAAGGACGTGGAGCAGGTGCTCATCCTGGCTTGCGGCACCAGCTACTACGCCGGCTCCACCGCCAAGTACTGGCTCGAATCGATCGCCAAGATCCCCACCAGCGTGGAGATCGCCAGCGAGTACCGCTACCGTGAGAGCGTTCCGCACCCCAGGACCCTGGTGGTGACGATCACGCAGTCCGGCGAAACGGCCGACACGCTCGCGGCACTGAAGCACGCACGCAGCCTGGGCATGCCCCATACGCTCACGGTGTGCAACGTGGCCACCAGCGCGATGGTGCGCGAATGCAAGCTGGCCTACATCACCCGCGCGGGCGTGGAGATCGGCGTGGCCTCCACCAAGGCGTTCACCACGCAGCTCGTGGGCCTCTTTCTGCTCACACTGGCGCTGGCCCAGGTGCGCGGCCGCCTGAGTGACGAAGAAGAAGCCGCCCACCTCAAGGCCCTGCGCCACCTGCCGGTGGCTCTGCAGGCCGTGCTGGCGCTGGAGCCCCAGGTGATCGCCTGGGCCGAGGACTTCGCCCGCAAGGAAAACGCCCTCTTCCTGGGCCGTGGCCTGCACTACCCCATTGCGCTGGAGGGCGCGCTGAAGCTCAAGGAGATCAGCTACATCCACGCCGAGGCCTACCCGGCCGGCGAGCTGAAGCACGGCCCCCTGGCCCTGGTGACCGACCAGATGCCCGTGGTCACCGTGGCCCCCAACGACACCCTGCTGGAAAAGCTCAAGAGCAACATGCAGGAAGTGCGCGCCCGCGGCGGCGAGCTCTACGTCTTTGCCGATGCCGACACCCGCATCGAAAGCGAACCCGGCGTGCACGTCATCCGCATGCCCGAACATTACGGTCAGCTCTCACCCATCCTCCACGTGGTGCCGTTGCAGCTGCTGGCCTATCACACCGCCTGTGCGCGCGGGACGGATGTGGACAAGCCGAGGAATCTGGCTAAGTCGGTCACGGTGGAGTGAGCGACAGGAGACGCTCGAGCACCTCGATGCGATGCCGGTGCGGCGTGGTGATGGCGTAGAAGCGTTCCTGCAGGGCCGTCGAGCGGCCCACGGTGACCAGCACACCGGTTCGCAGCTCGTCCTGCACCACCACTTCGGGCAGGACGGTCAGCCAGCCGCTGTCGCGGGCGATGAGGCGCAGCATGGCCATGTCGTCCACCTCGGCACGCAGCCGCGGCGTGACGCCGGCGGAAGCGCACAGGGCGTCGAACTGCGCGCGCAGGGCGTGCCGCTGGCCCGGCAGGGCCACGTCGAGGCCGTCGAGGTCCTCGGGCAGACGCAGGGTCTGCGAGGCCCAGCGCCCGCTGGGGCCCACGAGCGAGATCGACTGGCTGCCCAGGAAGACGCAATGCAGCGGACGGTCCGGGTGGGCCGGCACCGTCTCGTTGGCCAGCACCACGTCGAGCTGGTGCTGCACCAGCCGCTCGATCAGGCCTTCCAGCAGGCCCGATTCCAGGGTCAGCACCACCGAGCTGTCGGCCAGCAGCGGCCGGATCCAGTTCTCCTGGTAGTTGCGTGACAGCGTGGCCACGCTGCCCACGCGCAGCCGGGTGATGCCGGCGCTGCGGCCTTGCAGCCGGCCGAGCATCTCCTGACCCAGCCCGAAGATGTTCTCGGCATAGGCGTGGACGAGCTGCCCGGTGTCGGTCAGGACCAGCCGGCGACCTTCGCGCGCGAACAGTGTTTCGCCGAGCCGCTCCTCGAGCTGGCGGATCTGCGCCGACACGGCCGATTGCGAGGTGTGCAGTTCCTGCGCCGCCCGCGTCAGATGCCCCAGCCGAGCCACGCGCCAGAAGTAGAAGAGGTGGTGAAAGTTGAGCTGGTCCAGGCGCATCGTTCTGTTTTTGATATTTTAAAGTTCTGATCAATGTAATTTACAGAACAAAAGCCGGCAAGCATCATCCCTCCCATCCGCATGACGAGGGCTTGTGATGACGATGTTCGAGGGGCTGTCCGTGGCCGTGGGCCTGGCGCCGGTGGGGCTGATGCTGATGGCGGCGCTGCTGGGCCGGTTCGACGGGCTGCCGACACCGGGGCTGTGGAAGGGGGTGCTGCTGCTGTCCGGCGTGGCACTGGTGATGGCTGTGGTATCCGCCGGAATGGGGGCGGTGCCGCTGTTGCCGGGCTTGAAGGCGACGTCCCTGGGCCTGGTGCTGGCCGTCCTGGTGCAGTTGCTGGGCACGGTGATTGCCGCGTTCTCGGCGCGCTACCTCCAGGGTGAGCCCGGCCAGCGGCGCTATGTGTCGGCCCTGGCGATGGTGCTGGCGATGGTGCACCTGCTGCTGCTGGCCGATCACTGGGGGGTGCTGATCGCGGCCTGGGCCGGAGTCGGGGCGGCGTTGCGTCCCCTGCTGTGCTTCTACCCCGATCGGGCCTTCGCCCGGCTGGCCGACCACAAGAAGCAGTTCGCCGATCGCGCCGCCGATGGCCTGCTCATCCTCGCGGCGGCCCTGGCGTGGGCGGAGGTGGGCAGCGGCTCGCTCACCGCCCTGGCGGACCATGTGGCACACACTGGCCTCACCGCGGGCTTGCAGGGCAGCGCGGTGGCGCTGGTGCTGGCCGTGGTGTTGCGCACGGCCCTGCTGCCGGTGCACGGCTGGCTGATCCAGGTGATGGAAGCGCCGACGCCGGTCTCGGCCCTCCTGCACGCGGGGGTGGTCAACCTGGGGGGGTTCGTGCTGATCCGGTTGGCGCCGCTGCTCGAACAGTCGATGGTGGCGCGCGTGCTGCTGCTGGCCCTGGGCCTGGCCACCGCCGTGCTGGCGGGCATGGTCATGCTGACGCGCATCAGCATCAAGGTGCGGCTGGCCTGGTCCACCGTGGCACAGATGGGTTTCATGCTGGTCGAGTGCGCGCTGGGGCTGTACACCCTGGCGGCCCTGCACCTCATCGGGCACTCGCTCTACAAGGCCCACGCCTTCCTGGGCGCCTCCGGCGTGGTGCGCCACACGCGCCTGCAATCGCTGCATGTCGCGGCGGCGCCGCATGCGCTCAGCCTGGGCCTGGCCCCGGTGCTGGCGGTGGCGGCGGTCCTGGGCGTTCAGTGGCTCGCCGGCCTGTCGGCCTGGCCATGGTGGTGGAGCGTGCTGCTGGGCCTGGCCTGGTCCCCCTTGCTGTGGGTGCCCGCCGGGCCGGGCTGCGGCCCGGGCCTCTGGCCGGTGCTGAGCGGCATGTCGATGGTGACGGCCCTCACCCTGGCCGCGCTGGGGGTGCATGCGCTGCCGCTGGGCGTGCCGCAAGCGCCTGCGCCTGATGCGCTGGGGCTGGCGGCGCTGCTTGGCATGGCGGTTCTGTACACCGGACTGACGCTGATGCAGGTGCGGCCCGCCTGGCTGGCCGGCGCCTGGCGCTGGAGCTATGCCGGCTTCTACGTCGATGAGGCCTACACACGCCTGGCCCTGCGTTGCGGGCCGGCCCGCTGGGCGCCACCGTCCCGATATGCGTCAGATGCACCTCCGGTGGCCACCTTGCGCACCGACGCCCTGTGATGCCCTGACACCCTGGAGACCTTCATGACCGAGTCCCTGATCGATCGCGCCTGCGAACAAGCCTGCAGCGCCATCGCCCCCGCCTGGCCCCTGGACCGTGCGATCGCGGTCAACCCGCACTGGGCCCGCGTCGGGATGCCCGTGCGCCGTGTGGCCGCCCGCATGGCGCTGCTGGGCAACATCCGGGTCTTCCCCGCGCGGGAGCAGCAGCTCGAGGCCTGGGCCGCGGGCCGCATCACGCCCTCCGATCTGGCGCAGGCGCTGCAGCAGCTGCGGGGGCAGGCCTCGGGGCCGGAGATGGACGCGGATCTGGCCGGGCTGACGCCGGCCGCTTGTGTCGAGGCCTTGCACCGGCGGGCTCCGCTGCAGCAGTTGCCGCTGCTCATCGACGTGCTGGACAACGATCCCCGGCGACACACTCGCTTGTCCTGGCGCGAGGCCATCACCCACCAGGTGAGCCAGACCTGTGCGGCTTACTTCGATGAGCACCAGGCCGACTGGCGCGCAGCGCGTTCGCAGGGCCTGTATGCCTTCTGGCGCGACACCCTGGCGCATGACCACGGCATCGGCCTGCTGATGGGCCTGCCCGGGATCGGCCGTGCCATCGATGCCGTGCCGGCCTCGGCCAGGGATGCCGAGCGCTGGGTGATGGAACGCCTGGGCCTGCCTGAGGGCGTGTGGGCGGACTACCTCGAGGCCGTGTTGCTGACGGTCAATGGCTGGGCCTCGTGGTGTGCCTATCTGGGGTGGCAGGCGCGCCTGGCCGGCGGGCAGGATGGCCACCTGCGCGAGCTGCTGGCCCTGCGGCTGGCCTGGGGGGCCTTGCTGCTGGAATGCAAGGATGACGCAGCCACGCAGACTGCGTTGGCGGCCTTGCGCACGACCTGGGCCCAGGCCCCCCAACGGCTGGCGGAGGCCGAGCGCACCCTGGCCGTGGACGAGGTGTGGCAGGCCGCGCTGGAGGCCGGCTACCAGCGCGAACTGGCCCGCCGGTTGTCGTTGGCGCCCGGCGGGGACGCGGCGGCCGCACCGATCGAGGTGCAGGCGGTCTTCTGCATCGACGTGCGCAGCGAGCCCCTGCGCCGTGCGCTGGAATCGGTGTGGCCGGCCGTCCAGACACGCGGGTTTGCCGGATTCTTCGGTCTGCCGCTGGCCTACACGCCCCTGGGCACCCAGGCCACGCGGCCGCAGCTGCCCGGCCTGCTGGCGCCTTCCGTCGCGGCCAGCGAAGCCTTCACCGTGCACACGGGATCCGGGCAGGGCGGCGAGGCCGGTCTGCTGGATGAGGCGACCCGCTCACGCCAGCGCCGGCTCGGGCTGCAGGCCCGTTGGCAGGCGGCCAGCCGGTGGCCCGGGTCGGCCTTCTCCTTCGTGGAAGCGGCGGGACTGGGCTATCTCGGCCCCTTGGGCCGCTGGCTGCGCCCCGGGGGGGACGACCGGCCCCGGGATGATCTGCAGGGCCTGTCGAAGCGCTATCGTGCCTTGTGCCGGCCGCGCCTGACGGGCCTCGACCTGCAGGCCAAGGTCGCCCTGGCCTCGCGCGTGCTGCGTGCCATGGGCCTGGGTGAGGCGCTGGCCCCGCTCGTGCTGCTGGCGGGGCACGGGAGCCAGTCTGCCAACAACGCGCACGCGGCCGCGCTGGACTGCGGCGCGTGCTGCGGACAGAGTGGCGAGGTCAACGCGCGCACCCTGGCGCATCTGTTGAACGAGCCAGCCGTGCGAGAAGGCCTGCGTGGCCAGGGCCAGCCCATCCCGGCCTCCACCGAGTTCGTTGCCGCGCTGCACAACACCACCACGGACGAGGTGGAGTTCTTCGATCTCGACGAACTGTCGGAGGCTGGCCGGGCGCGTGTGGAACGCTTGCAGCGTGCCTTGGCGCTGGCGTGCGACCAGGTGCGCCGTGAGCGGGCCCCGAGCCTCGGCCTGGACCCGCGCATGCCGCACCCGCGACTCCTCGACACCTTGCGCCGCCGGGCCAATGATGGCGCGCAGACCCGTCCGGAATGGGGGCTTGCCGGCAACGCAGCCTTCCTGATCGCACCGCGCCACCGTAGCCGGGGCATCGTGCTGGGCGGGCGCAGTTTCCTGCACGACTACGACGCGAACCAGGACCCGGATGGCAGCGTGCTGGAATTGCTGATGACGGCGCCGATGCTGGTGACGCACTGGATCAACTGGCAATACCACGCCTCGGCCTGCGAGCCCGATCGTCTGGGCAGCGGCAACAAGCTGCTGCACAACGTGGTGGGCGGCACGCTGGGTGTGTTCGAAGGCAATGGCGGGGACCTGCGCATCGGCCTGTCACGCCAGTCGCTGCATGACGGGCAGCGCTGGATGCACGAACCGCTGCGGCTGACCGTGGTCATCGATGCCCCGCGCGCGGCCATCGACGCCGTGATCGAGCGGCACGAGGTGGTGCGGCACCTGGTGGACAACGGCTGGCTCCACCTCTGGCGTTTCGAGGCGGCCACGCTGGAGCGCCGCTCGGGCGGGCGCTGGCAGTCAGTGGCGCTGCTGGACGATCCGCAAGTGGCCGAGCCGGTAGGCCTCAGCCCGGCAAGACCTTGATCACACGCTCGCGTCGCGCATCGCCTGCGCCAGCCCCGGGTGGCCCTGCGCCTCCAGCCCCTGGATGACGCCGGCGCGGTTGCGGGCCTCGTGGTTCTGGCTCAGCTTGCGCTTGCCCTCCAGGCGCGTGATGCGCACCTCCAGCCCCACGATCTTGCCCAGCATGTCGCTCAGGTAGTCGGGCGGCGCATCGCCCATCTTCCAGGGCACCGGCTGCGCGGCCTCATGCACCCGCGTGAGCCGCGCCACCAGGCCGCGCAGGAACTTCTCGTCGTCGTGCACGTGCACCGTGCCGTGCGCATGCACCACCTCGTAGTTCCAGGTGGGCACGGCGCGGTGCGTCTCGTGCTTGCTGGGGTACCAGTTGGGCGAGATGTAGCCCTCCACCCCGCGGAACACCACCATCACCGCATCGCCGCTGGCCACCTCCTGCCACACCGTGTTGGCCCGCGCCACATGCGCCAGCAACACCCCCTGCGCGCCCTGCGCCGGGTCCAGCAGGAAAGGAATGTGCTGCGCCTCCAACCCCGCCGCCGTGTGCGTGACCATCATGCCCAGCGGGTGGTCGTTGATGATGCGGTGCAGCTGCTCGGGGCGGGTTTCGGCGAAGTGGGCAGGGAGGTACATGGCGGGGCTCCGGGGGGCTGGCGCGTGCGGGAAGGGTAAGGGATTGCCCGGGACCTTGCCCGCGAGGAGGGCGGGGCATCGAGGCTCGACGGCGAGCTGGGGCGACTGAGTACCCCCGAAAGGGGGAATTTGCTGGGTGGCGGCCTCAGGCAAAGTGCGCCTTGCGAACCCTGCGCTAATTTGCATGAAATTTATTACTGTGCAAATATCCAGTCCATGCCTGCTAACGCATGGCGGGGCGAGGCTTTGCGCCCGATCAAGCCGTCGGTGTTAGGGAGACAGCCGGCGGTGTTATGCAGCAGTTTTGCTCCCTATAACACGTTAGGTGCCTCAATTGCCACCTCTTCGCGTCGTTGCCGTCGAGACAATCACCCTGCGTAGGGGTAGGCGCGCTCTTGCAGCGACGCTTGATGTCCCGTACACGGTGCTTGCGCACGCCGCTTCATCCATACCCGTCCCCAAGATTGGGCCAAATGAGCACATTCGTCTCCGGGTTAGGTTGTCACTACCCGATGGCACCGTCTCGGAGCCGTGCGCTTCTGTGGCGCTGGTTTCCGGACAGGGTGCACCGGGCGTTATCAGCTTCTACGATCTTTCAGCCACCGCTTTGCCAATTGGTGCCGCTGTTGAACTTCTCGGGTATGAGGTGTGCGGCACCTAACCCCTCCATCGAGCGGACGGCTTCCGGCCTGCGGCCTACAGCCGCCGCTCATGTCGAACGTCAGGTCGCACAACTCCAGATGGCGAACCATTGACCGCCTATGAAATACCTAGTCCTTGTCTTCGTCGTCCTCGTCGTCCTTATCGCAGTCGCTCTCGTCGTCCTCAAGAAGCTTGGTCTGCTGAATGTCGGCCCGAGCGGCCCGTGGCCCTTCTACATCAAGCGACCCTTGTCTCAGCCGGAGCAAGTCCTGTATCACCGGCTCATTCGTGCCCTGCCGGAGCACGTCGTTCTTGCGCAGGTTCAGGTGTCACGCGTTCTTGGTGTCAAGAAGGGCTCGAACTTTCACGAGTGGAATAACCGAATCAATCGGTTGAGCTATGACTTTGTGGTGTGCGGGAAGGACTTCACCGTCATCGCCGCAATCGAACTCGATGACAAGTCGCACGAGTCGAGCTCGAGAGCCAAGACAGACGAGAAAAAGTCCAAGGCCACAGCCGACGCCGGCCTTCGGCTCATTCGCTGGCACGTCCGTTCGCTCCCGAATGAAGAGGCCATCCGTACCGAACTGCTCACGCCAGCGCCGCCCACCCCTGCCGCCTTGGCACCTACAACGGGAAAGGCCAAGAGAGCGGCCTAGCCCCTCTACAGGGACTTCAGGATGCCCAATCGCTGGAACATCCCGGAATCGCTTGAACGTGAAGTGATTGCGCGCGACAAGGCGTGCGTCTATTGCAGCGTGCGCTTCGTGGCAAACGGGGCCGTGCGCCGGGAACGCGCAAGCTGGGAACATATCGTGAACGATGCGCGCATCGTGACCCGAGAGAACATTGCGCTTTGCTGTGTGGGCTGCAATGCCAGCAAAGGTGCCAAAGACCTCGAGTTGTGGCTCGGCTCGAACTACTGCCGGGCGTGGGGGATCGCGCCTGAAGCGGCGGCGCCTGTTGTCAGGGATGCCATCCGGGAGCGGCCTCGGTGATCGATCACAGAAAGCCATCTGCCATGCGAGACGCGCAAGCAAGCAAGAGATTTGCCGTGGCCCTGGTGTCCTGGTCACTGGCCGGGGTGGGCGTTCTCTCGTCAGTGATGCTTGCTGGCTCGGTTCTCGCAGGCGACAGAGTCGGGCCTGCAGGACTTATCGCAGTCCTCCCACTTGTTGCCTGGTTGTGTCTGGCGGTGATGACGGCGCGCTGGATCCAAGGCCGACGCTGCCATTGGATGTGGCTCATCGCTGGCACGCTCAGCGGCCTGGTTTGTGCGCTCGCGTTCTACTGGGTGTTCTTCGTCTACGTGGCGGCCGTCCCCTTGGCCGTCTATTTGGTTTGGTGGCACCTCGGCGGTCCTGAGCGAACAGTCGCCGGTCCATGACTGAGTTCGCGTGGCGTGAGGCGGTGGTCCAGGCTCGACGCCGTTCTTGCCCCAGTGTTCAGCAGCCAGAGTGATAGCGGAGGAGTCCATGCCCCACCCCATCTTCACCACCCCCTTCGCCAAGGTCTACCCGCTTTACGTCAACAAGGCCGAGCGCAAGGGCCGCACGAAGGACGAGGTGGATCGCATCATCTGCTGGCTCACGGGCTATGACGCGAAGGGCCTGCAGCGGCAGGTGGAGGCGGGGGTGGATTTCCAGGCCTTCTTCGACCAGGCCCCGGCGCTGCATCCGAACGTGGCGCTGATCAAGGGCGTGGTGTGTGGCGTGCGGGTGGAGGAAGTGGAAGACCCGCTGATGCGCAAGATCCGCACCCTCGACAAGCTGGTGGACGAGCTGGCCAAGGGCCGGGCGATGGAGAAGATCCTACGGGCTTGATGAGCCTCTTCAGGACGTCACCCAGTCCTCGATCCGAAGCCCTTCGACCCGCTGAAACTTGCGGGTGTTGTGGGTCACCAAGGTGGCGCCTTCGGCCAGCGCGTGGCAGGCAATCCACAGGTCGTTGGCTCCAATGGGCGTGCCGGCGTCTTTCAGCCGGGTGGCCTGAACGGCGTAGTGGCGGCAGATGGCAGGGGCCGAAGGGTAGATCACCGGCACCTGCCGGGCGAGATTGTCCAGGGCGCGCAGCACCTCCGGCTTGCGGGTGCTTCGCTCTGCGCCCTTCAGCAGTTCGGCCCAGGTGATGAAGGACATGCACAGCCGGTCGTCCTCCGACATCGCATCCACGCGCTGCGCCACGGCGGGTGGGTGGTTCTTGATCAGGTCAATCAGGATGTGGGTGTCGAGCAGGTAGATCACAGGCCTTCGCGCTCCTGCATCGGCAGCGGGTGGTCCTGCTCGGCTTCCAGGGCGGCGATGAAGGCATCGTCCACACCCCTCAGTTCATCCAGGGCCTGGAGCAGGGACGCGCCCCGCTGGGCTCGCAAGGGGTGGATGACCAGGTCGCCCTGCTCGTTGCGTGAGATGGTCACGCGGTCGGTGTCGAGGCGGAATTCGGCGGGAATGCGCACGGCCTGGCTGTTGCCGTTGTTGAAGACGCGGGTGGTGAGTGCGTTCATGGCCACCTCAATGTGTGTACGCTAATGTGTGTATTTTGGGGGGCGCCGCGGCGGCACAAGTCCAAGGCCTGGAAGGCCCCATCCCCCTCTTGGAGGATGTGCTTGCGAGGCGCTGGTGTCACCATGCACCCGCGGCACATCGTCCTGACGAGGAGGCGAGCATGAGCGACCTGGGTCCACGCGATGCGGAACTGGCCTACGGCAACGTCACGGTGGTGCAGCTGCCGGCCTCTCCCACCGCCTGCCAGCGCTTCCTGCGCCGGCTGCAGGAGGCCCTGGGCGACGCCGGCACGCTGGGTGCGCTGACGCCGGCGCATGCGCGCGATGTCTATGTGGTGCCGCAGGTGCTGGAGGCGGTGCTGCGCCAGCGCCCGGGCCTGGCCAGCGATGCCGCCTGGGAGCAATGCCTGCGCGACTGGGGCGCGCTGGCGGTGAACGCGCTCAGCCGCGACGCGCTCTTTCACCTGCTGCAGCGGGGCGTGGCCGTGGTGGACGGCGAGGTGCTGGGCACGCCCAAGCTCACCCGGGCCGCCGCTGCCGCGGGACCGGCCCCCGCCGCGGCGGGGGCCCCCTTGCTGCCCCAGGACTTCCAGGGCCCCTACGACTGGCACCTCGACGCGCGCGGCGCCAACGTCGTGTCGGCCTGGGCCATGTTCGCCGGCGACCCGCGCTTCCAGGCGGCCTTGCCCTGGCAGGACATCCGCATCGGTCACATCGACACCGGCTACACCGAACATGCGGCCCTGGGCTGGCAAGGCGGGGCCAGCGGCACCGTGAAGCCGGCCGATGGCCACGACTACTGGGACCGCCCGCAACGCGCCTTGCCCTGGGACGACCCGCGCGACGAGTGGCTCGTGGGCTTTCCCGGCCATGGCACACGCATCAGTGGCGCCATCGCCGGCTTCGCGGTGGGGTTGGACCCCCGCCCCTTCTACGGGGTGGCGCCGGGGGTGACGGTGGTGCCCTTCCGGGTGACCGATTCGGTCATCGTGGACCACGTGAAGGCCGAGATCGGGCGGGCCATCCGCCATGCCGTCGACGCCGGCTGCCACGTGGTGAACATCTCGCTGGGCGCGCTCTTTGGCAGCCGGCACCTGTCGTCGGCGCTCGACCATGCCTACGAGCATGGCGTGATCGTGGCCTGTGCCGCCGGCCAGTACTGGGGCGAGGTGATCTACCCCGGCCGCTACAACCGCTGCATCACGATGGGTGGTGTGGGGCCGGGCCTCAAGCCCTGGCGGGCGGCCGCGCGCGGGCCCTGCGTCGACCTGTGCGGCCCGGCCGATGCGATCCGTCGCGTGCGGGCCGAGCCCTTGCCGGCCGGCCAGGCCGCTCAGCGGATCTACCCGAAGGCCGATGGCGATGGCACCTCGTACGCCACGGCCACCTGCTCGGGCGTGGCAGCGCTGTGGCTGGCCTGGCACGGTGTGGCCGCACTGAAGGCCTTCTACGGGCCGGGAGAACTCTGGCGCATTCCTGCGGCCTTCAAGGCGCTGGCCCGCCAGACGGCCACCCCGGGGCGGTGGCCCGCTCAGGAGGCCGACCAGTACGGCAGTGGCGTGATCAACGCGGCGGCCTTGCTGGCCGCGCCCTTGCCGGCGCCCCACACGCTGCACAAGGCCCATCCGGCCGGGGGGCTGTTCGACCCGGACGATTGAGCGCGCGGCTCAGGTGTCGCGATCGGCCGGACCCCCGTCCCAGCCCAGCAGTTCGGCCAGCCGACGCAGCACCCACCGGGCCTCGTCCGGCGTGAGGTCCAGCGGCCCCGCGGCCAGCCCCTGGCCGATGCGCTCCAGCACGTCGGCCTCGGTGGCATGCAGCTCCCACAGCTTGGTGCGGGCCGTGTCCGTGAGCATCTGGGCCAGGTCCTCGCACAGCTCGTAGCGCTGGGCGATCACGCCCAGGGGCTCGCGCGGCTTGATCCGCCCGGGCGCCACGAACAGGGCCATGAAGGAGGGCGGCACCTCGATCTGCGAGTCATCGTTCATGCTTCCATTGTCGCCGTGGCGGGGGTGGTGCTGCACGCGGCAGGCCAAGCGGGTATAATTCGTGCTTCTGTCGCGCCCTGCTCTCTGACGCGGCAGTCGTCGTCTGACACGCTGCTGGCCCCACGCGCCGCGCGTTTCGCCCAGGACCGGCCTTCGAGCCGCTTTCGGTCCCCGGCTGTCAGTCTTCTCCTCCGGCGAGCCCCATCCCGGATGGCTCCTTGCGCACCGCGCATCGAGACGCTTCCGACCCAAGTTTGAACGCATGGCCGTATGGCCGTGCAGGAATTCCATGAAGACCAACCGTGAACAACCGTTTGCGGTGGGCAAGTACCTTGTCTCACCGCTGTCCCGCCGCATCGATGCCGGCGGGTTTGCCGCATCCGTCTCGATCCGCAGTGGTCGGGGCACCGGCACGCACGACCGCGTGTTCCGCTTTGCGGCGTCATTCGATACCCGCGAGGGCGCATTGCGCCACGCAGCCGAGCAAGGCCGGGAGTGGGCGCAGCGCGCCCTCCTGGCCTGAGTTTCTGAAATTGATTCATCCACCAGCAAGGAGTTGATTTGGCCAAGGAAGAACTCATCGAGATGCGCGGCAAGGTCGAGGAAGTGCTGCCCGATTCCCGTTTCCGTGTGACCCTGGACAATGGCCACAGCCTGGTGGCCTACACCGCGGGCAAGATGCGCAAGCACCACATCCGCATCCTGGCGGGCGACAACGTCTCGCTGGAGCTGTCGCCCTACGACCTCTCCAAGGGCCGCATCACCTTCCGTCACCTCGAGACGCGTTCCTCCGGCCCGCGTCCGTCCTACCGGCCGAACAGCCGCTGAGCTTCCAGGCGCGCCCGATCGGGCGCGCTCCTACTGGAACGCCACCTCGGCGAAGCTGCGCAGCTTGCGGCTGTGCAGCCGATCCACCCCTTCCCCCCGCAGGATCTCGATCGCACGGATGCCGATGCGCAGGTGCTGGTCCACCCGTTCGCGGTAGAACTGGTTGGCCATGCCCGGCAGCTTGAGCTCGCCGTGCAGGGGCTTGTCGCTCACGCACAGCAAGGTGCCGTAGGGCACGCGGAAGCGGAAACCGTTGGCCGCCACCGTGGCGCTTTCCATGTCCAGCGCCACCGCGCGGCTCTGGCTGAAGCGACGCTCGGGCGTGCGGTGCGGCAGCAGTTCCCAGTTGCGGTTGTCGGTGCTGGCCACGGTGCCCGTGCGCAGGATGCGCTTGAGCTCGTAGCCGCTGAGCTGCGTGATGTCGGCCACGGCGGTCTGCAGTGCGATCTGCACCTCGGCCAACGCAGGAATCGGCACCCACAGCGGCAGGTCTTCGTCCAGCACGTGGTCTTCGCGCACGTAGCCGTGGGCCAGCACGTAGTCGCCCAGCTGTTGCGTGTTGCGCAGGCCCGCGCAGTGGCCCAGCATGATCCACGCGTGCGGGCGCAGCACGGCGATGTGGTCGGTGATGGTCTTGGCGTTCGCGGGCCCCACGCCGATGTTGACCATGGTGATGCCCGCACGGTCGCGCCGCACCAGGTGGTAGGCCGGCATCTGCGGCAGCCGCGGGGGCGGCGCGCCCAGCGCGTCCTCGGGCTCGGGCGCCTCGCCCTGGCGGCGCGTGACCACGTTGCCGGGCTCCACAAACGCCACGTAGCCATCGTCGGCCGCAGCGTCCTTCGACGCGGTGAACAGCGCCCCCTGGTCGGGCGCCTGCGCCATCAGCTCGCGGCCCAGCCGCACGAACTCGTCGATGTAGAACTGGTAGTTCGTGAACAGCACGAAGTTCTGGAAGTGCTCGGGTGCGGTGCCGGTGTAGTGGCGCAGGCGGTGCAGCGAGTAGTCCACGCGCGGTGCCGTGAACAGCGCCAGCGGGTGCGGCTCGCCGGGGGCCGGCTCGTGTGTGCCGTTGGCGATGCCGTCGTCCATCGCACCCAGGTCGGGCAGGTCGAAGAGGTCGCGCAGGCGCAGGCGGCGGGCCGCGTCGAGCTGGCCTTCGACATGATCGGAGCTGTCCACGGCAAAGTGCACCGGGATGGGCTGGTGGCTGGTGCCCACCTCCAGCTCGACGCCATGGTTGCGCAACAGCAGGCGGAACTGCTCGCGGTAGTAGTCGCTGTAGAGGTCGGGCCGCGTCAGCGTGGTCTCGTAGGTGCCTGGGCCCGCCACGAAGCCATACGACAGGCGCGAGTCGGCGCGTGCCACCGTGTCGGTGTGCACGCGCACGTAGGGGTAGCAGGCCCGCACGTGCTGGGCCAGATCATCGCCACCCACAAAGCGGTGCAGCGCGTCGCGTAGGTGGGCCAGGCTTTCGTCGTAGATGCGGGTCACGCGCGCAAGCGCCAGGTCGGGGTCGCTGAAGCGTTCCGGAGCAAAGAAGGGCGGGGTGAACAGGGACACGGGCAGGGCTTTCGGATGCAACATCAACGGAGCCATTGTGAGCCGAAAGGCAAACACCACTGTATCCCGGCGGTAACCCGTGGCCACGGACCGTCGCATGCACAATGGGCTGCTCTCCAAGCCTGCAAACCCACCCATGCCCGCCGTGCTCGACCTGGACCAGCGTGCGCCTGCCTTCCGTGAAGCGCTCGCCACCTTGCAAGCCTCACGCCCCGCCGCACCGACGGCCGACGAGGGCTGGTGGTCACAGGTTCATCGCTACTATGACGTGGCCCGCGAGCCGGTCAATCTGGAGAACGGCTTCTGGGGCCCGATGGCCGAGCCGGTGAAGGCCGAGTACGAGCGCCTGACCACCTTCATCAACCACCACAACGCCCATTGGGTACGCCGCGAGTGGCCGCAGGCGCTGGAAGCCCTGCGGGTGCGTGTGGCACGGTCGCTGGGCTGTGGGCACGACGAACTGGTGCTGGTGCGCGGCGCCAGCGAGGCGATGCAGGTGCTGATCCAGGGCTACCGTGGCCTGGCCGCTGGTGACACGGTGCTGTACTGCGATCTCGACTACCCCGCGATGCGCGCGGCCATGGCCTTCCTGCGCGAGCGCCGCGGCGTGAACGCGGTGCGGCTGGCCATCCCCGAGCCTGCCACGCGTGAGGCGGTGCTGGCCACCTACCGCCAGGCCCTGCACGACCACCCACGCGTGCGCCTGGTGCTGCTCACCCACGTGAGTCACAGCACCGGCCTGGTGATGCCGGTGCGCGAACTCACCACGATGATCGAGGCGGCCGGCGCCGACGTGGTGGTGGATGCGGCGCATTCCTGGGGGCAGATGGCATTCGACGCGCCCGACCTGGGCGCACCGTTCGCCGCCTTCAACCTGCACAAGTGGGTGGGCGCGCCCCTGGGCTGCGCGGTGCTCTACATCCGGCGCGACCGGCTCGACGCCATCGAGGCGCCTTTTGCGGGGCTGGACTTCGGCGCCGACGACATCCGCAGCCGGCTCTATGGCGGCACGCCCAACTTCGCGGCCTGGCTGACGTTGCCCGCGGCGCTCGACTGGCACGAGACCATCGGCGTGGCGCACAAGGCCGCGCGCCTGCGCCACCTGCGCGATGCCTGGGTGGGGCCGGCCCGCACGCTGCCGGGCATGCAGATCCTCACGCCCGACGAACCCGGCATGGTGGCGGGCATCACGTCGTTCCGCCTGGCCGGGCGCACCTCGACAGCCGACAACCAGGCCCTGGCCCGCGCGCTGCTGGAGCACCACGGCGTGTTCACCGTGCAGCGCAGCGGCCCCGCGGCGGGCGACGTGGTGCGGGTGACGCCGGGCTTGCACACCACGGACGCCGAGATCGATCGGCTGGTGGTGGGGCTGAGGCAGTTGCTGGGCTGACCCCGTACCGCGCCTGGGGTCCGCCGTCACTGCGGGATCAGCGCATGCCGCACCAGCAACGCGGCCAGCGTCCACATCGTCAGGCCGATCAGGCCGTCCAGGATCTGCCACGCCCGCGGCCGGGCGAACCAAGGCGCCAGCCAGCGCGCGCCAAAGCCCAGCAGACTGAACCACACCACGCTGGCGGTGCAGGCGCCTGCCACAAACCAGCCTCGCGTCGCGGCAGGCTGCTGCGCACCGATGCTGCCCACCAGCAGCACGGTGTCGAGGTACACATGCGGGTTGAGCAGCGTGAAGGCCGCGGCCTGTGCCACGGCGGCTCCCCGGCTGAGGCCATCCCCACCGGCCGCGGCCTGCAGGCGGCTGGGGTGACGTGCCCGACGCAGGGCGAGCCAGCCATACCAGGCCAGGAAGAGGGCGCCCGCCAGGGCCAGGGCCTGCGCCAGCCCCGCGCGCTCTCCCAGGGCCTGGGCCATGCCCAGCACCCCGGCCGTGATCAGCACCGCATCGGCCACGGCGCAGAACACCACCACGGGGCCGACGTGCTCGCGCCTCAGTCCCTGACGCAGCACGAAGGCGTTCTGCGCGCCGATGGCCACGATCAGGCCCAGGCTCAAGGCCAGGCCCTGCGTGAAGGCCGGTGCCGCGAGCGTGGCGATGTCGGGAACGCTTGTCATGTCGACAGCTTGCCCGTGACGAGTGGTTTAGACAAACTACATCTTCTGAATCTGATGAAGTTTTTCTAAATCAATGATCGACTACTCCGCCCTGGCTGCCCTGGCCGCCGTGGTGCGCGAAGGCAGCTTCGAGCGTGCCGCCCGGGCCCTGCACGTGACCCCGTCGGCCGTGTCGCAGCGCGTGCGGCTGCTGGAAGAACGCATGGGCTGCGCCCTCGTGGTGCGGGGCCAGCCCTGCCAGCCCACCGAAACTGGCCGGCGGCTGTGCCAGCACCTCGATCGCGTGCG
The DNA here is from genome assembly GCF_002930615.1 of Caldimonas caldifontis. Classification (GTDB taxonomy): domain Bacteria; phylum Pseudomonadota; class Gammaproteobacteria; order Burkholderiales; family Burkholderiaceae_C; genus Caldimonas; species Caldimonas caldifontis. The sequence continues at coordinate 171,017 of NZ_PSNX01000015.1, read as the reverse complement.
GCTGCTCGAACACGAACTGCGCGGTACGCTGCCCACGCTCGACCCGCAGGGCCACACCCGTGTGCGGTTGCCCATTGCGGTGAACGCCGACAGCCTGGCCACCTGGTTCGCGCCCGCTCTCGCGGCCTTTGCCGCCGAGGCGCCGGTGCTGATGGATGTGGCGGTGGACGACGAAGGCCACACGGCCGAATGGCTGCGCAGCGGCGCCGTGCTGGCCGCCGTCTCCGCCACGGCCCGCCCGGCCACCGGCTGCAACAGCCGGGCCCTGGGGGCGATGCGCTACCGTGCCGCGGCGAGCCCCCGCTTTGTTGCTCGGCACTTTCCCGATGGCGTGAGCGCCGGTGCCTTGGCGAGGGCCCCCAGCCTGCTCTTCAGCGCCAAGGATGATCTGCAGGCCCGTTGGGTGCGCCGCCAGTGCCGCCGTCATGTGGAGCTGCCCCGTCACACCCTGCCGTCGTCCCAGGCCTTTGTCACGGCCGCGCTGGCCGGCATGGGCTGGGGCCTGCACCCGCAGGCGCTGATCCAGCCCCACCTCGACGACGGCTCGCTCGTGGAGCTGGTGCCCCACACCCCGCTGGACGTGCCCCTCTACTGGCACGAGGCCCGGGCGGCTTCATCCCTGCTGGAGGGGCTGACCCGGGTGGTGGTGGGGGCGGCGAAGCAGGGGTTGGGGCGGGGGTGAAGCAGTCTTGGGGCCCGTGAGCTGCCTCCAGGACTGTCACACCGGATACACACGCTGACGCCACACTGCTGACAGTCTCACTTTCGCTGTCATCGTGTCGTGTCATCGCCCTGGGCGCCGTCGTTTTGCAGCGATGGCGCTTTCTTCCATCGCGGCCCTTGCCGTGCCCGCGGCCGTGTCGGCCCAGCGCAGACCTCCGACCAGGCCGGGCACTTCCAACCCTGTCCTGCTCCAATGCGTCGATACCTCGACGGACCAGCAGGAAATCTCCCGTGACTACAGCAGCGGCGTGCGGCTGGCGCTTCAGGCCTCCGCCACGCGCCTGAGCGACCTGCGGCCCTTCCCCATGGACGGCTCGGAGGCTTCGCTCAGGTCGCTGCTGGCCACCTTGCGATCCGACCCCGCCGTGGTGGGGCTCGTGGGGACGGCGGGAGAGCGGCTGGCCCTGCGCTGTGCCGAGGCCATCCGTGCCGAGGGCCTGCAGATCGCGCACCTGGGCCCCTGGATCGCCGATGCCCGCTTCGACGACGAGCCGGGCGTGGTCAAGCTCTTTGCCTCGCGGGAGGCGCAGATCCGTCATGCCCTGCGCAGCCTGGAGACCGTCGGTGTGCGCGAACTCGGGCTGGTGTATGCAACACCTGCCTTGCAGCAGCAGGTCCAGGCCGACGTGCAGTCGGCCGTGCGGCGCATCGGCGTGCAGCCCCGTGATTTCGTGGCGCCCGCGGGCAACGTCGAGCAGCTGGTTGCATCACTGCCCGCCAATCCGCCGGCGATCTTCCTGTTCGTCGGGGGCTCCATCGAACTCGCCCGCTTCGTGCGCGGCCTGGCCGAACGCAAGCTGCAGCGCTATGTCATCACGCTGGGCGAGACCGATCTCACCACCTTGACCGAACTGGGCGCCACCGGCACCGTGCCCGTGGTGCTGACGCAGGTGGTGCCCAACCCGCAGACCCACACCGCACCGTTCGCGCGTGAGTACCGGGCCGCGCTGAAGACCCTGTACGAGGAGACCCCCTCGCCCCTGAGCCTGGCCGGCTTTGTGGTGGGCCGCTACACGCAGGCGCTGCTGGCCGGCGCGGAGGCCTCGCCGATCACCCGCGCCAGTCTCTACGAGCTGGCCCGGCGCCGCCCCGGCCTCGAGCTCGGGGGGTACAGCATCGGGTTCGATGCGGCCTCCAACCGTGGCAGCCGCTACGTCACCCAGGTGCTGCTGGGGCGCGATGGGCGGCTGATCGGTTAGACCTTCGAGCGCGCGGTCATGCGTGAAGTCGATGGGGCTCGCAAGACCGACGGAGAACCCATCGGTGAGGTGGGTCGATGGCGTCGTGACGTCGCAGGTGCGGAAGTGGAAGTACGGACCGCTGCGCGGATGCCACCGCGCCGGTCGAGCGGTCTGGACTTCAGGCGGTCCAGGGCCGCGTGCCTCAGAGGGTACTTGGCCTCAGGTACCCCTGCAACCGCACCCTACAACTGCCCGCGCCAGTCTGCCGCGAACAACTTCCACTGGCTGCCCTCCAACCGCCAGTCGGTGTTCACCTCCCAGGCCTGGCCGGTCTCCGGCAGCACACCCTGACCGCCAGTGGCCAATACGGTCAGGCGCGCAGTGGCGGTGGTGCCGGTCACGCGCACTTCGTTCACGGTGACCACCAGCACGATGGTGGGGTAGCGCAGCACGAGGCCGGTGAAGAGCTGGCGCAGGCCGGCGCGGTCGAGGCCCTGGCCGGGGCGCTGGAAGTCGTCGGCGACATGCGACATGAAGTCGCCGTTGTTCCTGGCCTTGATGGCGGCCTCCATCTCGCCGAGGGCCGCGTGAATCTGGCGCTCGGGGTCGGGGCGGCTGCAGGCGGCGAGGAAGAAGGGCGAGAAGGGCGCGAGGGCCAGGGTGGTGAGGAGGATGCGGCGGCGGGGCATGCCGCGAATCTACACGCCCCGCGCCAGGGCGTCAGCGCCCCATCCGCCGCAGGCCGAGGTACTGCAGCGCCGTGAAGGCCGACACGCCCACCACGTTCACCGCCAGGAAGGCTTCGCCCCAGAGCGTGGGTTGCACCCAGCCGCTGGCCCACAGCACGGCGGTGTCGATCACCCACAGGGTGTTGACGACGAGCACGGTCCACACCATGCGGCGCGACGGCACGCGCTGGCGCGCGGCCCAGATCAGGAAGGCAGCCCACAGCAGCAGGAAGAAGCCGGCACCCATCAGCAGCATCTCGGGCAGACCGAACAGCCCGGACAGCCAGCCCGAGGCAAAGGCCAGCGGCGGCGCGAAGGCGACGGTGGCGGCCGCATCGAGGCCGAGGCCAAGGCGCAGCAGGCCGGCGCCAGAAGCGGGGGTGGAGGTGTGGGACGTGGCAGCAAGGGTCGACATGGCGAGGCTCCTGTGGGTGGATGAATCGGTGCCGTCATCCTCTGCCCGGTGAGGGCATGGCGTCGATGACCTCCGAGGTCATGTGCGGTGCACGCGAGGGCGGCTAAGCTTGCCGCCATGACACGCACCCCTGCCTCGCTGGGCGGCCAGCCCAAAGCCGCGCGCGCCGACGTGGGCGACCTGCTGCGCCACTGGCGCCAGCAGCGCCACCTGTCGCAGCTCGACCTGGCCACCCAGGCCGATATTTCCACGCGCCACCTGAGCTACATGGAAACCGGCCGGGCCCTGCCCAGCCGGGCCATGGTGCTGCGCCTGGCCGAGCGCCTGGCCGTGCCGCTGCGCGAGCGCAACGCGCTGCTGGTGGCGGCGGGCTATGCGCCGCTGTACCGCCAGCGCTCGCTCGACGATCCGGCCCTGGCGGCGGCGCGACAGGCGCTGGAGGCGGTGCTCAAGGGCCACGAGCCCTATCCGGCGCTGCTGGTGGACCGCTACTGGAACCTCGTGTCGTGCAACCGGGCCGTGCCCCTGTTCCTGCAGAGTCTGGGTCTGACGCTGGACGGCCCGGTGAACGTGCTGCGCCTGAGCCTGGACCCGCAGGGCCTGGCGCCGCACATCGTCAACCTGGGGGTGTGGCGCCACCACCTGCTCGAGCGCCTGCAGCGCCAGATCGAAGCCAGTGGCGACCCGGAGCTGGTGGCGCTGGCCGAGTCGCTGCACGCCCTGCCGGCGCCCGAGGCCCCGGTCACCGACGGGCCGCTGGCGCCCGAGGCCAGCGTGGTGGTGCCGTTTGAAGTGCAAAGTCCCTGGGGTCGCCTGTCCTTCATCAGCACCATCACCGTGTTCGGCACGCCGGTGGACATCACGCTGTCGGAGCTGGCCCTGGAAACCTTCTTCCCGGCCGACGAGGCCACGGCCACGGTGCTGCGCGAGGTGATGGCGGCGTCACCTGGGTGACGGACAAGGCCTGCGTCCGGGGGGATAAAGCAGGACCTGCCCCACGACGATCACGCCATGAGTGTCACCTCCTTCCTGCATGCCCCCACCAGTGCCACGCTGGTGGAATTCCTCGTCCGGCCCGGCGAGCCCGTGCGCGCCGGCCAGCCGCTGCTGGTGCTCGAAGCGATGAAGATGGAGCACGAGATCTGCGCGCCGGCCGACGCCGTGGTGCACGAGTGGCTCGTGACCGTGGGCGACCTCGTGGCCGAAGGCGATGCCCTGCTGCGGCTGGGACCGGTCGGTGACGGCGGCGCTGCATTGGCCGAAAGCGACGTGGCGACGGACGTGCCGGCCGCCCACACGGGCCCGCGCGCCGACCTCCAGGCCCTGTTCGATCGCCACTCGCTCACCGAGGACGCTGCCCGCCCCGAGGCCGTGGCCCGGCGCCATGCGCTGGGCCTGCGCACCGCGCGCGAGAACATCGCCGACCTGTGCGACCCAGGCAGCTTCGTGGAGTACGGCGCGTTGGCCATTGCCGCGCAGAGCAGCCGTCGCAGCCTCGACGACCTGCAGCGCCATACACCCGCCGACGGCATCGTCACCGGCATCGGCTCGGTCAACAGCGCGTGGTTCGGCGAAGAGGCGTCGCGCTGCGTGGTGATGGCCTACGACGCCACCGTGCTGGCCGGCACCCAGGGCGCGCGCAACCACCAGAAGACCGACCGCCTGCTGGGCGTGGCGCTCGAGCAGCGGCTGCCGGTGGTGCTGTTTGCCGAGGGCGGCGGTGGCCGCCCGGGTGACACCGACTGGCCGGTGGTGGCTGGGTTGCACCTGTCCACCTTCGCCAGCCACGCCCGGCTGTCGGGCCAGGTGCCGGTGGTGGGCATCGCCGCCGGACGCTGCTTTGCTGGCAACGCGGCCTTGCTGGGCTGCTGCGACGTGATCATCGCCACCCGCAGCAGCAACATCGGCATGGGGGGGCCCGCCATGATCGAAGGGGGTGGCCTGGGCGTCTACCGCCCCGAGGAGATCGGGCCGAGCGAGATCCAGTCGCGCAATGGCGTGATCGATGTGCTGGTCGAAGACGAGGCGGCCGCGGTGCACGCAGCGCGCCACTACCTGTCCTTCTTCCAGGGCCGGGTCAGCGAATGGGACTGGATCGACCCGCTGGCCCTGCGCGAGGCCGTGCCCGAGAGCCGCGTGCGGGCCTATGACGTGCGTGCCGTGATGCGCGGTGTGGCCGATGCCGGTTCGCTGCTGGAGTTGCGCGAGGGGTTTGGCCGCAGTGTGCTCACCGCCCTGGCCCGCATCGAAGGCCGCCCGGTCGGCCTCTTGGCCAGCAACCCAGGCCACCTGGGCGGCGCCATCGACGCTGACGCCGCCGACAAGGCCGCGCGCTTCGTGCAGCTGTGCGACGTGCACGGCCTGCCCATCGTCTCGCTCATCGACACCCCGGGCTTCCTGGTGGGCCCGCAGGCCGAAGCCCAGGCCCAGGTGCGCCACGTGAGCCGGCTCTTCCTGGCTGCGGCGCGCAAGCGCGTGCCCTGGCTGGCCGTGGTGCTGCGCAAGGCCTACGGCCTGGGGGCGATGGCCCTGGCCGGCGGCAGTCTGCATGCGCCCATGGCCACGGCCGCCTGGCCCACCGGCGAGTTCGGGGCCATGGGCCTGGAGGGTGCGGTGCGCCTGGGCTACCGCAAGGAGCTGGAGGCCCAGCCCGAAGGCCCGGCACGCGAGGCCCTCTTCGAGCGCCTGCTGGCCGAACAGGTGGCCCGTGGCGCGGCGCTGAACATCGCGCAGACGCTGGAGATCGACACGGTGATCGACCCGGCCGACACGCGCGACTGGCTGGCGCGGGGGCTGGCCTCGGCGAAGGTGGGCGAGCCGGGCGGTCGTTACGTGGACGCGTGGTGACCTAAGATGGGCGGCTTGTCACCCCGGAGCCCCGCATGATCCTCGAAGTCGCCGACATCCGCATCCATCCCGGCCAGCAGGCCGCTTTCGACGAGGCCATCCAGCGGGGGCTGGACACCGTGATCGCCCATTCGAAGGGCTTCCGCGGCTACAAGGTCAACAAGGGCATGGAGTCGCCCGAGCGCTACCTGCTGATGATCTTCTGGGACACGCTGGAGAACCACACGGTGGACTTCCGCCAGTCGGAGGCCTTTGCCCAGTGGCGGGCCATCGTGGGGCCCTTCTTCGCCTCGCCGCCCCAGGTGGAGCACTTCACCCTGCTGGGGAAATCGGGCTCCGCCTGACGAGGGCTTGACGGCTTGATCTGAGTCAAGCCATGCGGGTGCTGCCTTGCCTAGAGTGGCGCCATGAGACACCGCTCCTGGACCTTGTCCACCAAGCTCGTGCTGCTGTGCACGGGCTTCCTGCTGGCTGCGCTCACGTCCATTGGCCTGACGCTGTGGATCACCTGGCAGATCGAGGGCGGTGCTGCGGCCGTCAATGAGGCGGGGCGGCTGCGCATGAAGAGCTACCAGCTGGCGCTGGAGGTCGAGCGCCAGGTGCCGGCCGCCCAGATCGAGGCCCGGCTGCAGCGCTTCGACGAGGGGCTGGCGCTGCTGCGCACGGGCGATCCTTCGCGCCCGCTGTTCGTGCCCTGGAGCGAGGCCACGCGTGAGAGTTTCGAGTCCGTTCAGAGCCAGTGGATGCTCCTGCGCGAGCACTGGAGAACCGGGGTGCAGCCTTCCGGCAACACCGAGGAGGTGGATCGCTTCGTGGCTGCCATCGATGGATTGGTGGCCGGCATCGAGTACCAGCTCTCGCTGTGGACCGCCATCTTGCATGCCGTGCAGCTGGGCATTCTGGCCCTGGCGCTGGCGGTGGGCATTGCGATGCTGTATGCGGGCTACCTCCTGGTGCTCAACCCGGTGAACCGTCTGCAGCGCGGTCTGCAGCAGGTGCAGGCCCAGGATTTCGCCGTGCGCGTGGAGGAACGATCCAGCGCCGAGTTCGACCATCTGGCCCAAGGCTTCAACCGCATGGCCGAGACCCTGCAGGCCTTGTATGCCAACCTCGAGAACAAGGTGGCCGAGAAGACGGCGCGGTTGCAGCAGCAGCGCGAGCGCCTGGCCGCGTTGTACGAAACCAGCGCCATGATGGCTGAGGCCACCACGCTTGATGAACTGGCCCGGCGCTTCGCGCAGCAGGTGCGGCGCATCGCGCGGGCCGATGCGGTGGCTGTGCGCTGGTCGGATGAGGCCAACCAGCGCTACCTCCTGCTGGCGGGTGACTGCCTGCCTCACTTCATGACGGAACAGGAGCAGTGCGTTCAGACCGGGAGCTGCCATTGCGGCCAGGCCCTGGAAGGCGCGACGACTCGCGTGATTCCCATTCAGCTGCGTCCGGCCAACGTGGCGCAGCCGGTGCTCGATCATTGCGCCCAGGCGGGCTACCAGACCCTGGTGTCGGTGCCGGTGCGCCTGCAGCATCGCCTGCTGGGCGAAGTGGACCTCTTCTTCCGGGAAGAGACGGCCCTGGGCGCCGATGAACGATCCTTGCTGGAAGCCCTGGCGGCCCACCTGGCTGGCGCGATGGAGGGCCTGCGGGCCGAGGCGCTGGGCAAGGAGGCGGCCGTGGCCCAGGAACGCAGCCTGCTGGCGCAGGAACTGCATGACTCCATTGCCCAGTCGCTGGCCTTCCTGAAGATCCAGGTCCAGTTGCTGCGTGACGCCATGCGGCGCGGCGACGATCCTGGCGTCGAGCGGGTGCTGAGTGAGCTCGATGCCGGTGTGCGCGAGAGCTACAACGACGTGCGTGAACTGCTGCTGCATTTCCGCACCCGTGCCAATGGCGAAAGCATCGAGCCGGCCTTGCGCACCACCTTGCAGAAGTTCGAACACCAGAGCGGCCTGCGCGCTCACCTGGCGATGCACGGCCATGGCCTGCCCCTGGATGCCGATGTGCAGATCCAGGTGCTGCATGTGGTGCAGGAAGCCTTGTCCAATGTGCGCAAGCACGCGCATGCCCGTGAAGTGTGGGTGGACGTGGAGCAGGCGCCGGTCTGGCGCTTCACGGTGCGTGACGACGGCGTCGGCTTCGACGCGAACGGCCAGCACCTGGACGAGACCCATGTCGGCCTGCACATCATGCGCGAACGTGCGGCCCGCATCGGCGCCACTGTGGCGGTGCAGGCCGAGCCCGGACAGGGCACCCGCGTGACCCTGACGCTGCCCACGACATCGACACAGGCCCTGGCGGCCTGATGCACCCATTGCCCATGTCCGACAACACGTCTCCCATCCGCCTGCTGGTTGTTGATGACCACGTGCTCTTTCGTCGCGGGCTGGTGGCCTTGCTCGGTCTGGAGGACCGTCTGCGAGTCGTGGGCGAGGCCGGCGATGCCAGCGAGGCCCAGCGCCGTGCACGCGAACTTCAACCCGATCTCATCCTGCTCGACAACCACCTGCCGGGCGTGAAGGGTGTGGATGCCCTGGCCGGGCTGCGGGAGGTGGCCCCCGGGGCGCAGGTGCTGATGCTCACCGTGAGTGAAGACGAGCAGGACCTGTCGGCCGCGCTGAAGGCCGGGGCGCGGGGCTATGTGCTCAAGACCATCGACGGCCCCGACCTCGTGCGCGCCATCGAGCGCACGGTGGCGGGGGAGTCGGTCGTGAGCCCCGAACTCACGGCCAAGCTCGTGGCCGCCTTCCAGGCCCTACATGCCGCGCCTGCGGCCGCCCCGACGACGGCCGAGGTGCCGCCCGAGCCGCTGGACAGCCTCTCACCGCGCGAGCGCGAGATCCTGAGCCTCATCGCGCGAGGTGCCAGCAACAAGGAGATCGCCCGCGAGCTGGGCATCGCCGAGACCACGGTCAAGATCCACGTGCAGCACATCCTGCGCAAGCTGGGCCTCAGTTCGCGCGTTCAGGCGGCCGTGTATGCCAGCGAGCGCCAGCGAGCTTGATTTGGGTCACCCCGGGCACTGGCCGAAACGCTGCGCAGCGGCGATGATGGAGCCCATGCAAGCGCCATCGACCGACCTCGACGAGCTGGTGTCCGCCGCACCTGGCGGCCAGGAACAGCACCTCCACCTGCTGAGCGAGCCGCTCTCGGCCTTGCGCTGGCGCGATCCCGTGGCGGTATCCCCTTCGGCCAGCGTACGCGAGGCGGCCCAGCTGATGCAGGAGCGCCAGGTGTCTTCCGTGCTGGTGGTGGAGCAAGGCCGCCTGTTTGGCCTGGTCACCGACCGCGACCTGCGCAACCGGGTGGTGGCTGCCGGGCTGGACACCTCGCGCCCCGTGATGGACATCGCCACGCTCGCACCGCTCACCCTGGACGAGCGCAGGCCGGCCATCGAGGCACTGATGCTCATGGCGCGTCACAACGTGCACCATCTGCCCCTGACCGACGGCGAACGCGTCACGGGGCTCGTCACGGCGCGCGACCTCACCGAGCGCCACGGCACCTCGGCGGTCTATCTGGTGGGAGAGGTCTGCAAGCAGCCCGACCTCGAGGGCCTGGTGCGTGTGAGCCGGCGCCTGCCCGAACTGCAGCGCCACCTGGCGGCGGCCGATGCTTCGGCCCATGCGACCGGGCACCTGATCACCGCGGTCACCGATGCCTTCACCACCCGGCTCATCCAGCTGGCCGAGGCACGCCTGGGGCCGCCGCCGGTGGACTACGCCTGGGTGGCCGCCGGCTCCCAGGCCCGCTGCGAGCAGACCGCCAAGACCGACCAGGACAACTGCCTGGTGCTCGACGACACCTACGACGAGGCCCGCCACGGCGCCTACTTCGAGGCCTTGGCGCGATTCGTGTGTGATGGGCTGAACGCCTGCGGCTATGTGCACTGCCCGGGCGAGATGATGGCCATGACGCCGGCCTGGCGCCAACCCTGGAGCCGCTGGCGCCAGTACTTCCACCAGTGGATCGACGAGCCCGAGCCCAAGGCGCTGATGCTCACCTGCGTGTTCTTCGACCTGCGCCTGGTGCATGGGCAGGCCGCGCTGCTGAACAGCCTGCGCCGCGACATGCTCGAGCGCACGCGCGGCAACGGCATCTTCCTGGCCTACATGGTGGGCAACGCCCTGGCGCACCGGCCGCCGCGCGGGCTGTTCGGCGGCATCTCACCCATTCGCAGTGGCGAGCACCGGGGCGCCATCGACCTCAAGCACACCGGCATCGTGCCCATCGTGGATCTGGCCCGCATCTACGCGCTGGCCGGTGCGCTGGAAGAGGTGAACACCCAGGACCGCCTGCAGCGCGCCGCCGACAGCGGCGAGATCAGCGCCGACGGCGTGCGCGACCTGCGCCAGACGCTGGAGTTCCTGGCCGTGCTGCGCATCCGCCACCAGGCCCGCCAGATGACGCAAGGACAGCCTCCCGACAACTTCCTCGTGGTCGACAGCCTGTCCAACTTCGAACGCAGTCAGCTCAAGGACGCCTTCGGGGTCGTTCACACCCTGCAGAGCGTGCTGGAGCAGCGCTTCCAGGCCGGGCGGTTCTAGCACCCGGCTCAGCGGTGCATCAGTGCGCTCGCCAGCCGGCCTCGTCGCCTTCGGCGGCAGACGAGGAAGGCGAGGACGCGGTCGCCTCCAGGCTGGACGCCTGGGCCCGGGCGATGGCCTGGGCCGCCTCGTGTTCGCTCAGCTTGAACTGGGCCACGGCTTCCACCAGGCGCTGGGCCTGCTGGGCCAGGCTGTCGGCGGCCGCGGCCGATTCTTCCACCAGGGCGGCGTTCTGCTGCGTCACCTGGTCGAGCTGGCTGACCGCGTTGTTGATCTGGCCCAGGCCCGAGGTCTGCTCCGTGGTGGCCGCGCTGATCTCCTGGATCAGGTCGGTCACGCGCTTCACCTGGGCCACGATGTCGCTCATGGTCTGGCCCGCCTGGTCCACCAGGCCGCTGCCCGCTTCCACCTTTTCCACGCTCGCCTGGATCAGGCTCTTGATCTCCTTGGCGGCCTGGGCCGAGCGCTGGGCGAGGTTGCGCACCTCGCCGGCGACGACGGCGAAGCCACGGCCCTGTTCAGGGCGAGGATGTTGGTCTGGAAGGCGATGCCGTCGATGACGCCGATGATGTCGGCGATCTTCTTGGACGAGGCGTTGATCTCGCCCATGGTGTGCACCACCTCGCCCACCACGTGTCCGCCCTTGGCCGCCACGTCGCTGGCCACGCCGGCCAACTGGGCGGCCTGACGCGCGGTTTCGGCGTTGTGCTGCACGGTGCTGGCCAGCTGCTCGATCGACGCCGCGGTCTGCTGCAGGTTGCTGGCCTGTTCCTCGGTGCGCTGAGACAGGTCGGCGTTGCCGGTGGCGATCTGCGTGGAGCCGGTGGCGATGTGGTCACTGCCCATGCGCACGGTGCCCACCACCTTGCGCAGCGACTCCTGCATCGTGTGCATTGCGTACACGACGCTGCCACGCCCGGCACGCGAGATGTCGATCGCGCTGGTCAGATCACCGTGGGAGATGGCCGTGGCCACGGCGGCCACATCGGCCGGCTCACCCCCGAGCTGACGCGTCAGGCTGCGCGTGAGCCACACGCCCAGGCCGAGGCCGACCACCACCCCACCCAGCGTCAGGGCAATCATGGCGGAGCGCCCGCTGGCGAAAGCGGCCGAGGTGGCCTCGGCCAGATCGGCGGCATTCTCCTGCTTGCGAGCCTTCAGGGCTGTAAGCAACTTCTCGGCCGCATCGACGGCCGGGCGAAGCTCTGAGCGCAGCATGTCGGCGGCCGTCCAGGCCTCGCCGGGGGGTTCGCTCTCCAGGCGCGTGAGGGTTTCCGTCACAGCCAGACGTACGTTTTCCAATCCTTTGCGAGCCTCCTGCACCTGCTGGCGCCCCACCTCGGTCGAAAAGTAGCCTTCGGTGCGATCCAGCGAAGCCTGCGTCTGCTTGATCAGATCGGCGGCGGCGTCCATCTGGGTCTTGCGGTCGGACAGGGTGTCCGAGAATACGGCGTTGGACGTGGCGCGGTTGACCGACTGAAGCAGCAGCGCGGTTTCGGCGGCGGCGTTCAGACCCACCACCTGCTGGCTGTACATCTGCTGTGCAAAGTCGTTCATCTGCATCGACCGCCACAGGCCGACGGCGCCGATCAGGCCGCCGATCACGCTCACGATGACGAACCCGCCGATCAGCTGCGTGCCCACACGCAGCCCTTGTAGCTTCTTCATGGGGATCCACTCCTTGGAAACGAAAGCCTGGCCTGCCCGTCAGGGGGGCGAGGACAACACCATCGTGCTATCGGCTGTTCTGGACAGTTCTCAAGGGGCGTCTTCGCGAACCCGGCGCTGACGCGCCAAGATCGTGCGATGCATCACGATCGCGACGTGTCACACCGGCGTCATCGTGCGCTTATCGTCCGCATTCAGGCAGGCTGAAGCTTTGGGGGGCGGGAATGAGGGAAAACCTCACATTCAATAGCTGATCCGCGCGTAGAACGTCTTCTTGGCTGCCTCACGCGCCTGGCCGAGGGTGTGGATGCCCTGGGCGGCCAGCAGGGGGATGAGCTTGAGGAAGATCTCGGCCGTGACGATGGCGTCGCCCAGGGCGGTGTGGCGGCCGAAGACGGTCACCCCCAGACGCTCGGCGATGGCTTCGAGCTTGTGGGATTCCTGATGGGGGTGCACCAGGGCCGACAGCAGCAGGGTGTCGAGCACGGGCTGATCGAAACGCACCCCGGTGCGGGCTTCCTTGAGCTGCAGGAAGCGCATGTCGAAGGCGGCGTTGTGCGCCACGAGCACGGTGTCGCGTGCGTAGGCGTGGAAGGCCGGCAACACCGTGTCGATGGTGGGCTGGCCCAGCACCATCTCGGGCGTGATGCCGTGGATGGGGATGCTGGCGGCCGGAATGGAGCGCTGCGGGTCCACGAGCTGTTCGAAGCACTCCTGGCGCAGCAGCTTGCCGTTGACGATGCGCGCCGCGCCGATCTGGATGATCTCGTCGCCGGCCGAGGGCTCCAGGCCGGTGGTCTCGGTGTCGAAGACGGTGTAGACGAGGTCCACGAGCCTGCGATCGGCCAGTTCTTCGGTGGATTCGCTGCTCTGGAAGAGGTCGAAGTCGTAGTACTCGGGCCGGCTCTCTGTGAGTGCCAGGGGGGGCGCCGGCTGATCCTCGGGGGGCAGGGCCTGGGGCAGCAGGAAGCGGAAGAAGATCTGGTTGCGCGCGCGGTCGCGCTCGAACCAGAACTCGGCGTCGTGGCGGTCCAGCACCTCGCGCAGGGTCAGCGGTGAGGCGTCGGTGCCACTGCGCATGGGGTCGAGTTCCCAGCCCATCACGGTTTCGGTGCTCATGGCCTGGCCGGGCCAGATGAGGTCCAGGTGGGCGTGCGCGCCTGCCGGGGCCAGGCGCAGCTGCACATAGCGCACCTGGTATTCATCCACCAGCCGGCCGGCCAGGTAGCTCACGGCCTGCAGCAGCGAGAAGCTGTCCACCCGCAGCCACACGGCCCCGTCCACTTCGGACGGGCTCACACGCACCGAGTGCGCCGACTCGATGCGCTGCTGGGCCACGGCGACGAAATCGGCCCCCAGCATTTCTTCCAGCGGCCAGCGGGTCTTGCGCGACTCGGTGGTGCGGCTGGCCAGCAGCGCCAGGCGGCGCGTCATGCCCTCGGTCTCGTCGCGGATGACGCGCTGGAAGCGTTCACGCAGGGCGTTGTCCAGGGCCGGATCCTCGAGCACTTCCACGGCTGCCCGCAGGCTGGCCAGCGACGCCCGGCTGCCTTCGGTGAGGTCGTGCAGCAGGCGGTCGCGCTCGCTCTCGGCCTCGAAGTCTTCGGTGATGTTCTCCAGCATCAGCAGGAAGCCGCCCAGCCCGGTCTCCGAGCTGTCGCGCACGGGGGTCATCTGCACCCGCAGCAACTGTCCGGTGGGTGTGGCAGTGACGAACTGGGAGGACGGTTGCGGATGGTTGCGCGCCATGTGACGGCGCACGGTGTCCAGGGCGTGGGCCACCAGCCGCCGGTCGATGACGGTGTAGATGGAGCGGCCCAGGCCGATGAGTTCGGCACCGTCGGCCAGGGTGGGGTTGGAGGAGAGCGCGCGGAACTGGCTGCGCGCGCGGGCGTTGTAGAGCAGCACCCGGCCATCGAGGTTGCACACCACCACGGCCTGGGTGAGTTCGGCCATCAGGGCCGCCAGGCGCGAGCGCTCCTGCTCGATGCGTTCGCTGGCCTGGCGCACCTGCTGGGCCATGTCCTCCCGCAGGCGGGCGCGCTGGCGCACCAGTTCGTTGATGACGGTGGTGAGCGCGCGCAGCTCTGCGCTGCCGCGCGGAGTGATCTCGCGCATCACCCCGGTGCCGATCAGGGTCTGGGTGTCCTCAGCCAACCGGCCGGCGGCGGTGATCCAGCGCCGGTACACGGGGCGCAGCATCAGGACGACGGCCCCCAGCGTGACCAGGAAGGCCATTGCCACCAGCGGCGACCGCTCGATGAGCACGGTGCGCAGCAGCTCACGCTGTGCATCGTCCACGGTGGACAGGACCAGGGCCAGGCTCATGCCACCCCATGACAGCAGGGCCACGGCAAAGGCCAGGACGGCGACGACGAAACGGCGGTCGAACTTCACGAACCTTGGGCCTCCAGCATCTCGTGCACCTTGCTGACGAGCTCCTTGGTGGAGAAGGGTTTGGTCATGTAGGCGTCAGCGCCGAGGGCCAGGCCCTTGGCGACATCGGTGTCGCGCCCCTTGGCCGTGAGCATGAGGATGCGCACGCCCCGCAGCCCTTCGTCGGCCCGCACCTCCTGGCACACCTCGAAGCCGCTCTTGCGCGGCATCATGACGTCGAGCAGCACCAACGCAGGGGGCGCGGCCCGGATGGCGTCCAGGGCTTCCTGGCCGTCACGCGCCAGGCTCACCTCGTAGCCCTCGCGTTTCATCAGGTATTCGAGCGACAGCAGGATGTTGGGCTCATCGTCCGCGATGAGGATCTTCGCTGGCATGCTTGTCTCCGGTCGATGGTTCTTGTGAAATCGGTGCAAGCGCTTCGGCAGGGGGCGTCCAGGGCAGCCACAGGCAGAAGCAGGCCCCTGCGTCGAGGTCTTCGCGCAGCCACATGCGGCCGCCGAAATGCTCCACGATCTGGCGGCTGATGGGCAAGCCCAGGCCGGTGCCCTGGCGGCGGATGCTCTCGTCGCCGCCCTGGCGGAACTTCTCGAACACCGTGGCGCGCAGGTCTTCGGGCACCCCGGGGCCGTTGTCTTGCACCTCCACCTCCACACCCCGCGCATCGGGCCGCACGCGCACATCGACGCGTCCCTGGCCCTGGGGCACGAACTTCGCAGCATTGGTGAGGAGGTTCAGCATCACCTGGGTAAGCCGGTCACGGTCGGTGCGCAGCGGCGGCAGGCCGGCAGGCACGTCCAGGTGCACCTGGGCACCGCGCTCGTGGAACAGCTCGCGCGTGGTCTGCACGGCCTGCTCCAGCAGGGCGCTCAGATCGACGTCGCTGGGGTGCCATTCCGCATGGCCGGACTCGATCTTGGCCATGTCGAGCACCTGGTTCACCAGGCGGGTCAGGCGCTCGGTCTCGGTGACGATGATGCCCAGGAACTGCTGGCGCTGGGCGCGGTCCATGTCGGCGTCGTCCAGCATGAGCTCCGACAGCGCACGGATGGAGGTGAGCGGTGTGCGCAGTTCATGGGTCACGGAGGACATGAAGTCGTCCTTGAGCCGGTCCAGGCTCTTGAGCTGTTCGTTGGCCTCGCGCAGTTCGGCCGTGGCCCGCTCCAGTGAGCGGGACTTGTCTTCCAGCTCACGCGAATGCGCCCGCAGCTGCGAGGTTTCCTCCAGCATGCGCATCACGTCGTCCAGATCCAGGGTTTCTTCTTCCACCACCGAAGCCACCATCACCCGGGCCGAGGCGCTGCCGATGGCGCCGGCGAGCTGGGTTTCCACATACTGCACGAGGCGGGCATCGGCGGGCAGGTCTTCGATCCGTGTCACCCCCATCTGGCGCGCGTAGTCTTCGAACAGGCGCCGGGCATGGGCCGGGCCGAGGAAACGGGCCACGAGGGGCAGCAGGTCGGCCACCTGGGCGCGGCCGCGCCAGAACACCGGCCGCGTGGCCTGGGTGCGGTCGAAGACCTCCACAAAGAGCAGGGCCTGGCTGGTTTCATGGGCAGAGGGGCGTCGCCACAGGGAAACCGCCACATAGGCCCCGACATTGGCCAGCAGGCTCCAGAACAGCGAATGGGTGAGGTAGTCCAGCCCGCTCACCCCGAGCAGGGCCTCGGGCTTGAGCAGTTCCCAGCCGAAGGGCCCGCGTTCGAGCAGCGAGGTGTCCAGCCAGCCCGATTTGACGAAAGAAGGCAGCAGCAGGGTGTACACCCACAACGAAAAGCCCAGCGCCAGGCCCGCCATCGCCCCTTCCCGGGTGCCGCCCTTCCAGTACATGCCCCCCAGCATGGCCGGGGCGAACTGTGCCACGGCGGCAAAGCTGATCAGCCCGATGCTCACCAGGGCGTAGGCTTCGCCCGCGAGGTGGAAATAGAGATAGCCCAGCAGCAGGATGGCCACGATGGCCGAGCGCCGGATGCCCAGCAGCACGCCCGTGAGGTCGCCGCCCGAGCGCGCCCGGAACCGGCGCAGACGCAGCAGCCAGGGCATGATGAGGTCGTTGCACACCATGGTGGACACGGCGATCGCCTCCACGATGACCATGCCCGTGGCCGCCGACAGGCCCCCGATGAAGGCCAGCAGGGCCAGGGCCTGCTGGCCCTGGGTGAGCGGCAGCGAGATCAGGAAGCCCTCGGGGTTCATGCTGCCGCGCTCGAAGAGCATGAGCCCGCCCAGGGCGATGGGCAGCACGAAAAGGTTGATGAGCAGCATGTAGGCCGGAAAGGCCCAGGCCGCGCGCTTGAGGTGGTTTTCATCCACGTTCTCGACCACCATCACCTGGAACTGGCGCGGCAGGAAGATGACCGACAGCATGGACAGCAGCGTGAGGGCGAACCACGACCCGTAGGCAAACCCCGTGCCCTGAGCGGCGCCTTGCGAAGGACTGAGCAGCGGCGCGAGTTCGGGGTCGGCGAGTGCCCGGCCGAAGAGGTCGCCCAGGCCGTCGTACAGGCCCCAGGTGACAAAGGCCCCCACGGCCAGGAAGGCCAGCAGCTTGACCACCGACTCGAAGGCGATGGCTGCCACCATGCCTTCGTGGCGCTCGGTGCTGTCAAGGTGGCGTGCGCCGAAGACGATGGTGAAACCCGCCAGCACGAGGGCCACATAGAGGGCTGTGTCCCGCCACCAGGGTTGGCCGGCCACCGAAGGGGGCCCCAGCGGCGAGACCAGCGGCTGGGTCAGCAGCCCGTAGCCCACCGAGATGGCCTTGAGCTGCAAGGCGATGTAGGGGACGATGCCCACCACGGTGATCAGCGTCACCATGCCGGCCAGTGTGGGGCTCTTGCCGTAGCGGCTGGCGATGAAGTCGGCGATGGAGGTGATGCGGTAGGTCTTGGCGATGCGGATCATCTTGCGCACCACCATCCAGGCCAGCACCATGGCCAGCGTGGGCCCGAGGTAGATGGGCAGGAACCACACCCCCGAGCCGGCGGCGCGGCCCACACTGCCGAAATACGTCCAGGCCGTGCAGTACACCGCCAGCGACAGGGTGTAGATCCAGGCATTGCCGATGATGGAGCGGCCCTCCGCAGCCCGGCGGTCGCCGTGATAGGCCACCGCAAACAGCAGCAGCAGGTAGGCAAAGGCTGCAACGATGACCAGCGGGGCGCTGAGCACGGCGTCAGTCGTCCATGCGCTCGACCAGCCAGGCCGTGGCCGCGATGAGCACGGCCCACACCAGGAACAGGGCCACCGGGAACAGCGGCACACCCAGCACCGTGGCCTCGCGGTCCCACAGCGCCATCAGGGGAAAGTTCAGCGACAGCCAGCCGGCGAAGAACAGGAACACCAGCCGTTGCGCCCCCAGGCTCTTGAACATCGGTGTCTCCTCGGGCGGTGGGCCGCTACTGGGTGCAGGCCTTTCGGGACTATTGTGCCCCGTCCTCTGACCCGCGCCTTACGGGGTTCCGCCGGGCTTGGTCTTGGGCTTGCGGGCCGGGCCCAGGCCATGGGCCTGGCGGCTCAGGGCAAACGAGGCAAACAGCTTGATCCACAGGGTCGAGCCGGCGATGGCGATCCAGTCCTCGTGGGCCAGGGCCTGAAAGCCGAGCACGGCCACCAGCACGGCCACCAGCACCCCCCCGCCCAGCAGGTTGATGATCATTTCGTAGGGCGCATAGCGTTCGGCGTCGGGCGGCGGCAGACCCTTCTTGAGGGCGACTTCCGAAAAATCCCGGCGCACCCCGATGCGCCAGGCGCGCCGCAGCCAGAAGAAGGCCACCGGGATCAGCGCCAGCAGGAAGATCCAGTTGATGATGAAGATGCTCATGGCTCAGGTCTACGCGCTGATTGTCTCAACAAAAAACCCCGCCGGACAGCCGGCGGGGTCGATGCCTGGGCGGTGAGGGCCGCCCGCAGGTTCTGAGGCTCAGTGGCCGGTGGCTGCGCCGGCACCCTTGGGCGTGCGCACCGCGTCCACCATCGCAGCGATGTGCGCAGGCACGGGGGCCGACATCTTGCTGACCAGGAAGGCCACGGCGAAGTTCACGATCGCGCCCACGGTGCCGAAGGCCTCGGGGGTGATGGTGAAGAAGCTGTTGGCGCCGCCGATCAGGCCCAGGTAGTCCGTGCCGGGGATGAAGAAGATGCCCTTGTGCGCGAACACATAGAACAGGGTCACGGCCAGGCCCGCGAGCATGCCGGCGCTAGCACCCTTGTCGGTCACCGTCTTGCTGAAGATCCCCATCATCAGGGCCGGGAAGATCGTCGAGGCGGCGATGCCGAAGGCCAGCGCCACCGTGCCGGCCGCGAAGCCAGGCGGGTTCAGACCCAGGTAGCCGGCCACGAAGATGGCACCGGCCATGGCGATCTTGCCCGCCAGCAGTTCACCCTTCTCGCTGATGTCGGGCTTGATGGCCCCCTTGATCAGGTCATGCGAGATGGCCGAGGAGATGGCCAGCAGCAGGCCGGCAGCCGTGGACAGCGCAGCGGCCAGGCCCCCGGCGGCGACCAGCGCGATCACCCAGTTGGGCAGCTGCGCGATCTCGGGGTTGGCCAGCACGATGATGTCGGCGTTCACCGTCAGCTCGTTGCCCTTCCACCCGGCGGCTTCGGCCTTGGCCAGCACCTCGGGGTTCTTGGTGGCGCTGTTGTAGAACTGGATGCGGCCGTCGCCGTTCTTGTCCTCCCACTTCAGCAGGCCGGTCTTCTCCCAGCGCTTCATCCATTCCGGGCGTTGCTCATAGACCAGGCTGGATTCGGCGGCGAAGAGGTCCGGATTGGCCTTCACCACGTCGGCGTTCACGACCAGCTGCCCGGACTCGTTCTGGGTGATGCCCACGGCCGTGTTGGTGGTGCCGAAGAGGTTCAGGCGGGCCATCGCACCCACGGCGGGGGCCGTGGTGTACAGCAGCGCGATGAACACCAGGGCCCAGCCGGCCGACGAACGAGCGTCGGCCACCTTGGGCACGGTGAAGAAGCGCACGATCACGTGGGGCAGACCGGCCGTGCCGATCATCAGCGAGATCGTGTAGAACAGCATGTTGATGGTGCTGCCGGCGGCGGTGGTCGTGTACTGGCCGAAGCCGAGGTCCGTCACCACCTGGTCGAGCTTGGCCAGCAGCGACACGTCGGTGCCTGCCAGGTTCGAGCCCAGACCCAGCTGCGGCAGGAAGTTGCCGGTGAGGTTCAGCGAGATGAAGAAGGCCGGCACCAGGTAAGCCAGGATCAGCACGATGTACTGTGCCACCTGGGTGTAGGTGATGCCCTTCATGCCGCCGAACACCGCGTAGGCGAACACGATGGCCATGCCGATGTAGATGCCCTGGTCGCTCGTCACGCCCAGGAAGCGCGCGAAGGTCACGCCCACGCCGGTCATCTGGCCGATGATGTAGGTGATCGAGGCCACCAGCAGGCAGATCACGGCCACGTTGCGGGCCAGTTGCGAGTAGTAGCGGTCACCGATGAATTCGGGCACCGTGAACTTGCCGAACTTGCGCAGGTACGGTGCCAGCAGGCAGGCCAGCAGCACGTAGCCGCCCGTCCAGCCCATCAGGAACACCGCGCCGCCGTAGCCCATGTTGGAGATCAGGCCGGCCATCGAGATGAAGGAGGCGGCCGACATCCAGTCGGCGGCCGTGGCCATGCCGTTGGTGACAGGGTGCACGCCCCCGCCGGCCACGTAGAAGTCCTTGGTGCTGCCGGCACGTGCCCAGATGGCAATGCCGATGTAGATCGCGAAGCTCAGCCCCACGATCAGGTAGGTCATCGTTTGAAGATCCATGGTCCGTCCCCGATCAGTCTTCTTGCATGCCGAACTTGCGGTCGATGTCCTTCATCTTCTTCGCGTACCAGAAGATCAGCGCGATGAAGATGTAGATGGACCCTTGCTGGGCGAACCAGAAACCCAGGGGATAGCCCCCCAGATGAATGGCATTGAGGGCCGGGGCGAACAGGATGCCGGCGCCGTAGGACACGACGGCCCAGATCACCAGCACCTTGGTCAGCAACCCGAGCGTTGCCGACCAGTAGGCCTTTGCGTTGTTGTCTTCCATCGAGCGTCTCCTCTCGAAACGTGAAAAGGGATCCCGGGCGGTGATGGCGCCGCCCTCCGAATCGCGCTGCAGCTCTTGACCTGCACCGTTGCGACGCAATGTGGTGGCCCAGGCTTACGGCCACCTTATGCCGCGGGTAAGTCCCAGGGTCGGCGTGCGTGCACCTGTGGCGATGCCGCATGTGCGACGTGGGATGTCAGGCTGGTGTCAACTTCAACCGCCTGCGTTGAGGTGCAAGGTCAATAGTTCGGAAGAACTATGGGCGCCTCAAACGCCTCGTTCTTCCGGACAGCCGCAGGCGCCTTGCAGAAGGATGGGCAAGGCCCGGCCCGGTTCCTACAGTGGCTGCCATGGAGAAGAGCAAGGAGTGATCCCCATGGCGGCCCCCCAAGCAGGATCGGCGACGGTCCCCCCCATTCCGGCCAAGGCCTGGTCGGTGCTGATCGTCAGCACGCTGGCCTTCACCGTGTGCTTCATGGTGTGGATGATGTTCGGTGTCATCGGCATCCCGCTGAAGAAGGCGCTGGACCTCAACGCCACGCAGTTCGGCCTGCTGATGGCCACGCCGGTGCTCACGGGCTCGCTGGTGCGGGTGCCTCTCGGTATCTGGACCGACCGCTACGGCGGGCGCATCGTGATGACCGTCCTGATGGCCTGCACCGTGCCGGCCATCTGGCTGATGGCCTATGCCACGCAGTTCTGGCACTTCATCGTGATCGGTCTGTTCGTCGGCCTGGCGGGGGGCTCGTTCTCGGTGGGCACGCCCTACGTGGCGCGCTGGTTCCCCAAGCAGCGCCAGGGCTTTGCGATGGGCGTGTACGGCGCGGGCAACTCCGGGGCGGCCGTCAACAAGTTCGTGGCCCCGGTGATCCTGGTGGCCTTCGGCTGGACCATGGTGCCCCAGGTGTATGCGGCCATCATGCTGGGCACGGTGGTGCTGTTCTGGATCTTCAGCCACAGCGACCCCAGCCACCTCGTGCCGAGCAACGTCAAGTTCACCGACCAGCTCAAGGCGCTGAAGGATCCGCGCGTGCTGAAGTACTGCCAGTACTACAGCATCGTATTCGGCGGTTATGTGGCGCTGAGTCTGTGGATGGTGCAGTACTACGTGGGCGAATACGGCCTGGACATCCGCGTGGCGGCGCTGCTGGCGGCCTGCTTCTCGCTGCCCGGCGGCGTGCTGCGCGCCATTGGCGGCTGGCTGTCGGACAAGTACGGCGCCCACAGCGTCACCTGGTGGGTGATGTGGGTGAGCTGGATCTGCCTCTTCCTGTTGAGCTATCCCCAGACGGAGTTCACGGTCCTCACGGTGGACGGCGCGCGCAGCTTCACCATCGGGCTGAATGTGTACGCCTTCACCGCCCTGATGTTCATCCTGGGCATCGCCTGGGCCTTCGGCAAGGCCAGCGTCTTCAAGTACATCAGCGACGACTACCCCAAGAACATCGGCGCCATCTCGGGCATCGTCGGGCTGGCGGGCGGCCTGGGCGGTTTCATCCTGCCCATCATGTTCGGCGCCCTGCTCGACCTCACCGGCATCCGCTCCAGCGCCTTCATGCTGCTCTACGGCGTGGTGTGGGTGTCCCTCATCTGGATGTACTTCACCGAGGTGCGTCGCACCGAGCTCATGGGCCCTCACGGTGCCCAGGGCGCCAACCCTGCGCGGGCCTGAGCGGCCCGACTTGGAGGATCGAATGAACACCACTTCCGGCAACGCGCCGCGGGCCTCGCGTCCGGGCCGGGTGCTGACCGTCTGGACCCCGGAAGACAAGGCCTTCTGGGAACGCGAGGGCGAGGCCATCGCCAAGCTCAACCTGTGGATCTCTGTGCCTGCGCTGTTCCTGGCCTTTGCGATCTGGCAGCTTTGGAGTGTGGTGGCGGTGAACCTCCCAGCCCTGGGCTTCAAGTACTCGACCAACCAGCTCTTCTGGCTCGCAGCCGCACCGGCCTTGTCTGGGGCGACGCTGCGCATCTTCTACTCGTTCATGGTGCCCCTCGTGGGAGGGCGTCGCTGGACGGCGATCTCGACGGCCTCGCTGCTGATCCCGGCCATCGGTATCGGCTATGCGGTGCAGGACCCGACCACCAGCTATCCGACGATGCTGACGCTGGCGCTGCTGTGTGGCCTCGGGGGTGGGAACTTCAGCTCCAGCATGGCCAACATCAGCTTTTTCTTTCCGAAGGAGCGCAAGGGCTCGGCGCTGGGTGTCAATGCCGGCCTGGGCAACCTGGGGGTGTCCGTGGTGCAGTTCCTTACACCACTGGTCATCACGGTGGGGGTGTTCGGTGTGCTCGCTGGCGAGCCTCAGACCATGATCAACAAGGCGGGCGACACGGTGCAGGTGTGGATGCAGAACGCCGCCTTCGTGTGGGTCCCCTGGATTGCAATTGCTGCCGTGCTCGCGTGGTTCTTCATGAACGACATCGCCGACGCCAAGGCCTCTTTCGCCGCCCAGGCCGCCATCTTCACACGCAAGCACAACTGGTTGATGTGCGTGCTCTACCTGGGCACTTTCGGTTCCTTCATCGGTTTCGCGGCGGGTTTCCCGCTGCTCATCAAGAGCCAGTTCCCCGACGTCAATCCGCTGGCCTATGCCTGGCTGGGGCCCCTGGTGGGAGCGTTGATCCGGCCGGTGGGTGGTTGGTTGTCCGACAAGCTCGGCGGCGCCACTGTCACCCTTTGGAACTTCTTGGTGATGGCTCTGGCTGTCATCGGGGTGCTGTACTTCCTGCCCAAGGGAACTGGGGGCTTCGTCCTGCCGTTCGGCCCCATCGACGGCAACTTCACCGGCTTCTTCCTGATGTTCCTGGTCCTGTTCCTGACCACAGGCATCGGCAACGGTTCGACCTTCCGGATGATCCCGGTGATCTTCCTGAATCAGAAGCTGCGTGAACTCAAGAGCGACGACGAGGCGGCGCGTGCACAGGCCCTCAAGGAAGGCAATACCGAAGGTGCGGCCGCGCTGGGCTTTGCCGGGGCCTTGGGCGCCTATGGCGGCTTCTTCATTCCCAAGAGCTATGGCAGCTCGATTGCCGCCACCGGCGGACCTGAAGCCGCGCTGTGGATCTTTGCCGTCTTCTATGCCGTGTGCATCGTGATCACCTGGTGGTACTACGCCCGCAAGCACGCCGAAATGCCTTGCTGAACGAACAGAACAAGGAGCCCCTGATGAGCCATTTCCTCGACCGACTGACCTACTTCAACCAGCCCAAGGAACATTTCTCCGATGGTCACGGCGTGACCACCGGCGAAGACCGCACCTGGGAGGACGCCTACCGCGCGCGCTGGGCCCACGACAAGATCGTGCGTTCCACCCACGGCACCAACTGCACCGGCTCGTGCTCGTGGAAGATCTATGTCAAGGGCGGCATCGTCACCTGGGAAACCCAGCAGACCGACTACCCGCGCACCCGGCCCGACCTGCCCAACCACGAGCCGCGCGGCTGCGCACGGGGGGCCAGCTATTCGTGGTACCTGTACAGCGCCAACCGGGTGAAGTACCCCATGGTGCGGGGCCGATTGCTCAAGCACTGGCGTGCCGCCAAGGCCGTCGCCAGGAGCCCGGTCGATGCCTGGGCCAGCATCATGGAGAACGACAGCCAGCGGCGCGACTACCAGCAGCAGCGCGGACTCGGCGGCTTCGTGCGTTCCACCTGGGATGAGGTCAACGAGATCATTGCCGCGGCCAATGTCTACACGATCAAGAAGTACGGTCCTGACCGTGTCATCGGCTTTTCCCCGATCCCGGCGATGTCGATGATCTCGTATGCCGCCGGCAGCCGCTACCTCTCGCTGATCGGCGGCGTGTGCATGAGCTTCTACGACTGGTACTGCGACCTGCCGCCGTCCAGCCCCCAGACCTGGGGCGAGCAGACCGACGTGCCCGAGAGCGCCGACTGGTACAACTCCACCTTCCTGATCGCCTGGGGTTCCAACGTGCCCCAGACGCGCACCCCCGACGCGCACTTCTTCACCGAGGTGCGCTACAAGGGCGCCAAGGTCGTGGCCATCACGCCCGACTACGCCGAGGTCTCCAAACTGGCCGACCTGTGGATGCACCCCAAGCAGGGCACGGACGCCGCGCTGGCCATGGCCATGGGGCATGTGATCCTGAAGGAGTTCTACTTCGACAGGCGATCCAGCTACTTCGACGATTACGCACGTCGCTACACCGATCTGCCGCTGCTGGTGCAGCTCAAGGAACACACGCTGCCCGACGGCAGCAAAACGCTGGTACCTGACCGCTATGTGCGCGCCAGCGACTTCAACGGCAAGCTTGGCCAGACCAACCACCCCGAGTGGAAGACCGTGGCCTTCGACGACATGGGCAAGGTGGTGCTGCCCCATGGCTCCATCGGCTTCCGCTGGGGACCCGACGGCCGGCCCGATGCGGGGCGCTGGAACCTCGAGAACAAGGAGGCCCGCCATGGCCACGACGTGAAGCTCAAGCTGTCGGTGCTGGAAGAGGGCGCGCAGGCCCATGAAGTGGTGGACGTGGCCTTCCCCTACTTCGGGGGCATCGACACCCCGCACTTCAACGCCAACAAGGCCACGGGCGACGTGATGCGCCGCAAGGTGCCGGCCGTGCGCATCGCCCTGGGCAAGGCGGGCGAACCCCGCGAAGCCCTGGTGGCCACGGTGTTCGACCTGCTGGCAGCGAACTACGGCGTCTCGCGTGGCCTGCCTGGCGAGAACGCAGCGCTCTCTTACGACGACAACGTGCCCTACACCCCGGCGTGGCAGGAGAAGATCACCGGGGTCAAGCGCGACCAGGTGATCGCCGTGGCGCGCCAGTTTGCCGACAACGCCGACAAGACGCACGGCAAGTCCATGGTGATCATCGGCGCGGCGATGAACCACTGGTACCACAGCGACATGAACTACCGCGGCATCATCAACATGCTGATGCTGTGCGGCTGCGTGGGCCAGAGTGGCGGGGGCTGGGCGCACTACGTGGGCCAGGAGAAGCTGCGCCCGCAAACCGGCTGGACCGCCCTGGCCTTTGCGCTCGACTGGATCCGCCCACCGCGCCAGCAGAACTCCACCAGCTTCTTCTATGCCCACACCGATCAGTGGCGCTACGAAAAGCTGGGGGTGGAAGAGGTGCTCTCGC
Source organism: Caldimonas caldifontis (assembly GCF_002930615.1). Lineage (GTDB taxonomy): Bacteria > Pseudomonadota > Gammaproteobacteria > Burkholderiales > Burkholderiaceae_C > Caldimonas > Caldimonas caldifontis. Next base: position 145,359 of record NZ_PSNX01000015.1, on the reverse strand, counting down.
CGCTGGCCGACAAGGCCCAGTTCCAGGGCAGCCTGATCGACTACAACGTGCGTGCCGAGCGCATGGGCTGGCTGCCCAGCGCACCCCAGCTGCAGACCAACCCGCTGCAGGTGGTGCGGGACGCGCAGGCCGCAGGCCAGGACACCAAGGACTACGTGGTGGGCTCGCTCAAGAGCGGCGCGCTCAAGATGAGCTGCGAGGATCCAGATCATCCCAACAACTGGCCGCGCAATCTCTTCGTGTGGCGCTCCAATCTCCTGGGCTCCTCGGGCAAGGGCCATGAATACTTCCTCAAGCACCTGCTGGGCACCGCCCACGGTGTGCAGGGCAAGGATCTGGGCCCCGGCGATGCCAAACCGAAGGAAGTGGCCTGGCACGCGCAGGCGCCCGAAGGCAAGCTCGATCTGCTGGTCACGCTCGACTTCCGCATGAGCACGACCTGCCTGTACTCCGACATCGTGCTGCCCACGGCGACCTGGTACGAGAAGAACGATCTCAACACCAGCGACATGCACCCCTTCATCCACCCGCTGTCCACGGCGGTGGACCCGGCCTGGCAGGCCCGCTCCGACTGGGAGATCTACAAGGGTTTCGCAAGCAAGTTCAGCGAGGTTTGCGTGGGCCACCTGGGGGTGGAGAAGGAAGTGGTGCTCACCCCGCTGATGCACGACACGCCGGCCGAGCTGGCCCAGCCCTTCGATGTGCAGGAATGGAAGAAGGGTCAGTGCGACCTCATCCCGGGCAAGACCGCGCCACAGATCACGGTGGTCGAGCGTGACTACCCCAACACCTACAAGCGTTTCACGGCCCTGGGCCCGCTGATGGAGAAGGTGGGCAACGGCGGCAAGGGCATCGCCTGGAACACGGCCGAGGAAGTGCGCCAGCTTGCCGAACTGAACGGCAAGGTGCACGAGGAGGGCGTGACCAAGGGCATGCCGAAGATCGAGACCGATATCGATGCCACCGAGGTGGTGATGATGCTGGCGCCCGAGACCAACGGCCACGTCGCCGTGAAGGCCTGGGAGGCGCTCTCCAAGATCACCGGACGCGAACACACCCACCTGGCCCTGCATCGCGAGGACGAGAAGATCCGCTTCCGCGACATCCAGGCCCAGCCGCGCAAGATCATCAGCTCGCCCACCTGGTCGGGCCTGGAGAGCGAGAAGGTCAGCTACAACGCCGGCTACACCAACGTGCACGAGCTGATCCCCTGGCGCACCCTCACGGGCCGCCAGCAGTTCTACCAGGACCACCCCTGGATGATCGCCTTCGGCGAGGGCTTCACCAGCTACCGCCCGCCGGTGGACCTGAAGACGGTGGACGAGGTGATGAACCGCAAGCCCAACGGCAACCCGGAGATCACGCTCAACTTCATCACGCCGCACCAGAAGTGGGGCATCCATTCCACCTACAGCGACAACCTCGTGATGCTCACGCTAAACCGGGGCGGCCCGGTCATCTGGCTGAGCGAGGACGACGCGAAACGCGCCGGCATCGTCGACAACGACTGGGTCGAGCTCTTCAACGCCAACGGCGCCATCGCGGCCCGGGCCGTGGTGAGCCAGCGCGTCAACCCCGGCATGGTGATGATGTACCACGCGCAGGAAAAAACCATCAACACCCCGGGCAGCGAGATCACCGGGCAGCGCGGCGGCATCCACAACTCGGTGACCCGCATCGTCACCAAGCCCACGCACATGATCGGCGGCTACGCCCAGTACAGCTACGGCTTCAACTACTACGGGACCATCGGCACCAACCGTGACGAGTTCGTGGTGGTGCGCAAGATGAAGCGCATCGACTGGCTCGATGACGAGACCCCGGCGACCGCTGCCTGAAAAAAAGGAGATACCTGCGATGAAAGTCCGCGCACAGATCGGCATGGTCCTCAACCTGGACAAGTGCATCGGTTGCCACACCTGCTCCGTCACCTGCAAGAACGTCTGGACCAACCGGCCGGGCATGGAGTACGCCTGGTTCAACAACGTCGAGACCAAACCCGGCATCGGCTACCCCAAGGAATGGGAGAACCAGGACAGGTGGCATGGCGGCTGGGTCCGCAAGAGCAACGGCAGCATCGAACCGCGCCAGGGCGGCAAGTGGAAGCTGCTCATGCGCATCTTCGCCAACCCCCACCTGCCCGAGATCGACGACTACTACGAGCCCTTCACCTTCGACTACGACCATCTCCAGTCCGCCCCGGAAACCAAGGCGGCGCCGGTGGCGCGCCCCCGCAGCCTCATCACCGGCCAGCGCATGGAAAAGATCGAATGGGGCCCGAACTGGGAGGAGATCCTCGGCGGCGAATTCGCCAAGCGCTCGAAGGACAAGAACTTCGACGAGGTGCAGAAGGACATCTACGGCCAGTTCGAGAACACCTTCATGATGTACCTGCCGCGCCTGTGCGAGCACTGCCTCAACCCGGCGTGCGTGGCCTCCTGCCCCTCGGGCTCGATCTACAAGCGCGAGGAGGACGGCATCGTCCTGATCGACCAGGACAAGTGCCGCGGCTGGCGCATGTGCGTCTCGGGTTGCCCCTACAAGAAGATCTACTACAACTGGCAGACCGGCAAGGCCGAGAAGTGCATCTTCTGCTACCCCCGCATCGAGGCAGGCCAGCCCACGGTGTGCTCGGAAACCTGCGTGGGCCGCATCCGCTACCTGGGGGTGCTGCTGTATGACGCCGATCGCATCGAGCAGGCGGCCAGCGTCGAGCACGACCGCGACCTCTACCAGGCCCAGCTCGACATCTTCCTCGATCCGAACGATCCCAAAGTGATCGAGCAGGCCCGCGCCGACGGCATTCCCGAGGCCTGGCTGGAGGCGGCGCGCACCAGCCCCGTCTACAAGATGGCGGTGGACTGGAAGGTGGCGCTGCCGCTGCACCCCGAATACCGCACGCTGCCGATGGTGTGGTACGTGCCGCCCCTGTCGCCCATCACCGCTGCGGCCAACGCCGGCGACATCGGCATCAACGGCGAGATCCCCGACGTCAACCAGCTGCGCATCCCCGTGCGCTACCTCGCCAACATGCTGACCGCCGGTGAGACGGCACCCGTGGTGCGCGCGCTTGAACGCATGCTGGCCATGCGCGCCTACCAGCGCGAGAAGCACGTGGAAGGGCGCATCAACACCGCCGCGCTGGAGCAGGTGGGCATCGACCAGGCCACGGTGGAAGACATGTACCACGTGATGGCGATTGCCAACTACGAAGACCGCTTCGTCATTCCGACCACGCACCGCGAGTACGCCGAGAACGCCTTCGATGTGCGCGGCGGCTGCGGCTTCTCCTTCGGCAACGGCTGCTCCGATGGCAGCACCGAGACCAGCCTTTTCGGCGGCAAGAAGAAGCGCACCATCCCCATCAAGGCCACCGTCTGAGCGCAGGAGACCCACGATGAAACGTTTTCCTTCCCGAAGCTGCCGCGCGGTGGCCTGCCTGCTGGGTTACCCCGATGACGCGCTGCGCGCCGCCCTCGATGAGATCGAGGCCGTGGTGGTCGAGGAGTCTGCGCTCAGCAAGGACGCCCGCGCCGGTCTGCAGGCGCTGATCCGGCAACTGCGCCGTGGGGAGTCTTTCGAGGTCGAGGCCCGGTACGTGGACACGTTCGACCGGGGCCGCGCCACTTCTCTGCATCTGTTCGAGCACGTGCACGGTGACTCGCGTGACCGCGGCCCGGCGATGGTGGACCTGCTGCAGACCTACGAGCAGGCGGGCCTCTACCTTGCTCCGGGTGAACTGCCCGACTACCTGCCCGTGGCCCTGGAGTTCGCCGCCACCCAGGAGGCGGCTGTGGCGCGCGACTTCCTCGGCGAGATGGCGCACATCCTGAACGCCTTGCACACCGCCCTCGTGCAACGGCAAAGCCCCTATGCGGCAGCCATCGCTGCCGTGCTGGAAATGGCGGGCGAGCGGGTCCAGCACGTGGCCCTGCCGCCCGAAGAAGGTCTGGATGACGCCTGGGCCGAGCCCCCGGCCTTTGATGGCTGCGCCACCAAGGGCCAGAACCGACCGGAACACCCCCAGCCCATTCACATCGTCCGCAAGCCGGCACCTTCCCAAGGAGCACGCGCATGAAAGCCACCGTCGATTTCTTCTTCTTTGGCCTCTACCCCTACATCTGCCTCGGGGTGTTCTTCGTCGGCAGCCTGCTGCGCTTCGATCGTGACCAGTACACCTGGAAAAGCGATTCCTCGCAGCTGCTGCGTACCGGCCAGCTGCGCTGGGGCAGCAACCTCTTTCACGCGGGGGTGCTCTTCCTGTTCTTCGGCCACTTCGTGGGCATGCTCACGCCGCACTTCCTGTACGAGCCCTTCATGAGCCCGGGCACCAAGCAAGTGCTGGCCATGACGGCGGGTGGCATTGCCGGCGTGCTGGCGCTGATCGGCGTGAGCCTGCTCTTGCACCGCCGCCTGTCGGACCCGCGCATTCGCGCCACGTCCAAGACCAGCGACATCTTTCTGCTGTGGCTGCTGTGGGTGCAGCTGGTGCTGGGACTGGCCACCGTGCCGCTGTCGGCCCAGCACCTGGACGGCAGCGTGATGCTGGTCCTGGCCGAGTGGGCGCAGCGCATCGTCACCTTCCGACCCGGCGCGGCCGAGCTGATGGCTGATATCTCCTGGGTCTTCCGGGCCCACATGGTCCTGGGCATGACGATGTTCCTGGTCTTCCCCTTCACCCGCCTGGTGCACGTGTGGAGCGGCTTCGGTTCCTTGTCTTATCTGGTGCGCCCCTACCAGGTGGTGCGTTCGCGTCGGCTGAATCTGCCGGCGGACCACAACCGCTCGCGCCGCCCCGTCGCCTGAAGGAGAGCCTCATGAGCACCGACACCCTGAGCCTCGTGGCCCGCGTCAACGGGCAGGCCCTGCACGCGCCCGGCGAGTCCCTGCCGGAGGAAGCCCTGCGCCAACGCGCCTGCACCGAGCTGCTGCGCCAGGCGGCGCAGGCTGCCGGCCTGCTGCAGGCCACCGATGTGCCCGGCACCGATGGCGTGATCAGCGAAGCAGCCAGCGCGGCGATCGAAGCCTTGCTCGAGCGCGAGCTGGACCTGCCCGAGCCCTCCGAGGAGGCCCTGCGTCGCCACCACGCGGCCCATGCCGCCCAGTACAGCGAAGGTGAGCGGGTGCGCGCCCGTCACGTCCTCTTTGCCGTCACCCCCGGTGTGGACGTGAAGGCCTTGCGCCTGAAGGCCGAGAGCGTGCTGCTGGAACTGCGCTGCCATGACGAAGGCCAGACCGAGGCCGACCAGGACCAGCGTTTTGCGCAGGCTGCACAGGCTTGGTCGAACTGCCCCAGCAGTGCGCACGGCGGCGCCATCGGTGACGACGAAGGCTGGTTGCGTGCGAGCGACTGCGCCCCGGAGTTCGCGCGCGAAATCTTCGGTCACCCGGAAGTGGGCGTGCTGCCCCGCCTCGTGCACAGCCGCTTCGGCCTGCATGTGGTGGAGGTGCTGGAGCGCCAGGCCGGTCAGGCCCAGCCCTTCGAGGCGGTGCGGGGCGCTGTGCGACTGGCCCTGCAGCAGCAGGCCTATGTGACTGCCCTGCGTCAGTACCTGCGTGTGCTCGCAGGTCAGGCCACACTGGAGGGGGTGGCGCTCGACGCGGCGGAATCGCCCCTGGTGCAGTAGCGCAGGGGAGGAAGGGCCATGCCTGATGAGCTGATCGCCCGCCTGCGCCGTTTCCACGACGACTACTTCCCGCAGCACCAGGCACGTTTCCGCGACCTGGTCGACCACGGGCAGCACCCCACGACGCTGTTCATCGGCTGCTCCGACTCCCGCCTCGTGCCCTACCTGCTCACGGGAACCGGTCCCGGAGAACTGTTCATCGTGCGCAACGTGGGCGCGCTGGTGCCGCCCTATGACGGCAGCCATGGCCACCACGGCACGACGGCAGCCATCGAGTTTGCGGTGCTCAACCTGAAAGTCACGCGCATCGTCGTGTGCGGCCACAGCCATTGCGGGGCGATGAAGGCGCTGTACGAGGAGATCTCGCCCGAAGCGCCCAACCTGGCCCGCTGGCTGGACCTGGCGCGGGAAGCCGCCCTGCCGGTGCAGGTGAGCCCCGAGGCATTGCGCCGCACCGAGCAGCGCGCCGTGGTGCTGCAACTCGAGCGCCTGATGGACTACCCCATGGTGCGTTCTCGGGTCGAGGCCGGCCAGATCACGCTGCATGGTTGGTACTATGTGATCGAGGACGGCGAGGTGCACGTCTTCGATGTGCGCAACGGCGGCTTCGTCCCCGCATCCCGTTCGGAACACAGCGGGACCGGCCCCTACGCCCCCGCCGATTCCGAAGCCTGCTTCAACGAGATCGACACACGGCTGCATCCCGGTTGATTTCCCTGCTCTTGACGTGGAACAAGGCCTGGCCGCAGCGGCAGCGTAGAGTCATTGCGAGGGTCAACGGTGACCCGATGGGGAGACTCACATGTTCAACCACCTGCTCGTGCCCGTTGATGGCAGCGACCTCAGCGACAAGGCCATGACCTCGGGGCTGGCCCTGGCCCAGCGCCTGGGTGCGCGCGTCACGGGCTTCATCGTCGAACCCTTTGCGCCCCCACCGGCCAGCATCGGCGAAGGCTATGTCTACGGCCGCATCACCAAGGCGCATGACGAAACCGTGCGGGCCCATGCCGACGAGGTGCTGGGGCGCTTCGAGCGCCTCGCAGCCGAGGCGGGCGTGGCCTTCCAGCGCGTGAGCGTGCAGGCCAGCAACATCGAGGATGCCATCGTCGATGCCGCGCGCGATCACCAGTGCGACCTCGTGGTCATGGTCACCCACGGCCGCGGCGTGTTCGGCGAACTGATGTGGGGGTCACACACGAAGAACCTCATGTCGCGCACGAAACTGCCGGTGCTCGTGCTGCATTGACGGTCTTCCATTGAGCAGGGTCAAGGCCCTGCCGGCGGCGTCCGCGTACCTTCACACCTCCATCACGAGGTGTGTCCATGGCTGAAGTTTCGTCTCCCGTTGAACCCGCGCTCCTGGGCCTGCTCGAGCGCAGCGGCCTGTCGGCGCTGATGCTCAGGGGCGCTCGCCTGCTGCCCATCGTGCAAGGTGGCATGGGGGTTGGCGTCTCCGGCCATCGCCTGGCGGGCAGCGTGGCGGCACTGGGCGGTGTGGGCACACTGAGCAGCGTGGACCTGCGCCGCCATCACCCCGACCTGATGGAGCGTACCCGCGGCCTGGGCATGGGCGAAGCCGCCAAGCAGGCCATCGACGCCGCCAACCTCGAAGCCATCGACCGTGAAGTGGCGGCCGCGCGTGAGCGCAGCGGCGGCCGGGGCCTCGTGGCGATGAACGTGATGCGGGCCGTGAGCGAGTACGCGGCCAGCGTGAAGCGTGCGCTCGAAGCGGGCATCGACGCCATCGTGGTGGGTGCCGGCCTGCCGCTGGACCTGCCCGACCTGGCGCAGGATCACCCCGACGCGCTGCTCATTCCCATCCTCTCCGACAGCCGCGGCGTGCAGCTCATCGTGAAGAAGTGGGAGCGCAAGAAGCGCCTGCCCGACGCCATCGTGATCGAGCACCCCCGCCTGGCCGGCGGCCACCTGGGGGCCGCGAAGATCGCCGACCTGAACGACCCGCGCTTCGACTTCGAGCGCGTCCTGCCCGAGACCCGCGAGTTCCTGCGCAAGGCGGGCATCGAGCGCGAGATCCCGCTCATCGCCGCCGGCGGCATCCGCACCCATGCCGACATCGCCCGTGTGCAGTCGCTGGGCGCCCATGCCGTGCAGCTGGGCACCCCGTTCGCCGTGACCGAAGAGGGCGATGCCCACCCGGAGTTCAAGCGCGTGCTGGCGCAAGCCCGCGAGGAGGACATGGTCGAGTTCACCAGCGTGGCCGGCCTGCCGGCGCGCGCGGTGGCCACGCCCTGGCTCAAGGCCTACCTCAAGATCGAGGAGAAGCTGCAGGCCGTGGCGCACGTGAAGAGCCGCTGCACCAAGGCCTTCGACTGCCTGGCCCAGTGCGGCCTGCGCGACGGCCTGCCCGGCTGGGGCCAGTTCTGCATCGACCACCAGCTGGCGGCCGCCCTGCGCGGTGACGTGAAGAAGGGCCTCTTCTTCCGTGGCGTGGGGGCCTTGCCCTTTGGTGACCAGATCCGCAGCGTGCGCGAACTGGTCGAGCGCCTGCTGACACCGGCACCTCCTGCCGCGGCCTGACGAGGAACCGGCATGCGTTCCATTCCCATCCAGCCTCTGACAGCGAGCCCCCATCCCTCACCGCGGGACCGCCTGCATTCGCCTTCGCGTTGGCAATGGTCCTGGCTGCTGGCTTCCCCCCACCGCCTGGGCTTTTTCGCCGGCGCCTTGATGCTATCGGTCAGCGCGCTGTGGTGGCTGCTGGTGCTGGCGGCGCGCTGGGGCCATGCGCCGGCGCTGCCGTGGGCCCTGTCGCCAAGCCTCGCACACGCGCTGATCATGGGCTTCGGCTTCATGCCGCTCTTCTTCACGGGCTTCCTCTTCACGGCCGGGCCGAAGTGGCTCGGCCTGCCACCGGTCGAGGCGCGGAGCATGCTCTCGCCCCTGCTGGCCAGCCTCAGTGGTTGGGCCGTCTTCCTGATGGGCGTGCACACCCTGGCGCCGCTGGCCGCCATCGGCCTGGGCGCAGTAGCCTGGGGTTGGACGGGCTTCACCTGGCAGTTCGCGGGTCTGGTGCGCGCGAGCCGCGTGCCCGACCGCACGCACGCGCGGGTGGTGCTGGGCGCCAGCATCATCGGGGTGGCCAGCCTGTGGGCCGCCGTGGCAGGGTTGGCGATGGACGAACCCGGCTGGAGCCTCGCGGCCCTGGGCGTGGGGCTGTGGTGGTTCATCGCGCCGGTGTATGCCGCCGTGCTGCACCGCATGATTCCCTTCTTCACGGCCGCGGCCCTGCCGGTGCTCGATGCCTGGCGGCCGATGTGGCTGCTGTGGACCTGGCTGGCCGCGCTTGGCGCGCAGCCCTTGCTCGGGCCCTGGGCGCGCGTCTCGGACGTGGGCACGGCGTTTGCGGTGGGCTTCAACCTGTGCGCGGCCGCAGGCGCATTGTGGCTGGCCGTACGCTGGGGTCTGGTGCAAAGCCTGCGGGTGCGCCTGCTGGCCATGCTGCACCTGGGCTTCGTCTGGCTGGGCATCGCCTTCGGGCTGCAAGCCGTTGCGGCCCTCGTCTGGTGGGTCAGCGCTCGCAGCGTCGACCTCAGTCTCGCCCCGCTGCATGCCCTCACGCTCGGCTTCCTGGGCTCCATCCTCCTGGCGATGGCCACGCGGGTGTCCTGCGGCCATGGCGGCCGCACGCTCGCAGCCGACAACATCGCCTGGGGTCTGTTCTGGGGTTTGCAGGCGGCCGTGGTGCTGCGCCTGCTGGGGGCCACCCACTGGACCGGCTCGACCGGCCTGGTGGGTCTGGCGGCGGGCCTCTGGGCTGCCGTTGCCGTGGCCTGGAGCCTGCGCTATGGCCGCTGGTATGGCCGGCCGCGGGCTGACGGCCGCCCAGGCTGACGCGGCCCGCTTCCCCCCCCCCTCCCCCCCCCCGCAATCGGGGTCGGACTTCGCCGATTCGGGGGATGTGGCGCGGCGCCCCGGCTGCTAACGTAGCGCTCCTATGCCCAACTTCCGATCCTTCACGGCCGCCCTGGCGGCTTGCGCGTGCGCCTTCCTTCCCGGCGGACTGCTGGCTTCGACCGGGGCGCCGGCGGCGGCGCCCTGGCTTGAGCGTCCTGCCGCTTTGGGCGAACCCCTGAGCGCGGGCGACATCGACGCGCTGCGCCGCCTGTACGCGCGGGGCGAGCCCACCTTGCGCTGGTTCGATGCCGCAGGCCGGGCGCTGCCCGTCACGGCCGAGGCCCTGGCCCTGCTCGCCGGTGCTGCGGACGAAGGCTTGCGCCCCACGGATTACCGGGCCGAGACCCTGACCCGCGCCATCGAGGAAGTGGCCACTCTGGCGGGCGCCGATGTGCCCGCCACACCCGACCGGGCGGCTGCCCTGGGGGCGCTCGATGTCCGACTGAGCCTGGCCATGGTGCGCTATCTGCGCGACCTGCACCTGGGCCGGGTCGATCCCCGCCAGCATGGCTGGAAGCGTCGCCCCGCCCGTGCGGCCTTCGACGAGGCGATGGCCTTGCATGAAGCCCTGGTGGCGCAGCGCCTGGCCCCGGCCGTGCAGGCGCTGCGGCCGACCTGGCCGGCCTACGAGCGTCTGCGCGCCGCCTTGCCGGCCTTGCGGGCGCAGGCGGCGCAGGAGCGCCTCACCCTGCTGCCGGGCTTCAAGCCCAGCCTGCGCCCGGGCGAGGCCCACCCCGGGGCTGCCCTCCTGCACGAGCGCCTGCGTTTCCTGGGCGACCTGGCGGCCGATGCGCCCGCGCCGTCCGAGCCCGCGGTCTATGACCCCGCCTGGGAGCCGGCCGTGCGCCGCTTCCAGGCCCGCCATGGCCTCAATGACGACGGCGTGATCGGCCCCTCCACGGTGGCAGCGCTGAACGTGCCCCTCGCGCAGCGCGTGCGCCAGGTCGAACTGGCCCTCGAGCGCCTGCGCTGGATGCCCCACACGGCCGGTCAGTCCCTCATCCTGGTCAACCTGCCGATGTTCCGCCTGTGGGCCTATGCCGACTCCGCCCAGGCTTCGGTGATGGACATGCGGGTGGTGGTGGGGCGCCATGGCAAGGACGCCACGCCCTCGATGATGGAAGACCTGCGCTACCTCGTCTTCCGTCCCTACTGGAACGTGCCACCCAACATCCTGCGCAACGAGGAGTTGCCCAAGATCGAGGCCGACCCGGCCTATGTGCTGCGCCAGAACAAAGAGGTGGTGGCCGGGCCGGCCGATCGTTCGCCGGTGGTGGCGTTCGGCCCCGAGGCCCTGGCCGGCCTGCGCGACGGCAGCCTGCGCCTGCGCCAGAAGCCGGGCCCGGGGAACGCGCTGGGGGCGGTCAAGTTCATGATGCCCAACGACGAGGCCATCTACCTGCACGACACGCCCTCGCGCAGCCTGTTCCTGCGCGAGCGGCGCGACTTCAGCCATGGCTGCGTGCGCGTGCACGAGCCGGCCGCCCTCGCCACCTGGGTCTTGCGCGACAAGCCGGGCTGGGGCCCCGAACGTGTGGCCGCGGCCATGAAGGACGATGCGCCCCCATCGCAGCACGTGATGCTGGACCGGCCGGTGCCGGTGGCCCTGGTGTATCTGACGGCCTGGGTGGAAGGCCCCGGCATGGGCCTGCGCTTCGCGTCGGACGTGTACCAGCAGGACGCGCCGCTGGCACGTGCGCTGGAGCGACGCCGCCCGGGCTGACGCCGCCCGGCTTACCAGCTGCGCACGCGGCCGGTGTCCACGTGCACGAAATTCGACTTGGCGTAGTAGCCCACGCCGCCGGCCTGCAGCGACAAGGCGGCGTCGCGCAGGTCGGTCAGCGCCACATCGCCCAGGCGGATGTCCATCGCCTGCCCGCGCATGTGCAGGCTGGTGGTGGCCACGCCACTGCGTGCGTTGCGCCCGCGCAGCATCTCGTTCGTCTGGGGCGAGCGATAGGCCGAGATGATCTGAAAGGGCTGCTGGCTGCCGGTGGTCTCGTGCAGACGATGCAAAAGATCGAGCAGTCCGGGGTCCATCTCGGCCACGTCCCCGGTGCGGAAGTCCCGCAGCAGATGGTTCACGGCCTGCAGCGCGTCCGGCACATACTGGCCGGCGCTGAAGTACTCCACCTTCAGACGCTCGCCGGTGTGCAGGTGCAGGAATTCGAGGGCGCGGAAACCGCCCGAAGGTTGTGCCTTGCCGGCCCGGGCCAGGCCGGGGAGGGCGAGTGCCAGGGGGGCAGCCGCCAGGGCGCCCAGCAGGCGGCGGCGTGCGGGCAGGATCAGGCCAGAGGCGGGCTCATGCCGCTCGGGTGTCGATGGAATACAGCTATCGCACACGGTGCCTCCTCGCTCAGGAGGCGCCATGTTAACAGCCACTCACCGGCACACGGCCAGCCGACGCCTTCACGATCGTGACAGATCGTGAATATGCCGCGCAGATCGGTGCAGATCGGCGGCAGTTCGTGACTCAGTGCCGCATCAGCGTCAGGCCGGAGGCCACCACGCGCATGCGGCCGTCCGGTCGCACATCGACCAGCTCGCCGCTGTCCAGGCGCAACTCGGTCACGCCCAGCGGTTCCCAGTGCTCCTGCCCGTCCACGATGGACGGGTCGCGCACCAGCTGCTCATAGGCCTTGACCTTGTAGAGGCGTCCGTCGGCGCCCTGGGCGGAGAACGTGTCCAGCAGATGCAGTTTGCGATCCATGCCAGCCTCCTGAGGAATCGGGCGGCCGTGGCGGCGGCCCGTCGGTCTATTGCATTGGTCTATTGTCCGCACGGCGGGCGGGACGGCAAGCCCCCGACCACGCCTGCAAGCACGCCTTTGACCGCCGACAAAACCCCACCGTCCGGGGCTGCCTAGAGTCGGCCCGTCTCCTGAACCGTCTGGCTTCGCGCATGTCTGCTCCCTCCGACAAACCCCAGCTCGTCTGCCCAGCCGGCTCGCTGCGGGCCCTCACGCTCGCCGTCGATGCCGGCGCCGACGCCGTCTACCTGGGCCTGAAGGATGCGACCAATGCGCGCAACTTCGCCGGCCTGAACTTCGACCTGGCCCAGGCGCGCGAGGGCATCGCCCACGCTCACCGGCGGGGCGTCCAGGTGCTGATGGCCCTGAACACCTATGCCGATGCGCGCGAGCCCGAGCGCTGGTACCGGGCCGTGGACGTGGCCGCCGAGCTGGGCGCCGATGCGCTGATCTGCGCCGACGTGGCGGTGCTGGCCTACGCGCGCGACCATCAGCCCTCGCTGCGCCTGCACCTGTCGGTGCAGGCCTCGGCCACCACCTACGAGGCCATCGAGTTCTATCGCGAGCGCTACGGCATCCAGCGTGCCGTGCTCCCGCGCGTGCTCACCTTGTCGCAGGTGGGCCATGTGGCGCGCCACACCCGGGCCGAGGTCGAGGTCTTCGGCTTCGGCAGCCTGTGCGTGATGGTCGAGGGCCGCTGCGCGCTGTCGTCGTATGCCACCGGCCAGTCGCCCAACACCGCGGGCGTGTGTTCGCCGCCGTCGGCCGTGAGATGGGCCGATGGCCCACAGGGCGTGCAGGCCCGGCTGAACGACGTGCTGATCGACGTGTACGCGCCGGATGAACCGCGCGGCTATCCCACGCTGTGCAAGGGCCGCTTCCACGTCGAGGGCGTGCGTGACTATGCGCTGGAGGAGCCCACCAGCCTCAACACCCTGGCCGTGCTGCCCCAGTTGATGGAGATGGGCGTGGCCGCCATCAAGATCGAAGGCCGCCAGCGCAGCCCCGCCTATGTCGAGCAGGTCACGCGCGTGTGGCGCCAGGCCATCGACCACTGCGCCGCGCAGCCGGCGCGCTACACCGTCCAGCCCCAGTGGGTGGCCGACCTGGGCCGCTGGGCCGAAGGCCAGCAGCACACCCTCGGCGCGTACAACAGGCCCTGGCAATGAGCAACGATCGCATCGCCTTCACCGTCGGCCCGGTGCTGTACTACTGGCCGCGCAAGACCCTCATCGAGTTCTACGCCGGGATCGCCGACTCCCCCGCCGACACCGTGGTGCTGGGGGAGGTGGTGTGCTCGCGCCGCCACGAGATGAAGCTCGACGACTGGCGCGACCTGGCGCGCGATCTGGCGGCTGCGGGCAAGGAAGTGGTGCTGGCCAGCCAGGCGCTGATCGAATCGGAAGCCGAGCTGCGCAGCCTGCGCCGCATCGCCGAGCAGGGCGATTTCCTGGTGGAAGCCGGCGACGCCTCGGCCCTGCGCAACCTGGCGGGCCGGCCCTTCGTGCTGGGCCCGCACGTGAACGTCTACAGCCGCCCCGCGCTGGCCGAGCATGCCCGCCTGGGCGCCGTGCGCTGGGTGGCGCCGCTGGAGCTGCCGCTTGACGCCATCGCGCGCATCAACCCGCCGGAGCAACCGGTGTGCACGTCGCGCAACGTCCCGCTGGTCACCGAGGTGTTCGGCTTCGGGCGCTTGCCGCTGGCGTTTTCGGCGCGTTGCTTCACAGCCCGTCACTTCCACCTGCCCAAGGACGAATGCGGCTTCCGTTGCCTGGAGCATCCCGATGGCCTGCTGCTGTCCACCACCGAAGGCGAGCCCTTCCTGGCGCTCAACGGCATCCAGACGCAGTCGGCTGCACAGCATTGCCTGATCGGCGAAGCCCAGGCCCTGCGCGCCGCGGGGGTGCGTCGAGTGCGCCTGTCGCCGTGCAGCCAGCGCTTCACCGAGGTGCTGCAGTGGTTCGACCGGGTCTATCACCAGGGCACACGGGTGGATGAGGCCCGCATCGCCCTCGATGCCCTGAGCCTGCCCGGTGGGCTCGTCAACGGCTTCGCCCACCGGCAGGCCGGATTGCAGCAGGTGTTTGCATGAACGCGACTTCGGTTCCAGCCCGTTGGCCGGCTCCTCCACAGGCCCTGCGCTCACTGGTGCAGCGTCTGCCCATCCGCCCGCCATCGCAGGTGCTGGCACTGGCGCTCAACCGGCTGCTGCGGCACCGTCTGGATGAACCGCAGCGCGCCTTGCTGTCACACCGCGTCGTCGAGATTGCCGTGTGGGACCTGGGGCTGCGCTGCCGGCTGCGCCTGGATGAGCGCGGCTTCCACCCGGCGAGCGACGGCGGCGACGTGACGCTGCGCATCGCCGCTGATGCGGCCAGCTACCTGCGCCTGATGCGCGGGCAGGAGGACGCCGATCGCCTCTTTTTCGAGCGTGCCCTGGTGATGGAAGGCGACACCGAGTACGGCCTCATCCTGAAGAACACGCTCGATGCGCTGGGCCCACTGTGGCCACCGCGCTGATCAGGGGCCGCCCAGCCGCACGGTGACCAGCAGCGAGCAATCGGTGCGCGCGTGCACGGCGTGCGGCTCGCCGCCAGGCAGCAGCACGAGCTGCTGTGCCTTCAGCACCCGCTCGCCCTCGGTGGTGGTCACCACCGCTTCGCCTTCCAGCCCCTGGATGGTGATCTCACCCGGCACCTGGTGCTCGGGCAGCGACTGACCGGCGCGCAGCACCACCCGCATCAGCTGCAGCCGCGCCGTCTTGATGAGGCTGGTGCTGGGGGTCTGCGCGACGGCTGCGCCCAGGGGCTGCAGGTCGATCACGTCGCGGGCCTGGGCATGGGGCAGGGCCATCGTGCACTCCTGGAAGCGAGGCCCATGATGGACCGGGCCGTGCAACAGTTCAAGCCCCCGCGCAGCGGCAGGCCCCGGTGCCGCCGCATCCCGACGGGTCGGGCGCCACGAGGGCGTTCATGGCCTGCACGCGTTCGCGCACCTCGGCATAGGCCACCTCGGCCTGGCTGGCGTCGAAGTCCGCGTGATAGGTCTTGCGCACCCCCTGTTCGCCCAGCTGCACATGCGCCGTGGGGGCAATGCCGTGGCGCGCCAGGCTGTGGCGCACGCAGGCCAGCGCGCAGCCGTCGATGGCGAGGATGGGGCGCCCTGTCTGCGCTGCCTCTTTCAACGTGCGCACCAGCGGTGGCACGTCACCGCCCACGCCGGCGATGCATGACATCTCTGCAAGGCCTTCGTGGTCCAGGCGCAGCGCGAGGTGGTTGGCCATCTGCGCCACGCTGGAGCAGCCGGAGCAGGAATACACGAGGGTGAGCGCATCGGTGGGGCGGGCCATGGCCATGTGTCTTTCACGCGAGAGGGACGGGTCTCCAAGCTAACGGCCCGAGGCCAGCAGGGGATTGCCCTGCGTCAAGCCCCGAAGCTTCCCGTGCCCGACACGGGCCCTTGTGACGCACATCAACCGATGGCCGTGCCCCCCGGCGTACCGTGCGCAGCGCGGTGCCCACCCTCCCGCCGATACGGCTGCCCCTCGACAGCCGCTCGCAAACCGAATTCAATGTCACCAAGGCCCGCCCAGGAGACCCTTCCATGCAAGACACCCCGTCCCAAGCCCGTGCCCTTGTCGCCAGCCTGCCCGCCCAGGCGATCAGCGAGGAAGTGCTGATCGAGAAGTACGCCAAGGGGGACGAGCGCACCCTCGACGAGGTGCGCGCCCGCGTCGCCCAGGCCCTGGCCGAGGTCGAGGCGCCCGAGCAGCGTGCGCTGTGGTCACAGCGCTTCCTCGACGCCCAGCGCCAGGGCTTCATCCCGGCCGGGCGCATCCTCTCGGCCGCGGGCACCGAGTTGACGGCCACGCTCATCAACTGCTTCGTGCAGCCGGTGGGCGACTCGATCTCGCACCTGGACGAAGGACATCCCGGCATCTACACGGCGCTGACCGAAGCGGCCGAAACCATGCGTCGCGGCGGCGGCGTCGGCTACGACTTCTCGCGCATCCGCCCGCGCGGGGCCTGGGTGGGCAGCACGCAGTCCAACGCCTCCGGGCCGGTGAGCTACATGCGCGTGTTCGACCGCTCCTGCGAGACGGTGGAATCCGCCGGCGCCCGCCGTGGCGCCCAGATGGGCGTGCTGCGCTGCGACCACCCCGACGTGGAGGAGTTCATCCACGCCAAGGACAGCGGGGACCTGCGCAACTTCAACATCTCGGTGGCCGTGACCGACGCCTTCATGCAGGCCATGGAGGCCGGTGCCGAGGTGGAACTGGTGCACCGGGCCGAGCCCGGCCCAGCCCAGAAGGCGGCCGGCGCCCACCAGCGTGCCGATGGCCTGTGGGTCTACCGCCGCGTGGCCGCGCGCGATCTGTGGGACCAGATCATGCGCTCCACCTACGACCATGCCGAGCCGGGCGTGCTCTTCATCGACCACATCAACGACGACAACAACCTGGGCTATTGCGAGACGATCGCAAGCACGAATCCGTGCGCTGAGCAACCTCTGCCCCCCTATGGCTGCTGCTGCCTGGGTTCCATCGACCTCACGCGCTTCGTGCGCGAGCCCTTCGAGCCCGGGGCCCGTTTCGACGAGGCGGCTTTTGCCGATCTGTGCCGCGTGGCCGTGCGCATGCTCGACAACGTGCTCGACGTGACCTACTGGCCGCTGCCCCAGCAGCAGGAAGAGGCCCGCCACAAGCGCCGCGTGGGCCTGGGCTTCACCGGCCTGGGCGATGCGCTGGTGATGCTGGGCCAGCGCTACGACACGCCCGAGGCGCGCGCCACCGCACGCCGCATCAGTGAGGTGATGCGCGACGCGGCCTACGAGGCCTCGGTGGCGCTGGCGCAGGAACGCGGTCCCTTCCCGCTGTTCAACGCTGATCTTTACCTTTCACGCGGTGCCTTCGCCTCGCGCCTGCCTCAGCCGCTGAAGGACCGCATCCGCGCCCACGGCATCCGCAACTCGCACCTGCTGTCCATCGCGCCCACCGGCACCATCAGCCTGGCCTTCGCCGACAACGCCAGCAACGGCATCGAGCCCGCCTTCAGCTGGACGTATTCGCGCAAGAAGCGCATGCCCGACGGCACCTTCAAGGAATACGCCGTCGAAGACCATGCCTGGCGCCTGTACCGCCACCTGAAAGGCGAGGACGCGCCGCTCACCGACGCCTTCGTCACGGCGCTGGAAATGAGCGCCAGCGCCCACCAGGAGATGGTGGCCGCGGTGGCGCCGTACATCGACACGGCCATCTCCAAGACCGTGAACGTGCCGGCCGACTACCCCTATGCCGACTTCCAGGACCTGTACCTGCGCGCCTGGAAGTCCGGCCTCAAGGGCCTGGCCACCTACCGGCCCAATGCCGTGCTGGGCTCGGTGCTGAGTGTGACGCCCAGCACCCCGCAACCCCAGGCCCTCGTGTCCAGCGATGCCAACCGGCGCATGGCGCTCGACCGCCTGCCCGCCCCCGTGCTGGCCTCGCTGCGCTGGCCGGGCCGTCCGGAGCTGCCGGCAGGCAACCCGGCCTGGACCTTCATGATCAGCCACCCCTTCGGCGAGTTTGCGCTTTTCGTGGGCGAACTCCCGGGCGAAGGTGCTCAGGCGGGGCGCTCCTTGCCCTTCGAAGTGTGGGTGAACGGCGCCGAGCAGCCGCGGGGCCTGGGCGCCATGGCCAAGACCCTGTCGATGGACCTGCGCGCCAATGACAGCGCCTGGCTGCAACTCAAGCTCGACGCCCTGGCCACCGTGGCCGAGGAACGGGCCTTCGACATGCCTTTCCCGCCCCACGGCGAGCCGCGCCGTTTCCCCGGCGTGGTGGCCGCCACGGCCGCCGTCATCCGCTGGCGCTGCGAGCAGCTGGGCGTGTGGAAGGACAGCGCCCTGGAGCGCGCCACCCCGGTGCTGGATGCCATGTTCAGCCGCGACGAACCGCGCACCGGCACCTCGGGCACGCTGGCCTGGTCGGTGGACATCGACAACCCCGCCACCGGCGAATCCTTCACGCTCACGCTCAAGGAGGTGACCCTGCCCGGCCCCGACGGTGCGCCCGTCACGCGGCCCTGCGCCATGGGCCTGTCAGGCAACTACCCACGCGCCATGGACGGCCTGGCCCGTGTGCTCTCGCTCGACATGCGCGTGATCGACCCGGCCTGGATCGGCATGAAGCTGCGCAAGCTGCTCAACTATGCCGAACCCCTGGGCCACTTCATGGCCTTTGTGCCCGGCCTGCCCCACGGTGAACGCCGCCAGCAGACCTGGCCCTCCACCGTGGCCTACATGGCCCGCCTCATCATCCACCGCTACGCGATGCTGGGCGTGCTGGACGAAGACGGCTTCCCCGTGCGCGAGATGGGCATTCTCCAGGCGCCCCATGCCGAGGGCTCGCCGCCCAAAGCCACCACCCCCATGGCCGGCAGCCGCTGCCCCGAGTGCGGCAACATGACGGTCATCCACAAGGACGGGTGCGACTTCTGCACGGCCTGCGGGTACACGGGGACGTGCGGGTGAGGTCTCAGTGGCGATGTGCACCCAGTTCGATCTTGGTCTTGTCGATGTCCAGCGTCGCGGCGCCCGCCAGTTCACCGATCACGGCCTTCATGCGCACGCTGGCCTGGGCCAGGGCATCGTCATGCCCGCGGGCCTCGACGAAGGTTTCGAACTCCAGCTTGTCGCCGTTATCCAGCATATGGGCCAACTTGGCTTTGTAAGTCTGCTTCATCAAGGTCCTCTGTGTGTTGAAACGTTGGGGGATGCGACGGGAAGCGTCGCGGTGCTCTGTGCGGGCGCCTCTGCGGGACGCAGTGCAGCCAGCACACTTCTGACCATCGGGATGCAGTTGTTGCACTTGGGCAGGCAACCGATGGCGCGGAAGCAGGTCTTGACGTTGTGGGCGCCGTTGCACACGGCAGCACGGAACGTCTCGATGGGGATGTCGTGGCAGGTACAGCTGGTGCGGCCCATGATCACGGCGCAACCTCCGGTATGGCGGGTTCGTGAGGGCGCAGCACGCGGCGCACCGAGGGCCACGATTCCCGGATCTTGTTGTGCATCTTGGTGAAGGCGGTGAGCGGCTTGGTCAGCAGTTTCAGATTGACCAGAAACGCACCGATCTCGGCCGCGGTGAGCTGGTCGGGCAGCAGCTTCCAGAGGCCCGACCATGCGAGCAAAAGCACCAGCACCAGCGACACCCAGAACGCGAACTCGGAGATCACTTCGCTGAGCTGCTTGGTGATTTCGAAGCGCACGCGGTTGCGATAGAGCCTTTCCTGCTCGGCGTGAAGACGTTGCTTGTCACCTTGGGCCACGGCTGAGCTCACCCGCGCCACCAGCACCACCCCCCGGTGACTCAGCCGCTGAATGATGTGACCGAACACCAATGAGGCGATGAAGGGGATGAACGCCGTCACGACCAGTGCGGGCAGCAACTGTGGCGACAGGTGGATCTGCCACAGCAGCACGGAGGGCACCCCGATGAGGATGACCCAGATCTCCTTCTGCGCGAGGTCGAACAGCTTGACGACGTTCTTGCAGTCGTTGGTGGCCTTGGCCACGTGCTCGCCTGCACAGCCGGCGCCACGGATCTCGAACCAGCGGCGCTGGGTGTCGATCAGCAGGCGGTCGTCGTACATGCGGTTGAACACCTTCTCCAGGATCACCAGCACCGCCAGGCCCAGGAACACCGCGATGGCATAGGGCACGTAGGCCAACAGATCACCGAGGGAAAAGGCACGAGACCCCTTGGCGACCTCGGCAAGCACTTCACCGGCCAGCCAGGCCTGCACGGGAGCCACCGCCTGCGACACGACGTTGGGGGCGATCGTGAGCGCCAGCAACCACGGGTGCGCCAGCATCATCGAGGCCATCTCGCGCAGCAGTGTCGACACTGGCGTGCGCACGGCTGATGCCGCCTGTCCACCGCTGTCGTGTGGATGGGCGTGGGCGAGCAGGTCGGGGTGCCGGGTCATGGTGCTTTCGCCCTCAGAAGCGGGCCTCATAGGTGACCAGCACCGTGGGACGGGACCGCTCCACCTTGCTTTCGGCGTTGGCCAAGCTGCCGTCGGGGCGGTACTGCGTGGTGGTTTCGGATTTCTTGTCCGACAGCACGTTCTTGGCCACCATCCTGACCTCGGCGTGGGGACCGAACACCTTGGTCACATACAGGTCCAACAACGCGGACTCGGCCCGCGACTTCACCTCCAGGTTGCCGTTGTCGCCCAGGCTGCGTCGGGTGAAAGATGGCTGCACGGTGACGCTGGCCCCGGCAGACCAGCGCGTCGGGCGGTGCGTCCAGTCCAGGCCGAGCGTGGTGATGCGTGGCGGCATGTCGCGCACATCCGTGCGCATGCCCGCGGCGCTGACGATCCGTCCCCGCAGCTCGGTGTGGCTCCCGATGATGTCGAGAGCGTGGACCCCCTTATGGGCCAGCGGCACTCGCCAGTCAAACTCTGCGCCCCAGAATTCGGCCTCGGCGACGTTGCGAGGGCGCTGGACGTAGCGGGTGCCTTCGAGTGCGGTGTACCGCTCGATGAAATCAGTCACATCGCGGCGGTAAAGGTTGACGCCGAATACACCTCGTTGAGCGCCCAAGAAGCGTTCCAGCCCAAGTTCGATGCCACGCGATCGCTCTGGCTTGAGGGCTGCGTTGCCGGCGATGTCCGGATCGGCGAGGGAGCCAGCGCGCGCGGTGACCAGTGGGTTGACTTGGTCGAACCGGGGCAGGCGGGTGGAGGCCGCCCAGCTGGCACGCAAGACGGTGTTCTCGCGCCACTCCCAACGGTAGTGCAACGAAGGGTTGGCATGGCTTGTGTCGCTGGTGGCCGTTGCTCCGGCACCGTCCCGTGCTCTGCGGCCCACCGACTCCGCGCGCACTCCGGCTGTGACCCAATGCTTGTCGGCGATGCGCCATTCATCTTCGAGCCAAGCGATCCATCGTGACTCGTCGATGTCATAGCGGTCGGCAGCGGCGGAGCGGTCTGCCCCGTTCTCGGTTCGGGTCTTGACGGTATCGAAACTGGCGTCGCGCCACTCCAGGCCGCTGGCCATGCGGTGACGCTGCGCCCAGGACCACGACGCCCCCAGGCCCGCGTAGGCCGCCTTGTCCACCACCCGCTCGTCTTCCAGCACGAGACGGGCCCGGGTGCCAGTGCCGTTGAACTCGTCGGTGCGGGATGCCTTGTCAATGCGGGCCTGCTGCACCCCGACCTTGGCGAACCAGCGCCCCCAGTCTCGCTCTGCATCGTAGCGGGTGCCCAGGCGCCAGACGGTGTCATCCTTGTCCTCGACCTTGGTGGTGCTCTTGGAGAGGACACCGGCCGCGTTGCGCACCACCGAGGATTCCTCTTTGTCCTCGGTGCCGATCGAGGCAAAGCTATCCAGCGAGAGGCGATCGGCGCCGATGCGCCAGGTCCATCGGGGTGCCAACAGCGTTTCACCCTTCTTTGTCGGCCGAGCCTTGGCTTCGACTTCCGTCAAGGCGCCGCTCGCATTGAATTTCTGCTTGTTCTCCGAGATGTCCTCGGCCCCCTGGGTGTGAGACAGCGCCAGGACCATGTCCACCTGCTCGGTGCTGCGGCCGAACTGAGCCACCACGTCACCAACCTCCAGGTCGCCATTGCGGCCGGCGGCTGCGCGCAGCCGGGTGAGGTTGTTTGCGGTCTGCTTGAGAACGATGTTGATCGCGCCGCCGATGCCGTCAGCATCCATCGATGCGCTCGGGCTGCGCACGATCTCGATGCGCTCGATCATGTCGGCCGGCAACCGGTCCACCTGGAACTGGCGTTCTTTGGTGGCGGCCGGTACCGGCTGACCGTTGATGAGGAACAGCGTGTTGCCCTTGTCCAGGCCACGCAGGCGAATGTCTTTGACCACCCCGGCGGGTCCGGTGAAGGTCATGCCGGGCAGTCGCCGCAGCACGTCGCCCACCGTGGCATCGCCGAAGCGCTCGACCTGCGTCTCGTCGTACACCAACGTGGCCACGGGAGCCCGTTGGCGCTCCATCTGCGCTGCCCGTACGGTTTCGCCGGACACGACGATCGCGGGCAAGGTGCCGACGAAGGCACCATCCGCCGCCGTGCCACCCGCCTGGGACGGGAGCACAGAGGCACTGGCAAACGAAATGAGTGTTGAGACTGCAGCACGCGAAGGTAAAGCCGGCATGACGACCTTGGGGTGGGTCATGCACTGGCTGGCTCACGCGGGCTGGTGCGGGTGGGGTGAAAGCTGAGCGGTGGAGATCCGCAAAGGCGATATCTTAAATGCAAACGAGAAGCGTTTGCAATCGAATGGGCATTCGATGTCTGCCGCGGCCATTCTTCGCTCTGGAAGGATTCGCTTGCTCAGAGGGCGCCCCCGTGGGCGCCAGGTGGTGGGGGTATCGGCAACGCAAGTCTGGGGGCAGACCTTAGAATTAGAGGCATGTCTTTGCCTTGCACCCACGCAACCCGCCTGCTGTGCGCCCAGAAACGGGCCGGTGGGCTTGCGCCTGCGCGGGCGGCTCAGGCGTCGGCCGTGCGACGCACCCCGGCCGCACTTTCCTGAGCCCGGCGAGACACCCCCACCCCTTCCATTGCGCACACCAGTCATCGCCGGGCCTCTTCACAGCGCCTGACCCGACCTGCGCCGTCTTCCACGGCCGGGTCGCCCGATGACTGGAGCGTCCGATGACTTCCCTTTCCACCTCTGCCCGCCACGAGCGGCTGCTGTCCGAGCTTGACCACGTGCGCCTGCAGCGCCTGGGGGCCGCTTCCTGGCCCGAGGCTTTGCAGGATGTGATGGAAGCGCCTGAACTGGTGGCGCCACGCGAGGTGCCGTCGGACGTGGTCACCATGTACTCGATGGTCACGCTGACCGACCTGGACGGCAGCGACGAGCGCCAACTGACCCTGACCTACCCGCAGGATGCCGAGCCGGCACGGGGCTTCGTGTCGGTGCTCTCCCCCGTGGGGGCGGGCCTGCTGGGCCTGCGCGTGGGCGATGTGGCCCGCTGGCGCACGCCGGATGGCCGTGAACACGCGGCGAGGGTGGCGGCCCTGCTGTTCCAGCCCGAGGCGAGCGGCGACTACACCACCTGAGCGCGAGGCGCAGGGGGCTGCGGGTTGTTCCGGATAGGAGCCAGGCAGGTCGAATTTGTATGATGACCTGATGAAACGACAGCCTGCCCCCGCCGAGACGCTGCTGGCGCCCGACCGCCTGTCCGACCGGCTGGCCGACCTGTTGCAAGCCCGCATCGAGAGCGGCGAGCTGCAACCGCAGGATCGCCTGCCCACCGAGCAGGAGCTCGCCGAACGGCATGGCGTCTCGCGCACCGTCGTGCGCGAGGCCGTGAGCCGGCTCAAGTCCATGGGGCTGCTGGTGTCGCGCCAAGGCTCCGGCGTTTTCGTGGCGCCGGTGTCGCGCGCCAAGGCGCTGGCCTTCGATCCGGCCGTGCTGCATTCGCTGGAAGCGGTGGTGCAGATCGTCGAGGTGCGCCGGGCGCTGGAGGGCGAAGTGGCGGCCCTGGCGGCCCAGCGTGCCGACGACGTCGCGGTGGAGCGCATCCTGTCGGCGCTTGCCGCCATCGATGCGGCCGTGGCGGCCGGGGGCGATGGTGTCGAGGAAGACCTGCATTTCCATCGCACCGTGGCCGCGGCCACCGGCAACCCGCAGTTCACCCGGCTGCTGGGCTTCCTGGAGCAGTACCAGCGCGATGCGATGACCGTCACGCGGGCCAATGAGGCCATGCGCGAGGATTTCATGGAGCAGGTGCGCGGCGAGCACCGCGAGATCGCCCATGCCATCGCGGCCCACGACCCCGAGCGGGCCCGGCAGGCCGCCACCACCCACATGCTGCGCGCGGCCCGCCGCATCGAGGAGGCCGATGCGTCGGTGCGCGCGGCCCTGAGCGATGCCCTGGTGCCGCGTCGTCACGACTCGAAAGGATCTGCCCCATGACTTCCAAGACCCTGGGCGTGATCGGCCTGGGCTCCATGGGCCTGGGCGCCGCCCTCTCGGCCCACCGCAAGGGCGTGCCCACCTGGGGCTGCGACCCGCGCGCCGAGGCCCGTGAGGCCTTTGCGAAAGAAGGCGGCCGCGTGGCGGCCACCCCGGCCGAGCTGGCCGCCCAGTGCGACGTGGTGCTCATCCTGGTGGTGAATGCGGCGCAGACCGAGGACGTGCTTTTTGGCGCCGGCGCCGTGGCCCAGCATCTCAAGCCGGGTTCGGTGGTGGTGGCCTCGGCGACGGTCGACCCGTCGCTGCCGCCGCAATGGGAATCGCGCCTGCGCGAGCGCGGCCTGTGGCTGATCGACGGGCCGGTCTCGGGCGGTGCGGCCAAGGCGGCGCAGGGCCAGATGACGGTGATGGCTTCGGGCCGCCCGGAAGCCTTCGAGGCCGCCGGTGGCGTGCTCGAGGCACTGGCCGGCAAGGTGTACCGCCTGGGCGATGCCGCGGGCATCGGCTCCACGGTGAAGATGGTGAACCAGCACCTGGCGGGGGTGCACATCGCGGCGGCTGCCGAGGCCATGGCCCTGGGGATGCGCGCCGGGGCCGACCCGGCCCAGCTCTACGAGGTGATCTGCAACTCGGCCGGCATGAGCTGGATGTTCCAGAACCGCGTGCCCCACATCCTGGCGGGCGACTACCGGCCACTGTCGGCCGTGAACATCTTCGTGAAGGACCTGGGCATCGTGCTCGATGCCGCGCGCAAGTTCACGATGCCGCTGCCGCTGGCGGCGTCTGCCCACCAGATGTACCTGCAGGCGGCGGCCGCCGGCCACGGGGGCGAGGACGACAGCGCGGTGATCAAGATCTTCCCGGGCATCGACCTGCCGAAGGGCGCGCAGGCATGACCGTGCTGGGCGTCATTGCCGACGACTTCACCGGCGCCACCGATGTGGCCAGCATGCTGGTGCGCGCGGGCATGCGCACGGTGCAGGTGATCGGGGTGCCGCACGGGCCACCGCCCAAGGCCGACGCCGTGGTGGTGGCGCTGAAATCGCGCACCACGCCGGCTGCCCAGGCCGTGGCCGATTCGATCGCCGCGTTGCGCTGGCTCCAGGCCGCTGGCGCGAAGCAGTTCTACTTCAAGTACTGCTCCACCTTCGACTCCACGCCCGCGGGCAACATCGGCCCGGTGGCCGAAGCCCTGCTCGAGGCGCTGGACAGCGACTTCACCATCGCCTGCCCCGCGTTCCCGGAAAACGGTCGCACGGTGTTCCGCGGGCACCTCTTCGTGGGCGACCAGCTGTTGAGCGACTCGGGCATGCGCCACCACCCGCTCACGCCGATGACGGATGCGAACCTGGTCGCTGTGCTGCAGGCGCAGTCGCGTGGCCGCGTGGGCTTGCTGCGGTACGACACGGTCGGGCAGGGCGTGGAGGCGGTGCGCGCGCGCTTGGCCCAATTGCGCGCCGAGGGCGTGCGCCTGGCGGTGGCCGACGCCATCGACAACGACGACCTGCGCACCCTGGCTGCGGCCTGCGCCGAACTGCCGCTCATCACCGCAGGGTCGGGCGTGGCCCTGGGCCTGCCCGCGGTCTATGAGGCCCGCGGCTGGATCCAGCCCGATGCACAGGCCGCAGTCCTGCCCGCCGTGGGCGGTGCGGCGGCGGTGCTGTCGGGCTCGTGTTCGGTCGCCACCAACGCACAGGTGCAGCACTGGATCGACGCGGGCCGGCCGGCCCTGCGGATCGACGCGCGCGAGCTCGCGCAAGGCCGCCCCGTGGCCGCCGAGGCCCTGGCCTGGGCGCGCGATCGGGTGGCCGATGAGCCGGTGCTGGTCTATGCCACGGCGCGGCCCGAGGCGGTGCAGGCCATCCAGTCCGAACTGGGCGCCGAGCGGGCGGGCGCTCTGGTGGAGCAGTGCCTCGCCACGGTCGCGCAAGGGCTGGTCGAGTCCGGTGTGCGCCGCCTGGTGGTGGCTGGCGGTGAAACCTCCGGTGCCGTGGTGCAGGCCCTGGGCGTGCAGCAACTGCGCATCGGCGCGCCCATCGACCCGGGCGTGCCGTGGACGCAGGCCGAGGGCCGGCCGCTGCTGCTGGCGCTCAAGTCGGGCAACTTCGGCAGCACCGACTTCTTCAGCAAGGCCTTGGGCCAGGTGGCGTGATGACCGACCAAGACGTTCAGCGCCTGGAGATCTGCCGCATCGGCCGCTCGCTCTTCGAGCGGGGCTACGTGCATGCCACGGCGGGCAACATCAGCGTGCGGCTCGACGAGGCGCAAGGCGGTGGCTTCCTGATCACGCCCACCGAGGCCTGCCTGGGTTTCCTGGACCCCCGGCAACTGGCCTGGGTGGATGCCAGCGGCGAGCAGCGCAGCGGCGAGCGCGCCAGCAAGACGCTGGCCTTGCATCGGCGCATCTACGATGCCGCGCCCGAGGCGCGCTGTGTCATCCACACCCACTCCACCCACCTCGTGGCCCTCACGCTGCAAGGCGTGTGGAGCCCGGATGACATCGTGCCGCCCCTCACGCCCTACTACGTGATGAAGGTGGGCCATGTACCGCTGATTCCCTACCACCGCCCCGGTGATGGGGCCGCGGCCGAGCGGGTGGCGCAAGCCATCACGGCGGCCGCGCAGCGGGGCACGCCGCTGCGCGCCGTGATGCTCGACCGCCTGGGCCCCAATGTGTGGGGCGAGAGCCTCGCGCAGGCCATGGCCACCCTGGAGGAACTGGAAGAAACCGCCCGGCTGTGGCTGATGTGCCACCCCAGGCCGGCCCCCCTGAACGACGCCCAGATCGATGAACTGCGCCGCCACTTCGGCGCGCGCTGGTGAGAAGACCCGACCATGCCCCGCTTCGCTGCCAACCTCTCGATGATGTACACGGAGCACGACTTCCTGGACCGTTTCGCCGCCGCAGCGGCCGATGGCTTCAAGGCGGTCGAGTTCCTCTTTCCCTACGAGCACGCACCTTCTGACATTGCGCAGCGCCTGCGCGACCACGGCCTCACGCAGGCCCTGTTCAACCTGCCACCGGGCGACTGGGCCGGCGGCGAGCGGGGCATGGCGGCGCTGCCGGGCCGCGAGGCGGAGTTCGCCGCGAGCGTGCAGCAGGCCCTGATGTATGCCCAGGCCACGGGCTGTCGCCGCCTGCATGTGATGGCTGGCATGACGCCCGCGGGCGCCGACCGCGATGCGATGCGACGCACCTACGTGGCCAACCTGCGGCATGCCGCGGCGCAGTTCGCGCCGCATGGCATCACCGCCCTGATCGAGCCCATCAACACCCGCGACATGCCGGGCTACTTCCTGAATTTCCAGCAGCAGGCCCACGACGTGGTGGCCGAAGTCGGCGCCTCCAACCTGAAGGTGCAGATGGACCTCTACCACTGCCAGATCATGGAAGGCGACCTCCTGATGCGGCTGAAGCGCCACCTGGCCGGCGTGGGCCACCTTCAGATCGCCGGTGTGCCGCAGCGCCATGAACCCGACACCGGCGAAGTCCACTACCGCTGGCTCTTCGACGAGATCGACGCCCTGGGCTACGAGGGCTACATCGGCTGCGAATACCGTCCGCGCGAGGGTACGTCGGCAGGACTGGGCTGGTTCGCACCCTACAAGGAACGGCAATCATGAAGGTGCTGATCACCGGCGGGGCCGGCTTCCTGGGCGCGCGTCTGGCGCGTGAACTGTTGCATCGCGGCCACCTGCGAGGCCAGCGCATCGAGCGCCTGGTGCTGGCCGACCGGGCCGAGACCGGCGATGCCGCGCTG
Source organism: Caldimonas caldifontis (assembly GCF_002930615.1). GTDB lineage: Bacteria > Pseudomonadota > Gammaproteobacteria > Burkholderiales > Burkholderiaceae_C > Caldimonas > Caldimonas caldifontis. Next base: position 117,376 of record NZ_PSNX01000015.1, on the reverse strand, counting down.
CGCGACGACGCTCGTGTGCAGACGCACATGGGTGATCTGCTCGCCCAGATCCCTGCGCTGATGGCCCAGCCCTACGATGCGGTCTTCCACCTGGCCTCGGCCGTGTCGGCCGAATGCGAGACCGACTTCGACCTGGGGCTGCGCTCCAACCTCGACACCACGCGTGCGCTGCTCGATGCCTGCCGCGCCCAGGCGGCTCGGGGCGGGCCCGTGCCACTCTTCGTCTTCTCCAGCTCGGTGGCGGTGTACGGCTCCGACCCGGCCCTGCCGCTGCCGGCCGTGGTGGATGACCGCACGCTGCCCACGCCGCAGTCGAGCTACGGCATCCACAAGTTCATCTGCGAGCAACTCGTGGCCGACTACACCCGCAAGGGCCACATCGACGGCCGGGCGGCCCGCCTGATGACGGTGTCGGTGCGACCCGGTCGGCCCAATGGTGCCGCGTCCTCGTTTCTTTCGGGCATCGTGCGCGAGCCGCTGGCCGGCGTGGAGGCCGTCTGCCCGGTGGCACCCGACACAGCCGTGGCCCTGGCCTCGCCGGCCAGCACCATCGCCGGTCTGATCGCGGTGGCCGAAGCCACGCGCGAGGCCTTCGGCGGCCGCACGGCGCTGAACCTGCCGGCCCTCACCGTCACCGTGCAGCAGATGCTCGAGGCGTTGCGCGAGGTGGGTGGCGAGGAGGCCGTGCGGCTCGTGCGTTTCGAGCCGGACGCCACCGTGGCACGCATCGTGGGCGGCTGGCCGTCGCGATTCGACAGCCCGCGAGCGCGCGCCCTCGGGCTTTTCCCCGATCGTGATTTCCACACTGTCGTGCAGCAATACGTGCGCGACCATCGAGACGCGGTGCGCAACACCCAGGCACTGGCGTCAGCCTGAATTCCAGTTGAAAACCACAAGAAGACCGACCTTCCCCCTTCGTTCGTTCACCACAGGAGACAGACCCATGAAACTCAAGCAACTCGTCGCTCTCATCACCACCGGCGTGGGCCTCATGGCCGCGGCCCAGGCACAGACCGTGCTGAAGATCGGCTACGCCACGTCGCCGCAATCCCACTATGGCGTGGGTTCCACCGTCTTCTGCGACGAGGTGGAAAAGGGCACGCAAGGCCGCTACAAGTGCCAGCACTTCCCCAGCTCGGCCCTGGGCGGCGAGCGCGAGATGATCGAAGCCGTGCAACTGGGCACGCAGGACATCGTCAACACCTCCACCGGCCCGCTGGGCAACTTCGTGCCCGAGGTGCGCATCGTCGACATCCCCTTCCTCTTCCGCGACTACGACCACGCCCGCAAGGTGATGGACGGCCCCATCGGTCAGGACCTGCTGCAGAAGATGGCCGCACGGGGCCTGATCGGCCTGGCCTGGACGGAAAACGGCTTCCGTCACATGACCAACTCCAAGCGTCCCATCGTGCAGGCCAACGACGCTTCGGGCCTGAAGATGCGCACCATGGAGAACAAGGTGCACATGGACGGCTACAAGACCTTCGGCATCCTGCCCACGCCCATGCCCTTCCCGGAGCTGTTCACCGCGCTGCAGCAGGGCACCGTGGACGGGCAGGAGAACCCGATTCCCGTGATCCTCGCCTCGAAGTTCTCGCAGGTGCAGCGCCACCTCTCGCTGACCGGCCACGTCTATTCGCCCGCGGTGATCATCCTGTCGCCGGCCGTGTGGAACAAGCTGTCGGCGGCGGACAAGCAGGTCTTCGTCGAGGCGGCCAAGAAGGGCGCCGTGGCCCAGCGCAAGAAGGTGAATGACGACGAGAACAACGGCATCGCCCAGCTCAAGAGCGAAGGCATGCAGGTCGTCGAGAAGGTCGATGGCGAAAGCTTCCGCAAGGCCGTGGCGCCGGCCTACGCGCAGTTCGCCCGCGAGTTCGGAGCGGACAAGATTGCGGCGATCCAGGCAGTCCGCTGACATGAGAGCTGTGCTGCGGTCGGTCGACCGGGCGGTGGCGTCGGGGGCCTTGTATGCCGCCTGCGCCCTGCTGGCCACGATCGCCTGCCTGGGGCTGTGGCAGGTGGTGTCGCGCTTCGTGCTGTCACAGCCCTCCACCTTCACGGAAGAGGCCATGCGCCGGCTGCTGATCTGGATGGTGATGCTCGGCATCGTGGCAGCCTTCCGCGAGGGCGCGCTGGTGTGTGTGGACCTGATGCTCAGGCTGTCCCGCGGCTGGTGGCGCACGGCAGTGCGCAGCCTCATCACGGTGAGCACGCTGGCCTTCCTGGCGGTGATCGCCTGGTATGGCGTGGACCTGGCCTGGCGCGTGCGCTTCCAGACCTTCGCCAGCCTGGATCTGTCCATGGCCTGGGCCTATGCGGCCTTGCCGGTGGGGGCCGTGCTGGCGATGGTCAGCGTGGTGGCCTATCACTTCGATCCGCGCGAGCGCGGCGTGGATGCCGAGGTCTGAGACCCGGCTTCGATTCACCCCAGGGAACCGTCCCGATGTCCTTCACCCTCCTCGTCACGATGCTGCTGGGCTTTGCCTTCAGCGTCTCGATCGCCGTGTCCATCGGCGGCTCGGCCATCCTGGGCATGGCCTTCTATGAGGCCGACAAGCTCATCCTGGCGCCCAAGGAGATGTTCACCGCCATCGACAAGTTTCCGCTGGCGGCCATCCCCTTCTTCATCCTGGCGGGCAACCTGATGGAGAGCGGCGGCATCTCGCGCCGCCTGGTCGAATTCGCCAAATCCCTTGTCGGTGGCGTGCAGGGCGGCCTGCCCATGACCTGCGTGCTCACCTGCATGATCTTCGCGGCCGTGTCCGGCTCGTCGGTGGCCACCACCTTCGCCATCGGCGCGATCCTGGTGCCTGCGCTCATCAAGCACGGCTACCCCAAGAGTTATGCCGCCTCGTTGCAGGCCACCTCGGCCGAACTGGGCGTGGTGATCCCGCCGTCCATCCCGATGATCCTCTTCGGCGTGTCGGCCGAGGTGTCGATCGGTGAACTCTTCATCGCCGGCATCGGCCCGGGCCTGCTCATCGGCGGCACGCTGATGCTGTTCGTGCACCTGTACTGCCGCTGGAAGGGCTGGGGCAAGCAGGATGGCGACGGCCGCCAGCCGGTGCTTTCCGCCACGGCGCATGCCGGCTGGGCGCTGCTGATGCCGGTCATCATCCTGGGCGGCATCTATGGCGGCATCTTCACGCCCACCGAGGCCTCGGTGGTGGCGGTCTTCTATGCGCTGATCGTCGGCTTCGTGATCCACCGCGAACTCAAGCTCAAGGACCTGTTCCCCGTGCTGCGCAAGTCGGTCATCTCCAGCGCGGTGATCATGTTCATCATCGCCAACGCCGGCCTGTTCGCCTACCTCATCACCCGCGCCGGCATCCCCGATGCGCTGGGCCAATGGCTCACCGAGGTCCTGCGTTCGCCGGCCTGGTTCCTGCTCGGCGTGAACGCGGCATTGTTCGTGATCGGCATGTTCATCGAGACCTCGGCGGCCATCATCGTGCTGGCGCCCATCCTGGTGCCGGTGGCGGCCCACTTCGGTGTCGACCCGGTGCACTTCGGCATCATCATGGTGGTCAACCTCGCGATGGGCATGATCACGCCGCCGTTCGGGGTCAACCTGTTTGCCGCCTGCACGGTGGCGAGGATCTCGCTGGACCAGATCATCCGGCACCTGCTGCCCTTCGTGCTGGTGATCCTCGCTTGCCTGATGGTCCTCACCTACGTGCCCTGGATCTCCCTGGCGCTGCGCGACCTGGTGTTCGCTGCGCCGGCCGTGGGCCCCTCCATCGGCCCGGTCATCGGGCCGCAGTGACAGCTTCCAGGAGATCGCCATGACGTCCGTTCACCTGCACTTCATCGACAACCGCCGCGTGCCCTCGGCCAGCGGCGAGACCCTGCCCGTGGTCGACCCTTCCGATGGCCAGGTCTTTGCCGAGATCGCCCGTGGCGGTGCGGCCGAGATCGACCAGGCGGTGGCGGCGGCCCGGCGCGCGGCCGAGGGCCCCTGGGGGCGCATGCCCGGGGTCGAGCGTGGGCGCATCCTGGCGCGCGCCTGCGCCCTCATCCAGCAGCACGCCGACGAACTGATGCAGCTCGAATCGCGCGACTGCGGCAAACCGCTCACCCAGGCGCGCAACGACGTCACCGCCGTGGCGCGCTACTTCGAGTTCTATGCCGGCGCCGCCGACAAGGTGGGCGGCCAGGTGCTGCCCTATCTTGCCGGCTACACCGTGCTGGCCGACCGCGAGCCGCATGGCGTGACGGGCCACATCATTCCCTGGAACTACCCGCTGCAGATCTTCGGCCGCTCGGTGGGGGCCGCGCTGGCGGCCGGCAATGCCTGCGTGGTCAAGCCGGCCGAGGATGCCTGCCTGTCGCTGCTGCGCCTGGCCGAACTGCTGGCCCAGGCAGGCCTGCCGGCCGGGGCTCTCAACATCGTCACCGGCCTGGGCACCGAGGCCGGATCGGCCCTGTCGGCCCACCCGGGGCTCGATCACATCTCCTTCACCGGCTCGCCGCCCACGGGCACGCGCGTGGCCCAGGCCGCGGCGGTGCATCACGTGCCGGTCACGCTCGAGCTCGGCGGCAAGTCGCCCCAGGTGGTCTTCGACGATGCCGATCTCGATGCCGCCGTGCCGGTGATCGTCAACGCCATCGTCCAGAACGCCGGCCAGACCTGCTCGGCCGGCAGCCGATTGCTGGTGCAGCGTGGCGCCTACGAGCCGCTGCTGGCGAAGCTCTCGGCGGCCTTCTCGGCCCTGCGGGTGGGGCCGGCGGCGGCCGACCTCGCCTGCGGCCCGCTGATCCGCGCCTCGCAACTGGCCCATGTGCGCCAGATGGTGCACGAGGCCCGCGACGCCGGTCTGGCCGTGGCGGCCCACGGCCAGATCGTCACCGACGCCCCGCATGGCGGCTACTACTTCGCCCCCACGCTCTTCCGGGACGTGCCTCACGGCCATCGCCTGGCGCAGGAAGAGGTCTTCGGCCCGGTGCTCGCGGCGATGGCCTTCGACGACGAGGACGACGCCGTGCGCCTGGCCAACGGCACGCGCTTCGGCCTCGTGGCCGGGGTGTGGACGCGCGACGGCTCGCGCGCGCTGCGCCTGGCCAAGCGCCTGCGCTGCGGCCAGGTCTTCATCAACAACTACGGCGCGGCCGGCGGGGTGGAACTGCCCTTTGGCGGCGTGCGCGCCAGCGGCCACGGGCGCGAGAAGGGCCTGGAGGGCCTGATCAGCTTCACGCGCGTGAAAACCATTGCCATCAAGCACGACTGAGGAGCTCCCCATGAGACTGAAGGACAAGACCGCCATCGTCACCGGCGCAGGCTCCGGTTTCGGCGAAGGCATCGCCAAGCGCTTTGCGCAGGAGGGCTGCAAGGTCCTGGTGAACGATCTCCACCCCCAGGGCGGGGAACGCGTGGTGGCCGAGATCCGTGCCGCTGGGGGCCAGGCGCACTTCGTCCAGGCCGACGTGTCCAAGGACGCCGACGTGAAGCGCCTCATCGAGGGCTGCCTCGATCACTTCGGTGCGCTGCACATCATCGTCAACAACGCCGGCACCACCCACCGCAACCGGCCGATGCTGGAGGTGAGCGAGGAAGAGTTCGACCGCATCTACGCCGTCAACGTGAAGAGCCTCTTCCTCACCGCAAGACACGCCGTGCCCCACTTCCGCGCGCAGAAGAGCGGCTGCTTCATCACCATCGCGTCCACCGCCGGCGTGCGCCCCCGCCCGGGGCTCACCTGGTACAACGGCAGCAAGGGTGCGGCCATCACCACCAGCCGCTCGATGGCGGCTGAACTCGGCCCCGACAACATCCGCGTCAACGTCATCAATCCGGTGGCCGGCGAAACGGCCTTGCTCGCGCAATTCATGGGCGAGGACACGCCCGAGCGCCGCGCGAAGTTCATCGCCACCGTGCCGCTGGGCCGACTGAGCCGTCCGCTGGACATCGCCAACGCGGCGCTCTACCTGGCCAGCGACGAAGCGGAGTTCATCACCGGCGCCTGCCTGGAGGTCGATGGCGGCCGCTGCGTGTAACGCCTTGTTTCATCTTGCATGGGCAGCTTTCCCCCGTTGGAGGGATCGGCGAGAAGCAGTTAACAGCAAATGTTGTTTCACCGCGGCGCGGCGTTGACTTGTCACGTCCGCACGGCACGATGATGCGCTATCGTCCCGTCCGGCCGCATGGCCATCCTGCGATGGCGGTCGGTCCCAAGACGATATCAACGAGGGTGAAACACCATGAGCGCAATCACGTCCCCCTGGGCCCGGCGGGCCCGCACGGCCGCCCTGTCGGCCGGCCTGGTTTTGGCCAGCGCCCCCCTGTGGGCCCAGACCAAGGTCCTCATCAACCCGGGTGATCAAGGCGAGCAGTCCCGCTTTGCGGTGTACAGCGCCTGGAAGACCGCGGTCGAGGCGGCGCTGCGCAAGGACAAGCTCACACCGGCCGTGTCCCTCTCCACCGACGCCACCGCCGACCTCGCCAATACCCGCTCACGGCTGCAGGACATCTTCGTGGCGCCCGCCCATGTGATCGGCAGCGCCCTGCGCTATGGCTACACGCCCGTGGTGGGCTGGGATGCCCCCGTGCAGGCAGTGCTGGTGGTGCCCAAGGACAGCGCCGTGCAGTCGCTCCAGGATGCCTCTGGCAAGCGTCTGGGCCTGCCCCTGCAGGACAGCATCGTGACCTACCTGGTGCGTGGCGAGGTCAATGCGGCCAACACCACCATCAAGCGCCACTTCGGCAGCGTGTTCGAGACGCGCTACCAGGATGCTCTGCTGCCCTGCCTGCAGGTGCGCCGCTGTGATGTCGTGGCCGTCGAGCGTGCGGTCTATGACCGCTGGGTGGCTGCGGGCGAGCCCGTGCGCGCAGTGATGGAAAGCAAGCCCTCGCCGGCGCTGAGCGTGGCAGTGCGTGACGGCAGCGGCATCAACCCCGACACCGTGCGCGCGGCCCTGGCCGAGAGCGGTGCGATCACGGCAGGTGTCAAGCTCACCTCGCTGTCCAAGCGCGATTTCGAGTACGTCTCGACCCTGGGCTACTTCACGCCGCGCGCCCTCCCGGGCGCCAAGGTGGTCGATGCGCAGACGGTGGCGCAGCTCCTGCAGTCGGGTGCGCAGTACATCGACACGCGCACCGACAAGGAATTCGCGGCCGGCCGTGTGCCCGGCTCGAAGCTCGTGCCCTACCATGAGAAGAGCCCCAAGGAAGCCGACTACGATCCCTCACTCGACCAGTTCGATCTGAGCAAGCTGCCATCCAACAAGGCCACACCGGTGATCTTTGCCTGCAACGGCGCCGAATGCTGGAAAAGCTTCAAGGCCAGCCATGCGGCGGTCAAGGCCGGCTACACCCAGGTGCACTGGTTCCGCGGCGGCTTCCCGGAGTGGCGCAGCGCCGGCCTGAAGATCGAGAAGGACGACTGATCCTGCTGCCGCCTCAGCCGTGCAGCCGGCTGCTGCGCGGCACGCTGGCCAGGAGGAACTCCATCTGGTCAGCGAGGATGCGGCGGCCGCGCAGGATCATGTCCTCGTGCAGGCTGGGCACGTAGGGCAGGTACATCAGGCTCATGCGCGCCTCCTCCGGCGTGCGATTGCCTTTGCGGCCATTGCAGCCGCGGCAGGCCGTGATGCAATTCATCCAGGTGTCATGGCCGCCGCGTGAGGTCGGCACGATGTGCTCGCGTGTCAGCTCATCCGGGTGGAACTGCCCGCCGCAATAGGCGCAGACATGGCGGTCCCGGGCAAACAGCTTCGTGTTCGACAGCGCCGGCACCTGGCGCCAGGCCCGGCTGGGGATGGCACCGCGCACGGCCACGATGGGGTGCAGTTCGATGCGCGACTGCTGCCCGCTGACCCGCTGGATCCCCCCGCGCAGCACCAGGAAGGGGTCGCCGAGCGTCCAGGCGATGCCGTCGGTGGCGTACAGCGTGGCCGCTTCCTTGGTCGAGATCCACGCTTGCGGGCGACCGGACACATCGAGCTGCAGCACGTCCATGGCAGAACCAGGCCTCATCGAAGGTTGACGAGAGCGTCGCCGCACGGGTGCCAGGCCGTTCGGCAGCGCCACATGCTTCAGCATATGGCAAGTCGGGGCGCGGGCTCAAGCACCCGTGGTAAAGCCACACAGCAGGGCCCATGCCACAATCATCGGCATGAGTCGAACGGCGGTGCCCGCGCGCTGGGCAGCATGGTTACTTGGCCTGGCCCTGGCCTGCGCGGCGGCGCCCTTGGCGGCCCAGTCGGGCGCCGCACCGCCACTGTCGCCCTCGCCCGAGCCCCTCTCAGCCTCGGCCCAGCGCGTGTACGAGCGTGCGCGGGGGCAACTGGTGCAGATCCGCACCTTGCTGCAGGGGCAGACCAGCCAGTCCACGGTGGGCTCCGGCTTCATCGTCAGCGATGACGGCCTGCTGATGACGAACTACCACGTCGTCAGCCAGGCCGCGCTGCAACCCTCCCGTTACCGGCTCGTCTACACCCGGGCTGAGGGCGGGGAAGGGCCGCTGGAGCTGCTGGCCTTCGATGCCGTGCACGACCTGGCCCTGCTTCGAGCAGCCGACGGCGGCCTGGCCGGCCGCGGCGCGCTCACGTTCCGCAGCCCCGAGCGTGCGCTCGGGCGGGGCGAGCGCATCTTCTCGCTGGGCAATCCGCTCGATGTGGGTTTCGCCGTGCTGGAAGGCAACTACAGCGGCCTGGTCGAGCGCAGCTTCTACCCGAACATCTTCTTCGCCGGATCGCTCAACCCCGGCATGAGCGGCGGGCCCGCGCTGGACGAGCGGGGGGAGGTCATCGGCGTGAACGTGGCCACGCGCCGTGACGGCCAGCAGGTGAGCTTCCTCGTGCCCGGTGCCCAGGCCCAGGCGCTGCTCGCGCGGGCGGCGGGCGCCCCGGCGCTCAATGGCGCCGTCCATGCCGAACTGACGGCCCAGCTGATGCGCCACCAGCAGCAGCTCACCGAACGATTCCTGGCGCAGCCCTGGCGCTCGGCGAACCACGACCGTTACCGCATTCCGGTGCCCGAAGAGAGCTTCCTGCGCTGCTGGGGCCAGAGTTCGCCGTCGGAGTCCAAGGGCCTGCAGTACGAACGCTCCGACTGCGAGATGGGCGCCTCCGTGTTCGTGGGTGAAGGGCTGTTCACCGGCGGGCTGAGCGTGCGACACGAGGCTTACGACGGTGCCCACCTGGGCCCCTGGCGCTTTTCGGCGCAGTACTCGGCCAGTTTCAAGAACGAGCACTTTCCGCAGCGATCCACGCGCCACCGCACGGCGGCCCAGTGCCGCGAGCGCTTCGTCGATCGCGACGGCTTGGTGCTTCGGGCGGTGCTGTGCCTGTCGGCCTACAAGCGGCTGACGGGCCTGTACGACCTGAGCCTGCTCGTGGCCACGCTCGATCAGTCCACCGCGGGTGTGCAAGGGCGCTTCGACGTTCGCGGCGTGAGCTTTGACAACGCCATGCGTCTGGCCGAGCACTACCTGGAAGGCTACGCGTGGAAAGACTAGCCGTGCTGGAAGTGCTCGACCGGGACGCCCGCGTGCGCCAGGTCTTCGAAGTGACGCGCTGGCCCTTGCGCGTGGGCCGTTCGCTTCACTGCGAGGTCGTGCTGGACGACCCCCACGTCGCCCCCGAGCACGTGCAGCTGCAGCCGGCCGACGGTGGCGTCGCTCTGACGGTGGGCGACACCGTCAATGGCGTGCGTTGCGGCCGACACCACCTGCGCGCGGGCGAAGCAGCGGTGCGTCCTGCAGCGGAGGACTGGTGGGTGGGTCAGACCCGTGTGCGGCTGCGCCTGGCGGGCGAAGCCGTGCCGGCCGAACTGCCGCTGCCGGTGGCCGGGCGCTGGCCTGTGGCCGGCCTGCTGCTGGCCCTGGTGGGTGTGCTGGTGTGGACCGCCTGGGGCGAATACCTGCAGACGGAACCGGGCGAATTCCTGAGCAGCCTGGCCGGTGCGAGTCTGTCGATGCTGGCGGTGCTGGGCACCTGGAGCTTCCTCTGGGCTCTGGGGTCCAAGCTGTTTCAGCATCGTCTCGACTACTGGCGCCACCTGCGCATCGCCGCTGTCGGGCTGCTGGCCTCAGGGGTGGTTGCCTCGGGCCTGGGGGTGCTGGCCTTTGCCACGTCCTGGGTGATCCTCAGCCATCTGAGTGGCGCCGCCGAGGCTGCCGTGCTGGCCGTCACCGTCTGGGCCCATCTGGCGGTGGTCCTGCCGGGGCGTCGTCGTGTGCTGGCCTGGGCGGTGGGGTCGGCGCTCGTCTGCGGGCTCGCCGTGGCGGCGGCCTTCCAGTACCAGCGCACGGGGCGCGTGTTCACTGAGCTCTACCTCACCACGCTGCCGCCTCCCTGGATGCGCCTGGCGCCCGCCGTTGCGCCGGCGCAGTTCCTCGACGAGGCGCGCACCTTGCAAGGCGCCCTGGAGCAGGCGGCACGCGAGGACGGCGAGGAGGGCACCCCGGCCGACGAGGCCGAAGACGCCGAGTAAGCCCGCACGACGCAGGTGGCCGGGCTTGTGCCGGCCCCTCGCTTGCGTCACACTTGTTTTCAGTGCGCGGGCCGCACTGGCCGGTCCCCAGACTCAGTGTTTACCCGAGGTTTGAGGCCCGGTGGTGGCTTTCTAGTGAGAAAGCCCTAGGAATTTGGCGCAGTCACTTGCCCCGGCCCACCGGAAACCTGCAGAATAGAACGATCGTTCGTTTTATTTCGGGGATTCCCGTGAGCGCATTGCCTTCCATCAGTCCCAAGGCCACCCGTGAGGGGGGGCGCAGCCTGCACAAGGGTCAGCAGACCAAGGCCGCCATCCTGGACGCTGCGCTGGCGCTGGCCTCGCAGGTGGGGCTCGAAGGTCTGTCCATCGGCGCCCTGGCCGAGGTCACGCGCATGAGCAAGTCGGGGGTGTTCGCCCACTTCGGCTCGCGCGAGGAACTGCAGATCTCGGTCATCCGCGAATACCACAACCGCTTCGAGGAAGAGGTCTTCTTCCCCTCGCTGAGCGAGCCGCGCGGCCTGCCGCGCCTGCGGGCCTTCTTCGAGCGCTGGGTGCGGCGCGTGTCGGTGGAAATCGATTCCGGCTGCATCTACATCAGTGGCGCCGTCGAGTTCGACGACCGTCCCGGGCCGGTGCGCGATGCGCTGGCCGACATGGTGCTGACCTGGCACAAGGCCCTGGGGCGTGCCATCGCGATCTCGGTGCAGGAAGGGCACCTGCGAGAGGATACCGACCCGCAGCAGATGCTCTTCGAGATCCACGGCCTCATCCTGGCCCTGCATCACGATGCCCGTTTCCTGCGTTCGCCCGGCGCGCTCGACCGCGCGCGTCGCGGCTTTGACTTCATCGTCAGCCACTATGCGACCGACAAGGCCCCCAAGCCCACACCGCTGAAGGCCCCGCGCAAGTCGGCCTCCAGATCTTCTCGCTAACCGTTCCTACAGGAGCCCATTCCATGCCCCAGTACAACCCGCCGCTGCGCGACATGCAATTCGTGATGCACGAAGTGCTGAACGTGGTCGACGAGCTCAAGACCCTGCCGGCGCATGCCGAGATCGATGCCGACACCATCAATGCCGTGCTCGAAGAAGGCGGCAAGTTCGCCTCCCAGGTGGTCTTCCCGCTGAACATCAGCGGCGATGCGGAGGGCTGCACGCTCGACAAGAGCACCCATGAGGTGACCGCGCCCAAGGGCTTCAAGGAGGCCTATCAGCAGTATGTGGAAGGTGGCTGGCCGGCGCTGAGCTGCGACCCCGAGTATGGCGGTCAGGGCCTGCCGCACGTGGTGAACCAATCCTTCTACGAAATGCTCAACTCGGCCAACCAGGCCTGGACCATGTACCCCGGCCTGTCGCACGGCGCCTACGAGGCCCTGCACGCCCACGGCACGCCCGAGCAGAAGAAGCTGTACCTGCCCAAGCTGGTGAGCGGGGTGTGGACCGGCACCATGTGCCTGACCGAACCCCACTGCGGCACCGACCTGGGCCTGCTGCGCACCAAGGCCGAGCCCCAGGCCGATGGCACTTACAAGCTCAGCGGCCAGAAGATCTTCATCTCCGCCGGCGAACACGACCTGGCCGAGAACATCGTCCATCTGGTGCTGGCCCGCCTGCCCGATGCGCCGGCCGGCTCCAAGGGCATCTCGCTCTTCGTGGTGCCCAAGTTCAAGGTCAAGGCCGACGGTTCGCTCGGCGAGCGCAACGCCATCTATTGCGGCGGCCTCGAGCACAAGATGGGCATCCATGGCAATGCCACGGCTCAGATGATCCTCGATGGCGCCGAAGGCAGCCTCGTGGGCGAGCCCAACAAGGGCCTGGCCGCGATGTTCGTGATGATGAACGCTGCCCGCCTGGGCGTGGGCATGCAGTCGCTGGGCCTGACCGAAGTGGCCTACCAGAACGCCGTGGCCTACGCCAAGGACCGCATCCAGATGCGCGCCCTGTCGGGCCCCAAGGCCGCCGACAAGCCGGCCGACCCCATCATCGTGCATCCCGATGTGCGCAAGATGCTGCTCACCGCGCGGGCCTACGCCGAAGGCGCCCGCGCCGTGGCCATGTGGACGACCTTGCAACTCGACAAGGAACTGGCCACCGACGACGAGGATGTGCGCAAAGACTGCGCCGATCTCGTGGCCCTGCTCACGCCCATCATCAAGGCCTTCTTCACCGACAACGGCTGGATTGCCACCTCGCACTGCCTGCAGGTCTTCGGTGGCCACGGCTACATCAAGGAATGGGGCATGGAGCAGTATGTGCGCGATGCCCGCATCAACATGATCTACGAGGGCACCAACACCATCCAGTCGCTCGACCTGCTGGGCCGCAAGGTGCTGGGCGACAACGGCGCCAAGCTCAAGAAGTTCGGCAAGCTGGTGCAGGCCTTCGTTGAAGAAGAGGGTGTGAACGAGGACATGCAGGAGTTCGTGAACCCTCTGGCCGATCTGGGCGAGAAGGTGACCAAACTCACCATGGAAATCGGCATGAAGGCCATGGGCAATGCCGACGAGGTGGGCGCGGCCGCGGTGGACTACCTGCGCGTGTGCGGCCATCTGGTGTTCGCCTATTTCTGGGCCCGTATGGCCAAGGTGGCCCTGGCCAAGCAAGGCAGCGGCGATCCGTTCTACACGGCCAAGCTGGCCACTGCTCGCTTCTACTTCGCCAAGCTGCTGCCCGAGACGGCGAGCCTCATCCGCACGGCCCGTGCCGGCCTGAAGCCGCTGATGGAGATGGACGAAGCCCTGTTCTGACCCCCCCTGCCGGCCGCGTGCAAGCGTGGCCGGCATCCACCCCCGAGGAGAGACACGATGAAGAAGAACATCCTGATCGCCGCCGCCGTGCTGATGCTGGCCGGTGTGACACAGGCCAGCCCCGTGGGGCTGTGGAAAACCATCGATGACGCCACCAAGAAAGAAAAGTCGCTGGTGCGCATCAGCGAGAACGGCGGCGTGCTCAGCGGGCGCATCGAGAAGCTGCTCGACCCCGAGGCCAAGGCCGATGGCGTGTGCGACAAGTGCAGCGATGATCGCAAAGGCCAGCCCATCGTGGGCCTGAACATCATCCGCAACGTCAAGGCCAACGCTGACGACACGTCGGTGTGGGATGGTGGGGAGATCCTCGACCCCAACAACGGCAAGGTCTATCGCGTGCGCCTCAAGCCGGTGGACGGTGGCAAGAAGCTCGAAGTGCGAGGCTACATCGGGGCTCCCCTGCTGGGGCGCACCCAGGTCTGGCAGCGCGTCGAATGATTTCCGCGCCGGCGCGCGCGGTTCCGCGCGCCGGCCTTCACATCAAGGAGAACCCCGTGAGTCGATTCCAAGTCCGCAAAGTCGCCGTGCTCGGCGCCGGCGTGATGGGCGCGCAGATCGCCGCCCACCTCGTCAACGTGAAAGTGCCGGTGGTGCTCTTCGACCTTCCGGCCAAGGAGGGCCCGAAGAACGGCATCGTCAGCAAGGCGGTGGAAGGGCTGAAGAAGCTCAAACCCTCGCCGCTGGGCGTGGCCGAGGATGCCGCGCTGATCCAGCAGGCCAACTATGAAGAGCACAGCGAGCTCCTGGAGGACTGCGACCTCATCATCGAGGCCATCGCCGAACGGATGGACTGGAAGCTCGACCTCTACAAGAAGATCGCGCCCTTCGTTGCGCCGCATGCCATCGTTGCGTCCAACACCTCGGGCCTGTCGATCACCAAGCTCAGCGAGGCGCTGCCCGAAGAGATCAAGCCGCGCTTCTGCGGCATCCATTTCTTCAACCCGCCGCGTTACATGTACCTGGTGGAGCTGATCCCCACCCCCACGACCAGGCCCGAGATCCTCGACCAGCTCGAGACCTTCGTCACCACCAGCGTGGGCAAGGGTGTGGTGCGCGCCAAGGACACCCCCAACTTCATTGCCAATCGCGTGGGCATCGCCGGCATGCTGGCGACCATCAAGGAAGCCGAGAACTTCGGCCTCACCTATGACGTGGTGGACGACCTCACCGGCAAGAAGATGGGCCGCGCCAGCTCGGGCACCTTCCGCACCGCCGATGTGGTGGGGTTGGACACGATGGCCCACGTCATCAAGACCCTGCAGGACAACCTGAAGGACGACCCGTTCTTTCCGAGCTACGCCACGCCGCCGGTGCTGGCCAAGCTGATCGAGCAGGGAGCGCTGGGCCAGAAGAGCGGCGCGGGCTTCTACAAGAAGGTGGGCAAGGACATCCTGCGCCTGGACCCGGCCAAGGGGGAGTACGTGCCCGCCGGCGCGAAGGGCGACGAGCTCGTCGCGCGCATCCTCAAGAAGGCCCCGGCCGAGCGCCTGAAGCTGCTGCGCGAATCGAGCAACCCGCAGGCCCAGTTCCTGTGGGCCATCCTGCGCGACAGCTTCCACTACGTGGCCGTGCACCTGGAAGCCATCGCCGACTGCGCCCGCGACGTGGACTTCGCGATGCGCTGGGGCTTTGGCATGAGCCAGGGGCCCTTCGAGCTGTGGCAGTCCGCCGGCTGGAAGCAGGTGGCCGAGTGGGTCAAGGCGGATATCGATGCCGGCAAGGCCCTTAGCAAGGCGCCGCTGCCCGACTGGGTCTTTGATGGCCGCGAGGGGGTGCATACGCCGGAAGGCTCCTGGAGTCCGTCGCAGAAGAAATACATCCCGCGCAGCAATCTGGCCGTGTATCAACGGCAGCACTTCCCCGAGGCCGTGCTGGGCTCGGGCGCTGTCGAGCCGCTCAAGGCCGGCACCGAGGTGTTCAAGAACGACGAGATCCGCGTGTGGACGCTCGATGGCGAGGTGCTGATCGCCAGCATCACCGCCAAGCTGCACCTGATCAGCCCCACCGTGACCGAAGGCCTGCTCAAGGCCGTGGACCTGGCGGAACAGGGCTACAAGGGCCTGGTGATCTGGTCACCCGATGACGTGTTCTCCGCTGGCGCCAACCTCGAGGCCCTGATGCCGGTGTTCATGGCCAAGGGCTCCAAGGGCATCATCCCGGAAGAGAAGAAGCTGCAGGACGCGATGCTGCGCATCCGCTACGCGCAGGTGCCGGTGGTCTCGGCCATCCGCGGCATCGCCCTGGGCGGGGGCTGCGAGCTGGCCATCCACTCGGCCAGGCGCGTGGCTGCGATGGAGAGCTACGTGGGCCTCGTGGAAGTGGGCGTGGGCCTGATCCCCGGCGCGGGCGGCCTCACCTACATCGCCCGCCGCGCGGCCGAGATGGCCGCCGCCGGCAATGCCAATGCCGACCTCCTGAAGTTCGCCACCGACGGCTTCACCAGCGCGGCGATGGCCAAGGTGGGCACCAGCGCCATCGAGTCGCGCAAGCTGGGCTACCTGCTCGACAGCGACGTGATCGTGCCCAACAAGGACGAGCTGCTCTATGTGGCCCTGTCGCAGGCCAAGGCGATGTTCGACGCCGGCTACCGCCCGCCGCACAAGGCCATGTTCCCGGTGGCAGGCCGTTCGGCCAAGGCCACGATCATGGCCCAGCTGGCCAACATGCGGGACGGCGGCTTCATCAGCCAGCACGACTTCCACATCTCCACGCTGATCGCCGACGTGATCTGCGGCGGCGAGGTCGAGGCCGGCTCGCTGGTGAACGAGGACTACCTGATGGCCCTGGAGCGCCAGCACTTCTGCGGCCTGCTCGACCACCCCAAGACGCAAGAACGCATCATGGGCATGCTGCAGACCGGCAAGCCCGTGCGCAACTGATCGATCGGAGCCTACACATGAAACAAGTTCAAGACGCCTACATCGTCGCCGCCACGCGCACTCCGATCGGCAAGTCGGGCCGCGGCTACTTCAAGAACACCCGTCCGGACGACCTGCTGGTGGCCGCCATCCGTGGCGCGCTCAAGCAGGTGCCCAACCTCGACCCCAAGGCCATCGAGGACGCCATCGTCGGCTGCGCGATGCCCGAGGCCGAGCAGGGCATGAACGTGGGCCGCGTGGCTGCGCTGCTGGCCGGCCTGCCCAATACCGTGGGCGGCGTCACCGTCAACCGCTTCTGCGCGGCCGGCCTCACGGCGGTGCAGATGGCCGCCGACCGCATCCGCGTGGGCGAAGCCGACGTGATGATCGCCGGCGGCGTCGAGTCGATGAGCATGGTGCCCATGGGCGGCAACAAGCCTTCCTTCAGCCCCGAGGTGTTCGCGCGCGACGAGAACCTGGGCATCGCCTACGGCATGGGCCTGACGGCCGAGAAGGTGGCGCAGCAGTGGAAGGTCTCGCGCGAGGCGCAGGACGAGTTCGCGCTGCATTCGCACCTCAAGGCGCTCAAGGCCATCCAGGCCGGCGAGTTCAAGGACGAGATCACCCCGGTGGAGGTGGTCGAGCGCTTCCCCAACCTGGCCGACGGCAGCATCAGCGTCAAGACCCGCACCGTGGATGTGGACGAAGGCCCGCGGGCCGATACCTCGCCGGAAGGTCTGGCGCGTCTGAAGCCCGTGTTCGCAGCCAAGGGCAGCGTCACCGCCGGCAACAGCTCGCAGACCTCGGATGGTGCCGGTTGCCTGATCCTGGCCAGCGAAGCTGCGATCAAGCGCTACGACCTCAAGCCCCTGGCCCGCTTCGTCAGCTTCGCGATCAAGGGCGTGCCGCCCGAGATCATGGGCATCGGCCCCATCGAGGCCATCCCTGCGGCGTTGAAGTACGCCGGGCTGACCAAGGAGCAGCTCGACTGGATCGAGCTCAACGAGGCCTTCGCCGCCCAGTCGCTGGCTGTGCTCAACACGCTGGACCTCGACCGCAGCAAGGTCAACCCCATGGGTGGCGCCATCGCCCTGGGCCACCCGCTGGGCGCCACCGGCGCGATCCGCTCGGCCACGGTCGTGCACGCGCTGCGCCGCCACAACCTGAAGTACGGCATGGTCACGATGTGCGTGGGCACCGGCCAGGGGGCTGCGGGCATCTTCGAACGCGTCTGAACGCGACCGCAGGCCGCTGCATGCGGCCTGCTTCCCTTCCATCGTCGACAAGGAGACCGGCATGGAGCGGCAAACCCACACCACCCCCGAAGGCGTGAGCCTGGGCGTGCGCTACTACCGGCCCGATGCCCAGGTCTGCAGCCCGCAAGCCGTCGTGCTGATTGCGCCAGCCATGGGCGTGCAACAGGGCTACTACGAAGCCTTCGCGCGCTGGCTGGCCGAGCAGGGCTTTCTCGCCGTCAGCTTCGACTACCGCGGCATGGGCGAATCCCGCCCGCCGGGCCTGCGCTCGCTGCGAGGGTTTGAGGCCGATCTCTTCGACTGGGCCCGTGACTTCGACGCGGTGATCGACGCCATCGTCGAGGCGACACCCGACCTGCCGCTTTACGTGGTGGGTCACAGCCTCGGGGCGCAGCTGCCCGGCCTGCTGCGCAACCGCGACCGCATCGCCGGCCTCGTGTCGGTGGCGGCCGGCAGCGGCTACTGGCGCGACAATGCACCGCCGCTGCGTCGCATGATCCTCTACTTCTGGTACGTGCTGGTGCCCGTGGCCACACGTCTCTTTGGCTACTTCCCCGGCAAGCGCCTGCGCAAGGTGGGCGACCTGCCGCGCGGCGTGATGCTTCAGTGGCGGCGCTGGTGCCTGCACCCGCGTTACCATGTGGGCGCCGAAGGCACCCCGGTGCGCGAGGCCTTCGAGCAGGCACGTTTTCCAGTGGTGGCCCTGTCCATCACCGACGACGAGCTGATGACCGAACGTGGCACGCGCGTGCTGATCGACTGCTATGCCAACGCACCGCGGCGCATCGAGCGCATCGCCCCGCAGGACGTGCAGGCGCGGCGCATCGGGCATTTCGGTTTCTTCCGCGACCAGTTCGAGCCCACGCTGTGGCGTCGCGTCAAACACCTCGTCGAGAGCTTCACCCCCTACACCAAGGAGACCGCATGACCATCAAGACCGCCGTCCTCAACGGCGTGGCCAGCATCGAGATCGCCCGGCCCGATAAGAAGAACGCGCTGACGACCGCGATGTACCAGGCCATGGCCGATGCCCTGGCTGCGGCGCAGGACGACAAGAGCGTGCGCGCCGTGCTGATCCAAGGCCAGCCGGGTATCTTCACCTCGGGCAACGACCTGGAGGACTTCATGCAGCGCCCCCCCCAGGGGCTGGACTCGCCGGTGTTCCAGTTCATGCAGAAGCTGCTGGCCTGCGACAAGCCGGTGGTGGTGGCCGTGACGGGGGCGGCCATCGGCATCGGCACCACGATGCTGCTGCACTGTGATCTCGTCTACGCCGCAGACGATGCCCGCTTCGCCATGCCCTTCGCCAGCCTGGGCCTCGTGCCGGAGTTCGCCTCCAGCCTGCTGGTGCCGCTGTACGCCGGCCATGTGAAGGCGGCTGAGAAGCTGCTGCTGGGCGACCCCTTCGGCGCCGAGGAAGCCCAGGACATGCGCCTCATCAACGCCATCCTGCCGGCAGGCGAGGTGGTCAACCATGCGCGCCGCGTTGCCGAGCGATTCAATCACCTGGCACCGGCCGCCGTGCGTGAGAGCAAGAAGCTGCTGCGCCGCGCCAATGCCAAGCTGGTGCAGGAGACCATCGCGGTGGAAGGTGAGCTCTTCGGCCAGCGCCTGCGCAGCCCCGAGGCCCGCGAGGCCTTCCAGGCTTTCTTCGAGAAGCGCAAGCCCGACTTCACGAAGTTCGACTGACCCTGTCGCCGCCCACTGCAGCGCCCGCCCCGTGCGGGCGTTGTGCTTACTGGGGGATCTGGCGCGACTTGCCTTCGTCGTCGATGGCCACGTAGGTGAGGTTGGCCTCGGTCACCTTCACCACATAGGGGTTGGCGGGGTTGCGCTCGGCGAACACCTCCACGTGCACCGTCACCGAGGTGCGTCCCACGCGCTCGACGCGGGAATAGAACGACAGGATGTCACCCACCGACACCGGTTGCTTGAAGATGAACTGGTTCACCGCCACGGTGGCGATGCGACCGCGCGCGATGCGCGCCGACTGCACCGAGCCCGCCAGGTCGACCTGGGCCATGATCCAGCCACCGAAGATGTCGCCATTGCCATTGGCATCGGCGGGCATGGGCATCACGCGCAGCACGAGTTCCCCATCCTTGGGCACACTCACGGTCTGGGCGGGGGAAGCCAGGTCCTGCGGGCGGGTGTCGGCAGTCATGGTGCTGGGGTCTTTCGTCAGAATCAACAACACAGGATTGTTCCACGATGCGCCGCGCTGCGATGAGCCTGCCCGAGGAGGGCACCCCCGACACCGCCGGCCAGCCGCGGTCCGACTGGGCCACGCTGGGGCGTTTGCTGCCCTATCTGTGGCGCTACCGCTGGCGCGTGATCTTTGCGCTGGCCTTCCTGGTGGGCGCCAAGGTGGCCAACGTGGGCGTGCCCCTGCTGCTCAAGGAGCTGGTGGACAGCCTGTCGATCTCGCCCACCGACCCACGTGCCGTGCTGGTGGTGCCGGTGGGCCTGCTGCTGGCCTATGGGGGCCTGCGGCTGTGCACCTCGCTGTTCACCGAGCTGCGCGAGCTGATCTTCGCCAAGGCCACGGAAGGAGCGGCGCGCAGCATCTCGCTGCAGGTCTTTCGCCATCTGCATGCGCTGAGCCTGCGCTTCCACCTGGAACGCCAGACCGGCGGCATGACGCGCGACATCGAGCGCGGCACGCGCGGCGTGCATTCGCTCATCTCCTATTCGCTCTACAGCATCTTCCCCACGATCATCGAAGTGGCCATGGTGCTCACGCTGCTGGGCGTGAAGTTCGATGCCGCCTTCGCCTGGATCACGCTCGGCGCGCTGGTGGTCTACGTGGCCTTCACGGTGCTGGTGACGGAGTGGCGCACCAAGTTCCGCCGCATCATGAACGAGATGGACTCCAAGGCCCACACCCGGGCCATCGACTCGCTGCTGAACTACGAGACGGTCAAGTACTTCAGCAATGAAGACTACGAAGCCCGGCGCTACGACGAAAGCCTGGAACGGCTGCGCCGGGCCGCGCTGAAGTCGCAGTCCACGCTGTCGCTGCTCAACACCGGCCAGCAGCTCGTGATCTCGGTGGCCCTCATCGCCATGCTGTGGCGGGCCACCGAGGGCGTGGTGGCCGGCACCATGACGCTGGGGGACCTGGTCATGGTCAATGCCTTCATGATCCAGCTCTACATTCCGCTGGGCTTCCTGGGCGTGCTCTACCGGGAGATCAAGCAGTCGCTCACCGACCTGGACAAGATGTTCCGGCTGATGGACCGCGAGCGCGAAGTGGACGATGTGCCCGGCGCGCCCGATCTGCAGGTGCGCGAAGGGGTGGTGCGCTTCGAATCAGTGGACTTCGGCTATGAAGCTGCCCGGCCCATCCTGCGTGGTCTGAGCTTCGAGATTCCGGCCGGCAGGAAGGTGGCGGTGGTGGGGCCCTCGGGGGCGGGCAAATCCACGCTTGCGCGGCTGCTGTTCCGCTTCTACGACGTGGACGCCGGGCGCATCACCATCGACGGCCAGGACATCCGGCAGGTGAGCCAGGCCAGCCTGCGCCGCGCCATCGGCATCGTGCCGCAGGACACGGTGCTGTTCAACGACACCATCGAGTACAACATCGCCTACGGCCGCCCCGGCGCCTCGCGCGAGGAAGTGGTGGCGGCCGCCCAGGCGGCGCACATTCACGATTTCATCAGCGCCACCCCCAAGGGCTATGACACCATGGTGGGCGAGCGCGGTCTGAAACTTTCGGGCGGTGAAAAGCAGCGTGTGGCGATCGCGCGCACCCTGCTGAAGAACCCGCCCATCCTGATCTTCGACGAAGCCACCTCGGCGCTGGATTCGGCCAACGAGCGTGCCATCCAGGCCGAACTGCAATCGGCCGCACGCAACAAGACGGCCCTGGTGATCGCGCACCGGCTGTCCACGGTGGTCGACGCCCACGAGATCCTCGTGATGGAGGCCGGGCGCATCGTCGAGCGCGGCACGCACGCGCAATTGCTGGCCCAGGGCGGGGCCTATGCCCGCATGTGGGCCCTGCAGCAAAGCGGCCAGGAATAGAGGCGGCTCAGTCCTGAGCCGGTGCAGGGGCCTCACCCTGCGGTGGCTGGGAAGCGTCGGTGTCCGGGGTGGGGCTGCTTTCAGGCCGCTGCTCGGTCTTGCGCTTGAGCTTCTCTTCCTTCTTGCGCTTCTTGGCCAGCTCGCGCTGGCGCTTTTCGTAGGCGTAGTTCGGGGTGGGCAAGGAGATCCTTTCGTCAGCAGGGAGGGTCGCTCCCATCCTAACGCGGCTTGGGCGCCAGGGCGAGCCCATGCGGCGATATGCCAGACTTGCGACCATGGCTCTCAAATCCACCATCTTCAAGATCGACCTGCAGATCGCCGACATGGACCGCGGTTACTACGCCGACCATGCGCTGACGATCGCCCGCCACCCCTCGGAAACCGACGAACGCATGATGGCCCGCGTGCTGGCCTTCGCGCTGTTCGCCGCCGACGACCTGAGCTTCGGCAACGGCCTGAGCACCAACGACGAGCCCGACCTGTGGCGGCGCGACCTCACCGGCGAGGTGCTGCTGTGGGTGGACGTGGGCCAACCCGACGAGAAGCTCATCCGCAAGGCCTGTCACCGCGCCCAGCAGGTGGTGGTGCTCACCTTCGGTCGCGTGGCGAATGTGTGGTGGGCCCAGAACCGCAACGCGCTCGAGCGCCTGCCCAAGCTGCGCGTGCTGCACCTCGAAGCCGAACACGTCGAGGCCCTGGCCGCCCTGGTGGAGCGCACCCTGCGCCTGCAATGCACCGTCCAGGACGGGCACATCTGGCTGGGGCATGCGCAGGAGACGGTGGAACTCGCCGTCCAGGAATGGAAGGCCTGGGCCTGAGCCTCACTGCGCCACGTAGCGCCCCGGCTTGTGGTTCACGGCCAGGATGAGGTTGAGCGCCACGGCGCCCAGCAGCGACCAGACCACCCGCATCGGCTCCACGGTGAGGAAGGCCACGGCCACGATGCAGCAGTCGATGGCCATCTGCACCTTGCCGGCGCGCCAGCCGCGCGATTCCTGCAGGTACAGCGCGAGGATGCCCACCCCGCCCAGGCTGGCGCGGTGGCGAAAGAGCATCAGGAAGCCCGCGCCCATCAGCAGCCCGCCCATCACGGCGGCATAGGCCGGGTGCAGGCCGGTGAAGCCCAGCACCAGCGGGTGGAATTCGGCGAAGAGTGACAGCAGGGCCACCGCGATGAAGGTCTTGAGCGTGAAGGCGCGGCCCAGCTTGCGCAGCGCGATCCAGTAGAAGGGCAGGTTGATGAGGAAGAAGATCTTGCCGAAGCTGATGCCGCTGGCGTAGTGCAGCAGGAAAGCCAGTCCGGCCGTGCCGCCGGTGAGCAGGCCCGTGTGGTTGAACATCACCACCCCCAGCGAGATGAAGAGCGTGCCCGTCACCAGGGCCTGGGCATCATCAAAGAAGGAATGGCGTTCGATGGGGTCGGGGGCGGACACGCGGGCCTCTGCGGCAGGCAAAGGCGACAGTGTAGGCAAGGCGGGGGCCCACCTCTTGGCGCTGGATCAAGCCGGCTGCGCGGCCGCGGTCCGGCGGCGCCAGGCGCGCCACGCGCGGGCACCCAGCAGCATGCCGACGATCAGTGCATACACGGCCACTTCGGCGTAGTCGTTCTTGCCCGAGCGCATCCAGAAGAAGTGCAGCAAGGCCAGGCCGGCCACCGCGTACACGGCGCGGTGCAGGGCCTGCCAGCGCGCAGCGCCCAAAGCCTTGATGGCCCGGTTGAAGGAGGTGGCCGCCAGCGGGAGCATCAGCACCAGCGCCGCGAAGCCCACCAGGATGAAGGGCCGCTTGGCGATGTCGCGTGCGATGTCGTCCAGGTAGAAGCCCATGTCGAACCAGGCGTAGCACAGCAGGTGCAGCACGCCGTAGAAGAAGGTGAAGAGGCCCAGCAGGCGCCGAAAGCGCGCCAGGCCGTGCCAGCCGGTGGCATGGCGCACCGGCGTGACGGCCAGCGTGAGGCACAGCAGGCGCAGCGTCCAGTCGCCGGTGCTGCGGATCAGGGCCTCGGCCGGGTTGGCGCCCAGGGTGCCGGCCACCGCGCCCCCCAGCAATTGGGCGAAGGGCAGCAGGCACAGCACGAACAGCAGCGGCTTGGCCGCCGGGTGCAGCAGGGCGCGCTGGGCGTTCACGCCGTTCCCCCGGCGTTCAATAGAACTTCTTCAGGTCCATGCCGGCATAGAGCTGGCCCACCTGGGCTTCGTAGCCGTTGAACATCAGCGTGGGGCGCTTGCGCGTGAAGAGGCCGTCCTCGCCGATGCGCCGCTCGGTGGCCTGGCTCCAGCGCGGGTGGTCCACGGTCGGGTTCACGTTGGAGTAGAAGCCGTACTCGTGCGGCGCCGAGACGTTCCAGGCGGTGTTGGGCTGCTTGTCGGTGAAGCGGATCTTCACGATGGACTTGCCGCTCTTGAAGCCGTACTTCCAGGGCACCACCAGGCGCAGCGGCGCGCCATTCTGGTTGGGCAGCACCTCGCCGTACAGACCGAAGGCCAGCAGCGTGAGCGGGTGCATCGCCTCGTCCAGGCGCAGGCCTTCCACATAGGGCCACAGCAGCACGCGCGAGTTGAGCCCGGGCATCTGGGCCTTGTCAGCCAGGGTGTGGAACTCAACGTACTTCGCATTGCCCGTGGGCTCGACACGCCGGATCAGCTCGTTCAGCGAATAGCCCACCCAGGGAATGACCATGGACCAGCCCTCGACGCAGCGCAGGCGGTAGATGCGCTCTTCCATGGACGCGAGCTTGAGGAGGGTCTCGATGTCGTAGGTGCCGGGCTTGCGCACCTCGCCTTCCACCACCACCGTCCAGGGCCGGGTCTTCAGGCTGCCGGCGCGGCGGGCCGGGTCGGCCTTGTCGGTGCCGAACTCGTAGAAGTTGTTGTAGGTGGTGACGTCCTGGTAGGCCGTCAGCTTTTCCATCGTCAGGGCGCCCGGCACCTTGCTGGGGGTGCCGGGCAGCGCCGGCAGCTTGCCCGGCCCGGCCGTCTGGGCCCAGGCCTCGCGACCGGCCCAGGCGGCCAGCGCCGCACCGGCTGCGCCGGTGGCCATCCAGCGCAGCCAGTCCCGCCGGGCGGCATACACCTCGCGCGGGGTGATCTCAGAGGCCAAAGGGTGTTCGTAGCCTCGGGATTTGTCCAGGACATGCATGATGGGCCTTCCAGGTGGTTCACCGTTGGAAAGGGTGACACCAAGCCGGGTTCCCTGCCGGCGTGGGGGCTTGTGCTCAGCGGCCCAGGTCGTCGTGGTAGCCGGTGTCGATGACGTCCAGCCCGGCGGTGGTCGGGTTGTCGGCCTGCAGGGGGTCGTGGTGCGTGACCACTTCCAGGGCGGCCGGGTCGAAGAGGGTGAGGGCGTTGCGGGCCTGGCTGTCGCGAAAGCGCTTGCGCGAAAACAGCTTGCGCTGGGCCTCGGCCGGCAGGTCGGTGATGCGGATGACGTTGTTGGCGATCAGCAGGTCGATCACGTCTTCCAGCACCCGCACGAAGTCTGCATCCAGCGCCTGGAAGGCCTCCTGACGCGCAGGGGCGGCGCTGGCCGGCTGGCCCAGGAAACTGCGGACCTCGTCGTGGTCATCGGGCAGGAATTCCTGGGTGTCGGGTGTGGGTTCGCGGTGCAGGCTCACGACCACACCATGAACATTGCGAGCGACAAAAGGCATGGTCGGCAGCCGCCAGGGTGGACAGGCTGCCGACTATACGCTGGCGGTGCTCTCCCGGGGTCAGAGTTCGCCGTAGGAGTGCAGGCCCGAGAGGAACATGTTCACGCCCAGGAAGGCGAAGGTCGTGATGGCCAGGCCCACCAGCGCCCACCAGGCCGACACCGTGCCGCGCAGGCCTTTCATCAGGCGCATGTGCAGCCAGGCCGCGTAGTTCAGCCACACGATCAGGGCCCAGGTCTCCTTCGGGTCCCAGCTCCAGTAGCCGCCCCAGGCCTCGGCCGCCCACAGCGCGCCCAGGATGGTGGCGATGGTGAAGAAGGCGAAGCCCACCGCGATGGACTTGTACATCACGTCGTCGAGCACCTCGTAGCTGGGCAGCTTTGCCGCGATGCGGCGGCGCAGCGCCAGGATGCCGCCCACGATGAGCGCCGAGACGCCGAAGTACACCGCCCAGTAGCTGCTCAGGCCACCGTCGGACGTCTGGCGGAACACCAGCGGCTCGAAGCACAGCACCACGCCCAGCAGCCACAGCGGGGCGAGCTTGTACCAGCGCGTCTCGCTGGCCTGCTGCTTGATGAGGTAGGCGAAGGCCACCATGGCCGCGATGGCAAAGGTGCCGTAGCCGATGAAGTTGGCCGGCACATGCACCTTCATCCACCAGCTTTGCAGGGCCGGCACCAGGGGCTGGATCTCGTGCGCGCCACGCTCGACCGTGTACCACAGCAGGAAACCGACGGCGGCGCTGACGATGAGCATCGTGAAGGCCCCCAGGCTGCGCACGTGCTCGCGGTGCTTGTACTGGTCCTCGTAATAGAGCCAGTACAGCGCCGTGAGCCAGCAGAACAGCACGAAGACCTCGTAGAGGTTGCTCACCGGGATGTGGCCGATGTCCGGGCCGATCTGGTGGCTTTCGAACCAGCGCACCATCGAGCCGATCAGGCCCATTGCGATGGCCGCCCAGGCCAGCCGCGAGCCCAGCCGCTCGGCCGTGGCGGTGTCGGTCCTGGCGAAGAAGCCGATCCAGTAGAAGACCGTGCTCATGAAGAACAGCAGGCTCATCCACAGGATGGCGCTCTGGCTGGAGAGGAAGTACTTCAGCAGGAAGACGTTGTCGGCCTGCGAGAGATCGGCCCCGAAGCCGTCCTGCACCCGCGCATACAGCGAGATGGCCAGCAGCGAGGCGGCCCCCACCACCAGGGCCAGCACGCGCAGCGGCCGCCAGAACCAGCCCAGCCAGATCGCGGTGGGCACGGCACCCACGAGAATGGCCTTCTCATAGCCGTCCATCGAGGCGTTGTAGCGCTGGAAGGCGTAGGCACCGCCGGCGGCCAGCAGCGCGGCAAACAGCCAGTCGAACCAGGTGCGCCGGGCGAAGTAGCCCGGGGCGTTGAGGGAGAGGGTGGTGGTGTTCATCGGGCCTCCGGGGCGGCAGCCTGCAGCAGGGCCTGCTTGAGGTTGTCGAATTCTCGATCGGTGTCCAGGGTGTGACGGGTGGACGACAAAGCGGTGGTCACACGGGTGTGGCCGCTCGCGTCCGGTGCGTCTTCGAGCCAGATCCACAGCCGGCGTTCCCTGACGTAGAGCATGGCGAACACACCGATGATGAGCAGAACGCAGCCCAGGTACACCACGTATTTGCCCGGGGCCCGGGCCACCTGGAAGACGCTGGCCTGCACCTGCTCGAAGTCGGTGAGTTCCAGCAGCAGCGGTGCGGGGTAGTAGGCCTCGTCGGAGAGCGACAGCACCGCCTGGGTCATGAAGGCGCGTGTGTTCTCGTCCTGCGGCAGTGGCGGCAGGCCTGCCTGGGCCCGGCTGTCCTGCAGCAGCTCGAAGAGCACGCCATTGAGGATGCGGATCAGCACTTCGGAGGTGCGTGCCCGGTCGGCTTCGGGCACATTGGCTTCCATGAAGTCGGCGATGGCCTGCAGGCCGCCGACCGGCTGGTCGCCCGCGCGCACCGCCTCCTCGCCGGCGAACAAGGCGAGGCCGCGCAACGCCGACACGCGCAACTGGTCGGCCAGGTCGGGTCGGGCCGGGTCCACGGCCTGGCTCACGTAGCGCTGGACGGCACGGTCGCGGGCGGCCGGGTCGTGCAGGGCATCGCGCAGCCGCATCCAGCCGTTCAGGCTGTCGGCCTCGTCGGCCGGGATGCGCAGGTAGCGGAAGCTCTCGGCCGGGGTATCGCGCACGCCGGCCAGGAAGACGCGGCGGCCGTCCAGGTCCACCGGCAGCATGTAGTTGTGGTATTCACGGGCCTGGCCCGAGGCGTCGCGCAGCTTGTAGGTGACCGAGGGGCCCACGTTGCGCAGGCCCTTGTCGCTGGTCGGCGCGCCCGAGCCCAGGTGCTGCTGCAGCCCGGCGACGAGGTTGACCTTGCGCACGTCGGTGGCGCTGTTGGGTGTCTGCCCCAGGTTCTCGACGTTGATCACACGCAGCCCGGTGAACTCCAGCGTCAGCGTCTGCCCGCCTGCGTCGTGCAGTTCGGTGCTGCTGCCGACCGTCCCCGTCACCTGGAAGCGCTTGCCGGCACGGCCCATCGGGTAGGCCTGCAGGGTCACGCGCGATCCGCCGTCATCGAAGCTCGACTGGTAGATCGCCATCCCGGCGTGGTAGAGCGGCTTGTTGACCTCGATGCGGGCCTCGCGTGTCTGGCCCGTCTGACGGTCGTGCACCACCACCTCACTCGCAAAGAGCTTGGGCATGCCGGTGTCGTAATAGTCGACGATGAAGCGCTTGAGCTCCAGGTCGAAGGGCAGGGGCTGCAGCACCACGCCGTCGCGCTGGTTGAGGATCACCACGCCCGAGCGGGAGCCCTCGGGCACCAGCAGGTTGCCCCGGAAGGCCGCCGTGTCGGTGCCCAGCCAGTGCTGCTGCGGCACCTCGCTCACCAGGCCGCCGCCGGTGTAGGCGCTCTTGCCCCCCAGCCACATCTGCGCGCGCACCATCAGGTCGCCGTCGAGCAGCCCGCCCACGCACACCAGCACGATGGCCGAATGGGCTGCGAGGTAGCCGAGCTTGTTCGCCTGGCCTTTCTTGGCGGCGATCATCACGCCACGCACGGCCTCGCCGTCGCGCCGGACCTGCGCACGCGCCTTCCAGCCGTTGCGCTGGAGCAAGGCGGTGACCCGCTCAAGCACGGCCTCGCGCGGCTCGGCCACCACGCCCTGGCCCTTGTGATGGAAGGCCTGCAGGGCCTGCTCGCGCACGTGTTCCTTGTAGGTTCTCAGGTCCTGCGCGATCTTGGGCGTGTTGCGGGCGATGCACAGCGAGGTGGAGATCACCAGAAAGGCCAGGATCAGCAGGAACCACCCGGCGCTGTAGACCGAGTACAGGCCCAGCGTGCCGAAGAGCTCGGCCCAGAAGGGCCCGAACTGGTTGGCGTAGTTGGTGTAAGGCTGGTGTTGCTGCACCACGGTGCCGATCACCGAGGCGATGCAGATCACCGTGAGCAGCGCGATCGCAAACCGCATCGAGGCCAGCATCTCCAGCGCCTCGCGCCAGGCGCGTGAGGCTCGGGAGGCGGGCGCAAGCTCAGGAGAGGCTGACATCGGTGGCACTCGTGGGGACAAAAAAGGCGGGCATCCCTCCCGGGGGCCCGCCTGTCGTTATGGCTCTACTTCGGGCGCTGGCTGGCTGGGTCAGCGCAAACCGGCAATGTAGTCTGACACGGCCTTGATTTCCACATCGCTCATGCGGGCGGCGATGGGGTTCATCTGCAGGTTCACCCGGGCGCCGCTGCGGAAGGCGATCATCTGCGCTTCGGTGTAGTCGAAGTGCTGGCCGCTCAGGCGCGGGTACTGCGAAGGGATGCCCGAGCCGGCGGGGCCGTGACAGCCGGCGCAGGCAGGCACGGACTTCTCGGCAATGCCGCCACGGTAGATGCGCTCGCCCAGGCGGATGGTGTCCTTGTTGGTGGCCGCACCCGGGCGGGCCTCGCGCCCCGCATAGAAGGCAGCGACATTGCGCATGTCCTCATCGCTCAGCGTGGCGGCAAAGCCGGCCATGACGGCGTTCTGGCGCTTGCCCGACTTGAACTCCTGCAACTGCTTGACGAGGTACTCCGGGTGCTGACCCGCGATGATGGGGTTGGCTGGCGTGCCCCGGCTCCCGTCCACGGTGTGGCAGGCCACACAGACCTGGTTGGCGATCGCCTGGCCTTTGGCCAGGTCGGGTTTGGCGGGGGCCTGGGCAGAAGCCAGCGTCGGGGCGGCCCAGGCGAATGCGGCAAACAGCAGAGGAGCGATCGATTTCATATCGTGGGAGGGTGTGTAGGCCAAAGGCAAAACCCGCGGATTTTACAATGCCCGCTCCATGCCCAGCCAATCCCCCCCCTCCGGCGCCCGTGCGCCCATCGCCCAGACCGAACCGGCCGCCCGTGCCGCGCTCGCCTGGACGCACACCGCCCGCTTCCTGACCACGGCCAGCGAACTCCACCACCTGCCGGTCAGCGAACTGCCGGAAATCGCCTTCGTGGGCCGCTCCAACGCGGGCAAGTCCACCGCCATCAACACCCTGGCGCAGCAACGCCAGCTCGCCTTTGCCTCCAAGACGCCGGGGCGCACCCAGCACATCAACCTCTTCGAGCTGGGCCCGCGCGAGGCCGCCGATGCGCTGCTGGCCGACCTGCCCGGCTATGGCTATGCCGCGGTGGAGCGCAGTGCCAAGCTGCGCTGGCAGGCGGTGATGGCCGACTACCTCGCCCTGCGCCGCAACCTGGCCGGCGTGGTGCTGCTGGTGGACCCCCGCCAGGGTCTGACCGAGCTCGACCACCAGCTGCTGCAGTTCGTCGCCCCGCGCGTGGGCAATGGCAGCGTGAAGCTGCTGGTGGTGCTCACCAAGGCCGACAAGCTCAACCGCAAGGAAGGCGCCGAGGCGCTGCGCGCTGCTCAGGAGGCGCTGGGCGACTACGTCACCGACGAGGCCGACGTCGGCCTGCTGCTGTTCTCGGGCCTGCGCCGCACCGGCCTGGACGACCTGGCCACCACCCTGCACGGCTGGGTGCACGCCAGGCCCCTGGCGTAAACCCCGAGGTCAGCGGGTCGCAAATGCGACGCCGCCGCCCCCGGGCCGGGTCGATACTCCCAGGCATCCTGCCTTGGGAGTGTGGTGCATGAGCCTGGAGACCTTCGACGTCGATCTGCCGCATGGCATCCGCCTGGCCTGCCGGGCCCAGGGGCCGCGCGATGCGCCGGTGCTGCTGTTCCTGCATGGCTTTCCCGAGGCCGCATTCGTTTGGGACGAGGTGGGCGGCTTGCTGGGCGGGCGCTACCGCTGCGTGGCGCCCAATCTGCGAGGCTACCCGGGGTCTTCCTCACCGGCCGAGGTGGAGGCCTACCGGGCCAAGCACCTGGTGCGCGACGTGGCCGCGCTGATCGAGCACCTGGGTGCTCCCATCGCGGCCCTGGTGGCCCACGACTGGGGCGGTGCTGTCGCCTGGAACCTGGCGGTGCAGCAGCCGGCGCTGATCGAGCGGCTGGTGATCGTGAACTCTCCGCACCCGGGCACCTTCCTGCGCGAGCTGCAGCACAATCCGGTGCAGCAAAGAGCCAGCGCCTACATGAACTTCCTGTGCCGGCCCGATGCGCAAACCCTGCTGGCCGAGGACGACTTCGCCCGCCTGTGGCCCTTCTTCCTGAGCATGGGGGCCGGGCCCGATGGGCACGGTTGGCTCACCGAGGCCGTGAAGGACCAGTACCGCACCGCCTGGCGTCATGGCCTGAACGGACCGCTGAACTACTACCGCGCCTCGCCGCTGCGCCCGGCGCTCACGGCCGAGGACGCGATCCATGGCCTGCGGTTCGACGACGCCCAGGTGCGTGTGGAGCGGCCCACGCTGGTGATCTGGGGCGAGGGTGATGTGGCCTTGCCGCCGTCGCTGCTGGACGGGCTCGACCATTGGGTGCCGCATCTGGAGCTGCTGCGTGTGCCCGGCGCCACCCATTGGATCGTGCACGAGCAGCCCGGCCTCGTGGCCGAGGCCATCGCCGGCTTCGTGCCCGCAGCGCGCTGATCAGCGGATCGGACTGTCCAGATCCTGTATCAGGCTGTCCACCGCGCGCTGCATCAGCGAGCGGTCTTCCAGCACCGTGATCAGGCCCTCGGCCAGCAGGCGTTCCACGGCGCGGCGCGTGAGCGAATGCGAGTGACCGGCATGCTGGCTGGCAAACATGAAGAACTGGCCGTTGTCGCTGCTCCACATGAGCTGGGCGGTGACCCACTGGCCCTGCACGAACATGTGATACCAGGACCCTGGCGTGAGCTTGGCCATCCAGGCCTCGCGGGCGAGCCGGCCGGCCTGCGTGTCGGTTTGCGACATCAGGCCCACCGGCACCGTGGGCAGGGTGCCGCGGTCCACCGGCTCGTCGGGGCCCAGGGTGCGTGGCCCCAAGTCCGGCTCGTCCAGCATCTGCTGCACGATCTGTTCCGGGGTCAGCGCCTCGACGGAGGCAGTTGCCGCCGCCGCCGCCGGGGCCTCGCCCCGCAGCACCGAGGCGTGGTGGGCGGACAGCTCAGCCAGCAAGGCCTCGCGCTGGGCCTGCGGCCAGCCGATCAGGTCCATGCCGCGGTTCAGGCTCGCCGCCAGCTCGGGCAGCAGCGCACGCAGGCGGCTGCGGTCGGCCGGGGCGGTGTGCGGCTGCATGCTCCACAGCAGCTCGTCCACCGTGTGCATCAGCTCGGTGGCCTCGTGGGAGTGTTCGCCATGCCGGGCCATGGCCTCGACCATCACGTCCACCCAGGGCCCGAAGAGGAAGTCGCGCAGCGACTGGCTGAGCTGGGCCCCCTGCATCTGGCGCACCTGCTGGCGCAGCACACCGCGCAACTGGTCGGCACGCTCGATGCGCTGCAGCTTGTCGAGCGCGGCACGCGAGCGCTCGAGCGCCTCGCGGCTGCGCTCGTCGATGAAGTGGTTGATGTCGTCCTGGCCCTTGAGGAAGTGGTGCGATTCCGGCTTGGGCAGGGCCACGATGCGGTCGATCACGGCGCGGGCAAACTTCAGGAACTCGGTCAGGCGCTCGTCGTGGGGGTCGTCGTAGCCGGCGCAATGGGCCGACAGGCGGTTGAGCAGCTGCCACGCCGGATGGTCGGCCTGACGCACCAGCGCCGGGTCGCGCTGGGCCAGGCCCAGCACCGCGGGCTTGAGCCGGGCCAGCAGTGAGCGCACGTTCTCGACCAGCTTCGGGTCGGCCAGGATCTGGTCGAACAGGCGGTTGACGAGGGTCTCGGCCTCAGCCCCCGCACTGTCCAGCGGCGTGGGGTGGCTGCGGCTCACGCGCTCCAGCAGCCGGCCCAGCGTGCCCGAATCGGTCAGCTCGAAGGCGCCGCTGGCCACGGCCGGGGCCTTGGCGGTGGGCACGGCGCGGAAGGCCAGGGGCTGCACGCCCAGGCCTTCCAGGCGGCGGCAGATCTGCGCGTACTCGACCTTCAGCAAGCTGGCGAGCTGGGCGCCGGCCAGGCGCAGCAGCAGCATGCGTGCCTCGGCCGCCACCCGCAGGTTGCGCGTGGCCTGGCTGAGCGCGCGCGCAAACACCTCCGGGCGCAGCGGGTTGGCCTCGCGGCGGATCTCGTTCTGGCCCCGGGCGGCGGCCATGAAGGCCTGCACCTCGCGCAGTTCCCACTCGGCCTGCTGGTCGATCTGCGCCATCACGCGCGAGATCTCGATGTCTTCTTCGGCCTGCCCCTCGTCCACCAGCGACAGCTCGTCCAGGCTCAGGGCCATCGGCTTGCGCGCCTGCGGCACCGCGGGCCGATCGGACAGGGCCTCCCGTACACCCCGGTCGATGAGGGTTTGCAGCGACTGCACCCAGTCGGACTGCTGCTGCTGCAAGGCCTCGATCAGCGCGAAGAACTGCTTTCGGTCGTGGGCGAGCGCGTGCGTGGCGTTGGGATTGCGCAACTCGGCCAGGGTGCGGTTCACGACATCACGGGCCAGCAAGGGCACGCCCTGGACGATGGACTCGAGGTGGGAGGCGGGAATCGGAGCGCTCATGGACGGGGAACGGGGACGATGCGCAATGTTGGGGCCGAACGTGCCCGCATGCAACCCGGAAGATCAAGGTGAAAGGGCATCGAAACATGTCCTCCCAATGAAAAAGGGCCGCGCAAGCGGCCCTTTCGAGGCGAAAGCCTGGGAAAGACTTACATGTCCATGCCCATGCCGCCCATGCCGCCGGGCATGCCGCCGGCTGCAGGGGCCTCGTCCTTCGGCGCTTCGGCGACCATGGCTTCGGTCGTCAGCATCAGCGAGGCCACGGAAGCGGCGTTCTGCAGGGCCGTGCGGGTCACCTTGGTCGGGTCCAGGATGCCCATCTCGATCATGTCGCCATAGGTGTCGTTGGCGGCATTGAAGCCGTAGTTGCCCTTGCCGGCCAGCACGGCGTTCACCACGACGGAGGGCTCGCCACCGGCGTTGGCCACGATCTCGCGCAGCGGGGCTTCGACGGCCTTGAGCACCAGCTTGATGCCGGCGTCCTGGTCGGGGTTGTCACCCTTGATTTCGCCAGCAGCCTGACGGGCGCGCAGCAGGGCCACGCCACCACCGGCGACGATGCCTTCTTCCACCGCAGCGCGGGTGGCGTGCAGCGCGTCTTCCACGCGGGCCTTCTTCTCCTTCATCTCGACCTCGGTGGCCGCGCCGACCTTGATCACGGCCACACCGCCGGCCAGCTTGGCCACGCGCTCTTGCAGCTTCTCACGGTCGTAGTCGGAGGTGGCTTCCTCGATCTGGATGCGGATCTGCTTCACGCGGGCCTCGATGTCGGCAGCGGCACCGGCACCATCGATGATGGTGGTGTTTTCCTTGCCCACTTCCACACGCTTGGCCTGGCCGAGGTCGGCCAGCTGCACCTTCTCGAGCGTCAGGCCCACTTCCTCGGAGATCACCTTGCCGCCGGTCAGGATGGCGATGTCTTCCAGCATGGCCTTGCGACGGTCGCCGAAGCCGGGGGCCTTGACGGCCACGACCTTCAGGATGCCGCGGATGGTGTTGACCACCAGCGTGGCCAGGGCTTCGCCTTCGACTTCCTCGGCGACGATCAGCAGCGGGCGGCCCGCCTTGGCCACCTGCTCCAGCGTGGGCAGCAGGTCACGGATGTTGCTGATCTTCTTGTCGAACAGCAGCACGAACGGGTTCTCGAGGATCGCGGCCTGCTTTTCAGGGTTGTTGATGAAGTAGGGCGACAGGTAGCCGCGGTCGAACTGCATGCCTTCCACGACATCCAGCTCGTTTTCCAGGCTCTTGCCGTCTTCCACGGTGATCACGCCTTCCTTGCCCACCTTGTCCATGGCGTCGGCAATGATCTTGCCGATGGACTCATCAGAGTTGGCGGAGATGGCGCCCACCTGGGCGATTTCCTTGCTGGTGGTGGTGGCCTTCGACGCCTTCTTCAGCTGCTCGACCAGAGCGCTGACGGCCTTGTCGATGCCACGCTTGAGGTCCATCGGGTTCATGCCGGCGGCCACGTACTTCATGCCTTCGCGCACGATGGCCTGGGCCAGCACGGTGGCGGTGGTGGTGCCGTCACCGGCGTTGTCGCTGGTCTTGGAAGCGACTTCCTTGACCATCTGGGCGCCCATGTTCTGAAGCTTGTCCTTCAGCTCGATTTCCTTGGCCACCGACACACCGTCCTTGGTCACGGTGGGGGCGCCGAACGAGCGCTCGAGCACCACGTTGCGGCCCTTGGGGCCCAGGGTCACTTTGACCGCATTGGCCAGGATGTTCACGCCTTCAACCATGCGGGCGCGGGCTTCACCGCCGAAAACGACGTCTTTTGCTGCCATTTGGAGTTCTCCGGATTCGTTACAGGGATCTGTTCAGACAGGGGTGCGAGAACTTACTTCTCGACCACGGCGAAGAGGTCTTCCTCGCGCATGACCAGCAGCTCGTCGCCATCGACCTTGACGGTCTGGCCGCTGTACTTGCCGAACAGCACACGATCACCAACCTTGATGTTCAGGGCCACGAAGTCGCCCTTCTCATTGCGCTTGCCCGGGCCCACGGCCAGGACCTCGCCCTGGTCGGGCTTCTCGGCGGCGTTGTCGGGGATGACGATGCCCGAGGCGGTCTTGGTTTCGTTTTCCAGGCGCTTGACGATCACGCGATCGTGCAGAGGACGAAGTTTCATGACATCTCCTAAAGAGTGAGAACCAACTTCTATATGGACGTTGACGCAAGTGAGCGCCAACTTGAAAGGCATGATCACCAGGCAGAAGTGCCAGCTTCGCCGGCCCCGGGATCATTAGCACTCATGTTTGGTGAGTGCTAACAGCGACGAATTATAGGGGTGGGTGGAGCTTCTTCAAGGGGGGCGATCAGCGCAGGGGCCCGGCAGGGATGGGCAGGCTCACGATGCGTGGGCCGTCTGTGGCGGAACCGTTTGTCAGCGGCGCCTCAGTGCTCCAACCTCAGCACCTGCCCATCGTTGTTGTCCGTCAGGATGTAAAGCCACCCGTCGGGCCCCTGGCGCACGTCGCGGATGCGTTCGCGCAGGTTGGTGAGCAGGCGTTCTTCGCGCACCACGCGCGTGCCGTCGAGTTCGAGGCGGATCAGGGCCTGTTCGCGCAGGGTGCCGATGAAGAGGTTGCCTTTCCACTGCGGGTAGCGCTCGCCGGTGTAGAAGACCATGCCGCTGGGGGCCACCGAGCGGGGCAGCCATTGGCGCAGCGGGTCTTCCATGCCGCTCTTGCTCGTGCCTTCGCCGATCTTGAAGCCGGTGCCGTATTCGCGGCCCGAGGTGACCACGGGCCAGCCGTAGTTGCGGCCGGCCTGGGTGAGGTTGAGCTCGTCGCCGCCCTGGGGGCCGTGTTCGTGGGTCCAGAGTTCGCCGGTGGCCGGGTGCAGCGCGGCGCCTTGCACGTTGCGGTGGCCGTAGCTCCAGATCTCGGGGCGGGCGTCGTTGCGGCCCACGAAGGGGTTGTCGCTGGGCACGCGGCCGTCGCGCTCGATGCGCACCACCTTGCCGATGTGGTTGGCGAGGTTCTGTGCCTCGTCACGCTGGCCGAAGCGGTCGCCCAGGGTGATGAAGAGGCGCCCGTCGCGCGCGAACACCAGGCGCGAGCCGAAGTGGGCGGCGCTGTTGATCTTGGGTTGCTGGCTGAAGATCACCTGCACATTGGTGAGTGCATTGCCTTCCAGCTGCCCGCGCGCCACGGCGGTGCTGTTGCCACCCTCGCCGGGCTCGCTGTAGCTCAGGTAGACGAGGCGGTTGGTGGCGAACTCGGGATCGAGCGCCACGTCGAGCAGACCGCCCTGGCCACGCGCATCGACCTTGGGCACGCCGGCCACGGGTGCGCTGAGCGTACCGTCGGGCGAGACGATGCGCAGCCGGCCCGGCCGTTCGGTGACGAGCATCCGCCCATCGGGCAGGAAGGCCAGGCCCCAGGGATGCTGCAGCCCGCGGGCCACGCTGACAGGTTTGAGGGCCTGGGCCTGGGCCAGCACCGTGGCCAGGCCGAGCGTGGCGGCCAGCAGAAGGCGTTGAAATCGCATGGGCAGCTCCGACGGAAGGTTGTTCTGTCGGAGTCTGCCACCGGGCGCGGGTTCCCTGCGCCCGTCGGGGCTTCAGCGGTGGATGCGCAGGATGCGGCCGTTGCTTTCTTCCAGCAGGTAGAGCCAGCCGTCGGGCCCTTGCTTGATGTCGCGCACGCGCACGTTGAGCGATCGGAACAGCTGCTCTTCCCCGGCAAAGGCGTTGCCGTTCAGGGTGATCCGGCGCAGGCTGCGCTGGTCGGCCATGGTGCCCACGAAGAGGTTGCCGCGCCATTCCGGGAAGCGATCGCCGGTGTAGAAGCACATGCCGGCGGGCGCACACGAGATGGGCACCCAGTAGTGGACCGGCTCGACGAAGGTCGGGGCGTGCGTGCCGCCACCGATGCGACAGGCTTCGCTGGGTGTTTGCCCATAGTTGCAGCCATAGCTTTTCAGCGGCCAGCCGTAGTTGCCGCCCTGCACCACGCGGTTGATCTCGTCGCCGCCCAGCGGGCCGTGCTCGCTGATCCACAGCTCGCCGGTGTCGGGGTGGATGGCGGCGCCCTGCGGGTTGCGGTGCCCCCGGCTCCAGATCAGGCCGCTGAAGTTGTTGCCAGGGTTGCCGCCGTTGGTGTCGATGCGCACCACCTTGCCAAGGTGGTTGTCGGTGCGCTGGGGGGCGTCGGTGTTCGTCTGCCGGTCGCCCAGCGTCACGAAGAGCGTGCCGTCGGAAGGGCGGAAGGCGAGGCGGCAGCCGAAGTGGCCGTCGCCGTTGAAGCGCGGGGTCTGCCGGTAGATGACCGTCACCTGGCTGAGGCTGGTGTGGTCGGCACTCAGCACCGCACGCGCCACGGCGGTGGCGGCCCCGGTGAGGCCGCCACCCTGGTCGGGCTCGGCATAGGAAAGGTAGATGCGCCGGTTGCTGGCGAAGTTCGGATCCAGCACCACGTCGAGCAGGCCGCCCTGGCTGTTCGTCATGTAGAAGACGGCCGGCACGCCGCTGATGGGGGAGGACACGTCGCCGGTGGTGCTGACCCGGCGCAACTGTCCTGCCTTCTCGGTGACGAGGGCACTGCCATCGGGCAGGAAGGCCAGGCTCCAGGGCTGCTGGAGGCCGGTGACCACCGGGGTGATCACGGGCGGGGGGCCCGGCGGCGGCGGGGGCGGTGGCGTGCCGGGGGTGCCGGCGTCGCTGCCACCGCCGCAGGCCGAAAGGGTGGCGACGGCGGCGGCGTAGCGCCCAGCGCGCATGAGCAGGCGGCGTCGTTCAGCGTCGTCGGGACCGGCGGGGATTGGGGGTGGCAGGGCGGGCATGGCGGCAGCTCCTTCGCGTCGGAACGTCACAGCCTAGTGCCAGCGGTGGAACACAGGGGTGACAAGTCGCAACCCGTCCCCCTGGTCGAGGGGGTCAGCCCAGCGCTTCCACCACCATCTGCACCCGCTGCTGCCCGTTGTATTCGTCCAGGGACAAACGGTAGGCCAGGCGGCCGCGTTCGGGCAGGGGGTCGCTGTGGCCGAACCAGATGGCTTCGCGCAGGGTGCCGGCGTGGCGCACGGTGAGCTTGAGATGGCGTTCGCCGACGATGCGCTGCGACACCACTTCCACCTCGTCGCAGAAAACCGGCGCCTCGAAGGCCTGGCCCCAGACTTCCTGTTCCAGGATCTGCACCACGTCGGGCCGGAACCATTGCGGCTCCAGCGGGCCGTCGGTGGCCACGGTGCGCGCCAGCAGGCTGTCGTCGAGCCATTCGCTGGCCACGGTGGCGAAGGCCTGGGCGAAGGTGACGAAATCGTCCTCGCCCACGGTGCAGCCGGCCGCCATGGCGTGGCCGCCGAACTTGCGCAGCACGCCGGGGTGGCGCTTGCTCACGAGGTCGAGCGCATCGCGCAGGTGAAAGCCCGGGATGGAGCGGCCCGAGCCCTTGAGCAGGCCGTCCTGGCCGCGGGCGAAGACGAAGGTGGGGCGGTGCACGCGGTCCTTGACCCGCGAGGCGACGATGCCCACCACGCCTTCATGGAACTCGGCGTCGTACAGGGCCACGGCGGGCGGGGGGTCACCGGCGGGCATCAGGCGCTCCAGCAGGGCCTCGGCCTGTTCGCGCATGCCGGCTTCCACGCTGCGCCGCTCGCGGTTGATGCCGTCGAGCCGCTGCGCCAGCTCGGCCGCGCGGCCGGGGTCGTCGGTGAGCAGGCATTCGATGCCCAAGGTCATCTCGGCCAGACGGCCGGCGGCGTTGATGCGCGGGCCCAGCGCAAAGCCGAAGTCGAAGGCGCCGGCACGTTCGGCGCGGCGGCCCGCGGCGGCAAAGAGCGCGGCCACGCCGGGGTGCATGCGCCCGGTGCGGATGCGCTTGAGCCCCTGGGCGACGAGGCGCCGGTTGTTGGCATCGAGCTTGACCACGTCGGCCACGGTGCCCAGGGCGACGAGGTCGAGCAGGGTGTCCAGGCGCGGCTGCGAGGCGCCCTCGAAGGCACCGCGCCGGCGCAGCTCGGCGCGCAGCGCCAGCAGCACGTAGAACATCACGCCCACGCCAGCGAGGTGCTTGCTCTCGAAGGGGCAGCCGGGCTGGTTGGGGTTCACGATCACGTCGGCGTCGGGCAGCACGACCTCGCCGTTCACCAGGGCGGGCAGGTGGTGGTCGGTCACCACCACGCGCAGGCCCAGCGCGCGGGCATGGGCCACGCCCTCCAGGCTGGCGATGCCGTTGTCCACGGTGATGAGCACGTCGGGACGCTGGGCCATCGCCAGGTCGACGATGGTCGGCGTGAGGCCGTAGCCGTGCACGGCGCGGTCGGGCACGACGTAGCTGAGGGTGTCGGGCCGCGCGCCCAGCAGCTTCAGGCCGCGCAGGGCCACGGCGCAGGCGGTGGCGCCGTCGCAGTCGTAGTCGGCCACCACGCACATCCGCTGGCCGGCGGTCAGCGCATCGGCCAGGCAGATGGCCGCGTCGGCAGCGCCTTTCAGCTGCTGCGGCGGCAGCAGTCGGGCGAGCGAGTCGTCCAGCTCGTCGGCACTGCGGATGCCGCGGGCGGCATAAAGGCGGGCCAGCAGGGGGTGGACGCCGGCCTGCTCCAGCGCCCAGGCCGTGCGCGGCGGAGTGTCGCGGGTGGTGATCTTCATCGGCGCGGCCTCACAGAGCGTCCAGCACGGCCGCTGGGGCCGGCGCAGACCAGCGGCTGCGCAGGGCCTGCCACCAGGCGCGGGGGGTGCGGGCCCAGGCCTGGGCATGGCGTTCGCCGCACAGGGTCAGGCGCAGGTCCTCGCCGGCCTGCACCCGCTCCCAGGCCTCGCGCAGCGGACCCGCGTCCAGGGCCTGCCAGGCCTCGGCCCAGCCGGTCCAGTCTTCACGCATCAGGGGCTCGCGCAGGCGGTCGTCCACCTGCAGGTTGGGGGCGGGCTGCATCGGCTGGCGCGGCCCGCAGCCGCTCAGCCAGAAGCTGTTGATGGACAGCCGTCCGGCGGCCTCGCGGCGTTCGTTGAGCGGATGGGTGTAGAGCAGCATCTGCACCTCCTGCTGCAGCCGCCGCACCAGGCGGGCCTGGGGGTGGTCGGGCATCCACAGGTCGACGTTGCGGCCGATCACGCGGTCCACGCTGGCCGTGGGCAGCTCGGCCAGGCTTTCGTGGGCGACGTACCAGCGCAGCGGGGCGCCATAGACCAGCAGCCAGCCTTCGTCCTCGAAGAGTTCG
Source organism: Caldimonas caldifontis (assembly GCF_002930615.1). Lineage (GTDB taxonomy): Bacteria > Pseudomonadota > Gammaproteobacteria > Burkholderiales > Burkholderiaceae_C > Caldimonas > Caldimonas caldifontis. The sequence continues at coordinate 77,192 of NZ_PSNX01000015.1, read as the reverse complement.
CGCACGGCTTCCAGCGCCTCGCGCGAAGCGGCTTCGTCGAGGTGCAGCGATTCGGGCGGCAGCATCGTCACCTCGTCGGCACCGGCATGCCAGTGGGCGGGCGTGAGCAGGCCCCAGCACAGGTCGTCGGTGGCGATGCCGTCGGCGGCCGCGGCATGGGCGGCCCAGGGCAGACCGCCGTCGGGGCCGGCGTAGCCCCAGGCCAGGGCCAGGGCCCGTTCGTGGGGCATGGACAGGCTGTACTCGTCACCCTCGCTGCGCCACACCGGGCTCAGGCGGGCGAGCAGGCGGCCCAGGTGGGGCAGGGCGAGGTCGCGCACGACGGCGCGGGCGGCCTCGGACAGCGCCGAAGCGTGGGGAATCAGCAGATGCATGGCCCGCCATTATCCCGGCTCGGGTAGCATCGGCGCCTGCCTGCGGGCGATGTCCTTGCCTTCCATGAACTGGCCCTACGAACTGCAGATCGGCTGGCGCTACACGCGCGCCGGCCGCGCCACCCGGCGCAACGGCTTCATCTCCTTCATCTCCGGCGTGTCCATGCTGGGCATCGCGCTGGGGGTGGCGGCGCTCATCATCGTGCTGTCGGTGATGAACGGCTTCCAGAAGGAGGTGCGCGACCGCATGCTGTCGGTGATCGCGCACATCGAGGTGTTCTCGGCTGACGGGCAGGCCCTGCCCAACTGGGAACAGACGGCCAACGAGGCCCTGGCGAACCCGCAGGTGCTGGGTGCGGCCCCCTATGTGGCCGCCCAGGCCCTGGTGGCGCGCGGCGAGGACATGCGCGGCGCCATCATCCGCGGCATCTCGCCCGAACACGAGCCCAACGTGACCCCGCTGGCCGCCCAGCTCAAGGACACCGTGCTGGCCCGCCTGCAACCCGACGGCTGGGGCGTGGTGCTGGGGGCAGAACTGGCGCGATCGCTGGGGGTGCGCGAAGGCGACCGCGTCACCATCGTCTCGCCCAGCGGCCAGGTGACGCCGGCCGGCGTGGTGCCACGCCTGAAACAGATGACCGTGGTGGGCACCTTCGAGGCCGGCCACTATGAATACGACAGTGGTCTGGTGCTGATGCACCTGGACGACGCAGCCCGGCTGTTCCGCGTGGCCGGGCCCACCGGCGTGCAGCTGCGCCTGGCCGATCTCCACCGGGCCCGCCAGGTGGCCCAGGAACTGGCGACGCAGCTCAGCGGGGATCTCTACCTGCGCGACTGGACGCGCACCAACCGCAACTGGTTCGACGCCGTGCAGCTGGAAAAGCGCATGATGTTCATCATCCTCACGCTCATCGTGGCGGTGGCGGCCTTCAACCTGGTGTCGATGCTGGTGATGACAGTGACCGACAAGCGCGCCGACATCGCCATCCTGCGCACCCTGGGCGCGACGCCGCGTTCCATCATGGGCATTTTCATGGTGCAAGGCGCAGCCAGCGGCATCATCGGCACGCTGGGCGGCCTGCTGCTGGGCTTGCTGGTGGCCTTCAACATCGACGTGATCGTGCCGGCGATCGAGCGGCTCTTCAACGCGAGTTTCCTGCCCGGCAGCATCTACCTTATCAGCCGCATGCCCAGCGACCCCCAGATGGCTGACATCGTGCCCATCGGCGTGATCTCGCTCGTGCTGGCCTTCGTGGCCACGCTGTACCCGAGCTGGCGGGCCAGCCGGGTGCAACCGGCGGAGGCGCTGCGCTATGAGTGAGGTGGTGTTGAGCGCCGAAGGCCTGCACAAGCGCTTCCACGAGGGCCCGCTGGACGTGCACGTGCTGCGCGGTGTGAGCCTGCAGGTGCAGGCCGGCGAAACGCTGGCCATCGTGGGCGCCTCGGGCTCGGGCAAGAGCACGCTGCTGCACCTGATGGGCGGGCTCGATGCCCCCACCCAGGGGCGGGTGGTGCTGCAGGGGCGCGACTTCGCGAGCCTGGGTGCCTCGGCCCAGGGCGAGTGGCGCAACCGGCACCTGGGCTTCGTCTACCAGTTCCACCACCTGCTGCCCGAGTTCACTGCCTTGGACAACGTGGCCATGCCGCTGCGCATCCGGCGCCTGCCCGTGCCCGAGGCCCAGGCCCGGGCCCAGGCGGTGCTGGCCAAGGTGGGCCTGGCCGAGCGGGCCTTGCACCGGCCGGCCGAACTGTCGGGCGGCGAGCGCCAGCGCGTGGCCATCGCCCGCGCCCTGGTGGCCCAGCCGGCCTGCGTGCTGGCCGACGAACCCACCGGCAACCTCGACCGTGAGACGGCCAACGGCATCTTTGCGCTGATGTTGTCGCTCGCGCGCGACCAGGGCACGGCCTTCGTGATGGTCACGCACGACGAGGAGCTGGCCGAGCGCTGCGACCGCCAGCTGCGGCTGAGGGCGGGCGTGCTCGTCTGAACGCCCGCGCGCCATGTGGATCGACACCCACTGCCACCTGGACGCGGCCGAGTTCGATGCCGACCGCGAGGCGGTGGTGGCACGCGCGAAGGCGCTGGGGGTGGGGTGCCTCGTGCTGCCGGCGGTGAGCACCGCCAACCTCGACACCGTGCGTGGACTGGCCCACACCCATGGCTTCGTCTACGCCCTGGGGCTGCACCCGATGTATGTGGAGGCCGAGCCGGCCGATGCGCTGGAGACCCTGCGTGATGCGCTGGCGCGCCATCGGGGCGATCCGCGCCTGGTGGCCGTGGGCGAGATCGGCCTCGACCATTTCGTGCCGGGCCTGGATCGGGCCGTGCAGGAGCGCCACTACGTGGCCCAGCTCGAACTGGCCCGTGCCTTCGAGCTGCCGGTGATCCTGCACGTGCGCCGCTCGGCCGATGCCTTGCTCAAGCAGCTGCGCCGCGTGCGCGTCAAGGGCGGCATCGCCCACGCCTTCAATGGCAGCGCCCAGCAGGCGCAGGCCTTCATCGACCTGGGCTTCAAGCTGGGCTTTGGCGGCGCGATGACCTTCGAGCGGGCACTGCAGATCCGCACGCTGGCGCGCGAGTTGCCACTGGACGCGCTGGTGCTGGAAACCGATGCGCCCGACATCCCGCCGCAGTGGCTCTACCGCACCGCCGAGCAGCGCGCTGCGGGCCAGACCAGCCGCAACGAACCGGCCGAGCTGCCGCGCATTGCGCACACGCTGGCTGAACTGCGCGGCCTGAGCCTGGAGGCGGTGGCCGCAGCGACATCGGCCAATGCCCGTGCCGTGCTGGGGCCGGCCCTGGCATGAGCGACGCCGACCGCCTGCAGGGCCTGGCCCCCGTCATCGGGCCGAACACCCGCCTGGTGGTGCTGGGCAGCTTCCCCAGCGTGGCCTCGCTGCGCGCGCAGCAGTACTACGCGCATCCGCGCAACCACTTCTGGCCCCTCCTGTCGGCGCTGTGGGGCCTGGACCTGCGCGCACTGCCGTATGCACAGCGGCTGGACGTGGTGCGCGAGCGGGGGCTGGGCATCTGGGACGTGTACGCGAGCTGCCGGCGCGAAGGCAGCCTGGACAGCGCCATCGAAGCCGCCGAGCTCAACCCGTTGGCGCGCCTGCGCGAGTGGGCGCCGGGCCTGCAGGCCCTGGCCCACAATGGCGGCGAATCGGCCCGGGCGATGCGCATCACCCGCGGCCTGGGCCTGGTGGTGCACCGCCTGCCCTCCACCAGCCCGGCGAATGCCTCCTGGCGCTTCGAGCGCAAGCTCGCGGCCTGGCGGGCCGTCTTTGAACAGCACCAACTGGCATGAGCCCCACCAAGAAGCGCGCGAGCGCCCCTGAACTACCTCCGGTCAGTCTGTCCGAATCGGACGGCGTGCGCTACCTGCACCTGGACACACCCTGGGTGCAAGGCGCCATGCGGGTGAAGAAGCCCTACGACATCGAACTGGCCTACGTGCAGCGCATGATGGCCTGGATGCTGATGCGCCCCGCCGAGGCCCTGGACGACGGTCATGCCGTGCAGCTGGGCCTGGGCGCGGCGGCGATCACCAAGTTCTGCCACAGGAGGCTGGGCTGGCGCTGCACCGCGGTGGAGCTCAATCCCGAGGTCATCAACGTCTGCCGCCACTGGTTCCGCCTGCCGCCCGACGACGAGCGGCTGCACGTGATCGAGGCCGACGCGGCGGCCTATGTGGCCGACCCGGCGCATGCGGGCACGGCCGATGTGCTGTGTGTCGATCTGTATGACCATGAGGCCGCCAGCCCCGTGCTCGACGATGCGGACTTCTACCGCGCCTGCCACCGCCTGCTGGCGCCGGGGGGCGTGATGAGCGTGAACCTGTTCGGCCGCGACGCCAGCTTCGAGCGCAGCCTGGCCCACATCGCGGCCGCCTTTCCCGGCGAGACGCTGTGGAGCCTGCGCCCGACGCGCGAGGGCAACACCATCGTGCTGGCCTGCCGGGAAGTACCGCCTTTGCCCCGTGCCGTGCTTGCCGAGCGTGCCGAAAACATCGAAACTCGTTTCGGTTTGCCGGCCCGCAAATGGCCGCGCATGATGAAACCCGTGTCCTCTTCATGACCGCCAAGCCCGACGCTGCCGCTGCTGCCAGACCCCACCGCAAGGCCCACCACAAGGGCCGGCTTGACTGGCGGGTGCTCGTGGACTGGCTGCGCGAGGACGGTCTGGTCACGCCGGGCGACGCCCAGCGCACCCATCAGCGTCTGGCCGCCGGAGCCAGCGCCCAGCACCCGCTGGTGCGCCTGGCCAACGTGGGCCTGCTGCATGCGGGTACCGGCAAGCCGCTCGACACCGAAAGCCTCACCGAATGGCTGGCCGGCCGGGCGGGTGTGGACTACCTGCGCATCGACCCGCTCAAGGTGGACGTGGGGCGTGTGGCCGACGTGATGTCGATCAACTACGCCGAGAAGCGCCGCTGTCTGCCGGTGCAGGTGGGCAGTGCCGAGATCACGATCGCCACCTGCGAGCCCTTCGACACCGACTGGGTGGACGAAATCGAGGGACACACCCGCAAGCGCATCCGCCTGGTGGTGGCCAGCCCGTTCTACACCCTGGCCAAGTCGGTCAAGGCCGCCACGAAGAATGGCCAGGTCAGTGGGCCGGCCAACTTCGAGCAACTGGTGGAGCTGGGCAAGTCCAAGCAGCTCGATGCCAACGACCAGGGCATCGTGCAGGTGGTCGACTGGTTGTGGCAGTACGCCTTCGACCAGCGGGCCTCCGACATCCACCTCGAGCCGCGGCGCGACATGGGCGCGGTGCGCTTTCGCATCGACGGCGTGATGCACACCGTCTACCAGCTGCCGCTCACCGTGATGGGAGCCATGACCAGCCGCATCAAGCTGCTCGGCCGCATGGACGTGGTGGAAAAGCGCCGCCCGCTCGACGGCCGCATCAAGACGCGCAACCCCAGCGGCGACGAGGTCGAGATGCGCCTGTCCACTCTGCCCACCGCCTTTGGCGAGAAGCTGGTGATGCGCATCTTCGACCCGGACACCACGGTCAAGAGCCTCGACGCCCTGGGATTTTCCAGCCACGACGCCCAACGCTGGGAGCAACTCGTCACGCGGCCGCACGGCGTGATCCTCGTCACCGGCCCCACCGGCTCGGGCAAGACCACCACGCTGTATTCCACGCTCAAGCGCCTGGCCACCGACGAGGTGAACGTCTGCACCATCGAAGACCCGATCGAGATGATCGAGCCCGCCTTCAACCAGACCCAGGTGCAGCCTCAGCTCGACCTGAACTTCGCCAACGGCCTGCGCGCGCTGATGCGCCAGGACCCGGACATCATCATGGTGGGCGAGGTGCGCGATCTGGAAACCGCCGAGATGGCCATCCAGGCGGCGCTCACCGGCCACCTGGTCTTCACCACGCTGCACACCAATGACGCGGCCGCGGCCATCACCCGGCTGCTCGACCTGGGCGTGCCGTCCTACCTGATCAGCGCCACCGTGCTGGGCGTGCTGGCCCAGCGCCTCGTGCGCACCCTGTGCCCGCACTGCAAACAGCCCGACGAGGCGTTCAGCCGCGACACCCTGGCCGCCGCCATCGCGCCGTGGCGCATGAGCGGTGCCTTCAAGCCGCACCGCCCGGTGGGCTGCATCGAATGCCGCATGACCGGCTTCCAGGGGCGTGCCGGCCTGTACGAGCTGCTCACGGTCAGCGAAGCTCTCAAGCCCCACCTGACCCAGACCCCGGACCTGTCACGTTTGCGACACCAGGCCACCCAGGACGGCATGCGCCCGCTGCGCCTGGCCGGTGCGATGAAGGTGGCCGAAGGCCTGACCACGCTGGATGAGGTGCTGCGCGCCACCCCGAGCTGGGAGGCGTGACATCCCGCGGCGGCCCGGCGCAGTTGCTACGTGTATTCCACAGGGCCGCGATGGGGGGCGCTCCCTAGAATCCGCGTCATTCCCTCGAATATCAATACAACCGTCTGAGGAGCGATCGTGAAGATCAAGAGTCAGAAGGACTTCGCGTCCGGGCTGATGTTCATCGTCGTGGGCATCGCCTTTGCCTGGGGCGCCACCGAGTACGCCTTCGGTTCTTCGGCCCGGCCCGGCCCCGGCTACTTTCCCTTTGGTCTGGGCCTCCTGATGGCGCTGCTGGGTGCCATCGTGCTGTTCAAGTCACTCACCATCGAAACCCCCGGGGGAGACCCGATCGGGCACATCGGCTGGCGCCCACTGATCATCATCCTGGCCTCGGTCCTGGTGTTCGGCTTTTGCCTGCCGAGGCTCGGGATGGTGCTCTCGCTGCCATTGCTGGTGATCATCTCGGCGCTGGCGGGGGACGAATTCCACTGGGGCGAAGCCATCGTGGTCAGCGTGATCCTGACCGCAGGTTCCTGGGTGATCTTCATCTGGGGGTTGAACCTCATCATCCCGATGTGGCCCACCTTCCTCACCGGCAACTGAGCGAACCGTCATGGACCTGCTTTCCAATCTGGCGCTCGGTTTTGGCGCCGCCTTCACGCTGCAGAACCTGTTCTACTGTTTCATCGGCTGCCTGCTGGGCACGCTGATCGGCGTGCTGCCGGGCCTGGGGCCCGTTGCCACGATCGCGATGCTGCTGCCGTCCATCTACGCGCTGGACGCCACGCCCGCCCTGATCATGCTGGCCGGCATCTATTACGGCGCTCAGTACGGGGGGTCCACCACCGCCATCCTGATCAACGTGCCTGGCGAGTCCTCTTCGGTGGTGACGGCCATCGACGGCTATCAGATGGCACGGCAAGGCCGGGCCGGTGCGGCGTTGTCGTCGGCTGCGCTCGGGTCGTTCTTTGCGGGGTCGGTGGCCACCCTGGTGCTCGCGGCCTTTGCGCCGCCGCTGACCGAGGTCGCCTTCAAGTTCGGTCCGGCCGAGTACTTCTCGCTGATGGTCCTGGGCCTCATCGGTTCGGTGGTGCTGGCCTCGGGCTCGCTCATCAAAGCCATCGCCATGATCCTGCTGGGTCTGCTGTTGGGGCAGATCAACACGGACGTGATCTCGGGCGTGCCCCGCTTCTCGTTCGACATCGCGGAGCTGTCCGACGGGATCGACTTCGTGGTCATCGCCATGGGCGTGTTTGGCTTTGGCGAGATCATCGCCAACCTGAGCGTGCCCTCGGCGCATCGCGAGGTCTTCACCAAGGATGTGAAGGGTCTCATGCCCACCAAGGAAGACATCCGCATGGCAGCCCCCGCGGTTCTGCGTGGCACCGCGTTGGGCTCGGTGTTGGGCGTGTTGCCCGGCGGTGGTGCGCTGCTGGCGTCTTTCGCGGCCTACACCCTTGAGAAGAAGGTGGCCAAGGATGCCAGCCGCTTCGGCAAGGGCGACATCCGCGGTGTGGCGGGCCCCGAGTCGGCCAACAACGCGGGCGCGCAGACCTCCTTCATCCCGATGCTGACGCTGGGCATCCCGCCCAACGCCGTGATGGCGCTGATGGTGGGAGCCATGACCATCAAGGGCATTCAGCCCGGCCCGCAGGTCATGTCGAGCAACCCGGAGCTCTTCTGGGGCTTGATCGCATCGATGTGGATCGGCAACCTCATGCTGGTCATTCTCAACCTGCCGCTGATCGGCATCTGGATCAAGCTGCTCACGGTGCCCTATCGCTTCCTCTTTCCGGCGATCATGGTGTTCTGCTGCATCGGGCTGTACACCCTGAACAACAACAACTTCCATGTGTATCTGGCAGCCCTGTTCGGACTGATCGGCTATGCCTTCTACAAGCTGGGCTGTGAACCCGCGCCCTTGCTGCTGGGCTTCATCCTCGGTCCCATGATGGAAGAGAACCTGCGCCGCGCGCTGCTGCTGTCGCGTGGCGACTGGACGGCCTTCGTCACCCGCCCGCTGTCGGCGAGCCTGCTGGCGGCTGCCGCCGCCATGGTGATCATCGTGCTGCTGCCCAACATCCGGCGCAAGCGCGAGGAAGCCTTCCAGGAAGCGGACTGACCGCCTGCTTCCCTCGTGTCGCAGAAGGCCGCCCCCGGGCGGCCTTTGTGCTTGGGGCGCCGCCGTGATAATCCGCCTCCAGGAGGAGAAGCCATGTTCACACCCCACCCGCTGCGCGAGGTTCTGCACAACGAGGTTCACGCGCGGCCCTACGAGCGTCTGGCCGCGCCGCTGAGCCTGTCGCACCTGGCCCTGCTCACCCCGCCAGGCCAGACCGCCTCGCGCGAGCACCTGCACGCCCTGCTGCGTGCGCGCCACCTGCCGCTGCCGGCCGAGGATGCGAGCCATCTGAGCCTGGACATCGGCGGCGTGCACTTGCGCTGGGAGCAGCACACCGAGTTCCAGACCTACACCTTCTGGCGCTCGCTGCCGGAACGCCCCACCAGCTTCGACGAGCCGGCCGTGAGCCTGGTGCCCCAGGACTGGCTGCGTGGCATCCCGGGGCAGTGGCTCGTGGGCACCCACATGGTGGTCACGCGTTCACGCGATGACGGGTCCGACCCGCTGATCCGGGGCGGCCTGTCCGAGGAAAGCCTGGTCGGTTCCATCGTGATGGACGGCCAGGCGGAGGTGTACACCGACTTCCGCCTGCACCCGGACGGGTTCGCGCGGGTGGTGGTGGTGGCGGCCAGCATGCACCCCCGGCGCCTGGGCCGCACGGTGCAGCGCCTGCTGGAGGTGGAGACCTACCGGATGATGGCCCTGCTGGGCCTGCCGGCCGCGCGTCAGGTGTCGTCCACGCTGGCCGATGCCGAACGGGAGCTTGCACAGATCGCCGACCAGATCCGCAATGCCGAGGGTTCGCACGAACCCGAGCTGCTGCGCCAGCTCACGGGCCTGGCGGGCCGTGTCGAGAGCCTCTACGCCAACACCCATGCGCGCTTTTCGGCAAGCAGCGCCTACTTCGAACTCGTGCAGCGGCGCATCGACGAGCTGGCCGAACACCGCCTGGCCGGCCTGCAGACCATGGGCGAGTTCATGGACCGTCGCCTGGGGCCGGCGATGCAGACCTGCGCCTGGGCGGCCAGGCGCCAGCAGCAGCTCTCCGAGCGCATCTCGCGCACCAGCAACCTGCTGCGCACCCGCGTCGAGATCGAGCAGCAGCAAAGCAGCCAGGCGCTGCTGGATGCGATGAACCGGCGCCAGAAGGCCCAGTTGATGCTGCAGACGGCCGTGGAAGGCCTGTCGATTGCGGCGATCACGTACTACGGTGCAGGCCTCGTCGGTTATCTTGCGAAGGGGGCAAAGAATGCGGGCCTGCCGTGGAACACCGACCTCGTGGTGGCCGTGGCGATCCCGGTGATCGCCTTCACAGTGTGGCTGGGCATGCGCCGCCTGCATGCGGCGGCCCAGCGCGCGGCCGAATAGACCCGGCTCTGCAGGACGAAGGCCGGCCGCGCATAATCATCGGATGATTGCGCCGAGGCCTGCCATGAAACCCTTCCTGTACGACACCCCTTACCCTTCGCTTCGCCTGCCGGTCTTCGCGCGCAACCTGGTCTCGACCTCGCACCCGGCCGCGGCCACGGCGGGCGTGCGCATGCTGATGAAGGGCGGCAATGCCGTCGATGCCGCCATTGCCGCGGCGGCGGCCATGACCATTCTCGAACCCGTCAGCAACGGCCTGGGCAGCGATGCCTTTGCCATCGTGTGGGACGGCCAGGCGCTTCACGGGCTCAACGCGGCAGGCCGCGCCCCGGCGGCCTGGACACGCGACTATTTCGCTGCGCGGCAGGGCATGGAGGCTCGACGCCCTCCCAAGCGTGGCTGGGATTCGGTGACCGTGCCCGGCATGGTGGCCGGCTGGGTGGCCTTGCACGAGCGCTTCGGCAAGCTGCCCTTTGCCGACCTGATGGAGCCTGCCATCGACTGTGCCGATCGGGGCTATTGCGTGCCGCCGGTGGTGGCGGGCAAGTGGGCCGCGGCGGTGCCCGAACTGGGGGGGCAGCCCGGCTTTGCCCAGGCCTTCATGCCCCATGGCCGCGCGCCCGAGGTGGGGGAGCATTTCACCTTCAGGGAGGCGGCACGCAGCCTGCGCCTGATCGCGAAGACCCGTGGCGAGGCCTTCTATCGGGGCGAGATCGCCGCGGCCATCGCGGCCTTTGCGCGTGAACATGGCGCGGCGCTCACCGAGGCCGACCTGGCCGCGATGCAGCCCGAGTGGGTCGCGCCGATCTCGCGCGACTACCGCGGCTACACGCTGCACGAGATCCCGCCCTCGGGCCAGGGCATTGCGGCGCTGATCGCACTGGGCATCCTTTCGCACTTCGACGTGGCCTCGCTGCCGCGCGACGCGGTGGCCTCGCAGCACCTTCAAATCGAGGCCATGAAGCTGGCCTTTGCCGACACCTACCGCTACGTGGCCGAGCGCGAGCACATGGAAGTCACCGTCGAGCAGATGCTCGATGACGCCTACCTGGCCCGCCGCGCCCGCCTGATCGACCCGAACAAGGCCCAGGACTTCGGCCCTGGCAATCCGCCCACGGGGGGCACCATCTACCTCACGGCCGCCGACGAGCAGGGCATGATGGTGAGCTGGATCCAGAGCAACTACATGGGCTTCGGCTCGGGCGTCGTGGTGCCGGGGTATGGCATCTCGCTGCAGAACCGCGGACACGGCTTTTCGCTCGAACCCGGCAGCCCCAACCTCGTGGCACCGGGCAAGCGGCCCTTCCACACCATCATCCCCGGCTTCCTCACCCGCGAGGGCCAGCCCGTCATGAGCTTCGGCGTGATGGGGGCCAACATGCAGCCCCAGGGCCATGTGCAGACCCTTGTGCGCATGCTCGACTACGGGCAGAACCCGCAGGCCGCCTGCGATGCGCCGCGCTGGCGCTACAACGAGGGCCTCTCGCTCAACGTCGAGGCCACCATGGACCCGACGGTGGTGCAGGGGCTGGTCGACCTCGGCCACCGCATCGAGGTACTGCAGGACCCCTACCAGGACTTCGGTGCCGGCCAGTTCATCTGGCGCCTGGGCGACCCGTCGGTCGAGGGCTATGTCGCCGCCAGCGACCCCCGGCGCGACGGCCAGGCGGTCGGGTTTTGAGCGCGGCCGCACAGGACGCGACATCGCGGCCCCCGATGGCCGCCGGCCTGCTGCTGGCTGCGGCCGGCGCGGTGGCCTTCTCGGGCAAGGCCATCATCGTGAAGCTGTCCTACCGCTATGGCGTGGACGCGGTGACGGTCATCATGTACCGCATGCTCTTCGCCCTGCCCTTCTTTGCGCTGCTGGCGTGGTGGTCGGGGCGAGGGCAGCCCCCGTTCACCCGGCGTGACTGGCTGGGCCTCCTGGGCCTGGGTTTCTGCGGCTACTACCTGGCCAGCTTCCTCGACTTCCTGGGCCTGCAGTACATCAGCGCCAGCCTCGAGCGCCTCATCCTCTACCTCAACCCCACGCTGGTGCTGGCGCTGGGCGTGGTGCTCTTCAAAAAGAAGGTGGGTGCGCGCCAGCTCGCCGCCATCGCGGTGAGCTACGCCGGGGTGCTGCTGGTGTTCGGCCAGGAAGTGAACTTCGAGGGCCCCAACGTGCTGCTGGGTGGCCTTCTGGTGTTTGCCAGCGCGGTGTCCTACGCCGTGTACCTGGTGTACAGCGGCGAGATGGTGCAGCGCCTGGGCTCGATGCGCCTGGTGGGCTGGGCCAGCATGGTGGCCTGTGCCCTGTGCATCGCGCAGTTCGTGCTGCTGCGCCCGCTCTCGGCCGCGGCGGTGCCTGTGGAGGTGCTCTGGCTGGCGCTGCTGAACGCCACGGCCTGCACCGTGGCGCCAGTGCTGATGGTGATGATGGCCATCGAGCGCATCGGCGCTGCGGCCACGGCCCAGACCGGCATGATCGGCCCGCTGTCCACGCTGGCGCTGGGCGTGGTGGTGCTGGGTGAACCCTTCACCCCCTGGATTGCGGCCGGCACCGTGCTGGTGCTGGCGGGTGTGTGGCTACTGACGAAATGGAGATAGGACGATGGACCTTGGTATTGCGGGCAAATGGGCGCTGGTGTGTGCCTCCAGCAAGGGGCTGGGCAAGGGCTGCGCCGCCGCGCTGGTGGCCGAGGGCGTGAACGTGGTGATGACTGCGCGCACGGCGGCCGACCTGGAGGCGGCCGCGGCCGAACTGCGCGCCCTGGGGCGCGGCGAGGTGCGTGCCGTGGCGGGTGACATCACCACGCCGGAGGGCCGCGCCGCGGCGCTGGCCGCCTGCCCGCAGGTGGACATCCTCGTGAACAACGCGGGCGGCCCGCCGCCGGGCGACTTCCGCGACTGGGGCCGCGACGAGTGGGTGAAGGCCCTGGAGGCCAACATGCTCACGCCCATCGAGCTGATCAAGGCCACCGTGGACGGCATGGCCGCGCGCGGCTTCGGGCGCATCGTCAACATCACTTCGGGTGCAGTGAAGGCGCCCATCGACGTGCTGGGGCTGTCCAACGGCGCACGCAGCGGGCTCACCGGCTTCGTGGCGGGCCTGGCGCGCAGTGGCATTGCGGCGCGCAATGTCACGGTGAACAACCTGCTGCCCGGTGCCTTCGACACCGACCGCCTGCGCAAGACCCTGGCGGCCGGTGCGGCCAAGGCCGGCCTCGACGCCGACCAGGCGATGCAGCGCCGCATGCAGGCCATCCCGGCCCGGCGCTTCGGCACGGCCGAGGAGTTCGGCGCGGCCTGTGCCTTCCTGTGCAGCCAGCAGGCCGGCTACATCACCGGCCAGAACTGGCTCCTCGACGGTGGTGCCTACCCCGGCACGTTCTGATCGGGCTCGGTGCGCAGCCATACCTCGAAGACCGCGCCGCCGCCCTCGCGGTTGCGCGCGCGGATGTCGCCGCCGTAGCGTTCCACGAGGCTGCGGCTGATCCACAGGCCCAGGCCCGTGCCCTCCTTCTTGCGCGTGACGAAGGGCTGGAAGAGCTGGGCGAGCAGCTCCTCGCTCAGGCCGGGCCCGGTGTCGGCCACCTCGATCACCACCCCGATGTCGTCCCAGTCGCGGGTGCGCAAGGAGAGTTCGCCTCCTTCGGGCATGGCCTGCAGCGCATTGACGATGAGGTTGATCAGCACCTGCTGCAGCTCCTGGCGGTTCAGCCCGGCCGTCCGGGTGGCCTGGTCGTGGCGCTTCACGGTGATGCGGGTCTTGGACAGCAGGTGGCCCACCAGCACCAGGCTGTCGTCCAGCGCCGCGCGCACGTCCACGGCCTCCACATAGCCGGCGTACTCGGTGGGGCGTGCGAACTGCAGCAAGCGCGTGACGATGAGGCGCATGCGCTCGATCTGCTCGTCCACCAGGCGCAGCTCGGCACGCACGGCCTCGGCCTGCGGCCCCAGCACCTCGCGCACGAGATCCAGATTGCCCTGGATCACCGCGATGGGGTTGTTCACCTCATGGGCGATGCTGGCCGTGAGCTGGCCGATGGCGGCGAGCTTCTCGCTGCGCACCAGTTGCTGCTGGGCCAGGCGCAGCGAGGCATTGCTTGCCTCCAGCTCGCGCGTGCGCTCGGCCACCTTGCGATCGAGCTCCTCGCCCCAGCGCTGCAGCGCGCGGGTCTTTTCGTCCACCACGTCCAGCAGGTGGTCGAGGTGGCCGGCGAGCTGCCCGACCTCGTCGTGCGAGGGCAGGGGACCCACGCGCGCCTGGGCCTGACCTTCTTCCACCAGACGCATCGTGCCGGCCATCTGTTCGAGCGGTCGGAAGATGCCCCGTGCCAGCCGCAGTGACACCCAGGCGGCCACCACCATCACGCTGAAGAAGATCACGCCGATACCGGCCAGCGCGGCGTACTTCATCCACTTGAAGGGGCGCTCGGTGTAACCCACGTAGAGCATGCCCACCCGCTGGCCGGCACTGTCCTGGAGGGGCTGGTAGGCCGAGACGTACCAGTCGTTCACGACAAAGGCGCTGTCCAGCCAGGTGGAGCCGCGACCCAGCACGGCGTCGCGCACCTGCTGCGACACGCGCGTGCCGATGGCACGCTCGTCGCCGAACAGCCGCACATTGGTGGAGATGCGCACATCGTCCAGAAAGAGGGTGGCCGTGCCCTGGCTGCCGAAGGGCAGGGAGCCTTCGGGATACACGATCTCGTTGATGTGGTCGATGAAGGCCAGGTTGCGGTTGAGCAGCACGCCGCCTTGCACCGTGCCGAGGCGTTGCCCGTCGGGGGAAAACACCGGCGCGGTGGCCAGCACGATGAGCGCGCGGTCTTCTTCGGTGCGCTCGGTGGGGGCCGCATTCTCCGTGGGGACCAGGGCAATGCCCAGCCGATCGACCAGCGCCGGGGCCACACGCTGCAGTTCGCTTCGGCTGAGGCGCTCCACGCTGGCCAGCGGGCGCTGGTCCTGCGAGCCGCTGCGCCGGCGCAGATCCCCGCTGTCAGGCGCGGGGCTCATGCCGGCGTACCAGTCGGCAGCGACAAGTCGGCCCTGTGCGTCCAGCAGGTTCACGAAGTCCAGCCGTGCGCGGTCCTTGAACGCACGCATCAGGGGCTGCATGCCTTCCGGCCCGGGGTCCTGCAAGGCCAGGTGCAGGCGGTGGGAGTCGGCCACGGCACTGGTGCCGGTGCCCACTTCGCCGAGCACACGCTCGAAGTAGCCCTGGGCCACGGCCAGGTCGCTGCGCACTTTGGTGATGAGCAACCGGTCGATGGCCGCATTGCTCCACCACAGCAGCAACATCCCGAGCAGGGGCAGCACCACCGCCAGTGGCAGCAGCACCATGACCAGCAGCTTGTGGCGGATCGACAGCCGGGCAAAGGAGGCGCCGGCCCTCACGACAGCGACCATTCCGCGCAGCGCCGCTCCAGCGTGCGCCGCGAGATGCCGAGCAGGCTGGCGGCACGGGTCTTGTCGCCCTGCACAGACTCCAGCACAGCCAGGATGTGCTGCTTCTCCAGTGTGTGCAGGTCGGTGGCGACCGGCTGCGCCAGGCGCGGGGCCCGGCGGCTGGGGTAGAGCGCCGAGACGTTCAAGGAGCCCAGGATGAGCGAGCGCTCGATGAGGTTGCGCAGCTCGCGCACGTTGCCCGGCCAGTCATACTGCTGCAAGAAGGCGAGCTCCTCATCGCTCACCGGAATGGGCTCCACGCCGAGCTGGGGGGCCAGCGTCTCGATGAAATGCGTCACCAGGGCGGGGATGTCTTCCTTGTGCTCGCGCAAGGGGGGGAGCACCAGCTCCACCACCTGCAGCCGGTAGTACAGGTCGGCACGGAAGCGGCCGGCCGCCACCTCGTCGGCCAGCTTGCGGTTGGTGGCGGCGATGATGCGCACGTCCACCGATACCTGCTGCTCGCTGCCCACCGGGCGGATCCTGTGGTCGTCCAGCACCCGCAGGAGGGTGGCCTGCAGCGGCAGCGGCAGCTCGCCGATCTCGTCGAGGAAGAGGGTACCGCCCTGCGCGTAGTAGAACAACCCGTCGCGGCTCTTGCTGGCGCCGGTGAAGGCGCCTTTGGCGTGGCCGAAGAGTTCGCTCTCGATCAGTTCGGGCGACATCGTGGCGCAGTTCACCGGCACGAAGGGGCCCTGGCCGCGCGGGCTGTTGCGGTGCAGGGCCATGGCCGCCAGCTCCTTGCCGGTGCCCGACTCGCCGCTGAGCAGCACCGTGCTGGGCACCTGGGCCACGCGCGACAGCGACTGGGCGAGCGTCGTCATCGCGGCCGACTGCCCCACGAGCCCCGCGAAGGCGGGCGTGCGCTCGGTGATGGTGCGGCGCAGCACGTAGTTCTCGCGAGCCAGCCGCGAGCGTTCGAGGCAGTGCTTGACCGCGTTGAGCAGCTGGGTGATGCGAAACGGCTTGAGGATGAAATCCGAGGCGCCGGCGCGCAGGGCCTCGATGGCCGTGTCGAGGTCGGCAAAGGCCGTGATGAGCACCACCTCGCCGGTGTAACCCTGCTCGCGCAACTCGCGCAGGAAGACGATCCCGCTCTTGCCCGGCAAGGTGATGTCCAGGATCACGAGATCGTAGCGGTGGGTGCGCACGAGCCGTTCTGCCGCCTCGGCGCTGTCGGCGCCATGCACCTCGCCGCAGCGCGATGCCAGCGTCTTTTCCAGGAAGTTGCGCATGCCCTGCTCGTCGTCGACGATCAGCACACTGCTCAGATGCCAGCCTTCGGCCAGACGTTCGGTGGGGGATGGAGAGCTCACGGGCGTTAGGGTGCCAAAAAAAGCGGAGAAAGACGCTCAGCTTTATCGATGACCGCACGCAAACATAGGCTGGGCGCCACATGGGCCGCCGGCCGGTGCGTGCGGTGGTCACGACAGATTGTCGCGTCCGGCCGCGACAATCTGTCGCACGCCAGGGCGGTTTGCTGCGCTGCACACCGCGCGCAGCCCGTCGTGGCCTCGAACGGGTCCACAAGCAGCTTGCTGGCACGAGAAATGCTGCGTCACCGAAATGAGCCGGTGCGGGGCGCCGCAGGGGCATGAGCAGGTCCTAGGGTATGCACCAAGAGGGCCGATAGGCCGTGCGTGAGGCGTCGGCGATCGATACCATACGGGACATACCAACAGGCAAGAGGCTGCGACCTTCGTTTCGTCGTCGGTCCTCTTCACATCCCACCAGGAGACCACGATGAAAGCGTCTCAGCCCCAGCAAAGCCGCCGCCGCCTGTTCGCGGGCGCCGGCACGGTCGCCGCCGTCGCGGCGGTGGCCTCTGTCCTGCCGGTGCGGCAGGAGCCCACCCCCGTGGCGCAGCCCGAAGCCCAGCCTGATCAGCGCTCCGGCTACCGGCTGACGGAACACGTCCAGCGCTACTACCAGACCGCCCGCGTCTGAACGCCAGACCGGCGAGTCGCCCTGAGCGACTCGCTGTCTCACGTTCCTGCTTTTGTCGTTGTGTCAGGAGCCACCATGCTGCTCACCCGCAAATCTTCCAGTGCCTCCGCGGCTGCCCGCGGATCGTCCTCGCTCGTGGCCAGCCTGGCCCGGGGCGTGTCGCGCGCCGTGCCCACCATGGACCGCCGCGCCTTCCTGCGCCGCTCCGGTCTCGGCGTGGGCGTGGGTCTCGCCGCCTCTCAGCTGACCCTGGTCAAACGTGCCGAGGCGGCGCGTGCGGCCGGCACCGGTGCGCCGGGCAACAAGGTCGAGGTCAAGCGCACGGTGTGCGGGCACTGCTCGGTGGGCTGCGCCATCGATGCCGTGGTCGAGAACGGTGTGTGGGTGCGCCAGGAGCCGGTGTTCGACTCTCCCATCAACCTCGGTGCCCACTGCGCCAAGGGCGCGGCGGTGCGCGAGCATGGCCATGGCGAGTACCGCCTGAAGTACCCCATGAAGCTCGTGAACGGCAAGTACCAGCGCATCAGCTGGGACCAGGCCCTCGACGAGATCAGCGCCAAGCTGAAGGAGTTGCGCGAGAGCAGCACCCCCGATTCGCTCTTCGTGGTGGGTTCGAGCAAGCACAACAACGAGCAGGCCTACCTGCTGCGCAAGTGGATGAGCCTGTGGGGCAGCAACAACTGCGACCACCAGGCCCGCATCTGCCACTCCACCACCGTGGCCGGCGTGGCCAACACGTGGGGGTATGGGGCGATGACCAACTCCTACAACGACATGCAGAACGCCAAGGCGGCGCTGTACATCGGCTCCAACGCCGCCGAGGCCCACCCGGTGTCGATGCTGCACATGCTGCACGCCAAGGAGAACGGCTGCAAGATGATCGTGGCCGACCCGCGCTTCACCCGCACGGCGGCCAAGGCCGATCAGTACGTGCGCATCCGCTCCGGCACGGACATCCCTTTCCTGTTCGGCGTGCTCTATCACGTCTTCAAGAACGGCTGGGAAGACAAGCAGTACATCGCCGATCGCGTCTATGGCATGGACAAGGTGCGCGAGGAGGTGATGGCCAAGTGGACGCCTGACAAGGTGGAAGAGGCCTGCGGCGTGCCCGAGGACCAGGTGTTCCAGGTGGCCAAGACCATGGCCGAGAACCGTCCGTCCACCATCGTGTGGTGCATGGGCCAGACGCAGCACTCCATCGGCAACGCGATGGTGCGGGCTTCGTGCATCCTGCAACTGGCGCTGGGCAACATCGGCAAGAGCGGTGGCGGGGCCAACATCTTCCGTGGGCATGACAACGTGCAAGGCGCCACCGATGTGGGGCCCAATCCCGACTCCCTGCCGGGCTACTACGGCCTGGCTGAAGGCTCCTTCAAGCACTTTGCCAAGGCCTGGGATATCGATTTCGAGTGGATCAAGGGTCGCTACGCCCCCAACATGATGACCAAGTCCGGCATGACCGTCTCCCGCTGGGTGGACGGTGTGCTGGAGAAACCCGACCTCATCGAGCAGTCCACCAATCTCAAGGCGCTCATCTTCTGGGGCCACGCACCCAACTCGCAGAGCCGTGGACTGGAAATGAAGCGGGCCATGGACAAGCTCGACCTGCTGGTCGTGATCGATCCCTTCCCCTCGGCCACGGCGGCGATGGCGGCCATGCCGGGCAAGCCCGAGGATCTCAACCCCAACCGGGCCGTGTATCTGCTGCCGGCCACGACGCAGTTCGAGACCTCCGGCTCGTGCACCGCGTCCAACCGCTCCATCCAGTGGCGTGAGAAGGTGATCGAGCCGCTGTGGGAATCGCGCACCGACCACATGATCATGTACCAGCTGGCCCAGAAGCTGGGCTTCGACAAGGAACTGGTCAAGAACTACAAGATGGTCGCCGGCAAGGGCGGGATGATGGAGCCCGAGACCGAGTCCATCCTGCGGGAGATCAACAAGTGCGTGTGGACCATCGGCTACACGGGCCAGAGCCCCGAGCGCCTGAAGGCCCACATGCGCAACATGAATGTCTTCGACGTGAAGACGCTCAAGGCCAAGGGCGGCGTGGACAAGGAAACCGGCTACGTGCTCGACGGCGACTATTTCGGCCTGCCCTGGCCTTGTTACGGCACGCCCGAGCTCAAGCACCCGGGCTCGCCCAACCTCTACGACACCTCCAAGCACGTGATGGATGGCGGCGGCAACTTCCGCGCCAACTTCGGCGTCGAGCGTGACGGTGTGTCCCTGCTGGCCGGGGACGGCTCTCACTCCAAGGGTGCCGACATCACCACCGGCTACCCCGAATTCGACGATGTGCTGCTCAAGAAGCTGGGCTGGTGGAACGAGCTGACGCCCGAAGAGCAGCAGGCGGCCGAAGGCAAGAACTGGAAGACCGACCCCACTGGGGCGATCATCCGTGTGGCGATGAAGAACCATGGCTGCCATCCCTTCGGCAACGCCCGTGCTCGCGCCATCGTCTGGAACTTCCCCGACGCCATCCCGCAGCACCGCGAGCCCATCTATTCGACCCGCCCGGATCTGGTCGAAAAGTACCCGACCCATGCCGACAAGACCTTCTGGCGCCTGCCCACGCTCTTCAAGACCCTGCAGGACCAGAACAAGGACATCGGCCAGCGCTTCCCGCTGATCATGACGTCCGGCCGACTCGTGGAGTACGAAGGCGGTGGCGAGGAAACCCGCTCCAATCCCTGGCTGGCCGAGTTGCAGCAGGACATGTTCATCGAGATCAACCCGGCCACCGCCAACGACCGAGGCATCCGTCCCGGCGAGATGGTGTGGGTGTCCACCCCCACCGGGGCCCGCATCCGTGTCAAGGCCTTGGTCACTGAGCGCGTCGATCGCGGCACGGTGTTCCTGCCCTTCCATTTCTCGGGGCATTGGCAGGGACAGGATCTTCTGCGCTACTACCCCGAGGGGGCGGCCCCCGTGGTGCGGGGCGAAGCAGTGAACACGGCCACGACCTATGGCTACGACGCCGTGACGATGATGCAGGAAACCAAGACCACGGTTTGCCAGGTCGAGCGGGCGGCCGCCTGAACGATGGCCAGCTGACAGGAGAATCACATGGCCCGAATGAAATTCATCTGCGATGCCGAGCGCTGCATCGAGTGCAACGGCTGCGTCACGGCCTGCAAGGCCGAGCACGACGTGCCCTGGGGCGTGAACCGCCGCCGCGTGGTCACCATGAACGACGGTCAACCCGGCGAGCGCAGCATCTCGGTGGCCTGCATGCACTGCAGCGACGCCCCCTGCATGGCGGTGTGCCCGGTGGACTGCTTCTATCGCACCGATGAAGGGGTGGTGCTGCACGACAAGGACATCTGCATCGGCTGCGGCTACTGCTCCTACGCCTGCCCCTTCGGCGCGCCCCAGTTCCCCGCCAACGGCACCTTCGGCCTGCGCGGCAAGATGGACAAGTGCACCTTCTGCGCCGGCGGCCCCGAGGCCAGCGGCAGCCAGGCCGAGAACGAGAAGTACGGCCGCAACCGTCTGGCCGAAGGCAAGCTCCCGGCCTGCGCCGAGATGTGCTCGACCAAGGCGCTGCTGGGTGGTGACGGCGATGTCGTGGCCGACATCTTCCGCACCCGCGTGCTCACGCGCGGCAAGGGCAGTGAGGTCTGGGGCTGGGGCACGGCCTACGGCCGCCCGACCCAGAGCGGTCAGTCGCCGGCCAAGGAGGGCACCAAGTCATGATGCTGCTGCGCACGACCTTGCTGACGTCGGCGCTCGTCCTGGGCCTTGTGGCCTGCGGTGAGGCCGATCAGACCGCCAAGTCCGCCTACAAGCGAAGCGACACCCCCGCCTGGCAGGGCGCCGCCAACCCCTACGGCGTGGCCGACTGGAAGCCCAGCGACCAGGCCGCCTGGGAGCAGCAGCTGCGCCGGCGTGCCGCCGGCCAGAACGAGTATTCGCGCGTGAACTGAGGTGGCCCCACCACCTCGCATGCGCACAGGAGACGCCATGGTTCGCATCCTCCAGGCCCTGATCGCCGCCACCGCCTTCGCCGTGTCGCTGGGCGTGTCCGCGCAGGGCACGGCCCCCGCGGTGCCTGACAGCGCCCCGCCCGGCTTCGTGGCACCGGCCGATCCTAGGCCCGACGAAAGCAATGCCCAGCGCGCCGTGTCCCAGCCGGGCAACAACGCGCCCTTTTGGCGTGCCGTGCGGGAGTCCGGCCAGCAAAGCGGCTACACCAGCCTGCCTGGCACGGAAAAGGGCGTGCTGATCCAGTCCTTCGTCCAGTACCCCGGCTCGATGTACACGACGGCCGGCGAAGCCTGGCGCCAGGTGCGCAACAACTGGATCATTCCCTATGGAGGCTCGCTGCTGATCATCGCTGCGCTGGCCGTGGCCCTGTTCTATTTCGCCAAGGGCACGATCAAGCTGCACGAGGCCGAGACCGGCCGCAAGATCGAGCGCTTCACCTACTTCGAGCGCGCCGCCCACTGGGTCAACGCCATCGCCTTCGTGGTGCTGGCCGTCTCGGGCATCGTGATGGCCTTTGGCAAGTTCTTCCTGCTGCCCATCCTCGGCGGCACGCTGTTCGGCTGGCTGGCCTATGCGATGAAGAACCTGCACAACTTCGCCGGTCCGCTGTTCGCCGTGTCGCTGGTGGTGGTGATCCTCACCTTCGTGAAGGACAACCTCCCCAGCAAGGACGACCTCGTCTGGCTGGCCAAGGGCGGCGGCCTGTTCAGCGGCGCGCACGTGCCTTCGCACCGCTTCAATGCCGGCGAGAAGATCCTCTTCTGGGCGGGCGTGTTCGCGCTGGGCCTCATCGTGGTGGCCTCGGGCCTGGTGCTGAACATGCTCATACCCGGCCTGGCCTACACCCGTGGCGACATGCAGATCGCCCACATGATCCACGCCAGTGCGGCGGCACTGATGATGGCCGCCTTCATCGGCCACATCTACATGGGCACCCTGGGCATGCAGGGCGCCTACGCGGCCATGAAGACCGGCTATGTGGACGAGACGTGGGCGAAGGAGCACCACGAACTCTGGTACAACGACATCAAGGCCGGGCGCATCCCCGCCCAACGCTCGCAGACGTCCTCCACCGCGCCTTCGGGCAAGGCAGCGCCGCAGGCCTGACCTCGCGCGAGGCGCCACCCGCACGCCGGACGCGACGTCCGGCGTGACTTTTTCTGAACACCATGACCGCCCGCCCGCCCTTGCACCGCCCCCTGCTCAGCCAGGCGGCCACCCGCTTCACCCACCGCGCCACGGTGCTGGATGAACACGGCCAGGCGCGCGAGGTCGAGATGCCGGCCGAGCGCGATCTCACGCTCTACCTCGACA
Organism: Caldimonas caldifontis; assembly: GCF_002930615.1. Taxonomy (GTDB): domain Bacteria; phylum Pseudomonadota; class Gammaproteobacteria; order Burkholderiales; family Burkholderiaceae_C; genus Caldimonas; species Caldimonas caldifontis. The sequence goes on along the minus strand of NZ_PSNX01000015.1, from coordinate 54,815 downwards.
AGCGCGAGCTGGTCACCCTGATGACCATCGGCGCCCACCCCGAACTGCTGGCCCTGGGCTACCTCAAGAACCAGCGCCTGGTGCCCGGCATCGAGCACATCGCCAGCGTGCAGGTCGACTGGGACGTGGGCGCCTGCGCCATCACCACCCGTGGCGGCGTCCCCGACATCGAGGCGCGCACCGCCAAGCGCATCGTGACCACCGGCTGTGGCCAGGGCACGGTGTTCGGCAGCCTGATGGACGAGGTCGACAGCATCCGCCTGGGCGACACGCGCCTCAGCCAGGGCACGCTCTATGCGCTGCTCGACGCGATGCGCCGCCACGACAGCATCTACAAGAGCGCCGGCTCGGTGCATGGCTGTGCGCTGTTCTCCGGCAGTGAGCTGCTGCTCTTCACCGAGGATGTGGGCCGCCACAACGCGCTGGACGCCATCGCGGGCTGGATGTGGATGGAAGGCCTGGAGGGCGACGGCAAGATCCTCTACACCACAGGCCGGCTGACCAGCGAGATGGTGATCAAGGCGGCCCAGATGGGCGTGGCCATCGTCGTGTCACGCTCGGGCATCACCGAGATGGGCCACCGCCTGGCCGAACAGCTGGGCATGGCCCTGTTTGCGCGCTGCACCCAGCGCCACTTCCTGCTCTACAGCGGACGCGAGCGCTTCATGGCCGAGCCCGCACTGGCCCCTGCGCCGCCGGAGCCCTGGACGCCGCACAAGCAGCGCAAGGCCCAGCCGGACTGACGGTCTCAGGGCCTGGCGTTGGCCAGGTCACGCACGATGGTGGGCCCGGCTTTCTGCTCGATGCGCGCCAGCATCTCGCGGTTCCAGCCCGCCGCAAACATCGCTTCGGCCACCACGAACATCGGCCCCACCAGCAGCCCGACGAGGTCGTCCACGAAGGCGGGCTTGCGCCCTTCGTAGTAGTGGCCGACGAACTGGATGATCCAGCCCACCACGAAGGCCCCGATGCCGGTGGCCAGCCAGACGCTGGTGCTGCCCGCCGCCGCCAGGTGGCCCAGCCAGATCAGCCCGCCCACGGCGAGGCTGGTGGCCAGGCCCAGCACCAGGTGACGGCTGAGGTACCACAGGGCTGCCAGGGCAAACAGCAGCCAGGCCGGCGACAGCGCCAGCCCCGCCAGCTCGAAGCCGGGCCGCGCCAGCAGCGCGCCCACGGCAAACACGATCAGGGGCACCCCCACGAAGTGCGTGGCGATGTTGCGCCGGTCCCGGTGGTACTCGGCGTACTGGGTCAAGAGATCAAGGGCGCTACGCATGACGGTCTCCCTGAAAGCTGAAGGCCTGGCGGTTGGACTCCGCCACAGGCTTCAATATCCCGAGAACCGCCGGGGGTGGGGCTGCTGGTTTTCCCTAGGGTCGTGCGGCCTGCGTCACGTCTCGTGCTGCAGGCCGCCTCGACGTTCACTCGCAGCGATAGCTGGCCGCCAGGGTGGTGTCGCCCGAACCGCTGTACACCGCCTGCTGGGGGTAGGGGCACAGAGGGCGGGTGCGCGTCACGGCACCGCCGGCCACGCGGGAGGCCACGAAGTCCGTCGGGGCCTGGCCTTGCTCCACCCAGCGATCGAGTGCGGCCAGCAGGTCGCGCTGCGGCGTGACGGGCACCGAGGTCCCGTTGCCACGCAATTCACCGGCCCCCGCGCCACCGCTGCAGTGGCCCATGCCCGGCACCAGGAAGAGCTTGTAGAACTCGTCGGTGGCGGCCTGAGAGCCTTGCGCGGTGCGCACGCCTTCGTAGTACTGGATGCTGTCGTAGGCGCTCACCACCGGGTCGTTCCAGCCGTGGTACACGATAAGCTTGCCACCGGCGGCCTTGAAGGCCGACAGGTCGGTGCTGGTCTGATCCACGGCCGGGGCGATCTTGGCGTAGGCATAGCTCACATCGCGGTCGAAGTCGAAGCCCCACCAGTTCCACTGCGGGTTGTCGAAGACCCAGTAGCGCCAGAAGTCGGCGCGCACGGGTTCGGTGGACCCCATGTAGCCGGCCCAGCCCGACTCGCTGCCCACCGGCCAGCCCGGGTAGAGCTGGGCGTTGGTGCGCGGATTGCGCGGGCCCTGGTAGATGGCCTTGGCCGACAAGATCTGCTCGGGCGTGAGGCAGTCCGGTGCATCGGCCCCGGCGCATTGCAGCGCGTCGATGTTGAAGTGCGCCGATGTGCAGGCCCGCGGGTCGTCGATCACACCGTCGGTCACGCCGTCCAGGCCATCACAGGCGGCCACGGCCTGCTGCGTGAGCAACTGCAGCTTGGCGTTGCTGAGGATGCGCGTGCTGTTGTCGTTGGTGACACGGGCCGAGCGGAAGCGCCACAGGAACTCGATGTTCAGGGCCGTGCGGTTGTTGCCAGGCGCGCCGGCGATGATGCCGTCGAAGTCGTCGGGATAGCGCTGGGCCTCCGCGAAGCCCTGGTGCCCGCCGGTGGAGCAGCCGAGGTAGTAGGCGCGGCTGGCGGGCTGCGCGCGCTTCTCCGCGATCAGGGCCTTGCCCGCCACGGTGATGGCGTGGATGGAGCGGCTGCCCCAATCCACGATACGCTCCGGATAGGTCACGCCCCACAGCATGTCTTCGGTCTGGTGGCCGGTGTCGCCGCCCAGCACGGCATACCCCTGGCGCATGGCGTAGGCCATGTCGCCATAGCTCAGCGCGGGACTGTAGCCGCCGTTGCCGGTGGCCACCAGCTTGCCGTTCCAGGCCTCGCCTTCAGGAATCCAGACCTGGAAGTTGATGAGCGATTGGCTCGTGGGAGTCGCCACGGCGTCGATGCGGCAGAAGGCGGGCAGCCCTGCGTGCTGCTGGCCGGTGCCCGGTGGGTTGTAGGTACCCTCGGGAACGGCGGTGACGGAGGTGATGCGGGCATTGGACATCTGCACGTCGGCGAAGGCCTCCATCGTGCAGGCGCGGGCCGTGGCCACCGGATCCTCGGGTGTGCCGCCGCCTCCACCGCCGCAGGCGGCCAGGACGATCGGCAGGGGCCAGGCCAGCCAGGCGCGCGGAAAGGTTCGTGGTTGGCGTGTGTGGGTCATGCGTGGTCTCCTCTTTCTGCAATGCAGCCCCGGGCCCGATGAGCGGGCCGGGCGCGTTTTGACTCCCTGGGTCAAGGCAGGATGGGGTTGTCGATGGCCTGCTGGATGAGGCGGTCGGCGTCGCGCTGCAGCAGGAAGCGCTCGGTCACCAGGGCCTGGGCCGCGGCCGTCACGGCCGAGACGTAGCCCGCCTGGTTGCCATAGAGCGACTCCAGCGAGGGGCGGGTGTCACCGGCGGCGAGCCGCGCGGCTTCCGTGGCGTGGAAGGGGATGTAGGCCCCGCCCAGGTTGGCCAGATCCTCGAAGGCAGGGTTGCCGACGTAGTTGAACTCGATGCTGGTGCCGATGGGCGCGCGTGCCGCGACGCTGCGGATGCCGGCCAGGGTCAGCCCCGTGTGCGGGTCCACCTGGGGCACGAGGATGGCGTAGTCGCGGCCGGTGTAGTACGGCGGCAGCAGCGTGGCGATGCCCGACTCGTCCTCCGCGATGTACTGCGGCCCGAAGTCGAAGAGCTTGAAACCGTTGTGGCGGGCGAGGTACTGGAACTCGGGGATGGTGGTGGGCGTGCCACCGACCGGCCAGCTCACGCCGCGCATCGTCGGGAAGACGAGCTGGTGAGGCCGCACGAGCGTGCCGTTGTCGATGCGTGGCACCTGGTGGTCGGGAGGCAACACATCACGCACCACCCAGTCTTCCAGCGCCATGAACAGGGCTCGGAAGGTGTCGTTGAACTCCACCACCGTGCCGCGTGGGTAGACCGTGCTGGCCGGTGACCAGCTGATGCTGCCCACCCCGCCGGCACCGCCGTGCTGGGTGCTGGCGTAATAGTAGATGCGGGCGTTCTCGGGTTGCGTGAGGTCGCGGAAGCCGAGGGCATCGGTGAGCACCGGCGAGCCCTGCAGTTGCCAGAACTCGGTGCCCGACAGGCCGAGGAAGAACTTCGGGCAGGTGTTGCTGGCGCTGCAGCGACGCATCACGCCGCCGCTGCGGCCGGAGACGCCATCGAAGTAGTCGGCCGCGAGGGCGCGTGGGGCCGTCTGTCCGAAGGCGGTGTGATCGGTGCGCAAACCGCCACCACCACCGGGCACGGCGAACCGGGTGTTGATGTTGGTCTGGCGAGCCGCCACGTGGGCGAAGAGTCCGTCGCACACACGTTGGCCATTGCGACCCTCGTTGAACCCGAGGTGCAGGAAGGTCTTCATCGCATTACCCGACTGCGAGGTGCCCTGGCACAAGGTGTGCGTGATGGCGCCGGCCAGGGGGTTGGGTGTGCCGTCCGCGTCAGCCGCCGCGCTTCGGAAGAATTCGAGCGTGTCGCGCAGTGCGGCCAGGCCCACGCCCATCACCTTGGGGTCACGGGCGACATACACCAACTCGTACAGATAGTTCGGGTCGAAACCGTCCTTCAGGCACACACGGGTCTCGTCGGGCGTGCCGGGAAAGGGGTTGTCGGTGGTGTTGCAACTGGCAAACTTCCAGTCCGCCGCCGGGATGGGAATGCGTGGATCAGTTTCCTTCACACGCTTCGTCAGCGAGTAGCCCGGCAGGGTGTTGTCCAGGCTGGCGGGTGCGTACGGAATCATCGTGCCGTTGAACACCCCGCCGGGCAGGGTCATGACCGGCGTGGCGGTGGTGGGCACGAGCTCACTGCGGTAGGGCCCGGTGATGGCGCTGCCGTCGGGGTTGCGTGCCACCGGCACCTGCACGGTGAGCCGGCTGGCGCTGCTCTTGGGCACATCCCCTTGCCAGGCCGAATACAGCAGCACGTAGCCGCGTTCGAAGTACACGGCATCGCTCGGGGCGGCGGTGAGGTTGGGCTCGGTCAGGATGTTGCCGCGATTCGGTGCGTCATAGCGCAGCACACCCCCCGCACGGCTCATGTCCTTGGGCTTGAGCATCATGAAGTCGGCGGTGTACTCGACCATGCCGCGGGCATTCACGGGGGCCAGCGCGAGGTCCTGGATGATGGCGTTGCGCGGGTCGCGGGGGTCGACTTCCCCACGGATCGTGCCGCGCACACGTTCATACTCGCCCACGCTGCCGAAGCTGCCGGGATAGTCCTCGGTGCTGGTGATGCTCAGGCGCAGTTCGGGCGTGGAGGCCGGTGGCGCAGGTGGGCTGCTGCTGCCGCCACCGCAAGCGGCGGCCAGGAGGGCTGCAAAGGGCAGGGCCCATGCCAATCGTCGTGTCATGTCTGTCTCCTGTGGGTGGGGCGGCCGCCTGTCTTGCGCAGGCGAAGCGCTGCCCCAGGGGCGGTCGTTCCGCCTCTGTACGGGTTGAAGAAGGGGGGTCAGCCCGCGCAGCGGGCCGAAGCAATCAGGACGTTACTCGGGTTCGATCCCGGCCGCCTTGATGATCTGGCCCCACTTGCGCGTCTCGGCGGCCTGGAACTGGGCCAGGCCGTCGGGGGTGGTGGTGAAGGCCTCGGAGCCGCTGGCCTCGAAGAAGGCCTTCGCCCCGGCGCTGGCCGTGGCGCGGGTGAGCAGCTCGTTGAGCTTCTGGATGACAGGTGCGGGCGTGCCGGCCGGCACGTAGGCGGCGAACCAGTAACCCATCTCGTAGCCAGGCACGCCGGCTTCGGCGATGGTGGGCACCTGAGGCAGCAGCGGTGAGCGCTTGGCAGACGTCACGCCCAGGGCGCGCAACTTGTCGGACTGGATCTGCGGCACGCCAGTGGACATGTCGGCGAACATCATGTTGATCTGTCCGCCCAGCAGGTCGGTGATGGCGTTGGGGTTGCTCTTGTAGGGCACGTGCAGGATCTGCACCTTGGCCATCTGCTGGAAGAGCTCGCCGGCGATGCGGCTGGACGAGCTGCCGCTGCCGAAGCTCAGCTTGCCGGGGTTCTTGCGGGCGTGCTCGATCACGTCGGACACGGTCTTGAAGGGCGAAGATGGGTTCACCACCATCACCTGGCCGCCCTTGCCCAGTGCGGTCACGGGGGCGAAGTCCTTCACCGGGTCGTAGCTGAGCTTCTTGTAGAGGTGCTCGTTGGCGGCATGGGTGGTGTTGGTGGTGATGAGCACGGTGTAGCCGTCGGCCGGTGCACGCGCGGCGGCCTGAGCGGCCAGCATGCCGCTGGCGCCGGCGCGGTTTTCCACCACCACAGCCTGCTTCGTTTCAGCCGTGAGCGACTGGCCCAGCGCACGCGCCAGCTGGTCGGTGGCGCTGCCGGCCGCAAAGGGCACGATGAAGGTCACGGGCCGGTCGGGGAAGGCCATGGCGGCGGTGCCGGCCAGGCCCAGCGCCAGAAGGGCGGCGGTGGCGATGCATCGGCGGCGGGAAAAGCGGGTCATGGTGTTGTCTCCTGTGTGGTTGGGGTGAAGCATCAGGACGCCGAGGGGGCGGGCCCTGCGAGGTGGGGCAGCAATTCGACCGGCACGTTCACCGGCAGGTCCAGCAGCCAGAAGGCCAGGGCCTTGCCGTGGGTGTCGAGGTTGAGCGCATCGTTGACGCCGCCATCGAGCACATGGTCGAGCACGAAGTTCATGGCCTGCAGCTCGGGCAGCAGGTAGCGTTTCACGGTGGTGGGGCGGCGGTGGGCGAAGCGTTCGGCCACGGCGGCTTCGGTGATCTGCTCGACGAGCACCGGCCACAGCGTGGGGTTCCATGCGATCACGCTGATGTTGGCGCGATCGCCCTTGTCGCCGGTGCGGCCATGGGCCAGGCGGTAGAGCGGCACTTGAACGGTGTCTTTCATGCGGCACCTCCTTCATCGACCATCACGAAGCGCGCCGGCACGGCCTCGCGCGGCACCAGGCACGAGGCCGTGCCCAGGCGCGGGCGCAGCGAAGTGCGCACCCCCCCGCCGCCGGCCGGGCCGCAGGTGTACAGCGCCGTCACCTCACGGGTGAGGGTGTCGGCCGCACGGCGGTCGGCATGGTTGAGTGCCACGCGCAGCCGCACGTCGCGGGCCTCGCCAGGGGGCTGCGCCGCGAGCCAGCGCCCGTCGTCGTCGGCGAAGAGGCTGGCCACGCCGATGAGGTCGAAGCGCAACGCTCCCAGGCCCGCCAGGCGCTGGCGCAGGATGTCAGCGGCCAGCCGGGCGCGGGCTTCGGCCCGTGGGCCGGCATACGAGATCTCCCCCTCGGCCAGCCAGCCGTTTTCGAAGCAGGCGTTCACCTTCAGATGCGTGGGCCGGGGGTGGCCGCGCACGCCGGTGAGCCACACGCGGTCGGGCCCCAGGGCGTCCACACGCGCATGGGTCAGGTCGGCCACCACGTCGGGGGTGAGGTAGGCCGCCGGGTCGTGCACCTCGTAGAGCAGCTGCTCCTTCACCGTGCGCTCGTCCACGCAGCCGCCCGTGCCGGCGGGCTTGGTGATGACGCAGTCCCCGTTGGCGTCGATCTCGGCGATGGGGTAACCGACGTGGGCCAGGTCGGGCACGTCCTTGTAACCGGGGTCGGCAAAGTAGCCGCCCGTGACCTGCGCCCCGCATTCCAGCAAGTGGCCGGCCATGGTGGCGCGGGCGATGCGATCCCAGTCGTCGGGGGCCCAGCCATAGTGGGCCAACGCCGGGCCCACGGTGAGCGAGGGGTCGGCCACACGGCCCGCCACCACGATCTCGGCGCCGGCGCGCAAGGCGCCGGCAATGGCTTCGGCGCCCAGGTAGGCGTTCGCGCTCACCAGCGGAGAGTGCGGCGCGGCCTCGCCCAGGGAACGCATCAGCAAAGGAAGGTGGGCGGGGTCGCTGAGATCATCCCCTTCAATCACCGCGATGCGCGGCACGCGCAGCCCCAACGCCCGCGCCAGGGACTGGATGCGGCGGGCCGCCCCCATGGGGTGGGCCGCACCGAAGTTGCTGACGATGCGGATGCCGGCCTCCAGGCAGGGGCCCAGCACCGGGCGCAGCATCAGGTCCAGCAGTGGCTCGTAGCCGCCGTTCGGGTCCTGGCGGCGCGCGAGTTGGGCCAGGGCCAGCGTGCGTTCGGCCAGGGTTTCGAAGATCAGCACGGAAGGGCCGCCGCTGTCGGCCAGCGCCTGCACCACGGGGCCGGCGGCATCGACGCGGTCGCCGGAGAAGCCGGCGGCAGAGCCGACGCGCAGCAAAGGCGGGGAAGAGTGAGCCATGGCGCCGACTCTAGGGCGTGGATTTTGATCTGTGAATTCGAAATTTGGGATAGATTCAATTGATATGCAGATGAATTTGTCCACCCGCCAGCTGCGCGCCTTCGTGGCCCTGGCCGAAGAACGCAGCTTCACCCGGGCCGCTGCGCAGGTGCACCTGTCGCAACCCGCCTTCAGTGCACTGATCCGCTCGCTGGAAGAGGAGGTGGGCACGAGGCTGTTCGACCGCACCACACGCAGCGTGGAACTTACCGCCGAAGGCGTGGTGTTCGAAACCTCCGCGCGGCGGGTGCTGCGTGAGGCCCAGGAAGCCCTGGCCGACATGCGCGAGCTGGCCGCCAGACGCCGCGGGCGCGTCTCACTGGCCGTGCTGCCTGCACTCGCGGCAGGTTGGCTGCCCGGTGTGCTGGCGCGCTTCCACGCTGAGTACCCCGGCATCGAACTCGACGTGGCCGATGTGCTGTCGGAAGACTGCATCGAGCGCCTGCGCGTGGGCCGCGCCGACCTCGCCCTGGCGGCCACCCGGGTGGACACCCCCGAGCTGCGCACCGAACCCTTCTGCAGCGACGGCTTCCATCTGGTGTGCCGGCGCGACCACCCGCTGGCCGCCAAGCCGGCGCTGCGCCTGTCTGACCTGGCTGCCCATCCGATGATCCAGCTCGCCCGCAGCAGCAGCGTGCGCCAGTACGTGGAGGCTGCGGTCTATCCGCAGCAGCTGCAGACGGTGATGGAACTCGACCAGCTCAGCACCGTGGCCGGCATGGTGCGCGCCGGCCTGGGCGTGAGCCTCGTGCCCGCGCTCACGCTGTTCCACTTCGAGCACCCCGATCTCGTCACCCGCCCCTTGCCTGCGCGCGGCCTCAAGCGCCAGATCTTCCTCGTGCGCCGCCGCGACCGTGGGCTGTCCGTGGCGGCGCAGGCGATGTACGAGCATCTGATGGCATTGCGGCCGGATGCCTCAGCTCGCCCTGCCTAAAATGCCCGCACCTCACCGGGAACCGACATGAGCATCAAGAGCGACAAGTGGATCCGCCGCATGGCCGAGCAGCACGGGATGATCGAGCCCTTCGAGCCGGGGCAGGTGCGTTACGCGGCCGACGGGCACAAGATCGTCAGCTACGGCACCAGCAGCTACGGCTACGACATCCGCTGCGCGCCGGAATTCAAGGTGTTCACCAACATCCACAGCACGGTGGTGGACCCGAAGAACTTCGACGAGAAGAGCTTCGTGGACATCAACGCCGACGTGTGCATCATCCCGCCCAACAGCTTCGCGCTGGCGCGCACGGTCGAGTATTTCCGCATCCCGCGCAACGTCTTGACGATCTGCCTGGGCAAGAGCACCTATGCCCGCTGCGGCATCATCGTGAACGTCACGCCCTTCGAGCCCGAGTGGGAGGGCTATGTGACGCTGGAGTTCTCCAACACCACGCCGCTGCCGGCCAAGATCTATGCCGGCGAGGGCTGCGCCCAGGTGCTGTTCTTCGAAAGCGACGAGGTCTGCGAGACCAGCTACAAGGACCGCGGCGGCAAGTACCAGGGCCAGACGGGCGTGACGCTGCCCAAGACCTGATGAGCCTTGCTGTGCGGGGATTTGCGAGCCTGGGAGGGTCCTGTTCCGGGCTTTGGTGGGGGCGCATCGGCCCTACAGTGAGGCCATGTCCCGCTGCCGGCACCTCCGGCGCCTGGAGGACCCCATGCATCTGCCCCTGCCCGACATCGTTGAACACTACGAGGAACTGCCCACCGAGTTCCGCACCACGGCCTTTGAAGTCCTGAAGAGCTTCGAGGGCTCGAAACACGAGCTGCGCGAAGCCCTGGTGCGTCCCTTGAGCCCGCAGACCGAGGCTGGCGTGGGCCCGCACGACCTGCTCGACCTGGCGCGCTTCAAGGCGCTGATGGCCGAAGCGGGCCATCCGGTGTCCACCGCGCGCATGCTGTTCGACCGCCGCTATGCGACCACCTGCCTGGCCCAGGCCCTGCGCGCCAGCAACCCGGATCTGCGCGCGCGCGCAGATGCCCTCTTCGCCCGCTACGCCCTGAACGAATCGGCCACCCCGCACTGAGGGGGAGGGTGCTGGTGCCCCCCGCAGCCGGGCGCTACCATGGCTCGTCAGGGAGGCCTGCACCGACGCAGCACCCGAGGGAGTCGAGACGAGGGGATCTCAGCATGCCCAAGCGGCCTTGCCCATGGAATGTGGCGCCATGAGAGGCACCATGCGTCCCCACGCCCTGGTGGCGGCCTATTTCGACACCCTGGCGCCCGACCAGCGCGACACCGCTCAGGCCTTGCAGCGGGCGGTGCTGGAGGCCGCGCCCGACCTGACGCAGGCCGTGAAGTGGGGGAACCTCGTCTTCACGATTGACCGGAGCAACCTGCTGGCCATCGTGGCACACAAGGCGCACGTCAACCTGCAGTTCTTCAACGGTGCGGCCCTGGCGGACGCGTTTCCGCAGCTCGAAGGCACCGGCAAGGGCCTGCGCCACCTCAAATGCCGCCACCGCCAGCCGGTGGACGTGGCGCTGGTGGGCGACCTTGTGCGGGCCGCCGTGAAGGCCGGACCGGCCTGAGCCTGCTCAGCGCTCGCCCGGATACGTGCCCGGCCACAGGATGCTGCGGTCCACCGTGCGGATGTCGGTGCGGCCGCAGAAGGCCATGGTCAGGTCGAGCTCCTTGGCGATGATCTGCAGGCACTTCGTCACACCTTCTTCACCCATGGCGCCCAGGCCATAGAGGAAGGCTCGGCCGATCAGGGTGCCCTTGGCGCCCAGGGCCACCGACTTGAGCACGTCCTGCCCGCTGCGGATGCCGCCGTCCAGCCACACCTCGATGCGCGAGCCCACCGCGTCGGCGATGGCCGGCAAGGCTTCGATGGACGAGGGCGCACCGTCGAGCTGGCGACCGCCGTGGTTCGACACGATGAGTGCATCGGCACCGCTGTCGGCCGCCAGGCGCGCATCCTCCTGGTCGAGGATGCCCTTGAGGATGAGCTTGCCGCCCCAGCGCTGCTTGATCCACTCCACATCGGCCCAGCTCAGCGCCGGGTCGAACTGCTCGGCCGTCCACGACGACAGCGAGGACAGGTCGCCCACGCCCTTGGCATGGCCCACGATGTTGCCGAAGGTGCGGCGCTTCGTGCCCAGCATCCCCAGGCACCAGCGCGGCTTGGTGGCCAGGTTGATCAGGTTGCGGATCGTGGGCTTGGGCGGCGCTGACAGGCCGTTCTTGAGGTCCTTGTGGCGCTGGCCCAGGATCTGCAGGTCGAGCGTGAGCATCAGCGCCGAGCAGTTGGCCGCCTTGGCGCGGTCGATGAGGCGCTCGATGAAGTCGCGGTCCTTCATCACGTAGAGCTGGAACCAGAAGGGATGGCGTCCGGTGGCCTCGGCCACGTCCTCGATCGAGCAGATGCTCATGGTGGACAGCGTGAACGGCACCCCGAAGGCCTTGGCTGCACGCGCGGCCAGGATCTCGCCGTCGGCATGCTGCATACCGGTCAGGCCCGTGGGCGCGATGGCCACCGGCATGGCCACGTCCTGGCCGATCATCTGCGTGCGGATGCTGCGGCCTTCCATGTTCACCGCCACGCGCTGGCGCAGCTTGATGCGCTGGAAGTCGGTCTCGTTGGCGCGGTAGGTGCTTTCCGTCCACGAGCCGGAATCGGCGTAGTCGTAGAACATGCGCGGCACGCGCTTTTCGGCCAGGACGCGCAGGTCTTCGATGTGGGTGATGGTGGGCATGCAGTCTCCTTCTTGGGGGCGGACCGATGCTAAGGCCGGCGGGCGGCGCCTGTCGCGGAAATTCCTTCAGGGCTTGCCCGAAGGAAGTTCGGCCGGCGCCAGTTGCGCCGCCGCCTCCTGCGCGACCTGCGCGCACACCGAGCGCAGCCAGTGCGCAAAGTCGGCCGGGGCTCCGCTGCGTGCGTGCGGCATCAGGTAATACTGGTTGGCCGGCCGCGCCACCACCGGGAACAGCGGCACCAGCGCCCCCGAGGCCAGCCAATGGCGCGCGAGGCTCGGCCGGCCCAGGGCGATGCCCTGGCCGCTCACGGCCGCTTCCAGCAGCAGGCCCAGGTCCACGAGCTTGGGGCCCTGCGCGGGCTCGGGCGCCTCCAGCGCGGCGGCCGCAAACCACGGGGCCCAGGGCTCCAGCGGCGTGCGCAGGAGCGGCGCGTTCAGCAGGTCGGCCGGGGTGCGCAGCGGCGGCAGGCGTTGCAGCAGGGCCGGGGCCGCCAGCGGCGTCACCACGTCGTCCATCAGCAGCGTGCCCCCGGCGGCGGCCGCGTCGCCGTTGCGCACCTGCACGTCGGCGTCCATCGTGCCGGGGTCGAGGTAGGGAATGGACAGCACCACCTCCAGTTCCACCTCGGGGTGGGCGGTGGTGTAGGCCTCGAGCGCCGGCACCAGGATCTGGCGCGCAAACGTGGGCGGTGCACACACCCGCAGCCGCGTCTGCGGCCGCCCGGCGCGCTGGTGCAGCGGCATGGCCGCCAGCAGGCCCAGGGCGGCGCGCACCTGTTCCAGGTATTCCTTGCCCGCCGCCGTGAGCGCCAGCGGCTTGGCCGTGCGCTGCAGCAGCTGGGTGTCCAGCAGTTCCTCCAGCGTGGCCACGCGCTTGCTCACCGCACTGGCGGTGATGTGCAGTTCGTCGGCCGCACGCTCGAAGCTGCCCAGGCGCGCCGCGGCCTCGAAGGCGCGCAGGCCTTCGATGGACGGGAAGCGGGGCGGCAGCGCGGGCATGGCCGCATGCTACCGCGGCCCGGTCTCCTGCTCCGGCGCCTCCTCGAACAGGGGCAAGGTGTAGGCCGGGGCGGGTTCCTGCGCCGCCAGGGGGGCCGGCCGAAGGGTGCGCGCGGGTGGCAGGGGCGGCGCCTCGCCCGCCTTGCGCAGCGAGCCCACCCGCACCCCCAGCAGCCGCAGGCGGCGCTTCAGGTCCACCCGCTTCAGGCATTGCCCCGCTGCCTGGCGGATGGCCTGGGCGTCCGCGGTGGGGTGGTCCAGCGTGTGGTCGCGCGTCACGGTCTTGAAGTCGTCGAAGCGCAGCTTGATCCCGATCGTCTTGCCCACGTAGCCCTTGCGCGTCAGGTCGGCCGCCACCTGCTCGCACAGCCGCGTGAAGATGCCGCCCAGCAACTCGCGGTCGTGCCGCGCATGCAGGTCGCGTTCGAAGGTGGTCTCGCGGCTCATGCTCACCGGCTCGCTGTACGTCACCACCGGCCGCTCGTCGCGTCCGTGCGCGGCCTCGTGCAGCCAGGCGCCGTAGCGCGCGCCGAAGTGCTGCACCAGCCACGCCGGGTCGGCCGCGGCCAGTTCGCCGATGGTGCGGATGCCCAGGCCCAGCAGCTTCTCGTTCGCCTTCGGCCCGATGCCATTGATGCGCCTGGCCGGCAGCGGCCACAGGCGCGTGGCCAGGTCGCCGGGGCGCAGCAGCGTCAGCCCGTCGGGCTTGTCGAGGTCGGAACACAGCTTCGACAGCAGCTTGTTCGGCGTCACCCCGATGGAGCAGCTCAGCCCCGTGGCGCGCTTCACGTTGTTCTTGATGGCCAGCGCCACCGCCCGCACCCCACCCATCGGGTCGTGGCCCACGGCCTCCTGCGCGCCGGGCACGTCGGTCAGGTCGATGTAGATCTCGTCGATGCCCCGGTCCTCGATCACCGGCGCCACCTCGGCCACCGCGGCCTTGAACAGGCGCGAGTAATGGCGGTAGGCGTCGAAGTCGGTGGGCAGCAGCACGGCATCCGGCGCCAGCGCCGCGGCCTTCATCAGCCCCATGCCCGAATGCACGCCCAGCGCGCGCGCCTCGTAGGTGGCCGTGGTGATCACCCCGCGCCCGGCATAGTCGCGCAACACCGCAAACCGTCGCGTGCCGTCGGCCAGCACCTCGGGCTGGTGCCGCCGCCCCCCACCAATCACCACCGGCCGCCCACGCAGCTCGGGGTAGCGCAGCAGCTCCACCGACGCATAGAAGGCGTCCATGTCGAGGTGGGCGATGTAGCGGGGCATGGAGAAGGCGGGAACGGCGGGCCAAGCGTAGCCGAGGCAGGTGGCTCAGTGTGTCAGCAGGGTGTCCAGGCGGTCGAGGGGGCTGTGCACACCGCCCCCGCCCACCTTCAGCACATGGGTGTAGATCATGGTGGTGCTCACATCGGCATGGCCGAGCAGGTCCTGAACAGTGCGGATGTCGGTGCCCCCTTGCAGCAGGTGGGTGGCAAACGCGTGGCGCAACGTGTGCGGCGAGGCCGGCTTGGTGAGGCCCGCGGCCTGCACCGCCCGCTTGAAGGCGCGCTGGAAGGTCTGGTCGTACAGGTGGTGGCGCCGCACCACGCCGCTGCGCGGGTCCACCGCGTGCTGCGCCTGCGGGAACACCCAGAACCAGGGCCACGAGGCGCCGGCCCGGGGGTACTTCCGGTCGAGCGCGTCGGGCATCTCCACCCCGCTGCGGCCAGCCTGCCGGTCGGCCACCCACAGGGCATGGGCCCGGGCCAGTTGCTCGCGCAACGGCTGCTCCAGGGTGCGTGGCAGCATCAGCACCCGGTCCTTGCCGCCCTTGCCGTCGCGTACCACGATGGCCCGGTGGGCAAAGTCGATGTCTTTCACCCGCAGGCGCAGGCCCTCGGTCAGCCGCATCCCGGTGCCATAGAGCACCTGGGCCAGCAAGCGGTGCTCGCCTTCCATCAAGGCCAGCACGGCGGCCACCTCCTGCGCCGACAACACCACCGGCAGCCGCCGCCGTGGCTGCGGCCGGTCGATGGTGTCCATCCAGGCCAATTGCACGCCCAGCACCTTCCCGTACAAGAACAGCAGCGCCGACAATGCCTGCCGGTGGGTGCTGACCGACACCCCCCGCTCGCTCGCCAGCCAGGTGAGAAAGGCTTCAACCTCCGGCCCACCCATCTCGGCCGGGTGACGCAGCCGGTGAAACCGGATGAAGGCGCGGCACCAGTACACGTAGGCTTCTTCGGTGCGCAGGCTGTAGTGTAGGGCGCGGATGCGCTCCCGCAGTTGATCGAGCAGCCGCGTCGATTTCAAAGGTGGTAGGGCCTCACCGCGTCGAGGCAGCCTGCCCGCTGCCGGATGGGTTTCATGCATGTTGTTTTCTCCCTTGGGGCCCCCTTTCGGGGGGGATTGCCCACGCCCGCCCGCCCAGGCAAAGTACGCCTTGCGAACGCTGCGCCAATTTGCATGAAATTTAGTACTGTACAAACATCCAGTCAATGCCTGAAAACACAGGCTGGGCGCGGCTTCCCGCCCGATCAGACCGTTGGTGTTAGGGAGACAGCCGGCGGTGTTATACAGCAGTTTTGCTCCCTATAACACGTTAGCACTCAATATGAACCGCCTACGCATACTCTTTTCGCTTATTGTTTTTGTTGCCTGCTGTCCCGTCATCGCAACCGCATCAAATGGGGCTGTTGGTTCCCCCAGCGGCTACGAAGTAGTCCGCGCTGAATTCGGCATCTTTAATCAACCAAACTCTGGCAAGCCTGCGTTTGTACCGGCTACAGTCGTGCCACTCACGCCAAACCAAGGTTATGGCTGGATCATGCTTCTCCGCACTACTAAGCCAAAAATTAGGTGGCGCGAGGAATTTACTCTTCCAGCGAAACCCAACACGTGGGGCGACCCAGAGCCGCTTGGAACAAGATCGGTGTCTACCGATGGCCGCACCTCGGTAACTGAACGAGAAGTTTCGCCAGATCGAGGGCTTATCTTCAATACCTGGGCAGTTGCCCCTGGTGACCCGAAGGGCCGTTATGTAATTCGGGTTTTTGTCGAAGGCTCTCTCGTGAAAGTCTTCGAGTTTGATGTGCAATGAGTGCTAACCATTCATTCCACCGGACCTGCGCGAAAAGCCGCGCAGGCCGGTGAATTCAAACGTTAGACCTCACATAACAACGACGATGGCGAACAACAAGAAGCTCACAATCCGCACCGCTGCGAAGCCGGCTCTTGTCATTTCTCGGCCTGCATTCTCGGCAGAGCGTCTGGTGTACGTGGCAGTAGCGAACAAGCCGCTGAAGTATCCGCACGGGCGGTCGTGTATCGCCTACATCGGGACGACGAAATCAGGAGCCTCTCGTATCGCAGCGAGCGCCGCCGCACGTGCAAAGGACTTGCTCGCACTTCATGGGGTCACCAGTCTCTCGTTCCATATCGTGACCTGCGCGTCGCGCCAGCGGGTCAAGAGCTGGCACAAACTGGAGACGGGCCTGATACTGTCGTTTCGGCACATGTACGGTACCGTTCCGCGGTGCAACATCAAAGGCAAGAACCAGAAGTGGAAGGACGAATTGGAGTACTTCACCCGCTCCCGCCTTGAGGCCGTGCTGAAGAAGTACGAAGGCTGATGAACCAGGTGGAGGCGCGCTGTGAGGTCTAACAGGTCGTATATGGACTCCCCCGCAACGGCAAGGACCTGATCGATGAGGGCTGTGGGGGAGAAGCACCTGCAGTCATCTATCCGGCATCTGGTGTGGGATCGAAGGGGTCCCGTGCCGACATGGAATCTGCATCACCGAGGCGCCACACAATGCAAGCGGCAGGTGTTGGGCCATGAGGGTCGATCAGATCCATCGCAAGTGGTGGTGGGGTGAACAGAGGAGGCAGCCCGTGCGGGGTTCAGGCGGGCAGTGGAAAGCCTCTGGGCTGGCTGTGCTTGAATACGCGGTGATGCGCCGACCGTGAGCACCCTGCATGACTGATGCCGCCCGCCTTGTGCCCGCCCCCGCCACCCTGCACTTCTTCTGCGGCAAAGCCGGCGCCGGCAAGAGCACGCTGGCGGCGGCCTTGGCGAAGGAGGAAGGGGCGGTGCTGATCTCGGAGGACGTCTGGCTGGCCCGCCTGTTCGGGGACCAGATGCACACCTTCGACGACTACATCCGCTGCTCGCGCAAGCTCAAGACGGTGGTGGGCCCGCTCGTGGCGGACCTGCTGGCCTCGGGGCTGAACGTGGTGATGGACTTCCAGGCCAACACACGCGCCGGGCGGGCGTGGTTCCTGTCGGTGTGCGCGCAGGCGGGGGCGGCGCATGTGCTGCACCATGTGGACGTGCCCGACGCGGTGTGCCTGCAGCGCATCGCCCGGCGCAATGCCGAGCGGCCCGAGGGCTCGCATGCGCTGTCGGAGGCCGACTTCCATCACATCATGTCATTCTTCGAGCCGCCTGACGAGGCGGGGCTGGCGCTGCAGCTGCACCGGTAGAGCGGCCGCACGAGGCCGCTTCAAGTCAAGGCGAGGGGCTGGGCAATGCTTGTGTCCCTGCGCTGCGCCAGGTGGCGTGGGGGGCCTGGCTCACCAGCCGGCGTTCGATGTCGGCCAGTGCATCGGCCAGTCCATCGATGCGCTGGGGTTGCCACACGGGTGCGCTGTAGGCTTCGGCCAATTGGGCCCGGAGTCGTGCGTACTCTTCCTGCAGGCTGCGATGTTCCATGGGTTCGCCTCGTGCTGACGTGCTGGCCTAGGATGGCCACGGCCGGGCCGTGGGGCCATCCCCTGGATGGAGGCGGCCCCTGCGTTCGTGGGGGTGCCTCGTGGATGCATGGTGCCGTGAGAGGGGCTGGCGCGCCGTCGGCCGCAGCGACGCGAGGGTTGTCAGTCGGTTCTGACGCGGGTGGAGGAGGCGGTGGTGGGGGCCGTCTGCAGCGCCGCCTCCATCAGCGGCTTGGCCCAGGCCGGCGTGGCGCGCAGGGCCTGGGCGTCGTCGGGCTGCGGGTGGGTGAGCTGCCCGCGGCGCAGTTCCAGCAGCAGTCGCGGGTCGGGGATGGGTTCGCCCGGCGCGGCCTCGGCACTGTTGTCGTACACCTGCAGGTGCGCGAGGTGTGGCATCAGTGCGATGAGGTTGGCCAGGGCGCGGGGGTAGCGCTGGCGGATGCGGTCTTCGGGGATGTCGTGGCCGCCGGCGCGCACGCGGGCGGCCACGCGGGCCAGGTGGCGCTCGGGGCGGTCGAGGCCGCAGAACCACATCAGCACGTCGTGCGTGCGGGTGGCGTCCAGCAGGCGCTGGGCGATGGTGGTGCCACCCAGGGTGGTCTCGAAGGCGTGGTGGCGGCCCTGGGCGAGGGCGTCGTCGAGCCGGCGCAGGCCTTCGCTCCAGGCCAGGCCGCTGGCGTCGTCGGGTGTGGCGAGGCCCGCAGCGACGAGGTCACGCGCATAACGGTCGGGATTGAACCAGGTGAGACCCTGGCGGGTGAGCAGGTGGCCGCCAATGGAGCTCTTGCCGGCGCCGTTGACACCGGCCAGCACGAACAGGACGGGGCGCGCGTCGGGGGCCTTCTTCAATAGCTGGCCCCGGCCTGGACCTCACCGCCCAGGCGGGCCGGGCCGTCCATCAGGCCGCGCAGGCGGTCGCCGGCCTCGGGGGTGTTCAGCACGGCCAGGCGTTCGTCAAAGCGGCGGCGCAGGGCCTCGAGGGTGGCCTCGGCCGGGTCGGCGGTGTGCTGGGCACGTGCCAGCAGGGCGGCATAGGCCTGCACGGGCAGGATCACCGCCTCGGGCTGCTGGTGGTTGGTGACCAGCACGGGGCCCTGCGTCTGCAGCTGGCGCATCACGCCGCGCCAGCCGAGCTTTTTCACGTCGGACGCGGGCGTGCGGTGGAGCTGGTCCACGGGCGGGACGGGCTGGATCTTGGGGACGGCAGACATGGCAAGGCTCCTGGACAGCGTGAGCCCATCTTAGGCCAAAAAGGAGATTTTGGCCAAAAGGGGTCAATTGGGCTGGGCCAGGGGCTGCAAGCGCCACAGCGAGGTCACCTCTGAGCGCCGGGCCCGGAACAGCGGGTCGGACGGGTCGGCGGCCTTGGGGTGGCGGGGGCGGATGTCGTGGCGCCCGGCCACCGAAAGGCCGGCTTCGGCGATCCAGCCCAGCAGCTGGGCACGCGGGCGCAGGCCCAGGTGTTCGGCCAGGTCGGACAGGATCAGCCAGCCCTCGCCGCCGGGCGTGAGGTGGTCTTTCAGGCCGGCGAGGAAGGCGCGCAGCATGCGGTGGTCGGGGTCGTACACGGCCTGCTCCAGCAGCGAGTGGGCGCGGCCGGGCAGCCAGGGCGGGTTGCAGACGATGAGCGGGGCGCGGCCGTCGGGGAAGAGGTCGGCATCGATCAATGTCACCCGCTCGGCCAGGCCCAGGCGCTGCAGGTTGTCGCGCGCGCAGGCCAGCGCCCGGGGCGAGGTGTCGGTGGCCACGAGGCGGCGCACGCCGCGCCGGGCCAGCACGGCGGCCAGCACGCCGGTGCCGGTGCCGAGGTCAAAGGCCAGCTCGGGCGCCGGGGAGGGCAGGGGCGTGTTGGCCACCAGATCGACGTATTCGCCCCGCACCGGCGAGAACACGCCGTAGTGGGCATGGATGCGTGCGCCCAGGGCCGGCACCTCCACCCCCTTGAGCCGCCATTCGTGCGCGCCGATGGCGCCCAGCAGTTCGCGCAGCGACAGCACGCAGGGCGTCTCGCAAGGGCCGAAGGCTTCGTCGCAGGCGGTGCGCACCTCGGGCGCGCGGCGCAGCGGCAGCGCGTAGTGGGCCTCGAAGGGCAGCAGCACGAGGTTGAGGCGGCGGGCCTTTTCGGCCTGGGCCTTGCGCTGCAGATGGAAGGCATGGGCCAGCGAGTCGGTGCCCGGGGCCGGTGAGGGCGGCGGCTTGCGCGGCGGGCGGTCGAGCCGTCGGGCCAGGGCCACGAGCAGCTGGCGGGCATTGTGATAGTCGCCGCGCCACAGCAGGGCGGTGCCTTCGCTGGTCAGGCGCAGGGCGGTGTCGGCGTTGGTCTGGTCGTCGGCCACCACCACGCGTTTGGGTGGCGGCAGGCCGGCCTCGGAATGCCAGCGGGCCTCGTGGGGCTGGCCGTCTTCGGTCCAGTGCAGGGTCGGGATGTCAGTGTGCATGCGCCACTGTAGCGGCTGCGGTGTCGTGCGCCAGCGGCGGCAGCCGCTCGAACCAGGGCTGGGCCTGTTCGAGCTGGGCCGCGAGCTGCAGCAGCACGGCCTCCTCGCCGAAGCGCGCGATGAACTGCACGCCCAGCGGCAGGCCGTTGGCGCACCAGTGCAGCGGCACGCTCATCGCGGGCGTGCCGGTGAGGTTGGCCAGCTGCGTGAAGGGCACGTGGCGCAGGCTGTCCAGCGCGATCTGGTCGATCACCGGCGCGAGCACGCCCAGGCGGTGCAGGCCGCCCAGCAGGCCCGTGGCACACAGCACGGTGAGCAGGCTTTCCTGCCAGGCGGGTGGATCGCCGGTGCCGTGCTTCACCGGCGGGCCCGCCAGCGTGGGGGTCAGCAGCAGGTCGTGCTGCTCGTGGAAGCGCCCCAGGGCGCGGGCGAAATCGTTCCAGCGCCAGAGGTGGCGCGTGGCGGTGCCGGCCGAGGTGGCGCGGCCCAGGGCGGCCAGCACGCGGGTGAGCGGCTCGAAGTCGCTCTCGCGCGCACCCTGCTCCCGGGCCTGGCTCACGCCGGCCGCCACCACACCGAAATAGAGGTGCAGGTAGGTCTGGGCCAGGGCGCGGCCGTCGATGTCGGGCGCGCCGGGCACCACCTCGTGCCCGAGCTGGCGCAGCAGATCCGCCGTGTGTTCGACGGCGGCCACCGCTTCGGCATCCACCGGCGTGCCCAGCGGCGAGGCGGTGCTGTAGGCGATGCGCAGGCGCGGCGGCGGCTGGCGCACGAGCGCGGCATAGGGCGCGGACGGCGTCGGGATGCGGAAGGGGTCGCCGGGTTCGGGGCCGGCCAGCACGTCGAGCGCCAGCGCGCTGTCGCGCACGCTGCGCGAGATCACCCCATCGCTGGAGGCGCCGTACCAGACCTCGCCGATGGCCGGGCCGGGCGAGACGCGGCCCCGCGAAGGCCGCAGCCCGAAGAGCCCGCAGCAGGCGGCCGGGATGCGGATGGAGCCGCCGCCGTCGTTGCCGGCCGCCATGGGCACCACCCCCGCGGCCACCGCGGCGGCCGCGCCGCCGCTGGAGCCGCCCGGGGTGTGGTCCAGATGCCAGGGGTTGCGGCTTCTGCCCTGGGCGCGTGGGTCGGTCACCCCTTTGAGTGCCAGTTCGGGCAGGCGGGTCTTGCCGAAGATCACCAGGCCGGCCGCTTTCAGGCGACGCACGATGCTGCTGTCTTCGGTGGCCACGCGGGTGAAGGCCCGGCTGCCCTGGCCGGTGGGCAGCCCGGCGATGTCATGCACCGCGTCCTTCACCAGGAAGGGCACCCCGCCAAAGACCCCGGCCAGGCGGCCGGGGGGCCAGGCGTCGATCTGGGCGCGGGCCTCGCCTTCCATCAGCCGTGCGAGCGACTGGATGTGCGGCTCGACCCGGTCGAGTTGCTGCAGCGCGAGACTCAGCAGTTCAGGCGCGCTGACCTCGCCGCGGGCCACGGCGGCGGCCAGGGCGGTGGCGTCATGGCGCAGGTACTCGTCGTGATGCATGCGGCGCAGCGTCAGCGCTTGCGCGTGCCGGTGGCTGGCGCTTCGGCGCTGCCCTGTTGCAGGCCTTCGGTCATGCCGATGAGCACGCCGCTGACCAGCGTGGAATAGCCTTCGAGCAGGGCCTGGGCGGTGCGCAGGCCCATGGCGCGGCTGTCGCGCAGGGTGCTGTGCGCCTGGTCCAGAAGCTGCTCGACGGTGGCCGTGGCCTGGGCCCCGGTGTCGGTGCCCTTGAGCTTCATGGCATTGAGCACCGGTGCCCACGCGTTCTGCACGGGGCCGGCGCTGTCCTGGATGGCCTTGCCGACAGTGGAGAAGAAGACCTCCTCCATCTTCTCGAGGTTGGCCAGCGCGGTCTTGAGCGGGCCCTGCTGCAGGTCGGCCCCCTGTGAGATGAATTGCTGCAAGGCGGTGCGGTGCGCCTCCACGGCCTTCAGCAGCGCACCGTCCATGCCGTCGAAGGCTTTCTCGAGCAGCTTCTGCACATCGGCCGTGCTGCCCGGGTTCTGGGCCGCGCCCGCTGAGGCGGCCTGGGTGACGGCCTGCAGCACGTTGCGTACGTTCTGCAGCGTGAGCTCGCGCCCCTGCAGGGCCTTGAGCGTGGCGGTGCTCACGGCCTTGCGCAGCGCCTCGCCCTGGCGGGCCGAGGCCTGGGAGAACATCTCGATCAAGGCGTCCTGGTCGATTCCGGACTTCTTCGTCATGTGCGTCTCCTGATGGTCGTTGCGGCGCCTGCGCCCGATGCGGCACCTGCCGCTTTATAGGCGGGATCGCGCGCGCTGACCAGAGGGCGGGCCATCACGGACAGCGCCACCCGAGGGAAAGGAAGAGAATGCCGCGATGGACTTCCTCGAACACCTCGACCCCGGCATCACCGTCATCGACACCGGCTTCGTGCGGCCACGCTTCGATGCGGCCTACCTCATCGTCGAAAACGGCCGCGGCGCCTATGTGGACACCGGCCCCAACAGCGCCGTGCCGCGACTGCTGGCCGCGCTGCAGGCCCGCCGGCTCGCGCCCGAGCAGGTCGACTGGCTCATCGTGACGCACGTGCACCTCGACCACGCCGGCGGCGCGGGCCTCTTGCTGCAGCACCTGCCGAACGCGAAGCTGGTGGTGCACCCGCGCGGGGCGCGCCACCTGATCGACCCGCGCCAGCTCATGGCCGGTGTGCGGGCGGTCTATGGTCCCGAGGTGGCCGAGCGCGACTACGGCGAGCTGCAACCCGTGCCGGCCGAACGTGTGCTGGAAACCCATGACGGCCTGGTGCTGGAACTGGCCGGTCGGCCGCTTCACTTTGCCGACACGCCCGGTCACGCGCGCCACCATCACTGCATCTGGGACGAGGCCAGCCGCGGCTGGTTCACCGGCGACACCTTCGGCATCGCCTACCCCGACCTCGTCACGGCCGGTGGTCGCTATGCCTTTCCGACCACCACGCCGGTGCAGTTCGAACCCGAGGCGCTGCACCAGTCACTGGACCGACTGATGGCACGCGACCCGCAGGTGATGTTCCTCACGCACTATGGCGCCACGCGCGACGTGGCTGCGCATGTGGCCATGGTGAAGAGTCAGCTCGATGCGATGGTGCGCCTGGGCCGGGCGGCCGCAGGGCAGGCCGACCGCGACGCGCGACTGCGTGCCGGGCTGGCGGCGCTCTATCACGCCGAGTACCGGCGCCAGGGCGGCGTGCTCGACGACGAACGTGTCGAGGCCCTGCTCGAAGGCGACGTGGAACTCAACGCCCAGGGCCTGGGCGTGTGGCTGGACAAGCAGGCGGCCGCGGCGGCGTGATCAGCGGCGCGGGCCGCGGGGGCGGTCCCCACCGGGACGATCGCCCTGGCCTTCGCGGCGGGGGGGACGATCAGGACGGTCACCGCGCGGCGGCCGATCGCCCCGCGGCGGCGGGCGTCGGTCGTCACCACCGCCTTGCGCCTCGCGCAGCAGATGGTGCATCTGCCCCGGGTGCATGTTCTTGCTGGCGGCGAACTCGTTGATGCTCAGGCCGCTCTCGCGGTAGGCCTTGCTCAGTTCGGCCAGGAAGGTCTGGCGTTGGGCGCGGTCGGCGCGCGCGGCTTCCAGCAGACTGTCCAGCGTGGCCGGGTCCACGCCCTTCAGGGCGCAGAAGTTCTCGCGTGTGAGCGTGGTGGTCTCGAAGGCCCGCAGCAGGCCGGCGCGGAAGTTGCGCTCGGCGCGCTGGGCCTCGCGGTGCTTGGCGCGGGCTTCCTCGCGCTGGGCTTCGCGCTGGGCCTTGCGGCGGGCGTCGGCTTCGGGGTCGGCGGGCTTGGCTGCGGGGGCAGGGGCGGCTTGGCCGCCGTCACGCGGCCCACGCGCGGGGCGCGGCTGGCCACGCCGCTGCTCACGGCGCTGCAGCAGGGTCTCGAGCGCAATCTTGCGGTGCTCTTCGCTCAGTTCGCCGGCCGGCTGGCCGTCGAGGTCGAAGCGTTGCGAGCCCGTGCTCACGGCCTTCAGGTAGGCATCGCTGAGCGTGTAGCGGCGGAAGAAGGCCGACAGCACGGCCTTGGGGAAGACACCTGGCGCACGTTCGTTGATGTCGACCTGGATGCGCAGCTTCAGCGGCTTGGGCTCGCCGAAGAGGGCGGGGAAGCGCGTGCGCAGTTCATCGGCGCAGGCCTTGACGGTCATGCCGGGTTCGGCCGCAGCAGGGGCGGCCACCGGAGCCGCATCCAGGGTGGCAGCCGGGGCGGCATCCGGGGAGGGCGGGGGCTCGGCGCCCTCGGCAGACAGGGCTTCGGGCGCGTCGGGCGGAGGAGTGTTCGGGGTGTCGGCGTTCATGACAGTCAACAGCGTGAAGCGGCGATTGTCGCCGCATCGGGAGCCCCGCGCCATGCGGCCCGCATGGAGGGGCGTTCGGCTTAGCATCGCCCTCCATGAATGACAGGGACGCAGTGAGGGCGGCGCGCTGGGCGCTGGTGGTGGGGCTGATGGGCCTGGCCTCGGGCATGGGCATCGGCCGCTTTGCCTTCACGCCCCTGCTGCCGCTGATGCAGGCCGAGGGCCTGTCGCTTGCGGCGGGCAGCCAGCTCGCGGCGGCCAACTACCTCGGCTACCTGGGCGGGGCGCTCGCGTGCATGGCGCTGAACCCGCGTGCCGGTGCCGCGGCGCGGGCCGGCCTGCTGGGCGTGGCCGTGTGCACGCTGGCGATGGCCGCTTCACCGGGTGGGGTGATGGCCTGGCTGTGGCGTTTTGCGGCAGGCGTGTGCAGTGCCTTCGTGCTGGTGGGGGTTTCGGCCTGGGCAATGGGCTGGCTGGCGAAAGCGGGCCGCCCGGGCGCCGCGGGCGGGGTGTTTGCCGGCGTGGGCGTGGGCATGGCGGTGGCGGGGGGCATCGCCTGGACGTCGGGGCTGTTGGCGTGGCCGGCGGCGCCCACCTGGGCTGGCCTGGGCGTTCTGGCCGCTGCGGTGGCCGCCGCAGCATGGCGGCCGCTGCGGGACGACGCCGTGGCACCGGCACCCATGCCCCAGGGCGCGGCACGCGGTGTGCCACGCGCCGTGTGGCCGCTGGTGGCCTGTTACGGCGCCCTGGGCTTCGGCTACATCCTGCCGGCCACCTTCCTGCCGGCCCTGGCGCGCCTGTGGGTGGACGACGCGCGTGTCTTTGGCGCGGTCTGGCCCGTGTTCGGTGTGGCGGCGGCCCTGTCCACGCTGGTGGCCGCGCCGCTGCTCGTGCGTCACGGTGCACGCATGGTCTGGGCCGCCGCGATGGGCGTGATGACCGTGGGCGTGCTGCTGCCGGTGGTGTCAACGCAATCCCTGGCCCTGGTGCTGAGCGCCGTGTGCGTGGGCGGCACCTTCATGGTGGCCACGATGGCCGGGCTGCAGGAAGCCCGGCGCCTGGGGAGCGCGGCGCCCACCCGGGTGATGGCCGCGATGACGGCCGCCTTTGCCACCGGCCAGTGGCTGGGGCCGCTCACCGTGGGCGCCCTGGCCCGCGCCGACGATCCGATCACCCGGCCCAGCCTGCTGGCGGCGGCCGTCCTGCTGATGGCGATGGTGGCCCTGCTGTGGCGCCGTCGCCCCGAAGTGCCACTGCCTCGAAAGGACCCTGCATGAACACCCTCCTGCCGACTGACCGCATGCCCCCGCTGGCGCTGGACGCCATGGACGATGCCCAGCGCGAAGCCGCCCAGGCCCTGATCGCCGGCCCGCGCAAGGCCGTCAAGGGCCCCTTCATCCCGCTGCTGCGCAGCCCTGCGCTGATGGATCGCGTGCAGCGTGTGGGCGAGTACCTGCGCTTCGACAGCAGCCTGCCCACGCGCGTGTCGGAGTTCACGATGCTGCTCGTGGCCCGCCACTGGACACAGCAGTTCGAATGGTGCGTGCATGTGCCGCTGGCGCTGAAGGCGGGCACCGCGGCGGACACCATCGATGCCTTGCGTGAAGGCCGGCGGCCCACCACGATGGATGCCGACGAAACCCTGGTGCACGACTTCGTGGGCGAACTGCTGCAACACCACGGCGTGAGCGATGCCACCTATGCCAGCGCCGTGGCCCGCTTCGGCGAGCGCGGCGTGATCGACCTCACCGGGCTGGTGGGCTATTTCGCGATGGTGTCGATGGTGCTCAACGTGGCGCACACGCCGCCCGAAGAGGCGCCCGGCGTGGCGCTGCTGCCCGCCTTTCCGCGCTAGCCCAGGCTGCGCGACATCGCTTGCGCAGCGGCCTGCAGCCGGCCGAGCTGCTGCAAGGCCTGCGGCAGCGGCAGGCGCGCCTGCGGGGCCTGCAGGGCCAGCGCGCAGCGCACCTCGCCCTGGGCCGATGCGCGCACCGGCACGGCCACGCATACCAGCCCCTCGATGAATTCCTCCGCGTCCACGCTGTAGCCCTGTCGGCGGATGGCCGCGAGTTCGCGCTCCAGCGCCTCGGGGGTGGTCAGCGTGTGGGCCGTCTGCCGGGTGAGCGGCAGCTGGGCCAGCAGCTCGCGCCGGCGCGCGGCGGGCATGTACGCCAGGAAGAGCTTGCCGCTGGCCGAGCAGTGCAGCGGCACGCGCGAGCCGGGGTGCAGGTCCAGCCGCAGCGGGAAGGCGGTCTCGACGCGGTCGAGGTAGATCACGTCGGCGCCGGCCAGGGCCGTGAGGTTGCAGGTCTCGCCCAGCTCGGCCACCAGTTGCGCCAGCACGGCATGGCGCAGGCCGCTGCGGGTGCTGGCGCGCAGGACGTTCTCGGCCAGGCCCACCAGCCGCGGCGCGAGCTGGTAGCGCCGCCCGGAGGGTTCACGCCCCAGCAGGCCCCCGGCTTCGAGCTGCTGCAGCATGCGATGGGTGGTGGGCTTGGGCAGGCCGCCGGCCGCCACCGCCTCGGACAGGGTGAAGGGGCCCTCCAGCGCGGCCAGGCGCTCCAGCAGTTCGATCAGGCGCAGGCCCGGGGTGGAGGGGGTGTCCATGAGATCGTCTGAAATCTCGAAAATCGAGACGAAATCGAAGAAATTTTCGGAATCTTGCCAGCTGCCGGCTAGGGTGCAAAGACATTTCGAGCCAAAGCCCCAGACCCTGACCGTGCACGTCGACAACCTCGTTCTCACTGGCGCCTGTGGTGGCCTGGGCCAGGCCCTGGCGCGCCGTTTCTTGGCCGGCGGGGCCCGCGTGGCCCTGGTGGGCCTGAACCGCCCGGTGCTCGAGGCGCTCGCCCAGGGCGCGCCCGGGCGTTGCCGCGTCTACACGCCCGATGTGAGCGACCCTGCGGCCATGCAGGCCATGGCCCGGGACTGGGTGACGCGGGTCGGGCTGCCCGACGCCGTGATCGCCAACGCGGGCGTGGCCGGGGGCTACGACACCGCCGAGGCCAACGACCTAATGGTGTTTCGCCGCATGCTGGAGATCAACCTGCTGGGCGTGGCCACCACCTTCCAGCCGTTCGTGGCTGCGATGCGCGAGCGCGGCCGGGGCCAGCTCGTGGGTGTGGCCAGCCTGGCTGGCTGGCGCGGCCTGCCCGGCAACGGCGCCTACTGCGCCAGCAAGGCCGGCCTGATCCGCTACCTCGAAAGCCTGCGCGCCGAACTGCGCGGCAGCGGCGTGGGCGTGCTCACCGTGAGCCCGGGCTATCTGCGCACCGCGCTCACGGCGGGCAACCGGTTTGCGATGCCCGGCCTGATGGAGCCCGACGAGGCGGCCCGTCGCATCGCCCAGGCCATGGCCCAGGGGCGCGAGCAGTGCGTGCTGCCTCGGCGGCTGGGCTGGCTGCAACGTGCGCTGGGAGTGCTGCCCGCCACCTGGACCGACCCCTTGCTGCTGCGCCAGCCACGCAAGCCCCGCGTGGGCGAGGCGGGTGCCACCCCCATTCCCGGACTGCCGCCGTCGCATGAAAAGAACTGAACCCGAGGCCCTGGCGCACGTTGCACCGCCCGCGATCGACCGTGGCGAGGCCCTGGCCCTCATCGGCGCCGGCCCCTCGGGCCTGGCCGCGGCCCGCAACCTCGCCAGGCTGGGCATCCCTTTCCAGGGCTTCGAGGCCCACACCGACGTGGGCGGCCTGTGGGACATCGCCAACCCGTGCAGCACGGTCTACGAATCGGCCCACCTGATCTCGTCGAAACGCACGACCGAGTTCGCCGAGTTCCCGATGCCCGACGCGGTGGCCGACTACCCCAGCCACCGCGAGCTGCGCCAGTACTTCAGCGACTTCGCCGACCACTTCGGGCTGCGTGCGCACTACCGCTTTGGCACCCGCGTGCTGCGCGCCGAGCCGCTGGACCACAGCGAGGCCCCGCGCTGGCGGGTGACGAGCCAGGGGGCGGACGGCGCCGCGATCGTCGAAGACTACGCGGGCCTGGTGATCGCCAACGGCACGCTGGCCGAGCCGCAGCGGCCGCGCTTCGATGGCGAGTTCACGGGCGAGCTGATGCACACCGCGCAGTACAAGCACCCGGAGGTCTTCCGCGGCAAGCGCGTGCTCATCGTGGGCGCGGGTAACAGCGGCTGCGACATCGCCGTGGATGCGGTCCACTACGCGCAAAGCGTGGACATCTCGGTGCGGCGCGGCTACTACTTCGTGCCCAAGTACGTGTTCGGCAAGCCGGCCGACACCCTGGGCGGCAGGATCCGCCTGCCGGCCTGGCTCAAGCAGCGGGTGGACGCCACGGTGCTGAAGTGGTTCACCGGCGACCCGGTGCGCTTCGGCTTCCCGAAGCCCGACTACCGCATGTACGAATCACACCCGGTGGTGAACTCGCTGGTGCTCTACCACGCCGGGCATGGCGACATCGGCGTGCGCGGCGACATCCGCCGCTTCGAAGGCGCCACCGTGCACTTCGCCGACGGCAGCACGCGCGACTACGACCTCGTACTCTGCGCCACCGGCTACAAGCTGCACTATCCCTTCATTGACCGTGCGCTGCTCAACTGGCAGGGCCAGGCGCCGCAGCTCTATCTCAACATCTTCCATCCGCGCCTGCACACGCTCTTCGTGATGGGCATGATCGAGGCCAGCGGCATTGGCTGGCAGGGCCGCTACGAACAGGCCGAGCTCATCGCACGGTACTGGCAGGCCCGCGCCCGGGGCTCGTCGTCAGCCGAGGCGCTGAACCGGCGCAAGGCCGGGCCACCGCCCGACCTGAGCGGTGGCTACCGCTACTTGAAGCTCGAACGCATGGCCTATTACGTCCACAAGGACACCTACCGCCGGGCCGTGCGCAACGCCATCGCGGCACTGGCCTAGACCCCAAAGGCAAGGAGACCCCGGTGCTGCCCGTCGATGAAGTCCGGCTCAACTTCAACCCCGCCTCGCTGGCGGCACTCAACGTGATCCTCGCCTTCCTGATGTTCGGCATCGCGCTGGACAGCCGGGTGGCCGAGTTCCGCCGCGTGGCGCGCATGCCGCTGGCCATGGGCGTGGGCATCGTCGCGCAGTTCGTGGTGCTGCCGGCAGTCACCTACGTGCTCACGCTGGTGCTGCAGCCGGGGCCGAGCATCGCCCTGGGCATGATCCTCGTGGCCTGCTGCCCGCCGGGCAACATCTCCAACATCCTGACCCACCGCGCCGGCGGCAACGTGGCGCTGTCGGTGTCGATGACGGCGGTCACCAACCTGCTGTCCATCGTGGTGATGCCGCTGAACTTCGCCTTCTGGGCGGGCATCCACCCCACCGCGGCGCCGCTGCTGCGCACCATCGCGCTCGATCCGTTGCAGATGGTGCTGCACATCGTGGCCATCATCGGCATCCCCTTCGCACTGGGCCTGCTGTGCGCCGAAAAGCTGCCGCGCCTGGCCGAGCGCATCAAGCGACCGGCGCACTGGCTGAGCCTCTTCTTCCTCATCGCCTTCATCGTGGGGGCCATCGCCGGCAACTGGCGCTACTTCCTCGACTACGTGGGCCTCGTGCTGCTGGCCGTGGTGATCCACGACGCCCTGGCCTTCGGCACCGGCTACGCCTGCGCCTCGGCGATGAAGCTGCATGAGTACGACCGCCGCGCCATCTCCATCGAGGTGGGCATCCGCAACGCCGGCCTGGGCCTGGTGCTGATCTTCAGCTTCTTCGGCGGCCTGGGCGGCATGGCCGTGGTGGCGGGCGTCTGGGGCTTCTGGGACATCATCGCCGGCCTCTTGCTGGCGGGCTGGTGGGCGAGGCGGCCCATGCCCGAGCGGGCGAATGCCGCGGCGCGGGAGCCTGCATGACGGTGCGCGTGCTGGTGACAGGGGCCGACGGCTTCCTCGGGCGCAGCCTGGTGCCGGCGCTCGCGATGCATCCGCACGTCGAGACTGTGGTGGCCCTCGACGTGCGCGAGGTCCCGCCGCAGCGCCGCGTGCGCGGCGTCACCCACCGCGTGCAGGATGTGCGCGATCGTCAGCTGGTCCAGACGCTGCGGGACTACGCCATCGATACCGTGGTGCATCTGGCTTCCATCGTCACGCCGGGCAAGGCGAGCGACCGGGAGTTCGAGTACTCGGTGGACGTGGGCGGCAGCCTCAACGTGATCCATGCCTGCCTGGGCGCGCGCGTGCAGCACCTGGTCGTGTCCTCCAGCGGCGCCGCCTATGGCTACCACCCCGACAACCCCGAGCGCATCACAGAAGACCAGCCGCTGCGTGGCAACGAGGCCTTTGCCTATGCCTATCACAAGCGCCTCGTGGAGGAGATGCTGGCCGAGGCGCGCGTGAGCCATCCCCGCCTTGCCCAGACGGTGCTGCGCATCGGCACCATCCTCGGCCGCACGGTGGACAACCAGATCACCGCACTCTTCGAGAAGCGCCGTCTGCTGGCCATCCGGGGTTCGGCCAGCCCCTTTGTCTTCGTGTGGGACGAAGACCTGGTGGCCCTCTTCGTGCAGGCCGTGACCCGGCCGCAGCCCGGCACCTACAACGTGGCCGGCGACGGCGCGCTGGGGGTGCGCGAGCTGGCGCAGCGCCTGGGCAAGCCCGTGCTCGAACTGCCCGCCGGCCTGCTGCGCGCGGCGCTGCACGTGGGCCGATGGACCGGCACCACCCGCTACGGCCCCGAGCAGCTCGACTTCCTGCGCTACCGCCCCGTGCTCGACAACACGCGCCTGAAGGCGGCCTTCGGCGGTGTGCTGCGCAAGACCAGCGCCGAGGCCTTCGAGGCCTGGCGGCAGGCGAGGGCGCTGCGCACGCGCGCCCGCACATGACGCACCGCGACTACCTCGCCGCGCTGGCCGTGGTGGTGATCTGGGGCCTGAACTTCGTCGTGATGAAGGTGGGCCTTCAGGGCCTGAGCCCCTCGCTGCTGGGCGCGCTGCGGTTCGCTGCAGCCTCGCTGCCCTTCCTGCTCTTCGTGCCCTGGCCGCGTGTGCCGCTGCGCTTCGTGCTGGCCTATGGCCTGGCGCAGGGCGTGGGCCAGTTCGGCTTCCTCTTCTTTGCGCTGCACCTGGGCATGACCGCGGGCATGGCCTCGGTGGTGATGCAGACCCAGGCCTTCTTCACCCTGGGGCTGGGGGCCTTGCTGCTGGGCGAGCGCGCACGGCCGCAGCAGTGGCTGGGCGTGGGGCTGGCGGCGCTGGGTCTGGGCTGCATTGCCGTGGCGCATGGCGAGGGCCCGCAGCAGATGACGCTGATCGGCTTCGTGCTCACGCTGGGGGCCGCTTTCATGTGGGCCGCCTCGAACATCGTGGCGCGGCACGCCAGTGCCACCGCGCCGGGCTACGACCCCAAGGCCTTCATCGTGTGGAGCAGCCTCGTGCCCGTGCTGCCCTTCCTCGGCGCGGCGCTGTGGATCGACGGGCCAGAGACGGTGGGGACGTCGCTCGCCGGGCTGAGCCTGGGCTCGCTGCTGTCGGTGCTCTACCTGGCCTGGCTGGCCACGCTGCTGGCCTACACCCTGTGGACGCGCCTGCTGCAACGCCACCCGGTGGGCCGGGTGGCGCCGTTCTCGCTGCTGGTGCCGGTGGTGGGCCTGTGGGCCGCGGCCGCGGCCTTCGGCGAGCAGCCCTCGCCGCTGCAATGGCTGGGCAGCGCCGGTGTGCTGGCCGGGCTGCTGGTGCATCAGTTCGGCGCGCTCGGCCTGGGGGCCTGGCGCCGCTGGCGCACGGGCTAGATCGGCCTCAGGCGGCGCGCATGCCGAGCTGACCGAGGCGGAAGAAAGCCACGGTCTGCGCCAGGCGGCGGGCCTGGTCGTTCATCGACGCAGCGGCGGCAGCCGATTCCTCCACCAGGGCAGCGTTCTGCTGCGTCATCTGGTCGAGCTGGGTCACGGCCACGTTCACCTGCGCGATACCTTCCGACTGCTCGGTGGCCGAGGCGGTGATCTCGCCCATCATGTCCGACACGCGGCGCACCGACGCGACGATCTCGCTCATCGCGGCGCCGGCGCGCTCGACCAGCTCGGTGCCCCCCTCCACGCGCTCCACCGACGCGGTGATCAGGCTCTTGATCTCGCGTGCAGCCTGGGCGCTGCGCTGCGCCAGGTTGCGCACCTCGCCGGCCACCACGGCAAAGCCGCGACCCTGTTCGCCGGCGCGCGCCGCTTCCACGGCAGCGTTCAGCGCCAGGATGTTGGTCTGGAAGGCGATGCCGTCGATCACCCCGATGATGTCGGCGATCTTGCGCGACGACTCGCTGATCTGCGCCATGTTGTCCACCACCTGGTGCACGATCTCGCCCCCCTGGCTGGCGCTCTGGGCGGCGGCCTGCACCAGCTGGTTGGCCTGTCGGGCGGTCTCGGCCGACTGCTTGACTGTGCCGGTGATCTGCTCCATCGACGAGGCGGTCTGCTGCAGGTTCGAGGCCGTGGCCTCGGTGCGGCTCGACAGATCCTGGTTGCCCTGGGCGATCTCGCCCGAGGCGGTGCTGATGTTCTCGGTGCTGGATCGCACTTCGGACACGGTGCGTTCAAGGGCCTGGTTCATCGTGCCCAGGGCACGCAGCAGGTCGCCGAACTCGTCCTGTCGGTCCACGGTCATGGTGTGGGTCAGGTCGCCGTCGGCAATGCGGCGGGCCAGCGCGACGGCGGCATCCAGCGGTTCGCGGATCGAGGCGATGAGGTAGCGCGCGCCGATCACGGCACACAGCACGACCAGGCCCAGCAACACGGCCGCCGTGCCGACGATGCGGTTGCTGTTGGCGCGGCTGGCGATACGCACGGCCTCGACGGCCTCGTCCTGCATGGCCGCAAACTGCCGCAGCGAACCCAGATAGGTCTCGATCAGCGGCGTGAAGCGCTGGTCGAGTTCGGTCTTGACCGCCGGCATGTCGCCCGCGGCCTTGAGCTCACGCAGCCGGGCCAGTGACTCCAGCACCACGCGGCGCTCGTCGGCCACCTTTTTCATCTGGGCACGGTCGGCGTCGCTCAAGTCCATCGCTTCGATGCCCTTGTAGACCTCGTCGATCTGCGCGATGGTCGAGCCGATCAGGGGTTTGAAGTGCGCTTCCACGACGGGATCGGTGGAGATGGCCGAGGCCAGCACGCGCACGACGTTGGTCTCGGTCATGCCGGCCCAGCGGCGGGCTGCGTCACGCTTCGCTTCGGCCTGGGCGGTGGCCGCGCTGACGTCGGCCTGGCTGCGTTTCGAAGCCACGCCGGCCCAGCCGACGATGGCCATGAGGGACACCATCAGCACGGCCACGGCGGCCCACAGTTTGGTGGCGAGTTTGAGCTTGTTCATGGAGGGAAAGACTGCACGGGAACGGGCCACCGCGCGAAAGCCGGTGGTGCTTGCCGTCGGTATCGACAGGTGAGGCGTCAACTTGAGGGTTTACCCGGAGTCTCTGGCGTTGGGTGTGAGGTGGTTCACGGTCTGTCCGCGGGGCAGGGATCATGGGCGTCCAGTAGGATGCCCCCAGGAGATCAAGATCGCCATGGATCGCTTGCAAGCCATCGAAGCCTTCGTCCGTGTGGCCGAGTCGCAGAGCTTTGCGAAAGCGGCCCGCTCGATGCGGGTGTCGAAGTCGGTGGTCACCACCCGCGTGCAGCAGCTCGAGGAGCTGGTGGGTGCCGCGCTCTTTCACCGCAACACGCGCAATGTGCGCCTGTCGGAAGTGGGCGCTGCCTACCTGGCCGAATGCACCCACCTGGTGGGCCGGGCCGACGAACTCGTGGACCAGATGCGCGGCCTGCAGAGCAAGCCCACCGGTCGCCTGCGCGTGCATGCGCTGCCCGGCTTCGTGCTGGGCCACCTTGCCGCCCACCTGAGGGCCTTCCAGGAGCAATACCCCGAGATCACGCTGGACCTGGTGGTGAATGACGCGGCGGTGGACCCGGTGCGCGAGGGCTTCGACTGCGCGCTGCAGATCTTCCGCCCCGTGTCCGACGAACTGGTGTCGCGCCCGGTCTTTCCGGTGCGCCGGGTGTTCTGCGCCTCACCGAGCTACCTGCGCCGCCATGGGGTGCCCAAGCATCCGCACGATCTGTTCGGTCATCGCCTGGGCCTGTATTCGGGCTATCCCACGCGCGACCGCTGGGTCTTTCACCAGGGCGCCGAGAAGGTCGTGCTGGACCTGAAGCCTTCGCTGCTGAGCAACTCGGTGCACCTGCTGGCCGAGTATGCGCAGGAGCAGGCCGGCATCGTCTGCATCCCCACACTGGTGGCGGCCGGTCCGGTGCTCGACGGCCGGCTCAAGATGGTGCTTCCCACCTGGCAGCTCTCGTCTTTCCAGCTCTGCGTGGTCTATCCGCAAAGCCACCGCAGCGGCGTGAAGCTGCGGCTGTTCATCGACAGCCTGGTGAGCCAGTTCGCCGGCGAGCCCCCGTGGGACCGGGGGCTCATCGACAAGGGGCTGCTGCGCCCCGCCCTGATCGAAGGCGGGCGCGAGTGAACAGGTTCAGTCGAGTTTGAGGCCGACCTTGGCGGCCACCTGGCCCCACTTGGCGTGGCCCTGCGCATGGCGCCGTGCGGCCTCCTCGGGCGTGATGCCCAGCGGGTCGAGGTCGTTGGCCTGCAGCTGCTGCCGCAGGGCCGGGTCCTGCAGCGCCGCCGCCACGTCGGCCTGGATGCGCTGCACGAGGGCCGCCGGCGTGCCGCGCGGCGCAGCGAGCGTCTCGGCGAAGGAGGCATCGAATCCCGGGTAGCCCGACTCGGCCACCGTGGGCACCTCCTTCGCCAGGGGCGAGCGTGTGGCGCTGGACACGGCCAGGGCCTTGAGCTTGCCGCTGCGCACGTGCGGATACACCACCGGCGTAGCGAGGAAGCCGCAGGGCACCTGCCCGCCCAGCACGTCCTGCGTGGCGGGCGAGGGGCCACGGTAGGGGATGTGGGTCATGCGGATGCCGGCGGCGTCGCTAAGCATCTCGAAGGCCAGGTGGCCGGGGACCCCGGCACCGCCCGAGGCATAGCTCAGGGCCTGGCCTTTGGCCGCTTCTTTGGCGGCTTTCACCAGCTCTGGCACAGAGGAAAAGCCGGCGCCAGGATGGCAGACCAGCATCTGCGTGAAGGCCGCCAGGTGGGTCACCGGCACCAGGTCGGTGTCGGGCTTGACCGGCATGCTGCGGTAGATGTGCGGGTTCACGGTGTACATCGTGTCCGGCCCCACCAGCAGCGTGTAGCCGTCCGGGGCCGACTTGGCCACCGCATCCATGCCGATGTTGCCGCCCGCGCCCGGCCGGTTTTCCACGACCACGGGTTGCTTCCACTTTGCGGCGAGCTTTTCGCCCACCAGGCGCGCCACCACGTCACCGGGGGCGCCGGGCGGGAAGGCCACGATGATGCGTACCGGCTTGCTCGGCCAGTCGCTGGGCTGGGCCCACGCAGTGCTGAAGGGGGCTGCCAGCACCAGGCCGGCTGCCAGGGCGTGGAGGAGGGGGCGTCGTGTCATGTGTGTCTCCAGTGTCGTTGTGGATCGGATCAGGGGAAAGGGTCACCACACCCCGATGTGGATGCCCACGCGGTGCTCCTTGGCCGTCCAGTCGGCCATGGCCTGGTGGCTCACGGTGGGGTGGATGGCGCGCGTGCGCAGCCAGTCGAAGAGGGCGGCGAAGTGCTCGTCGCGCACCGAGGCCAGGCCCGGGTCGCGGCCGCGGTCCACCAGCTCCTGCGGGTCGTCGAGCAGGTCGAAGAGCTGGGGCGGCAGTCCTTCGTAGTGGATGTACTTCCAGCGCTCGCTGCGGATCATGAACATGCGGCAGCGGTCAGCCGGCTGGTTGAGCGGCTCGCGCACGAAGCTGCGGAAGGCATAGTCACCCTCGCTCACCGCCAGCTCGCGCGGTGCGGGGCGGGGCTGGCCCTGCAGCAGCAGGGGGACCAGTGAGCGGCCTTCGAGCAGGTGGTCGGGCACCTCGGCGCCGATCGCGTCGAGGAAGGTGGGCAGCAGGTCGATGAGCTCGACCAGTTCGGGTTCGCTCACGCCCCGCCGGGCCGACGCGCCGGGGTGGCGCACGATCAGCGGCACGGCGGCCACGGGGTCGTGGAAGAGTTCCTTCTCGCCCAGCCAATGGTCGCCGAGGTAGTCGCCGTGGTCGCTGCAGAAGACGATGAGGGTGTCGTCCCAGCGGCCAGTGTGCTTGAGGTGCGCGAACAGCCGGCCCAGGTGGTCATCGATCTGGCGGGTCAGGCCCATGTAGGCCGGCAGCACATGGCGACGCATCGCGTCGTCGCTCATGTTGCGGCTGGCCACGTAGGACTGGAAGCCGCGCATCACCGGGTGGGGGTTGTCGCGCTCGGCGGCGCTGCGCACCGGGGCGGGCAGGTCGGCCTCGCGGTAGAGCGCGTGGTAGGGGTCGGGTGCCACATAAGGCCAGTGCGGCTTGATGTAGGAGAGGTGCAGGCACCACGGCTGCTCACCACACTCGTCGATGAAGTCCATCGCACGTCGTGTCATCCAAGCGGTTTCCGAATGCTCCTCGGGCACCGCGGCGGGCAGGTGGGCGTGGCGCATCTCCCAGCCTGAGAGCACCTCGCCGTGCACCCCGCGCGCGGAGTTGGCCCAGTCGTGCCAGGGGTTGTCGCCGCCGAAGCCCTGGGCGCGCAGGTAGCGCGCATAGCCCTGGTCGGCCGGCATGCGCGGCCCCGGCCACAGGCCGTCGTCGCGCTCATAGGGCTCGAAGCCGCCCTGGTGTGCCAGCAGGCCGTCGCCGCGCACGGGGTCGGCGCCGAAACGGCGCAGGCCCTCGGCGTCGCCGGCGATGTGGGTTTTGCCCACCACGGCCACGCGCAGACCCTGCGGGCGCAGCAGCGAACCCATCGTGGGGTTGTGCAGTGGCAGCGGCACGAAGTTCCAGTTCGAACCGTGGGTGCTCATGTAGCGGCCGGTGTAGGCCGACATGCGCGAGACACCGCACACGGGGCCCTGCACATAGGCGCGCTCGAAGCGCACACCGTCGGCCGCGAGGGCGTCGAGGTTGGGGGTGTCGAGGTGGCGGGCACCGTAACAGCTCAGGTGATCGCGCCTGAGCTGGTCGGCCATGATGAAGAGGATGTTGCGGACCATGTGGGGACTCCGTGGATGCAACACATGCTAGGAATCCCTTTGACCTGTCTCAAACGAAATCTGCGAGCATTCCGCTGCATGGAACGATGGGGAAAGCCTTGAGCAGCGACGACGCCGTGCGCAGCGTGATGCGGGCGATGCAGATCCTGCGCGCGCTGCAGGATCTGCAGCGCGCCAGCCTGGCCGAGCTGCAGCGCCACACCGGCCTGCCCAAGCCCACCTTGCTGCGGCTGATGCACACGCTGGAGGCCGAGCAGGCGGTGTGGCGGCCGCAAGGCGACGGCCTGTGGCGACCGGCGGTGCTGCTGCAGCCCACACGCATCCTGCGAGACGAGCACCTGCGCCTGGTCGAGGCCGCCATGCCTGCGCTGGAGGCCTTGCGCGAGCGCGTGATCTGGCCTTCCGACCTGGCGGTGCGTCAGGGCTTGAGCATGCGGCTGCTGGAAACCACGCGCCGCGCCAGCGGCCTGGCCGTCAACCGCGACCCGATCGGCCACCGCATCGACCTGCTGCGCTCGGCCGTCGGCCGGGCCTACCTGGCCCACTGCCCACCGGCCGAGCGGGCCTCGCTGCTGCGACAGCTGCAGCGGCGGCCCGGTGCGGCGCGCGATCTGCCCGAGCGCATCGAGGCGCTCGTGGCCGAGGTGCTGCGCCAGGGGTATGCCGTGCGCGATCCGCACTACGGAGGCAGCGATGCGTCCATCGACACCTTCGACGACCAGTTGCGGGCCATCGCCGTGCCGGTGATCGCGCGCAAACGCGTGCTGGGCTGCATCAACCTCGTGTGGCCACGGCGCTTTGCAGCGCGCACCGATGTCGTGGCGCGCCACCTGCGTGACCTGCAACAGGCCGCCAGCGCCATCGCCGACGCCTGGGTGGCTGGGGCAGCTCCGCGTTAACCCCAGGGATTGTTCGGAAAGTCCGAACAGTTTGGCCGTTCCCTGGCCTCTACCGCTTCCGCAGGCCGATTCCTAGACTTGTCTTCATCCGACGACGCAAACCCCGACGCATACCCCACTGGAGACAAGCCCATGAACGTGAGCTACCACACCAAATTCGGCTCCCTTTCGAACTACGAGAAGGGCCGGGTCGAGCCCATCGACGACGACGTCAAGCACTACGCCTTCTCGAACTGCTTCGAGATCGCCAGCAAGAGCAAGCCCTACGAGAAGGTGGTCTTCGGCCAGAACCAGATCTATGTGCTGGAGTGCCTGCGCGCTGAAGGGGAGTCCCCCTGGTACACCTGCGCCCACGACGAGTTCGCGCTGGTGATGGACGGCGAGGTGGAGGTGCATCTGATCCAGCTCGAGGCGCCCCAGCAGGTGAGCGACGCCGACAAGAACGGTGCCGTGCTCGTCGAGGGCACGCCGCGTGGCAAGAAGATGGGCTGGATGAAGCTCAAGCGTGGCCACCAGGGCCTGCTGCCGAAGAACACGGCCTACCAGTTCCGCAGCGCCAAGCCCGGCGTGGTCATCCTGCAGACCTGCAAGGGGGACCTGTCCATCGAGCGCTGGGCCGACATCTGCCAGGTGCAGTGAGACCGCCTTCCACGACTCCCACGACTTGCACGGAGACAGCACCATGAACGCTCCCGCCGACCTCGCCAAGGTCATCACTTCCCAGCCCGACGCCGACCTGGGCTACCGCAGCTTCGAGCTGGGTGGCTTCAAGTTCCGCCGTGACGAATACTTCGCCCACATCACCTGGACCACGCGCGACGGCCGCCCGCTGTCGCACACCATGGACGTGGCCAACTTCCTGCGCGCGCTCATGCGCGACGTGGCCTGGGGCTTCTTCTACGGTGGCGTGAACTTTGATCACGTCATCGGCACCACCAACCACTACAAGACGGTGGATCTCTACTGCGGCAGCTACAACGGCACGATGAAGGCTGCGGGCGTGGACCGGCTGGAAAACTTCCCGACCGAGCAGATCGCCGCGACCTTCCAGCAGATGCTGGACGACTGGACCAACGAAGGCTTCGACCCCTTCGCTGCGCCCCAGGAGACCGGCACCGCCTATGGCCGAAAGCGTGGCAACAACACGGCGGCCATCACCCGCGCGCGCGAGCTGGCCAAGCGCTGCGTGGGCCTGAAGGACGACCTGGCGCTGCGCACCGATGAGCGCGGCGCGCCGGTCAACCGTGCCTTTGCCGACGTGCCCCAGGACCAGCCCGAACTGCATCCCGAGCCCGGCTTCGAGAACGAGGTGCATGCCTTCAACCTCTTCGCCTTCCTGAGCCGCTCGCAGGTCACGTGGAACCCGTCGTTCACCTCGGTGGTGAAGTACAGCTACATGTGCCCCACCACCGAAGAGCACATCCTGCCCATCATCCATGCCAACGACCGCGTGGAATGGTTCTTCCAGATGTGCGACGAGATCCATTGGGACTGCGCCGACAAGACCACCGGCAAACCCCTGGCCCGCGTGATCATGAAGGCCGGTGACATGGCTGCGATGCCTGCCTACTGCCGCCACCAGGGCTACAGCCCCAAGCGCTCGATGCTGCTGGTGTGGGAGAACGGCTCGCCCAACCTCGTGTACGAGATCCAGAAGGGCGAAAGCCCCGAAGTGCCCGTGCAATTCTGAGGCGCCGGCCGCCGTCGCCACAGAAGCCCCCATT
This sequence comes from Caldimonas caldifontis, assembly GCF_002930615.1. Taxonomy (GTDB): domain Bacteria; phylum Pseudomonadota; class Gammaproteobacteria; order Burkholderiales; family Burkholderiaceae_C; genus Caldimonas; species Caldimonas caldifontis. Next base: position 14,875 of record NZ_PSNX01000015.1, on the reverse strand, counting down.
GCCTTTCCGGCTGGTCCGCCCTGGCGGGCCGGTCTGGTGGAGTTCACCCATGTCACTGGCTGACATCCAGGCCGCCGCCGGCCTCAAGACGCCGATCCGCCACCAGCTCTTCATCGATGGCAAGTTCGTCGATGCGGCCTCGGGCATGACGGCGCCCACGCTCAACCCGCACAACAACACCACCATCGCCGACGTGGCCATGGCGGGCAAGGAAGACGTCGACCGTGCGGTGGCCGCCGCGCAGAAGGCCTTCCCGAAATGGAGCCGCATGGCCGCCGCCGACCGCGGCCGCATCCTGCTGCGCCTGGCCGACAAGCTGGAAGAGCACACCGAGGAGTTCGCGCGGCTGGAGTCGCTGGACACCGGCCACCCGCTGCGCGACTCCCGCGTGCTGGACGTGCCCCGCACGGCGGCCACCTACCGCTACTTCGGCGGCATGGCCGACAAGTTCCAGGGCGACGTGGTGCCGGTGGAACAGGGCTTCCTGAACTACCTGCTGCGCGAGCCCCTGGGAGTGGTGGGCCAGGTCGTGCCCTGGAACTTCCCGCTCATGTTCACCAGCTGGAAGATGGCCCCGGCGCTGGCTGCCGGCAACTGCATCGTGATGAAGCCGGCCGAGATCACGCCGCTGTCCTCGCTGAAGATCGCCGAGCTGATGGCCGAGTGCGGCATGCCCGAGGGGGTGGTCAACATCCTGCCCGGGCTGGGCAGCGTGGCCGGCCAGTACATCGCCGAACACCCGGAAATTGCCAAGGTCGCCTTCACCGGCAGCACGGCCACCGGCCGGCGCATCGTCGAGGCCTCGGCGGGCAACCTGAAGAAGGTGCAGCTCGAACTGGGCGGCAAGGGCGCCAACATCGTCTTCGAAGATGCCAACCTGCTGGCCGCCGTCAACGGCGCCGCCTGGGCCATTTTCCACAACCAGGGCCAGGCCTGCATCGCCGGCAGCCGCCTGGTGCTGCACGAGAAGATCGCCGACGCCTTCCTGGAGAAATTCCTGGCGCTGGCCCAGTCCATCCGCGTGGGCAACCCGCTGGATGCCAGCACCGAGATGGGTCCGCTCACCAGCGCCCAGCACCGCGACCGTGTGCTGAGCTACGTGGCCGTGGCCCGCGAGCAGGGCGGCGAGCTGCTGTCTGGCGGCAAGCCGCCGTCGGCCGCCGAACTGCGCGAAGGCTTCTACGTCGAGCCCACGGTGGTGCGCGCCCGCAGCGCCTCCGACCGCATCGCACAGGAGGAAGTCTTCGGCCCCTTCGTGACCGTGCTCACCTTCAAGACCGACGAGGAAGCCCTGGCGATCGCCAACGGCACCGAGTACGGCCTGGGCGGCGGCCTGTGGACGAGCAACCTGCAGCGCGCCCACCGCTTCGCCCGCGAGATGAAGAGCGGTATGGTCTGGATCAACTGCTACAAGCGCGTCAACCCCGGCTCGCCCTTCGGCGGCACCGGCCAGAGCGGCTACGGCCGCGAGATGGGCTTCGACGTGATGCGCGAGTACACCCAGGTCAAGTCGGTCTGGGTGAACGTCGATGCCCAGATCCCGCCCTGGTATCCCCGCTGACGCCTGACGATGGACGCCTTCGTCTACACCGCCCAGCCCGCCCGTGTCATCTTTGGCGCCGGCTCGCTGCAGCATCTCGAGCGCGAGATCGGCCTGCTGGGTGCGCAGCGGGCGCTGGTGCTGTGCACGCCCGAGCAGCGCGCCACGGCCGAGGCGGTGGCGCAGCGGCTGGGTGAGCGTGCGGCCGGCATCTTCGACCGGGCCGTGATGCACGTGCCCCTCGAGACCGCCCGCGAGGCCCGCGAGGTGGCACGCGCCCTGGGGGCGGACTGTGCCGTGGCCGTCGGTGGAGGCTCCACCACGGGCCTGGGCAAGGCCATCGCCCTCGATTCGGGCCTGCCCATCCTGGCCATTCCCACCACCTACGCCGGCAGCGAGATGACGCCCATCTACGGGCTCACCGAAGGTGGCGTGAAGAAGACGGGCAGGGATACGCGCGTGCTGCCGCGCACGGTGATCTACGACCCCAAGCTCACGCTCAGCCTGCCGGTGGGCTTGTCCATCACCAGCGCGATGAATGCGATGGCGCACGCGGCCGAAGGCCTGTATGCCGTCGACGGCAACCCCATCATGAGCCTGATGGCCGAGGAGGGCATCCGCGCCCTGGGCACAGCGATCCCGGCCCTGCATGCGAACGGGCGCGACATCGAGGCCCGCGGCCAGGCGCTCTATGGGGCCTGGCTGTGCGGCACCGTGCTGGGCCATGTCGGCATGGCCTTGCACCACAAGCTCTGCCACACGCTGGGTGGCAGCTTCAACCTGCCGCATGCCGAGGTGCACACGGTCGTGCTGCCGCACGCGCTGGCCTACAACGCCGAGGCTGCCCCCCAGGCCATGGCCCGCATCGCGCGTGCGCTGGGCGCGCAGAGCGCTCCGGCAGCGGTCTTCGACCTGGCGCAGCGTCATGGTGCGCCGGTGGCCCTGCGCGACCTTGGCCTGGCGGCCACCGACCTCGACCGCGCGGCCGACATCGCCTGCGCCAATCCCTATCACAACCCGCGCCCGCTGGAGCGCGGCCCCCTGCGCGAGCTGCTCCAGCGCGCCTACGAAGGGACCCGTCCGAGCTAGTACCAGAACCCAACCAGGAGACAACGATGAGCATCAACCGACGTCATTTCGTGCAGGCCACCGCGGCGGGCGCCGCGGCGATCTCGTGGCCGGTGCTGGCCCAGAGCCGCAGCATCAAGCTGGGCTTCGTGTCACCCCAGACCGGGCCGCTGGCGCCCTTCGGCGAGGCCGACCGCTGGGTCATCGCCGGCATCACCGAGGCCTTCAAGGGCGGGCTGGACGTGGGCAGCGGGCGCCGTCTCAACGTGCAGGTGGTGGTCAAGGACAGCCAGTCCAACCCCAACCGCGCCGGCGAGGTGGCCAACGACCTCATCCTCAAGGACCGTGTGGACCTGATGCTGGTGTCGTCCACGCCCGAGACCACCAACCCGGTGAGCGACGCCTGCGAGCTCAACGAGGTGCCCTGCATCTCCACGGTCGCCCCCTGGCAGCCCTGGTTCTTCGGCCGCAAAGGCGATCCGGCCAAGGGCTTCAACTGGACCTATCACTTCTTCTGGGGCCTGGAGGACGTGATCGCCGTCTTCACAAACCTGTGGAACTCGGTGCCCACCAACAAAAAGGTCGGTGGCCTCTTCCCCAACGATGGCGACGGCAATGCCTGGGGCGATCCCAAGCTGGGCTTTCCGCCGGTGCTGTCCAAGATGGGCTACACGCTCACCGACCCGGGCCGCTACCAGAACCTCACCCAGACCTTCGCCTCGCACATCGCCGCCTTCAAGCGCGACAACACCGAGATCATCACCGGCGTGGTCATCCCGCCCGACATGAAGACCTTCCTCACGCAGGCGCGCCAGCAGGCACTGCGGCCCAAAGTCATCTCGGTGGGCAAGGCGCTGCTCTTCCCGGGCGCCGTCGAGGCCCTGGGCGAACTGGGCGACGGCCTGTCCACCGAGGTGTGGTGGACACCGTCACATCCCTACAAGTCCTCGATCAACGGCCTGAGCGCCAGGCAGGTGGCCGACAGGTACGAGGCCGACACGAAAAAGCAGTGGACCCAGCCCATCGGCTTCTCGCATGCGCTCTTCGAGGTGGCGGTGGACGTGCTCAAGCGCACCCAGGACCCCAGCAAGCGCGAGTCGCTGCGCGCCGCGCTGGCAGCCACCAACGTCAACACCCTGGTGGGCCCAGTGAAGTTCGGCGGGCAGGGGCCGTTCAAGAACGTGTCCAAGACGCCGCTGGTCGGCGGGCAGTGGGTCAAGGGCCGTTCGACGCCCTATGAGCTGGTGGTGGTCAACAACGAGACCGCCAAGGACATCCCCGTGGGCGGGCAGCTCAAGCTGATGAGCTGAAGGGACGGCCATGGCCTTGCTCGCTCTGCATGCGGTGTCCAAGTCCTACGGGGCGCTCAAGGTCACCGATGTCGTGTCGCTGTCGGTGAGCGAGGGCGAAACCCTGGGCATCCTGGGCCCCAACGGCGCGGGCAAGACCACGCTGTTCAACCTGATCAGCGGCGACGTGCGGCCCGACGCCGGCCGCATCGAGTTCCAGGGCCGTGACATGACGGCCCTGGCGCCCCACCAGCGCTGCCGGCTCGGCATCGGCCGCAGCTACCAGGTGCCCCAGCCCTTCGGCGCGATGACGGTGTTCGAGAACTGCGTCACCGCCGCCAGCTTCGGCGCCGGGCTGCCTGAGCACGAGGCCTACGAGGTGGCGGTGGACGTGCTGGCCCGCACCGGCCTCAAGGCCCAGGCCAACCAGCTGGCCGGCGGGCTCACCCTGCTCAACCGCAAGCGCCTGGAGCTGGCCCGGGCGCTGTGCACGCGCCCGAAGCTGCTGCTGCTCGACGAGATCGCCGGCGGCCTGACGGAACACGAGGCGCGCCAGCTCGTGGACGAGCTGAAGATGCTCAAGGCCGGCGGTGTGACCATGGTGTGGATCGAACACGTGGTGCATGCCCTGCTGGCGATCGCCGACCGGCTGGTGGTGATCAACTTCGGCGCCAAGCTGGCCGAAGGCAAACCCCGCGCCGTGATGGCCGACCCGGAGGTGCAACGGGTCTACATGGGCATGGAGCCGGAGGCCGTGGCATGAGCGCTCCCTTGCTGCAAACCCACGGGCTGAAGAGCTGGTATGGCGACTTCCAGGCGCTGTACGGCATCGACTTCGAGGTGCGCGAGGGTGAGATGGTCGCCATCATCGGGGCCAACGGGGCCGGGAAGTCCACCTTCCTGAAGACCCTCACCGGGCTGCTCAAGGCGCCGGCCGAGGCTGTGCGTTTCGAAGGCCGTGCCATCGGCGGCCTGCCCCCGGGCGAGATCGCCCGCTCCGGCATCGCGATGGTGCCCGAAGGGCGGCGGCTCTTTCCCAGCCTCACGGTGGAGGAGAACCTGCTGATGGGGGCGAACACGCGTCGCCACGGGCCGTGGTCGCTGGAGCGGGTGTTCTCGCTCTTCCCCATCCTGAAGGAGCGCCGCCACCACGGCGGCACCGAACTTTCGGGCGGCCAGCAGCAGATGGTGGCGATCGGCCGCGCGCTGATGAGCAACCCGCGCCTGCTGCTGTGCGACGAGCTGTCGCTCGGCCTTGCGCCCATCGTGATTCGCGAGATCTATGCGGCCCTGCCGCGCATCTGCGCCGAAGGCCTCACCGCGGTGATCGTCGAGCAGGACGTGGGCATGGCCCAGCAGGCCTCGCAGCGGCTGTACTGCTTCCAGGAGGGGCGGGTGTCGCTGAGCGCCGCCTCGGACGCCGTCACGCGCGACCAGATCTCCCAAGCCTATTTCGGACTCTGACGCCATGTGGTCCTGGATCGACACCCTTGTGCAAGGCCTGCTGCTCGGCGGCCTCTATGGCCTGTTCGCGCTGGGCCAGGCGCTGATCTTCGGCGTCATGCGCCTGACCAACACGGCGCACGGCGACTTCATCGTGCTGGGCGCCTTCATGGCCTTTCTGGTCACCACGGGCCTGGGGATCAACCCCTTCATCGCCGGCGCGCTGCTGCTGCCGCTGGCCTTCGGCTTCGGCTATGCGCTGCAACGTTTCCCGCTCAACGGCACGCTCGGCAAGGACCCGCTGCCCTCGCTGGTGGTCACCTTCGGCCTGGCCATCGTGATCCAGAACGCGCTGCAGCAGGGTTTCACGGCCGACCCCCGTTCCATCGACTCGATGGGCCTGAACATCCAGGGGGTGGCGCTGACCGAGCAGTTGAGCATCGGCGTGCTGCCCCTGCTCATCTTCGTGCTGGCGCTGGCCTGCACCGCAGGCCTGCAGTGGATGTCTCAGCGCACCGCGCTGGGCCGGGCGTTCCGGGCGGTGTCGGACGACCGCGAGGTGGCGCAGCTCATGGGCCTGCGCGCGAGCCATGTGTACGCGATGGCCACCGGCATCGCCTTCGTGCTGATCGCGCTGGCCGGCACCCTGCAGGGCATGCGCACCACGGTGTCTCCCAGCGATGGGCCGGCCCTGCTGCTGTTTGCCTTCGAGGCCGTGATCATCGGTGGCATGGGCTCCTTCTGGGGCACCTTTGCCGGTGCGCTGATCCTGGGCGTGACCCAGTCCATCGGCTTTCGCTTCAACCCCGGCTGGGGCATCTGGTTCGGACACCTGGTCTTCCTGGCCGTGCTGGTGTGGCGACCCCAGGGCCTCTTCCCCAAGACGAAAGGCTGAGCCACGATGTCTGCCGTGACGTCTCCCTTGCCTGCTTCCCAGCCTCAGGGCCTGCCGCTGTGGCAGGTCGAGCGCCAGACGCGCGCGAGTCGCCTGGCTGGGGTGATTGCCATCGCGCTCGTGGTGCTGGCGGCGTCCATGCCCTTCTGGGCCGATGCCGCCTGGATGCGCGAGTTCGTCGAGATCGGCTGCTACTTCATCTTCGCCGCCATGTGGAACCTGCTGGCCGGCTATGGCGGCATGGTGTCCATCGGCCAGCAGGCCTTCTTCGGCGTGGGCGGATACGTGATGCTGGCGCTGGGCAACTTCGTCGGCGTCAACCCCTTCGTGGCCGTGCCGCTCGCGGCGGTGGCGGCCGGCCTGCTGGCCTGGCCGCTGTCCAGGCTCGCCTTCCGGCTGCAGGGCGGCTACTTCGCCATCGGCACCTGGGTGATCGCCGAGGTGCTGCGCCTGACGGTGGCCAACATCTCGGCCGTGGGCGGCGGCTCGGGCACCAGCCTCACGGCCCTGGCCGGCATCGCCCGCAGCACGCGCGAGGCGGTCACCTTCTGGATGGCGCTGGCGGCGGTGGTGGCGGCCATCGCCCTGGTCTATGGCTTCCTGCGGTCCCGCCAGGGTCTGGCGCTGATGGCCTTGCGCGACTCCGAGGTGGCCAGCGAGTCGCAGGGCATCGACGTCAAGCGCACCAAGCTGTGGGTCTATATCGTGGCCGCCTTCGGCGCCGGGCTGGCCGGGGCGCTGTACTTCGTGGGCAACCTGCGCATCTCGCCCGATGCGGCCTTCAGCGTGAACTGGACGGCCTTCGCCATCTTCATGGTGGTGATCGGCGGCATCGGTACCATCGAAGGCCCCATCCTCGGGGCATTGATCTTCTGGGCGCTCAACCGCTGGTTCAGCGACTACGGCGCCTGGTACCTCATCGGCCTGGGCACGCTGGCCATCTTTGTCACCGTCTTCTTCAAGCAGGGACTGTGGGGCTACGCCCAGCAACGATGGGGGTGGAGCCTCTTTCCCACGCGCCGGCGCCTGGTCCTGGGCACACCGCCAGCCTCACCCGATTGAGAATCACCATGCGCAACATCGACGAACACACCATCACCCCGGCCATCCTGGCGCAACTGCAGCGATGCGACAACCCGCGGCTGCAGGTGCTGCTGTCCGCCCTGGTGCAGCACCTGCACGACTTCATGCGCGAGGTGAAGCTCACGGAAGACGAACTGATGGAGGGCATCCGGTTCCTGACGGCCACCGGGCACAAGTGCGACGACCGCCGCCAGGAGTTCATCCTGCTGTCCGACGTGCTGGGCCTGTCGATGCTGGCCGTCGCCCAGAACCAGAAGAAGGCGCCGGGGGCCACCGAGTCCACCGTCTTCGGCCCCTTCCATGTGGCCGATGCGCCGCGCTTCAACAACGGCGACGACATGGCGGCCGGCGCGCCGGGCGAGCCGCTGTACGTGAACTGCACGGTTACCGGGCTCGACGGCGAGCCGGTGGCCGACGCCAAGGTGGATGTCTGGCAGGCCGATGACGAGGGCCAGTACGACGTGCAGTACGCCGACCTGCCCCACCCGCGCGCCCGCGGTGTCTTCCGCACCGATGCCCAGGGCCGTTTCTGGTTCCGCTCCATCCTGCCGGCGGCCTATCCCATCCCCACCGACGGGCCGGTCGGCCGCCTGCTGGTGGCCACCGGGCGCCATCCCTGGCGGCCGGCCCATGTGCACTTCATGGTCGAGGCCCCGGGCTACGAGCCCCTCATCACCCACGTGTTCCGCGACTGCGATCCCTATCTGGATTCGGACGTGGTGTTCGGGGTGCGGTCCTCGCTGATGGCCCCCTTTGCGCGCCACGAGCCCGGCCCCACGCCGGACGGTGGGCGCAGCGACCAGCCCTTCCACACCCTGAACTTCGACTTCCGCCTGCAGCCCCGGGCTTCCTGAGGCCTGTGCCCCGGCCCGACCTGGGGGTCCGATGGCCCCTCAGGCGTCGGCCAGCGGCACGTCGCGCCCGTCCGGCGCCTGCAGCGCCATCAGGCCGATCACCTGTTCGAGCAGGCCATTGAGCTGGGCCAGGGCCGAAGGGTCCAGGCGTTCCAGCGCATCAGGCAGAATGCCGGCCACTGGTTGCGGGGCGGCCTTGGCGATGCGTGCGCCCGCTTCGCTCAGGAAGAGGCTGACCACACGCTGGTCGCGCTGGTCGCGTCGGCGTTCCACCAGGCCCTTGCGATCCAGCGACTCGACGAGGTTGCTGGCGGTGGCCTGCTGGATGCCCAGCGCCTGGGCGAGCTGGGTCACGCGGATCCCCGGCTGGGCCTGGATGGTCACCAGGCACCACAATTGGGAGCCGCTGACCCCGGTGGCTTCTTGCACATGCTGAAAATGCTGCTTGATCGATCGGACGATCATGCGAAAGCTGCGCAGGGCGCGCAGCACGTCCACAGGCAGGGTCGGTGTGTCGGCAGGGTGGGAGACCATGGGGGCCGCTCGGGGATAGCTCAGGGGTCCAGGCCGTTGTGTGGCATGGTCCCCCCATAACGCACGACCCCGCAGCGGGTTGACGCACCACGGCCGGCGGGTGGCCGCCGCGATCACACGAACAAGAAAGGGAAATGCGCGATGCTCGATTCCATCCTTGGCACCCTGGGCATCAGCCTGTCGGGATCCGGCGGGCTTTTGTGGGGCTCGCTGGTCATCATCGTGGGCGCCCTGGTGGGCGAGGCGGTGTTCCGCTGGGTGGGCCTGCCCCGTATCGTGGGCTACGCCCTGGCGGGCATGGGCGTGGGCCTGGCGGGCTACGGCATGGCGGCCGGAGGGCTGTCGCCCTCGCTGCGCGTCATCGTCGACCTCGCCCTGGGCCTGCTGCTCTTCGAGCTGGGCTCGCGGGTGTATCTGCGCTGGCTGCGCACCAACCCCTTCCTGCTCGTCACGAGCCTGGCCGAGTCGCTGCTGACCTTCGTGGCTGTGTATCTCGTGATGCGCTGGGCGGGCCTGGACGCCCCGGCCGCCGTCGCACTGGCCGTGCTGGCCGTGCCCACCTCGGCGGCCGTGATTTCCCGTGTGGCGTCCGAATTCGGGGCGGCCGGACAGGTCACCGAGCGGGTGTCGATGATGACGGCGCTCAACACCCTCTACGCCGTGTTCGCCAGCAAGCTGCTGCTGGCCTGGCTCGACCTGGACACCGGCCAGAACCCGGTGCAGGCCATCGTCCAGCCGCTGTATGTGGTGGCCGGTTCGGTGCTGGTGGCTGGCCTGCTGGGCTATGCCGTGGCGCGGGTGGCCCGAGGGCTCGACCTGCGCAACGAGAACTCCACCTTGCTGCTGCTGGGCCTCATCACGCTGGCGCTGGCCGTCACGCAGGTGCTCAACCTGTCCACGCTGCTTGTGCCGCTGATGGCCGGCCTGTGGCTGCGCAACACCACCGAGCGGCCGTGGGTGTGGCCGCGCCATTTCGGGACCGCCGGCGGTGTCCTGGTGCTGCTGCTGTTCGTCATCGTGAGCACCTCGTGGTCGATCGCCGCCCTGGCGGCCGGGGCCGGCCTGGCCATCCTCGCGATGGCGGTGCGGCTGGCCGCCAAGGCCGGGGCCGTGCTCACCCTGGGCTGGTTCAGCGGGCAGTCGATCCGCCAGGGCCTGGGCCTGAGCCTGGCGCTCACGCCGATGTCGGCCACGGCCCTGGTGCTCTTCGCCGACCTGCAGGTCTCGCACGCCCCCTTTGCCGCGCAGATTGCCCCCATCGCCCTGAGTGCCGTGGCGCTGATGGAGCTGCTGGGGGCCCTGGCCGTGCTGGCGGCCCTGCGCGGCGCCCGTGAGATCACCCCCCAGCGCGGGGCCTGAGCCCCCACCCGAGGACCCCCATGAGCCTGGAAACCTTCTCCACCTCCGAACCGCTGACCCTGGGCGTCGAGCTCGAACTGGCCATCGTCAACCGCCACGACTACGACCTGTCTCCCAGCTCGGCCGACCTGCTGCGGCTGATGGCCAAGCGCAAGATCCCCGGCGATGTGAAACCCGAGATGACCGACAGCATGATCGAGCTGTCCACGGGCATCTGCCGCAACCATGCCGACGCCCTGGGGCAGCTCACCGAGATCCGTGATGCCCTGGTCGAGTGTGCCCACAAGCTCAACGTGGGCCTGTGCGGCGGCGGCACCCATCCCTTCCAGGACTGGAGCGAGCGGCGCATCTTCAACACCCCGCGCTTTCACATGCTCTCCGAGCTGTACGGCTACCTCTCCAAGCAGTTCACCATCTTCGGCCAGCACGTGCACGTGGGCTGTCCGGGGCCCGACGACGCCCTGGTGCTGCTGCATGGCCTGTCGCGCTTCATCCCGCACTTCATCGCGATATCGGCGTCCAGTCCCTACGTGCAGGGCACCGACACCGGCTTCCACTCGGCACGGCTGAACTCGGTGTTCGCCTTTCCGCTGTCGGGCCGGGCACCGTTTTGCACCACCTGGGACGATTTCGGCGTCTTCTTCGAGAAGATGACGCGCACCGGCGTCGTCCAGAGCATGAAGGACTTCTACTGGGACATCCGCCCCAAGCCCGAGTTCGGCACCATCGAGGTCCGCGTGCTCGACACGCCGCTCACCATCGAAAAGGCCGCGGCCCTGGCGGCGTACATCCAGTGTGTCTCGCGCTGGCTGACGGTGGAAAAGCCCTTCGAGCTGGCCGAGGACGACTACCTCGTCTACACCTTCAACCGCTTCCAGGCCTGCCGCTTCGGTCCCGAAGGCACCTTCGTCGATCCCAAGACCGGCGAGCACCGTTCCCTGCGCGAAGACATCCTGGCCACGCTGGCCCGGCTGGAGTCCCACGCCATCGAACTGAAAGCCGAGGCGGCCCTGGACTACCTGCGCCTTGAACTGGAGCGCCACGGCAATGACGCCACCTGGGCGCGCCAGGTCCACGCCAAGGAGCACCTGCTGCCTGAACTCGTGCGCCAGCAATGCCAGCGCTGGAGCGGAGAGCTGCAGATCGATTGAGTTGGTAACTTAACTACATAAACTACAGGAAAAAGAGAGAAAATCGAGGGTTAATCCCAAGATTGACCTTGTAGTTTTACTTCAATAGCATCGCCCTCGCTGTGTCTGGAGGGCGAGCGTCCCGGCTTCGCCCGTCGTAGCCCCTCCTGACACCTGATCACAGGAGACGACGATGACGAACGGGAAACGAGTGGACTGGCGGCGCTTCGGCACGGCCCTGGCCTTGGCTGCAACGCTGGGCCTGCTGGCGGCTTGCGGCGGCGGCGGAGGTGGCGACAACGACCCGGGCCCCGGGGCCGGCGCGGTGCCGGCCGGTACGCTGCGAGTCCATTACCAGCGCAGCGCGGGCGACTATGACGGCTGGGGGGTTTACGCCTGGAGCGGCCCGGCCACCCCTTCGACCGGATGGCCGGGCGCTCCGCGCTTTGAGTTCACCCAGACAAGCGGCTTTGGTCGCTATGTGGACATTCCCGTCAACGCATCGGCCGGCCGCATGGATTTCCTGCTGAACCGGCCCACCAGCGCCAGCGATGCCGAGAAGGACCAGGACTGCGATCGCGTGGCCACCTTTGCCGCCGATATCGCCACCGCAGGCCAGCAGATCTGGCTCAAGCAGGGCGACTGCACGACTTACACCAGCGCTGAGGCCGCCAGCGGCCTGAACATCGGCAATGCCCGCGCGATGTGGTTGTCCACCTCGCGACTGGTCTGGCCCGGTTTGCCCGCGGGCGGCACGCTGCGGCTCTACCACGCCGCCCAGGGCGGCATCACCGCCAACGCCAACGGCATCCAGGGGGCGGATGGCTTCCACGAGCTGAGCAGCACCACCCTGGAAACCGCCTTGCGCGAACGCTTCCGGCATCTGGCCACCGCCCCCGCCTTCGCATTGCCGAGCGCCGCGCAGGCCGACGTGAAGCAACTGCTCAAGGGGCAGCTGGTCGTCGCCCGTGTCTCTCAAGGGCGGGTGACCCATGCCACGCAGTTGCAGATCCAAGGGGTGCTGGATGACGTCTACGCCGCCGAGGCGGTGTCTGAGACCCTGGGCGTGAGCTTCGACGGTGAGGGCCGGCCGGTCTTCCGCCTGTGGGCGCCCACCGCACGCTCGGTCGAGCTGGCCATCGGCAGCGAACCGCTGCGCGCAATGACCGAGGACACCCGCACCGGCGTGTGGCACTACACCGGGGATGCCGCCTGGGTGAACAACGCCTACTACACCTACCGCGTGCAGGTCTATTCGCGCCAGGATGGCGGCGTGGTCACGAACACCGTGACCGACCCCTACGCGCTCACCCTCAATGCCAACAGCCAGGCCGCCATGGTGGCGCGCCTGTCCGATGCCGCCTTCAAGCCGGCCGGCTGGGACGCGCATGCCATTCCCGCGCTGGACGCGCCGGCCGACAGCGTGATCTACGAACTGCACGTGCGCGACTTCTCGGTGAACGATCCGACCGTGCCCGCGGCGCACCGTGGCAAGTACACGGCCTTCGCCCAGGCCGACACCGACGGCGTGCGGCACCTGCAGGCCCTGGCCTCGGCCGGCCTCACCCACGTGCACCTGTTGCCCACCTACGACCTGGCCACCATCCCCGAGACCGGCTGCGTGACCCCCAATGTCGTCTCGGCCGGCCCCACCAGCGAGGTCCCGCAGGCCACGATCGCCGCCACCAAGGACGAAGACTGCTTCAACTGGGGCTATGACCCGCGCCACTACGGCGCCCCCGAGGGCAGCTATGCCACCGATGCCGCCGACGGCGCGGTGCGCGTGCGCGAGTTCCGCGAGATGGTGCAGGCGCTGCACGGCAACGGCCTGCGCGTGGTGCTCGATGTGGTCTACAACCACACCAGCGGCAGCTTCCTCGACCGCATCGTGCCGGGCTACTACTACCGCCAGAACGGCGACGGGTTCATCGAGCGCTCGACCTGCTGCGACAACACCGCGCCCGAGTACGCGATGATGGAAAAGCTCATGACCGACACCCTGAAGACCTGGGCGGTCGAATACAAGGTCGATGGCTTCCGCTTCGACATCATGGGCCACATTCCGCTGTCGGCCATGCAGGCCGCCCGCGCGGCCGTGGACGCTGCCGCCGGCCGCGAGCTGCTCTACTACGGCGAAGCCTGGAACTTCGGCGAGGTGGAGAACGACCGCCAGTTCATCCAGGCCCGCCAGGCCAACCTGCGCGGTACCGGCATCGGCTCCTTCAGCGATCGCATCCGTGATGCCATCCGCGGTGGCGGCCCCTTCGACTCGGGCGACGACGTGATCCGACGCCAGGGCTTCGTCAGCGGGCGCTGCTACGACAACAATGCCCTCAATGCCGGTGCCTGCACCACGGCCCAGCGCAACGACCTGCGATACATGCAGAACCTCATCCGCCTGGGGATGGCCGGCAGCGTCCACGATTTCATGCTCAACGGGCAGCTGGCATCAGCCTACGACTACGGCGGCCAGCCCGCCGGTTACACCGCCGACCCGCAGGAGGTCATCAACTATGCCGGCGTGCACGACGGCGAGACGCTCTTCGACATCAACCAGTTCAAGCTGCCCACCACGACCACGGCGGCCGAGCGGGCGCGGGCCCAGGTGGTGGCGCTCGGCACGGTGCTCATGGGGCAGGGCATCCCCTTCCTGCATGCGGGCGACGAGTTGCTGCGCACCAAGAGCCTGGACCGCGACAGCTACAACGCGGGTGACTGGTTCAACCGCATCGACTGGTCGGCCACGACCAACTACTTCGGCACCATGGGCCTGCCCTCGGCCGAAAAGAACGAGGCCGAGTGGGACCGCATGCGCCCCATCCTGAGCAACGCCAACATCCCGCCGACGTCGGCCCACATCCGCGCCACCCGCGATGCCGTGCTCGACCTGCTGCGCGTGCGCTCCGACACGACCATGCTGCGCCTGCGCAGCGGGGCCGACGTGCGCGATTGCGTGAGCTTCCCGGATGCCGCCGACCAGCGTGACGGCCTCATCGTGATGCGCGTCACCGGGCGCAAGGCCAACAACAGCCTGTGCGGCGACGGTCGCTACGCGAACCTGGTGGTGCTCATCAACGCCGCGCCCAACGCCCAGACCTATGCGGTGGGTGCCCTGACCGGCCGCAGCCTGGTCCTGCACCCCGTGCTGGCCAGCGGCAGCGACACCCGGGTCCAGGGTGCGACCTTCACCGCCGGCACCGGCACCTTCACCGTGCCCGGCCGCAGTGTGGCCGTGTTCGTGGAGGCCACGCCCTGACGTCCCGGCCTTGAGGCCCCGACCCTCCTCGTGACCGCCGGGCCCTTGGGACCCGGCTTGAGCGCCCGCCTGGGAGACCGGTGGGCGCATTTTTTTGGTTCTTGCTCTGAGCCACTCCGGCGCCGGTAACAATGCGCTTCAAGAGGCAACCTTCTGTAAAACCCGTTCACCACCTCCTTCCCTCGAGGGACATCCCCTGGGCATACTCCCGCCGCTCCATCCGTGACCACGAGCGGGCTCACCCGCCAGCATCCAGGGAGGATGAATGGACGTGTCCCTTGACGAAGCGGCGCAGGCATCGCTGCGCCAGCTCTTTGGTGTGTCCTTTGGCGTGTCGATCAGCCAGGCACACCGCCTGCTGCGACTGCAATGTGATGCACTGGACGGGGCGTCGCGGGCGGGCCTGATTCCGCAGCGGGTCGTG
>NZ_PSNX01000014.1 GCF_002930615.1 Caldimonas caldifontis | reverse complement strand
GTGCCGGTGAGCTGCTCCATGGAGGAGGCGGTCTGCTGCAGGGAGGAGGCGGCCTGCTCGGTGCGTGAGCTCAGGTCCTGGTTGCCCGTGGCGATTTCCGCACTGGCGGTGGAGATGCTGTCGGTGGACTGACGGATGCGGCAAACGAGATGCCGCAACTGGGCCTGCATGTCGGCCAGCGCCCGCTGCAGCTCGCCCGCTTCGCCGCCCCGGTCCACCACGACCGGTTGTGAGAAGTCTCCGGCTGCCATCGTGCGCGCCAGGCGTGTCACGGCATGCAGAGGCTGCACGATGGAACGGGCCAGCAGCAAGCCCAGCACCACCAGCAGTGCCAGGCCGAGGCCACCGACGGCCAAGGTCAGTTGCTCGCTGGAGGCGCTGGCCTCCCGCGCATGGGCATAGGCCCGCGCCGAGCCCTCGACCTGCGCTGCGAGCAAGCTCCCCAGCGCCGCGCTCGCCGCATCGAAGGGCGGCGCCAGATTGGAGCGGAACTCGGTGATGGCCTGTGCGCGATCACCCTCGCGGTAGAGCTCGACGATGCGTTGCCGCACCTCGCGGTAGCTGGCCCACGCGGTCTGGAATGCGGCGATCTGAGCCTGATCGCCCGGCGCGGTGAGCCCATCGAAGACTGGCGCCAGCAGAGCATCCACTTCGGCTTCCAGACTCAGCATCCGATCGAAATGCTCGAGGGCCTGGCGTTGGTAGGAGGTTTCCATGGCCAGCACGATGCGCATGCGGCTGCGGTGCAGTACATCGAGGGCCTGCCCCAGCGCGCCCATGGGCACGGCATGGGCGTGATACACGCCCGAGAGCTCCTTCACGGCCACTTGCGACCCCTGCCGGCTCACCAGCATCAGTGCGACGACGAGGCCGGCGCACAGCAACGCCAGTCCAACCAGGCGGGTGCCGATACGCCAGTGCCTCCACGGCAGTGAAGACGACAGCCGCCGCGCGGCGGACAGACGGGGGATGCTGGGCATGGGAGGTCTCCTCGGAACGTGTGTCCGAAGCTTTCGACCCCCGGCAGATGTACTTGATGTAGTACGACAGCTACAGGGCCCGGAGAAACCCGCAGTCAGTGCTGCAGGATCTTCGAGAGGAATTCCTTGGCCCGGGGTGTGCGGGCCTCGGGCTGGCCGAAGAAGTCGTCCTTGGCGCAGTCCTCCAGGATGCGGCCCTGGTCCATGAAGATCACGCGGTGGCTGACCTTGCGCGCGAAGCCCATCTCGTGGGTGACGCACATCATGGTCATGCCTTCGTTGGCCAGTTGCACCATCACGTCGAGCACTTCACCCACCATCTCGGGGTCGAGCGCCGAGGTGGGCTCGTCGAAGAGCATCACGATCGGGTCCATGCTCAGCGCCCGGGCAATGGCCACGCGCTGCTGCTGGCCGCCGGAGAGCTGGCCTGGGAACTTGTCCTTGTGCGCCATCAGGCCCACGCGGTCGAGCATCTTCAGGCCGCGGACCTTGGCCTCGTCGGTGCTGCGGCCCAGCACCTTGGTCTGCGCCAGTGTGAGGTTCTCCGTCACCGAGAGATGAGGAAACAGCTCGAAGTGCTGAAAGACCATGCCCACGCGGGAGCGCAGCCTGGGCAGGTTGGTCTTCGGGTCGTTGACCGACACCCCATCGACCAGGATCTCGCCCTTCTGGAAGGGTTCGAGGGCGTTGACGGTCTTGATGAGGGTGGACTTGCCCGAGCCCGACGGCCCGCAGACGACCACCACCTCACCCTTGTTGACGCTGGTGGTGCAGTCGGCCAAAACCTGGAAGCTGCCGTACCACTTGCTGACGTTGTGGATCTCGATCATGGCCGACATGGGCGTGCTCTGTGTGCGGGTCCGGGGAAGGGGTCAATTGTCGCCGATCGCCCCGGAGGAGTTCAGCGGGGAGATGCGACGGCCGACGCGAGACGCTGCTGAAGGTAGGCTCGCGCCAGCAGATCGCGCAGACCCGGTTGCTGGCGCAGCTCACCTTGCTCCAGCTCGAAGCTCACGATCCGCCATTGCCCCGAGGGGCGCTGCGGGTGCAGCAGCAGTGGCTGCCCGTCCAGCGTGCCCACCTGCCACCAGTCCAGCACCTCGTCGAGCGAGACATCGCAGCGGCCGCTGGTGCCGGGCGGGCAGGCCATGGAGACGGTGCGGGGCGTCTGGGGGCGCAGCTCGGTCAGGCGCGCACCCAGCTGGGCTGCCAGTCGGGGCCGGCTCTGGCGCAGGGTCTGCACTTCGGTGACGGGCAAGAGTTCGAGGGAGGCGCCGGCACGCAGGCCATCGCGTGCACGGTAGAACTCCAGGGCGGCCGGGGGCAGTACGTCACCCGTGCGGTGGGCCAGCGTGTTCAGGGCCAGCTCGGACGCACCGGGCCGCGGGGCCGTGGCATCGTCGCGCAGGGCCTGCACCAGTTCGGTCACGCTCAGTCGGTTCGCTGCTTCGGCCAGTTGCAAGCCTTCGGCCGATTGACGCTCCATGTCGCTCATGAACGCGATACGGCCCACCTCCACCACCTGCGGTGCCAGCACCACCGGTGATGCGAGCAGCGCGAAGTAGGCCAGGCCGGCCCCCAGCGCCGAGGGGCCCTTGAGCGGCTTGTAGCGCAAGTGCGCGATGAGTTCGTCGACCATGCCCATGCGCTGGTTCAGGGAGGCGCGCTTGGGCAGCACGCGCTCCAGGGCCTGGAAGGCCAGACGGGCCAGTGCCCGTGCATCGGCTGGCTTGTGCTTGCGGGCTGCACCGGCATAGAGCTTCTCGAACTGCATCTGGCGCCACAGGCTGCGCCACGTGAGCGCGCGCAGCACCAGCAGCACGAGGGCGATTTCCAGGTCCAGGAACCACCACAGGGCCAGCAGGCCCACGACGGCCAGGCCCTCCAGGGCGATGCGCACCACCACCTGGCGTGCGGGCAGCAGCGCTTCGAGCACATGACCGCCGTCCAGTGGATGGAAGGGCAGCAGGTTGAAGGCGTTGACCAGCAGCATGATCCAGCCGAGCATCGCCAGATCGGGTGAGGCCGACTGCCAGGCCAGCAGAGCCGCCCCGAGCAGCAGGCCCGGCAGGGGGCCGGCCAGGCTCACGATGATGCGGTGCAGCGCCTTGGGCTTGCTCTCCTCGCCGAAGGCCACGCCGCCGATCAGCGGGAGCATCAGCATCTGCACACGGCGGTAACCCAGGGCGCGCATGGCCAGGTAGTGCCCGGCCTCGTGCAAGGCGATCACCACCAGCAGCATCCAGGCAAAGCGCCAATCCAGCACCAGCCCGCCCAGCACAAGGAAAAGAGCGGCACTGAGCGCATACAGCGTCCACTGCACCACGGGCGGCGGGCTGTGCCTGGGCCGTGCGCGGGTGGCCACGAAGAACATCAGGCTGCGCTCGAGCGGCGCCGAGGTCTTCAGCACGTTGGATTCAGGCGCAGCCTTCTTCAGCGCGGCCACCAGGCGCTTGATCTGCCGGGCCAGGAACTGCGCCAGCGCCGGCAATCGTCGTGGGACGATGCGCAGGCTGTCGCCCTCGGGCTCGCACCAGCCCGCCTTCACCAGCGCCTGCAGGCTGCGGTCTTCGTAGGCGCTCAACCGCGCTTCGATGTCCTCGGGGTCTCCCCAGGGGCGGAAGTCCTGCATCCCCTCGGCGCGCATTAGATCGAGCTGGGCTTCGTACTGGTCCTTCACGGTGTCGAAGGCATCGCCACCATCCCGCAGCACCCGCGGGTCGGTGGGGAAGATGTTCATCGGCACGTTCTGCGTGGCCACCATCAGGCCGTCCTTCAACTCGGCCAGCAGGGTGAGCACGGGCACGTTGGGCAGTTCCGGAAGGGTGGGGCCGGACAGTTGCGCCACGATCGGGAAGTGGAAGTGCCGGAACACGCGCACGGGCTGCCAGGGGCTGAGACCCTTGGGCTCGGCGATGACGTCAGCGGCATGCGAGAACCGGAAGCCGAGTTCGGCCAGCTCGGCCTCGATGGGGGCAAAGAGGTCATCGACAGCCGACTGCAGCCGCGGGGCCGCAGGCCGGCGGGTGATGCGCAGGGGCAGCCGCAGGGCGGCCAGCGCTCTCACCCGCGACACCAGCGGCGCCAGCAGCCAGATCACCGCGATGGCCACCGCAAGCACTCCCCAACCCATGCCAGCTCCTTCGTGTTGTTCGTTCTGAAGCGCAAGACGCTGCCGTCAGGCCGGATGCGCCAGCCTCAGATACTCCCACAAGGCCTGGGCTGCCGGCCGCACGTGCTTGGCGACTTCGGGGCGCTCGCGGTAAATCCGCACATCCATCGTGACTTCGTAGGGGGTGGGGTCGGCTGCCGCACTCACCAGCCGACGGCTGCGGGTTTCCTTGCGCACCGAGCTGCCCGGCAGGAAGGCCAGGCCGTGTCCCTCGAGCGCCATGGCCTTCAGGCCTTCGGCCATGTCGGTTTCGTAGATGGTGTCCAGGTGCAGCGGCAGTGGCGAGCGCTGCTTGATCGACTCGACCAGCCGGCCCAGGTAGGCACCGGCCGCGTAGCTGAGCAAGGGCACCGGCCGCTGCGCCGTGCCCTGGGTGATCTGGAAGAGCGGCTGGCCGTCGGGGCCGGCCTTGGCGTAGGGCGCCAGGGTTTCCAGGCCGAGCGTCAGCATCTCGTAGCGCGCCGGGTTGATCTGCAGCGGCTGCGAGGCGTGGTGGTAGGCGATCAGCAGGTCGCAGCTGCCTTCGGTCAGGCGCAGCACCGCGTCATGCACGTTGAGCGCGATGAGCCGGCTCTTCACCGGCGCGAAGCGCTCGCGCAGGTCGGTGATCCAGTGCGGGAAGAAGGTGAAGGCCAGGGTGTGCGGGACCGCGAACTCGATGAGGTCCTGCCCGGTCGCCCGGTGGGCGCGCATCAGGTTGCGGGTGGCCTGCAGGTTGCCCAGGATCTCCAGCGCCTGGGCGAGGAAGGTTTCACCGGCCGGTGTGAGCCGGGTGGGGTAGGAGGACCGATCGACCAGGTCGATGCCGATCCAGGCTTCGAGGGCCTGGATGCGGCGCGAAAAGGCCGGTTGGGTGACGTGTCGCAACTGGGCCGAGCGCGAAAAGCTGCGCGTCTCGGCCAGGCTCACGAAGTCTTCAAGCCATTTGGTCTCCACGGCCGGCAGTGTAACGAGCGATTCAGCCTGCCGGGCACCGTCGATGCTGAGCCGCGGTGCCAGCAAACACCGCAGAACCGGCTTTGCCGGGCTGCTGGTGTTGCCCCCTTGAGGGGGCGCGCGCAGCGCGTAGGGGGTGGTTCAAAGATCCGTGCGGAGTTTCCAGATCTCCGGGAAAAGCACCACGTCCAGCATCTTGCGCAGATAGCCCACGCCCGAGGTGCCCCCCGTGCCGCGCTTGAAGCCGATCACACGCTCCACGGTTGTCACATGACGGAACCGCCACAGCCGGAAGGCGTCCTCCAGGTCGGTCAGTTCCTCGCCCAGCTGGTAGAGGTCCCACTGACGCTCGGGGTTGCGATAGACCTGCAGCCACGCCTGCTCGACCTCGGGGCTTTCCCTGTAGGGCTGGGTCCAGTCGCGTGTCACATGGCTGGCCGGCACCGGCAGGCCGCGGCGCGCGAGCAGCCGCAGGGCTTCGTCGTAGAGCGATGGGGCTCGCCAGGCTGCCTCCACCTCGGCCAGACGCTGCGGGCTGTGGGCATGGGGCTTGAGCATGGCCGCATTCTTGTTGCCCAGCGCAAACTCGATGCAGCGGTACTGCCAGCTCTGGAAGCCGCTCGAGTTCGACAGGTAGGGCCGGATGGCCGAATACTCCGGCGGGGTCATGGTGGCCAGCACATCCCAGGCGTGCACGAGCTGTTCCATGATCTTGCTCACGCGTGCGAGCATCTTGAAGGCCGCCGGCAGCTCGTCGCGGGCCACGCAGGCGATGGCCGCGTGCAGCTCGTGCAGCATCAGCTTCATCCACAGCTCGCTCGTCTGGTGCTGCACGATGAAGAGCATCTCGTTGTGCTCGGGCGACAGCGGATGCTGGGCGCTCAGGATCTCGTCCAGGTGCAGGTAGTCGCCATAGCTCATGTCCTTCGAGAAGTCGAGCTGGGCGCCTTCCTCGTGCACGATGCGCTCGGGGTGATGAGGGCAGGTCATCGTCGTCTCCTCAGGTCACGGCCGCGCGCTGGTGGAAGCGCGCCTCGCGCCACTCGCCGCTGGCCATCACCTGCACGAGCTGCTCCACCGCGTCCCACACGTCGACATGGCGCGTGTACAGCGGCGTGAAGCCGAAGCGCAGGATGTCCGGGGTTTGCGCATCACCGGCGCGGAAGTCGCCCACCACCCGCCGCGCAATCAGGGCCTGCACGATGGCATAGGCACCTTCGGCGCGGGCGAGGCAGACCTGGCTGCCGCGCAGCGCCGCCTCGCGCGGCGACACCACGGAGATGCCATGCTCCGCACAGCGCGCTTCGACCAGGTCGGCAAAGAGGGTGGTCAGGGCGATCGACTTCTCGCGCAGCGCGGCCATGCCGCCCAGCGGTTCGGCCGCGAGGACGGTGTCCACCCCACAGTCCAGCGCACTCATCGCGATCACCGCCGGCGTGCCGCACAGGTAGCGTGCGATGCCGGGTGCGGGCTGGTAGTCGGGCGTGAACCGGAAGGGCGCGGCATGCCCCATCCAGCCGGCCAGAGGCTGCCAGAAGCGGTCGGCATGGCGCGGATGCGCCCAGACAAAGGCGGGTGCGCCGGGTCCGCCATTGAGGTACTTGTAGCCGCAGCCCACCGCGAAGTCGGCGTCGGCGCCGCGCAGGTCCACCGGGACGGCGCCTGCGGAGTGGGCCAGGTCCCACACCACCAGGGCGCCGGCCGCGTGCGCGGCACGTGTGACGGCCGCCATGTCGTGCATGCGCCCGGTGCGGTAGTTCACATGCGTGAGCATGAGCACCGCCACGTCGTGGGTGAGCGCGGCCTCCACCTCCTCGGGCTCGATGAGCCTGAGCGTCCAGCCCAGCTCGCGCGCCAGGCTTTCGGCGATGTAGAGGTCGGTGGGGAAGTTGCTGCGCTCCGAGACGATCACGCGCCGTGCGGGCTGGTCCTGGCGGGCGATGTGGCTCGCGGCCATCAGCACCTTGTAGAGGTTCACCGAGGTCGAGTCGGCCGCCACCGCCTCGCCGGCGCCCGCGCCGATCAGCCGCGCGATCTTGTCGCCCACGCGCTGTGGCAGGTCGATCCAGCCAGCGGTGTTCCAGCTCTGGATGAGGTCGCGGCCCCATTCTTCGCGCACCACCTGCTGCACGCGAGCGGGCGTGGCGCGGGGCAGCACGCCCAGCGAATTGCCGTCGAGGTAGATCAGGTCGTCGGGCAGGTCGAAGTGCTCGCGCAGGGGGGCGAGCGGGTCGGCGGCGTCCAGCGCCAGGCAGTCTTGTCGTGTGGTCATGGGCGGTCTCTCAGGGAAGTTCGCGCAGCACGGCGCGCACCGGGCTGGCATCGGCTTCCATCAGCTTCAGGGGCAGGGCGATCAGTTCGTAGTCGCCTTCGGGCACCTCGTCGAGCACGAGGTTCTCCAGCACGCGCAGGTCGCGGCGCCGCAGCACCTGGTGGGCGTCCAGGGTCTTGCTCGCGGCCGGGTCCACCGAGGCCGTGTCGATGCCCACGAGCCGCACGCCGCGGTCGGCCAGCCATTCCAGGGTCTCGGGCGCAAAGGCGCTGAAGTCATCGACCCAGCGGTCCACCACGGCCTGCGTGCAGGTGCGCACCAGCACGCGCGGCGGCAGATCAGCCTGCGCATGGGCCAGGTGTTCGGGCCGCACCAGCGCGCCCACATCAATCGCATGGATCACCCGGCAGGGGCCGAGGAAGGGAGCCAGATCGACCTCGCCGATGGTGGGCGCGCCCTGGGCGTAGTGCAGCGGCGCGTCGGCGTGCGCACCCGCATGCGGCGAGGTGGTGATCTGGCTCACGTTCACCGGGCAGCCGGGCCCGATGGTGGCGCCCCAGACCTGGGAATAGGGCGTGTCACCCGGGAAGACGGGGCTGCGCGTGTGCAGGGGCGGGGAGATGTCCCACAGGCGTTTCATGGGCCGCTCGTTGCTGGGAAAGCCGAAATTTCAGCACCGCAAAAATGAGCGTGGTGTCGGTTATTTCCAACGCTACGGCAAATTCCTAGCCGAAGCCAGCCAGCGGTGGAAGGCCATGACGCGCGCGGGCCCGGGTGCAGGCGTCATCCGGCAGGCCCAGCGGCGCCAGCGCGCCGAACTCACGGCAGGGCGAGGGCCGCCACTCGTAGATGCCGCAGTGCGCCTTCACGCCCACCTGGCCCACAAGCGCCGCACAGCGCGGGCGGGCATGGTCGGTGCCGCGCATGCGGCAGGTGGTGTCGGTCACGTCCACCGCCAGGCCGGCCGGCACGGTGCCGCCGGCTTCGTCCAGCTCGTCGCGCGAGAAGTCCACGCGGAAGCTCGCGCAGCAGGCGCCGCAGGTGGTGCAGGGGTTGTCGGGGGGGCCGCTCATGCGGCATTGTCGCGCCATGACCTATCGCCTGGCTGCCGATCTGCTGGTGCTGCTGCACCTGGGCTTCGTCGTGTTCGTGGTGGTGGGCGGCTTTCTGGTGTGGCGCTGGCCCCGTGTGGCCTGGGCCCACCTGCCGGCGGCGGCCTGGGGCGCATGGATCGAACTGAGCGCGGGCATCTGTCCACTCACGCCGCTGGAGAATCGCCTGCGCGTGGCCGGCGGCGAGGCGGGCTATGCCACCTCCTTCGTCGAGCACTACGTGATGCCGGTGCTTTACCCGGTGGGGCTCACCCCGGCCCTCCAGGCCTGGCTGGGGGCCGGGGTGATCGCCGTGAACACGCTGGCCTATGGCGTGTGGCTGTGGCGGCGGCGAGTCAGCCGATCCGCCCGAGCAGCAGGTACTCCATGAGCACCTTCTGCACGTGCATGCGGTTCTCCGCCTCGTCCCACACCACCGACTGCGGTCCGTCGATGACCTCGGCCGTGACTTCCTCGCCACGGTGCGCCGGCAGGCAGTGCATGAACAGGGCGTCGGGCTGGGCCACGGCCATCATGTCGGTGTCCACGCACCAGTCGGCAAAGGCCTTGCGACGCTGCTCGTTCTCGGCCTCGAAGCCCATGCTGGTCCACACGTCGGTGGTCACCAGATGGGCGCCGCGACAGGCATCCATCGGGTCCTTGAAGGTCTTGTAGCAGCTGCGGTTGCCGATGCCGGCCAGGGCCGGGTCCACCTCGTAGCCGCTGGGCGTGCTCACGTGCACGGTGAAGCCCAGGATCTCGGCGGCCTGCAGCCAGGTGTTGGCCATGTTGTTGCCGTCGCCCACCCAGGCCACCACCTTGCCTTCGATCGAGCCGCGGTGCTCGATGAAGGTGAAGATGTCGGCCAGGATCTGGCAGGGATGGAACTCGTTGGTCAGGCCGTTGATGACCGGCACGCGCGAATGCGCCGCAAAGGCCTCGAGCTTGGCCTGCTCGTAGGTGCGGATCATCACCAGGTCGACCATGCGGCTGATCACGCGCGCGCTGTCCTCGATGGGCTCGGCCCGGCCGAGCTGGCTGTCGCCCGTGGTCAGGTGCACCACGGAGCCGCCCATTTGGTACATGCCGGCCTCGAAGCTCACACGGGTGCGCGTGCTGGCCTTCTCGAAGATCATCGCCAGCGTGCGGTCGACCAGCGGTGTGTACTTCTCGTAGTTCTTGAAGCGCTTCTTGATGAGCGCGGCGCGCTCGAAGAGGTAGGCGTACTCCTCGGCGCGGAAGTCCTTGAACTGCAGGTAGTGCTTCATCAGCGAGTCTCCCGGTTTCATCGCCGGCCTCATGGAGAGGGCGCGGCCAGGAAGGCCTTCACCAGCGGCGCGAGCTTGGTCACGATCTCGGCGGCCTCGGCCTCGCTCAGGATGAGCGGGGGCACGATGCGGATGACCTTGTCGGCGGTGACGCTCATCAGCAGGCCGGCCTCCAGCGCCTGGCCCAGCAGGGCACCGCAGGGACGGTCGAGCTCGATGCCCAGCATCAGGCCCTGGCCGCGGATCTCGACCACCCCGCTCAGGCCGTCGAACTCGCGCTCCAGTCCGGCCTTCAGGGCGGCGCCCACTTTCGCGGCGTTGTCCAGCAGCTTGTCTTCTTCCATGATGCGCAGCGTCTCGACGCCTGCGCGCATGGCCAGCGGGTTGCCACCGAAGGTGGTGCCGTGGTTGCCGGGCTGCAGCACGTTCGCCGCCTTCGGGCCCGCCACCACCGCGCCGATGGGCACCCCCGAGCCCAGGCCCTTGGCCAGGGGCATCACGTCGGGCACGATCCCGGCCCATTGATGGGCGAACCATTTGCCGGTGCGGCCGATGCCGCACTGCACCTCGTCGATCATCAGCAGCCAGCCCCGCTCGTCGCAGACGCGACGGACCTCCCGCAGGTACTCGGCGCGCGCCGGGTTCACGCCACCTTCGCCCTGGATGGTTTCCAGGAACACGGCCACCACGTTGGGGCGGCTCTTTGCCACCTCCTCGAGCGCGGCCACGTCATTGAGCGGGATGCGCACGAAGCCGGGCACCAGCGGGCCGAAACCGGCCTGGACCTTGGGGTTGCCGGTGGCCGACAGCGTGGCGATCGAGCGGCCATGGAAGGCCTTGTCATAGACCACGATCTCGGGCATCTCGATGCCTTTGTCGTGCCCGAACTTGCGGGCGATCTTGATCGCCGCCTCGTTGGCTTCCAGACCCGAGTTGCAGAAGAAGACGTTGGTCATGCCCGACAGCTCGACCAGCTTCGCGGCGAGTTGTTCCTGCAGGGGCACCTGGTAGTAGTTCGAGGTGTGGATGAGTCTGGCGATCTGGTCCTGCAGGGCCGGCACCAGCTTGGGGTGGGCATGGCCCAGGGTGTTGACGGCAATGCCGCCCAGACCATCCAGGTACTCGCGTCCGTTCGTGTCCCAGACGCGGCAGCCTCGCCCGTGCGACAGCGCGACCGGCAGGCGGCCGTAGGTGTTCATCACATGGGGCATGGGCGTGTCGACTTTCTGGGGTGCGTTCATGGCGGCTCCAAAAAAGAAAAATCGCGGCGGCAAGCCCTGCACCCGCAAGGCCCCCAACCGCGTCGGCATTTCATTCTAGGGCAGGCGCCGCGAAGGCGGCATGAAAGCTGCACGACAGCTTGCGCAGGCCATGATCGGCCCGGCGCGGGCTTGGCCCCGCGCCTGGAACCCGACTGAACCCTGGGCAGGTCTTATATAAGATATCATTCCTAAGACCTGTCGCTGCAGGGACACCGCCTACACTTCGCAGCGCGGCCGCCACAAGCGGCGCACCGAGAGTCTGTACCGCATGACCAGCCCCAAACCCCGTGAGATCTTCATTCAGGGGATCACCCGTGACGGCCGCACCTTTCGTCCCAGCGACTGGGCCGAACGGCTGGCCGGCGTGATGTCGTGTTTCCGCCCCGGCGGGGTGCAGTCGGGCCGCTCGGCCCACATCGGCTATTCGCCCTATTGCGTGCCCACGGTGGTCGGGGGCGTCAAGTGCGTGGTCGTCAACGAGGCCATCCGGCAGATCGAACCGATGGCCTGGGATTTCGTGATGAACTTCGCCCGCGACAACGACCTGCAGATGGTCGAGGCCTGCCTGATTCCGGACAAGCCGGGCGCCTGAGCCTCGATCATGGATCCCCAATGAAAAAGGGCTCGCAGTGCGAGCCCTTGCTTGCTCAACCCGGATTCGGCTTCAGGCAGCCAGTGCCTTGATCGAGGCCGACAGGCGGCTCTTGTGGCGAGCGGCCTTGTTCTTGTGGAAGAGGCCCTTGTCGGCCACGGAGTCGATCACGCCCTGGGCGTGCTTGAACAGATCGGCGGCACGGGCCTTGTCGCCGGCTGCCACGGCTTTTTGCACGTTCTTGATGACCGTGCGGAATTTGGAACGCAGCGCCGTGTTGGCGGCGTTGAGCTTGACGTCCTGGCGGGCGCGCTTGCGGCCCGACGCGATGCGGACGGTCTTCTTGGCTTTGGAGGAAGTGGCCATGGATATAGCGTTGCGGGTTGAGCAAAGACGAGAAGTATAGCATGTCTGGCCTGCCCTGCCCAGTCCTCCCGCCGAAGGCGCGACAGGGGCTCCCTATAATCCCGTTCGCCACATGAACCTGCTGCGCGCCGCCTCCACCGTTTCCCTGCTGACCCTGGCCTCGCGCATCACGGGTCTGGCGCGGGAACTGCTGGTGGCCACCACCTTCGGGGCCAGCGCCTGGACCGACGCCTTCAACGTCGCCTTCCGCATCCCCAACCTGCTGCGCCGCTTGTTCGCTGAAGGCGCCTTCTCGCAGGCATTTGTGCCCATCCTCGCCGAAAGCCGCGAGCGCCAGGGCGAAGAGGCCACCCGCCGGCTGGTCGATGCCGTCGCCACGGTGCTGGGATGGGCCCTGCTCGTGACCTGCGTGCTGGGGGTGGTGGCCGCGCCGGTGCTGGTCTATGCCATCGCCGCCGGCCTGAAGCAGTCGCCCGAGGGTTTCGAGGCGGCCGTGGTCATGACCCGCTGGATGTTTCCCTACATCGGCTTCATGTCCCTGGTGGCGCTGTCGGCCGGCATCCTGAACACCTGGAAGCGGTTCGCCGTCCCGGCGGCCACCCCGGTGCTGCTGAACCTGGCGGTCATTGCGGCGGCCTGGGGGCTCACGCCCTGGTTGGAAGCCTGGGGCTACCCCGGCATTTACGCCCTGGCGGCCGGGGTGATGCTGGGCGGGGTGCTGCAGCTGGCCGTGCAGGTGCCGGCCCTGGCCCGCATCGGCATGCTGCCGCGGCTGCGCTCGTTGCGCGCGGCCTGGGGCCACGACGGCGTGCGCCGCATCCTGCTGCTGATGGCGCCGGCCGTGCTGGGCGTGGCAGTGGCGCAGGTCTCGCTGCTGATCAACACGCAGATCGCCTCCTTTCTCGGCGAAGGCCGGGTGTCCTGGCTGACCTATGCCGACCGCCTGATGGAGTTCCCCACCGGCCTGCTGGGCGTGGCCCTGGGCGTGGTGCTGCTGCCCCAGCTCTCGGCTGCCCAGGCGCTGAACGATTCGGCCCGCTACAGCGCCTTGCTCGACTGGGGGCTGAGGCTGGTGGTGCTGCTGGCGCTGCCCAGTGCGGTGGCACTGCTGGTCTTCGGGCTGCCGCTGGTGTCGGTGCTCTTCCACTATGGCGCTTTCACCGACGGGGATCTGCGTCAGACCGCGCTGGCCCTGATGGGCTATGGCGTGGGGCTGGTGGGGCTGGTGGCGATCAAGGTGCTGGCGCCGGGTTTCTATGCGCGCCAGGACATCCGCACGCCGGTGCGCATCGCCATCGTGGTGCTCGTGCTCACGCAGCTGATGAACCTGGGTTTCGTGCCCTGGCTGGGCCATGCGGGCCTGGCCTTGTCCATCGGCGTGGCCGCCCTCATCAACGCCACGTGGCTCTTGGTGGGCCTGCGCCGCCAAGGCGCCTACACGCCGCAGCCCGGCTGGCTCCGCTTCCTGGGGCAGGTGGTCCTTGCCACGGCCCTGCTGGGCGGTGCACTGGCCGCCGCCGCCCACGGGCTGGACTGGACGGCGCTGCGCCAGACGCCCTGGGCCCGCATCGGCTGGATGGTTGCCTGCCTGGGCGGCGCAGCACTGCTCTACTTCGGCGCCCTGGCCCTCACCGGCGTGAAGCTGCGCCAGTTCGCACGCCGGGCCTGAGGCCGGGCCGCTGGTTCGCCGAGTGGCGGGTGTGCGCCTACACTGAACCCATGCAGTTCGGTCCTTCAACCTCGCTCGACTACTTCGCGTCCCTGGTGGCCGACGATGCCACCTTTCCCTTGACCGAGGCGGCCCTGGCCTTGGCCCAGGACGAGTTCCCCGACCTCGACATCCAGGGCGTGCTGGCCGAGATCGACGCGCTGGCCGAGCGGCTCAAGCGCCGCCTGCCGGCCGACTGCACGCCGGTGCACCGCCTGCGCATGCTCAACCGCTATTTCTTCCGGGAGCTGGGCTTTGCGGGCAATGTGAACGATTACTACGACCCTTACAACAGCTGCCTGAACATCGTGCTGCAGTCACGCCGGGGTATTCCCATCTCGCTGGCGGTGCTCTACATCGAGCTGGCCCAGCAGGTGGGGCTGCCGGCGCGCGGGGTTTCCTTCCCCGGCCATTTCCTGGTGAAGCTGCGCATGCCCGAGGGGGAGGTCATCATCGACCCCTTCAGCGGCCTGTCCTTGTCGCGTGAGGAGCTGGAGGAGCGCCTGCTGCCTTACAAGCGCCAGCAGGGGTTGACGGGCGACTATGACATCCCGTTGGGCCTGTTCCTGCAGTCGGCCAGCCCGCGCGACGTGATCGCCCGCATGCTGCGCAACCTCAAGGAGATCCACCGCACCCATGAGGACTGGCCCCGGCTGGTGGCGGTGCTGGAGCGCCTGGTGATCCTGATGCCCCAGGCACTGGACGAGTTGCGCGACCGAGGCCTGGCATATGCCGAGATGGGCCGCCGAGACGAAGCCATCGCCGACCTGGCCGACTACGTGCAGCGCGCCCGCCAGGCCAGCGACCGGCTGGCGATGGCCGAACGGCTGGCGTCGTTGCGCGGCAGCACGCCGCGCCTGCATTGACTCAGACGACCTGGGTGGGGGCTTCGTTGCCCTGGCGGGCCTCGATGCGGCCGATCGTGTGGACCGTCTGGCCATGGGCACGCAGCACCTCGGCTGCACGCGCGGCGTCGGCTTCGGACACGATCACCACGAAGCCGATGCCGCAGTTGAAGGTGCGGTGCATCTCCGACTCGGCCACGCCGCCTTCGCGCTGCAGCCAGCTGAAGATTTCGGGCCGCGGCCAGGCGCTGCCCTGCAGCACGGCCTTGGTGTGGTCGGGCAGGCAGCGCGGGATGTTCTCGACCAGGCCACCGCCGGTGATGTGCGACATGCCCTTGATGCGCACGTCCTTCATCGCGGCCAGCACGGGTTTCACGTACAGGCGGGTGGGCGCCATGACGCGTTCGCGGAAGGGCTGACCGTCCAGCGTGGCCGGCAGGCCGGCCGCGCCGGCGCGTTCGACGATCTTGCGCACCAGCGAGTAGCCGTTCGAGTGCACGCCGCTGGAGGTGAGGCCCAGCACCACGTCGCCCGGGGCGATGTCGCGGCCATCGACGATGCCGCTCTTTTCCACCGCGCCGACGCAGAAGCCGGCCAGATCGTATTCGCCCGGCGGATACATGCCCGGCATCTCGGCGGTCTCGCCGCCGATCAGCGCGCAGCCCGACTCCTCGCAGCCACGGGCGATGCCGCCCACCACGCGGGCAGCGGTGTCCACGTCCAGCTTGCCGCAGGCGAAGTAGTCGAGGAAGAAGAGCGGTTCGGCGCCTTGCACCAGCACGTCGTTCACGCTCATGGCCACCAGGTCGATGCCGACCGTGTCATGCAAGCCCCATTCGAAGGCCAGCTTGAGCTTGGTGCCCACGCCGTCGGTGCCCGAAACGAGCACGGGTTCCTTGTAGCGCTTCGGGATCTCGAACAGGGCGCCGAAGCCGCCAATGCCGCCCAGCACGCCTTCGCGCATCGTGCGCTTGGCCAGGGGCTTGATACGTTCGACCAGGGCATCGCCCGCATCGATGTCGACGCCGGCATCACGGTAGGAGAGGGGGGTCTGGGACATGGTGTGCGCAGGCGGCTTGTGCCGGCCCGATAGAATTTGGGACATTTTACCGGCCGGCCGACATGGCCCGGTTCCCGCTGACGCCAAGATGACCTTCCGTCCTTGCCCACCATGGCGCCGCCCATGAGGCAGTTGCCCCTGGGCCTGGGGCCCGCCGACCCCTGCAGCTTCGACAACTTCCATGCCCCCGGCAACGAGGCGGCCGTGGCGCACCTGCGCAGCCTTGCGCAATCGCCAGGGGCTCTCGCTCCTGTGTATCTTTGGGGCGACCGGGGTGTGGGCAAGACCCACTTGCTGCGCGCCTGGACGGAGGCGGTGCAGGCGCCGGGCGCAAGGGTGGGCTGGTTCGAGGCCAGCACCCCGCTGCCGTGGGAGCATGATGAGGGATGGCGCGGCATCGTCTTCGACGGCGTGCAGGCCTTCGATGCCGGGCGACAGCACGCCGCCTTCGCCTTGTTCGCGCAGGCCGCAGCGCTGGGCCAGCAGGTCCTGGCCGCCGGTTCCGTGCCACCCGTGGATCTGGCCGTGCGGGAAGACCTGCGCACCCGACTGGGCTGGGGGCCGGTCTTTCATCTGTTGCCCCTGCCCGAGGAGCACTGCCGCGCGGCCCTGCGCCGCGAGGCTGACCGTCGCGGCATCTTCCTGTCCGACGAGGTGATGGGCTATCTGATGACGCGCTTCGAGCGCGACCTGGGCAGCCTCATGGGACTGCTCGATCGCCTGGACCGCTTTGCGCTGGCGCAGCAGCGTGGCGTGACTGTTCCCTTGCTCAAACGCATGCTGGCCGAGGAGGCCCTGTGACGACGACCCGCAATCTCTGCCTGTTCGACCTCGACCACACCCTGCTGCCCATCGATTCCGACCACGCCTTTGGCGACTTCATGGTACGCATCGGGTGGGCCGATGGCGACGCCTTCCGGCGCGGGAACGACCTCTATTACGCGCAATACCAGGCCGGCCGCCTCGACCTGGGCGAGTACATCGACTTCAGCACGGCGCCTTGGCGGCACCGCTCCCCTGACGAGCAGCGCGCCGTGCAGCAGCGCTTCCTGGACGAAGTGGTGCGCCCGGTGCTTCTTCCCCAGGCGCTGGACCTCGTGCGCGAACATCAGGCGCGCGGCGACCTGGTGGCCATCGTCACGGCCACCAACGAGTTCGTCACGGCCCCCATCGCCAAGGCCTTCGGCGTGGACCATCTGCTGGCCGTTCAGCTCGAACGGGACGCAAGCGGTACCATCACGGGCCGCATCCACGGTGTGCCGTCTTACCGTGAGGGCAAGGTGACCCGCGTCGACCAATGGCTGGCCGGCCTGGGTGCCGGGTGGTCGCAGTTCGAGCGCACGAGCTTCTACAGCGACTCACCCAACGACCTTCCGCTGCTGGAGCGAGCCAGCGACCCCGTGGCGACCAATCCGTCGCCCGCGCTGGAAAGCCTGGCCCGGGAGCGGGGCTGGCGCATACTCAAACTCTTTGAATGATCAAGAAGTTCATCGACAAGCTGCTGGGCAAGACCGGCGCAGCCAAGACCGGGGCCAAGGCCGCCGGCCCGGCCAAGGGCCGTCGCACCGAAGTGCCGAAGTCCGAACACGGCATCGATCCCTCGCTGGTGGACGAGCGTGCGGTGAAGGTGGTGCGCACCCTCACCGATGCCGGCTACGAGGCCTACATCGTCGGCGGGGCGGTGCGCGATCTGCTGCTGGGCCTGCGCCCGAAGGACTTCGACGTGGCCACCAACGCCACGCCCGAGCAGGTCAAGGCCCTGTTTCGCCGTGCTTTCATCATCGGCCGGCGCTTTCGCATCGTGCACGTGGTGTTCGGTCGTGGGCGCGATCACGAGGTGATCGAGGTGTCCACTTTCCGTGCCTACCTGGATGCGGCGGCGGCCGAGCAGGTCCAGGGCAACGAGAAGACCTCGAAATCCCAGATCGCTGACAAGTCGCATGTGGTGGACGCGAGCGGCCGGGTGCTGCGCGACAACGTCTGGGGCCCTCAGATCGAGGATGCCGCACGCCGCGACTTCACCATCAATGCGATGTACTACGACCCGCAGCGCGAGATCGTGGTCGACTACCACGGCGGTATCGCCGACGCGAAGAAGCGCCTGCTGCGCATGATCGGTGACCCGCAGACCCGCTACCGAGAGGACCCGGTGCGCATCATCCGCGTGGTTCGTTTTGCGGCCAAGCTGGGCTTCGAGATCGAGCCCAGGACGCGCGAGCCCATCCGGCGCATGGCCCACTTGCTCGACAACGTGCCGGCCTCGCGCCTGTTCGATGAGATGATCAAGCTGCTGCAGACCGGTCATGCCCTGGCCAGCATGCAGGAGCTGCGCAAGCAGGGCCTGCACCGCGGCGTCTTCCCCATCCTCGACGTGGTGCTCGACGAGCAGCAGAAGCACGACGGGCGCGAGAAGTTCGTGCAGCTGGCCCTGGCCGACACCGACCGCCGCGTGGCCGAAGACAAACCGGTGGCGCCCAGCTTCATGCTCGCCTGCATGCTCTGGCATGACGTGCTCGACGGCTGGCAGCGCCACCAGGCCCGGGGCGAACCGGCCTTCCAGGCCCTGGGCGTGGCGATCGATGAAGTGTTCAATGCCCGCATCGGCGACATCTCGGGCCGTGGCAAGCTGGCCGCCGACATGCGCGAGATCTGGATGATGCAGCCGCGCTTCGAGCGCCGCATCGGTAACGGCCCCTTCACGCTGGTGGAGCAGCCGCGCTTTCGCGCCGGGTTTGACTTCCTGCGCCTGCGTGCCGATGCCGGCGAGGTCGATGCGGCCCTGGCGCGCTGGTGGGAGGAATTCTCCCAGGCCGATGAAGCCGGTCGACGCAGTCTGATGGACGCGGCCCGCGAACAGCAGGGTGCACGCCGCGTGAACACGCGCCGCAAGGCGTCCCCGGCCAGTGCGTCCGCCGTGCACGGCGCGGTGGACCTTGCGCTGGGCGAGGGCCATGGCCCGATGACCACCCCCAGTGAAGAGGGCCCGCCCTCTGCGCCCCGCAAGCGCCGTCGCCGTCGCCGCAAGCCCGCGGGTGCTGCACCGGCCACAGGCGGCAGCGCCGACTGAACCCACCGACGGGCCACCCCATGACGCGCGCCTACGTCGGCCTGGGCGCCAACCTGGGCGATCCGCTGCAGACGCTGCGCTGGGCCGCGGATGCCCTGCGCGCGCGTCCTCGGGTGTCGGCGTGGGCGGCGTCTCCCCTGTACCGGACCCGCCCTCTCGAGTCCAGCGGCCCCGACTACCTCAATGCGGTCGTTGCGTTCGACACGGACGAGAGCGCCCACGCGCTGCTGAGCGTCTTGCAGGCGCTGGAGCAAGCCCAGGGGCGGGAACGTCCCTACCGCAACGCCCCGCGCACCCTCGACCTCGACCTGTTGCTGCTGGGGGATCTGTGCCTGGACACGCCATCGCTGCAACTGCCCCATCCGCGTTTGCATGAGCGCGCCTTCGTGCTGGCGCCGCTGGCGGACCTGGCACCTGGACTTGTCATTCCTGGTCGGCCTGACCTGCGTACCATGCTGGATGCGCTGCCCGATCAGGGCATCGAGCGCCTGCCCGACCCTCTCTAGGAAGCCACCATGAGTGCCCACGCCCTGCCGGTCTCGTTGCAGACCATCGCCCTGCTGACGGCGTCCAACATCTTCATGACCTTTGCCTGGTATGGCCACCTGAAGGGACTGGCCGCCAAGCCCTGGTACATCGCGGCCCTGATCAGCTGGGGCATCGCCCTGTTCGAATACCTCTTGCAGGTGCCAGCCAACCGCATCGGCTACAGCAGCGGCGTGTTCACGCTGCCCCAGCTCAAGATCATGCAGGAGGTCATCACGCTCACGGTCTTCGTGCCGTTCGCGATGCTCTACATGAAGGTGCCCTTCAAGTGGGATTTCGTCTGGGCAGGGCTGTGCCTGGTGGGCGCCGTCTACTTCATCTTCCGCAGCTGACGCTCACTGGCTGATCTGCCGCGCCGCTTCCACCTGGGTCTCGAAGTAGCGCTGGAAGCCGAAGGCCAGCGTGGCCATCAGCACGGCGGCGCCGATCATCAGTGCCGCGATCACCCCGATGATGGCGGCCCAGCCGGTCTGGTGCTTGGGGCCCCGAGGGTTGAAGCGGGCGTTCCACTTCTCGTCCGGCGTGAGCCCGTAGAGAATGGCCATCAGCATGGCCTGCGAGAGCATCAGGCCCAGCAAGGGGATCAGGGCCCAGGCCAGGCGGTCGTCCTGGCCGAACTCGAGCATGCGCTGCAAGCCGATCACGCCCAACGCCGTGGGCAGCGGATGCAGCCAGCCCAGCCAGTCCTTCAGCCCATGCAGATAAAAGCGGTGCAGGCCGAGCGAACCCGCAATCAAGGCAATCCAGGTGGCCAGGGTCTTGGACTTGTAGGGCCCCGCGGGGGTGTCGGACGTCGTGGTCATGGGCCGCGACTGTAGCGTGCTGCCGGCCCGTGTGACGGTCTTGCAGCCGGTCTCCCGGCGTCGCCCTGGCCCGGTCTCGACCACCGAGTCCCGGAGTCGCTATAATTTAGGGTTCTCGACGCTGGCCGAGCCGGGTGGCAGGCGTATCTACGGTGTCGAGACGGATATTCATCGCCTGCCGGCGCTATTCCTGACTGCCCTGAGTGTCTCCAGTGGCAAGGGGTGCCGCGGGTGGGCACAAGGACACAGCATGGTCGTGATTCGTCTTTCCCGTGGCGGCTCCAAGAAGCGCCCCTTCTTCAACATCGTGGCCGCCGACGCCCGCAACCGCCGTGACGGCCGGTTCCTGGAGCGCGTGGGCTTCTACAACCCCGTGGCCTCCGGCGCCGCCGAAAGCCTGCGCGTGGCGCATGACCGCGTGGACTACTGGGTCAGCCATGGCGCCCAGGTGTCTCCCACCGTCGCTCGCCTGATCAAGCAGGCCAAGGCTGCCGCCTGAGCCCCGCACGGCCGCAAGGCCGGCAGCCGACCCGATGAGCGCCCTGGCCCCCGCTGACGAGCACGTCGCCTGGCCCGCAGACGCCGTCGAGGTCGGCCGCGTGATCGACGCCTGGGGTATCAAGGGCTGGATCAAGGTCCAGCCCTACGCCACCGACCCCCAGGCGCTGTTTTCTTCCCGGCGCTGGTTCCTCCAGCCCCCTGATGTCCCCCGTCCTGCGGCCCGGCCGACGCCGCGCCTGCTGCGCATCACGGCGACGCGCGACCACGGCGATGTCGTGGTCGCCCAGGCCCAGGAAGTCTCCGACCGCAATGCGGCCGAGGCGCTCAAGGGGGCTCGCATCTTCGTGTCGCGTGCCAGCTTCCCGACGGCCGGCGAGGGTGAGTACTACTGGGTCGACCTCCTCGGCCTGGCCGTGGTGAACCGCCAGGGCGAGGCCCTGGGCCGTGTGGCCGATCTGATGGACACCGGCGCCCACAGTGTGCTGCGCGTGGTGGACGACACCACCGATCCGCCCACCGAGCGGCTGATCCCCTTCGTGGCGGCCTACATCGATCAGGTCGAGACGGCGGCCGGCCGCATCCTTGTCGACTGGGGCCTGGACTACTGAGCGTGAGCCAGTCCATGCGCTTCGACGTCGTCACGCTCTTCCCGGACCTGTTCCAGCCCTTCCTGAGCCAGGGCGTGACGCGTCGCGCCTACGAGTCGCGCCAGGTGGATGTGCGCCTGTGGGCCCTGCGCGACTTTGCCGAAGATGCCTACCGCCGGGTGGACGACCGCGCCTACGGCGGCGGTCCGGGCATGGTGATGCTGGCCGAACCGCTGGAGCGCGCACTGGCCGCCGCGCGCGCCGCCCGGGATGAAGCCGGCGCCCCTCAGGGCCCGGTGGTGTGGTTTTCGCCCACCGGCCGGCGCATCGACCAGGCCTTGCTCGTCGATTGGTCGGCCGGCCCCGGTGCCATCCTGGTGTGCGGCCGCTACGAGGGTGTGGACCAGCGCTTCATCGACCGTCACGTCGACATCGAACTCAGCCTGGGCGACTTCGTGCTCTCGGGGGGCGAGATCCCGGCCCTGGCCTTGCTCGACGGGGTGGCCCGCCTGCAGCCGGGTGTGCTGAACGATCCGGCCTCGCACGAGCAGGACAGCTTCAGCGATGGCCTGCTCGACTGCCCCCACTACAGCCGCCCCGAGGTGCTGGACACTCCCGAGGGCCCCGTGCCCGTCCCGGCGGTGCTGCTCTCGGGCCACCATGCCCAGATTGCCCGCTGGCGGCGTGAGCAGTCGCTGCGCCTCACCGCCCAGCGCCGACCCGACCTGATCGTCGCGGCGCGCTTGGCCGGGCGGCTGAGCCGCGACGATGAGCGCTATCTGGCCTCGCTTGGGCTATAATTCAATGTTTTCCCGATCCTCTGCCGGGTGAGCCCTTCACTGAGGTGGGGCACCAAGACCTTCCAACCACCCCCGCGCACGATCCTTGGAGTGACCATGAACCTCATCCAGACCCTTGAACAGGAAGAGATCGCTCGCCTGAACAAGACCATCCCGGCGTTTGCCCCTGGCGACACCGTCATCGTGAACGTCAACGTCGTCGAAGGCAACCGCAAGCGCGTGCAGGCTTACGAAGGCGTCGTGATTGCCAAGCGCAACCGCGGCCTGAATTCCAGCTTCATCGTGCGCAAGATCTCCAGCGGCGAAGGCGTGGAGCGGACGTTCCAGCTCTACAGCCCGCTGATCGCCTCCATCGAGGTCAAGCGCCGCGGCGACGTGCGCCGTGCCAAGCTGTACTACCTGCGCCAGCGCAGCGGCAAGTCGGCCCGCATCAAGGAAAAGCTGTCCTGATCCGGCGCGTTGCTGCAACGCCTCTGAAGCCGCCTGCGCGCATGTCCGCCCAGGCGGCTTTTTCGTTTTTCGCCCCGATCCATGGCCCTCATCCGTGACCCTCAGGCCTTTCCGGTGGTGGGCGTCGATGCCCACCTGCCGCCGGTGGCCGACGAACGCCTGACCCCGCAGGCCCTGCGCGAACGCTTCGCGCACCCGCCCGCCTGGGAGCCCGAGGTGCTGGCCGAACGCCGCATGTTCGCGCGCACGCCGGCCCATGCCTCGGTGCTGGTGCCGCTGGTGCTGCGCCCTCAGGGCCTCACGGTGTTGCTGACGCAACGCACCGACCACCTGAGCGACCATCCCGGTCAGGTGAGCTTCCCCGGGGGGCGCGCCGAACCCGAGGACCAGGACCCGGCCGACACCGCGCTGCGCGAGGCCGAGGAGGAGGTGGGCCTCGCCCGCCGGCACGTGGAGGTCATCGGCCAGTTGCCCCTCTACAAGACGGTGACCGCCTTCATGGTGACGCCGGTGGTGGCGCTGGTCCAGCCGCCCTTCGATCTGAGGGTCGATCCCAGCGAAGTGGCCGAGGCCTTCGAGGTGCCGCTGGCCTTCCTGATGCACCCCGCCCACCACCAGCGCCACGCCGTGGAGTTCGGCGGTGAGCGACGCGAATTCTTCTCGATGCCCTGGCAGGCCCCGGGCCGCGAGCAGCCCTATTTCATCTGGGGTGCAACCGCGGCGATGCTGCGCAATTTCTATCGCTTTCTCGCAGCATAGAGAGAGTGTGTGGCCGCTATCATGCCGGCCATGAGTTTCTTCTCCGTCCTGCTGGCCCTGCTGCTGGAGCAACTGAAACCCCTGCGCGGCGGCAATCTCATTCACGACACGCTGGTGGGCTGGGTCCATTGGGCGGGCCGCAACTTCGACGCGGGCCGGCCGGTGCATGCCTGGGTCGTGTGGTGCATCACCGTGCTCGTGCCGGCCTTGCTGGCCTTCGGCATCTACCTCTCCATCGCCCGGCACAGCCTGCTCGTGGCCCTGGGGTGGAACGTGGTGGTGCTCTACCTCACGCTGGGCTTCCGGCAGTTCAGCCACTACTTCACCGACATCCGCGATGCCCTCGAACGGGGCGACGAACTGCGGGCCCGCCAGCTCTTTGCCGAGTGGCGCCACATGGATGCCAGCGAGCTGCCCCGCACCGAGCTGCTGCGCCATGTGATCGAGCATTCCCTGCTGGCCGCCCACCGCCATGTGTTCGGGGTGTTCTTCTGGTTCATCGTGCTGGCCGCGGTGGGCCTGGGGCCGGCGGGTGCGGTGCTCTACCGCATGGCCGAGTTCTCGAGCCGCTACTGGACCTACCGCAGCCACACCGTGGGCGTGCCCACCAACCCCAGTCTGATGGGGCTGGCCCAGCGGCTGTTCAATGGCCTGGACCACCTGCCGTCGCGCCTCACCGCCTTTGGCTTTGCGGTGGTGGGCAATTTCGAGGATGCCATCGACAGCTGGCGGCGCCATGCCGTGCTGTGGCAGCACGCCAGCGACGGCATCATCCTGGCCGCCGCCGCCGGGGCCGTGGGCGTGCGTCTGGGCGGCAGCAGCGCGCCCGGCCTGAGCGTGGACCGCACCAAGACCTTCGAGGCCGGTGCTCCCGTCGGTGCCACCGACGCCGAGGGCCACACCGGCGGCCTGCCGCCCACCCTGGGTCATCTGCGCAGCATCGTCGGGCTGGTGTGGCGCTCGGTGGTGCTGTGGATGCTGTTGCTGGCCCTGCTGACTCTGGCGAATCTGACCGGCTGAAGGGGAGGAACTTCGCGCTCGTGGCTACCAGCGCTGCCGGGACAGTTCCTCGTGGATCTCGGTGTAGATCCGGTACCGGCTCTCGGTGATCTGACCGGCTTGCACGGCCGCGCGCACGCCGCAGCCGGGTTCGTGCAGGTGGGTGCAGTTGTAGAAGCGGCAGCCGGCCACGTGCTCACGCAGGTCGGGCATGTAGGCGGGCAGCTGGGCCGCATCGATCTGGCGCAGGCCGAACTCCTGGAAGCCGGGCGAGTCGATGAGGGCGCTCTCGCGACTGTCGTCGAGCCAGTACCACTGCGTGGTGGTGGTGGTGTGGCGGCCGGAGTTCAGGGCCTGCGAGATCTCACCCACCTGGGCCTGGGCCTGGGGGACCATCAGGTTGATGAGCGTGCTCTTGCCGGTGCCCGAGGGGCCCAGCACGAAGCTGGTGCGGCCCTGCAGGCGCGGTGCCAGCAGCGTGCGGGCCTCGTCGGGGCGGGCCTTCAGCGCCACCTCCAGCACCTCGTAGCCCATGGCGCGGTAGGGCGCCAGGCGCTCACGGGCCTGGGCGGCCTGGGGCAGGTCGGTCTTGTTGAACACCACCGTGGCCGGGATGCCGGCATGTTCGGCGGCGATGAGCGAGCGGCTGAGCTGTGATTCGCTGAACACCGGCTCGCTGGCCACCAGCACGAGGATCTGGTCGAGGTTGGCGGCGAAGGATTTGGTCTTCCATTCGTCCTGGCGGTACAGCAGGTTGCGCCGCGGCTCCAGGGCCTCGATCACGCCTTCATCGCCGGTGTTCGACTGCGCAGCCTGCCAGCGCACGCGGTCGCCCACCACGCACTCGCTCTTCTTGCCGCGCGGGTGGCAGGTCAGCCGCCGGCCCTCCGGCGTTTCGACGATGTAGTGGCGGCCATGACCGGCCACCACCAACCCCACATCCAGTTCGACCGGCTTGCCCAAGCGCGGCTCAGCCCAGCAAGGCGTCGGCCTTGGCCGCGCAGATGAAGTCGTTGATCGAGATGCCGCCCACCGAGTGCGTGTTGAAGCGCACCTGGCAGCTGCTGTACTTGACGAGCAGGTCGGGGTGATGATCCTCGGCGTGGGCGATCCAGGCCAGGGCATTCACGAAGGCCATGGTCTCGTGGTAGTTCCTGAACGTGTAGGTCTTCTCGATGGCGCCGTCCTTCAGGGTCCAGCCATCGGACTGGCGCAGGTGAGCCTCGATCTCGCTCGGGCCCATGGGCTGGCCGCCTTCGAGCGGCTTGCATTTTTGCGTCAACAGGGGG
This sequence comes from Caldimonas caldifontis, assembly GCF_002930615.1. Lineage (GTDB taxonomy): Bacteria > Pseudomonadota > Gammaproteobacteria > Burkholderiales > Burkholderiaceae_C > Caldimonas > Caldimonas caldifontis. The sequence goes on along the minus strand of NZ_PSNX01000014.1, from coordinate 53,761 downwards.
TTCATGGGGTGAGGGCTTTCATGGCGGCCAGGCGTTGCACGGCCGGCGGGTGAGAGTAGTAGAAGCGCACGTACCAGGGGTCGGGCGTCAGCGTGGCCGCATTGTCCTCGTAAAGCTTGAGCAGCGCATTCGACAGGTCGTGCCCGTTGGCCTGGGCGCAGGCGTAGGCGTCGGCTTCGTACTCGTGGCGGCGCGAGACGGCCGCCATCAGCGGCGAGACGAAGTAGCCGAACACCGGGCCGGCCATCATGAAGAGCAGCAGGGCCAGCGCGTCGTTGGGGGCGGCAAGGTTGGGTTGCACGCCCAGCCCGGTGTAGAACCAGGCCTGGTTCGACAGCCAGCCCAGCAGCGCAAAGCCCAGCAGGCTGACACCGAAGAGGCCCACCATGCGCTTGAGCACATGGCGGCGCTTGAAATGGCCCAGCTCATGCGCGAGCACGGCTTCGACCTCGCCGGGCGAAAGCTTGTTCAGCAGGGTGTCAAAGAACACCACGCGCTTGGCGGCGCCGAAGCCCGTGAAATAGGCATTGGCGTGGGCGCTGCGCTTGGAGCCGTCCATCACGAACAGGCCCTTCGCGGCAAAACCGCAGCGCGCCATCAGGCCTTCCACACGCTGGCGCAGGCCCTCGTCGGCCAGCGGTTCGAACTTGTTGAACAAAGGGGCGATGAGCGTGGGATAGAGCACCAGCATCAGCAGGTTGAAGCCCACCCACACGGCCCAGGCCCACAGCCACCAGCTGGGGCCGGCGGCACCCATCAGCCACAGCACGAGCGCGGCCAGGGGCAGGCCGAGCAGGGTGCCCACCAGGGCGCCCTTGGCGAGGTCGCCCAGGAACAGGCCCCAGCTCATGCGGTTGAAGCCGAAGCGCTGCTCGATGCGAAAGGTGGCCCAGGCGTCGAAGGGCAGGTCGAGCAGCGAGCCGATCACGGCCACCGCCGCCAGCAGGGCGAGCTGGTAGGCCAGGTCACCGAAGGCCGGTTGCACGGCATCGCGCACGGCGAGGTTCAGCGCATCCAGGCCGCCCAGCAGCGTCCAGCCCAGCAGCACGGCGGCGCCGAAGGCGGTCGTGAGCAGGCCGAAGCGGGTCTTGGCGATGGTGTAGTCGGCCGCACGCTGGTGGGCCGCCGAGGTGATGGTCTGCGCAAAGCCGGCGGGTACGGCATCGCGGTGGCGGGCCACGTGGCGGATCTGTCGGGAAGCGAGCCAGAACTTCACCACCAGGGTGGCGATGAGAAAGGCCGCAAAAAGCGAGGCCAGGGTGTCGGAATGCATGGGGTGAAAGTGTAGGCTTCCGGCAAGACCTTGGACGGATCACCGAAAATCGCGCCCCAACACAGGAGCCTGCATGAACGACGACGCCACCCCTGCCGCCACCCCCACCGATGCCGCCCCTCTGGCCTTGAGCGACACCAACCTGGTCTGGATCGACCTGGAAATGACGGGCCTCTACCCCGACCGCGACCGCATCCTCGAGGTGGCGGTGGTGGTCACCGACGCGCAGTTGCAGCAACGGGTGGAAGGGCCGGTCTTTGCGATCCACCAGAGCGATGCGGTGCTCGACGCGATGGATGCCTGGAACAAGGGCACGCACGGCAAGTCGGGCCTGATCGATCGCGTCAAGGCGTCCACCGTGGACGAGGCACAGGCCCAGCACGACGTGATCGAGTTCCTGAAGCGCTATGTGCCCAAGAACACCTCACCGATGTGTGGCAACTCCATCTGCCAGGACCGCCGCTTCCTGGCCAACTACATGCCGCAGCTGGAGGCCTTCTTCCACTACCGCAACCTGGACGTGAGCACGCTCAAGGAGCTGGCGCGCCGCTGGAAGCCCGAGGTGCTGGGAGGTTTCAAGAAGGCGCAGAAGCACACGGCACTGGCGGACATCCACGAGTCGATCGATGAGCTGCTTTACTACCGGGAGCACTTGCTCAAGGTCTGAGGCCGCGGCGCCATCGCCCTGCCTGGACTGCGGGGCCTGCTGCGCTGCCTTTCGCGTGTCCTTCTATTGGGGTGAGGCGGACGACCATCCGGGCGGTACCGTCCCCTCGGCGCTGACGACGGCAGTGACGCCGATGCGTGTGGCCATGCGGGGCACCGATCGTACTGCGCCGCGCTGCATCGCCCTGGACGGCGAGATCGGCCGGGCGGTGTCGTGCCGCATCTATGCGCTGCGACCTTCGCCGTGCCGGGAATTCAACTGGCATGGCGAGCAGGGCGAGCCGAACGAGCGGTGCAACCGCGCACGCAGGCAGCATGGACTGCCACCGCTGCCGGATCCTTTCTAGGACCCCTGCGAGGGCGGCTGGATGTCGCGCATCAGCCGACGCGCCAGCACCGCCAGCACGATCACGGCCAGGGCCAGCACGGCCCACAGGGCCCAGCGCCGCCAGTCGGCGGCGGTGGCCTGGACCAGGCGCTCGCGCCACCCCAGCGGCACGGCCGGGGTGAGGCTCACCTCGCCGGCAACGGCCTGGGGCAGGCGGTACTCGAGGCCCGCTTCATAGGCCGGCAGGAGTTGCGGGAGCGCAAGCGGTTCGACGACAGGCCCCCCGGCCACCAGCCGGAAGGGCGGCTCGCCACGTGCAGCGAACACCCGCTGCGGCGGGGTCCAGACGGCGGTGGCTTCCAGGGCGTCGGTGCCGAGGGCCGGACTGCGTTCGTCCAGGCGCAGTCGCCAGTGGCGCGCGGGTGGGGCGGTCCAGCGCACGGGGGGTGAACGCCATTCCTGGCCATCGCGGTCCAGCCGGTAGGCCGTGAAGCGCGCCACCGCCCGCCATGGTGTCTTGTCATCGGTGCGCTGTTCGAGCACCAGGCTGGCCACGCTGTTGCGCTGCGGCAGCATCAGCCGCAGTTCCTGCAGCGGGACGGCGCCGCCAAGATCCAGCGACCAGGCGCGGGGTGGGGTCGTGCCCGCCTCGGGCTCGAAGCGCAGGGGCGTGGTCGCGGTGGCCGGGCTGGCCTCGCGGGTGCGCCACAGGGCCTGCACACCGCTCAGCGGGGCCGGCGGCTGCAGGCTCAGGCGCAGGTAGCGAAGCGCCGGGGCCGATGACGGCCACTCGATGCGTCGCTGGACCAGGCGCTCGCCCGGGGCCCCGCCCACGCCGGGAACGTCGAGCAGCGCGGCGTCGGTGACAGGCTGCCACTGCTTCAGGTCGGCGCTGGATTCCACGCGGGCGCGCAAGTGGCTGCCCTCGCGGGGGGCCTCCCAGGCCAGCTCGAGTGCGGCGAGCCATTCGGCGCTTCGATGGGCATCCGGGCCGAGGTCGAGCAACCAGCGCCCGGAGGCGGGGCCTTCGGCGGCGGTCGTCGACGGGCCCTGGATGCGCACGATGGCGCCCTGGGCATCCACCTGCACCTGCACGCCCGCGTCGCCTCGATCGCCGGGGCTCGCATCGGGCCAGGCAAAGCGGGGCAGCGGGGCGCTGCGCTCGCGCTCCTGGATGGGGGGTGGCAAGGCCCAGGCCTGGGGGACGACCTCGCCCTGGGCATTGAGCACCTGGAGATCGGCCCAGCCGTCCCGGGTCGAGGCGCGCAGCAGCTCGAGCGGGATCTCCACCCTTTGCAGGCCTTCGCCAGCGGTCAGGCTCAGCGGCGCCTGGGCGGTGGGGGCTGCGCAGGCCGCCAGGGCCCAGGCCCAGGCCGCGGTGGCCAGGGTCCAGCGTTGAAACAGCGTCATGGGCGGGCCTCCCGGGCCGATGCTGCCGGCGGCAGCGGAGACACGTAGCCAATCACCAGCATCAGCACGCCCACGCCGAGGAAGGTGACGGTGCGACGCAGCGTATCGAGGCTGGCGAGATCGACAAAGAAGAGCTTGAGGACCACCACGGCCAGCAGCGCAGCGCCGGCCAGCCAGACGGCGCGCGCCATCGCAGGCCCGGCCTTGCGCGTGGCCCAGAGCATCGCGGCAAGCGCCAGCAGCGTCCACAGGATGGTGAGCGCCATCTGCACGGTGTCGCTGCGCAGCGCGCCCTCCAGCCACATCGGTGTGCCGCTCCAGTGATGCAGGCTGCGCACCAGCACCGCGTTCACCCAGGCGAAGGCCACGGCGGCGGCCAGACCGGCCGCAGGGCCTTGCCAGAACGAGGGCAGCGGACCGGCCGTGCGCCACAGCCGCAGGGCATAGAGCAGCGCCAGCACGTGACCGAGGTCCACCGGATTGAGTAGGGGCAGGTAAGGCAGGGGGGTCATTGCGGCCGAGTGGCCCAGGTTGACGAGCCCGCTCCACAGCACCAGCAGCACCAGCCACGGTGCGTGCAGCCCGCGCAGCCACGGTGATGTGGGGCCGGTGCGGTTCAACAGGACCCAGGCCAGGGCCGTGGGCACCACGATGGGGGCCAGCGCCGTCCAGGCCAGGTGCGAGCCGATCTGCGTGTGGGCCAGCGCATGCAGCAGCACCCCACCCTGCAGCATCGCAAACCAGGCCAGCAGCAGCCGCTCGGCGCCGGTGGCGCGGTCCAGCCAATGGCTGTCGCCTGGGCTGCCCTTCAGGCGACGCAGCAGCCACAGGCCCGTTGCCAGCACGGCCACCACGGCCAGCCAGCCACCCGAGCGCGTGAACTGCTCCCACTGGTGAGCAGGGCTGACCAGGTGGTCGAGCAGGCCGCCTGCGGCCGCCAGCGTGGCGCCCACCCAGAGCACCCTCGCCGGCAGGCGCAGCGCCGGCCAGGCCAGGCGGCGCTGCGTCAGTTCCAGCACAACTGCCGAGGCGAGCCACAGCAGCACGAGCTGCGTGTTCTGCCTCGGCCACGTCCACCGTGCGTGCCACACCTCGGCCCACAACCCTGAGAGCAGCTGCAGCAGCCCAAGCGCCAGCATGCCCCAATGCACAGCCTGCCACAGCGCGGCGGGCGGGGTGCGGTTCCACACGGGTGTCGAGGCGCTGTCCGAGGGCCGGTTCGGCGCCAGCCGATGCAGCAGCCAGGCAGACACCAGGGCCGCACCCCCCAGCATCAGCGTGGACAGCCACGCCGCATGGGCGAAAAGCCGGGCATCGGCGGGGCGCACGTGGTGGTCCCAGAACAGGGCTGCGGCCACGAGTTGCAACAGCAGGCCCAGGCCAGTGGCCCACCAGCGCCGCTGGCGCAGGCCGATCCAGACGATGCCGGCGCCCTGCACGGCCCAGGCTGCGCCGGTCCAGCGCTCGTCCAGGGCCAGCGGTGTGACCAGCAGCAGGAAGACCACGCCCAGCGCGAGCAGGCCCTCGATGAGCAGCAGGAGCTGCCCCCCGCTGCGCTTCCACAGCCAGCGGCCCAGCACGAGGTAGACGGCCGAGAGCACCGCGGCGGACACCGCCAGGCCATAGGGCAGGTGCCTCACCAGGCCGGCCTGCAGGCCAAAGGTGACGATGGGCAGGCCGAACAGCAGGCCGCCATCCACCACCGGCAGTCCGCGTGGTGCATCGGGCCGCAGCAACTGTCGGCTGTACTGCACGCAGATGTAGAGGTAGAGCGCGAAATGCGCGATCAGGAAGGGTTCGGTGGTGGCGAAGTGCTCGGGCTGCCACGAGCGCCAGCCCCAGAGGCTGGCAATGCCGAAGGTGAGCACGAAGCCCACCAGGTTGAGCAGCTTCCAGGCCTGGCGCGAGGCGATCCAGGCGATGGCGAGGTTGAGCACCAGGTAGTAGCTGAACAGCGCCACGTGGCTGCCCTGGCCGGTGGAGGCGAAGATGGGCGCGAGGAAACCGCCGGCAAAGCCCAGCACCGCCAGTGGCAGCGCCTGCTGCACCACGGCCATCACCGCACCCGCGGCCGACAGGGCCGCCAGCAGCGCAAACGCGAGCCCTGCAGGCACCAGGCCGTAGAGCCGGAAGGCGGCGAAGATGGTGAGGTAGAGCACGCCGATGCCCGCGCCCTGCAGGCTCAGGCCGTAGCCGCGGCGACGCTCGCGCAGCCGCCATCCGATGACGGTGAGGACCACGCCACCGAGGGCTACCCCGGCCAGGCGCAGCTCGATGGGCAGCAGGGCATGTTCGGCCGCATAGCGCAGCAGGAAGGCCACGCCGAGGAAGAGGATCAGCACGCCCACGCGCACAATGGTGTTGCCGCCGCGCAGCCACGCCAGCGCGGTCTGGGCGAGCGAGGTGGTGACGGCCGCGCTGCGTTCGTCGGGTTCGAGGGGCGGGGCCGGTGCGGGCGGTGCGTCGGCGACCCGCGGGGGAGACGGGGTGGGCGGCAGCGTGGGCGGCAGCGTTGCGGCCCAGTCCTCGAAACCGTCTTCGGTCGTGGTCGCCTTGGGCGGCGGCACGGGGGGCCGCACCGCGGCCGGCGTGGGCGTCGCTTGGGCCATGGGAGGCGCTGCCTCGGGGGCTGGAGCGGGCTGCAGGAGCTTGAGCCGCTGCTCCAGCAGGTCGATCCGGCGGTACAGCCGCGCGAGCAGGACCCCCATCAAGGCCCCCAGGGCCACCAGGCCGGCTTCGCCACCCAGGGTGTCGGCCAGGAACCAGGCCGCCACCAGGCCAATGATCAATCCGATCCAGGACATCCATCCCTCCCCGTGCTTTGCATTGTGTGCGGGTGCGCGGGCATTGTAGGGAGGGCCCGTGTGTGAACGGGGCAGGCCCGGGCCCCGGTATCGGGGGGTGATGCCGCCGGATGCGTCCGGCGGCACCCCGTGGCCACGTCAGGCGTGCTGCAAGCTCAGCGCGCGGCGCTTGCGCAGCAGGGGCGGCACCACCAGCACGGCGGCGGCCAGGATCCACAGCGACACCGTCACCGGGCTGGACCACAGGATGTGCAGTTCGCCGTTGGTGATCGACAGCGCGCGGCGCAGGTTCTGCTCCATCAGGTTGCCCAGCACCACACCCAGCACCATGGGCGCCATGGGCATGCCCATCTTGCGCAGGAAGTAGCCGATGACGCCGATGCCCACCATGAGCAGCAGATCGAAGGTGCTGGAGCTCAGTGCGTACACGCCGATGAAGCTGATCGCCAGGATGCCCGGCACCAGCAGCCAGCCGGGAATCGCCAGCATCGAGGCGAAGACCCGCACCATGGGCACGTTCATCACGAAGAGCATCACGTTGGCGATGAAGAGCGAAGCGATCAGGCCCCACACGAGGGCGGGCTGGGCGTCGAAGAGCACCGGGCCGGGTGTGATGTTGTAGAGGGTGAGCGCCCCCATCATCACCGCCGTGGTGCCCGAGCCGGGCACACCCAGCGTGAGCATGGGAATGAACGAGCCGGTGGCCGCGCTGTTGTTGGCTGCCTCGGGCGCGGCCAGTCCGCGCAGGTCGCCCTTGCCGAACTTCGCGTCCGGGTCCTTGCCTTCGTGCAGGCGCTTCTCGTTGGCATAGGCCACGGCCGAGGCCACGCTGGCGCCTGCGCCGGGCAGCACGCCGATGCCGAAGCCCATCAGGGAGGAGCGCAGGGTGGTCCACCAGGTGAAGCGCAGTTCCTTGAAGTTGAAGAGCTTGCGCGCGCTCGGCGGCACCTCGACCTTCTGGCCGGTCAGCAGGTTCTCCAGCATCTGCAGCATCTCGGCGATGGCAAACAGGCCGATCACCACCACGACGAAGTCGATGCCGTCGGCGAGTTCGGGCAGGTCGAAGGTGTAGCGGTAGACGCCCGAGTTGGCATCCACGCCCACGCTGGCAATCGCCAGGCCGATGGCCGCTGCCAGGGCCCCCTTGACGGGCTTGTCGCCCAGCAGGCTGCTCAGGGCGCAGAAGGCGAAGATCATCAGCACGAAGTACTCGGCCGGCCCGAAGGCCAGGGCCCATTTGGCCACCAGCGGCGCGAAGGCGGCGATGCCCAGGATGGCCACGGTGGAGCCGATGAACGAGGCCCAGGCGGACAGCGACAGCGCCACGCTGGCCAGGCCCTGGCGGGCGAGCGGGTAGCCGTCCAGCGTGGTCATCACCGACGCGGCTTCGCCGGGCACGTTGATGAGGATGGAGGTGATGCGCCCGCCGTATTCGGCGCCCACGTAGACGGCTGCCAGCAGGATGAGGGCGGTTTCCGGCGGCAGGTTCATCGCGAAGGCGATGGGCACGAGCATGGCCACGCCGTTGATGGGACCGAGGCCCGGCAGCACGCCGACGATGGTGCCCAGGAAGGCGCCGATGGCGGCCACCAGCAGGTTGACCGGCGAAAAGGCCACGCTGAAGCCGAGGCCGAGGTGTTGAAGGACATCCATGTCAGCCTCCGACGGTGAGAAGACCCATGGGCAGGACGACATCGAAGACTTTGTCGAACAGCAGGTAGAACCCCACGCCCAGGCCAAGTCCTCCCAGGAGGCAGTCGCGCCAGCGCCCGCCGAAGAGCCGCCCGACGAAGACCGCCATCAAGGCCGTGGCCACGATGAAGCCCAGGCTGGCGAAGATGAGGGCGTAAGCGGCGACCAGGACCACCATCCACGTGATGCGCACGTTGGCGCCCGGTGGGTTGGGCTCGGCCTGCTCGCGCCCGCGAACCATCAGCCACAGCCCGCACAGCGCGATCACACCAGCCAGCAGCAGCGGAAAGGCTCGCGGGCCCACAGGTTCATACGAGAACGGGGCTTCCAGGCCCCAGCCCTGCCACGCGAGCAAGGCGGCAAACAGCAGGGCGAAGGCGCCCAGCACACGGTCATTGAGGGTCATGGAAGGCTCCCGTGACGACAGGGGGACGTGCGCCGATCCCGCGCGGGCGGGCTCGGCGTCAGGTGGGGTGGCTTACTTGACCAACCCGAAGGCGGTGACCAGTTCACCGTAGGCTTTGGTGCGCTCCTTCACGAAGCGGTCGAGCTCGGCGCCCACCATGTCGAAGGGGAAGAGTCCGCGTTGCTGCTGGAGTGCGGCATAGCCCGGTGCCGACATGGCCTTGCTGAAGGCACTCACCCACCACTGGTAGTCGGCGTCTGACACCTTCGGCCCGACGTAGAAGCCGCGGATGATGGGCCAGTCGATCTCGAAGCCCTGCTCGATGGCCGTGGGAGCGCTCGACAGTCGTCCGGGCAGGCGCTTCTTGCTGTACACCGCGAGCACGCGCACGGGCGCACCGCTTTCGAGGGCTTGAGCAGCTTCCGAGGCATCGCCCATCTGGACCTGGATGTGTCCGCCGCGCAAGGCGGTGAGCACTTCGCCGCCGCCTTCGAAGGCCACATAGCGCATGCGCTTGTAGTCCACGCCCGCAGCCTTGGCCGTGAGGGCGGCCTTCATCCAGTCCTGGCTGCCCACGGAGCCGCCCCCGCCCAGCACGATCTTGCTGGGGTCTTCCTTCAAGGCGGCCATCAGACCCTTGAGGTCTTTGTAGGGCGAGTCTTCACGCACCATGGCCACGCCGTAATCGGCGCCCACAGCGGCCAGCCAGCGCACATCGTCCACGCTGTACTTCCCGAACTTGCCTTGGGCCAGGTTCAGCAGCGAGCCGCCTGAGAAAGCCACGATGGTGCCGGCTTCTCCCGGGCGCTGGGTGATGATGTTGTTGTAGGCCACGGCACCCACGCCCCCGGGCATGTACGAGATGCGCAGGGGGGCCTTGAGCGCGCCGCTGTCAGTGAGGGCCGTCTGGGCCAGCCGACAGGTCAGGTCGAAGCCGCCGCCGGGCTGGGCCGGGGCCACGCACTCGGGGCGGGCAGGTTCGGCCAGGGCGGCAGGGCCAAAGCTCAGGGCGGTGGTGGCCAGCATGGCTGCTGCAGCCAGTCGAAGGCGAGAGGTCATGGTCTGTCTCCTGTGAGTGTGGATGGTGCGGCCGGCACAGGCCGCGGCGGACAGACCAAGGCTACGAAGCCCCGGCTTTCGGCTGGCTTTCAGCTCGCGGGGCAGGGCCTAGGGGAAACACCAGGGTCGCGCACAGACCGGGGGGCGGGTCACGCGTTTCCAGCCGCAGCGCCGCGCCGTGCATCTGCGCGATGGTGTGCACGATGGCCAGGCCCAGCCCGGCGCCGGCCTGCTGCTTACCGGCCTCGCCGCGCCGGAAGCGCACGCCGGCGCGCTCGATGTCGTGGGCACTCATGCCGGGCCCCTGGTCTTCCACCTGCAGCAGGGCGTGGCGCTCGTCGCTCAGCACCCGTACCGTCACGGCGCCGCCGGCGGGCGTGTAGCGGATCGCGTTGTCCACCAGGTTGAGCAGCGCCTCGCGCAGCAGCCACTCGCTGCCTTGCAGTGGCAGGGGCGACGAGGGGGCCTCCACGCCGAAGTCGAGCCGCTTGGCGCGTGCGTTGGGCAGGAGCTGGCGGGCCACGCCCTGGGCCAGCTCCACCAGGTCCACGGGCTCGGTCACCAGCCCACCTTCGGCCAGCGAGGCGTCGCGGGCGCGTGCGAGGGCGAGCATCTGGTTGGCCATGCGCACGGCACGGTCCAGGCCCTCGTGCATGGCCTGCAGAGCGCGGCGCACCTCGGCGGGTTCGGTCTCGCGCAGGGCAAAGTCCACCTGCGTGCGCAGCACGCTCAGGGGGGTGCGCAACTGGTGAGAGGCATCGTCGAGGAACTGGCGCTGGGTGCGCGCCATCTCGGCATAGCGGGCCATGTGCCGGTTCACCGCAGCCACCAGCGGACGCACCTCCGAGGGCAGATCGGTGTCGTCGATGGGGCGCAGGTCGTCGGCGGGGCGCGATTCGAGCTCATCGCGCAGGCGTGTGAGCGGGCGCAGCGTGATCACGATGCCCGTGACGAGCAGCACCACGCTCATGACGATGCCCAGGGCATCGCGTTCGATGGAGCGGCGCAGCACCTGGTCGAGGAAGACCTCGCGTGTGCCCAGGCTCTCCGCCACTTGCACGACGATGCGGCCGTGTGGATCGCTGGGCAGCGGCGGATCGGCCGGCCGGGCCAGGGCCGCCACACGCACGGGGGTTTCCTCGTGCTGAGCGTAGTAGAACTGGGGCTGCCCCGACACCAGGGGCTGCGACGGCAGGGGCAGGAAGGGGCTGCCGATCTCGGCCAGGCCGTCTTCGGTGGACACGCGGAAGTAGACGCGCGCGTTGGTGGTCAGCTCGAAGAACTCCAGCAGCAGGAAGGGCTGCTCCACCGACAGACCGCCGCTGATCGTGGAGGTGTTGAGATCGATCGCCCGCAGGGCCCCCGCGAGCGCGCGGTCATAGGCCAGATCGACCTGGTCGCGCAGCAGCTGGTTGGAAAACCATAGCGTGCCACCCATGATCAGCACCAGACCCGGCAGCAGCCACCACAGCAGGGCCGACTTGAGGCTGCGCACGCGCTTCATGCGATGGGGGAGGCCATCGAGTCACCCGGTTCGATGGCTTCGAGGCAATAGCCCAGGCCGCGCAGGGTGACGATCTGCACGCCGGTGCCGCCGAGCTTCTTGCGCAGGCGGTGCACATAGACCTCGATGGCTTCGAGGTTGACATCGGCCTCGCCCGGAAAGACGCGGTCGAGGATCTGCTGTTTGTTCATCGGCTCGCCGCTCTTCTGGATCAGCGCGCGCAGCACCGCGTGCTCGCGTGGCGACAGGGTCAGCGGCTCGCCGCCCACGGTGAAGCGCTGGCTGGCGGTGTCGAACTGCAGCGGGCCACAGGCCAGGCGTGGGTGTTCCTTGCCGCGAGCGCGGCGCACCAGGGCCAGCAGGCGGGCTTCGAGTTCCTCCACCATGAAGGGCTTGGGCAGGAAATCGTCGGCGCCTTCGTGCAGGGTGCCCACGCGTTCGGTGAGCGAATCGCGCGCGGTAAGCACCAGCACCGGGGTGCGGTCGTCGCGCTCGCGCATGCGGGCGATCACGCCGTGGCCATCCAGGCCCGGCAGGCCCAGGTCGAGCACCACCGCATCGAAGTCTTCGGTGGCCAGGCGCCGGTCGGCCAGCGCGCCGTCGTCGGCCCAGTCCACCACGATGCCGGCGTGCCGCGCCAGGGTCTTGGCCAGCCAGCGGGCCAGTTCGGGCTCGTCCTCCACCAGCAGGATGCGCATGCTCTTGTCTCCTGCGCGGGAGTGTGTCACAGCCAGCGCGCGCGCCAGCCCGCCACCAGCGCGGCCAGCACATCGCCAAGGTCGCCAGCGTCGGCCTGCAGGCCCAGCACCGAGGCGGCCGCGCGCACGGCGGCCGCTGGATCACGCGTGTCCAGCGCCGGTGCGCCGGTCTGCTTCGAAAGCTTCTCGCCCTGGGCGTCGAGCACCAGAGGCGTGTGCAGGTAGCGCGGCGTGGGCAGCCCCAGCAGGCGCTGCAGATGGATCTGGCGCGCAGTGTTGTCCGCCAGGTCTTCGCCGCGCACGATGTCGGTGATGCCCTGTTCGCCATCGTCCACCACGACGGCCAGCTGGTAGGCCCACAGACCGTCGGCGCGCTTGAGCACGAAGTCGCCCACGGTGGCGCTCAGGTCCTGGTGCTGCCGGCCCAGGCGGCGGTCGGTCCAGTCGATTGCAATCAGGTGGTGGTCGGCGTCGACCGTGCGCACCCGCCAGGCGCGTGCGGGCCTGCCGGCGAGGCCGGCGCGGCAGGTGCCGGGGTAGACCCGCTCGCCATGGCGCTCGTGTACGATCCCTCGGGCGGCCAGCGCGGCGTCGATGTCCTTGCGGCTGCAAGCGCAGGGATAGGCCCAGCCTGCGGCCTTCAGCCGCTCCAGTGCCTGGGCGTACAAGGCTGCACGCTGCGATTGCCACACCGGGGGCTCGTCGGGCACGAGGCCGCAGCGGGCCAGTTGATCGAGGATGAGCCGGTCGGCGCCGGGCACACAGCGGGGGGGGTCGACGTCCTCAATGCGCACCAGCCAGCGTCCGCCTTGGGCACGGGCATCGAGCCAGCTGGCCAGGGCGGCCACCAGGGACCCGGCATGCAAGGGGCCGGTGGGGGAGGGCGCGAAGCGCCCGACATAGGGGGCGCTCATGCCAGCGTCGGCCCGCCGCTGTGGCGCTCCAGCAGGGCGTTGCGCGTGGCGGGCCGGTCGATCTGCTCCAGCCACCATTGCAGCGCCTGGCCCAGGCCCTGGCGGTTGGCAGGGTTGCTGCCGTTGCCGGGCGGGCAGCGCCAGGCGTAGTGCATGCGCCCGGCCGAACGCGGCCGCGCCACGGCCTTCACCACCAGGCGGCCCACCTCGGCATGGGGGCGCACCAGGCCGCGCGGCAGGAAGCCGCAGCCCAGGCCCCGCAGGATGGCCTCGAGCTTGGCAGGCACGCTGGGCACGGTGAGCACGTCCTGGCCGGGCAGCAGGTTCATCGTGATGGGGGCCAGCCGCTGGGCCGTGTCGGCCACGGCCACCGCGCGATGGCGCTCCAGCACGGTGTCGCTGAGGGGTTCGGTTTCGCGTGCCAGGGGGTGGTGCGGCGCCACGACGAAGTCCATCATCAGTTCGCCCAGAGGCTGGATGGCGATGCCGGCTACCGGCGAGGGCTCGCCCGCCACGCCCAGCGCCAGGTCGGCCTGGCCGTGAACCAGGGCTTCCCAGGTGCCCGCCAGCACCTCGCTGCGCAGGCGCAGGCGCGTGCCGGGCCCGCCGGGCGGATTCAAGGCATAGAAGGCTTCGCACAACTCGAAGACCGTGAGGCTGGACAGGATGCTGTCCACGGCGATGCTCAGCTGCGTCTCCCACCCCGAGGCGACGCGGCGCACGCGGTTGGCCACGGCGTCCATCTCCTGCAGCAAGCGCCGGCCTTCGGTGAGCAGCTCCTGGCCCGCGGCGGTGAGCTGGGCCTGGCGCGAGCGGCGGTCGAAGAGCAGCACATCCAGTGCCTCCTCCAGCTGGCGCACGCTGTACGTCAGCGCCGAGGGCACCTTGCCCAGCTCGCGCGCCGCCGCAGCAAAGCTGCCGGTGCGTGCGATCACATCGACCATGGCCAGCGCTTCGGGGGTGAGGACGTTGCGGCGTTCGCTCATGGGCAGGAGGGGTTCAAATGCTTCGAATGATGCCATCAAGGCCGGGCGCTCGATGAGGCGTGGCCCGTCCCCACAATTCAGAAACACCGGCAGTGAAGAAAGGAGTTCTCCATGATCACTCTGCGCAAGTCGGCCGAGCGCGGCCATGCCGACCACGGCTGGCTCAACAGCTATCACAGCTTCTCGTTTGCCGACTACTACGACCCCGCCCACATGGGGTTTGGCAACCTGCGCGTGATCAATGAAGACCGCATCGCGCCGGGCACGGGCTTCGCCACCCATGGGCACCGTGACATGGAGATCATCTCCTATGTGCTCGAAGGTGAGCTCGCCCACAAGGACAGCATCGGCAACGGCGCGGCCATCCGCCCGGGCGAGGTGCAGCGCATGAGTGCCGGCCGCGGCATCCTGCACAGCGAATACAACCACGCCCCAGCCGCCACCACTCATTTCCTGCAGATCTGGATCCTGCCCGACGAGCGCGGCATCGACCCGGGCTACGAGCAGAAGATGTTCCCGGCCGAGGACAAGCGCGGCCGGCTGCGCCTGGTGGCCTCGCCCGACGCACGCGAGGGTTCGGTGAAGCTGAACGCCGATGCGGCGATGTACGTGGGCCTCTTCGACGGCGAGGAGCGCGCCGAGCTGGCGCTCGACCCGAAGCGCCTGGCCTATGTGCACGTGGCGCGCGGCGAGGTGCAGGTCAACGGCCAGCGCCTGGTGGCCGGTGATGCTGCCAAGCTGGCGGCCGAGCCGCGGCTTGTGGTCGAGCAGGGCCGGCAGGCCGAGGTCATCGTCTTCGATCTGGCGCCCTGAGTGGGGCGGACGGCGCCCCTGGGCTACAGTGCCGCCCATGGACGCCGCACTCAAGATCATCACCCTGCTGCCCTGGACCGACTGGCTGGCCCTCAGCTGGTTCTTCGCGGCCTGGGTGGCCTACGCCCTGTTTGCTCGCCACCGCGGCCAGACCGAGATGACGGTGCTCGGCGTGACCAACCAGCTGCGCCGGCAGTGGATGCTGCAGACCACACACCGCGACGTACGCGTGATCGATGGCATCGTGATCCAGAGCCTGTCCAGCAGCCCTTCCTTCTTTGCGTCCACGACCATCCTGATCATCGGGGGTCTGCTGGCGGTGCTCGGCACCAGCGAGAAGGCCACCGAGCTGGTGGCCGAGATCCCCTTTGCCGCGCGCACCTCGGTGCTGGTCTTCGACCTCAAGGTGCTGGTGCTCACCGGCGTCTTCGTGTTCGCCTTCTTCCGCTTCACCTGGTCGCTGCGGCAATACACCTTCGGGGCGCTGATGATCGCCTCGGCACCGGACTTTCGCGTGTTCGAACGGGGTGAGGCCTCACGCGATGACTTTGCCGAGCGGGCCGGACGCGTCGTCGGTCTGGCGGCCGAGACCTTCAACGATGGCCTGCGTGCCTACTACATGGCCTTCGCGCTGATCGGGTGGTTCTTCTCGCCGCTGGCGTTCGCGGTGCTGACCGCGGGTGTGATCTGGGTGCTCTACACGCGAGAGTTCCGCTCGGAAGTCCTGGAGGTGCTCAGGTCCTGAGCGGCGCCAGATCGGGCGTCAGGACCTCGCGCTCGTCGAAGACGAAGCAGCCGCCGCGATAGTGACGAGCGCCGGTGAGCTCGAAGTACTTCAGGATGCCGCCGTCGAGCTGGTAGACGTGATCGAGCCCGGCCTCGCGCAGGTAGATCGCCGCCTTCTCGCAGCGGATGCCGCCGGTGCAGAAGCTCACCACCGTCTTGCCGGCAAGCTCGTCCCGATGAGTCTGGACCGCGGCGGGAAAGTCGCTGAACTTCTCCAGCCGCCAGTCGATGGCTCCGTCGAAACTGCCATGGTCCACCTCGAAGGCATTGCGCGTGTCCAGCATCACCACCGGGCGGCCCTCGTCATCCTGACCCTCGTCCAGCCAGCGCGCGAGGGTGACGGCATCCACCGCCGGCGCGCGGCCTTGCTGCGGCCGGATGGCCGGGTGGTTCATGCGGATGATCTCGCGCTTGACCTTCACCTTCAGCCGCTGGAAGGGCACGGCGTCCGACCAGCTTTCCTTGGGCTCCAGCGCGGCGAAGCGGGGGTCGGTGCGCAGCCAGCCGACGAAGCCGCGCACGGCGTGTGCCTCTCCGGCGAGAAAGAGGTTGAGACCTTCCTCGGCCAGCAACACGGTGCCGCGCAAGCCCAGCGCGTCGGCACGTGAGCGGATGCTCTCGCGCAGGCGCTCGCAGTCGCTGATCGAGACGAAAAGATACGCCGAGATGTTCAGATACGGGCTCACGGGACCGTGATTGTAGGCAGGGCGGCTGCCTACAATGATCCGCATGGCCTTCATCCACCTGCGCACCCACACCGAGTTTTCCGTCGTCGACGGCACCCTGCGCATCGACGACCTGGTCGATGCCGCTGCCGCCGACACCCAGCCGGCCCTGGCCATCACCGACCTGTCCAACCTCTTTGGCGCGATCAAGTTCTACAGCGCAGCCCGCGGTGCGGGGGTGAAGCCGATCATTGGCGCCGACGTGTGGATGGAGCCCGCCACGGCCAGTGGCGCAGAGCGCCAGCCCAGCCGTCTGTTGCTGCTGATCCAGGACACGCGGGGTTACCTGAACCTGTGCGAGTTGCTGGCCCGGGGCTGGACGCAGAACGTGCAACGCGCCCAGGCCTGGCTGAAGTGGGAGTGGCTCGAGACCCTGGGCGACGGCCTGATCGCGTTGTCGGGCGCCGACCAGGGCCTGGTCGGCCAGGCGCTGCTGGCGGGCGACTTGCCGCGCGCCAAGGCGGCGGCGCAGCGGCTGGCGGCGCTCTTCCCACAGCGCTTCTACCTTGAACTGCAGCGCGCCGGCCTCGCCACGCACGAGGCCCACGTGCGCGCCGCCGTGCCGCTCGCGGCCGAACTTGGGCTGCCGGTGGTGGCCACCCACCCGGTGCAGTTCCAGACGCCGGAGGACTTCGAGGCCCATGAAGCCCGCGTGTGCATCGCCGAGGGCGAGACCCTCACCAACCCGCGGCGCATCAAGCGGTTCACCCGCGAGCAGTACTTCAAGACCCAGGCCGAGATGGAGGCCCTGTTTGCTGACATTCCCTCGGCTCTGGCCAATTCGGTCGAGATCGCAAAGCGCTGCAACCTCAGCCTGGTGCTGGGCAAGCCTCAGCTGCCCAACTTCCCGATCCCGGGCGGACTGACGATGGAGCAGTACTTCCGCCAGGTCTCGCTCGAAGGCCTGGAGGAGCGTCTGCGACATCTCTATCCCGATGGGGCCGAGCGCGATCGGCAGCGGCCCACCTACGTGGAACGGCTCGACTTCGAGATCAACACCATCCTGAAGATGGGTTTCCCGGGCTACTTCCTTATCGTGGCCGACTTCATCAACTGGGCCAAGAACAATGGCTGTCCGGTGGGCCCGGGGCGTGGTTCGGGGGCGGGGTCGCTCGTGGCCTACGCCCTCAAGATCACCGATCTCGACCCGCTGCGCTACAACCTGCTGTTCGAGCGTTTCCTCAACCCCGAGCGGGTGTCAATGCCCGACTTCGACATCGACTTCTGCCAGGCCAACCGCGACCGTGTCATCGACTACGTGAAGGAACGCTACGGCCGCGAGGCCGTGTCTCAGATCGCCACCTTCGGCACCATGGCGGCCAAGGCCGCGCTGCGCGACGTGGGTCGCGTGCTGGGCATGGGCTATGGCCATGTGGACGGCATCGCCAAGCTCGTGCCCGCGCCGCCGGGCAAGACGGTCACGCTCAAGCGCCCCGGCGACAACCCCGATGGCGGGGTCATCTACGCACGCAAGGAAGCCCCCGAGATCGAGGAGCGCGAGAAGAACGAGGAGGAGGTGGCCGAGCTGCTGGCCCTGGCCGAGCGCGTCGAAGGCATGGTGCGCAACATCGGCATGCATGCCGGTGGCGTGCTGATTGCGCCGGGCAAGATCACCGACTTCTGCCCGCTGTACATGCAGCCCGGCAGCGACTCGGCCGTCTCCCAGTACGACAAGGATGACGTCGAGGCCATCGGCCTGGTGAAGTTCGACTTCCTCGGCCTGGCCACCTTGACCATCCTGGAGATGGCCAAGGAGTTCATCGTCGCGCGGTACCCTGACCAGAAGGACTTCGACTTCGCCAGGATCCCGCTGGACGACAAGGCTTCCTACGAGCTGCTCTCCGAAGGCAAGACGGTGGCCGTGTTCCAGCTGGAATCCCGCGGCATGCAGGGCATGCTGCGCGACGCCAAGCCCAGCGTCTTCGAGGACATCATCGCGCTGGTGGCGCTGTACCGCCCCGGGCCCATGGACCTGATCCCATCCTTCTGCGCCCGCAAGCATGGGCGCGAGCCGGTGGAGTATCCCCATCCGTTGATGGAGGGCGTGCTCAAAGAGACCTACGGCATCATGGTCTACCAGGAGCAGGTGATGCAGGTGGCCCAGATCGTCGGCGGCTACTCGCTCGGTGGTGCCGACCTGCTGCGCCGTGCCATGGGCAAAAAGAAGCCCGAGGAGATGGCCAAGCACCGCGTCATCTTTGCCGAGGGCGCGGCGAAGAATGGCATCGATGCCGGCAAGGCCAACGAGATCTTCGACCTGATGGAGAAGTTCGCGGGCTATGGCTTCAACAAGTCGCATGCCGCCGCCTATGCCCTGCTGGCCTACCACACCGCCTGGCTCAAGGTGCATTACCCGGCCGAGTTCTTTGCAGCCAACATGAGCGTGTCGATCGACGACACCGACAAGCTCAAGATCTTCTTCGATGACGCGGTGCAGAACTTCGGCATCCGCTTCGAGATGCCGGATGTCAACACCGGCACCTACCGTTTCGAGCCCACTGGCGAGCGTACGGTGCGCTACGGTCTGGGCGCCATCAAGGGCACGGGCCAGGGCGCCATCGAGGCCATCGTGCAGGCGCGCGAGGCCGGCGGACGATTCAAGAGCTTCTTCGACTTCTGCGCCCGTGTGGACCGCTCGCGCATCAACAAGCGGGTGGTCGAGGCGCTCATCAAAGCCGGTGCCTTCGATGGGCTGGAGCCCAACCGCGCTGCCCTGCTGGCCAGCGTCTCGCTGGGCTTCGAATACGCCGACACCCAGGCCGCGCATGCCGACCAGGGCGGCCTGTTCGACTTCGGCGACGCCCACGGCTCGTCCACCCAGGAGCCCGAGCTGGTCGCCGCCGAACCCTGGAGCATCAAGGCCCGCCTGATGCACGAGAAGCCGGCCATCGGCTTCTACCTCTCGGGCCACCTCTTCGACGAATACGCCCCCGAAGTGCGCCGCTTCGCGCGGCTGCGCATCGCCGACCTGGTCGACAGCCGCGAGCCGCAACTGCTCGCGGGCATCGTCAGCGATCTGCGCGTGGTCAACGGCCAGCGCGGCCGCGTGGCGATCTTCAAGCTCGACGACAAGACCGAAGTCATCGAGGCCGTGGCCAACGAAGACCTGCTCGACGCTCACCGCGACTGGCTCAGGGACGATGAACTCCTCATCGTGCAGGGCAAGGTCCAGCCCGATCGCTTTTCAGGCGGCCTGCGCCTGAACGTGCAGCAGGTCTGGGACCTGGCCGCGGCGCGCTGCCGTTTCGGTCGTTACCTGCGCGTGGCCGTCAACGGCCAGGCCATTGCGGTGCGCGAGTTGCTGCAGGCCCATCCGCCCCGCCGAGTGCAGACCGAGCAGGGCGAACTCGTCCAGGGCCTCACCGTGCGCCTGGCGGTTCAGCGCGCCCAAGCCTACGGCGAGGTGGATCTGGGCGAGGCGGCGCGTTTTTACCCCAGCGACGAGGCGCTGAACGTATGGCGGCGCGATGCCCACGAAGGCCAGGCCAGCATCGTCTACGAGTAACCGCTCATTTCTGTAACGAGAGTTTACGTTTCGAGGGCAGGTCGCCACACAAATCCCACCCACCTGTCAGACAGTGCCGGACAGGTGGGGAGTTCTCCCATTTTTCAGGGCAGATTCCCGCTAGCATCCTGTCCACGTACCACCACAGGAGCTCCTGGCCATCCGCCGGGCTCCAAGGAGCCGTTCTCATGAAAGCAGGTCAGATCCTTCTTGCAGCCGCGCTTGCCGGCGCACCCTTCCTGGCCGCCGCCAACACCAGCGTGGGCGTGTCGGTCAGCGTCAACCAGCCGGGCTTCTACGGGCGCATCGACATCGGCCACGCCCCGCCGCCGGCGGTGATCTACCCGCAGCCGGTCATCATCGCGCCGCCGGCCGTGATCGTGCACCAGACGCCGGTCTACATGCGCGTGCCCCCCGGGCATGCGAAGAACTGGGGCAAGCATTGCCACAAGTACAACGCCTGTTCACGGCCCGTCTATTTCGTCAAGTACGACGAGGACCGTGAGCGCCAGTACTGGGAAGAAAAGAAGAAGCATGGCAAAGGCGGGCCGCCGCACCGCGGCCGTGACGATCACCCCGGCAAGGGACCGAAGCACTGAAGCAGAGCGTCAGCGCCGCAAGGTGGCTGACTCCGGTGCAGGCGCGGGTGGCGTGCGCGGCGCGTAAGCCGTGACGCTGTTGCGCGCCGGTGTGCGGGCGTTGGCGGGCGCGGAGCCGAAGGACTGTCCGTTCACCGTGAGGCCCTGGGCCGAAAACTTCTGGGCCGTGCGCTCGCCCACGCCCGGCATGCGGTCGATGAAGTCGTCCCAATCCCGGAAGGGCGAGCGCTGACGCTCTTCGACGATGCGTTGCGACAGCTTGGGCCCGATGCCCTTGACGGCCTGCAGGCGGCCGGGTTCGAGGCGGTTGACGTCGCCGACGGCCCAGGCAGGTGTGGCGCACAGGGCCACCACCCAGGCGAACAGCAGTTTGACGCATAGATTCATGAAATTCCTCCTGAATTTTGTTTCGCCCATGGCCGGCTGAGATGGCCAGGATCTGCAGTGTAGGAAGACCTCGTGGGGTCGCCCGCCCCCCGTGCGAGGGATGAGGCGACTGACTTGGTGAACAGGCGTAACTAGAGCCTCTGGCGGCATGAGAGACAATCCGCCGGGACCATGCTGGATGGAGGATGTGTGAGCGCTGCGGAACGGGTTGTGCTGTGCATGAAGTGGGGCACCAAGTACGGCCCCGAATACGTCAATCGTCTGTACGGCATGGTGCGCCGCCATTTGCGTGGCGATTTCCGTTTCGTGTGCCTCACCGACCGCCGCGAGGGCATCCGGCCCGAGGTGTCGTGCCTGCCTATTCCCGATCTCGCCCTGCCCGAGGGCATTCCCGAGCGGGGCTGGAAAAAGCTCACCACTCTGGCGGCCGATCTGCACGGCCTGCAAGGCACGGCCCTCTTCCTCGACCTTGACGTGGTGATCGTCGACGACATCACGCCCTTCTTCGAGCAGCCCGGTGATTTCCTGATCATCCACGACTGGAAGCGCCCCTGGCGCATCACCGGCAATTCCTCCGTCTACCGCTTTCGCATCGGGGCCCACCCCGAGGTGCTGGAGCGCTTCCGCACCGAGCACGAATCCATCCGCGCGCGGCTGCGCAACGAGCAGGCCTGGTTGTCAGAGGTGCTGCATGAGCAGGGCAAGCTCGCCTACTGGCCCGCAGCATGGTGCGTGAGCTGGAAGTACCACTGCATCCCGCACTGGCCGATGAACTACCTGCGCATGCCCGCCATCCCACCGGGTGCGCGCATCCTCATCTTCCACGGTGTGATCAATCCGCCCGACGCCATCACGGGCCGTTCCACGCACGGGTGGCGCCGGGCTCTGCCGGCGCCTTGGTTGGCCGAGCACTGGCGGGAGTAAGGCCTCAGGGGTGGCTACAGCTCGTCGATGTGACGCGGCGGGTAGCTGTCCCAGCCCTGGCAGCCAGGGCATTGCCAGAAGTAGTGCTGGGCCTCGAAGCCGCAGGCGGCGCAACGGTAGCGCTGCAGCGGGCGGGCGGCAGCGGCGATCGCCTTCTGGACCGACAGCAGTTCGGCCCGCTCCAGGACTGAGTCCTGGCGCAGGCTTTCATCCACGAGGCTGGCCGCGGCGGTGATGGAGGCGAGCCGTTCGAGGTGTTCCACCAGGAGCCGTCGTCGCTCAATGCCGTCTGACGCCAGCTCCAGGCGCGCCTTCAGCAACTCGGCGCTGGGTGCCTGGGCGTAAAGGGACTCCAGGCGGGTGCGGGCTTCGTCCACCAGGCCGGCGGCGCGCGCGCTGATGGCATAGCTGGGGGCGACCAGCCCGAACGCCGCCGGCTGGACCGCCATCAGTTCGGCCCAGGCCGCCAGGGCCTCGTCGTGGCGGCCCTGGCGGGCCAGCCGTTCGCCGATCATCACGATGGGGCGTGCGGCCTGGGGGGCGGCCTGCCGCGCGCGGGTCAAGGCCTGCTCGGCCGCATCAGTGTCACCGCGCGCCTCTGCTTCCTGGGCCAGTTCGCAATGGTAGTGGGCGATGCGTTGGGCGAAGGAGCCCGCACCGGTCGCTTCCAGCCGTGTGGCTGTCTCGATCGCCGCAGGCCAGTCGCGCGAGCGCTCATAAAGTGTCAGCAGGGCCAATCTGGCTTCGGTGGCGAAGGCCGTGGATTCGAGCGACCGATAGGCCGCCTCGGCGCGGTCGAAGAGGCCTGCCTTCAGGAAGTCTTGCGCCAGGGCGTACTGGGCGCGCTCACGCTCGGCACGGGGCAGGTCGCCGCGGCCCAGCAGGTGTTCGTGCACGCGCACGGCCCGCTCGTACTCGCCGCGACGCCGGAAGAGGTTGCCCAGGGCGAAGTGCAGGTCCGAAGTGTCGGGGTCGTGCTGGACGGCTTCGATGAAGGCGTCGATGGCCTTGTCCTGCTGCTCGTTGAGCAGCAGGTTCAGGCCCTTGAAGTAGGCCTTGGGAGAGGACTGCTGCTCGCGCCGCCACTGGCGCAGGTCCAGGCGCGAGGCCAGCCAGCCCAGCCCGAAGGCCAGGGGCAGGCCCAGCAGGAGCCACTGGAAGTCAAACTCCATCGCGCGGGGGATGGTTGAGCGCGTAGGCCTCGGCCCCGCCCAACGGTGGCTGGGCGGCAGGGGGTGCTGCAGGGGCGGGCGCGGGCGCTTGCGGCGCACGTGCCGCGCGGCGCTGGCGCCACCAACTGGGCACCATCGCAAGCACGCCGCATGCACAGCCCAGGACGAAGGCCGCCAGGACGACAAAGACCATCGGGGCGATGGTTTCGTAGCCGAAGAACCACTTCAGGCTGACCTCGTGCTGGTTGTTCAGCGCGAAGGCGAACAGCACGAAAAAGAGGAAGGCTCGAAACAGCCAGGTGAGGGCTCGCATGCGCGGGATTCTATCGGGCCCTCGAAGCCGTTTTCGAGGCTTCGCCGGGCTGCGTCACTCGGCCGGGGCCGATGACGGCCGGGCGGCGGGTTCGTCATCCACCGGACGCTGGTCCACGGCTTCGCGCAATGCCTTGCCAGGCTTGAAGTGGGGCACGAGCTTTTCAGGAATGAGGACCTGTTCGCCCGAGCGAGGGTTGCGGCCCATGCGGGGCGGACGGCGGTTGATCGAGAAGCTTCCGAAGCCGCGGATCTCGATGCGATGGCCACGGGCCAATGCGTCGGCCATGGCGTCAAGCATGGTCTTGACCGCAAACTCGGTGTCGCGATGGGTGAGCTGGCCGAAGCGTTCGGCCAGCTGGTTCACGAGGTCGGATCGGGTCATGGCGCGCTCGGTTGGAGTAGAAAGTGCGCGGGGCTGGGATGAAGGACCGTGGCCAGGCCTTCATCGCAACCCCGCGAAGGGTTGCGAGGGCACGCCGGCTCGCCGGCGTGCGGGGACGGCATCAGCCGTTGTTCTGGTTGTCCAGCTTGGCCTTGAGCAGGGCGCCCAGGCTGGTCGTGCCGGCGTTACCAGCGCTTTCGGCCGACAGGCGCTGCATGGCTTCTTGCTGCTCGGCGCTGTCCTTGGCCTTGATCGACAGCTGCAGGCCGCGGGTCTTGCGGTCCACGTTGATGATCAGCGCGGTGACTTCGTCGCCTTCCTTGAGCACGTTGCGAGCATCTTCCACGCGATCGCGGGAGATTTCCGAGGCGCGCAGGTAGCCGATCACATCGTCGGCCAGCTGGATCTCGGCGCCGCGGGCATCGACCGACTTCACCACACCGGTGACGGTGGCGCCACGGTCATTGACGGCCGTGAAGTTGGTGAACGGGTCGGCGTCGAGCTGCTTGATGCCCAGAGAGATGCGCTCGCGTTCCACGTCGATGGCCAGCACGACGGCTTCGACTTCCTGGCCCTTCTTGTAGTTGCGCACGGCGGATTCGCCCGGCTCGTTCCAGGACAGGTCGGACAGGTGCACCAGGCCGTCGATGCCAGCGGCCAGACCCACGAACACGCCGAAGTCGGTGATCGACTTGACGGGGCCCTTGACCTTGTCGCCGCGCTTGTAGTTCTGGGCGAATTCGTCCCAGGGGTTGGGCTTGCACTGCTTCATGCCCAGGGAGATGCGGCGCTTGTCCTCGTCGATCTCCAGGACCATGACTTCGACCTCGTCGCCCAGCGAGACGATCTTGCTGGGAGCGACGTTCTTGTTGGTCCAGTCCATTTCGGAGACGTGCACCAGGCCTTCGATGCCGGGCTCGATCTCGACGAAGGCACCGTAGTCGGCGATGTTGGTGATCTTGCCGAACAGGCGGGTGCCGTTGGGATAGCGGCGCGACACGCCCACCCAGGGGTCGTCGCCCAGCTGCTTCAGGCCCAGCGAGACGCGGTTCTTCTCGGCGTCGAACTTCAGGACCTTCGCCTTCAGTTCCTGGCCGACCGTCACCACCTCGGAGGGGTGACGCACGCGGCGCCAGGCCATGTCGGTGATGTGCAGCAGGCCATCGATCCCGCCCAGGTCCACGAAGGCCCCGTATTCGGTGATGTTCTTGACCACGCCGTCGACGATGGCGCCTTCGTGCAGGGTTTCCAGCAGCTTGGCGCGTTCTTCACCCATGGAGGCTTCGATCACGGCACGGCGGCTCAGCACCACGTTGTTGCGCTTGCGGTCGAGCTTGATGACCTTGAACTCCATGGTCTTGCCCTCGTACGGGCTCATGTCCTTCACCGGTCGGGTGTCGATCAGCGACCCAGGCAGGAAGGCGCGGATGCCGTTGACCAGCACGGTCAGGCCACCCTTGACCTTGCCGGAGACGGTGCCCGTGACGAAGTCGCCGGATTCGAGCGCGCGCTCGAGGGACAGCCACGAGGCCAGGCGCTTGGCCTTGTCGCGCGACAGGATGGTGTCGCCGTAGCCGTTTTCGATGGCATCGATGGCCACCGAAACGAAGTCGCCGACCTGGACCTCGAGTTCGCCCTGGTCGTTCTTGAACTCCTCGATGGGCACATAGGCCTCGGACTTGAGTCCGGCGTTCACGACGACGAAGTTGTAGTCCACGCGGACGACTTCGGCGGTGATCACCTCGCCGGCGCGCATTTCGGAGCGCTTCAGCGATTCTTCGAACAGGGCGGCAAACGATTCCATGCCTTGGGAGGCAGCGGCAGCGGTTTGAGACATGAAGAGATTTCCTGGTGCCAGCCTGCGGCAGGCGGTGCGCAACCGGGGTCGGTTGCGGGTTATGTTGACGAATCCGGCCTTCCAGCGCGCCCCTGAGGCGCAGGAGGGAGAAAACCGGGCCCACCACCCTGGTGCCGGTCCGCAGGTCCGGTCAGGGTTGTGGCCGTTCTTCAGGGGGCTTCAGAACGGCCGGCGCTGCGCCCACCACTCCAGCACCTGGGCCACCGAGGCTTCGATGGTCAGGGCCGAGTTGTCGAGCAACTGCGCGTCCTCGGCAGGCTTCAAGGGGGCGGTGCTGCGGGAGCGATCCCGGGCGTCGCGCGCCTGCAAATCCTGCAAAAGGGTCGCAAGATTAGCAGAAATTCCCTTGGAAATCAATTGCTTATGTCGCCGATCCGCCCGCGTTTCGGCGCTGGCGGTGAGGAAGACCTTCAGGGTGGCATCGGGGAAAATGACCGTGCCCATGTCGCGACCATCGGCCACCAGGCCCGGCAGGCGGCGGAAGTCGAGCTGGCGCTGCCGCAGGGCCTCTCGTACGGCCGGGAAGGCCGAGATGCGCGAGGCCATGGCGCCCACGTCCTCCCGGCGCAAGTCGTCGCTCACATCGCGTGCTGCCAGCCAGACGTGATCGGGCTCGAAACGCAGTGGCAGCCCGGCGGCCAGCGCCGCCAGCCCTGCTTCGTCGTCAGCATCGACGCCAGCCTCCAGGGCGGCCAGCGCCGTGGCACGGTAGAGCGCGCCCGAATCCAGCAGGTGGTAGCCGAGGGCCCGGGCCACCTCGGCGGCGAGCGTGCCCTTGCCGGAGGCCGTGGGGCCGTCGATGGTCAGCACCGGAATGTCGGCCGTGGCGGCGCGGGCCACCGCAAAGAGGGTCTCGAAGTAGTCGGGGAAGGTCTTGGCCACGCAGCGCGGGTCGAGGATGCGCAGGGGCTGCGGCTCCAGGCCGGCGACGAGCCCGTGGAAGGCGGCCAGCGAGAAGCACATGGCGACGCGATGGTCGTCATAGGTGTGGATGGCTGCCGCACGCACCTCGCGAAGCGGGTGGACGGTGATGAAGTCTGCGCCCTCGACCACCTCGGCGCCGAGCTTGCGCAGCTCGGTGGCCATCGCGGCGATGCGATCGGTTTCCTTGACGCGCCAGCTCGCGATGTTGCGCAGCGTGGTGGGGCCGTCGGCGTAGAGCGCCATCACGGCCAGGGTCATCGCCGCATCGGGGATGTGGTTGCAGTCGAGGTCGAGGGCCCGCAGCGGCCAGGCGCCACGATGCACTTCCAGCCAGTTGGGGCCCGAGCGGACCACGGCCCCCATGGCCTGGGCTGCGTCCACGAAGCGGATGTCCCCCTGGATGGAGTCGGCGCCCACGCCCTCGATGCGCAGCGGGGCCGTTGCGTCGGACGCGATGGCCCCGAGCGCGACGAAGTAGGAGGCCGAGGAGGCGTCGGCCTCGACATGGATGTCGCCGGGGGATCGATAGGCCGAGCCCGCGGGCACGGTGAAGGCCTGCCAGCCGTCGCGCTGCACGTGGATGCCGAAGCGCTCGAGCAGCCGCAGGGTGATCTCGATGTAGGGTTTGGAGATCAGCTCGCCCACCACCTCGATGCGCACCGGGCTTTGTGACGACAGCATCGGCGCGGCCATCAGCAGGGCCGTGAGGAACTGGCTGGAGACGTCGCCGCGCACGCGGATCGGTGCATCCACGCGCGGCGTGCCACCCGCCAGGCGCAGCGGCGGGTAACCGTCCTGGCCCAGGTAGTCGATCTGGCAACCCAGGCCGCGCAGTGCGTCGACCAGATCGCCAATGGGCCGCTCGTGCATGCGTGGCACGCCGCTCAGTTCGAAGCGGCCGCCCTGCAGGCCACTGAGCACGGCGAGTGCGGCAACCAGCGGCCGCATGGCGGTGCCGGCATTGCCGAGGAAGAGCTGCGCCTGCCGGGTGACGAGGCGCCCCCCCAGGCCGGTGACCACCAGCGCACGGCCTTCGTGTTCGATGCCGCAGCCCAGCTGCCGCAGCGCCTCGATCATCACCCGCGTGTCGTCGGAATCGAGCAGGTCATGCACCCGGGTGCGGCCGGCGCTCAGGCCTGCCAGCAGCAGCACGCGGTTGGAGATGCTCTTGGAGCCGGGCAGGCGGACGCTGCCTGCGGCCGAACGCAGGGGCGGGAGGTCGAGGAAGGCGGTGGTGTACATGCGCCGATGCGCTCTGGGTCACGGCGCGTCAGCGCGAGCCGGTGGGTTTGGGGGTGGACATCTGCCAGCTGGCGCGGGCCTCCGAGGCACTGCGGATCAGGTCCTCCAGCGCTTCGGCGTTGCCGGTCTTCATGACGTGCTCGAGTGCATCGAGCGTGTGCCGGAAGCGCAGTGACTGCTTCATCACTTCCTCGCGGTTGGCCAGGAGGATGTCGCGCCACACGGCCGGATCGCTGGCGGCGATGCGGGTGAAGTCGCGGAAGCCCGGGCCGGCCAGCGAGAGGAAGTCGGCACCGGCTGGCTGCTTGTGCACCGCGCTGAAATAGGCGAAGGCCAGCAGGTGGGGCAGGTGGCTCACGGCAGCGAAGGCGGCGTCGTGGTTCTCGGGCGTCATCTTGAGCACCTGAGCTCCGATGGCGGACCACACATCCGTGGCCTTCTGCACGAGGGTGGCATCGGTCTGCTTCAGCGGCGTGAGGATGACCTGGCGGCCGCTGTAGAGCAGGGCATCGGCATGGTCCACGCCGGAGACTTCCTTGCCCGCGATGGGGTGGGCGGGCACGAAGGAGGCAACCCGGTCCTTGAGCACACGGCGTGCGGCATCGACCACGTCGCGCTTGGTCGAGCCCACGTCCATGAAGAGCACACCCGGCTCGACCAGATGACGGATGGCCTTGAAGGTGGCTTCCGAGGCGGCCACGGGCACGGCCATGAGCACGATGTCCGAGCCCGAAACGGCCAGCAGGGCCGATTCGGCCGCGATGTCGATCACGCCCAGGCGCTTGGCCTTGTCGGTGGTCGAGGGCGACTTGCTGTAGCCGATGACCCGCTTGACCAGGCCGGCACGCTTGAGCGCCAGGGCGAAGGAACCGCCCATCAGGCCGCAGCCGATCACGCCGAGTTGGTTGAACATCTCCCTGCAACTCCCGGCGGAATCAGTGCACGTCGATGGGGTAGGTCCCCAGCAGCTTGAAGAAGGCACACACGTCGCGCAGTTCCTTCAAGGCCTGCGCCACGTGGGCCTGGTCGGGATGGCCCTGGACATCGATGTAGAAGTAATACTCCCACTGGCCCGAGCGCGCCGGGCGCGACTCGAAGCGGCTCATCGACACGCCGTAGTGCTTGAGGGGCACCAGCATGTCATGCACGGCGCCGGGGCGGTTGGTCACCGACACCACGAGGCTGGTGCAGTCATGGCCCGAGGCCTTGGGTTGGGGGTGGCGATCGGGGTGGGTGACGATGGCAAAGCGGGTGCGGTTGTGCGGGTCGTCCTGGATGGCCGGCGCCACCACGTGCAGGCCGTACTCGCTGGCCGCGCGTTCGCTGGCGATGCCGGCCAGGCGCGGGTTCTCGCTGGCCAGCCGGGCTCCTTCGGCATTGCTGGCCAC
Organism: Caldimonas caldifontis; assembly: GCF_002930615.1. GTDB lineage: Bacteria > Pseudomonadota > Gammaproteobacteria > Burkholderiales > Burkholderiaceae_C > Caldimonas > Caldimonas caldifontis. The sequence goes on along the minus strand of NZ_PSNX01000014.1, from coordinate 25,001 downwards.
CGGGCGGCGCTCGACGTTGGGCAGGTGGTTGCTCAGCCACAGATGGCATTGCGCCAGGGCCTGGGGGTGGGCGCACACGGCCTCGATGTCATGGAGGGAGTTCTCCTTGCGCAGCAGGTTGTGCTGCACGAAGAGGCTGGTCTCGCCGATGATGAACAGCGGGGTGGTCAGGAAGAGGTCGAGCGAGCGGGCCACCACGCCTTCGGTGGAGTTCTCCACGGGCACCACGCCGAAATCGGCGGCGCCGGCCGTGGTGGTGCGGAAGACCTCGTCGATGCTGGCGCAAGGCACGCGCACGATGGACGACCCGAAAAAGCCCAGTGCCGCCAGTTCGCTGAAGGTGCCGGCCGGACCCAGGTAGGCCACGCGGGTGGGCGTTTCCAGGGCACGGCAGGCCGACATGATCTCGCGCCAGATCGGCGCCACCGATTCGGATTTCAGTGGCCCCTGGTTCACGGCCTTCAGACCGTCGATGACCTGGGCTTCACGCTCGGGGCGGAACACCACCGAGCCTTCCTTCTTCTTGAGCTCACCCACCGCCTGCGCCAGACCGGCACGGCGGTTGAGCAGCGCCAGCAGTTCCCGATCGACGGTGTCGATCTGATTGCGTAACGCCAGCAGTTCGTCGGGGGTAGGGGTCTCAGCCATGGGAAGCTGCGAATTCTCGCATGTAGTCCACCAGCGCCCGTGCGCCGTCCAGGGGCATCGCGTTGTAGAGGCTGGCGCGCATGCCACCCACGCTCTTGTGGCCCTTCAGCTGCAACAGGCCTCGCTCGCGTGCACCCGCCAGGAAGGGTTCGTTGAGCCGGTCATCGGGCAGGAAGAAGGGCAGATTCATGCGCGAGCGACACGAGCGGTCCACGCGGTTGACGTACCAGCCCGAGCCGTCGATGAAGTCGTACACCAGGGTCGAGCGCTCGATGGCGCGGCGCTCCATCTCGGCCACGCCGCCTTCCCGCTTGAGCCATTGAAACACCAGCCCCGCGAGGTAGATGCCGTAGGTGGGCGGGGTGTTGTACATCGAACGGTTGTCGGCCACGATGCGGTAATCGAAGGCGCTCGGGCACACCGGAAGGGCGTGGCCCAGGAGGTCGTCTCGCACGATGACCAGGGTCACGCCGGCCGGGCCGATGTTCTTCTGTGCGCCTGCAAAGGCCAGGCCCACGCGCGACCAGTCGATGGGTCGCGAGGCAATGTGAGAGGAACAGTCGATCACCAGCGGGGCGTCGCAGCCCAGCGCCCGCAGATCGGGCAGCTGCTGGAACTCCACCCCATGAATGGTTTCATTGGTGCACACATGCACGTACGAGGCGCCGCCACGAAGGCGCCAGGTGGCCGGCGGGGGCAGGCTGGTGTAGCCGCTGGCCTCGCTGCTGGCGGCCAGTGCGGGATTGCAGTAGCGTGCCGCCTCTTTGTAGGACTTGCCCGACCACGACCCCGTCACCACGAAATCCACCAGCCCGCCACGCGAGAGGTTCAGCGGCACGATGGCGTTTTCACCCAGTCCACCGCCTTGCATGAACAGCACCTTGAAGTGCGCTGGCACGGCCAGGAGTTCGCGCAGGTCGGCTTCGGCCTGGTCGAGGATTTCGCCGAACTCGCGTCCGCGATGGCTCATCTCCATCACGCTCATGCCGCTGCCGTGCCAATCCAGCATCTCGGCGGCAGCTTGCTCGAGGACCGGTTGCGGCAGGGCGGCAGGGCCGGCAGAGAAGTTGTAGGGGCGTTTCATGGTGGCGCGGCGGCAGGTTCAAGGCACAGAGGCTTGCCGATGGCGCAGCCCCTGAGGGTCCGTGGCGGATCAGTCGGAAGCTTCGCCCTCTCCTGCCTGCGCGTCGCCTTCGCGCTCGGCGGCGTCGTTTTCGACGATGCGCTGCAGGCCGGAAAGCTTGGCGCCGTCATCCAGTGCGATCAGGGTCACGCCCTGGGTGGCGCGGCCCAGTTCGCGGATCTCGGCCACGCGGGTGCGCACCAGCACGCCCTTGTCGGTGATCAGCATGATCTCGTCCTCGGCACGCACCAGCGTGGCGGCGACGACCTTGCCGTTGCGCTCGCTCTGCTGGATGGCGATCATGCCCTTGGTGCCGCGTCCGTGGCGGGTGTACTCGACGATGGAGGTGCGCTTGCCGTAGCCGTTCTCAGTGGCGGTGAGCACGCTTTGCGTCTCGTCCTCGGCCACCAGCATGGCGATCACGCTCTGGCCGTCCTCCAGCATCATGCCGCGCACGCCGCGGGCCTGGCGGCCCATCGCGCGCACGTCGTTCTCGTCGAAGCGCACGGCCTTGCCGCCGTCGCTGAAGAGCATGACATCGTGGTGACCGTCGGTCAGCGCTGCACCGATGAGAAAGTCGCCTTCGTCCAGATCCACGGCGATGATGCCGGCCTTGCGCGGGTTGCTGAATTCGTCCAGTGCCGTCTTCTTGACCGTGCCCTGGGCGGTGGCCATGAAGACGTAGTGATCGGCCGGGAAACTGCGGAACTCGCCGGTGAGCGGCAGCACGACGTTGATTTTCTCGCCCGGCTGCAGCGGGAACATGTTCACGATGGGCTTGCCGCGCGAGGCCCGGCCGCCCTGGGGCACTTCCCACACCTTGAGCCAGTACACCCGGCCACGGTTGGAGAAGCACAGGATGTAGTCGTGCGTGTTGGCGATGAAGAGCTGGTCGATCCAGTCGTCTTCCTTGGTGGCTGTCGCCTGCTTTCCGCGGCCGCCGCGGCGCTGGGCGCGGTACTCGGCCAGCGGCTGGCTCTTGATGTAGCCGCTGTGGCTGAGCGTCACCACCATGTCCTGCGGGGTGATCAGGTCCTCGGTGTCGAGTTCCTGGGCGTTGTGCTCGATCTGGCTGCGCCGCGCGCCCACCTTCGTCTGGCCGAACTCCTGCTTCAGCGCCGTGAGTTCCTCGCCGATGATGAAGGTCACCCGCTCGGGCTTGGCCAGGATGTCGAGCAGGTCGGCGATCTGGGCCATCACGTCCTTGTACTCGCCGATGATCTTGTCCTGCTCCAGGCCCGTGAGGCGTTGCAGGCGCATCTGCAGGATTTCGCCGGCCTGGTCGTCGGACAGGCGGTACAGGCCGTCGGCCTGCAGGCCGTAGTGCAGCGGCAGGCCCTCGGGGCGGTAGGCCGCGCGGCCACCGACCGTCTCGCCCTCGGCGCGGGCCAGCATTTCGCGCACCAGCGAGGAGTCCCAGGAGCGTGCCATCAGCTCCTGCTTGGCGATCGGCGGCGTCGGTGAGTTCTTGATGATGGTGATGAACTCGTCGATGTTGGCCAGCGCCACGGCCAGGCCTTCGAGCACATGGCCACGTTCGCGGGCCTTGCGCAGCTCGAACACCGTGCGGCGGGTGACCACCTCGCGGCGGTGTTCGAGGAAGATCGCCAGCAGGTCCTTGAGGTTGCACAGCTTGGGCTGACCGTCGATCAGCGCCACCATGTTCATGCCGAAGGTGTCCTGCAGCTGCGTCTGCTTGTACAGGTTGTTCAGCACCACCTCGGGCACTTCGCCGCGCTTGAGCTCGATCACCACCCGCATGCCCGACTTGTCGGACTCGTCCTGGATGTGGCTGATGCCTTCGATCTTCTTCTCGTGAACCAGCTCGGCAATGCGCTCGAGCAGGTTCTTCTTGTTCACCTGGTAGGGGATCTCGTCGACGATGATGGCCTGGCGCGCTCCCTTGTCGATGTCCTCGAAGTGGCAGCGCGCGCGCATCACCACCTTGCCGCGGCCGGTTCGGTAGCCATCGCGCACGCCCGACAGGCCGTAGATGATGCCCGCCGTCGGGAAGTCGGGCGCCGGGATGATCTCCATCAGCTCATCGACCGTGGCCTGCGGGTTCTTCAGCAGATGCTGGCAGGCGTCGACCACCTCGTTGAGGTTGTGGGGCGGAATGTTCGTGGCCATGCCCACCGCGATGCCGGCCGAGCCGTTGACCAGCAGGTTGGGCAGCCGCGTGGGGAGCACCAGCGGCTCCTTCTCGGAGCCGTCATAGTTGGGGCCGTAGTCGACGGTCTCCTTGTCGATGTCGGCCAGCATCTCGTGGGCGATCTTGGCCAGGCGGATTTCGGTGTAGCGCATCGCCGCGGCGTTGTCGCCATCGACCGAACCGAAGTTGCCCTGGCCGTCCACCAGCATGTGGCGCAACGAGAAATCCTGGGCCATGCGCACGATGGTGTCGTACACCGCCGAGTCGCCATGCGGGTGGTACTTACCGATCACGTCGCCGACGATACGGGCCGACTTCTTGTAAGGCCGGTTCCAGTCGTTGTTCAGCTCGTGCATGGCAAACAGCACGCGCCGATGGACGGGCTTGAGGCCATCTCGGGCGTCGGGCAAGGCGCGGCCAACGATCACGCTCATCGCGTAATCGAGATAGGAGCGCCGCATTTCCTCTTCGAGGCTGACGGGAAGGGTTTCTTTGGCGAACTGAGTCATGCGATCCCTGGGATGGCGGCACAACCGGGCGGCTGTGCGAGGACGGTGTCAGCCGATGTCTGACAAGCGGGCATTCTAAGCGGCGCGGGTTGTCGTGCGAGAGCAACAGGGGCCCCCGCCGAAAGTGGGCCTAGGGACAAAAACTTGTCCAAGTGACACGCTATGGCACAATGATTTGTCGGTAGTGAAACCCGGCCGTTACGGCGCGTTTCCTTGATCCGTCCCATTTTTGGTGGACTTTTCGCAGCCAGTCTGCGGCTTTTCTTGCGAGGAGAAACATGAACAAACTGAACAAAGTGGCGGCGCTGTTTGCTTCGGCCGCTCTGGCCTCCGGTGCGCTGGCCCAGACGGTGGACAACTGGCGTGCAACCGACGGCACGCTCTGGAAGAACGGCACCAACGAGCTGTGCTGGCGTGACGCCACCTGGACGCCCGCCACGGCCGCCCAGGCTTGCGACGGTGCGCTGAAGCCGGCCGCTCCGGCCCCGGCACCCGCTCCGGCGCCCGCCCCGGCACCGGCCCCCGCTCCGGCGCCCGCCCCGGCACCGGCCCCCGCTCCGGCTCCGGCTCCGACCAGCGAGAAGGTCACCTTCGCCGCTGATGCCTTCTTCGATTTCGACAAGGCCGAGCTCAAGCCGGAAGGCCGTGCCCGCCTGGATGACCTGGTGGACAAGATCAAGGGCATCAACCTGGAAGTGATCATCGCCGTGGGTCACACGGACTCCGTCGGCAACGATGCCTACAACCAGCGCCTGTCGGTGCGCCGTGCTGAAGCGGTGAAGAACTACCTCGTGTCCAAGGGCGTGGAACAGAACCGCGTGTACACCGAGGGCAAGGGTGAGAAGCAGCCCGTGGCTGACAACAGCACCCGCGAGGGCCGTGCGAAGAACCGTCGCGTGGAGATCGAAGTGGTGGGTACGCGCGCCGTCCGCTGATTTCGCGCACCCCGCACAAAACCCCGCTTCGGCGGGGTTTTTTCTTGCCCCTGGCCCTTGTGCACAATGGCGCCCATGACACAGACCACCCTCAATGCCGATCCTCAGGAACTGGCCAAGTTCAGCGAGCTCGCCCACCGGTGGTGGGACCCTGAGAGTGAGTTCAAGCCGCTGCACCAGATCAATCCCCTGCGCCTGGACTGGATCGATGCCCTGGCCGGCCTGAGCGGCAAGCGGGTGGTGGACATCGGCTGTGGAGGGGGCATCCTCAGCGATGCGATGGCGCGGCGAGGCGCCCATGTGCTGGGCATCGACCTGGCCGCCAAGCCCCTCAAGGTGGCCCAGCTTCATGCCCTGGAGGCCAGCACGCCCAACGTGAGCTACCGGGAGGTTTCTGCCGAGGCCCTGGCCGCAGAACAGCCTGCTCAGTTCGACGTCGTCACCTGCATGGAGATGCTCGAGCACGTGCCGGACCCTGCGTCGGTGATCCGCTCGGCCAGCACCCTGGTGAAACCCGGGGGGTGGGTCTTCTTCTCCACGCTCAACCGCAATCCCAAGTCCTTTCTTTTTGCGATCGTGGGGGCCGAATACGTGCTCAAGTTGCTGCCGAGGGGCACCCATGAATACGCGCGCTTCATCCGGCCGAGGGAACTGGCCCAGTGGTGCCGGGATGCCGACCTCGAGCCGAGCGCCAGTCGAGGGCTCGAGTACAACCCGTTCACGGGTCGGTACTGGCTTTCGGACAACCTCAGCGTCAACTACATGACCGCGTGTCGCAAGCCATGAGCGCCTTTCTGAGCCTTCCCCAGGTGGTGCTGTTTGACCTGGATGGGACCCTGGCCGACACCGCACCGGACCTCGCCGGGGCTGCCAACCGCATGCGCGAGCGACGCGGGCTGCCGGCACTGTCCGTGGATCGCCTGCGGCCGGTGGCGTCGGCCGGGGCCCGCGGGATGATCGGTGTGGCGTTGGGCAAGGGGCCCGCCGATGCCGAGTTCGACGCCCTGCGCGAGGAATTTCTGGCCGAGTACGCTGCCGCCCTGGACGTGAAGTCCCGTCTTTTCGAAGGGGTGCCTGAACTGCTCGACGGCCTGGAGCACGCGGGGGTGCGCTGGGGTGTGGTCACCAACAAGGCCATGCGGTTCACAGGCCCGGTGCTCGAAGCCTTGGGGCTGTCGCAGCGCGCGGCGGTGGTGATCGCGGGCGACACCACGCCGCATGCCAAGCCGCACCCGGAACCGCTGCTCGAAGCCTGTCGGCGGTTGCTGACCGCGGCCACGCAGGCCGTTTACGTCGGCGACGACCTGCGCGACATCCAGGCTGCACGCGCGGCCGGCATGCCCTGTGTGGCTGCGGCCTATGGCTATCTGGGCGAACATGCGGACGTCTCATCGTGGGCGGCAGACCATGTCGTTCCCCGACCTCTGGATCTGCTGCCGCTGTTGGGGTTGAAGGGGGCTTGAAGCGGTCTGCTTTGCCCCGACATACAATCCGACTCCCGATTCCCGGGGCCGACCTGGTTTCGACGTGGGTGCGGATTCGGAACAGGGCATGCCGAGCACCAGTTCGCTCGTAAATCCACTGGAACAAAGTAACTGCGAACGACGAACGTTTCGCCCTCGCCGCTTAACACCGGTGAGCCTCTCAACGGTTGGCCGATAGGCCGGGCCCGCAAGGGCTGAGAGGTCATTCATATCGGCTGGTCCGGTGGTGGGTCACTCACCGCAGGATGAGATCCAGTGACTGGCGATGGGGGTAGCGTGCTGCTGCGCGATCCCTGCCGTGAGACTCAAATCAGCCAGCTAAGCATGTAGAACTGTCCGTTGATGGCTTGCGGACGGGGGTTCGATTCCCCCCGGCTCCACCAATCACCAGGGCCCGGAAAGTCTCCGGGCCCTTATTCTTGCCTGAAATTCCCACGCCACGCGGGGTTCCGGCAATCCGTCCTGCGGGTGGCCTGCTGCCGAAACGCCTGAAATCGGCCACTTTCTCGGCCAGAGCCGTCTCTGTTCTCTGTCTGGCCTGCGGGTAGCCGCAGCACCCGATCCTTCAAAATCAATGGCTTACGCGCGGCGTTTCATCGTCAACCAAGGCCGCCGGTCACCAGTACAACTAGATGACGTGCGTCATTTGTACTAACATTGCGGCAGTTGATCTAACAAAAGAGGTGCTTTCATGACTGCCGTTGCATCGTCGCCTTCCGCTCGCTCCGCCCGACTTGGGCTGCGCGCTACCCCCGAACAGGAGGCGGTGCTGCGCCGTGCCGCCGAGGTGGCCCACAAATCGCTGACCGACTTCATCCTCGATAGCGCGTGCCTGGCCGCCGAGCAGACCCTGCTGGACCAACGATTGTTCATGGTTTCGGGCAGCCAGTACCAGGCCCTGATGGATCTGCTGGAGCGCCCCGAGCAGGCTAACGACGGCTTGCGTGACCTCTTCGCTCGCAAGGCGCCCTGGGACACGAAGTGACGTTGCGCGCACCGGAGCCGCTGGCCGCGCAGCATCGGCTGGAGGGTTTTGATTGCGGCAAGCCCGCGCTGAATGACTGGCTGTTGCGCCACGCCCGCCAGGCGCAGGGCAGTGGCTCCGCCAAGACCTTTGTCGTTGCCGAGGACGATGGCCGCGTGGCGGGCTACTTCAGCCTGACCGTGGGCCAGGTCGACACGCTGGAGGCGCCGGAGCGCATTCGCAAAGGGATGGGACAGTACCCGGTGCCGGTGGTGATTCTGGCCCGGCTTGCCGTGTCACGCGAGCACCAGGGCCTCGGGATCGGCGTCGGGATGCTTCAGGATGCGATTCGTCGCACGATGCTGATTGCCGAGCAGGCCGGCATCCGTGCCATGCTGACCCATCCCATCGATGAAGAAGCGGCGAGGTTCTACACCCGGTTCGGGTTCATCGCGTCACCGCTGCGCGAACAGCAATTGTTGCTGCTCTTGAAGGACGCCCGTCGCTGGGTCCGTTGAACCATGCCCATCGAATCACTGCCGACTTTCACCAAACCCGCCCGCCAGCGCTGGGAGTCCATCCCTGCCGACACCCGCAAGCGGCTGCTGTCCAACGTCTGGTGCGGCCACTGCCGTCACGAGACCGCGATCACGCATTTCAGCGGCGCCATCAAAGGTGGCGACTTGCTGCTGGTGGGCCAGTGCACTGCCTGCCACGGTGATGTGGCACGGGTGATCGAGGGCTCATAACCCGGTCAGGTATCAAACCGCGCCACCATCTCCCGCTGCGCGGCCCAGTCGATAGGCAACGGGTTGCGCTGGAGCCACAGCAGGCTCATGCAGCGCGGCTGCTTGCCCGGCAGGATGGCCTGGATGATGGCGGGCTCTGACCTGGCCCCATTCGGGTGGCCCAGCCCCGCCACCAGCGCGGCGAGCTTGCTGCCGGGGCGAAGTGGGATGCTCTTCAGAAGTTGGAGGGCGTCAGACGCGTTGACCGGCTGGCCATCCTCCGCGGGTGCGGGTCGCTTGTGCCCGGCCACGGCGTAGCCGGCGTCGGTCAGCGCGTGGCCACGGCCTGCCGGCTCGACCCAGCCACGCTGCAGCAGTGAGGTCATCACCTTGGCCCACGCGCCGCCGCGCAGGGTGTCGGGTGGGATCACGCGCCCATCGGCGCGGCGAGCGGCGGCATGCAGCAGCAGGGCCTGGGTCGGGGTGAGCTTGGGGCAAGTTTCCATCGGCATCTCCGGGTGATCGCGACGATGCGATTGACGCGCTGCGGAGGGCGGAAGCCAAGCGCCCGGACGACAAGAAATTCTTCTTGATATGACAAAACAATACAACTACGATTTAACTAAATCCAGATGACAGGTAGAATTTCCGCATGAGAGTTTCTAAAGAAGAGCTCGTCGCCGTCCTCGCCCAGTTCAACCCCTGGTGGCGCGGTGAGTCCATTGCGGATCTGCCCAGATGGCGGCGTGCGGCCTTCCGCGAGCTGCACACCTGGCTGGCCGCGCCGCCCGCGCCCCGGGCGGTGATGCTCTCCGGCGCGCGGCAGATCGGCAAGACCACGCTGATGCTGCAGGCTGCGGAGGCGCTGCTGGGCGCCGGCGTGCCCGCTGCCAACATCCTTTATGCCACCTTCGACCACCCGATCCTCAAGCTCGCCGGCATCGACGCCGTGCTCGACGCCTGGCGCGAGCGCGAGCCGCGCGCCGAGGGGCCGGAATACCTGCTGCTCGACGAAGCCCAGTTCATCCGGGACTGGGGAACGTGGGTCAAGCACCAGGTCGACTTCCGCAAGGACCGGCGCATCGCCTTCACCGGATCGGCCATGCCGCTGGTGGAGGCCGCCCCCGAATCCGGCGTCGGTCGCTGGCACACGATCCGGCTGACCACGCTGTCCTTCTACGAGTACCTGCAGATCAAGCGCCTGCAACTGCCCGAGTTGCCCAAGCTGCGCAGCCTGCGCGATCTGTTCGACTGGGCCCCGGCAGACTTCTACCGCGCCACCGAGCTGGGGCAGGACTACGTCGGCCACTTTCACGAATACCTGCTGCGGGGCGGCTTTCCGCAGACCGCGCAGGTCGACAGCGTCACGCAGGCGCAGCGCCTGCTGCGCGAGGACATCATCGACAAGGTCTTGAAGCGCGACATGACCGCGCTCTTTGGCGTGCGCCGCGTGCTGGACCTGGAACACACCTTCCTCTACCTGTGCCTGCACGACGGCGGCCTGCTGGACATGGTGGACCTGTGCAGCAACCTGGAAGTCAAGCGCCCGACGGCACAGCACTTCATCGAGCTGCTGGAGGCCACCCACCTGATCTACCGCCTGGCGCCTTATGGCTACGGCAAGGACGTGCTGCGCGCGCGCTTCAAGATCTACTTGGCCGACGCGGCCATCGCACCGGCGGTGATGCTCAAGGGCAAGGCCATCCTGGAGGATGCGGCGGCGCTGGGCGTGGCCACCGAGACGGCCGTGTTCAAGCACCTGTTCGCCCGCTACTACGCGCAGAACGTGCGCTTCTCCTACTGGCGCGGCAAGCGCGAGCACGAAGTCGATCTCGTCGCTGAAGTGGGTGGCGAGCTCATTCCGTTCGAGGTGAAGTACCGCGCCCAGCACACCGGCGCACGTGAACTCAAGGGTCTGATCGAGTTGTGCCAGGCCAAGCGCATCGCGCGCGGCTACGTAGTGACCAAAGCGCTGGACGACTTCGGGCCGATGCAGGGCCTGCCGCTGGCCGAAGATGCCGATGTGCCGACGCGCATCATGCGCGTTCCGGCGCCGCTGCTGTGCTACTGGATGGGGGCGGCGGAGCAGTCGGCGAGCGAAACGTCTGGAGCCGGCGCATGAGCAGGAGCGCGGCAGACCGCTGCCGCCACTGCATCGCCCTGGTTCCGCACAGCAAGAGGCTGCCCCAGCTCCGGTATATGCTGGCGGCGAAAACGAAAGCACCGGCACCTGACAACACAAAAACTGAAGGTCGCAACCATTATGGAACCTACTGAACTCATTCAGCGCGCCATTGCTGATGGTCACCTGCAGCTCATCACGAGTGGCAAGACCGAAAAAATCCGCTACGTGGCGGTCAACCACGCGGAAAAATGGTCCGACCCGGAGGAAAAGGTCCGCGCCGCGTATTACGCTGAACTGATTTATGAAAAAGGCTACGCGCCCGAGTGCATCGGCGTGGAAGTGACCGTGCCCGACCGCACCCCGGTTGACCGTGCCGACTTGGTGGTCTTTCGCGACGCCGCGCGCACCAAGCCCTTTGCCGTCGTCGAATGCAAGCGCGACGGTGTCACCGACACCGAGTTCAAACAGGCCATCGAGCAGGCCTTCGGAAACGGCCACGCCCACAAATTTCGTGCCGAATATGTTGGCGTGATCGCCGGGCAAACGCGAGCCTTTTTTGATTGTTCCGACCAATTCGGCGTTCTGGAACGCGAGGCCAACATCATTGCCGACCTGCCTGCGCAATACGGCAAGCCCGAGGAATACAAGTACTACCACAAGGCACCAGGCAAACCAGACATTGCCGCCGTCAGCCGCGATGACCTCATCAAGACCATCCGAAAATGCCACCAAACCCTATGGGGTGGCGGGCGGCTTTCACCGCCCATGGCTTTTGGCGAACTGACCAAGCTCATCTTCCTCAAAACCCGAGACGAGAAAACGCCACGCAAGAAGGGCGAGCCCTACGCCTTCCAGGTCAAAACCTTCGAGACGCCCAAGCGACTGGCCGAACGCATCAAAGCCTTGTATGCCATCGAACGGCAGAAAGAGCCCGATGTCTTCAACGAAGACATCAAGATCGACGACGTCACCCTCAAAAACGTCGTGCTGCACTTAGAGGGCGTGAACCTGACGGCCACCGACCTAGACACCAAGGGCGTGGCCTTCGAGCAGTTCATGGACGGCTTTTTCAAAGGCGACTTCGGCCAGTACTTCACGCCGCGCAATATCATCGCCTTTGCCATTCAGATGCTCGACATCAAGGCCGACGACGACGTGATGGACCCGGCGTGCGGCTCCGGCGGGTTCTTGTTGCACGCGCTCGACCATGTGCGTAAGCAGGCCAGCCAGTACTACGACGAGGACAGCCGCGAGCACTTCAACTACTGGCACAGCTTCGCCGAAAAGCGCCTCTTTGGCATCGAGATCAACGAAGAAATCGCCCGCGTGGCCAAGATGAACATGATCGTGCACGACGACGGGCACACCAACGTCATCGGCCACGACGCGCTGGAACCGCTTGGCGCCATCGCCCTGAAGAACGCGGCCTTTGCCAAAGTCATGGGCATCTACCGCGAAAGCGAGTTCAACCCCGAGACCGGCCGCATCGAAGAGGTGGTGCGCCGCGACGAGCGCAAGGGCTTTTCCAAAATACCCACCAACCCGCCGTTTGGCGCGGTCATCAAGGAAGAACTGCACGCCTACCTCAAGAGCTACGAGCTCTCGCGCTACGTCGGGAAAAGCCAAACCGAGCAGGACGAAAGCGCGTTCGAAGACAGCGACCCGAGCAAAGGCAAGAAAGCCGTCAAGCAGCGCGCCAGCGTCAAGACCGAGGTCATCTACTGCGAACGCATCTGGCAACTGCTCAAGCCCGGCGGTCAGGCCGCCGTGGTGCTACCTGATGGCTTGCTCACCAACGCCAGCCTGCAAGGCGTGCGCGACTGGCTGCTCGAGCGCTTCAAGGTGCTGGCGGTGGTGAGCTTGCCGCAGTTTGCCTTTGCGCACTTCGGCGCAGGCGTCAAATCCAGCGTCGTGTTCCTGGAGAAGCGCCAGCCCAGCGAACCGGCCCATGACGATGAAGCCATCTTCATGGCCATGGCCGAGAACATTGGCTACGACGCCACCGGCCGCACCACCTACCAGGTGGAGGTGCTGGAAGAAGTGCCGCAGCAGACCCGCGTGGAACGCCAGCGCTGCGACCTGTTCGACTGGGAGGTTCGCCTCGACTGGGTGCCTGGCGAAGGCAAGAAGCCCGGCCACTGGAGCGAGCGCCACCGCGAGGTGGTCGCTGGTAGCGGCTTGCTCGGCCAGTACGCGGCGTTCAAAGCCAACCCCGAACCTTTTTTCGTCTGACCCCCGTCCCTGCAGGGCAAGCGATTTGCTTTGCGGTGCGGCGGGGGGATGTGGCAGATCGCGCTTTGTCCGTTAGCCCTCAGACGGTTGCCTTACAGCAGCTGAGGGATGAATTGCGCACATCCTGCTGGCCTCCGGTTCGGCTGGGCGACCCAGCGGTATCTGTGATCAATCCAAAAACGGATTTAGACGGCCTGACTGGGGATGATCCTGTTTCTTTCATACCTATGGAGTCGGTTGCAGAGCGAACAAATACTTTTACTCACGCCGTGCGCACGCTTGCCGATGTGCGAAAGGGATACAGCTGCTTCCGGGATAACGACCTTCTCTGGGCAAAGATCACCCCCTGCATGCAGAACGGAAAATCTGCCGTCGTGTGTGGACTGAAAAATGGCGTTGGGTTTGGCTCGACTGAGTTTCATGTCATTCGTGCGGGGGAAAGAGCACTTCCACGGTTTCTTTGGGCCGTGCTCTCCATGCCCAGGCTGCTCTACGCGGCACAAGCGGCATTCACGGGATCATCGGGGCATCAACGCGTACCCGCCTCATTTCTTGAACAGCTCGAAATCCCCCTCCCGCCGCTCAATGTGCAATGCCGCCTCGTCGCCGAACTCGACGCCGCCCGCGCCGAGCGCGACCAGGCGCTGCAGCAGGCCGAAGACTTGCTCGCCTCGGTTGACGATCTCGTTCAATCCGCACTGAGATTGCCCGCTGCGCCGAGGCTGGGGCCGGCGCACGTGGGCTACGCCATACGCCTGGGTGATGCCCGGCGCGGCGCATCCATTTCGGCCGACTACTTTCACCCTGAACGAACGTTGGCGCTCCGGTCCATCCAGTCACTGCCGCACGCACCGCTTGGCGCACTCGTGAACTTCGAGCGGCTGTTGGTTGCCAGCCCAGGGACGGCGCGCTATATCGGCCTGGCTTCAGTGGCCAGTCACACCGGGCAATTGACCGAAGCGGCGGAAACTGCGACCGGCGCATGCTTTGCCTTCCAAGCCGACGACGTGCTGTATGGCCGCCTGCGCCCGTACTTGAACAAGGTTTGGTTAGCCACTTTTGGCGGTGTGTGCTCGACCGAGTTTCACGTGATGCGGGTGCGCGACGGCAGCAAGTTGCTGCCGGCATATCTAGCCGTGGTGCTGCGCACGAAACTCATCGTGGCGCAGACCAAGCACATGATGACCGGCAACACCCATCCCAGGCTGGCCAATGAAGACGTGGTCAATCTGCTGATACCGCTGGCCGATCCCTCAACACAGCAAACCATCGTGGATGAGGTGGCATCCCGACAGGCGCAAGCGCTGCGTTTGCACGCCCACGCCGAAATTGTCTGGCGCAACGCCCGCGAACGCTTCGAACAACAACTCTTGCAAGGAGTGCACCCATGATGCTTTCGGGCCTTCTGCACACCTCGCTGGGTGGCTTTACCGTCATCCGCGGCGTGGCGCCGCTGGGCGAGCTGGCGCGTTGCTCGCGTTTTGATGCGGCTTATCAGCGCAACCTCATCGAGACTCACCGCAGCGAGATCAAGCAGTTCCTGGCCGACCGGCAATTTCTGTTTTTCCCCGAGGTGGTGCTGTCGGCGTCCTTGAGCTTCAATTTCGACAAGGCTCGCGGCAAGTCCGTGCAGCCCCTGGCCGACCTGCACGCCGGCAAAGCCTTCAAGTCCAATGTCGATGGCCTGTCGGTGCGGGTGCTCAAAACCAAATTGCCCAAGGGTCTGGAGATCGTGGGCGGCAACGCAGCGCCCACGCTGGCTTATCTGGAAATCCCCGAAGATCAGTTGACGCGAGAGGACGGCTTGCGGCTTTTTCGCATCGACGGCAACCATCGCCTGAGCGCGGCGCGCGACCTCAAACCGGGTGATGCCACCTATCAGCTGGAGACACCGTTTTGCGTGGTGCTGCACGAAGACCCCACCGAGAAGCAGCGCTTCGAGAAGGTCGTGTTCCACAACATCAACGCCAAGCAGATCCCGCTGACCTCCGAGGAGAATCTCCGGCTCATTTTGCAGGCGGGCGAGGGCGCGCTGTTCACCGACGAGGAGCTGCTCACCAAACCGAGCTTCGGCCCGGCCTATTGGCTGGCGCGGCACCTGCTGCCGCAGTTCAATACCGATTTTCTGGGCGGGTTGTCGGAGCATTTCAAGAACCGGCACACGCTGGCCCTTGCGCTGGCGCAGTTTCTCCAGGCCAAGCAGCTGGTGGCCAGCCAGGCCGATGCCCAGGGCTTGCAGGGCGAAGTGGGGCGCATTCGGGGGGCCCTGATCGACGTCAACACGCACTATGCCAAGCCGGACTGCCACGCCCTGCGCGGTGCCGGTTGTCATGGCGTGCTGACCGCCTTCGTCTATTTCGCGCTCAAGAACCAGGGGCGCCAGCTACCGGCTTTTGCCCGCTGGATCGAGGCCAACCGCATCGACCGCCTGAGCCCGGCCACCACCACGCGCGGCCTGGGCTACCACTACCACCTGGGGCGCACCCAGGCGGTGGATGCCGCCAGCCTGGTGGATGTGTTCGAGAGCGTGCTCTCGGCACGCAGCCGCGAGGTGTTCGTCTCGATGCAGTTCGGCACGCCGGCCGGTGAGGAGCCGGTCTACAAGGCCATCAAGGAAGCCATCGATGCGGTCAATGCCAAGCACGGGCTCCAGGCCGATCTGGCCCTGACCCCTGTGCGCATCGACCACGTGAACAAGGGCCACAGTTACACCATCGCCGACGAGATTCTGAAGGTTGTCAACGGCTGCGGCTTGCTGATCGCCGACCTGACGCAGGGCAACAAGAACGTGTACCACGAGGTCGGCTTCCTGATGGGCCTGAACCAGGGCCGCACTGCAGAGCAGGATAACTTCATCCTGTTAGCGGACAACAAGCAGATACAGAGCGACGCTGCCATCGGATTCAACCTGCGCCACTGGCAGCAAGTGCGCTTCGACGACACGCTAGATCTCAAGGAAAAGCTTGTTACAGCGCTGGAAGCGCACTTTCGGCTGGTGTAGCCCATGTTTGCTTGGGCATTGAAGTGACTTTGCCCTTGGAGCACAGGGCGGCATTGTGGATCGCCTGTATGCCGTAGGGTGCCTTGAACGCCGTTGGTTGAACTTCCCGATCGCATACACACGGGCACAGATTGCGCAAGGACCGTTAAAAGACTATATTCGGTCTTGTCGATCGCAACAAAACGACCATGCGCTACTCATCCCAAGTCAAGCCCATCAGCTACCTGAAGGCCAACGCCGCCGAGGTGCTCACCCGGCTTGCCGAACAGCGCGAGCCCCTGGTCATCACTCAGAACGGCGAAGCCAAGGCCGTGCTGCAGGACGTTGCGTCCTTCGAGGAAACGCAAGAGACTTTGGCCCTGCTGAAGATCCTGGCGCTGGGGCAGCAGGACGTGGGGGCCGGTCGCGTCAAGCCGGTCGCCGATGTCGTGGCGCGCCTGCGCGCGAAGCGGGCCACGGCCTGATGGTCGGCAGGCCGACGCGTTACGAGGTCCTGCTGACCGAAGGTGCAGAGCAGGACTTGGAGGCGCTCTACGACCACATCGCCGAGTTCGACAATGTGGCCAACGCCAACCACGTTCTCGACCGCTTGATGGAAGTCGTGGACGGGCTCGCCCAGTTCCCCGAGCGTGGCAGCTACCCCAGGGAACTCGTCGCGCTGGGCATCAAGGACTACCGCCAGACGGCGTTCAAGCCCTACCGGGTGATCTATCGCGTCCTGGACAGCCGGGTCGTGATCTACCTGATCGTCGATGGCCGCCGGGACATGCAGTCGGTGCTGGCGCGCCGGCTCCTGGGCGCTTAGTGGGCAGTCAACGGGCTTGAATCGAGCCGAGCGGCCCGGCCCCGGTTGACCGGGGTTGCGTGCTAGCTCGTACCGATGTTGTCTATCCTTCGTCATCATCATCCCTCCAGGAGCCGGTCATGCCCAAAGAAGCCGTGTTCACCATGAAGCTGGAGCCTGAACTGCGCGAGGCCTTCATGGCCGAGGCCGAGGCCAGCCACCGCCCGGCGTCACAGATCGTTCGGGATCTGATGCGCGAGTTCGTCGAGCGTCAACGGCAGGCCCGCGAGTACAACGCCCTCCTGCGCGCCAAGGTCGAGACGGCGCGCGCGCAAATCGCCTCCGGCCTGGTTGTGAGCAACGCCGACGTCCAAGCGCGCTTTGCCGCCCGCCGCGCCGCGCTGCGGGCCGAGGCCGGCGGCACTGACGCATGAGGGTTCTGTGGACCCTCGCCGCCGAGCAGGACCGCGCCGACATCGTCGACTTCATCGCCCAGGACAACCCGCACGCTGCCATGTGTGTCCTGGCTCTGGTGCACACCGCTCATCTGTGGCCGCCCCTCCGGCCTTGATGGGAGGGCATCCGTCGGCCCTCTACGCGCAAGTCCGCGGATGCCCTCGGCATGACTCGTAAGCTCAAAGGGCGCGGTTTGCGTCCGACAACCACCCGCCACCAATAACGAAACCCCAACCGTTCTCGGTTGGGGTTTTTTTCTTGCCCGATCGCGCCGGTTCCCGCGTGTTCTTGGGGGTTCCTGCGGAAGCCTGCGGACTTCGCCGGTCAGCCTTCCAGCCCGTTCTGGTCCACATTTCACGCTCTCCTGGCCATTCCTCGCTCCCTGAAACCGGCCCGAAGTCCGCAAAGGTCACAAGTCAGCGCTATAGAGATCAAAGGGTTACGCACGGACGAATCAAGCGGTTGGATTGCGGCATCGGATAGCAAAGGAAACCGCTTGTGTTGTGTTTTGTCGGTAAAAATTGACAACTACCGACGTAATGCAACACCATGGCGGCATGGAAACTACGCATCAGACCATTCTGGATCTCGCCGCCCAGCACGGCCTGATACGCCCGCGCGATCTTGATGCGCTGGGACTGCCCAGTGTCGCCCTCACTCGGCTGGTTCGGCGGGGCCTGCTTGTTCGAGTGGGTCGCGGTCTGTATGCCTGTCCCGATCGCAGCGTATCCGAGCATGGCACGCTGGCCGAGGTGGCCCGCAAACATCCGCAAGCCATCGTCTGCCTGCTGTCAGCACTGCGGGTGCACGACCTCACCACGCAGTCGCCATTCGAGGTCTGGCTCGCCATTCCCAACAAGGCGCGTGCGCCGAAGATGGACTATCCGCCGCTGCGCATCGTGCGCTTCTCCGGTGCTGCGCTGACCGATGGGATTGAAGAGCACCAGATCGATGGCGTGACCGTGCGCGTGACCAACGTCGCCCGCACCGTGGCCGACTGCTTCAAGTTCCGCAACAAGATCGGCCTCGATGTCGCGATGGAAGCCCTGCAGGAAGCCTGGCGAGCCAAGCGCGTGAGCATGGACGAACTCTGGCGCTATGCCGCGCTGTGCCGAGTGGCCAATGTGATGCGCCCCTACATGGAAAGCCTGTCATGAACCAGCGCAACACGGCCGCTTCGGTGCGGGCTCGTCTGCTCACCCGTGCCCGCGAGACCCGACAAGACTTCAATCTGGTCTTGACCCGCTACGCCCTTGAGCGGCTGCTGTACCGACTCAGCATCTCGCCCCATGCTGACCAGTTCCTGCTGGAAGGCGCGCTGCTGTTCGACTTGTGGTTCGACATCCCGCACCGGCCGACGCGGGATGCGGATTTTCTGGGTTTTGGTTCGGCCGAGTTGCCGCACCTGGAGGCCGTCTTCAAGGACATCTGCGCGATGGAGACTGACGACGGTGTTACGTTTCGACCGGACACCGTTCAAGCGGCGGAGATCCGCAAGGAGGCCAACTACGCCGGCGTGCGCGTCACCTTGCTCGGACTGATCGATGGAGCACGCTGCCCGATTCAGGTCGACATCGGTTTCGGCGATGCCGTCACACCAGGGCCGGAAGATGTCCAGTACCCCGTGATGCTGTCGGAGTTCGCGGCGCCGAGACTGCGCGTCTATCCGCGCTACACCGTGGTGGCAGAAAAGCTGGAGGCGTTGGCCTCGTTGGGTATAGCCAACAGCCGGATGAAGGATTACTTCGACCTTTGGATCTTGTCGCGGCACACCGAATTTGACGGCGACACTCTACGCCGCGCCATCCAGGCAACCTTCGATCGCCGGAAAACGAAGTTGGCCTCGGATGCACCCTTGGGGCTTACCGACGCTTTTGCTCAGGACGCGCAAAAGCAGACGCAGTGGCAGGCGTTTCTGGGAAAAAACAGACTCGAAGCGCTGCGTCTGGAGGACGTCGTGGCATCGCTTCGAGATTTCCTGCTTCCAGTCATCGCGGCAGCGAACGCTGAAGCCGACTACCCGCAACACTGGCCCGCTGGTGGACCCTGGTCATCAGTGGTGGGGTGAAACGGGTCAAAGCCCGACCCGTGCTCGCTGCTCATCCCACAGTGCCGGCGGATCAACCGCCAGATCGAACAACGCGATGTGGTTCGGCAGTGCGCCGTCCAGGATGGCCGCCACGATATCGGGGGCTAGCGTGGTCAGATTCACCATCCGGCTGACATAGCTGTTGTCGATGCCTTCCCGTGCGGCGATCTCCTTCAAAGACTTCGCTTCCCCCGATTCCAGCATCGCCAGCCAGCGGTGCCCCCTGGCAAGCGCCAATTGAATGGAGGTCGGTGCAACGTCCCACGGCCTGACCGGGGCGGTTTCGCCATTTGGCAAGGGGACCAGCTCGCGGCCACTGCGACGCTTGATCTGGATCGGCACGGACAGTGTCAGTCTGCCATCGCTCGTCTGAAGGATGTCCGGTTCACCGATTTTCTGGATGTGAATGTCGCTCATGCGATGGCCTCCGCTTGTTGTTCGGCCGGCTCGGGACGCAGCTCAAGCACCAGGCGTTCGATGTCGTTGGCGCGCAGTCGCCCCTCGAGGTCATTGCGTAACGTGCGCCGGGGGTGAGCGCAAGGGTTGTGCGCGCCGTCACCGAGCCGTATTGATCATTCGCCGCCAGGCATTTCGTCTGGGTGTTTGTCAGTGACCAGCCGCAGCTCGATGCCATGCTCCAGCCAGGCCTTGCAGGCGGAGATGACGAGGTTGAACCCCTCGGTTGAATCCAGCGCCTGTGCCACCTGTTCATCGTCCGTGCCGGTGAAGCCCGAGGCGACGATGGACACGAAGGTGCCATCCTCTCGGGGCGTGAAGGTCCACTCCACCGGCGTCGGCCATGCGATGGCAAGGCGGCGGTTGGGCTCCAGCGCCGTGACGGTCACCTCGCCCGAGACGCCGTAGTGATCCCAGTACCAGGTCACGGTAGTACCGGGCTCGAGGCGGCCGCTGGCGCGCGAGAACCAGAACCTGGTGGTGACGGCCGGATCGACGAAGGCATTGAAGACTTCGGCCACCGGCCGGCGAATGAGCATGGTCGCGCGTGCGATCGGAGGGGTCGAGAGGGCCATGTGTGACTCCAAAGTGATCGATGGTTATGCGTCTGGATCTTCCCGTTCATTTGCCAGGCGCTTCGCCGGCACTCCGACTATCGAGATGCGGCGTCGGGGATGGCAGCGTGCGTGAGTTCGACCCCATCCACGAAAATGCAGCCGCCCGGGGCGAGAGCGGCACGAATGCGTGGCCAAGCCTGGGCTTGCGCATCGGGGTGGCGGCCGTCCAGCGCGCCGACTCGGACGGCAATGATCAGGTCGAACGGCGCTTCGCCAGCAGCCAGCGCGAACTCCTCGATCGCCCCTCGCCGAAATGACACCATACCGGCAGCAAGTTCCGCGGCAGAGCCGGCAATGGCCTGAGCGATGGCACGTTCCGAACGGTCGAGGCCGAGCACGTGTCCGACCGGCGCAACCCGCGCCGCGATCGCACGGGCGAGCGCGCCAGGGCCGCAGCCAACCTCGAGCACGCGCAAGCCGGGGCGAAGGGGCAGCGCATCGAGGATCGACTTCAGACGTGAAGACAGGGCCGCCATCGTTTTGCTCACACATCGCCCGGAAGTCAGCTCGCAACTCACCTAGATCAGGACTGCGGATCGAACCCGAAGGCCCGCACTTCCTGGTCGCAGCGGCATGCCCGAGCAAAACGCGCCGCCCAGGACAGGGCGGCTTCATGCGATGGACGCTCGAGCACCGCGAATCCACCGTCGAGCGGGCGCGCCGCTGGGTAGCCGCCCTGCGTGACCGTGCCGTCGGCTGAAACCCGCACCGGCGGCAAGCCGCCATCGATCCGGGCTGCGAACACATAAACGCCTTCGGCCTTGGTCTGGGCGATCACGGCATGCGCATCGCAATCGACTGCGGCCATTTCTTCCGCAGGCACCACCATAGCCGCCGCCGGAAACGCGATCAGAAACTTGGTCATTGATCACCCCCGCCTCGCGGCATCGATCGCCGCCAAATCGATCTTGCGCATGGTCATCATTGCCGCGAAGGCGCGCTCGGCCTCCGCGCCACCGGCGGCCAGTGCCTCGGTCAGGGTGCGCGGGGTGATCTGCCAGTTCACGCCCCATCGGTCCTTGCACCAGCCGCATTCGCTTTCCTGCCCACCGTTGCCAACGATGGCGTTCCAGTAGCGATCGGTTTCCTCTTGCGTATCGGTGGCGATCTGGAACGAGAACGCCTCGGTGTGCGGAAAGATCGGCCCGCCATTGAGCCCGATGCAGGGGATGCCGCAGACCGTGAAGCGCACCACCAGCACCTCGCCCGCCTTGTTGCTGGGGTTGTCCATCGGTGAACGGATCACCTGCTGCACTTCGCTGTCGGGGAAGACCGAGGCATAGAAACGCGCTGCGGCTTCAGCTTCAGTGTCGTACCAGACGCAGATGGTGTTCTTGGGGATCACAGGTTCTCTCCTCTTCAGTGAGTGATCGATCCGCCGTGCCCCTTCTGACACGGGACGCAATGGGTTTACGCGGACTCCTCAGGTCGTCCGCGGTTCAACCGAGCCGTCCTGCATGATTCCCCACCTGATTCCGAAGGGATCCTGCAGCAGCCCCCAGTCATCGCCCCACGGTTGGCGCTCGTAGGGCGCAAGCACGGTGCAGCCGGCAGCCGTGGCACGTTCCCACCACCTGCGACCATCATCGACCACCAGCTGCAGATGCCCGAAGTTGGTCTCGATGTGCGCGTTGTCCGCGCCGCCTGGGTTCATGCCGTTGTCGGTCATCATCAGTGCACCGCCGTTGATCAGCACCTGTCCGTGCATCAGGCGTACGGTTCCGTCGTCGAAGGGCATGCGGCCGATGTCTTCGGCACCGAACGCGCGTGCGTAGAAGTCCATGGCCTCGGCCGTGCGGCCGGCCATGAAGAGGTAAGGCAGCACGCCCTGCATCGGGTTGGGTGAGGTCATTGATGGCACCTTTCGGACAGAGTAAAGTCATCACTAAACTTCGATATCAAACTATTGTGGCAAAAAAGGGAACTGTCAAGCTGCTGCCGCGCGAGACGGTGCTTCACGTGCGCGACACCTGCCTGTGCCTGGCCGCGCAACGCGCGGCGCGCCGGCTGGCGCGGCACTTCGACCAGGCGCTCAAGCCGACGGGGCTGACCAACGGTCAGTTCTCGCTGCTGATGGCACTGAACCAGCCCGATCCGCCGCCGATGGGGCAACTGGCCGAGTTCCTGGCGATGGAGCCCTCGACGCTGAGCGCGGCCGCGAAGGTGCTGGAGCGACGTGGGCTCATCACAATGGAACGCGACCCGATAGATGGCCGCTCGAAGCGGCTGCGCATCTCGTCTTCGGGCGTGGCGTTGATGCGAGAAGCTGTCGGGATCTGGCGCCAGAGTCACGCCCTGTTGGAGGCCCAGCTCCCACCCGGCGCAGGCCAGGCGCTGCGTGAAGGGCTGGCGGAACTCACGACTGCTGCGCTGTCCGGCGAGACGGTAGCGTCGCATTCATCGGGCAGCTGATCACACCCAACCGATCGAAATCACGTCCTCAAGGCCGAGGCGTTACGATCTGGCTCGGCAAACGGACGCGGGTTCGGTTCCGTGTTCCGCCACCAACATCAAGGGCCTGGATAGTCTCCGGGCCCTTTTTCTTGCGTGCGATCCCCGCGCCACGCGGGGGTGCAGCCACCTGCGCTGCGGGTGGTCATCTGACAAAAATTCAGAAAAATCAACAACTTGTGTGCGCTGGTTCATCGCCAGACATGGCCAGCGATCAGGCGTCGAACGCAGTTCAGGCGGTGGCAAACATCTCCATCTTGCTCTATCATGAAATGTCATGATGCATCCTGATGGAGGTGGCCATGACGACTGTTGTCCGTGAAAAGTTTTCTTCCCAGGCCGCGCCTGATGTATTGGCAGCGCTGCGCCAGATCGCAGAAAGCCAAGGCCGCCAGTTCCAGGCGGTGCTCGATGACGCCCTGCGCGACTACATCGACCGGCAGCAAAAGGAGCGTCCCCGCCGGCACGTGATGGCCTCGTTCGCATCCAGCCTGGATGAGTTCGACAGCCTCTACCGAGAGTTGGCCAAGTAACCCGTGGCTCACGATCACCTGACCGTGGCCGATGTGCTCGGCATGCACACGGTGCTGATGCAAAGGTTTGGCGGCGCGCCCGGCGTACGCGATCCCGGGGCACTGGAGGCCGCACTGTTCCGACCACAGACCGGCTACTACGATGACATCGTGGCCGAGGCGGCGGCCCTGATGGAAAGCCTTGCGATCAACCATCCGTTTGTGGATGGCAACAAGCGCATAGCCTTTGCGGCTGCCGATGTGTTCCTGCGCATCAATGGCTGGCGCTTGCGGCGTGTGCCGATGCAGATCCATGCGGAGATGATGCAGATGTTCGAGTCGGGCACCTTTGATATCGCCCACCTCGATCCCTGGCTGCGGTCTTTCGCCATCCCGACAGGATGATGCAATGAACGAAAACCCCCTAACCTGCAGACTCAGGCTCCGGTGACAGAAGCCCGGGCGATGGATCCTTCAGGGAGGAGACGCTCGATCGCCGCGATGTCCACCGCGTCGATCTGTGCGGGCTGCATGTGGCGCTGTGCAAAGTCGCGCCAGACGCCGCTGCGCAGGAAGTAGCGGAAGAGGTCGGTGTCGAGGTGCTGGTCCTTGCACATGAAGGCCATGATGCGCAAGGATTCCGACAGGGTCTTGGCGGCCTTGTAGGGGCGGTCGCCGGCGGTGAGGGCTTCGAAGATGTCGGCCAGCGCCATGATGCGGTCGACCACGGTGAGCTGGGGGGCCGCCAGGCGGCGCGGGTAGCCCTGACCGTTCAGCTTTTCGTGGTGAGTGGCGGCGATCTCCGGCACACGCGCCAGGTGTCGCGGCCAGGGCAGGCCCTTGAGCATGATGTAGGTCTGCACGATGTGGTCGTTGATGCGGAAGCGGTCCTCGTCGGTGAGGGTGCCGCGGCGGATGCTGAGGTTGTGCAATTCGCCGAGGTGCTGCTTGTGCGCGGGCAGGACCATGTCGAAGCCGTAGCGGTTGGCCGGATCGTGCTTTTCGACCGGTGGTCGTGGGCCGGTCCAGGGCACGAGGTGCTCGGCCCGGTCCGCCAGCAGCGGCTCGGCCACGGGCAGCGGGGGCGCCTCGGGAGCGGTGTGGCGCAGGCGTTCGAGTTCCTCGGCCGACACGCCGATGCGGTTGTCGAAGTGCCGCAACCAGGTCTGGCGGCCAATGCCATGCAGTCGCTCGATGGCGTCATCGGCCATGAATTCGCCCCCGATGTTGCACTGGGCGATGAAGGCGAAATCGTCCTGCAGGCCGCGCTGGCGTTCGTCGCGCAGGCGCTTCGAGGGCTCAGCCGCCTCGCCGCGGGCCAGACGCTGGAGGTGCTCGATCTCGGCGTCGCGCCACAGCACTTCGAAGCGCATGCGGATCTCATGCAGGCGGTTGTAGATCGTCTCGAGCTTGGTGGCCTTGTCAACGATGTGCTCGGGGCTGGTGACCTTGCCGCAGTCGTGCAGCCAGGCTCCGAGGTGAAACTCGTAGCGTTCGTCCGCGGTCATCGAGAAGCTGGCATAGGGCCCGCTCGTGTCGGCCATCATGCGATCGGCCAGCAGGGTGGCCAGCTGCGGCACGCGCTCGCAGTGGCCGCCGGTGTAGGGGCTCTTGGCGTCGATGGCATCGGCCATGAGGCGGATCACCGCGTCTAGGGCGTGTTCACACTAATTGCGATGATGGTCGGGGCATTGGACACTTGGGGGCATGGAAATCACGCCCGAGCAATTCGCTG
>NZ_PSNX01000013.1 GCF_002930615.1 Caldimonas caldifontis | reverse complement strand
CGCGTCTTACTGTGAGTAGTAAGGTCCTTGCCAGTCGGCGGGGAGTGCGCCGCCGTGGGCGCCGGTGCTGACCGAAGCTGCCGAAGAGCTGGTGGCGCTGATGTTGCCGCGATAGGCGATCCGCCGTCCGGTGATGTTCAGGTCGGTGACGGTACGCGAGCCACGCACATAGCGGTTGTTCTCGACGATGACGTCTTCGATGCCCTCGACGGATTGCCCGTTCTGGGGAGTGACGGCCACGGTCCACTGGTTGTTGTCGGCAGCGTCGCCAAAGATGTTGTTGGCGATGACGACATAGCGGGTGGCCCAGCTGCTGCCGGAGGAGGCGTAGTTGTCGGCGTAGGCGGACAGGCCACCGGAGTGCAGCTTGAGGGCGTGGCGGATGCCATCGGACGACCGACCGCGCAGGGCATTGTGGGCGATCACGCTCTTGTGCAGGCGGTACAGCCGGGCCGTGTGCTGGTTGGCCGTTCCCATTTCGTTGCCCAGCAGGGCCAGGCGGGAGACGGAGCCCTGGAAGTTCATGTGGGGCAGGTTGGTGGAACTGCCGATCACACGGTTCTCGACGACGAAGATCTCACGCGGGTTGAAGAACTGGTTGGTGGCCACGGTGCGATAGGGGTCGCTGCCGGCCCAGTACTCCAGGGCGCTGCCGACGGTGATCTGGTTGTCGGTGGAGCCGCTGTCAGCCAGGTCGTTGCGGTACAGCAGCAGGCGAGAGGCCGAACTGCCCTGGACGATGCCGTTGGAGACGTTCAGATCCATGACGGTGACGTCGTCGGGGAAGATGGCGCTGCTGGGGCGACCTTCGCCGATGCGCACCGAGGTCACGCGTGGCTTGGCACCCGAGCCATAGGTTGCGACGATGGCGTTGGAGGTGGCGTGTCCCATGTTGATCGAGCCGAAGGACTCGCCGCGGCGCAGCAGGACGCGACGGCCGCTGTAGCTGCTGGGCAGGGACGTGCTCTGTGCGGCGCCGGCCGGGCAACCGGTGTAGTTGGCCGAAGGTGAGACACACAGGGTCTGGGTGCCGGCGTAGACCGAGTCGGGGTTGTGCACCGTGATGGTGACGCTGGCCTGGGAGCGAGTGCCCGCGGCGTCGGTGGTGGTGACGCGCACGGTGTAGGTGCCGGGCAGATCAAAGACATGGGCGGCCAAGGGTCCGCCGACCTGGATGTTTTTGGGTTGCCCGGAGAAGGCCCACGACTCACCGCGGTTGTCGCCGAAGTCGAAGGAGTAGGAGATCTGGCGGAAGGTGTCGGTGCCGGACAGGCTGGAGGTGGTGCCTGTGGCGTCGAACAGCACGGCCAGGGGGGCGGTACCGCTGGTGCGGGTCGCTTGCAGGCTTGCACGGGTGGTGACGGAGTCCGGAGCGGGTGCGGGTGCGGGTGCGGGTAGGGGGGCGGTACCGCTGGTGCGGGTCGCTTGCAGGCTTGCACGGGTGGTGACGGAGTCCGGAGCGGGTGCGGGTGCGGGTGCGGGAGCGGGTGCGGGTGCAGGTGCAGGTGCAGGTGCAGGTGCAGGTGCAGGTGCAGGTGCAGGTGCAGGTGCAGGTGCAGGTGCGGGTGCGGGTGCAGGTGCAGGAGCGGGTGCAGGTGCGGGTGCAGGTGCCGGGGCCGGGGCCGGTGCAGGAGCCGGTGGATTGTTCGGGTGAACCTCTGAATCTTGGATCGCAGGGTTGGATCCACCGCAGGCCGCAAGAACTGCGCCGTAAATGACGATCCCGCAACGACGTGCAAGACGATGGGCTTGGAAATTCAAGAGGAGGACTCCAGTCACCGATAGCCGCTGCAGAGTCTTGTGCCCCCGTAGGGCAATCCGGACTCTGAAGAACTTTCCGTCGATGGTATCCCCCAAACGGGGGGGCAACCTTGAAGGGCGCTGCTCAATTGCGAAACCAACCGTAACAGGCTTCGCGCTGGGCGTGCAGCGCCTTACCTCATCCGGTCGACCAATCTCAGAAGTGCATCGATGTTGACCCTGAAACCGTCGCCGTCGGGGTGTCCCACAGTCATTGCGTAGGACAACTCAGCCGCATCGCAGATGTCCTTGAAGACGTTGTTGAAACGTTGCGGTGGCTGAAGCACCACCAGCGATCCTCCGGGCGCCAAGGTATAGATTGCATGGGCGAGATGACTGCCCTCCACGCCCACCGCGACGCGCGCACCGCGGCACGCCGCGAGAATCTCGCTGACTGAATGCTCTTCAGGACACAGCGACCGGAAGCCTCTCGCCCTCAAGGCTGCAGCGACCTGGTCTTCGTTCGTGAGAACACGCTGATGCCCCGTGTTTCGGCGTAGCAGCACGACGCCAGGCGTCGGTTCTTCCGTGAGCGTTGAGGTTATCGCCTGGAATCGCTCTCTGAGCGCCGCGTAACGGAGCGCCTTCAGCCGATTCTGCGCGATGTCATCGAACACGATGAGCTGCTTGAGATAGGCATTCGGCAGCATCTCGTACTCCAGACCGGTAAGCGTCAGGTACTCGGTCTGGTGCCGCGTCAATGCAACCCTCGGGGAAATCGGAGGGGCGTGATCCGTCGCCAGCTTGAGTGTCGGCAAGTCGTCTGTCATCCAGTGCCCGAAGTAACGGACGCCATAGCGGGAGGCGGCAAGACTGGCCTCCCCGCGTTCCTCCCGGATCGGCCCCGAGATCCAAGGAAGGGGGGTTCTTGACAGTTCTCGAAGCGCATCACGCCGGAACAGGTGACCCTCCAGGAGATAGACATCCGGGATCAGGTGGGCGACCGTGGCCCCGTGATGCCTGGGGCCCCCGCGTAGCCGCTCGAGCTCAGCGCTCATGCTGGTGTCGTCCTGACAGGCTGTCACCCTATCGAGCTCGCGGGTGTCATAGAGGGCTGGACGCTCGACCCTCGTCTCCGCGGGCTGCAAGACCCACGTCCGGGTGGCGGCGTGTTCGAGACTTTTGTCGAAGCCAAGTTTTCGTCTGAGTCGGGCGATCGCCGGATAGGCCGGGTAGAGGAGGGGCATGCCAGTGGGGCGATGTCGTCGAAGAGTGACGGCATTCTCGCGGCCCGTTCAGCGCCACGGCGGGATTCCTGCGCCCCTATCTGGGGGGGTGTTCCACCTACGTGCGTCGCGGAGAATCTCCGCGTGGTTCATCCCCTTGGGGTCTACCCGCCCACCCGGAAAGTCTTCATGTCGAACACCAAACGTTGTGTCCTGATCGGCGACGAGTCGTTGCTTGTCCAATGTGCTGAAACTCTGAAGCAGGCCGGACATGCGGTTATGGCCGTGGTCAGTACGCGCCCGGCGATCCGGCGCTGGGCGATGCACCGTGGCGTACATGTAGTGGACGATGCGAACCTCCTGTGTACTGCAACGGACCTGCAACCGCTTGATTACGTCCTGAGTGTCACCAACCTGTCGGTCTTGCCTTCCGAAGTGCTTGCACTGGCCCGCATCGCCGCCATCAACTTCCATGATGGTCCGTTGCCCGAGTACGCCGGACTGAACACGCCGGTGTGGGCGCTGCTGAATGGTGAGCGAGAGTACGGCATCACCTGGCACCTGATGACGCAAAAGGTGGATCAAGGTGCCATCCTTGTCCAGCGTCGGTTCCTCCTCGACGACAACGAGACCGCGCTGAGCCTCAACACGAAGTGCTTCGAGGCCGGAATTGCCGGCTTCGAGGAACTGCTGCCTCATCTCGCTACAGGGGTGCTGCCGACCATTGCGCAAACCACGCCGCCGCAGCGCTACTTCCGCCGCAAGGACCGTCCGGCGGCCGCCAGTGCCTTGATCTTTGATCAGGATGCTGAGCGCATCGCCACCCTGGTGCGGGCTCTGGACTTTGGCAGCTACGCCAACCCCATGGGATCGGCCAAGTTCGTGCATGCGGGCCATCTGGTGTGCGTGGGCGAGGCTCGCGTCCTAGACACGCGGTCCAGCCAACCGCCGGGCACCGTGCTCGGTGCGGAAACTGACGGCCTGGTGGTGGCCACGGCCACGTTCGACCTTCAGTTGCGCCGCCTGAGCGATGCCTTGGGTCGGTCGATGCCGGGCAAGGATGTGTCGCTGCGGCTGGGCTTGGTGGCGGGAGCCCGGCTCGAATCCCCCTCAGGTGCATTGGCGCAGCGGCTGGGCGAGCTCGACGCATCCGCCAGTGCCCACGAGGGCTTCTGGCGCGGCCGCCTCGAAATCCGCGATCCGGTCGAACTGCCCTACGTCGACCGCAGCGCGACCCCGGCGGCGCCGGCCTACGTGCACCGCGACGGCGAGCTGCTGGCGGCCGATGTGCAGACGGTGCTCGCCGCGGCCGTGGCTCACCTGGCACGCCTGGCCGATCGTGACAGCTTCGACCTGGGATATGCCGATGCACAAGTGGGGCAGCGATCGCCCGAGACAAGTGCCTGGTTCGCCCCCCAGGTGCCCTTGCGCGCCGTGGTGGACTTTGCCCAACCCTTCTCCCAATGGCGAGACGCGTTGTTGGCCGAGGTGGCCGAGCTTCGTCGTCGCGGCGCCTATCCGGCCGATCTGGTGGGGCGTTCCGTCGAGCTGCGTGCTCATGCGGCCACTGCGGGCGACCCCGGTGTCTTCCCGATGGCCATCGAGGTGGTCGCGCACTTGGGCGAGGCCCGAGCCCTGCCGGGCAGCGAGTGCACGCTGGCGATCGCCGAGGACGGCCGGCAGGTTCGCTGGATCTTCGATGCCAGCAAGCTGACGCATCAGCAGGTGGGCGAGCTGCACGAGCAGCTGGCAACCCTGCTGGCCCATGCGCAGGCGCATCCTCAGTGCACGGTGGGTGAGCTACCGCTGCTCGGCGAGCCCCTGTGCGATCGCGTGCTGCGCGAATGGAACGACACGGCGTGCCCGGTGCGAGACGACGCCTGCATCCATCACCTGATCACCGAGCAGGCTGCCCGCACGCCAGAGGCGGTGGCGTTGGTCTGTGAAGATCAGTCGCTCACCTACGCCGAACTCGACCGCCGTTCCAATCAACTGGCGCGCCGCCTAGCCCAACTGGGCGTGGGTCCGGATGTGCTGGTGGGGTTGTGCGTCGAGCGGTCGGTGGAGCTGATGGTTGGCCTGCTGGCCATCCACAAGGCCGGCGGCGCCTATGTGCCGCTGGACCCGACCTACCCGCCCGATCGCATCGCCTACATGATCGAGGACGCCAAGGCGCCCGTGCTGCTGACCCAGGAGCGCCTGCGCGACGAACTGCCACCGCATCGCGCGAGCCTGGTCTGCCTGGACAGCGACTGGCCTTCGACTGCAGCGGAGTCGGCCGAGCCCTTCGACGGCGGCGCCCAGCCGCACCATCTGGCCTATGTGATCTACACCTCGGGATCCACCGGCCGCCCCAAGGGCGTCATGGTCGAGCACCGCAACGTGGTGAACTTCTTCGCCGGCATGGACCGCCACCTGGGCACGGATGAACCCGGCACCTGGCTGGCGGTGACCAGCCTGAGTTTCGACATCTCGGTGCTGGAGTTGTGCTGGACGCTCACGCGCGGCTTCAAGGTGGTGATTTCCTCCGATGAAGACCGCAGCGCCGCCTCGCCGGCCCGGGGCCCGCATGCCGCTCGTGCGGTGGACTTCAGCCTGTTCTACTTCTCGAGCGATGAATCCGAAGGGGTGGGCGACAAGTACCGCCTGCTGCTGGAAGGCGCGAAGTACGCCGACCAGCATGGCTTTGCGGCGGTGTGGACGCCCGAGCGCCACTTCCATGCCTTCGGCGGTCTGTATCCCAACCCGGCGGTGACCAGTGCGGCCATTGCGACCATCACCCAGCGGGTGAAGATCCGCTCGGGCAGCGTGGTGCTGCCGCTGCACCACCCCGCGCGCATCGCCGAGGAATGGTCCGTGGTGGACAACCTGTCCAAGGGGCGTGTGGGCATCTCCTTCGCGTCGGGCTGGCAACCCAACGACTTCGTGCTCAAGCCCGAGAACTTTGCCAACAACAAGCAGGTGATGCTCGAGGGCATCGAGACGGTGCGCAAGCTCTGGCGCGGCGAATCGGTGAGCTTTCCCGGCACCACGGGCCAGCCGGTCGAGGTGCGCACGCTGCCGCGCCCGGTGCAGGCCGAACTGCCGTTCTGGGTGACCTCGGCGGGCAACCCCGAGACCTTCATCGCCGCCGGCCGGCTGGGCGCCAATGTACTGACCCACCTGCTGGGGCAGTCGGTGGAAGAGCTGTCCGACAAGCTCGCCGCCTACCGCCAGGCCTGGAAGGATGCCGGTCACCCGGGCGAGGGCCATGTCACGCTGATGCTGCACACCTTCGTGGGCCCCGATGAAGCGGCCGTGCGCGAGAAGGTGCGTCAGCCGCTGATCGAGTACCTGCGCAGCTCGCTCAACCTCGTCAAGCAATACGCCTGGTCCTTCCCGGCCTTCAAGCGCCGCGAGGGCATGGACGACACCAGCGCCAACATCGACCTGCAAAGCCTCAGCCATGACGAGATGACAGCACTGCTGGAGCACTCCTTCCAGCGCTACTACGAGACCAGCGGCCTCTTCGGCACGCCGCAGGGTTGCCTGGCGATGGTCGATCGCATCAAGGGCATCGGTGTGGACGAAATCGCCTGCCTGATCGACTTCGGTGTCGATTCCGAATCGGTGCTGTCGCATCTGGAATATCTCAACCAGCTGCGCAAGTTGTCCGCGCCGCGCCGCGTGGCCTCGGGTGACTATTCGCTGGCCGCGCAGATGCAGCGCCATGCCGTCACCCACCTGCAGTGCACGCCCTCGATGGCGCGCATGCTCACCCACGACGACAAGGCCGTGGCAGGCCTGAAGAAGCTGCGCCGCATGATGGTGGGCGGCGAGGCTCTGCCGCCCTCGCTGGCGCGGGACCTCAAGGCGTTGATTCCCGGCGTGTTGATGAACATGTACGGCCCCACCGAGACCACCATCTGGTCGGCCGTGCAGCCGGTGGACGCCATCGACGGCATCGTGCCGCTGGGCCGGCCGCTGGTGAATCAGGAGATCTACATCCTCGACCGCCGTCAGCAGCCCGTGCCCGTGGGCGTGCCAGGCGAACTGGTCATTGGCGGCAAGGGCGTGGTGCGCGGTTACCTGCATCGGCCCGAACTCACGGCCGAGCGCTTCCTGCCCCATCCCTTCCGCGGGGCGGCCGGGGGGCGGGTCTACCGAACCGGCGACCTGGCCCGCCAGCGACCCGACGGCACGGTGGAATTCCTGGGGCGCCTGGATCACCAGGTCAAGGTGCGGGGCTACCGCATCGAACTGGGCGAGATCGAGGCCCGTCTGCTGAGCCACCCGGCGGTGCGCGAGGCGGTGGTGGTGGCGCGCGAGGACAGCCCGGGCGACGTGCGCCTGGTCGCCTACCATGTGCCGCATTCCGGCCAGACGCCGGCCGTGGCCGAGCTGCGCGACCATCTGCGCGCCGGCCTGCCCGAGTACATGGTGCCGTCGCACTTCGTTTCGCTGCCGGCCTTGCCGCAAACCCCCAACGGCAAGATCGACCGCAAGGCCCTGCCTGCACCCGACAGCGGCCCCGCGCCGGCGCCGGCGGCCAGCTTCGTGGCGCCCACCAGCGATCTCGAGGAATCCATTGCTGCGATCTGGAAGGACGTGCTGAAGCTGCCGCAGGTGGGCACGCGTGACAACTTCTTCGACCTGGGCGGGCACTCCCTGCTGGCCGTGCAGGCCCATCGCCGCCTGCGCGAGGCCCTCGGGCGCGATCTGTCGATCACCGACATCTTCCGCTTCCCCACGATCGAAAGCCTGAGCGCCTATCTGGGCCAGGACGGCGCCGACGGGGCGGCCGCCCAGCAAGGCCGTGATCGTGCCCAGGGCCGTCGAGCGGCCCTGCAGCGCCGCCAGGGCCTGCGCACGGCCGCCACCACCGACCAGGGCGCCTGAGCCCCTGAATCGACTGCTTCTCCTTGGACTGAACGCATGAACGACACGTCTTCCGCCGGCTTTGACACCGACATCGCCGTGGTGGGCATGGCGGGCCGCTTTGCCGGCGCGCGCAACCTCGACGACTACTGGCGCAACCTGCGCGACGGCGTGGAGTCGCTGACCCGTTTCACCGAGGAGGAGTTGCTGGCCGCTGGTGTCAAGCCGGCCCAGCTGCGCGACCCGAACTACGTACCGGTGGGCGCCGTGCTGCCCGACATGGAGATGTTCGACGCCGCCTTCTTCGGCTTCAGCCCGCGCGAAGCGGCCATCATGGACCCGCAGCACCGGCACTTCCTGGAGTGCTCCTGGGAGGCGCTCGAGAACGCCGGCCACACGCCGGCGGGGTTCGAGGGATCGATCGGCGTGTTCGGTGGTTCGGGCCACAACGCCTACATGCCCTACAACCTGCTGACGAACCCGCAACTCGTCTCGTCGGTGGGGTTCTTCCTGATCCGTCACACCGGCAACGACAAGGACTTCCTGACGACCCGGGTGTCCTACCTGCTCAACCTCAAGGGCCCGAGCGTCAACGTGCAGACGGCCTGCTCGACCTCGCTGGTGGCCATCCACCTGGGGGTGCAGAGCCTGCTCAACGGCGAATGCGACATGGCACTGGCCGGCGGCGTGACCATCGAGCTTCCGCACCGCCAGGGCTATCTCTACCAAGAAGGCGAGATCCTCTCACCGGACGGCCACTGTCATGCCTTCGATGCCGACTCCAAAGGGACGGTCTTCGGCAGCGGGGTGGGTGTGGTGGTGCTGCGCCGCCTGGCCGATGCCATCGCCGATGGCGACCACATCCATGCGGTGATCAAGGGCTCGGCCGTCAACAACGACGGCTCGATGAAGGTGGGCTACATGGCCCCCAGCGTGGACGGGCAGGCCCAGGCCATCGCCGAGGCGCTGGCGATCGCCAATGTGGCGCCCGACACCATCACCTATGTGGAAGCCCATGGCACCGGCACGCCGGTGGGTGACCCCATCGAGATCGCGGCCCTGACCCAGGCCTACCGTGAAGGCACCGACAAGACCGGCTACTGCGGCATCGGCTCGGTCAAGACCAACATCGGCCACACCGACACCGCCGCGGGCGTGGCCAGCTTCCTCAAGGTGGCCCTGGCGATGCAGCATCGGCAGCTGCCGCCCTCGCTGCATTTCGCCCAGCCCAACCCGGCCTGCGAATTCGAGCGCAGCCCTTTCTACGTGAATGCCACCCTCAAGGACTGGACGCCGCCGCCAGGTGTACCGCGACGCGCCGGGGTGAGCTCGCTGGGCGTGGGGGGCACCAATGCCCACCTCATCCTGGAGGAGGCCCCGCCACGCAAACCATCTGGCCCGTCGCGCGAGCATCAATTGCTGATGCTCTCGGCCAAGTCGCAGGCTTCGCTCGACGCGAACACCGCGGCCCTGGCCGCGCATCTGCGCGAGCACCCGCAGATCAACCTCGCCGATGTGGCCTATACCCTGCAGGTGGGGCGCGAGCCGATGAAGCTGCGCCGCATCGTCGTGGCGCGCGATGCGACCGATGCCGCGCAGGCGCTGGAGGCGATGGACCCGCAGCGCGTGATCAGCCTGCCCGGGTCCACGGGCAGCCACAGCCTGGCGTTCATGTTCGCCGGCGGCGGCGCGCAGTACCCCGGCATGGGGGCCGACCTCTACCGCAGCGAGCCGGTCTACCGCCAGGCGGTCGATGAATGCCTGGTGCTGCTGGCCAAGCGGGGTGGAACCGATTACAAGGGCCTGCTCTTCCCGCCAGCCGGCCAGGAGGAGGACGCGGCGCGCCGCCTGGAGCAGCCCTCGCTGGCCCTGCCGCTGTTGCTGACCACGCAGTACGCGCTGGCCAGGCTCTGGATGTCCTGGGGCCTCACGCCTGCGGCCATGATCGGCCACAGCATGGGCGAATACACGGCGGCGCACCTGGCGGGTGTGTTCAGCCTCGAGGATGCGCTGACGCTGGTCGAGCTGCGCGGCCGCCTGTTCGAGACCCTGCCCGAAGGCGGCATGCTCAGCGTGCCGCTGCCCGAGGCCGAGGTGCTGGCGCGCATCGGCCCCGAGCTGTCGATCGCTGCGGTCAACGGCCCTTCACTCACCGTGGTGGCCGGTCCGGTGCAGGCCATCGAGGCCCTGCAGCAGGCCCTGCAGGCCGACGAGATCGAAGCCGCCCGCGTGCGCATCAACGTCGCCGCGCACTCGTCCATGCTCGAGCCCATCCTCGAGGAGTTCGGCGCCTTCTTCCGCCGCGTGGCGATGAAGCCGCCCACGCTGCCCTTCGTCTCCAATCTCTCGGGCACCTGGATCACGCCGGCCGAGGCCACCGATCCGCAGTACTGGGTGCGTCACCTGCGCCACACCGTGCGCTTTGCCGACGGCCTGCAGGAGCTGCTGAAGGACGAGAGCCGCATCCTGCTGGAGGTGGGCCCCGGTCGCACGCTGTCGTCGCTGGCCCGCCAGCACAGCGCGCGCAAGCCGCAGCAGGTGGTGCTGAACTCGCTGCGCCATCCCGACGAGAAAGTCGATGACCAGGCCTATGTGCTGGGCATCCTGGGGCGGTTGTGGGCCGCCGGGGCACCCATCGACTGGGCGCGCTTCCGCCAGGGCGAGCGTCGCCTGCGCCTGCCGTTGCCCACCTATCGCTTCGATCACCAGCGCCACTGGATCGACCCCGGCCTGTCGCTCCAGGCTGCCCCCACGCTGGAGGAGCGTCTGGCCCGCCATGCCGACATGACTAACTGGTTCTATGAGCCGGTCTGGCAACGTGCGGCGCGGCCCACGCCCGTGCCCCTGGAGGGGCCGGTGCTGGTGTTCGAGGACGAGGCCGGCCTGGGCGAGGAACTCGCCCGCCAGCTTCGCGAAGCCGGCCAGGTCGTCACGCGCGTGCGCCCGGGCAAGGCCTATGCCCAGCGGGGCGACGGCAGCTTCACGATCACGCCCGACGCAGCGGGCGATTACGACCGCCTCTTTGCCGCCTTGCGTGCCAGCGGCGCGCTGCCCAGCCGCATCTTCCATCTGTGGTCGGTTACCGGCGATCGCCGGCTCGACAGCAGCCTCAAGACGGTGGAGGAACTGCAGCGCCTGGGCTTCTACAGCCTGCTGCAGCTTGCGCAGGCCATCGGCCGGGAAGACTTGAGCGATCCGATGCGGCTTGCGGTGGTCACCGACCGGCTGCAGCGCGTGGGCGCCGAGTCCGGCCTGGTGCCGGCCAAGGCCACGGCTGCGGCGGTGTGCCGCGTGATCTCACAGGAGTTTCGCAACATCCGTTGCTGCGCGGTGGACGTGCAGGTGCCTGCCCGTGGCTCGCGACAGGCTGTGCGCCTGGCAGCCGATGTGGCCGCTGAACTGGCCGCTGCGCCGTCCGATGAGGTGGTGGCGCTGCGCCTGGGCGAACGCTGGCTGCAGGATGTCGCCCCAGTGCGGCTGGAGCGCCCGACGCCCAGCCAGACCGGCCTGCGCGAACGGGGCGTCTACCTGATCACGGGCGGCCTGGGCGGCGTAGGCCTGGCGCTGGCCGAACACCTGGCGCTGTCGGTGAAGGCCCGTCTGGTGCTCGTGGGCCGCTCCGGATTGCCGCCGCGCGAAGGATGGGCCGACTGGGTGCGCGAGAAGGGGTCGCGCGACGCCACCAGCCGACGCATCCGCCAGGTGATGGCGCTGGAATCCCGGGGTGCCGAGGTGATGGTGGCCCAGGCCGATGTCACGGACCTCGCGCAGATGCGCCAGGTCGTCAAGCAGGCGGTGGCGCGCTTCGGGGCGCTGCACGGCGTGCTGCACACGGCCGGCGTGCTCGACGATGGGGTCATCCAACTCAAGGAGCCGAGGACGGCCGCCGCGGTGCTGGCGCCCAAGGTCCAGGGCACGCTTGCGCTCGACGCGGCACTGGGCGACACGCCGCTGGACTTCCTGGTGCTGTTCTCCTCGATCAGCTCCTTCGCCGGCCTGGCCGGGCAGTTCGACTATGCGGCGGCCAACGCCTTCCTCGATGCCTTTGCGCAGGAGCGCATGGCCCGCGACGGCCGCTACACCGTGGCCATTAACTGGAGCCAGTGGCAGGAAGTCGGCATGGCTGCCGAACTCGCGCGCCAGCTCGGCATCGGGTCGTCCGACGCGGTGCAGGGGGAGGGCGTCCCGGTGGACCATCCGCTGCTCGACCGCTGCCTGCTGGATGCCGACGACGAGCGCGTGTACAGCACCCGCTTTGCCGTGGAGCGCCACTGGTTGCTCGACGAGCACCGCATCCGCGGTGGCCAGGCGCTCATCCCCGGCACGGGCTACCTGGAGATCGTGCGGGCCGCAGCGGCCCAGCACCGCGAGGCGCGCACACTGGAGTTGCGTGACGTGACCTTCCTGTCGCCGTTCGTGGTGCGAGAGGGCGAAGAGCGCGAGTTGCGGGTGCGGCTGCGCGCGCTGCCTGGGGGTCAGCACGACTTCGCGTTGCAGAGCCCTGCGGCCGGCGGCGGCGACGCAGGCTGGAACGACCATGTGCGCGGCGAGGTGGGCTATGTCGATGCCAAGCCGCCTGCGGTGCAGACGCCGGCCGCCATCGCCGCACGCTGCACCGCCCGCGCCCAGGTGTTCCAAGGGGATGAGCAGCCGGTCCACCTGCTGTTCGGACCGCGCTGGAGCAACCTGCGGCGCATCGACTTCGGCCAGGGCGAGGCCCTGGCAACACTGGAGCTGCCGGCGGCCTTCAGGGGCGACCTGCTTCAGTTCGAACTGCACCCGGCCGTGATGGACCTGGCCACCGCGGGGGCCCAGTCGCTCATCCCGGGCTTCGACGAGGCGCGGGACTTCTTCGTGCCGGCCTCCTATGGCTACATCCGGGTGTTCGCCCCGTTGTCGGCCAAGGTGTTCAGTCATATCCGCTACCGGCCGCAGGACGGGGAAGATGTCCAGCTGGCCAGCTATGACGTCACCGTGATGGATGAAAGCGGCCGCGTTCTCGTGGACATCCAGGAGTTCACGATGATGCGCGTGCGTGACAAGGCGCTGCTCGATGGTGTCTCGGGCGGCGCAGAGAGCGGCGCGCAGGCCAGCGCCCACCGCCCGCGCGCCACTGCCAACAAGGTGCTGGAGATGGGCCTGTCCGAAGGCCTGCGCAGCGCCGAGGGGGCCGAGGTGCTCGAGCGTGTGCTGGCCGACGGCCGCCTGGCCCAGGTGGCCGTCTCGCCGCAGGACCTGCACGCCACGCTGGAGAAGCTGCGTGCGCCGGCCTTGCCTGCGACCGCGACGCAGGTGACCGAGGGCGGGGAGGTCAGGGCCGGCTGGAAAGCCCCACGCACCGAGACCGAACAGTTGATTGCGCAGATGTGGGGCGAGATGCTGGGCGTGGCGCGCGTGAGCGCAAGCGACAACTTCTTCGACCTGGGCGGCCATTCGCTGCTGGCCGTGCAGGTCATCAACAAGCTCAAGCGCAAGACGGGCAAGGTCCTGCCGCTGACGGCCTTGCTCGAGGCTCCCACGGTCGAGACCCTGGCCGCCTTGATCGAGCCGCCGCCGGCCGAGGGTGAGGAGAGGGCAACTGCGGTGCCCGTTGCCGGTGGTGGTCACCCGGTGCAGGCAGCCGCTGCCATGCCCAGGACGGTGGTGCGCATCCGCCCGGGCGGCGACAAGCGAGCGATCTTCTTCGTCCACGATGGCAAGGGCGAGACCCTGCTGTACCGCACGCTGGCCCTCAAGCTGGATGCGGGACACCCGATCTACGGACTGCAGCCCGAAATGGGCAGTGACGGCAGCTATGTGCACACCCGCATCGTCGACATGGCCGCGGCACATATCGAGGCCCTGCGCCACGTGCAACCCGAGGGCCCTTACCTGCTGACCGGGCTGTGTGCGGGTGGCGTGATCGCCTTTGAGATGGCACGCCAGCTCGAGGATGCGGGACAGCAGGTCATCTTCGTCGGCATCATGGATGCAGCGGACGTGCATGCCGAAGAACGGCCCTTCCGGCTGGCCCAGAACCGCCTGAATCGTTTCCTGGGCACCCTCAACGATCCGACTGCCGGGTCGACCCTGCAGCGCATCGGCAAGGCGGTGCCCAAGATGCTGGCCAAGACCAAGAACTTCGCGCTGTACGAGGTGCAGTCCCGGCTGGAACAGTTCCAGAATGCCCGCAAAGTCAGGGCTATGCGGGACCAGGCCCAGAGTGCCGACGAACCGGTCCTCCACGCGGGAGAGGAGGATCATGGGCTCGACTTCCTGAAAATGTACGAAGTGGCGCACAAGGAGCATCAACCCCAGGGGCTGTTCCGGGGCGGCGATGTGGTGCTGTTCCGAGCGATGAAAGGGGACGGATCGGCGTCGGATGAGGCCTATGTGGACATCTACAGCGATCCGTTGCTTGGGTGGGGGCCGCGTGTGGCAGGACAAATTTCCGCCTACGATGTGCCCGGTGGACACTCGAGCATGTTGCAGGAGCCGCACGTGAGCGTGCTGGCGCAGGCCATGCAGACAAGCATTGATGCCGCGGTGCAGCGGCACGACGCTGTGCAGCGGATGCTGGGCGCGTCCGCCCCGCACTCGGCACCGGCCCGCCCGGTGGCCGAGGCCGCGACCGAGGCGGAGGCGGTGTGAACCCGGCCGAGCCAGGCTCTCTGGCCATGGGCGCACGAACACTGGTCGCCATCGTCAACTACCGGACGGCGTCGCTGGTGGTGAACTGCCTGGGCTCTCTCGCAGAGGAAGTACCGCAAGGCGATGTTGGGTTTCGTGTGGTGGTGGTGGACAACGCCTCCGGCGACGGATCGGCTGCGCACATCCGGGCATCGATCGACGCGCACGGTTGGGGCAGTTGGGCCGAAGTGCGCGAAGCGCCGCGCAACGGAGGATTCTCCTACGGCAACAACCTCGCGGTGCGCGAGGCCCTGCAGGGACCGCACCCTCCCGACCTGGTCTGGTTGCTCAACCCGGATACGTTGGTGCAGCGCGGGGCCTTGCGACGTCTGGTCGAGTGCTTTCAGCGTCATCCGCAGGCCGGGATCGTCGGCAGCGGTATCGACAGCGATGACGGGGCGCCGTGGCCCTATGCGTTTCGCTTTCCCTCCATCGCCAGTGAGTTTGAGAACGGTGTCCGGCTGGGCCTGGTGACGCGATGGTTGCATGCCCGGCTGGTGGCCCGGCGCATGGGGGCGCGGGCCCAGACGGCAGACTGGGTGTCTGGCGCCAGCATGATGGTTCGTCGTGAAGTCTTCGAGCAGATCGGCTTGATGGACGAAGGCTACTTCCTCTATTTCGAGGAAACCGACTTCTGCAGGCGCGCACGTGAGGCGGGCTGGGAGGTGTGGTATGAGCCGGCTGCGCGCGTGATGCACATTGCGGGGCAGAGCACCGGTGTGACAGGACGCCAGGCGGTGGTTCCGCGCCGGCCCGCCTATTGGTTTGAATCGCGTCGACGCTATTTCGTCAAGCACCACGGTCGCCTGTATGCGGCCATGGCCGACATCGCCTGGATGATCGGCTTTTCGATGTGGCGCGTGCGTCGGCGGCTGCAGCGCAAGGAGGACACCGATCCTCCACGGATGCTGGGCGATTTCATCTCCCACTCCGTCTTGTGTCACCCTCGCTGGACACCCGATGCGGACTTGGGGGGCGACTTGGTGAAACCCCGGCGCTAGGGAGTCTGCGTGGTGCTTTGATTGGCAGGACTCGTCACGAAATATCATGAACAACATCTACGTGACGCGGCCGGAACTACCTCCCCTCGAGGCTGTGCTACCGAGCCTCGAGGAGATCTGGTCTAGTCGCGTGTTGACAAATGGCGGGGCCTTTCACGAGCGACTTGAATCGGCCCTGGCCCGCCGCCTGGGTGTGGCGTACCTGAGCTTGTGCACAAATGCCACGGTCGGATTGATGCTGGCGCTGCGGGCTTTGGACCTTCGCGGTGAAGTGATCACCACGCCCTTCACCTTCGTGGCTACCGCTCATGCCATCGAATGGGCCGGCCTGACACCCGTCTTTGCCGATATCGATCCCATCACCTTCAACATCGATCCGGCCGCGGTCGAGCGGGCCATCACGCCGCACACCTGCGCGATCCTCCCGGTGCACTGCTACGGACACGCTTGCGATGTCGAGGCACTGGACGGCCTGGCGCAAGCTCATGGATTGAAGCTGATCTACGACGCAGCCCATGCGTTCGGGGCACTGCTTCGAGGGCGCAGTCTGGTGTCCTGGGGGGACGTGTCGGTGTTGAGCTTCCACGCCACAAAGGTGTTCAACACTTTTGAAGGCGGGGCGATCGTCTCTCGTGACGCACAGACCAAGCAGAAGGTCGATCGTTTGAAAAATTTCGGCATCGTGGACGAAACATCTGTCGAGGGGATTGGTCTGAACGGCAAGATGAACGAGTTTTGTGCAGCGTTGGGACTGGCCCAACTCGACCGCGTGGATGCCGCGATTGCGTTGCGTGCGCGAGTTGACGCGCGTTATCGTGAGGGGCTGGATGGGGTGCCCGGGCTGGTGCCGATGGGTCCCACGCCGCATGAAGTGCCCAACTACGCCTACTTTCCCGTGCGTGTCCTTCCTGCATATGGTGAGAGCCGGGACGCGCTGCAGGCTCGCCTGCGGTCGCAGGGCATCCATGCCAGGCGCTACTTCTGTCCTCTGGTCAGTGATTTGGAGGCCTACCGCGGCCGCGCATCGGCGGCGTCGGAGCCTCTGACCGTGGCTCGGCAGGCGGCGGACGAGGTCCTCTGCCTGCCCTTGTATCCCGATCTTGGCGAATCGGACCAAGCCCGCATCATCGATCTGTTACGGCATGGACCACACTGAGTCAGCGCCTCTGATGCTGAGGGCAGGAGATCTCACGCCGGTGTGGTACGAGGGTGTGGCGCTGTGGTTGATACGCCTGGATCATCGGCGAGTGCGGAGCCAGGCGTCCTGTTTATCGGACGAGGAGCACCGACGATCAGCCTCTTTCCGCTTCGACAAGGACAGGCAACGCTATCTGGCCGCCCACGTGGCCCTGCGCGAGCGCCTGGCGGTCTTTGTCGGCTGTCCTCCTGAACAACTGGCTTTCGAGGTCGGCGAGCACGGCAAGCCTCGCCTGGCAAAGGGCTCGTCGGGTGCTGCCCGTGTCCATTTCAATCTCAGCCACAGCGAAGATCTGGCGCTGGTCGCTCTGTCCGAGGAAGAGGAGGTCGGTGTCGACCTGGAGGTGATTCGCGCCGTGGAGGATGCGCCAGCGCTCGCCGCATCGGTGTTTGGCGTGAACGAGCGTCGGGTGCTCAGTGAGCTGAGCGGTGCGCAGCGCGATCGTGCCTTTCTGCAAGGATGGACCCGCAAGGAGGCGTGCCTCAAGGCGCTGGGCACCGGCCTGAGCTTGAGCCCCTTGGGGTTCGAGGCTGGCCTGCAGGACACGGTGGCCGAGGTGGTTATCGACACTCCCCGGTATCGTGAGCGTCTGGCCCTGCGCAGCCTGGCGGTGGGTGGGCCGGCGGACACGGAGACACCCTGGGTGGGGGCTGTCGCAAGACGACTGGGACGCGCATGATTCAGATGCCCACCGCTCGACGCCTATGCAGCTGAATCTTTCCCTGGCCAAGCGCGTCACGCGACGGCTCGCCGTGCGACGTGCTCCCGAGTTTCATACCTTCGCATCCCGTGAATGGGTGTTGTGCCCGTCGGAGCGCGCACGGATTCCTCCCGCGATTCATCTGCCAGGTGCCATCGAGAAGGTGCGGGCCCTGTCCCCCTGGCGAAACTGGGACACCGAGCGTGTCCTGCTGGCTGGTGGTGTGATCGATCACGCCGCTTCGGTGGCACGCGAGATCAGCAATGTCGATCTGGCGGGAGCCTTCCTCTATCGGGGGGCAGCGAAGCTGCAGCCAGGTTTTGGCGAGGAGAGATGGTTTGGGTTTGGGCAGGATCTGGGTCCGCGGGAGGAACTTGACCAAGTGCATCTGATGACGAGCCAGTCAGGCAGTCACTTCTTCGGCACGCTGATGCTGGATGACATGCCGCTGGGGCTCATTCCCCGACCGGAGGACCGATGCATTGCGATGGTTTCCAAATCCTACGTGCACGAGGCGGGCTATCGCGCCCTGTTGGGGCTGCCCCGACCTCGTGAGGTTCATCACGCCCGCATACGGCGCCTCGTGTGTTACACCGACTTTGCGCAGAACTCGTTCAAGCAAGCAAGGTACGAACAGCTGCGGGCGCGGTTGCGCGCCGCCTTGGCGCAAGACCCGCAGCGGGTTCCTTCACTAGGTGTCTATCTGCGCCGAGGCATCGGGGGGGAACCTCGGGTGCTGGTCAACGAGGCCGAGTTGGAGCGATCGCTGCAGGCCTTGGGCTTTGACATCCTGGACCCGGAGCATCTGTCAGCCCGGGAGATCGCCGAACGCTCACTGGATGCCCGCGTGGTGGTCGCCGTCGAAGGCAGTCATCTGTCACACGCCATCTTCTCCGCAGCGGATCAGGCGAGCTTTCTCGTCATCCAGCCGCCGGACCGTTTCGCGCTGGCGTACAAGGAGTACACCGACCGCGTGGGCATGCGCTTTGCGCTGGCCGTGGCTGATCCTGCGCCGGGAGGGTTTACGGTGGCACTCGATGACATCCATCGGTTGCTGGAGCAGTTGCTATGAGGCATTTTGTCGATCCAGCCCAGGTGGCTTCGTTCGGGACACAGCCCCGCAACGCCGATCCGCAATCCAGCGAACTCATCCTTCTGCCCAGCCTGAA
Source organism: Caldimonas caldifontis (assembly GCF_002930615.1). GTDB lineage: Bacteria > Pseudomonadota > Gammaproteobacteria > Burkholderiales > Burkholderiaceae_C > Caldimonas > Caldimonas caldifontis. The sequence goes on along the minus strand of NZ_PSNX01000013.1, from coordinate 94,519 downwards.
GGCCTTCCGCGGACCGCGTGGCGGCCTGGTGGTCACGCAGAAATTCCTCGATGGGGTGGCTTCCTACGCGCGTTCCTGGCCCGGGCCGGTGACGACGCTTGTCCAGATCACCGACACCCTGGGGTCGGACATGGACCATGTCGAAATCCTGCCCGACATGCCGGCCCCGGCCTTCGAGGTGAGGCCTGCGCGCCTGGAGGATCTGGCCCGGCGCATTCGCGCAGCGGCTCTGGTCTCGGGGTTTCTGTCTCCGTTTGAGCTGGAGATGGCGCAACTGTGCCATCGCATGGGGATCCCCACCGTGTTCACCAGTGAGTACACCTTGCGAACGGAAAAGCAGATCCTGGACGCCGAGGTGAGCAATCCTCTGATCCGCTGGCGTCGCAAGCTGTGGGTGACACAGGCTGAAGCCAAGCGTCGTCGGGTCCTCGCATTGGCCGCTGGCTTGCAATGCAGTGGGGCGCCCACCTACGAGGCCTATCGTCATCTTCATCCGAATGTGATGATCTTCTTCGACAATCGTGTGCCGCGTGGGGATGTGATCGATGAGGCCCATCTGGAGCGCAAGCTGGCGGCGCTGCGGGAAGGCCGTCCGCTGCGTCTGGTGTTTGGCGGGCGCCTGATCGGCATGAAGGGTGTGATGGATCTGCCGCGGTTCGCGCAGGAGCTCAAGCGGCACGGAGTGTCCTTCACCCTGGACATTTACGGGCGAGGGGCCCTGGAACAGAACCTGGCGCGGGAGATCGCCCACAGGGGAGTGTCTGAGGAGGTGAGGTTGAAAGGGGTGGTTGATTTCAGGCGCGAATGGGTGCCCTTGCTCAAGCAAGGGGCGGACTTGTTCATATGCCCCCACCCCCAGGGCGACCCGTCGAGCACCTATCCCGAAGTCATGTCCTGTGGCGTGCCCATCGTCGGGTACGACAACGAGGCGTTCAAGGGCATCGTCCAGCATGCGGGCAGCGGCTGGCTGAGTCCTACCGGCGATGCGGGGCATCTTGCCCAGACAGTGGCCCGGCTGCATGGGAGCCGGGACGAGATCGCCCTGGCCGCTCGTCGCGCGCGCGATTTCGCCCTGGCACATGCCTTCGAAGACACATTTGCGGCCCGCGTGCGGCACATGGTGGGTGCAAGCCGCCTGCCTGAGGCGATCAAGCAGTCCTGGGGGCCTGCCATGACGGAGCACCCATGACCCGGCTGGCGCATGTCGGTGTCGTGGCGATTGGTCGCAACGAGGGCGAGCGGCTCAGGCGTTGCCTCGAGTCGGTGCGCCACCTTGCCGACCAGGTGGTGTATGTCGACTCCGGCTCCACCGATCATTCTGTGTCGATGGCGCGCAAGCTCGGTGTCGAGTGCATCGAACTGGATCTGAGCATCCCCTTCACAGCGGCGCGTGCCCGCAATGCGGGATGGCGCCGGCTGCTGGAGCTGGCTCCGGAGATTCGCTGGGTGCAGTTTGTCGATGGAGATTGCGAGGTGGTGACGGGTTGGCTGGAGCAGGCGCAGGAGTTCCTGGCCGCGCATCCCAAGGCGGCCGCCGTGTGCGGCCAGCGCCGGGAGCGCCATCCGGAGCGGTCTGTCTACAACCAGCTGTGTCACCTGGAATGGGCCAAGCCCCCTGGCTTGCTCAAGTCCTTCGGGGGAGATGTGATGCTCCGTCGCGAGGCGCTGGAGCAGGTGGGGGGCTACCGGGACGACTTGATCGCAGGGGAGGAGCCCGAACTCTCGGTCCGGATCCGGTCGCAGGGCTGGGAACTGCATGCCTTGCCGGCAGAGATGACCCTGCATGACGCGGCCATGACGCGCTTCCGGCAATGGTGGCTGCGCATCGTGCGCAGCGGCTATGCCTATGCCGCGGGACGGCATCTGCACGGAGGGCCGCCGGAACGACACTGCGTCCGGGAAACCTGGCGCACCTGGGTCTGGGCGCTTGGCCCTCCAGCCATGGCTGCGGCACTGTGGCCCTGGATGTCGATCTGGGCCTTGCTGGTGTTGGGGGTCTATCCGCTGCAGGTCCTGCGCCTGTACCTTCGTTTGCCCGGGCCGCCGCGTGACCGCCGCCTCCAGGCGACCTTCCACACGCTGGGACGCTTCCCCGAGCTGGTGGGGCACCTCCAGTTCTGGCGCGATCAGATGCTGGGCCGCCGGGCGCGGCTCATCGAGTACAAGTGAGCATGGACTACGTCATCGCCGTACAGGCTCCTGCCTATCCCCTCTCCGACACCTGCTTTGCGACCGAAAGCGCCTTTGCGCAGCATCTGCGTGAGTTGCGGCACAGCGTGGGCGAGGACTTCGAGAAGGTGGTGCTGATCGCGCCAGCACTCACGGAAGCAGAGTACGCGGCGCGCCGCGATCACCTGGGCGTGGTGGATTTCGCCAGGGATGGGGTGGTCTTCGTGCCGGCACATCGCACCGATACGTCGGCGCGAAGGTTCTGGCTCCGTGAGGCATCCGGCCTGTGGCGGCGCATCCGCGACGCCGTGCGCACCGCGGGCATCGTGCATTCCGGTGTGGCCGACGATGTCTGGCGGCCCCTGATGGCGATGGTCAACTTCGCGGCCTGGCTCTCAGGTCGGCCGGTCATGTTCCTGGTCGACATCGACTTCCGGGAGCACGCTCGTCGCTATCGCCAGGTGGGCCTGTGGAACTTCCGGCAATACCTCGTCAACCGGCTGATCTACGACCCCCTGGTGTACCTGCAGGTGTGGCTGGCACCGCGGATGTTTCAGCTGGTGCTGCTCAAGAGTGCGTCGATGGTGCGCGACTTTGGCCTCAGGCGTGCCCATGTCCGGAACTTCTATGACACTGCCCACGGCGCAGATGATGTGCTGAGCCCGGCCGAGCTTGCCGAGCGTAACGTGATGCTGCGGGAACCGGACCAACCCCTGGAAGCCGTATTCTTCGGCCGCTTCGTCGCTTACAAGGGGCTCGATCGGGCCATCGAGGCCGTCCGCCTGGCGCGTGCGCAGGGCCTGGACGTGCGGCTGACGCTCATCGGTGAGGGCGAGTGCGAGGCATCGCTGCGCCAGCAGGTTGCCGCCAGCGGGCTGCAGGAGGCCGTGCGGTTCCTCCCGCCCGTACCTTATGGCGATCCCCTGTTCGAGCAACTCCGGACCAAGCACGTGTGCGTGGCCGCCCCGCTCGTGGAAGACACCCCCCGAGCCGCCTTTGATGCCATGGCGCGGGGGCTTCCGGTGGTGGCCTTCGACATCAGCTATTTCGCGGACCTGGCGCAGGCCAGTGGTGCGGTGTTGCTGGCCCCCTGGCCGGACCCGGGCGGCTTGGCCGAGGGGTTTCGCCAGCTGCTGTCTGACCGGACGAGGTTGTCCAGCATGGCGAGTGCCGGCGTGGAGTTTGCCCTGTCGAACACCCAGGCGATCTGGCTCGAGCGCCGGGCGCGGTGGATGAAGGGCATCGTGCGCCCCCCGGAGTCCGCGCTCGCCCTTGAAGGCCGCTAGGGCAGCCAGTAGCCCGAATCCGACCGCGGGTCGTAGTGGAAGGGGTTTCTCTCGTCCTGCCGTGAAAGCTTGTAGCGCCACTCGGCGTAGTGGCGTACCCATTTGGCATACGCCATCACGACATTCATCTCCCGTCGCCAGTAGGCATCGCGGATGTAGGACCAGTAGCGCCAGGCGAAATCGTCGCGGATCAGCGACTGGCACTGCGCCATCGTGCGAGGACGCAGGTGGCTGTAGTAGTCGTTGACGAAGGCCCAGGCATGGTCCTGCAGAACCTGGGCCTGGTCGGGGCGAACGCCTTCAGGGGCCCATGCGCCGACCGGAGAGCGGCCAAAACGGGCCGCATAGGTCACGAGGGCGGCGTAGTACATGCCCAGCGGGCCCAGGTGTACCTCATCGCCGATGAACTGGCTGACCGTCTCCAGCGTGGTGGCGGCTTTCAGGGCGGACGGCCCGGATGGAGCCAGGCTGTCCTCGATCAGCTGGGCCAGTGCCAGCCCCATCGGCAGCGGGGTGATGCGGTCACGGCGCCCCTGTGCTGCCAACGACAGGTTCACTCGTTCTGCGATGCAATGCCAGATCGGGGAGGCTGCCCGCTCATAGGCAATCCAGCGCCGGGGGTCGCTCTTGTCATCCAGGCTGATCCAGGACTCGTAGAAGAAGGTCTTGCCCTGGGGGTTCCCGTCGATGAACCGGTCGTGGTAGTGGCGCAGGTAGCGCACGGTGTCGTTCCAGAGCAGTGTGCCCAGCAGGCCATGCTGCTCGGTGATCACCAGAGTGTCATAAGGACGGCCATCGGTGGTCTGCGGCGCCCGGAACTCGGCCACCACGTCCAGCCCCTCGGTATCGCGGTTGTAGCCCTGGCGGTAGCCCCGGTAGTCCTGGGCCAGGGGATCATCACCCTGAACCCGACGGCGAATGGAGGAGCCCACCACGTACTGCCGGTTCCACAGAACCGGGGTGCCAAGGCTCTGGGCAATGCGTTCGAAGTGGTCGGGCAGGGGGCGGTCGGTCAGACTGTGGCCCGAGAAGAAGACCCTGGCAGCGGCGGTCATGCCGGACGAACTGGCCTGCGCACCGACACAGACGGCAGCAAGCAGGCATGCTCCCAGCCATGCCGGGAGTCGCTTGGGAGAAGGGGCAGCATCTTTCGAGACCACGTGGTTGGCAGGCAAGAGGCAGTGCTTGGAAGGAGAGGCGTGTGCACGCATCGCCTCAATCCAGCGTCAGCCGGACGAGGCACTGTGCGGTGGTGGCACGGTAAGCGTAGGACAGCGGCGACGCGGTGGACCGGTTCTCCTGCCCAGCCTCGCAACCCAGCAGCACGGTGCGTGTGGGGTTGTACTCGATGCCCAGGCCATAGATGTTGGTGTTGTCGTGGCCGGTCGTACCCGTGCCATCACTGAGCTTGGTGCGTGCATGGCGAACCCGGGCATTCAGGCGGGTCTTGCCCGTGAGTTCGTAGCGCGCTTCCAGCTGGGCGCTGTTGACGAGGCGGCGGCTTTCCACCGAGAGCTCGGGGTCAGTTCCGGAGAAATCCGCGAATCGGGCTTCTGCCCCCGTGTCGCGTTCGAGCTGGGTGCTCAGGCTCAAGCGCCCCGTGGGTCGGTACTCCCAGCGCAACGACCCGGTCGCGCCGGAAAAGTCTGCTTCCGTGGCCTGGGTGTATCGCTGCCTCGTCGCGCTGATGCGGGCAGACACGGTGCTCAGCCCCGAGGGCTGCCACAGCAGGGTGAAATCGACATCGCGTCGGGTGCCGCGGTTGGCGACGAAGCTGCCCGGCGTCGGCTCGTCATACCGGGGGGTGTGGTCGCGCGTGTGGCGTGCACCGACGCCCAGTGTCAGCGCGCGCTCGACGCCGTACTGGTAGCCGAGGGAGGCCACGTTCTGCCGGTACTCCCGGTCCTGGTAGGCCGCTTCCGAATAGTCAACGCGCCGGTGGGCCACGCTGCCCAGCAGCGCAGAGCGCGACGTGATCCCGAAACGCACTGTGGCTTCGCCCAGCTGGGTGCGTTCAAGGATGCGGTCGTTGATCTGAGGGGCGCCTGCTGTGCCATAGACCGCCAGGCCGCGGTTCTGCGCATAGCGCAGCGTGCCCGACAGTCGTTCGACAGTCGCCCAGTTCACGCCGGTTTCCAAGGTGTTGCCAGTGAAGTCGAGCTGGTCATTGTCGCGGTAGCGATGGGCACTGACGCCTGCGCCCAGATAGGCCTGCTGTCGTCCGAGCTGGGCACGCAGTCGCCCGTCCAGGCTGGTGATGGAGGCCACGTCGCTGTCCGTTGGGGTGCCGCGCTCAGCGCGGAACACGTTCGAGTCGTAGCGAACCGCCTGACTTGCGCTCACGGTCCAGGGACGTTCCTGCGCCCGGGCAGCCCCCAGGGCAGACAGGATCAGCGTGAGGGTCGCCAGCCCACGCACGCAGGCACGGCTGGAGAGAAGGCTTGAGTCAGTGTGGTTGGTCACAGAGGTCTCCGAGTCTTGTGTCACGGCGTAGGGGCGCCGGAATGGTCAGCCGCACCGGTCCGGCCGGGTCGCCTCAGTAGGCATGCCGATCGAACAGGATCAGCCGGATGGTGCGCGCAATGATCTGCAAGTCAAGCCCCAGCGACCAGTTGCGCAGGTACTCCAGATCGTATTCGACGCGGGCCTGCATCTTTTCGATCACTTCGGTTTCACCACGGTAGCCGTTGACCTGGGCCCAGCCGGTGATGCCGGGGCGGACCTTGTGGCGCACCATGTAGGACTTGATCAGGCGGCGGTACTCCTCGTTGTGGGCCACGGCATGAGGTCGGGGGCCGACGATGCTCATGCGACCCTGCAGGACGTTGATGAACTGCGGCAACTCGTCGAGCGAGGTTTTGCGCAGGAAGGCCCCAAAGGGCGTGATGCGAGGGTCGTCCTTGGTGGCTTGCTTGACCACAGGCCCATTGTCGAGGGCGCGCATGGACCGGAACTTGTAGACGATGATCTCCTCGCCATCCAGACCGTTGCGTCGCTGCCTGAAGATCACCGGTCCGGGTGAGCTGAGCTTCACGCCCAGGGCAATCGCCAGCATCAGCGGTGAAATCAGCAAGAGGATCAGGCTGGCCATCACGATGTCGCTGACGCGCTTGACCAGCTCGTTGGTCCCGGTGAACGGGGTTTCGCAGATGCCGACGACGGGCACGCCCCCCATGTCCTGCAGCCGTCCCTGGATGATGCTGATGCCGAAGACATCGGGCACGTAGTACAGGCTCGCCGTGGTGCCCTGCAGTTGTTCCAGCAGCTTGACGATGCGGGGCTGCGACCCCAGTGGCAAGGTGATGTAGACATCCCGCACACCGTTATCCGTCACGTAGGCCCCGACATCCTTGAGCATGCCCAGGCGATGCGCGACCGCACCTTCATGCAGGCGGTCGTCGGTACGGTCATCGAAGTAGCCGAGGAAGTCGATGCCGCGGTCCTTGCGCGTGGCCAGGGCGCGCGACACCTTCTCTCCGACCGGCCCCGCACCGACCACCACGGCGCTGCGTCGAGCCTGCGGCAGGTTGGCGAGGTGATTCACCAGGCTTGCGCCCGTCCAGACGGCCAGCCATTGCAGCACTGGTGTCCCCAGCACCCACAGCAGGAGTGCGCGGGTGTCGAACATCGGGAAGCTGTTGGTGGCGTAGCCCAGCAGGGCAAAGATGGCCATGAGCGTGAACCAGCTCAGGGCGATGTCGGTGGCCGCGGCAAGCAGGTTGTCCCTGAACCGGTCGCGGCCGGGAAATGCGAGGGCGAACACGAGCAGGCACAACACCAGCTCGGGGCGGCCGACGGGTTGCCCGAACCATGCATAGGCCACGAGCAGAGAGACCACCATGAGGGTAGGCTCCAGGACGGCAGCCACCATCGACGTGATGGATTGTGGGGCACCGAAAAACGTTCGCTTGTTGCTGCTGCGGTCTTCGAACATGCAGGGCCTCAGAACTTCGGACGATGCGTTCGACGCCCGGGTCGGGGAAGGGGCAGGGCGCATCCTTCGGCGGGGCAGACGGCAGTTGCGCCGTCGGCTGCCGAGAGGCATTGTCGGCCGGTTCGAAGGCTCGCCAACCCACGTGTTTGAGGGGAAATGACGCCGCTTCGTCGCGCTTGGTGCCGCCCTCGTTGCCCACGTGAAGCATGAAGACAAAGGCCCTGCCTGCGCCGGTCAAGGCGTCGGCAGGGCCCCAGGGCGTCGGGGAGATCAGGAATGGGTGCGTCGGCTGGCCATGAACCCGACGGCAGCGATGCCAGCGGCAATGAGCGCGTAGAACTGCAGGCCCGAGTTGGGCAAGCCGTCCGAGCGGGGGCTGCCGGATGGGGCGGCACCCACCGTTTCGGTGCGCGCACCCCGTGTGGACGTGGCCTGCATGGAGGACCAATGGGTGGCGTTGGCCAGTTCGGTGCGCCCAGCAGGGGCTGACTGGATCACAGCCGGCTGGATGCGTTCGGAAGGTGGGGCAGACGCAAGAGCCGGCGAATGGGCACCGTTCGCACCACTGTCAGCGGCCCAGGCCCACAGCGGAGCCGCAAGGATGACGATGGCCAGACGAGCTTTCATGGCTCCTTCCCTTCAGCAGTGTTTCGGGAAGTGTCACGGACCCCGTTGTTTTTTCCCATCCCGCGCCTGGGGGGTGACACTGCCATCGCGCTTTCACATCAGCGCTCAGCCGTCGTAGCCGCGCGGATGGCCCGACTGCCAACGCCAGGCGTCCTCGCACATGGCAGACAGGCTGCGGCGTGCAGCCCAGCCCAGCAGGCGGCGGGCGAGGCTGGGGTCCGCGTAGCAGGCGGCCACGTCGCCGGCCCGCCGGTCGACGATACGGTAGGGCACGGGGCGTCCGCTGGCCTGTTCGAAAGCTTGAACGACCTCCAGCACGCTGTGTCCCTGGCCTGTGCCCAGGTTCACGACGTGGGATCCGCCGCCGTCCAGCAGGTGTTTCATCGAGGCAACATGACCCTCGGCCAGATCCATCACGTGGATGTAGTCGCGCACACCGGTGCCGTCAGGTGTGTCGTAGTCGCCCCCGTACACCTGCAACTCGGCCCGGGTCCCCACGGCGACCTGGCAGACATAGGGCATGAGGTTGTTGGGAATCCCCCGCGGATCCTCGCCGATGAGGCCGCTTTCGTGGGCGCCGACGGGGTTGAAGTAGCGCAGCCGGGCAATCTGCCAGCGGGGATCGCAACGCTCCAGTTCGGCGAGCAGTTGCTCACCGATCAGCTTCGTGCTCCCGTAGGGATTGGTGGTCGCCAGCGGGGCGTCTTCAGGGATCGGCAGCGTCTCGGGCTGACCATAGACCGTGGCCGAGGAGCTGAAGACCAGTCGGAACACACCCTGATCCTGCAGGGCCTGGACCACGTTGAGCAGGCCGCCGATGTTGTTGCGGTAGTAGCGCAGAGGCTGCTGCACGGATTCCCCCACCGCCTTGTACGCCGCGAAGTGAATCGCGGCATCGATGCGGTGTCTCGACAATACCTGGGCCAGGCCGAGCGGGTCGCAGACGTCGGCCTCCTCGAAGGTGACCCGCTGTCCAGCCAGTTGGCTGAGGCGGTCGAGCACCTTGGGGGAACTGTTGGCGAAGTTGTCCAGACCGACCACGGTGTGGCCGGCCTCGAGCAACGCCAGCCAGGTGTGCGATCCGATGTATCCGGTGGCGCCGGTCAGGAGAACGCGGGACATGAAAGCTCCATGGGCTGAGGGTGACCGGGATTGTTCCAGATGACCGAGGGCACACCCCCACGGCCCGAGGGGCACCCACCTACAATTCCCGGCATGCTCGATTCAGTCTTGAACCTTCTGGGCCCTGCCGTGCTGGACCGTGTCACGCTGGCGCTCAACCACGTCCTGGCCTCGGAGCCTGCGGCCACGCAACGGCTGAAGCTCCACGAGGGGCGCAGCCTGAGGCTCAGTTTCGAAGGTTGGCCGGCCCTGCTGCCCCCGCCGCCGCCAGCGGCGTGGACGATCACCCCGGCCGGCCTGCTCGAACGGGTTGAACTCCCGACGGACCCGGTCGGTGTGCTCGAGCTGAAGGTGGATGCCACGCAACCCGTTCAACTGGCCGCCCAGCTGCTCAGCGGTGACCGCTCGGCCGTGGCCCTGCGGGGAGACGCGGAACTGGCTTCCACACTGGCCTGGCTGATGGACAACGTGCGGTGGGACCCTGAAGAAGACCTGGCGCGTCTGTTCGGCGATGCCGCAGCCCGCCCGATGGCAAACACCCTGCGCTCGATCGGGGCGGGGGTGCAAGCCACCCTGAAGGCGCTGGCTCCCCTGGCGCAACGCATGGGCGGCGGGCCCCGGTGATGCGCCTGCTGCGTCTGCTGGTCATTCTTTACACCGTCTGGCGCTTCGGGCTGGATCAGATCGCATTGCGCGAGGCCCCCCAGCGGCTGGTGCGCTGGGGGGCCCGCCTGGCAGGCACGGGGCGCCGCTTCGAGCGGCCCGCCGGGGAACGGCTGCGCGAGGCCCTGGAGCGTCTGGGCCCGATCTTCGTCAAGTTCGGTCAGGTTTTGTCCACCCGACGGGACCTGCTGCCGCCGGAGGTGGCCGACGAACTTGCCCGGCTCCAGGACCGTGTGCCCCCGTTCCCGGCGGAACAGGCGGTGCGCAGCATCGAGGCTGCCTTCGGCCGTCCGGTGGAGGCCTTGTTCGAGGCGTTCGAGCGCGAACCCGTGGCCAGCGCGTCCATCGCCCAGGTGCATTTCGCCCGCCTGCGCGACGGCCGGGAGGTGGCCGTCAAGGTGCTGCGGCCGGGCATGCTCAAGGTGATTGAGGAAGACCTCGGCTTGCTGCGCATCCTGGCGGCCTGGGTCGAGCGCCTGTGGCCGGACGGCAAGCGCCTCAAGCCGCGCGAGGTGGTGGCCGAGTTCGACAAGTACCTGCACGACGAACTCGATCTGGTGCGTGAGGCCGCCAATGCGACGCAGCTGCGCCGCAACATGGACGGCCTCAACCTGGTCATCGTGCCCGAGATGGTCTGGGACCTGTGCGCCGAGCAGGTGATCGTCATGGAGCGCATGAAGGGCGTGCCCATCAGCCAGGTCCAGCGGCTGCGCGAGGCCGGCGTGGACATCAGGAAGCTGGCGCGCGACGGTGTCACGATCTTCTTCACCCAGGTCTTCCGCGACGGCTTCTTCCACGCCGACATGCACCCGGGCAACATCCAGGTCAGCATCGACCCGGCCACCTTCGGGCGCTACATCGCGCTGGACTTCGGGATCATCGGCACGCTCACCGAGTTCGACAAGGAATACCTGGCACAGAACTTCATCGCCTTCTTCCGGCGCGACTACAAGCGCGTGGCCGAGTTGCATCTGGAAAGCGGCTGGGTGCCGCCCGACACCCGGGTCGACGAGCTGGAGGGCGCCATCCGTGCCTGCTGCGAGCCCCACTTCGACAAGCCGCTGAAGGACATCTCGCTTGGTCAGGTGCTCATGCGTCTGTTCCAGACATCCCGACGCTTCAATGTGGAGATCCAGCCCCAGCTGGTGCTGCTCCAGAAGACCCTGCTCAACGTGGAGGGGCTGGGTCGGCAACTGGACCCGGACCTGGACTTGTGGAGCACGGCCAAGCCCTTCCTCGAGCGCTGGATGAACGAGCAGATTGGCTGGCGCGGCCTGTGGGCGCGGCTGAAGAACGAGGCACCGCGTTACGCCAAGCTGCTGCCGGAGCTGCCTCGACTCCTGCACCACGCGTTGCAGCAGTCGCAGGGCCCGCAGTCCCGGGAGTTGCAGCGTCTGATCAGGGAGCAGCGCCGCACAAACCGTCTGCTCCAGGCCATCCTGTATGGCGGTGTGGGCTTCACGCTGGGCCTGCTGGCCCTGCAGGTGATGACGCGCGCGCGGCTGTGGTGGTAGCCGCGCGCTGCGCTAGGGTTCAGGCCGTGTGAGCCGCGCTTTGGGGGCGGGCGGCGGGGCCGGTGAGACCGCCGATGATCATGCCGATGGCGCTGGCGACCAGGCCGATGAGTTGGGGTTCGACGGGCTCATCGATGCCCAGGACTTCCAGTACCAGCCAGGTGCCCAGCCCGAACACCAACGCCAGCGCCGCGCCACGGTTGTTGGCCCGCTTCCAGAACAGGCCGAAGGCCAGCGGCACGAAGGCGCCGGCCAGCGTCACGCGGTAGGCGTTTTCGACCATGGTGTGGATGGTGGCATCCGTGGCGACGGCATAGGTGGTCACCAGCACGGCGAAGCAGGCCACGATGACACGGGTCATCATCAGGAACTGGCGGTCGGTCTGGTTCTTCAGGAAGGGGCGCAGAACGTTCTCGGCGAAGGTCACGGCCGGCGCCAGCAGGGTGCCCGAAGCCGTGCTCATGATCACCGAGAGCAGGGCGCCGAAGAACACCACCTGCAGCCAGAAGGGCATGCGCTCGATCACGAGCGTCGGCAGCACCAGCTGCGAGTCCACCTCCATCAGCCGCTCGACCAGGCCATGGTCGATCAGGTTCGCGCTGTAGGCGAGGAAGAGCGGGATGGAGGCGAAGAAGAAGTAGGCCACACCACCCAGAGCCGTGCTCCAGACAGCGACAAACTCGTTCTTGGACGAGTTCACGCGCTGGAACACGTCCTGTTGGGGGATGGAGCCCAGGGCCATGGTCAGCAATGCGGCCGTCCAGCCGAGGATGTCGATCATGTCCAGGGTGGGCAGCCACTCGAACTTGCCCTCGGCGGCCGCCTTGGCGATCACGGTGGCCACACCCCCGGCCTGAGTGGCGGCTTCGTTCGTCACCAGCAGCAGGCCAACGACGATGACGATCATCTGCACAAAAGTCGTCACGGCCACCGACCACATCCCCCCGAACACGGTGTACAGGAGCACCACGGCCATGCCGATGAGCATGCCCTCGTTCATGGAAATGGCGTCGGCCGACAGCACGTTGAACACCAGGCCCAGGGCGGTGATCTGGGCGGCGACCCATCCCAGGTAGGAGAGCACAATGCAGATCGACACCGCCAGTTCGACCGGGCGGCTGTAACGGATGCGGAAGTAATCCCCCAGCGTGAGCAGATTCATCCGGTACAGTGGCCGCGCGAAGATGAGCCCGAACAGCACCAGGCACAGCGAAGCGCCCAACGGGTCGGAGATCAGGCCGCGGAAACCTTCATCGAGGAAGGTGGCCGAGATGCCGAGCACGGTTTCTGCGCCGAACCAGGTGGCAAACACCATGGCCATCACCACCGGGAAGGGCAGGTGGCGGCTGGCGGTGATGTAGTCGCGCGCGCGCTGTGCACCTGCCGCGATGCATACAACCCGATGCCGATCGACAGCGCCAGATAGATGAACACGAGGGTCAGCAACATCGGGGCATTCCTTTCGCCAGGGAAGGGGGTTACAAATGCGCGCGGATTATAGGTGGCCCAAGTCGGCCCACCAATGCAGGAAACATGCCTGAAGCCGGACACCTATAATTCAGGGTTTTTCTCATTTCCTCTGGGTGTTGGTATGCCTATCTATGCTTACAAGTGCGAGTCCTGCGGGCATGGGCAGGACGTGCTTCAGAAAATCTCTGATCCGGTGCTGACGCGTTGCCCACACTGCGGTGCGGAAACCTTCCGCAAGCAGGTCACCGCCGCGGGCTTCCAGCTCAAAGGATCAGGCTGGTATGTGACGGATTTCCGTGGCGGGGCATCGGGCTCGACCGGCGCTGCAGCTGCGGGTGGGGCTGCCGCCGCGGCGTCGGCATCTGGCAGCACCGGCGATTCGCCCGCCAGTGGCGGCGCGAGCACCCCGGCCAGCACGGCATCGGCACCTTGCGGCGGCTCCTGCGCCTGCCATTGACTGACTTCCCGGCCGGGCCGCGCGAGGCCCGGCGTCTCCAGGGCGCATCGGCCCTTGGGCGCCAAGCCTTGGCGCTTCCCCCCCGTATCGGAGTGATTGCATGAGAACCACCTACTGCGGCCTCGTCAGCGAAGCGCTGATGGGTCAGACCGTGACCCTGATGGGTTGGGCCCATCGCCGCCGGGATCACGGCGGCGTCATCTTCATCGACCTGCGCGACCGCGAGGGTCTGGTGCAGGTGGTGTGCGATCCCGATCGCCCGGAGATGTTCAAGGTCGCCGAAGGTGTGCGCAACGAGTTCTGCCTGAAGGTGGTGGGCAAGGTGCGTGCCCGCCCGGCCGGCACCGAAAACGCCAATCTCACCAGCGGCAAGATCGAGGTGCTGTGCCAGGAGCTGGAGGTGCTCAATCCCAGCGTGACGCCGCCCTTCCAGATCGACGACGAGAACCTCTCGGAGACCACGCGCCTGACCCACCGGGTGCTGGACCTGCGCCGACCCTACATGCAGAAGAACCTCATGCTGCGCTACAAGGTGGCGATGGAGGTGCGCAAGTTCCTGGACGCCAATGGCTTCATCGACGTCGAGACGCCCATGCTCACCAAGAGCACGCCCGAGGGCGCGCGCGACTACCTGGTGCCCAGTCGTGTGCACGATGGCATGTTCTTCGCGCTGCCCCAGTCGCCGCAGCTCTTCAAGCAGCTGCTGATGGTGGCCGGTTTCGACCGCTACTACCAGATCACCAAGTGCTTCCGCGATGAGGACCTGCGCGCCGACCGTCAGCCCGAGTTCACCCAGATCGATATCGAGACCTCCTTCCTCAATGAAGAAGAGATCCGCGGCATGTTCGAAGGCATGATCCGCACGGTTTTCCGCAACGTGATGGGCGTGGAGCTGCCGGTGTATCCGGTGATGAAGTACGCCGATGCGATGCACCGCTACGGCTCGGACAAGCCCGACCTGCGCGTGAAGCTCGAGTTCACCGAGCTGACCGAGGTGATGAAGGACGTGGAGTTCAAGGTCTTCTCGGGCCCGGCCAACACCAAGGGCGGCCGGGTGGTGGCGCTGCGCATCCCAGGTGGCGGCGAGATGAGCCGCAGCGAGATCGATGCCTACACCGACTACGTGAAGATCTACGGCGCCAAGGGCCTGGCCTGGATCAAGGTCAACGACGCCGGCAAGGGCCGCGATGGCCTGCAGTCGCCCATCGTGAAGAACCTGCACGACGGCGCCATCGGCGAAATCCTGGCCCGCACGGGTGCGCGCAACGGCGACCTGATCTTTTTCGGGGCTGATAAAGCCAAGGTGGTGAACGACGCCATGGGCGCGCTGCGCGTGAAGATCGGGCACAGCGAGTTCGGCAAGGCGGGCGGCCTGTTCGAAGACCGTTGGGCGCCGCTGTGGGTGGTGGACTTCCCGATGTTCGAGTTCGACGAGGACGAGCACCGCTGGAACGCCGTGCACCATCCCTTTACGGCGCCGAAGGACGGGCATGAGGACTACATGGACAGCGCCCCCGAGAAGTGCGTGGCCAAGGCCTATGACATGGTGCTCAACGGCTGGGAGCTGGGCGGCGGTTCGGTGCGTATCCACCGTGCCGATGTGCAAAGCAAGGTCTTCAGTGCCCTGAAGATCGGCCCCGAGGAGGCCCGCCAGAAGTTCGGCTTCCTGCTCGATGCGCTGCAGTACGGCGCACCGCCCCATGGCGGGCTGGCCTTCGGTCTGGACCGCCTGGTCACGCTCATGACCAAGGCGGAGTCCATCCGTGACGTGATCGCCTTCCCCAAGACGCAGCGCGCGCAGTGCCTGCTCACGGGCGCGCCGTCCAACGTGGACGAGAAACAGCTGCGCGAACTGCACATCCGGCTTCGCAACCCGCAGCCTGCGGCGGCCGCCTGAACTGTTGCGACCCGTCGGTATCGAAGGGGTGGCCCTGGCGGCCACCCCTTGTTTTTTCGGGGCGGGTTCTCAGCGCAACAGGGCGCTGGATGGTCCAGAATCCACGGCAGTGACAGGAGTTGGCATCTTGAGTGAACGCCCACCGAAGATTCCGGAATCCGTGCTGGTGGTGATCCACAGCCCGGCGCTGGAGGTGCTGCTGATCGAGCGTGCCGATCGGCCGGGGTACTGGCAGAGTGTCACGGGGTCGAAGGATCGTCCGGACGAACCACTGGTGGACACCTGCATCCGGGAAGTGGCCGAAGAGACGGGGATCGAGATCGGCAGTGCGGCGGTACCGCGTGAGCAGCTGGTGGATTGGGGCCTGCGCAATGTGTACGAAATCTACCCGGTGTGGCGGCACCGCTACGCCCCCGGCGTCACGCACAACACCGAGCATGTGTTCGGCCTGCAGGTGCCACGCGACATTCCCGTGCGTCTGACACCGCGGGAGCACCTTCAGCATGCCTGGTTGCCCTGGCGCGCCGCGGCTGATCGTTGCTTTTCGCCGTCCAACGCCGAGGCCATCCTGATGCTGCCGCGCTTTGCGGGCCATGGGGAGGCTGGCTCTGCATGAACCCCCTGCAGTCCAGCCAGCTTCCGCCGGCCACCCATTTCGATGGGCAGCGCCTGCGCGTGGCCACGTACAACATCCACAAGGGGGTGCGCGGCCTGGGGCCGTTGCGTCGCCTGGAGATCCATAACCTGGGGCTGGGTGTGGAAGCGCTCGATGCAGATCTGGTGTTCCTCCAGGAGGTGCGCAGCTTCCACCACCGCGATGCGCGTCGTTTTGAGCGCACCTGGTTTGGCTGGCCGGATCAGTCGCAGGCCGACTTCCTCGCGCCCGAGGGCTATGTGGCGGCCTACCGGACCAATGCGGTGACCCGTGACGGCGAGCATGGCAATGCCTTGCTGTCACGCTGGCCGATCGGTGACATCGGCCACCATGATGTGTCGGATCACCGCTTCGAGCAGCGGGGCCTGCTGCATGTGCCTGTGCAGTGGCAGGGAAGTGAGCTGCATGCAGTGGTGGCGCATTTCGGGCTGATCCATGCCAGCCGGATCCGGCAGGTGGAGCGCCTGGCGGATTTCATCGAGACGCATGTTCCGCCAGGAGCTCCGTTGATCGTGGCCGGGGATTTCAACGACTGGGGCGAAAAGCTCAACCCGGCCATTTCGGCCCTTGGATTGGAGCGGGCCTGCGATCCGAACGGCCGCCGCCCGCTGACCTTCCCCTCGCGTGTGCCGGTGTTCGCGCTCGATCGCATCTACACCCGCGGTCTGCGCTGCGTCTCGACCTTCGTGCCACGTGGGACGTCCTGGGCGCGCATGTCCGACCACCTTCCGCTGGTGGCCGAGCTGGAGCCGGTCTGAGCCATGGCGGCACGGCCCGACAATCTGATGGCCGAACCGGTGTCTGAAGACGACACCCATGCTCTGGCCTGGTACGCCCAGTCGCGGCCCCTGTTCACAGGCTCCAACCAGGTGCGTCTGCTGCGAGGGGGAGACCAGCTGTTCCCGGCCATGCAGGAAGCCATCGAGCGGGCGCGTCACCGCGTCTGGCTGGCCACCTACATTTTTCACGACGACATTGCGGGGCAGGACATGGCGGCGGCCCTGGCGCGTGCGGCGCAACGTGGCGTGCGTGTCAGTGTGGTGATCGACGGCTTCGGCTCAGGACCTTCGCTGGCCAGGATCGGCCCCCGCCTGCGCGACAGCGGCGTGCGCCTGACCGTTTTCCGGCCGCTGGCAGGGTGGCGCAGCTGGCTGCAGCCGGGCCAGCTGCGGCGTTTGCATCAGAAGCTGTGCGTCGTCGATGCCGACGTGGGATTCGTGGGGGGCATCAACATCATCGATGACCGGCTTGACATTCACCATGGCTGGAGCGATTGGCCTCGGCTGGACTATGCCGTCGAGGTGCGCGGCCCGATCGTGGCTCCGATGGAGCAGACCGTGCGCGCTCTGTGGATGCGTTCGCATCTTGGCCGGGACTGGCGCGACGAGCTCGTGGAGCTGGCGCGCAGCTCTTACCCGATGGCGCGCGCGCGCCGTCTGTTGCGCAGGCTTCGCACCACCCGCTGGCAGGTGGTGGAGCGGGCCTTGCACGACCCGCACCCCATGCGTGTGGCCTTCGTGGTGCGAGACAACCTCAAGCAGCGCCGCACCATCGAGCGAGCCTACATCGAGGCCATCCGCGGGGCCCGTCAGCGGGTGGACCTGGTCAGCCCCTACTTCTATCCCGGACGGGCCTTTCGCCGCGCACTGCGCCATGCGGCCCAGCGGGGCGTTCAAGTGCGATTGCTGCTCCAGGGCAAGGTCGATTACCGCATGGCCGCCCTGGCTGCGCAGGCGCTCTATGACGAGATGCTCGCGCACGGCATCCGCATCTTCGAGTACACGCCGGCCTTTCTGCATGCCAAGGTGGCGGTCGTGGACGACGACTGGGCCACGGTGGGCAGCTCCAACATCGATCCGTTGTCGCTGCTGGTGAACCTGGAGGGCAACGTGATCGTGCGTGATGCCGGCTTCGTGGCGGGACTGGCCGACGAGATCGAGCAGGCGATGGCCGTCTCACGTGAAGTGACCCGCGAGACGCTGGGCTTGCCGGCCTGGCGTCGCTACCTGCGACGCGGCCTGGTGGCCTGGATGGCGCGGCTGTTCATGCGGGTCGCCGGAGCCACCGGGCGGTACTGAGGCATGGCGGCTCGCGCCGATCTCGTGGTGGCACGCCCGGACGGGCTGTACTGCCCCGCGGGTGACTTCCACATCGACCCCTGGCGGCCGGTGGCGCGCGCCGTGATCACCCACGCCCATGCCGACCACGCGCGCAGTGGCCACCAGCACTACCTGGCGGCGGCGCCGGGTGCGGGCGTGCTGCGCGAGCGCCTGGGCGACATCTCGCTGCAGGCCCTGGCCTATGGCGAGACGGTGACGATCGGCGGCGTCCAGGTGTCGCTGTACCCGGCCGGGCATGTGCTGGGCTCGGCTCAGGTGAGGATCGAGCACCGCGGCGAGGTCTGGGTGGTGTCGGGCGACTACAAGCTCGAAGCGGACGGCACCTGCGCGCCCTTCGAGCCGGTGCGCTGCGACTGCTTCATCACCGAATCGACCTTCGGCCTGCCGATCTACCGCTGGTCACCCCAGGCCGAAGTGCTGGACGAGATCCGGCGCTGGTGGGCGGCGAACGCTGCCGACGGGCGGCCCAGCCTGCTCTATGCCTACAGCTTCGGCAAGGCGCAGCGCCTGCTGCATGGGCTGGGCGAGGGGCCCGGGCCGCTGGTGGTGCACCCGGCGGTGGCGGCTGTGAACCGGGCCTACGTGGCGGCGGGCGTGTCGCTGCCCGAGGCCCTGGCGTTGGGGCCGGGCGTCACGCCAGACACCCTGACCCGTGCCCTGGTCATTGCCCCCCCTGCGGCCTCGCGCAGCACCTGGGAACGTCGTCTGGGCGAGGCGCGCGACGGGTACGTGAGCGGCTGGATGCGGCTGCGCGGCACGCGGCGTCGCCAGGGCGTGGACCGGGGCTTCGTGCTGAGCGACCATGCCGACTGGCCGGCACTGCAGCGGGCCATCGGCGCGAGTGGTGCGTCCCGTGTCATCGTGACCCACGGCTACGAGGCGGTGATGGTGCGCTGGCTGCAGGAGCAGGGCCTGGAGGCGGGCTCGTTCCGCACCGAGTACGGCGACGAGAACTGAGCCTGCGATGCGCGACTTCGCCGACCTCTACGCCGAGCTGGACGCGACCACGTCCACCCGTGACAAGGTGGCGGCGCTGCGGCGCTACTTCGCGCGTGCCACGGCGGCCGATGCGGCCTGGGCGGTCTACTTCCTCAGTGGCGGCCGGCCCCGGCGGGTGGTGGGCACGGCGCAGCTCAAGACCTGGGCCTGCGAGGCGGCGGGTATCGACGACTGGCTCTTCGAAGAGTGCTATCAGAGCGTGGGCGATCTGGCCGAAACCATCGCCCTGATCCTCCCGCCTCCTAAGACGGCCATCGAGCTGGGCCTGGCGCAGTGGATGGATCAGCGCCTCCTGCCCTTGCGAGAGGCCCCGCCCGAGGTGCAGCGCGAGCGCCTGCGCCAGTGGTGGAACGAACTCGACACACCCGGCCGTTTTCTGCTGGGCAAGCTGATCGGCGGGGGCTTCCGCGTGGGGGTGTCGCGCTTGCTCGTGACGCGTGCGCTGGCCGAGCAGGCCGGGCTGCCACCCGAAATCATCGCCCAGCGGCTCATGGGCTTCGCCACCACCGGACGAGCCGCCAGCGCACCGCCCGACGCGGCGCAGTTCGAGGCCCTGGTGTCGCCGGCCATCGATGCCCGCCAGGACGCCGGCCAGCCCTATCCCTTTTTCCTGGCCCACCCGCTGGAGACACCGGTCGAGGCGATGGACGAGGTGCTGGGGCCGGTGACCGACTGGCAGGCCGAGTGGAAATATGACGGCATCCGTGTGCAGGTCGTGCGACGCGCTGGCGACGTGTGGATCTGGTCGCGCGGCGAGGAACTCGTGACCGACCGCTTTCCCGAGGTGGTGGAGGCCGCGCGTGCCTGGCCCGAAGGCACGGTGATCGACGGGGAGCTCGTGGTGTGGAAGGACGGGCGCCCGGCGGCCTTTGCCTTGCTGCAGCAGCGCATCGGGCGCAAGACGCTCGGCCGGCGTGTGCTGGCCGAGGTGCCGGTGGCGCTGATCGCCTACGACCTGCTGGAATGGGAGGGGCGGGATCTTCGGAAAGCCTCCCAGGCCATGCGCCGCCTGCAGCTTGAAGCGCTGGCGGCGCGGCTGGGCTCGCGCTCGGACGGCACGGCGACGCTGAACCTGTCGCCGCTGGTGGAGGCAGCCGACTGGGCAGGGCTCGCCCGGCTGCGCGAGGGCTCGCGCGCGCGGGGGGTGGAGGGCTTGATGCTCAAGCAGCGCGAGGCCCGCTACGGCACCGGGCGCACGAAGTCCGAGGGTGTGTGGTGGAAGTGGAAGACCGACCCCTTGAGCGTGGACGCCGTGCTGATCTATGCCCAGCGTGGCCACGGGCGCCGCGCCAGCCTCTACACCGACTACACCTTTGCCGTGTGGAACCGCCCCCCGCGCGATGCCGACGAGGCGCAGGCCGTGGTGGAGGCGATCGCCCGCCGCGAGCCGGCCCAACCCGGGGCCTTGCAGCTCGTGGCGTTCGCCAAGGCGTACTCGGGGCTGAGCGACGAGGAGTTCCGGCGCATCGATGCCGTCATCCGACGCACCACGCTCGAGCGCTTCGGGCCGGTGCACAGCGTGCGGCCCAGCCTGGTCTTCGAGCTCGGCTTCGAAGGGTTGAACCGCAGCACCCGCCACAAGAGCGGCATCGCCGTGCGATTTCCCCGCATGCTGCGCATCCGCGACGACAAACCCCTTCACGAGGCCGACTGCCTGGCCTCGCTGGAAGCTCTGCTGCCATAGGCCTGGACACCCGGGGGCCATTGAGCGAGGATGCACGGCAGGCTCATGCCGCGCTGCTAGGATGGCTGCTTGACCCTGGAAGGCCCAGCCCATGACCGCCCTGAGTTCCGTTCCCCTGAATCGCGATGACGAGGAAGGCGTGCCGGTGTCGGTGCGCATCCGCGAGCGCATCAAGGCCGCGCAGCGGCGCTTTCACGCCAATGACAACATCTCGGATTTCATCGAGCCCGGCGAACTGGAAGCCTTGCTCGACGAGGTCCAGGCCAAGATGGCCGGCGTACTCGAAAGCCTGGTGATCGACACCGAGAGCGACCACAACACCCAGGACACCGCGCGCCGCGTGGCCAAGATGTACCTGCGAGAGGTCTTCAAGGGCCGCTACGTGGCCGAGCCCGACGTGACCGAGTTCCCGAACGTGGAGCGACTCAACGAGCTGATGATCGTCGGGCCGATCACGGTGCGCAGCGCCTGCTCCCACCACTTCTGCCCCATCATCGGGCGGCTGTGGGTGGGCGTGATGCCCAACGAGCACTCCAACCTGATCGGCCTGTCGAAGTATGCGCGCCTGGCGGAATGGATCATGAGCCGGCCGCAGATCCAGGAGGAGGCGGTCACCCAGGTGGCCGACCTGCTGCAGGACAAGATGCAGCCCGACGGCCTGGCCATCGTGATGGAGGCCGACCACTTCTGCATGCAGTGGCGCGGCGTCAAGGACATGGATTCCAAGATGATCAACAGCGTGATGCGCGGCAGCTTCCTGAAGGATGCCAACCTGCGCCGCGAATTCCTGGCCCTGCTCAACAGCAAGAAGCCCTGAGGTCCCCCCATGCTCGTCCGTCTGCTCTACGCCAGCCGCGCGGCCCAGCCGCTCACGCATGAGGCCATCGACTCCATCCTGGCACAGTCTCGCGCACACAATCCGCCCTTGGGCATCACCGGCATCCTGTGCTACGGGGGCAACCTCTTCATGCAGGTGCTCGAAGGCGGGCGGGAGGCGGTCAACAAGCTCTACAGCGACATCGTGCGCGACGACCGGCACCAGGATGTCGTGCTGCTGCACTACGAGGAAATCAGCGAGCGCCGCTTCGCCGGCTGGACGATGGGGCAGGTCAACCTCGGCAAGATCAACCCGTCCATCGTGCTGAAGTACTCCGAGAAGCCGACCCTCGACCCCTATGCGGTGCCGGGGCGGGTGTCGATGGCGCTTCTGGAGGAACTGATCGCCACCGCCTCCATCATCGGCCGAACAGGCCCTTGATCACGTTGCCGACGCCTTCCACGACGCCGCCGAGGCTCACACCCAGGGCCGAGGCCAGCCCGCCGGCCACCTTCAGGGCGAAGTTCTCGTTGAGCGAGAAGTTCGGGTCGTCCAGGCGGCCTTCCAGCGTGAAGGCCACGTCCAGCTTGCCGTCCCGGCTCATCGCGGCGAGCACCGCCTGACGCGGCACCCCCGCGAAGGTGCCCAGCATGCCGCCGCTGCTGTTCAACTCGAGCCCGATCAGCGTGAGGCGGCCCGGGGCGTGCAGCTGCTGGTTGCGCACCCGGGCGTCGATGCTGAGGTCCATGGCACCGCGCCGCACGCCGGCCTCGGACACCTTGATCAGGTAGGGCTGCAGCGCCACCAGGTCCACGCCACGCAGGTCCGCCTTCACGCGCGCATCGGTGGTGGCCAGCGTCACCTCACCGGCGAGCTTCACCCGGCCGTCGCGTTGCACCCCCTTGAGCGTGGCGTCGAGCTCGAAGGCGGTGGGCGTGTCCAGGGCCGGCAGATCCAGCGGCCCCACACGCGCCTGCAGTCCCTCCAGGCGCAGCTTCAGGGCCGGCTGGCGCACCGAGGCGTCGAAGAATTCCAGTGCGGTGTCGTGCAGGGCGACCTGTGCGATGTGCAGCGGCAGCCCGGCGCCACTCTGGCCCGAGGCCTTGGGGTCTCGCGGCCGGTCGAAAAGGGCTGGCAGCACGCGCAGACGCCCCTCGCGGGTGCGCCACATCGACAGGTAGCCACCTTCGATCAGCACCCGGCGAATGCGCAGGTCCGCGGTGAGCAGGCCCCACAGGTCGGGTGTGAGCACGACGCGCTGGGCACGCAGTTCGTCGTCGGCCGGCCAGCTGCCGGCGCGTTCGCTGCGCGTGGAGCGCACGCGCACCTCGGTGGCCTCCACGCCGGCCCAGGTCACGCGCAGGCTGCCCACGGAGGCGCGCGGCCCCAGGGCCTGCTCGACCTGGGCCTTGAGCTGCCAGGCCGCGAGCTGCAGGCCGCTGAAACCCAGCACCAGCAGGGCGGCCAGCGTCCAGGCGATGCGCCGTGCCAGTCGGCGCGGTGAAGCGGGCGGGAGGGGCTGATCCATGGTGTTGGGGGTGAAGCTCTCCATTGTGGAGGAGGTCGGCGGGGCTTTGTCGACTCCAGGACAATGCACCTGTGCAAGACTTGTTGCTGAATCCTCATGCCGCAGGCCCCTGGCCCGAGGGGCTGCGCGTTGTGGGCGTCGACTTCACCAGCCGGCCCACCCGCCGCAAGCCCATCACCGCCGCCGTGGGCGAGCGCCAGGGGGCGCGGGTGCGACTGCTGCACATGCAGTCGCTGACCGATGAAGCCGGCTTTGAGGCCTGGCTCGTGCAGCCGGGTCCCTGGGTGGGCGCCTTTGATTTTCCCTTCGGGCTGCCCCGCGAGCTGGTGGAGCATCTGGGCTGGCCCACCGACTGGCCGGCGCTGATGGACCACTATGCTGCCCTGGAGCGAGCCGAGATCCGGGCGACCTTCGCGGCCTTCTGCCAGTCCCGACCCGTGGGGGCCAAGTTCGCCCACCGGGTGGCGGACCGGCCGGCCGGCTCATCGCCATCGATGAAATGGGTCAACCCTCCGGTGGCCTACATGCTGCACGCCGGGGTGCCGGCGCTGCGCCGCGCCGGCGTGCATCTGCCCGGCTTGCAGGCGGGCGATGCTTCCCGCGTGGCGCTGGAGGGTTACCCGGGGATGCTGGCGCGCGAACTGATCGGCGCGCGCAGCTACAAGAGTGATGAGGCCGCCCGCCAGACGCCCGAACGCCTGATCGCCCGCAAGGACCTGATCGAGGCGCTGGTGCAGGGCCGCAGCCGCCTCGGCCTGCGCCTGCATCTGAGTTCGGCGCAGCGGGACGAGCTGGCGGCCGACGCCTCCGGAGACCGGCTCGACGCCGTGCTCTGCATGATGCAGGCCGCCTGGTCGATCGACCGGCCGCGCTGGGGGTGGCCGCTGCAGGTGGACCCGCTGGAAGGCTGGATCCTCACGGCCTGAGCCGCTCAGGGCTGGCGTGCCTGGACGCGCACACCGTCCCTGACAGCCGCGGGCGGGTAGATGATCACCGAGGCGCCTTCGTCCAGGCCTTCACGGATCCAGGCTTCCACGCCGTTGCGCTCGCCCACCGTGACCGGCTGGAGGTGGGCACGCCCATTGCGCACGACGAAGACCGCCATGTTGCTGCGGTTGTCGCTGTCCCATGGAAAGACGGCGCTGACCGGCACGCGCAGGGCGTCACGTTCGCGGCGCACGATGAGCTGCACGCCCACGCGGTAGCCGTCGCCCAGGGCCGACCACTGGGCATGGGGGGTGTCGATGTCGATGATCACGCGCACGCGCTGCTCTTCCACCCCCAGGGCCGAGACCTTGGTGAAGGCCGCCGGCTCCACCCGCCGCACGCGGCCGTCCAGCACCACCGGGCCGCCCCAGCGGTCGATGCGCACTGGCGTGCCGGGCGGGGTCTGCAGGGCTTCGTGGGTGAGCAGCTCGGCCACCACCTCGAGCTGGCGCGTGTCGCCGAGCTCCATCAGCGGGCTGCCCAGGGCCACCACGCCCTCGCTGGTCTGCGAAAGCTTGAGCACCTGCGCATCCACCGGGGCGCGCACCTGGAAGGCCCGGGCGGCACCGGTGCCGGGCGCGCGCACCGCCGACAGTGCGGCGCGGGCCTGCGTCAGTTCGTGGCGGGCCACGCGCTGGTCGAGCACGGCGGTGTCATATTCCTTCCGTGCGGCATCCAGGGCCAGGCGATCGGTGTCGCGCTTGGTGGCGGCGATGAAGCCCTGCTGGGCCAGCTGCTCGCTGCGGGCGAGCTCCTGTCGGGCCAGCTCCACCGCCACCTGGGCGCGTTCGACGCGGGCGCCGGCACGCTGCACCATGGCCTGGATCGTGTCGATCCGGGCGTTGAGCTCGCTCACGGTGCGCTCGTCGAGCATGGGGGAGTAAACGGGCGTGAGCGTGGCCAGCACATCACCGGCGCGCACGGCATCGCCTTCGCGCAGGGTGATGCGTGCGAGCTGGCCGGCCAGCGGGGCCGAGACGATGTAGCGGTCGCGCAGCCGGGTGCGCGCGTCCTCCTCGATGCTGCGCTCGAAGAGGCCGCGGCGGGCTTCGGCCACTTCGACCTGGACGGGGCGAGGCGCAAACGCCCAGGCCAGCAGCAGGCCCACGGCCACGACGGCCAGGGCAGAGGTCACCAAGGTTCTTTTCTTCATCACGTCATTCCCGGGTCTTCAAGGCGGCCACCATGTCCAGGTGGTCGATGCGGCGGCGAACAACCAGGGCACTGGCCACGCCCGCAGCCACCACGCACAGGCCGGCCCAGGCATAGGTACGGGCCTGGATCACGACCGGAAAGTGGAACTGGTCGGATTGCAGCAACTGGGCGATGAGGTGCACCAGGCCCCATCCCAGCACCATGCCGATGGGCAGTGCGATGGCGATGCTCAAGGCCATCTCGCCCAGCAGAAGCCCTGACACCTCGGCCCGGGTCAAGCCCAGCACGCGCAGGCTGGCCAGCTCCCACACGCGTTCTGACAGGGCGATGCGGGCGTTGTTGTAGACCACGCCGATGGCAATCACGCTGGCGAACAGGGTCAGCACCGTGCTCATCAGGCGGATGTTGCGCGCACTGATCTCCTGCATGTTGCGCAGCAGGGTGTGCTTGCTGAAGGTGCCCACCACGCGCGGCAGGCCTTGCGTGGCGTCCAGGAAGGCCGCCTCGCTGCCACGCTCCAGGGCCACGGCGTACTGTGACGACACATCGCCTTCCTGCAAGAGCCGGTTCAGGGCCTGGCGCTCCATGTAGGCGTTCAGGCCCATCATCTCCTGCACCGTGGCAGCCAGCGTGAGGGTCAGCGTCTGGCGGCGACCCTCCAGCACTTGTACCTGCACTGCGTCGCCGATGCGCAGGCCCAGCTTGCGGGCAAGCCGGTCGGTCATCACGAGGCCGTCGTCGGGCAAGGGGGTCTGGCGACCGCGGATGTCGATGATGCGCCGCAGTTCGGGCGCGGCGGCGTAGCCCTGGATGGCGCCGCGCTCGCTCACCGGGCCGTGTGTGAATCGCACCGGGACGTCGCGGCCCGATTCCACGGCGGTCACGCCGGGCAGTCGGGCCACCTCCAGCCGCGCCGTGTCGTTCGCCGCGTCCACCATCCACAGGATCACATCGCTGCGCATGGCGAGGTTGAACTGGGTGTCCACGATGTGGTCCATCGCATCTCGGATGAAATTGCCCATCACCACGATGGCCACCGAAGCGGCGACGCCGCCGATCGACAGCGCCGTGCGCAGCGGGCGGCGCTCCATGTTGCGCAGGATCATCTGCCAGGCCGGTGCAACGCCACGGATGCCCAGGCGCTCGAGCAGGGTGCGGCGAAAGCGCCCCGGAGCGGGCGGGCGCATGGCCTCGGCCGGCGCGAGCCGCACCGTGGCGCCGATGGCGCTGAGCGTGCCGGCCACCGCGGTGGCCACCGTGATGCCCAGGCTCAGCACCAGCAGGTTCGGGGCCAGGCGGTGCTCGAAGACGGGGAAATAGAAGAACTCGGCATACAGTCGCGTGAAGGCGGCGCCCAGCCACTGGCCCAGCCACACGCCCAGAGCAAGCCCGACGACCACGATCACCATCACCAGCTTCAGGTAGTGGGCGGCGATCCGGCGGTTGGGGTATCCCAGGGCCTTGAGCGCAGCGATCTGTTCGCGCTGCGTGGAGACCAGGCGCGACACCACCACGTGCAGCAGGAAGGCGGCCACGCCGAGGAAAATGGATGGGAGCACGGTGCCCAGCACCTGCTGCTCCTTGATCTCGGCCTCCAGCATGGCGTGGGAGGTCTGGTCTTCGCGCCCCAGGGCCTCACCGGCGCCGTAGGGGGCCAGCAGACCGGTGAGTCGGGCGCGCACGTCCTGTTCGGCCGCACCGGGTGCGAGCTTCACGGCGACCTGATTGAAGGCGCCTCGCATGTCGTAGGCGGCGGCCAGCGCGTCATGATCGACCCAGAAGATGCCGAAGCCGCGCAGATCGGGCATGCCGCCGAGGCCGGCGAAGATGTACTCGGGCGACAGTGCGGTCCCGGTGATGCGCAGCGTGCGCAGCCGTCCGTTGACCAGGGCGGTGAGGGTGTCGCCAGGCTTCAGACCCCGGGCATCCGCGAACCCGGCAGACACCAGCGCCTCCAGATGGCCGTCGCTGCGGGCGGGTCCCTGCGAGGAGGGGGCCTGGCCGCTGCGCACCACCACCCGGTTCATGCGATGAGGCTCCCGGGCATCGAGCCCGATGAGCCGGCCCAGGATGGGGTCATGGATGCCGTCGATGCGCACACGCACCAGTTGCTCGACCGTGGTCTGCACATCGGCCACGCCCGGCACCTCGCGCAGCCGGTCGGCCAGCGCGGTTGGAGCGCGCTTGACGGTGGCGAACACGTCGGCGAATCGACCCTGGGCATAGAAGCGTTCCCGCGCGAGTGCAAGCGAATCGACGGCGCTCAGGCTGGTGAGGAAGCCCCCCACGCCGCTGGCCACCACCAGAGCGATCGTGAGGGCCTGACTCCACAGGCGCACGAGGTCGCGCACCAGCTTGCGGTCCAGCGCCGTGGGCACCCAGCGCAGAGAGAGCAGCGCCTTCACCACGCCAGTTCCGCCGGCGTGAGCTTGCGCTCGTTGCGTTCGACGCTGAGGATGCGGCCATCGCCCAGCCGGATCACCCGATCGGCCATGCCGGCGATGGCTGCGTTGTGGGTGATCACGATGGCCGTGGTGCCCAGCTCCCGGTTGATGCGTGCGACCACGTCCAGCACCAGCTTGCCGGTTTCATAGTCGAGCGCGCCGGTGGGCTCGTCGCACAGCAGCACCTCGGGCCGCTTGACGATGGCCCGCGCGATGGCCACGCGCTGCTGCTCGCCACCCGAGAGCTGCGAGGGGAAATGGTCGCGCCGCGGCGTCAGCGCCACCAGGGCCAGGGCCTCGTCGATGGGCATGGGGTCCGGCACGATGTCGGTGACCAGTGCGATGTTCTCGCGCACCGTCAGGCTGGGGATCAGGTTGTAGAACTGGAACACGAAGCCCACGTGCTCGCGGCGGTAGCGCGTCAGCTCGGCCTCGGAGGCGGCGCTCAGGTCGTGGTCGGCAAAGCGCACCTGGCCGGCGGTGGGCACGTCCAGCCCGCCCAGGATGTTGAGCAGCGTGGACTTGCCGCTGCCCGAGGCCCCCAGCAGCACGATGAACTCGCCCCGGTACACGTCCAGGTCCACGCCGCGCAGGGCGTGCACCTCGACTTCGCCGGTGCGGTAGACCTTGCTCAGGCCACGGGCGCAGAAGATCGGCTCGGACGGCAGGGGCGTGGGATTGGCGGGCATGAGGGCATCGTGCCTGCCACGGTGTTCGAACGGGTTGATGCATGTCAAGCCGGCAGCCGTCCTGAGCTCACGGAATAATCCAGGCCCATGCAGCGCCAGCCCGACGATGTGGAGGAGACCCCGGCGGACGCCTGGATGGCCGCACGAGGCTGGACGGCCTTCCCATTCCAGCGGGAGGTCTGGCGCGCCATGACGGCCGGGCGCAGCGGACTGCTGCACGCCACGACGGGATCGGGCAAGACCTATGCGGTGTGGCTGGGCGCCTTGATGCGTGATCGGGAACACGCCCCGGCACCGGCGGGGAGCCGGGTGCTGTGGATCACGCCCATGCGGGCCCTGGCCGCGGACACGGTGCGGGCCCTGTCCCTGCCGCTGTCGGATCTGGCGCCGCGCTGGCGGGTGAGCCTGCGCACCGGGGACACCCCCAGCGCCGAGCGGGCCCGACAGGACCGCCGCCTGCCCGAAGCCCTGGTCACCACGCCCGAGTCGCTGAGCCTGCTCCTCACGCGCGCCGACGCGCGCGAGCGCCTGACCAGTGTCCACACCATCATCGTCGATGAATGGCATGAGCTGATGGGCAACAAGCGGGGCGTGCAGGTGCAGCTTGCCCTGGCCCGGCTGAGGGTCTGGAACCCATCGCTTGTCACCTGGGGTCTGAGCGCCACCTTGGGCAACCTGGAGGAGGCCATGGCGGTGCTGCTGGGTCATCGCAAGGGCCAGCTGGTGCAGGGTCGCATGGACAAGACCCTGGTGATCGACACCTTGTTGCCGCATGAGCCGGGGCGCTTTTCCTGGGCGGGCCACCTGGGCGGCCAGATGCTGGCACCGGTGGTCGAGGAGGTCGAGCGTTCGGGCACGAGCCTGGTCTTCACCAACACCCGCTCGCAAGCCGAGCTCTGGTACCAGATGCTCCTTGAGGCGCGGCCCGAGTGGGCCGGCATCGTGGCCCTGCATCACGGCTCGCTCGACAAGGCCGTGCGGGAATGGGTGGAGCTGGGCCTGAAGGAGGGGCGGCTGAAGGCCGTGGTGGCCACCTCCTCGCTGGACCTGGGTGTGGACTTCCTGCCGGTGGAGCGTGTGCTGCAGATCGGCTCCGCCAAGGGCGTGGCGCGGTTGCTGCAGCGTGCAGGCCGCAGCGGCCACGCGCCGGGGCGGCCGAGCCGCGTGACGCTGGTGCCCACCCACACGCTGGAACTGGTGGAGGCTGCGGCGGCTCGTCGCGCGGCGCAGGCCGGGTGCATCGAGAAGCGCGAGTCGCCGGACAAGCCCCTGGACGTCCTGGTGCAGCACCTCGTCACCGTGGCGCTGGGTGGTGGCTTCGTGGCCACCGACCTGCTGGCCGAGGTGCGCAGCACCTGGGCCTACCGCACGCTCACCGACGCCGAATGGCGCTGGGCGCTGGCCTTTGTCGAACGAGGCGGCGAGAGCCTGCAGGCCTATCCTGAATACCACCGCGTGCAACTCGTCGAAGGCGTCTACCGTGTGGCCGATGCCGGCATTGCGCGCCGCCACCGGCTCCAGGTGGGCACCATCGTCAGCGATGCCTCGATGCAGGTGAAATACCTGGGCGGGGCCAGCCTCGGCTCGGTGGAGGAGAGCTTCATCGCACGCCTGAAGAAGGGCGATTGCTTCCTTTTCGCCGGGCGGCTGCTGGAGTTCATCCGTGTGCAGGACATGACGGCCTACGTGCGCCGCGCCGAGAAGAATCGCGGCGCCGTGCCGCGCTGGGGCGGCGGCAAGATGCCCCTGTCCACCGAAATGGCCGACGCCGTCCTCGAACTGCTGGCTGCTGCCGACCAGGGCCACTTCCTCGAGCCGGAGCTGCAAACGGCGCGCCCGATGCTGGAGATGCAGCGTCGTGTCTCCCGCCTGCCCCGGCCCGACACCCTGGTGATCGAGCGCTACCGCTCCCGCGAAGGGCAGCACCTCTACCTCTATCCGTTCGCGGGCCGTTTCGTGAACCTGGGGCTGGCGAGCCTGCTGGCCTGGCGGCTGGCGCGCGATCGGCCGAACACCTTCAGCATCGCGATGAACGACTACGGCTTCGAACTGCTCAGCGCCGAGCCGGTGGACCTCTCCCCCGTGCTGGACGGCTCGGTCTTCACCACGGACGACCTGCTGCACGACGTGCTGGCCAGCCTCAATGCCACCGAGCTGTCGCAGCGGCGCTTTCGCGAGATCGCACGTGTGGCGGGGCTGGTGTTCAGCGGCTACCCCGGCGCACCCAAGAGCATGAAGCAGCTCCAGGCGTCCAGCAGCCTCTTCTTCGAGGTCTTCCGCAAGTACGATGCCGGCAACCTCCTGCTGGTCCAGGCCGAGCGCGAGGTGCTGAGCCAGGAACTCGACCTGCGGCGCCTCACGGCCACGCTCGAGCGCTTGCGGCTCTGGCGCCGCGAGGTGGTGGAGCTGCGTCACCCCAGCCCCATGAGCCTGCCGCTGATGGTGGAGCGTTTCCGGGAGAAACTCAGCAATGAGAAGCTGGCCGACCGGCTGGCCCGGATTCTGAAGGACGCCCAGAAGGGACTGGAATCGTGAATCGAGACATCAACGCGAGGGTCTTCTGCGCGGTCTTCTGGGCCCTGGCCCTCTTGTTCGGCCTTGTCGGTCAGGCCAGGACGGACGAGGCCCCCTGGATCGTCGCCATCGTGACCCATGTCTCCGACGGGGACACGGTCTGGATCGACGTGGGGAGGGTATCCGGCGAGGGGCCCACCGGGCGCCTCAAGGTCCGCATTGAGGGCATCGATGCGCCGGAGTCCTGCCAGGCCTGGGGCACTCAGGCCGGGGAGGCACTGCGTGAACGCGTGCTGGGACGTGCCGTGCAGGTGCAGCTGCGCCGGCAGGACGTCTACGCGCGCTGGCTCGGCCGGCTGTATCAGGACGGCGAGGACATTGGCGCGTGGATGGTGGCGCAAGGGCACGCCTGGAGCTACCGGTATCGGCAGGGGGTGGGGCCCTATGAGACCCAGGAACGGCAGGCCCGTGCGGCCACACGTGGGCTTTTCTCCCAGCCTGAACCCATGCCGCCGGCGGTCTTCCGTCAATTGCACGGGCCCTGCCGATGACAAGGCTTGCACGAACCAGGAAAACCTGTGATGTAGTCCACGGTGCCGCGCACGGGCGTGTTGCTGAGTGTACGTTCCCCCGACAGGGGGGCATGGGCTTTGCGGGTACCGGGGCACAATGGCCCTTCCGTGCTGCTTGAACGCATTCACCCCACCGAGCCTGCCCGCATGAACTGGGGGTCGTCCCTGACGCGCCTGATGGCGGCCCACCTGGGCGTGAGCCAGCCCCAAGAGCTGGCCGCCTGGCTGCGCGCGCTCGTTCTTGCCGAACCGGCCGGTCGCGCCGAGGCGGTGGTCAAGCTGCAGCGCTGGATCGAGGCCGTGGCGGTGACGCAGGCCGAGCTGGAAGCGTCCCTGACCGATGCGCGCATCGAACAGCGAGACGCCGAGCGCCTGCGCCTGGCGATGGACAGCGTCAACGATGCCTTCTGGGACTGGGACGTAGCGAATGGCGAGGCCTATTTCAGCCCGCGCCTGCTCGAGATCCTGGGGTATGCGCCCGGTGAAATCGAGATGACGCTCGCGCTGTGGCGCGAGCACATGCACACCGACGATCGGGAGGAGGCCCGTGTCCTGCTCGAGGCCCACCTGCGCGGCGAGACGGCGCGCTACCAGGGCGAGTTCCGCGTGCGTTCGCGCGACGGCCAGTGGCGCTGGGTGCGCTCCCGTGGCAAGGTGATCGAGCGCGGTGCACAGGGCCAGCCATTGCGCATGGTGGGCACCCACAGCGACGTGACCCAGCAGCGGCAGGCCGAGGAGGAGGTGCTGCACCAGCTGCGCTTCATCGAGGAACTGGTCGAGATCATTCCCAACCCGATCTACTTCAAGGACGCCCTGGGCCGCTACATCGGCTGCAACCGCGCCTGCGAGGATCTGTTCGGCCTGCGCCGCGAGGACTTCCTGGGCCGCATGGCCAGCGAGGTGCTGGGGACCGAAGGGGCGACGGAAGAGTCACACGATCAGCATCTGTTCGCCACCGGAGGGGTCCAGACCTTCGAGACGCAGCTCAGGTCGTCGTCGGGCGAGCAGCGCGAGCTGATCCACAGCCGCACGCTGTTCACCGGTGCGCAGGGCCATGTGGGGGGGATTCTGGGCGTCATCACCGACATCACGCAGCACAAGCAGGTGGAGGTGGCCCTTCGTGACGCCAAGGCCGCGGCCGAGGCGGCCAGCCGCGCCAAGAGCGAGTTCCTGGCCAACATGAGCCACGAGATCCGCACGCCGATGAACGGCATCATGGGCCTGGTGGATCTCACGCTGGACACGGCCCTGGACGACACCCAGCGGCGCTATCTTTCCCTGGTGAAGTCTTCATCGACCTCGCTACTGAACATCCTCAACGACATCCTGGACCTTTCGCGCATCGAGGCGGGCCGCCTGAGCGTCGAGCAGCTCGGCTTCGACCTGCGCAGCTTGCTCCACGAGGCCCTGGCACCGCTGGAGCCGCGTGCGCGGGAGAAACAACTGGTTCTGCAGTGCACTGTGGCGCCCGATGTGCCGGCCCAGCTCGTGAGCGACCCGCTGCGCTTGCGGCAGATCCTTGTCAACCTCGTGGGCAATGCGATCAAGTTCACGCGCCAGGGGCGGGTGGATCTCACGGCGTGGCCCGAGGGCCGCGGGAGCGCGGCGGTGCTGCATCTGTGCGTGGCTGACACGGGGGTGGGCATCGCACCGGACAAGCTCGACCGCATCTTCGAGTCCTTCACCCAGGCCGATAACTCCACCACACGCGAGTACGGCGGCACGGGGCTGGGCCTGACCATCTCACGCCGCCTGGCCCAGGCCCTGGGCGGGCAGCTGTGGGCCGAGAGCGAGGTGGGCGTGGGCAGCCGCTTCCACCTCACCGTGCCTCTGCTGCTGCTGGGAGCCGCAGCCGATGGAGGACGGGGCGAACCCAGCCTCACCGAGGCGGCCGCCGGCACGACCAACGTGTCGCGCGACAAGGCGCGTTCTCGCTTCGAATCGACGGCCTACCTGGGCCTGGCGGGCCTGGACGCAGACGCCGAGGAGGCGCCCGCCGAGGGCGACGAGCATGGCCTGCACGTGCTGCTCGTGGACGACCACGCCGTCAATCGTTTCATTGCCAGCCGCATGATCCGTGCCTCGGGGCACCGTGTCAGCGGCGCCGTGACCGCGGAAGAGGCTCTCTCGCGCTGCGAATCCGAGGAATTCGACCTCATCTTCCTCGACCTGCAGATTCCGGGCATGAGCGGCATCGAACTCACCCATCGCATCCGGGCCTTGCAGGCCCAGTATGGGTGGCGCTGCCCCATCGTGGCACTCACGGCGCACGCGATGCCCATGGACCGCGCCCGCTGCATGGACGCCGGCATGGACGACTACCTCACCAAGCCGGTGGACCAGGAGCGGCTGCACAGCCTGCTGCGTCTGGTGGCCAGCGCCCGGCTGTTGCCGGCCTTCAGTATCTCGCGGCGCTAGGGCGCGCGACGGCGCCTGGCCATCTCTTCACCCATGGCCGCGAGGCCTGTCGCATCCAGCAGGGCGCGGGATGCGGGATAGATCACCGATTCCTCCAGTTCGATGTGGCTCGCGTACAGGCCGGTGAACCGGTGCAGCACCGTCAGATCGTCGTGAGAGAAGTCGGCTTCCTGGCCACTCGCGATGCGCGCCAG
Source organism: Caldimonas caldifontis (assembly GCF_002930615.1). Taxonomy (GTDB): domain Bacteria; phylum Pseudomonadota; class Gammaproteobacteria; order Burkholderiales; family Burkholderiaceae_C; genus Caldimonas; species Caldimonas caldifontis. Next base: position 60,604 of record NZ_PSNX01000013.1, on the reverse strand, counting down.
GGCGCCTCGCAACGACTGCCACAGCCGATGCATCAGGAGGTGATCCTGCTGGAGCTGGCGCACGGCCGCATGCACGGCCGCATGGGCCTCATCCTGGGGCAGGGCCAGCAGAGGCGGGAAGACGTGGCGCTCCTCGTCTTCATGGTGGTGCGGGGCTGCCACATCGAAATAACGCAGCACATCGGCTGCGGCCTGCTGGGCCGAGGCGTCGTGGCCCACGGTGTGCAGGTGCTCGGCCAGCCTCGTGAGCAGATCGACGCTGCGCTGCACCCGCTCGTGACAGGCTTCCAGCATCTCGAAAGGCTGGTCGAAACCCACGGCGGGGGAACTGAAACCCGGCAACATGGGGAAGATTGTGCGCGTTGGGCGCGCCGCTGTCTTGCGCCAGATCAAGCCGGACGGCGGGGTTTTTGCCCGGGGCCCCGGACGTCGGGGGCGGCGCAGCCCCGCTTTCTTGAGCCAACGCAATACCGTCTTGAACCCAAGCTGAGAGAGTCGGGGCACACGATCTCCCAATGGGTGGAGCAACCGATGAACAGGCTCATGGACAGATTCCGAGGACACCCCACCGGTGCAGCGCTGAATGGGCGGGGCATTCCGCTGGATGCCCGCGCAGCGCTGCTGCAGGCGTCGCTGGCCCCGGCCCGCATCACCCGCGAGGCGGCCCAGGCTCTGGCTCAGCTGGCACGCGAGCATGCCCTGGATGGCGGGCGCGTGGTCTTTCATCGGGAGGAACCGGCCCTCGCGCTGTGGCTGGTGGTCTCGGGGCAGGTGGCCCTGGGCACCCTGCGCGAAGGACGCCTGGCCCAGCAGACGCGGCTCGTGGAACCGGGGCAGTGGCTCGATGCGGCCAGCGCCTGGCTCGACGGGCGGCCGTTGGAAGACGCCGTCACCCAGGGGCCGGTGCTCCTGTGGGCGTTCGATGTCGAGGCCGTGCGGGACTGCTGCGTGGACCACCCCAGCCTGGCCGATGCCCTGATCCGCCTGCTGGCGGCCCGGGTGCGTTGTCTCACCGAGGGCACCCTGGGCCTGATGCTCAAGGACGCCGAGGCACGTTGCGCGACGTGGCTGCTTGAACATGCCGAGGTCAAGCCCGGCAGCGATGGCAGCAAGACGGCACTGGTGGCCCTGCGCGAGCGCAAGCGTGCCATTGCATCCCAGCTGGCCGTCACGCCAGAGACCTTCTCGCGGGTGCTGCGTCAGCTGCGCGAGCGCCAGGTGATCGACGTGGCGGGCTATACGGTCAAGGTGCTCGATGTCGATGCACTGCGCCGTGCAGCCGGCGCGCCGGTGGGTTCGCGCGCCGCGGCCTGAGCGCGGCTCAGGTGGGGTCCGAGGTTGCCTGGAGCAGTTCGGCCGCGACGGCCATCGCAATGACCTCCGGCTCCTTGCCCGTGATGCCTGACACGCCGATGGGGCAGGTGATGCGGGCGATGGTGGCGGCGTCCAGCCCCCGTTCGAGCAGGCGGTGCTCGAAGCGGGCGCGTTTGGTCTTCGAGCCGATCAGCCCGAAGTAGCGAAAGTCGCCGCGCCGCACGATGGCCTCGGTGATGCGCAGGTCCAGGTCGTGCTGGTGGGTCATGACCAGGTAGCAGGCTCCCGCCGGCGCGCGGTCCACCTCGGCTTCCACGCTGTCCACACAGAGCCGCTCGACCTGAGGGGGCCATCCACTCGGCCACTGGGTGGGGAAGCAGTCTTCACGCTCGTCGATCCACTGCACGCGGCATGGCAGGGTCGCCAGCAGGCGCACCAGCGCCTGCCCCACGTGGCCGGCACCGTAGAGCTGCAGGTGGAAGCGTGGGGTCGCCTCGGGCCACCGCGACCATTGCCCTTCGTCCAGCGTGGCGAACCCCAAGGTCACGACGCCCCCGCAGCACTGCCCGAGGCGGGGACCGAGCGGGAAGCGCTGCGTGAACGGGTCGAGCGGCCCGCGCCCGAGGGCCTCGCGGGCCAGCCGGATGGCCTCGAACTCCAGGTGGCCACCGCCGATGGTGCCCGCCACCTGGTCCGCCGTGACGAGCATGCGTGTGCCGGCCTCGCGCGGCACCGAGCCCTGGGTCTGGAGGACCTCCACCACGATCGACGGCAGGCCCTGGTCCAGCCAGGCGCGGGCTGATTGACGCAGCATCAGGCCGCCCCGCGCACGGCCTCGATGGCCGTGAGGATGGCCTCTGCCGTGGCCGGGGCGCGCAAGGGCGGGTCCACCCGATGGTGGCCCACGGCCGAGATGGCGTCGCGGATCGCGAAGAACACCGAAAACGGCAGCAGCAGCGGCGGCTCGCCCACCGCCTTGGAGCGGTGGATGCTGTCCTCGCGGTTGTCGGCGTCGAAGAGCTGCACATTGAACACCGGCGGCACATCGTTGGCCGTGGGAATCTTGTAGGTGCTGGGCGCGTGCGTCATCAGCCGGCCGCTGGTGGGATGCCACCAGAGCTCCTCCATCGTGAGCCAGCCCATGCCCTGGATGAAGGCGCCTTCCACCTGGCCGATGTCCACGGCCGGGTTGAGCGAGCGCCCAGCGTCGTAGAGCACATCGGCGCGCAGCGTGCGCGCCTCGCCGGTGAGCGTGTCCACCACCACCTCGGCCACGGCCGCACCGTAGGCGAAGTAGTAGAAGGGGTGGCCGGTGAGCGTCTTCGGGTCCCAGTGGATCTTGGGCGTGGCGTAGAAGCCGTCGCTCCAGAGCTGCACGCGGGCCACGTAGGCGGCGGCCACCAGTTCGGCGAAGGGCAGGGTGGTCGAACCGATCTGCACTTCATCGTTCGCGAAGCGGACGGCGCCCACGTCAACCTCGAACCTGCGGGCGGCAAAGGCGGCGAGCCGCTCTCGGATCTGGCGCGCGGCGTCCTGGGCCGCCTTGCCGTTGAGGTCGCTGCCGGTGGAGGCGGCTGTGGCCGAGGTATTGGCCACCTTGTCGGTGTCGGTGGCACTGCAGCGCACCCGCTCGAAATGCACGCCCAGCTCATGGGCCACCACCTGGGCCACCTTGGTGTTCAGGCCCTGGCCCATTTCCGTGCCACCGTGGTTCACCAGGATGGAGCCATCGTTGTACACGTGCACCAGCGCGCCGGCCTGGTTGAGGTGGGGCACGTTGAACGAGATGCCGAACTTCACCGGCGTGAGCGCCAGGCCCTTCTTCAGCACCGGGTTGCGCGCGTTGAAGGCCGCCACGGCTTCGCGGCGGGCCCGGTACTCGCTGCGCTGCTCCAGCCGTGCCACCAGGTCGTGCAGCAGGTTGTCGTCCACCCGCTGGCCGTAGGGGGTGGTCTGGCCCTCGGGGGCGTAGAAGTTCAGCCGGCGCACGTCCAGCGGATCACGCCCCAGGCGGCGGGCGATGGAATCCAGGATCTGCTCGATCGCGATGGCCCCCTGGGGCCCACCAAAGCCGCGGAAGGCCGTGTTGCTCTGCGTGTTGGTGCGCGCCGCATAGCCGTGCACGGCCACCTCGTGCAGCCAGTAGGCGTTGTCGAAGTGGCACAGCGCCCGCGTCATCACCGGGCCGGAGAGGTCGGCCGAGAAGCCGGCGTTTGACACCATCGTGACCTCGGCGGCGAGCACGCGGCCCTCGTCGTCATGGGCCACGTCGTACTCGTAGTGGAAGCCGTGACGGCGGCCGGTGATGAGGAAATCGTCGTCGCGGTCGACGCGCAGCTTCACGGCGCGGCCCAGCTTCACCGCGGCCATCGCCGCCAGGCAGGCGAACAGAGCCGACTGCGATTCCTTGCCCCCGAAGCCGCCGCCCATGCGACGACACTCCACGCGCACATGGTGCGCGTGCAGGCCCAGGGCATGGGCCACCGCATGCTGCATCTCGGTAGGGTGCTGGGTGGAGCATTGCACCAGCACGCCCCGGTCTTCCAGCGGCCGGGCGTAGGCGATCTGGCCTTCGAGGTAGAACTGTTCCTGCCCGCCCACCTCGAAGCGGCCCTGCAGCCGGTGCGGCGCACGGGCCAGCGCCCGCGGCAAGGCGCCGGGGGCGCTTTCGCGCTTCAGGTGCAGGGGCGGGATCACGTAGCGGCCGGCGGCGTGCGCGGCCATGGCCGTCAGCAGTGGGGGCAGGGGCTCATAGGCCACGACCTCGGGCTGGCGCGCCAGGGCGGCGGCACGGCGGGCGGCCTCCACCGAGCGGGCAATCACGAGGAAGACGGGTTGGCCCACGTAGTGCACCACGCCATCGGCCAGGATGGGATCGTCGCCCTTCACGATGGGGCCCACGTCGTTCACACCCGGGATGTCCGCGGCGGTGTAGACGGCCACCACACCAGGCTGTGCGCGCACGGCCTCCAGCTGCAGGGTGGTGATGCGCGCATGCGGCTCACGCGAGAGGCCCAGCGCGGCATACAGCGTGCCGGCGAGTTCCGGGATGTCGTCCGTGTAGGTGGCTTCGCCGGCCACATGCAGGTGCGCCGATTCGTGCGCCCGGCTCACGCCCACGCGCTGGCCCTGCGCCACGCGGCGGGCCTCGGCCTGGGCATCCTGCCCTGGCGCCGTGGGGTGAACGGGGGAGGGCGTGCCCAGGGTGTCGAGGTCGGCTCGCTGGTTCATGATCGGGCCTCCTCAAGCCATCAGTGGCGCTTCGCGCCAGACGCTGACCGGCGCGCCACCCTCGTGGGCGAGCCAGGCGCGCAGCAGCAGGTTGCCCGCCACCTGCAGACGGTAGCCGGCGCTGGCACGCATGTCGGTGAGGGGCCGGAAGTCATCGGCCAGCGCGCCCATCGCGGCGCGCACCGTCGCTTCGCTCCAGGGCCGGCCTCGCAGCGCGGCCTCGGCGTGCGCGGCCCGGCGCACCGTGGCGGCCAGCCCGCCATAGGCCAGACGCACCTCCCGCACGCGGTCGCCATCCAGATCGAGCGCCAGTCCGAGGCAGACCGCGGAGATGTCGCTGTCGTAGCGCTTGCTGACCTTGTCGGCCCGCACCGTCCAGGTGGATGAGGGCAGCGGCACGATGAGCGACTGGATGAACTCACCCGGGGCGAGCGCGTTCTTCATGTAGTCGAGGTAGAAGCCCTCGAGCGGCAGCTCGCGGGTGCGCCCGCCCTGGCGCAGCACGAGGCGGGCGCCCAGGGCCATCAGCACCGGGGCGCCATCGCCGATGGGCGAGCCGTTGGCGATGTTGCCGCCCAGGGTGCCGGCGTGGCGGATGGGGGGCGAGGCAAAGCGCAGCCACACCTCGGTCAGCGCCGGAATGCGCGAGGCCAGCGCGCTCCAGGCGGCTTCCAGGCTGGCGCCGGCGCCGATGTGCAGCTCGCCGTTGCGTTCATGGATGGCCTGCAGTTCGCGCACGCGGCCCAGGAAGAGCACGTCGCCCAGATCGCGGTGCTGCTTGGTCACCCACAGGCCCACGTCGGTGGCACCGGCGAGCAGGCGGGCGGTGGGGTGGTCCACGCGCAGCCGGGCCAGTTCGTCCAGCGTGCTTGGCGCGAAGAAGCGGGCGCCTGCTGTGGCGAGTTCGGACGTGCTTGCGCACGCCTCGTCCTGCAGCGCGCGCAACGCCGCCTCGATGGGAGCGGTGTCGAAGCGCACGGCGGGCAACTCGAACATCCGCTGGCCGGCATCCAGGATCGGGCGGTAGCCGGTGCAGCGGCACAGGTTGCCCGACAGGTCGTCGGCGAGTTGCTGGCGGCTGGGGCAGGGGCCGGCAGCATTGCGCTCGTAGGTGTGCCACAGCGACATCACGAAGCCGGGTGTGCAGAAGCCGCACTGAGACCCATGGCATTCGACCATGGCCTGCTGGACCGGGTGCAGCGTGCCGCCCGCCAGACGCTTGAGGTCTTCGACGGTGAACAAGGCCTTGCCGTCCAGCGTGGGCAGGAACTGGATGCAGGCGTTGACAGTGCGCAGGTCCAGGCCGCCCACACGGCTGGTGCCGGGCGCGGGGGGGGTCGAGAGGTCGGCCAGTTCACCAACCATCACGGTGCAGGCGCCGCAGTCGCCTTCGGCGCAGCCCTCCTTGGTGCCGGTGCAGTGCCGGTCCTCGCGCAGGAACTGGAGCACCGTGCGCGTGGCCGGGACGTCATCGAGGCTCAGCGTCTGGCCGTGGAGGTGGAGGCGGATCGGACGGGTGGACATGCGCACGAAGGTACTCTTCTGGCCGGGTTTGACTATACAGTCTGGGTCATGATGGTTATCTGAATGAACGTATGGCAACCCGGCCCGGGTTCGACAACATCGAACTCCATCTCATCCGCGTCCTCCACACCGTGATCTCCGAGCGCAGCGTTTCCCGGGCGGCCCTGCGGCTGGGCCAGACCCAGCCGGCCGTGAGCGCCCAGCTCCGGCGCCTGCGTGAACTCACGGGCGATGCGTTGCTGGTGCGCTCGGGCAACGGCATGTCGCCCACGCCGGCCGCGCTGGAATTGCTGGAGCCCGCTGCCACGCTGCTGCGCGAGGCCGAGCGCCTGTTCGGCCTGCCCCAGCGCCACCGGGGCTTCGAGGCGGCCACCGCCGAGGGCCGGTGGCGTGTGGCCGCGAGCGACTACCTCGACCCGCTGTTCCTGCCCGCGCTCGTGGCCCAGCTGCGTCAGGCGGCGCCGGGCATGCAGCTCGATCTGGTGCCGCTCACGGGCGCCTTCGACGTGCGACGCAGCCTCGCGCTGGGCGAGGTGGACCTGGTGGTGGGCAACTGGATGGAGCCGCCCGAGGAACTGCACCTGGGGCGCTTGCTCACCGACGAAGTGGTGTGCCTCGTGCGCCACGACCACCCGGCCGTGCGCAATGCCCGGGGCTGGACGGTGGAGCGCTACCTCGACTGCGACCACGTGGCGCCCATGCCGCTGCACACCGGGCGCGAATCGCTGGGCGTGATCGACGGCCATCTCCAGGCGCTGGGCCTGGAGCGTCGCGTGGCCGTGCGCAGTGCTCACTTCGGCCTCATCCCGCAGATGGTGGCCTCCAGCCTGCTGGTGCTCACCACCGGGCGCCAGTTCTGCCAGCGCTATGTGGGGCAACTGCCGCTGCGCATCGTGCGCTGCCCGGTGGCCTTCCCGCCCATGATCTACTACCAGCTCTGGCACGATCGCACCCACGCCGCGCCGGCCCACCGCTGGCTGCGAGAACAGGTGCGCGACGTCGCGCGAGGGCTGGTGCAGGCATGACCCATCCCTCCCGCATCGCCCTGCGCGGCGACCTGCTCGACTTCACCGCCGACCCCGGTTGGGCGCTCGAAGCCGGCGCGGCCGTGCGCTGGCGGCCTGACCATTGGCTGCTCATCGACGCCGGTCGCATCGTGGGTGCGGCGCCCGGCGATCAGCCGCCGGGTGACGACTGGCAGCGCATCGATCATCGCGGCCATCTCCTCCTGCCGGGCTTCATCGACACGCACGTGCATGCCCCGCAGCTCGACGTGATCGCCAGCTTCGGCACCGAGCTGCTCGACTGGCTCAACACCTACACTTTTCCGGCCGAGCAGCGCTATGCCGATGCGGCCGAGGCCCACGACGGGGCCGAGCGCTTCTGCGACGCCTTGCTGGCCCACGGCACCACGGCTGCAGTGGTGTTCCCCACCGTGCACAAGGTCAGCGCCGACACCTTGCTGGCCGCGGCGCACGCACGCGGCATGCGCCTCGTCACCGGCAAGGTGCTGATGGACCGCCACGCGCCACCGGGCCTGATGGACACCGTCGAGAGCGCCGAACGAGACAGCCGCGAGCTGATCGCCCGCTGGCACGGCACCGGGCGCCTGGCCTATGCGATGACGGTGCGTTTTGCCCCCACCAGCACCGAAGCGCAACTGGACATGGCCGGCCGTTTCCTGCGCGAGGTGCCGGGGCTGTACATGCAGACCCATGTGGCCGAGAACCGCGCCGAGGTGGCCTGGGTGCGGCAGCTCTTTCCCGATGCGCGCAGCTACCTCGACGTCTATCACCGCCACGGCCTGCTGAACGAGCGCGCCGTGCTGGCCCACGGCATCTGGCTCGATGACACCGACCGCCGATTGCTGGCCGACACGGGCGCGCAGATCGCTCACAGCCCCAGCTCCAACCTCTTCCTGGGCAGCGGGCTCTTCGGCTGGCGGGCCCTGGAAGCGGTCGGGGCGCAGGTGAGCGTGGCCAGCGACGTGGGCGGGGGCACCAGCCTGTCGATGACGCGCACCCTGGCCGAGGCCTACAAGGTGCAGGCCCTGCTGGGCGAGAAGCTCACCGCCTGGAAGGCGCTGTACACGGCCACTCGCGGCGCGGCCCAGGCCCTGGGCCTGGACGCCGAGATCGGCAGCTTCGAGCCCGGGCGCATGGCCGACCTGTGCGTGTGGGACTGGGCACAGGGCATCGTGGGCGAGCGTCGCATGGCGGTGGCACGCGACGTGCATGAGCGGGTCTTCGCCTGGATGACCCTGGCCGACGAACGTCACCTGCGCGAGACCTGGGTGGCGGGGCAATGTGCCCACCGCCGGCTGGCGCAGGCACAATCCGGGCCGTGACAAAGCTGCCCGCACTGACGGAGACGTTCATGCCCCCCCGCCTCGAACTGCTGGGCATCAGCAAGCAGTACCCCGCCGTCAAGGCCAACGACCGGATCCACCTCACGGTGCAGCCCGGGGAAATCCACGCCGTGCTGGGCGAGAACGGCGCGGGCAAGTCCACGCTGATGAAGATCATCTACGGCGCGGTGCGACCCGATGAAGGGGAGATGCGTTGGAACGGTCAGCCGGTGGTGGTGCGCAATCCGCACGAAGCGCGTGAGCTGGGCATCAGCATGGTGTTCCAGCATTTCTCGCTCTTCGACACCCTCACCGCGGCCGAGAACGTCTGGCTCGGCCTGGGCAAGCGTTTGAGCCTGGCCCAGGTGAGCGATCGCATCCGCGAAGTCTCGGGGCAGTACGGGCTCGATGTCGAGCCACAGCGCCCGGTGCACACGCTCAGCGTGGGTGAGCGCCAGCGTGTCGAGATCGTGCGCGCGCTGCTGACGAATCCGCAGCTGCTCATCCTCGACGAGCCCACGTCGGTGCTCACGCCCCAGGCGGTCGACAAGCTCTTCGTCACGCTTCGCAAGCTGGCCGACACCGGCTGCTCCATCCTCTACATCAGCCACAAGCTCGATGAGATCCGCACGCTGTGCCATCACTGCACGGTGTTGCGGGGAGGGCGCGTCACGGGCGAGGTCGATCCCACCAAGGAAAGCAACGCCAGCCTGTCGCGCCTGATGATCGGCTCCGACCCGCCGGAGCTGGTGCACCGCGAGGCCCGCGCCGGCGAGGTGGCGCTGGCCGTGCGGGGCCTGAGCCTGCCCAAGCTCCACCCGTTCGGCACGGTGCTGCGCGACATTGCCTTCGAGTTGCGAACCGGCGAGATCCTCGGCGTGGCTGGCGTCTCGGGCAACGGTCAGCAGGAACTGCTGGCCGCGCTGTCGGGGGAGGACACGCGTGCGCCGGGGGACAGCATCCGCCTCTTCGGCCGTGACATCGCCCGCCATGGCGCGCGCCAGCGCCGCAAGGAGGGCCTGCACTTCGTGCCCGAGGAACGCCTGGGCCGCGGGGCCGTGCCCACGCTGTCGCTGGCACTCAACACCCTGCTCACCCGCACCGAGGCCGTGCACCGCGCCACCGGCTGGATCGACATGCACCGCGTACGCGAGATGACCGACGAGATCATCCGCCGCTTCCAGGTCAAGGCCGGGGGGGCTGCCGCAGCGGCCAAGAGCCTGTCGGGGGGCAACCTGCAGAAGTTCATCGTCGGGCGCGAGATCAGCGCCAACCCCCGGGTGCTCATCGTGGCCCAGCCCACCTGGGGGGTGGACGTGGGGGCCGCCGCGCAGATCCGCAGTGAGCTGCTGGCCCTGCGCGATGCCGGCTGCGCACTGCTGGTCGTGAGCGAGGAACTGGAGGAACTGTTCGAGATCAGCGACCGGCTTGTGGTGATCGCCCAGGGGCGGCTCTCGCCGTCGGTACCCACACGCGAGGCAACCGTGGAACAGATCGGTGAGTGGATGAGTGGCCTGTGGCCGCAGACGACCGGAGCCGTCCATGCTCAAGCTTGAAGCGCGCGCCAACCCCTCGCGGGCGATGTCCGTCGCCTCGCCCCTGCTGGCGCTGGCCATCACCGTGCTGATCGGCATCGGCCTGTTTGTCATTCTCGACAAGGACCCGGTCCGCGGCCTGCAGATGTTCTTCGTGGAGCCGCTCAAGAGCGGCTACCAGCTCAGCGAACTGGCGATGAAGGCGGTGCCCCTGGTGCTCATCGCCCTGGGGCTGGCCGTGTGTTTCCGCTCCAACGTCTGGAACATCGGCGCCGAGGGCCAGTTCATCCTGGGCGCGATCTTTGCCGGCGGCATGGCCATGCAGGCCGGGCCCGAGACGGGGCGCTGGTTCTTCGTCATCGTGCTGCTGGCCGGTGTGGTGGGCGGCATGGTCTGGGCGGCCATCACGGCCGGGCTGCGAGACGGCTTCAATGCGAACGAGATCCTCGTGAGCCTGATGCTGGTCTATGTGGCCGACATGCTGCTGAGCTACCTCGTGTACGGGCCCTGGAAGGACCCGGCGGGGTTCAACTTCCCGCAGACCATCACCTTCGCCGACGCCACCAAGGTGCCGCGCCTGTTCACCGGCCTGCGGGTCAATATCGGGCTGGTCATTGCGCTCGTCATGGTGGCCGTGTTCACGGTCTTCCTCTTCCGCACCTATGCGGGCCTGAAGCTGCAGGTGGGCGGGTTGGCCCCGATGGCGGCGCGCTATGCGGGCTTTTCCTCTCGCCAGGCGCTGTGGACGGCGCTGCTGGTGTCGGGCGGCATGGCCGGGCTGGCCGGGGCGCTGGAGGCAGCCGGCCCGCTGGGCCAGCTCACGCCGCACGTGCCCTCGGGCTACGGCTTTGCGGCCATCATCGTGGCCTTCGTGGGGCGGCTGAACCCGGTGGGCATCGTGTTCTCGGCCATCCTGATGAGCATGTTCTACATCGGCGGTGAACTCGCCCAGTCGCGCATGGGCCTGCCCAAGTCCATCACCGGCGTCTTCCAGGGCCTGCTGCTGTTTGCGCTGCTGGCCTGCGACACCTTGATCCACCACCGCATCCGCTGGCAGCGCGGTGCGAGGGTCGCCACCGCCAGGCAGGAGGCCTGAATGGAACCCATCGCCCTCCTGATCGCCGCCACGATGAACGCCGGTACCGTGCTGGCCATCGCCTCGCTGGGCCTGCTCATCAATGAGCGTGCCGGGATCGTCAACCTCGGCGCCGAAGGCATGATGCTGGTGGCCGCCATCGCCGGCTTTGCCACCGGCGTGCACACCGGCAACGACTGGCTGGCCTTTGCGGCGGGAGCCGGTGCCGGCGCCACCATGGCCCTGGTCTTCGGGGTGCTGGTGATCTGGCTCAACACCAACCAGTACGCCTCGGGCCTGGCGCTCAGCCTCTTCGGCGTGGGCTTCTCGGCCTTCGTGGGCATCCGCTACACCCAGGAACGCCTCGGTGACCGTCCGCGCTTCGAGATCCCGGGCCTGGCCGACCTGCCTTTCGTGGGGCCAGCCTTCTTCAAGCACCACCCCATGGTCTACATCGCCATCGTGCTCACGGTGGTGCTGGCCTGGTTCCTCTACCGCTCGCGCGCCGGCCTCGTGCTGCGCGCCGTGGGCGAGTCGCCCGAGTCGGCCCATGCGCTGGGCTATCCGGTGCGCCGCATCCGCCTGCTGGCCGTGCTGGCGGGCGGGGCCCTGTGCGGCCTGGCGGGGGCCTACATCTCGGTCATCTACACCCCGCTGTGGGTGGAGGGCATGATCGCCGGCAAGGGCTGGATCGCGCTGGCGCTCACCACCTTCGCCACCTGGCGCCCGGCACGCGTGTTGCTTGGGGCTTACCTGTTCGGGGGCGTGACCATGCTCCAGTTCCACCTGCAGGGGCAGGGGGTGCAGATCGCGAGCCAGTTGCTCACGATGCTGCCCTACCTGGCCACCATCGTGGTGCTGGTGCTGATCTCGCGCAATCCGACCTTCATCCGCGTCAACATGCCGGCGTCGCTGGGCAAGCCCTTCTACCCCGGCAGTTGATGGCTTCATAATTGTTCATTCACCACCCCGCCACTCTCTCATCGGAGACGCTTCGACATGACCGACTTCACCAAGCGCACCCTGATCCGGCTGGCCGGCCTGGGCACCCTGGCCGCCGCCGCCGCTCTCGTGGGCTGCGGCAAGAAGGAAGAGCCTGCTGCACCGGCCGCCACGGCCGAGGCGCCTGCTGCCAAGCCTGCCCCCCTGAAGATCGCCTTTGCCTACGTCGGTCCGGTGGGTGACGCCGGCTGGACCTTCGCTCACGACAACGGCCGCAAGGCCGTCGAGGCCGAGTTCGGCGACCGTGTGCAGACCTCCTTCGTCGAGAGCGTGCCCGAGGGGGCCGACGCTGAACGCGTCATCCGCGACATGGTCAACCAGGGCAACAAGCTCATCTTCGGCACCACCTTCGGCTACATGGACTACATGCTGAAGATCGCGGGTGACCACAAGGACGTGAAGTTCGAGCATGCCACCGGCTACAAGACGGCCGAGAACATGCGCACCTACGATTCGCGCACCTACGAAGGGGCCTACATGGCCGGCGTGATTGCCGGTGCGATGACGAAGTCGAACACCCTGGGCGTGGTGGGCTCGGTGCCCATCCCCGAGGTGATCCGCAACATCAACTCCTTCACCCTGGGCGCCCAGAGCGTCAACCCCAAGGTCACGACCAAGGTGGTGTGGGTGAACAAGTGGTTCGACCCGCCCAAGGAAGGCGAAGCCGCGCAGTCCCTGCTCAACCAGGGCGCCGACGTGCTGTTCCAGAACACCGACTCGTCGGCCGTGCTGCAGGCGGCCGAAAAGGCCGGCAAGCTGGCCTTCGGCTGGGACTCCGACATGAGCCACTTCGGCCCGAACGCCCACCTGGGCTCGGCCATCATCAACTGGGCGCCGTACTACATCAAGGCCACCCGTGACGTCCTCGAAGGCACCTGGAAGACCGAAACCACCTGGTGGGGCGTGAAGGAAGGTGCGATCGACCTGGTGTCCATCTCCGACAAGGTGCCGGCCGACATCCGAGCCAAGGTGGACTCCATCCGTGCCGGCCTGAAGGAAGGCAGCTACCACATCTGGAAGGGCCCCATCACCGGCCAGGACGGCAAGGAAGTCCTGAAGGACGGCGAGGTCGCCGACGACAAGTTCCTGCACGGCATCAACTTCTACATCAAGGGTGTGGAGGGCAAGGTTCCGGCAGGGAGCTGATCTCCACCCACCCCCTACGGCCTTCGGCCGCCCCCTCAAGGGGGCGCCGCTGGCGGACCGGCGGAGCCGGATCCGCGGCGTCCGCTGGATGGTTCGGTTCTTGCCCGAAAGCCTGCGATGAGCGCGGCGATGGAATCCACGCTGTGGCACCCCGTGTGTGCCAGTGACGATCTGGGGGCCGCGCCCCTGGCCGTGCGTCTGCTCGAACGCGACCTGGTGCTGTGGCGCGATGCCGGCGGACAGGCCCGGGCCTTCAACGACCAGTGTCCGCATCGCGGCGCCCGGCTGTCGCTGGGGCGGGTGCAAGGCGACCTGCTGGAGTGTCCTTACCATGGCTGGCGCTTCGAAGGCTCCGGCCAGTGTGTGGCCATCCCGGCCGCGCCCGAGTTCACACCGCCCGCGGGGCACCGGGTGGGCTGTTTCGATGTGGCCGAGACGGCCGGCCTGGTGTGGGTGCGGCTCGAAGCTTCCGAGGCCGCATTGCCCACGATCGACGGCGAGGACGACCCGCGGCTGCGCAAGCTCACGGTCGGCCCCTATGACGTGGCGACGAGTGCGCCACGCATCGTCGAGAACTTCCTCGACCTGTCGCACTTCGGCTTCGTGCACGAAGGCTGGCTGGGCGACCGCGAGCACGTGGCCCAGGTGCCATACCAGGTGAGCGAGTCGGCGGCGGGGCTCTTGGCCACGGGCTGTCGCGCCTGGCAGCCGCAGAGCAACCGCCTGGCGCAACAGGGCAGTGAGGTGGAATACACCTACACCGTGCCGGGCCCCTATCGGGCGATGCTCACCAAGCTGCCGCAGGCCCAGTCGGGCTACCGCGATGTCATCCACCTCTTCGTCTGCCCCATCGAACCCGAACGCAGCCGCGTGTGGTTCCGTCTGGCGTTGACCGACTTCGATTCCAGCGACGACGACCTGCGCGCCTTCCAGCACACCATCTTCACCCAGGACCAGCCGGTGCTGGAATCACAGCGGCCGCGCCGCCTGCCCCTGTCCGGCGGGGAACTGCACAGCGCAGCCGACCGATTGAGCACGGCCTACCGGCGCTACCTGCGCCAGCAGGGCATCACTTTCGGCGTCTGCTAAAAAAAAGGGCCCGCCAGGCGGCGGGCCCAATCCCCGTTCCCTGAAGTTTGTGAGAGTGGATCAGTCGTTGTTCAGACTCGACCAGACGGTGTCGCACTGGTGCTCGGCGGCGAAGTTCAGGCGCGTGGTGATGCCCTCACCGGCCGCCACGTCCAGGCCCAGGTAAGTGGGCGTGCCGGTCGTGAAGGCGGGCCAGGCCGGCAGCCCGGGTGCGTCGGGTTGGCCGGTGCGAGCGAACCGGGTGAAATAGCGCACGATCGCCTCCTTGAGCGCTGTCTGCTCCGCGTTCAGCGCACGTGGCATGTCGAAGAGGTACTGCAACTCGGACGAGTGAGCCGCACCTTGCGGGAAGCTCACCGCCGGCAGCACTTCCGGCACGCTGCGGTCGCGGAACTCATAGGAATAGACGGCCTGGCCGTGACCGGACAGCCGGCGTGCCGCATTGAGGCCATTGCACGCAAACACCAGATCCGTGCCCAGGGCCCCGAAGGCATAGCTCGCGTTGTTGTCGAACAAGGCTGGGTTGTAGGGCATGCTGGCCAGGAAGGTGGCGGTCGGCGCGGGCAGCCCCAGCCCTTCGATGGCCGCCGGCAGGGTCTCGGCGGTCAGCGGGGCCGCGCCGCCCAGTTCGTTCAGTGCGGCGAAGAGCCGGTACTCGTCGCGCGTGGTGCCCTGGATGACGGGCACGGCGTGCTGTGTGCCGGCCCACACTTTCGTACGCACCGAGGCATCGAGCACCTGACCGTCGACGCTGGGCACGGGCCCGCGTGGATAGGCGGTCATCTGTGCACCGAGCAGGGCTCCCACGGGCAGGCTGCGCAGACAGTCAACGGAGCTCGTATCGCAGGCCGCACCACCGGCACCAGTCACGATGCTCATCGCGGCCGTGGCCAGGGTCTGGCCCTTGCTCTCGGAAAGGCTCAGGGTGTCCTGGACGTCCAGGCCGTAGGCGCCGCTCATGACGATGGCCTTGTGGAAAAGCCCTGCCGACGCAGGCGCCGCCAGGTGGGACATCACGCTGAACCCGCCGGCGGATTCTCCGAAGATCGTGACGTTGCCCGCATCGCCCCCGAAGGCGGCGATGTTGTCGCGCACCCAGCGCAGTGCAGCCTGCTGATCCATCAGGCCGTAGTTGCCGGAGGCACCGCCTTGTTCATTGCTCAGGGCCGGATGGGCCATGAAGCCCAGGGCCCCCAGGCGGTAGTTGAGCGTCACCACCACCACACCCTGGCCGACCAGGCTGGAGACGTCGGTGTAGCCGGCACTGGTGCCCAGATAGAAGGCGCCGCCGTGGAACCACACCATCACCGGGTGCGGCCCGGCGGTCGCGGGACGGAAGACGTTGAGCGTGAGGCAGTCTTCGTTCACCGTGGTGGTGGGCGGTCCGAAGGCACTGCCGGGCTGGGCACAGGCCGGGCCGAAGGCGGTGGCATCGCGCTCATCCGTCCACGGCGCGGGCGCCTGGGGAGCGCGCCAGCGCAGGGCACCCACGGGTGGCGCGGCGTAGGGGATGCCCTTGAACTGCAGCACCGTGTTGCCGGCATCGGCTTCGCCACGCACCGGGCCCGAGGTGGTGTTCACCCGTGTGGGGTCTGCTGGCGGTGCGTCGCTGCTGCCGCCGCCGCAGGCGGCCAGCGCGAGAGCAAGGGCCAGTCCGGCGAGGGCGAGCGGCCGGGAACGGCGAGAGAGGCGAGTGTGGAACAAGGCGGTCTCCTGGATCGTTGTCGTGCAGCCCCGTCGAGGCTTGCTGGCATCATTCCACTGCCACCCTTTGACGAGGTGTCACCCGTGCGGCGGGATGAACCCGCACCAGGGGCGTCACCCGTGCGACAGTTGGGACATCGATCTTGCGGAGTTCTTTCCATGCGAACCGACCTCACCCTGCCCCCCGATGCACTGGCCGAGCTGCTGCGCACCATGCCCAAGACCGAGCTGCACATCCACATCGAAGGCTCGCTGGAGCCCGAGCTCATCTTCGAGCTGGCGCGCCGTAATGGCGTGGCGCTGGCCTACCCCGACGTGGACGGTCTGCGCCGCGCTTATGCCTTCACTGACCTGCAGAGCTTCCTCGATATCTATTACGCCGGTGCCAGCGTGCTGCAAACAGAAGCCGACTTCTTCGACATGGCCATGGCTTATTTCCGCCGGGCCGTGGCTGACGGGGTGGTGCACGCCGAGCTCTTCTTCGACCCGCAGACCCACACCGACCGAGGGGTGCCGTTCGAGACCGTGATCCGCGGCCTGACCCGCGCGCGCGAGACGGCACAGCGTGAACTGGGCCTGAGCAGCGCCCTCATCCTGTGCTTCCTGCGCCACCTCAGCGAGGAGGCCGCCTTCGAAACGCTGGAAGAGGCCCTGCCGTGGCGGGACCACTTCGTGGGCGTGGGGCTGGACAGCAGCGAACGGGGCCATCCGCCCGAGAAGTTCGCCAAGGTCTTTGCCCGCTGCCGGGAACTCGGCCTGCGCCTGGTGGCCCATGCGGGCGAGGAGGGCCCGCCGGCCTATGTGTGGAGTGCCCTCGATGTGCTGAAGGTCGAACGCATCGACCACGGTGTGCGGGCGCTGGAAGATGCCAATCTGGTGCAACGCCTGGCGCGCGACCGGGTGCCGCTCACGGTGTGCCCTCTGTCCAACGTCAAGCTGCGGGTGTTCGACCGCCTGTCGGACCACAATCTGGGACAATTGCTGGCGTCGGGTCTGGTGGCCACCGTCAATTCCGACGACCCGGCCTATTTCGGCGGCTACCTCCACCAGAACTTCGTCGAGACCTTTGCCGCGCTGCCTGCATTGCAGGCGCCCCAGGCCTACACGCTGGCACGCAACAGCATCGAGGCCAGCTTTGCGCAGGCCTCGGCCAAGGCGCGCTGGATCGAGCAGCTCGACGCCCACTTCGCAAGCTTTCACTGAACGCGTGCCTCTGCGCCCCAGGAGGCCACGCGCCTGCCTCGGGGCCATGTAGAGGAACACCATGTACAAAAACCTCAAGCGCGCGGCCGTGGCCGCAGCTTTTGCGTTTGCCTTCGCCAGCGGCCTGTCGGCCCAGACCCCTCCACCCAAGCCGCTGCCGGCCGCCCCCGCGCCGCTGAAGGTGGGTTTTGTCTTCGTGAGCCCGGTGGGCGAAGCGGGCTGGACCTACCAGCACAACCAGGGCCGGCTCGAACTGGAAAAGAACCTGGGGTCGAAGGTGCAGACCACCTTCGTCGAGAACGTGGCCGAGGGGGCCGATTCCGAGCGCGTGATGCGCGACCTGGCCGCCCAGGGCAACCGCCTCATCATTGCCAGCAGCTTCGGCTACCTCGAGCCGGCGCTCAAGGTGGCGGCCGACTTCCCTCAGGTGGCCTTCGAGCATGCCGGCGGCTACAAGACCGCGGCCAACCTCAACACCTACAACGCGCGCTACTACGAAGGCCGCTACCTTGCCGGGCTGATCGCCGGGCGCATGACGCGCAGCGGCACGGCGGGCTATGTGGCGGGCTTCCCCGTGCCGGAGGTGGTGCAGGGCATCAACGCCTTTGCCCGCGGGCTGCGCGAGGCCAACCCACAGGCGCAGTTGCGGGTGATCTGGCTCAACGCCTGGTTCGACCCGGCGCGCGAGCGCGAAGCGGCGCTCACGCTGATGCGCCAGGGCGCCGACGTGATCACCAACCACAGCGGCTCGACCGCGGTGGCCCAGACGGTCGAGGCCGAAGGGCGCTGGTTCATCGGCTACCAGAGCGACATGCGCCGCTTCGCCCCGAAGCGCCAGCTCACGGCCGTCACCCACCACTGGGGGGGCTACTACACCCGGGTGGCCCAGGCGATGCTGGACGGGCGCTGGACACCCACACCGGCCTGGGGCGGCTTGAAGGACGGCTTCATCGACCTCGCACCCCTGCACCCGGAGATCCCGGCGGACGTGGCCAAACTCGTGCGCGAGCGTCGGCAAGCCATCGAAGAGGGCCGCTTCCATCCCTTTGCCGGCCGCATCGTCGACAACCAGGGCCGGGTGCGCCATGAGGGCGGCCCGATGGACGACCGCCGCATCGCGGCCATGGACTACTACGTCGAAGGCGTGGTGGGCCAGCTGCCCGGGCGCTGATCAGCCGGCCAGGGCCTCGGCCAGCGCCGTGGCCCGGGGCCCGAAGGCATAGGCATCCATGCCCAGGCAGCCATAGGTCACGCCCGCGTGCAGGCGCACCGGCACCGCGTCGCGGCCGCCGGCGCCCGCCGGGGCATAGAAGGGCAGCCAGTGTTCGTCGGTGGGATGCATCAGCGCGGCATGTGGCGCCAGCCGCCGGTAGTCGAGCAGCGCCGGCCAGTCGCGCGCGGTGCTGCGTTCCCACACCCACTGCCGGAAGGCGGCGCTCTCGGGCGTTTCGGGCAGGCCGTCGAGGCGGCCGCTGCCCAGTGCCAGGCGCAGGTTGTGCGTGATGCTGCCGGTGCCCAGGATCAGCACGCCGTCCTCGGCCAGCGGTGCCAGAGCTTCTCCGATGGCGAAGTGCTCGGCCGGCGCGGCAAAGGGCACCAGTGAGAGCGGCACGATGGGGATGTCGGCCGCGGGCCAGGCATGGACCAGCGGCGTCCAGATGCCATGGTCGAGCCCCCCTTCAGCCAGCACATGGTGGCCAATGCCGGCAGCGCCAAGGCGAGCAGAGACGGCCTGCGCCAACCCGGGGTCGCCCGGCGCGTCGTAGCGCATCTCGTACAGCGCCTGCGGGAAACCGCCGAAGTCATGGATGGTTTCGTGCCGGGAGGCGGCCAGCAGCACGGGCTCGCGCGTGGTCGTGTGGGCCGAAACCGCCAGGATGGCGCGAGGACGGCCGAAGGCCCGCTCGATCGCCGGGCCCAGGCGTCGGAAGAAGGCGCCGGTGTCCCCGGGCTCCAGCGCAATCAGCGGCGAGCCATGGGACAGGAAGAGCGGGGGCAGGGCGGTGGACATCATGGCATCCAGTGGACCATGGGTCGGGACCGCCGGGGTTGCAGGCACTTGATGGCTGCGTTCAGAACCGTTCATCGCCTGACAAGACCCCAGGCCCGCGAGAGGGCGGTGGCTCGGCTATCGTTGCCGCTGTCACTGACCCGGAAATCCCATGTCGCGAAACGTCCTGTCCCTTGCACTCCGCCAGACCCTGCGCGATTTCCGTGCCGGTGAGTTGCGCCTGCTGGTCGTGGCCGTGATGCTGGCGGTGGCCGCGCTCACCGCCGTGGGATTCTTCGCCGATCGCCTCAAGAACGGCCTGAACCGCGACGCCGCCCAGCTCCTGGGGGGCGACGCCATTGTCGCGAGCGATCAGCCCACGCCCGCCGCCTTCATCGAGCAGGCCCGGGCGCAGGGGCTGGAGCAGGCCCACACGGTGGCCTTCCCCAGCATGGCGCGTGCGCCCGACGCGCAAGGGGGGGCCACGCGGCTGGCCTCCGTGAAGGCCGTGAGCGAAGGCTATCCCCTGCGGGGGCAGGTCCGCGTGACCCGGCAGCCGGGCGCTGGGGACGAACCGGCCGGCGGCATCCCCGAGCCGGGCAGTGTCTGGGTGGATGCCGCCTTGCTCGATGCCCTGCAGCTGCGGGTGGGTGATGAGCTGATGCTCGGAGATGCCGGCCTGCGCATCAGCCGGGTCATCACGCTCGAACCCGATCGCGGGGCCGGCTTCATGGCCTTTGCCCCGAGGGTGATGCTCAACGAGGCCGACCTGGCGGCCACGGCGCTGATCCAGCCCGCCAGCCGGGTGACCTATCGCCTGGCCGTGGCCGCGCCCGCCGGGCGTGAGGCCGAGGTGGGGCGCTACCTGGCCTGGGCCGATGCCCATATCCACTCGGCCGGCCTGCGGGGGGTGCGCCTGGAGTCGCTGGAGAGCGGCAGCCCGGAGATGCGCCAGACGCTCGACCGCGCCGAGCGCTTCCTGAACCTGGTGGCGCTGCTGGCCGCGCTGCTGGCGGCGGTGGCGGTCGGCATCGCCGCGCGCGACTTCGCCTCCCGCCATCTGGATGACTGCGCCATGTTGCGTGTGCTGGGCCTGTCGCAGCGCACCATTGCGGGCAGCTACGCCCTGGAGTTCGCCTTCGTGGGCCTGCTGGCCAGCACCTTGGGCGTGGTGCTGGGCTATGCCGTGCACCATGTCTTCGTTGCCTTGCTGGCCGGGCTGGTCGAGGCCACGCTGCCCGCGCCGGGGCCGTGGCCGGCGGTGTTCGGACTGGGGGTGGGCCTGACCCTGCTTTTTGGCTTCGGGCTGCCGCCGGTGCTGCAGCTGGCCCAGGTGCCGCCGCTGCGCGTGATCCGCCGGGACGTCGGCGAACTCAAGCCGGCTTCGCTGGCTGTGCTGTCGGCTGGCGCACTGGGCTTTGCCGGCTTGCTGGTGGCGGCGTCCAGCGAGTTGCGCCTGGGCCTGATCGTGGTGGGGGGCTTTGCCGCCGCCATCTCGCTGTTCGCCCTGATGGGCTGGCTGGCGGTGCAGGTGCTGCGGCGCACGGTCTCCGAAGTGGGGGCGCCGCGCTGGCTGCTGCTGGCCACCCGCCAGGTGGCGGCGCGCCCTGGCTTTGCCGTGCTGCAGGTCTCGGCCCTGGCCGTGGGCCTGCTGGCGCTGGTGCTGCTGGTGCTGCTGCGCACCGACCTGATCTCCAGCTGGCGCCAGGCGACGCCGCCCGATGCACCGAACCGCTTCGTCATCAACATCCAGCCCGAGCAGGCCGAGCCCTTCCGCGAGCGGCTCTCACAGGCGGGCGTGAGCGGCTACGACTGGTATCCCATGGTACGGGGCCGTCTGGTCACGATCAACGGCGAGGCGGTCGACCCCGACCGCTACACCGACGAGCGGGCACGCCGTCTGGTGGACCGGGAATTCAACCTGAGCCACGCGGCCGAGCTGCCGTCACACAACGAACTCGTGCAAGGGCGCTGGGTGCCGGAGGAGGAGGGCGCCATCAGCATCGAGGAAGGAATTGCCCAGCGGCTGGGGCTGAAGATGGGCGACACGCTGGGCTTTGACATCGCCGGGATCATCGTGCCGGCGCGCATCACCAGCGTGCGCAAGGTGGACTGGGCCTCGATGCGCGTCAACTTCTTCGCGATGTTCCCGCAAAGCCGGATGGACGATCTGCCCACCACCTACATCGCGGCCTTCCGAGCGCCTGACGAGGCCGGTTTCGACAACAGCCTCAGCCGCGACTTCCCCAACATCACGAACGTCGATGTCTCGGCCTCGATCGCCCAGGTGCAGCGGGTGCTGGACCAGGTGATCCGGGCGGTCGAGTTCCTCTTCGGATTCACGCTGGCGGCGGGCCTGGTGGTGCTTTTTGCGGCCGTGACGGCCACCCGCGAGGCCCGTGAGCGCGAATTCGCGGTGATGCGCGCCATGGGGGCGGGCCGGCGCCTGCTCGAGCGGGTGCAGCGCGCCGAGCTGCTGGGCGTGGGGGCCCTGGCGGGGCTGCTGGCGGCGGGTGCGGCCATCGCCGTGGGCTGGGTGCTGGCGCGCTACGCCTTCGAGTTCAGCTGGGGGCCCTCGCCCTGGGTGCCGCTCGCCGGAACCCTGGCCGGCGCGGCCCTGGCCCTGGCGGCCGGCTGGTGGGGGCTGCGGGAGGTCCTGCGCCGCCCCGTGGTGGAGACCCTGCGCAAGGCGTCCACCTGATCGTCAGCACGATCGGCAGGGCTCAAGTCGTCGGCGTGTCGGCCGATATGCCAGTGAATCTGCGGCCACTTCGGCAGCATCCGGCCCTGGGTCGCGCTGCTAGACTGGACGCCATCCCAAGGCCCTCACGCTGTGCAATCCACCGCTGTCACCTCCTTGCCTGCCCTGCATGAGCTCAAGCTGGAGCAGGCACTGAGCTTGCTGCAGCATGCCGGCTACCCCTTGCCGTCCTTGTCGGATGCCCCTGTGCAGACGGTGCTGCAGGCGCTCATCGACGGCCTGTGCGACCTGTCCCTGCGCGACGCCCTGACCGGCCTGCCCAACCGCCGCCACTTCCGGGCGGTGGTCGAGCGCGAAATCGATCGTGTGGCCCGCACGGGAGAGTCGGCCCTGCTGCTGGTGATCGACATCGATCACTTCAAGCATGTCAACGACACTCACGGGCACGCCGCTGGCGACCTCGTGATCCAGACCATCGGCCAGCGCCTGGCCGAGTGCGTGCGTCCCATGGACACGGTGGCGCGTTTCGGTGGCGAGGAGTTCGCCATGGTGCTGCCCAACTGCCACCCGGCCTACGGCGAAGCCGTGGCCGAGCGCATCCGCCGCACCGTCGAGGGTCATGCCATCCGCCTGCCGTCGGGCCAGGAGATCCATGTGACGGTGAGTGTCGGGGGGGCCTTCGCCCCGCAGTGGGTGCGCTCCTCGGCTGCGCTGTGGACGGAGCGGGCCGACCTGCAGCTCTACTGCGCCAAAACCGAGGGCCGCAATCGCGTCTGCCTCGAACAATCGGTGGTCAGCAGCGTCAGCAGTGAAGAGAAGTGCATGCTCTTCGGCGTGACGACCTGGGACGACAGCCTTGAGTAAGCCCATGAACACCCCCACCACCACTTCGTCGCTTCCCCTGCCTGGCACACGGCGTGCCTGGGTGCTGGCTGTGACCAGCGGCAAGGGTGGCGTGGGCAAGACCTTTGTGTCTGCCAACACGGCGGCGGCCCTGGCGCGTCGCGGCCACCGCGTGCTCGTGCTCGATGCCGACCTGGGGCTGGCCAACCTCGACGTGGTGCTCAACCTGCACCCCAAGATCACCTTGCACGACGTCTTCACCGGCAAGGCCACGCTCGACGAGGCCGTGCTGAAGGCCCC
The DNA here is from genome assembly GCF_002930615.1 of Caldimonas caldifontis. GTDB lineage: Bacteria > Pseudomonadota > Gammaproteobacteria > Burkholderiales > Burkholderiaceae_C > Caldimonas > Caldimonas caldifontis. Next base: position 37,600 of record NZ_PSNX01000013.1, on the reverse strand, counting down.
GGGCGGGTTCTCGGTGCTCCTGGCCGGCTCGGGCCTGGTGGAGTACTCGCGCCTCACCCCCGAGGTGCGCGAGCAGCTCCAGCGCGTGGTGGCCACGCTCATTCCCCGCTACGACTACGTGCTGCTGGACACTGGCGCCGGCATCTCCGACGTGGTGCTCTATGCCATCTCGCTGGCCGACGACGTGCTGGTGGTGGCCACGCCCGAGCCCACCTCGCTCACCGATGCCTATGCCACCATCAAGGTGCTGGCCACGCAGCAGCGCCGGCGCCTGCTCCACCTGGCCGTCAACCAGGTGGCCAAGCTGGGCGACGGCAAGGTCGTGGCCCAGCAACTGCAGCAGGTGGTCGATCGTTTCGTGTCCACGCCCCAGGGGGAGGCCGTGAAGCTCTCGCTGGCGGGCGACATTCCCAGCGACCCCTCCGTGCGCGAGGCCCTGCAGCGGCGCCAGCTGCTGTTTGAAGCCCTGCCGGGCACGGCTGCGGCCCAGGCCATCGCACAACTGGCCACGCGCATCGAGGCGGCTGCTCCCGTTTCGGCCACGGCCTGAATGCCCTCGAGGGCGGGCGCCGCGCGGCGGCTTTCTACAATGGGTGCTTCCGTTCGACGACCGAAAGGATGCCCCATGAATCCCAAGGCCCTGGCACACAACCTCCAGCGCAACCGACTGAGCCGGCGCGACGCCCTGTGGCTGTTCGGCGCCAGCACCAGTGTGGTCATGGTGCCTTGGCTGCAAGGATGCGCCACGTCGCCGGTCACCGGCAAAACCATCGTGGTGGGGATGAGCGAGGAGCAGGAACGCCAGGTCGACGCCCAGATGTCGCCCCACCAGTTCTCGCAGGATCTCGGGCCCATCCAGGATGCCGGGGTCAATGACTACGTGGTCTCGGTGGGGCGCAGCCTGCAGCAGCACACCCACCGCCCGCAGATGCCATATTCCTACCGGGTGCTCAACGCCAATTACGTCAACGCCTACACCTTCCCGGCGGGGGCCATGGGCGTGACACGCGGCATCCTCACCGAGCTGGACGACGAAGCCGAGCTGGCCGCACTGCTGGGCCATGAGATGGGGCATGTGAACGCCCGCCATGCGGCTCAGCGCCAGGGCCAGGCCCTCATTGCGCAGTCGGTGGTGGTGGGGCTGAACGTGGCGGCCTCGAATTCGCAATGGGGCGCCCTCGTCGGTGTGGGCAGCCAGATCGGTGCCAGTGCCCTGCTGGCCAGCTACTCGCGCGACAACGAGCGCGAGGCCGACGCCCTGGGGCAGGAGTACATGGTGCGCGCCGGCTATCCGGCCAGCGGCATGACTGATCTGCACCAGATGCTGGTCGATCAGGAAAAGGCCCAGCCGAGCCTGCTGCAGACCATGTTTTCCTCACACCCCATGAGCGCCGAGCGCCGCGACACCGCGCGCCGCCTGGCCCAGGAGCGCTACGGTGCCTCCGCCTCACGCCCCGTGCAGCGCGAGCGCTACATGGACTCGATCGCCGGCGTGCGCCGCATCAAACCCACCATCGACGCCTGCAAGAACGGTGAGACCGCCATGGCGCGCAAGGCCTACGCCGACGCCAACACCCAGTTCACCCAGGCCCTGAAGCTCACCCCGCAGGACTATGCGGCCAACCTGCGCATGGCCCAGTGCCTGCAGGCCCAGGGTCGCACACGCGATGCGCAGCGCTACGCCGACGCTGCCAAGACCATCTACCCCCAGGAAGCCCAGGCGCGCAAGCTCGCGGGCGTGCTGGCCCTGGCCGATGGTGAACCCGCCCGTGCCCATGCCGACCTGCTGGCCTTTGACCGCATGCTGCCTGGCGACCCGGGCGTGACCTTCCTGCGCGGTGTCGCCCTGGAGGGTATGGGCGAGCGCGAAGCGGCCGCACGCCAGTACAACGCCTTCCTGCGCCTGGGCGCCCAGGGGCAGGCCGCCCAATACTCCGCCAGCCGCCTGAAGGCCTGGGGCTACACGAAGTGACGTTGCGATGACGAACACGGCCTCCACCGAAACGAACCCACCCGCCACCGCCTACGACTGGGTGGGCGGGGAGGGCGCCGTGCGCGCCCTGGTGGACCGCTTCTACGACCTGATGGACCTGGAGCCGGCCTACGCCGAACTGCGCGCGCTCCACCCCACCACGCTGGAGGGCTCGCGCGACAAGCTGTTCTGGTTCCTGTGCGGCTGGCTGGGCGGGCCGCAGCACTACATCGAGCGCTTCGGCCACCCGCGGCTGCGCGCGCGCCACCTGCCGTTTCCCATCGGCATCAAGGAGCGCGACCAGTGGCTGCAATGCATGGACCAGGCCATGCAGGAACTGCAGCTCGACCCGGTGCTGGTGGGCCGGCTGCGCGAGTCCTTCTTCAACACCGCCGACTGGATGCGCAACAAGGGCGGGTGATCAACCCGTGTTGCGCAGGCCGGCCGCCACGCCGTTGATCGAGATGTGGATGCCGCGCTGCACGCGCTCGTTCACCTCGCCCGATGCCTTCTGCTGCCGGTAGCGGCGCATCAGCTCCACCTGCAGGTGGTTGATGGGGTCGAGGTAGGGGAAGCGGTGCTCGATGGAGCGCGCCAGCGCCGGATTGGACGCCAGGCGCTGTTTCTCGCCGGTGATCAGCGCCAGTGCGTCCTGCGTGCGCTGCCATTCGGCCTCGATGGCCTTGAAGATGCGCCGGCCCAGGCGTTTGTCCTCCACCAGCTCCACGTAGCGTGAGGCCACGGCGAGGTCGGTCTTGGCCAGCACCATGTCCATGTTCGACAGCAGGGTGCGGAAGAAGGGCCACTGGCGGTGCATGCGCGTGAGCAGCGCCAGCCGCTCCTTGCGCTGTGCACCCTGGCCCAGGTAGGCCTCGATGGCCGAACCGAAGCCGTACCAGCCCGGCAGGGCCACGCGGCATTGCCCCCACGAGAAACCCCAGGGGATGGCGCGCAGGTCCTCGATGGCCCGTGTGGCCTTGCGCGAGGCGGGGCGCGAGCCGATGTTGAGCTCGGCGATCTCGCGGATGGGCGTGGCCGCGAAGAAATAGTCGGTGAAGCCCGGCGTCTCATAGACCAGCTTGCGGTAGGCCTTCATGCTGGCCTCCGACAGGGCCTGTGCGGCTTCCAGGAAGGTCTTGGGCGCACTCTTGGTGGGGTGCAGCAGCGTGGCTTCCAGCGTGGCGGCCACCAGGGTCTCGAGGTTGCGCCGGCCGATCTCGGGGTTGGCGTACTTCGAGGCAATCACCTCGCCCTGTTCGGTCAGGCGGATCTGTCCGTTCACCGTGCCCGGAGGCTGGGCCAGGATGGCCTGGTAGCTCGGGCCGCCGCCGCGGCCCACGGTGCCGCCGCGGCCGTGGAAGAGCCGCAGCGTGATGCCATGTTCGGCCTTGAGCCGGTTGAAGTGCTCCACCAGCTCGATCTCGGCACGGTAGAGCTCCCAGTTGCTGGTGAAGAAGCCGCCGTCCTTGTTGCTGTCGCTGTAGCCCAGCATGATGTCCTGCTCGCCACCCGAGTGCTTCACCAGGTCGAGCACGCCCGGCAGGGCGTAGAAGGTGCGCATGATGGGCGCGGCCTGGCGCAGGTCGCCGATGGTCTCGAACAGCGGCACCACGATCAGGTCGGCCACGGCGTCCTCGCCCAGCGTGCCGCGCATCAGCCCCACCTCCTTCTGCAGCAGCAGCACCTCCAGCAGGTCGCTCACCGTTTCGGTGTGGCTGATGATGTAGTGGCGGATCGCCTCGCGGCCGAAGCGTTCGCGCATCACGCGCGCCGTCTCGAAGATCGCCAGCTCCGATTCGGTGTGCTCGCTGTAGTGCGCCCCGCGCACGCGCAGGGGCCGCGGGTCGCGCAGCTGCTGGACCAGCAGCTCGATCTTGTGGATCTCGTGCAGGTGGGCATAGCCCGACTCCACACGTGCCACCGCCAGCAGCTCGCCCACGACTGCTTCGTGCTTGTCAGAACTCTGCCGCAGGTCCACGGTGGCCAGGTGGAAGCCGAAGACCTGCACGGCCCGGATGAGCGGGCGCAACCGCACCTCGGCCAGGGCGCTGCCATGGTGATGGGCCAGGGACTCCTCGATCACGCGCAGGTCGGCCAGGAACTCGGCGGCGCTGTCGTAGGGCGTCGAAGGGGCCACCGCGTGGCGCAGGGCCTCGGTGCCGGTGAGCTGCTGCAGCGTGCCGGCCAGGCGGGCGTACATACCGATCAGCGCGCGGCGGTAGGGTTCGTCGCGACGGTGCTCGTTGGTGTCGGGCGAACGCTCGGCCAGGGCGGCCAGGGCCGGGGCCACGTCCACCAGCATGGCCGACATCGACAACTCGGCGCCCAGCTCGTGCACCTCGGTGAGGTAGTAGCGCAGGGCGGTCTCGGCCTGCTGGCGCAGCGCGTACGCGAGCGTGTCGGCTGTGACGTTCGGGTTGCCATCACGGTCGCCGCCGATCCAGTTGCCCATGCGGAAGAAGGGCGCCACCTCGTGGCCGGGCAGGGCACGCTCCAGGCTGCGGTACATGCGCGGGATCTGGCGCAGGAAGGTGGCGTGGTAGTAGCTGAGCGCGTTCTCGATCTCGTTGGCCACCGTGAGCTTGGTGTAGCGCAGCATGCGCGTCTGCCACAGTTGCGTCACGCGCGCGCGGATCTGGGCTTCGTTGTCGTCCAGCTCGCGTTGGGTATGGAGCTCGTCGCGCTGGTGGATCAACTCTGCAATGGCGCGTTCAGCGTCCAGAATGGACTTGCGCTGCACCTCGGTGGGGTGGGCGGTGAGCACCGGCGAGATGTAGGCCTGCGCCAGGGTGCGGGCGACGTCGTCTGCGCGGACGCCGCCTTCGGCCAGGCGTTCGAAGCAGAAGGCGAGCGAGCCTTCCTGAACGTGGCCTTGGCGTTCGTGGTGATCGCGCCGGCGCACGTGGTGACGGTCTTCGGCGATGTTGGCCAGGTGCGAGAAATAGCTGAAGGCGCGGATCACCGACACGGTCTGGTCGCTGCTGAGGTTCTTCAGCAGACGGTCCAGCGAGCGGCCGGCCTGGGCATCGCGCTTGAGGCGGTAGGCCACCGACAGCTGGCGTATGCGCTCGATCAGCTCGAAGGCCTCGCGCCCCTCCTGCTCGCGGATCACGTCACCCAGGATGCGGCCCAGCAGCCGGATGTCTTCCACCAGGGGGCGGTTCTTTTCAGCGGCATCCGCCTGGATGTTCGACCTCGAACGGGGGCGGGCGGGGGAGGCGGGGCGCGGCATGGTTACCTCGGTGCGTCTCAGGGTGGTAACAAAATTACAAAGGCCGCATGGTAGCACCGCGCAAAGCGCTGCGCGGCCCTCGCACGACCGTTCACCTCCCCTGCTCGGGTAGCATGCCGGCATGAGTGCTTCCCTCTCCTCCCCGAACTCGGCGACGACCGACTGGATCATCGCCACGCGCGAAAGCCGCCTGGCGCTGTGGCAGGCCCGTCACGTGCAGGCCTTGCTGCAGCAGCGTTTCGGCCGCACGGTCGACCTGCTGGGCATGACCACGCGCGGCGACCAGATCCTCGACCGCACCTTGTCGAAGGTGGGGGGCAAGGGCCTGTTCGTGAAGGAACTCGAGGTCGCGCTCGAGGAGGGCCGTGCCCACCTGGCCGTGCATTCGCTCAAGGACGTGCCGATGGAGTTGCCCGAAGGCTTCGTGCTCGCGGCCGTGCTGGAGCGCGAAGACCCGCGGGACGCCTTCGTTTCGCCGCGCTACGCCCACCTCGCGGAGCTGCCGGCCGGTGCCGTGGTGGGCACCTCCAGCCTGCGCCGCCTGGTGCAGCTGCGTGCGGCACGCCCCGACTTGCGCATCGAGCCGCTGCGCGGCAACCTCGACACGCGGCTGCGCAAGCTCGACGACGGTCACTACGACGCCATCGTGCTGGCGACGGCCGGGCTGAAGCGCCTGGGCCTGGCCGAGCGCATCCGCAGCGTCTTCGAGCCTTCGGAGATGCTTCCGGCGGCAGGGCAGGGAGCCCTGGGGCTGGAGATCCGTGAGGACCATGCCGAGCTGCGCGCCGCGTTGCAGGCCCTGGTTCATCGACCCACCTGGCTGGCGGTGCATGCCGAGCGGGCCGTCTCGCGTGCGCTGGGGGGCAGCTGCAGCGTGCCGCTGGCAGCCCATGGGGTCTGGCAGGGCCCGACGCTGGTGCTTCAGGCCGCAATCGGTGACCCCTCCGCGCAGACGGTGCAGCTTCTGCAGGTGCGTTGTGAGGCGAACGTGGACAACACGCAGGCCGCACAGGCCCTGGGCTTCGAGGCGGCTGAACAGCTGCGCGCCCAGGGTGCACAGGACATCCTGGCCCGCCTTGCGGCGGACACCTGAGGATGCCGGCACCTCCGCCGACCCTGCTCGTGACCCGCCCGCAGGCGCAGGCCCTGCAGTGGGTGGAGCAACTGCGCGTGCGGGGGGTGCCTGCGCAGGCGCTGCCCTTGATCGCGATCGATCCCCCGGAGGACGCCGTGGCCGTGCAGGCCGCTTGGGCCCGGCTGGCGCAGTGCCAGATGCTGGTCTTCGTCAGCCCCAGCGCCGTGGAGCAGTTCTTTGCCCAGGCACCCGCTGGCAAGGCCTGGCCGCAGGGGCTTCGGGTGGCCACGCCCGGGCCTGGGACCGATGGAGCGCTTGCCAGGGCGGGTGTCCCAGAGGCCCTGCGCAGCCGCCCCGCTGACGATGCCGAGCAGCTCGACTCCGAATCGCTGTGGGAGGTGCTTCGGCACGAGCCCTGGAACGGGCGACAGGTGCTGATCGTGCGAGGCGAGGGTGGGCGCCCCTGGCTGGCGCAGCAGTTCCAGGCGGCGGGTGCGACCGTGGACTTCCTGTGTGCCTACCGTCGACGTGTACCGACGCTGGAGGAGGCTGGGCGCGAGCTGCTGAGCCGCTCGCTGAGCGATCCTGGGCGCTGTGTCTGGCTGTTCAGCAGCTCTCAGGCCATCGAGCATCTGGTGGTATTGGCGCAGCAGCAAGGACTGCATCCGCCATGGGCTCGTCACCGGGCCGTGGTCACCCATCCCCGCATCGGCGAGCGCGCTGTCGCGCTGGGCCTGGGGCATGTCGAAGCCTCTCATCCGGCACCCGACGCCGTGGCCGAAGCCTGGGCTCGCCTGCAGAGCGATGCGGGGGGCTCGATACAATGAAAGACACTGTGAGCGACACACCTTCCACTCCCGCACCGGCTTCGTCCCCGCCCGCCGTGCCCGAGCGCGCACCTCCCCCTGTGTCCGCAACGCCCTCGCGATCCCTGTGGTGGGTTGCGGTGGTGGGCCTGCTTCTCCTGGCCGTGGTGGCCTTGGTGATGGCGTACCAGACCCAGCAACAGCTTCGCGATCTCGAACGAGAACTCGTTGCGCGCCAGCAGACCAGCCAGGACCTCGCCACCGAAGCCCGCACCCTCGCCCGGCAGGCCCAGGACGTGGTGCGCGAGTCGGCCGCCAAGACGGCCGTGCTCGAGACCCGTCTGGCGGAAGTGGCCCTCCAGCGTGATCAGCTCGACGACGTGCTGCAGGCGCTGTCGCGCTCTCGCGAGGAAAACATGCTCATCGAGATCGAAGCTGGCATTCGTGTGGCCTTGCAGCAGGCCGGTCTCACTGGCAGTGCCGAGCCCCTGGTGAGTGTGCTCAGGTCGGCCGACGAACGTCTCCAGCGTCTCAACCAGCCTCGCCTGGAGCGGGTGCGGCGAGCCATTGCGCAGGACATCGAGCGCGTGCGGGCCGTGGCCATTGCGGACGTTCCGCTGCTGGTGGCCCGTCTCGACGAGGCGGCTCGCCTGGCCGATGAGTTGCCGCTGCTGTCCAGCCCGGGCATGGCGGTGGCCGAGCGCGCCGCGGCGGACGCCCCCGAGGCGGCGGCGTCTGCACAGGACTGGCCGCAGCGCAGCCGGGACCTGGTGGCCCACGTGTGGCAGGAACTGCGTTCGCTGGTGCGTGTGACCCGCATCGACCGGCCCGAGGCGATGCTGATCGCGCCGGAGCAGACCTTCTTCCTGCGCGAGAACCTGAAGCTGCGCCTGCTCAACGCGCGCCTGGCGTTGCTGAGCCGGCAGTTCGACACCGTCCAGGCCGATGTGCGCCAGGCCCAGCAGGCGCTCGAACGCTACTTCGACCCGCGTTCGCGCCGTGTGATGCAGGTGGCCGATACGCTGCGTCAGGTGCAGGCCCAGGCCCGCGCCAGCCAGCTGCCCAGGCCCGACGAGACGCTGTCGGCCCTGCAGGCCGTGGCCGCAGGACGCTGAGGGGGCGCCGTCGATGCGCAACGTCGTCTGGTTCATCCTGCTGTTCGCCTTTGCGGTACTGGCTGCGGCCGTGCTGGGCCGCAACGATGCCGTCGTGACGCTCTACTGGGCGCCGTGGCGCATGGATCTTTCCTTCAACTTCTTCATCCTGGCCCTGTTGCTGCTGTGCGTGGGTCTGTACGTGACGCTGCAGACGCTGTACACGCTCATCGGACTGCCGCGTCGGGCACGTGAATGGCGTATCGCGCGGCGTGATCACCACGCGCAGCAAGCCCTGCGGGAGGCGCTGGCGCTGTACTTCGGCGCACGCTACAGCCGGGCGCACAAGGCCGCCCAGCGAGCGCTCACCATCCAGAACGTCACGCCCGAGTTGCAGGCCGACCCGGAGTTCACCACCCTGGCCCGTCTGCTGGCCGCTGGCAGCATGCACCGCCTCCAGGATCGGGCCCGACGCGATGAACTGCTGCGAGACGCTCTGGCGGCTTCACCCGCGGGCTCGAATGCGCGGGCCGCCGACGAGGGTGTGCGTCTGATGGCCGCCGAATGGGCGCTGGAGGACCGCGATGCCGACCGCGCACTGGAGCTGATTGCCGAGCTGCCCCCGGGCCTGGCGCGCCGCACCCAGGCGCTGCGCCTGAAGCTCCAGGCAGCGCGCCTGGCCCGGCAGCCGCTGGACGCCCTGCGCACGGCTCGCCTGCTGGCCAAGCACCAGGGCTTCTCTCAGGTGGCCGCCCAGGGACTGCTGCGTTCGCTGGCCATGGAAGCCCTCGACACGGCTCGAGATGCCGATCAGTTGCAGCGGGTCTGGGAGCAACTCGATGCGGCGGATCGCCGAGACGCCTTCATCGCTGCACGTGCTGCAACGGCCATGGCGCGCCAGGGGCGCCCGGCCGACGCACGCGCCATGCTCCAGCCCTTCTGGGATACGCCGCAGGGCCGCAGCGCCGAGGAGTGGGAAGTCCTGTCAGAGGCTTTTGTCCAGGCGCTCGAGGGCCTGGGCACGGACTGGTTGCCTCGCCTGGAATCGGCCTCGCATGCGCATCCGACCCGGCCTGAACTGAGCTATGCGCTGGGCCGTGCATTGGCCGAGCTGCAGCTGTGGGGCAAGGCCCGGCAGCAGCTCGAACGCTGTGCCGACGACCCCGTGCTGCCGCCCCGTCTGCGCCGCAGCGCCTGGCGCCAACTGGCCGAAATGGCCGAGCAGGATGGGGAGGCCGAACGTGCGCACACATGCTTTCGCCGCGCGGCGCGCATCGAGTGATGACAAACTCAAAAATCATGTTATAGTTTCGGTCTTCGCGGCTGTAGCTCAGTTGGATAGAGTACTTGGCTACGAACCAAGGGGTCGTGGGTTCGAATCCTGCCAGCCGCGCCAGAACATTGGTTCTAGAACGACGGGTCAGTTCCTCAGGGACTGGCCCGTTTTTCTTTGTCCGGCAGTCTGAACCCAACGGGTCGAATCATGGAACGTGTCGATGCCATCGTGATCGGGGCTGGGGTGGTGGGTCTGGCCGTGGGCCGGGCGCTGGCCCTGCGGGGCCTGGAGACCATCGTGCTGGAGCGTGAGTCCAGCATCGGCACGGGCACGAGCTCACGCAACAGCGAAGTCATCCATGCCGGCATCTACTACCCCACGGGCTCGCTCAAGGCACAGCTGTGCGTGCGAGGCAAGGAGCTGCTCTACTCCTACTGCGCCGACAAGGGCATCCCTCACCGCCGCTGCGGCAAGCTGATCGTGGCGGCCTCGGTCGAGCAGGTGCCGGTGCTGGAGCAGTTGCAGGCCACCGGGCGGGCCAACGGCGTGCAGGGGCTGCATCTGCTCACAGGAGCGCAGGCCCGTGCGCTGGAGCCGTCATTGGCCTGCGAGGCCGCGTTGCACAGCGAGAGCACCGGTATCCTGGACAGCCATGCCTACATGCTGGCGCTGCAGGGCGATCTCGAAGCCGCCGGCGGTGTGCTGGCCTATGGCGCGGATGTGGCGGGTGGGCGCTGCGGGGCGAGTGGCATCGTGCTCGATGTGCAGGGAGACAGCCCCATGGAGATCGAGGCCGGGCTTGTCGTGAACTGTGCGGGTCTGCACGCCCAGGAGATCGCGCATCGCCTCGAGGGCCTGCCGGCCGATCAGATCCCGCCGCTGCACCGCGCCAAGGGCAACTACTACAGCCTGAGCGGCCGCTCGCCGTTCTCTCGCCTCATCTACCCCGTGCCGGAGCCCGGGGGCCTGGGGGTGCATCTCACCCTCGACCTGGGAGGCCAGGCACGCTTCGGGCCTGACGTCGAGTGGGTGCAGGCCCTGGACTACCGAGTGGATCCCGCACGAGCGGATACCTTCTATGCGTCCATCCGCCGCTACTGGCCGGGCCTCCCGGATGGCGCGCTGCAGCCTGCCTATGCCGGCATCCGGCCCAAGCTGAGCGGTCCGGGCGAGCCGGCTGCGGACTTCGTGATCCAGACACCGGCCGAGCACGGTGTGCGCGGCCTGGTGAACCTCTTCGGCATCGAGTCGCCCGGCCTGACGGCGGCGCTCGCCATCGGCGAGCAGGTGGCGGCCGGGGTCTAGCCCGTGTAGCCCGCCAGGCGCGGCAGGAAGAGCACGAAGTCGGGCCACAGCGTCACCAGCGCCAGTGCGCCGATCATCACACCCAGGAAGGGCATCACCTGGCGCACCAGCTCGCCCAGCGAGACCTCGGCAATCTTGCTCATCATGAAGAGCAGCAGGCCATAGGGCGGGGTGACCAGGCCGATCATGATGTTGAGCACGGCCACCACACCGAAGTGCACCGGGTCGACGCCCAGGGCGGTGGCGGTGGGCAGCAGCACCGGCAGGATCACGAGGATGATGGTGGAGCCTTCCAGGAAGGCGCCCAGCACGAGCAGCAGCACGTTCACCAGCAGCAGGAAGACCAGCGGCGAGAGCTCCATCCCCTTCAACACGGCGCTGATGGTGGCCGGGATGTTTTCCGAGGTGATGACGTAGTTGAACACCATGGCGCCCGCAATCAGCATGCCGATGGAGATGCTCACACGCGCACTGGTGACGAGCGAGGCATAGAGGTCATGCCAGCCCACGCTGCGATAGAGCACGGCCGACACCAGCAGCGCATAGGCTGCTGCCAGGCCGGCGGCCTCGGTGGGGGTGGTGATGCCGCTGTAGAGGCAGCCCAGCAGGATGACGGGCAGCATCAGCGCGGGCAGCGCCTCGCGTGTGATGCGCGGCAGTTCGCGTGCGGGCACAGGGGCTTCGACAGGGAAGTTCAGCCGCCTCGACTGGACGTAGATCAGCCCCATCTGCACCGCGCCCATCAGCAGGCCCGGCAGCACGCCGGCGATGAAGAGGTAACCGATCGACGAGCCGGACACCAGGGCATAGAGCACCAACGGGATCGAGGGCGGCAGGATGGGCCCGATGACGGCGGACACGGCCGTGAGCGCAGCGGCGAAGCTCTTCGTGTACTTGCCGTCGCGCGTCATCATCTCCTGCATCAGCTTGCCCGAGCCCGCCGCATCGGCGAGGGCCGAGCCCGACATGCTGGCGAACACGATGCTCTGCAGCACGTTCACCTGGGCCAGGCCCCCGGGAAAGCGCCCCACGATGGCATTGCAAAAGCGCAGCAGCCGGTCGAGCACGCTGCCGGTGCTCATGATGGTGGCCGCCAGGATGAACAGCGGAATGGCCAGCAGCAGGAAGCTGTTGTAGGTGCCGTTGAGCAGCTGCTCGGCGGCCAGGCCCATGTCCATGCCCTTGAGGTAGAGGTAGAGCACCGAACCGGCAATCATGGCGTGCCCGACAGGCACGCCCAGCAGGCTCAGCCCGAGGATGGCAGCCAGGGCCAGGGTGAAGGGATGGGTGAGGCTCACGATGGCAGACGGGGTGGGGGCGAGCGGAACTCACGCAGCAGCCGGGCCAGACGCCAGAGCTGGCGCGCGATCACGGCCACCGAGAAGACGAGGTAGATGGAATAGAGCACGTCGATGCGGATCTTCAGGTAGGAGCTCTTCTCCACCTTCATGAAGCTCACGTAGTCGTAGGCGGCGGGCAGAGACAGGGCGAACAGCACGATGAGACACACCGCACCCATGGCTTCCAGCACCACCCGCGCACGCGTGCCGAAGCTGGCCAGCACGAAGTCGAGGCGGATCTCCTCGCTGTCGCGCAGCACAAAGGACGCGCCCCACAGCACCAGCCACAGCCAGGCCATCAGCGACAGCTCGGCCGTCCAGCCAACCGGCCAGTTGAAGACGTAGCGCAGGACGATCTGCAGGATGAAGGCCACGAAGATCACCGCCAGCAAGGCGGCGGCGATCCCCTCGGCCAGGCGTCGCAGGACAGAGAACATCGTCACTTCATCGCGTTGATCTTGTCGAGCATACCGGCCGGCCAGTTCTTCGCGTCGTCGGAGGCCAGGTAGATCTTCTGCGCGTGGGTGCGGAAGGCGTCGATGTTGGGCACGTACACCTCCAGCCCTTGACGCCGGAAGTTCTCGGCCAGTGCGGCTTCGCGCTTGACATGCTCGGCAGTGCTCCACGCGATGGCCTTGTCAGCGGCGGCCTGGAAGGCCTGCTGCTTGGCCGGGCTCATGCTCTGCCAGGTCTTCATGTTCACCGTCAGCAGGTCGAAGGCCACGAGGTGGGAGGTGAGCACGATCTGTGACATGACCTCGTAGAACTTCATGTTCTCGACGTTGGGCAACGGGTTGTCCTGGCCGTCGACGGCCCCAGTCTGCAGGCCGGTGTAGTGGCGCCCAGCGAGCGGCCCAGCAATTGCCAGGTGTCGCCCGGCGGCATGCGCAGCTTGATGCCGGCCATGTCGGCGGGTGTGTTGATGCGCTTCTTCGGCTTGAGGCCCACATGACGGGTGCCGAAAAAGGTGGGCCCCAGGATCTTCACCTTGAGCTGGTCTTCCACCATCTTCTTCATCTGGGCGCCCAGGTCGCTGGCGAAGAAGGCGTTGAGATGGTTGGCATCGCGGAAGAGATAGGCCGAGGTCAGCAGCGACCAGGCCGGCACCTGGCGGGAGATGTCTTGCGGCGAGATGTTGCCCATTTCGAGGTTGTCGCGCTGCAGCGCCACCAGCTCGGTGCCCTGGCGAAAGAGCGTGGAGTTGAGGTGCATCTCCACCTTGAAATCGGCTTCGATGTCCTTGGCGAACATGCGCATCATGTCGGCGCGGATGTCCTTGTCCGAGAACACCGCAGCGAAGCGCAGCGTGGGCTGGGCCTGGGCCCAGGCGGGCACCATCGCGGCTGCGGCGATCGAGGCGCCGGCGCGCAGCACGGTACGGCGATTGAAGGGGTGTTTCATGGTGCTTGTCTCCTTGGTGGGCGGGTGAAAGTCTAGGAAGCCTGGGCAGGGGAGCCAGCCTCGGCGGCCTGCCGGGCCACGGCACGGATCGCCATCTCGTAGCCTTGCGGGCCGAAGCCGCAGATCACACCGGTGGCGGCGAGTGAAATGAGCGAATGCTGGTAGATCGGGTCGCGCCGGTGGATGTTGGTGATGTGCACCTCGGCGATGGGGCCGTCGAAGGTCTTCAGCGCATCGAGCAGGGGGATGGAGCGGAAGGACAGCCCGGCCGGATTGATGACGATGGCGGCTGCCTTCTCGCGCGCCTCATGCACCCAGTCCACCAGCACGCCCTCGTGGTTGGACTGGCGGAACTCGCAGGCCCAGCCCAGTTCGGTGGCCACGCGTTGGCACAGGGCCTGCACCTGCGGCAGGGTGGTGTGGCCGTACAGATGCGGCTCGCGCACGCCCAGCAAGTTGAGGTTGGGTCCGTTGAGGACGTAGACGGTGTCGTTCATGTCGGGGTGGCGTGCAATGGTCGGGGGAGGCTGTCCACCCGCGGGCCTGGAATGACCCCGATTTTTCGCCCCTGCCAGGAAAGTCTTTCCTGTTTGGAAAATTGTTTTGTCATGCGGAATAATCCTTGCCCATGACCCTTGCCCTGGATCGCGGCCTGGCGCTGCTCGAACACCTGGCCGCCCACCCCGGCGGCCTGCCGCTGGCGTCGATGGCGGCCGAACTCGACATCCCGCTGAGCGCCTGCCACCGGCTGCTGGCCGAGCTGCAGCGTCGCGGCTACGTGCGCCAGGCCCGCAAGCAGGGCGACTACGTGCTCACCACCAAGGTGGTGTCGCTGGGCCTGGGCTATCTCAGCAACGCCGGCATCGTCGACATCGCCGAGCCGCTGCTGGAGCGGCTGGCGCAGAAGTCGGGCGAACTGGTGCGCCTGTCCATCGTCGATGGCGACCGCCTCACTTGGATCGCCAAGGCCCAGGGCATGCGCCAGGGCCTGCGCTACGACCCCGACATGGGCATGGACGCCCGTCTGTCGTGCACGGCCTCGGGTCATGCCTGGTTGCTCACGCTGAGCGACGAGCGCGCGCTGGCGCTGGTCACGCAACAAGGCTTCGGCGCACCGGCCGACTACGGCCCCAGGGCGCCCACCACGGTGAAGGCCTTGCTGGGCCACCTGCACGCCGCGCGAGTGCGCGGTTACGCGATGATCGACGAGGTGTTCGCCCCGGGCATGAGCGCGATGGCCGCGCCGGTGCTGCGCCGCAAGGAAGCCGTGGGCGTCATCAGCATTGCGGGGCCGCGTATCCGCCTCACACCCGAGCGCATGCATGCGTTGGCCCCGGACCTGCTGGCCGCCGCGGCGGAGCTGGGGCCTATCAGCAGCACGTCCAGCCTCTTCGGCCGGCCACCCCTGGGCAAGGGCTGAACACGCTGCAGCCGGCGGCGTCTGCCCAGGGATAATCCGCCGAACCCCACCCAGCCCCTGTGCCCGATGCCCAAGCGCGCTCCCTTGAACGAACCTGTCCGTCCAGCCCCTCGTGCCTCGACGCGTGCGGCGCGCATGTCGGCGTCGCCCGCCCGGACGAACGACCCTGAAGCCACCATGCAGAACATCCTGGAGGTGGCCACCCAGGAGTTCGCCGCCAAGGGCCTGACCGGCGCGCGCATTGACGAGATCGCCGAGCTCACGCGCACCAGCAAGCGCATGATCTACTACTACTTCGGTAGCAAGGAAGGGCTGTACATCGCGGTGCTGGAAGAGGCCTACCGCCGCATCCGCAGCATCGAGAACGAACTGCACCTGGAAGACCTGCCGCCCGAGGAGGCTCTGCGCACGCTGGTGGGCTTCACCTTCGATTACCAGAACGCCAACCCCGACTTCATCCGCCTGGTGATGAACGAGAACATCCACCGCGGGGAATTCCTGGCACGCTCCGAGACCATCCAGCAGCTCAATGTGCCGGCCATCGATGCCGTGCGCGCCGTCTACGAGCGCGGGCGCAAGGCGGGCGTGTTCCGTGCCGACCTCGACCCGGTGGACCTGCACCTGTCCATCAGCGCGCTGTGCTTCTTCAACGTGTCGAACCGGCACACCTTCTCGCTGATCTTCAAGCGCGACATGGACTCGCCCCAGGCCCTGGCGGCCCGGCGCGCGAGCATCGTCGACCTGATCGTGCGCTACGTCAGAAAGTAGGCGAGGGCTCATTCTGTGCGGCCTTGCAGCGGGTGCGGGAAAACGCCTAGAAAATTACTAACCAGTTCGTACATTGTTGATCCATTATTGGCGGG
Source organism: Caldimonas caldifontis (assembly GCF_002930615.1). GTDB lineage: Bacteria > Pseudomonadota > Gammaproteobacteria > Burkholderiales > Burkholderiaceae_C > Caldimonas > Caldimonas caldifontis. Next base: position 21,816 of record NZ_PSNX01000013.1, on the reverse strand, counting down.
AAGCCTCCTGCCATCAAGGCTTGGGCATGGAGGAAAACCCGAGTCACCCGATAAAAACCTGTTCACCGTGATACCCCAACCTGAACCCGGCGAACCGTCGGCCCATCGCCTGCCCCGAGACACCCAGCTGCTGGTCGGCCTCATCGGGGCCGGCATCCAGCGCTCGCTGTCGCCGACCCTGCACGAGGAAGAGGCGCGCCACCACGGCCTGCGCCTGCACTACCAGCTTATCGACTTGGAGCGCACCGGCTCGGGCGTCGAGGCCTTGCCGGGGCTTATCCAGGCGGCCCGCACGATGGGCTTTGCGGGCCTGAACATCACCTACCCCTGCAAGCAGGCGGTGATCCCGCTGCTCGACGAACTTTCCGACGAGGCGCGATCGATGGGAGCGGTGAACACCGTCGTGTTCCGCGACGGGCGGCTCATCGGCCACAACACCGACGGCTCCGGCTGGACCTGGGGCTTCCGGCGTGCACTGCCGCAGGCCGATCTGCGCGAGGTGGTGCTCCTGGGCGCTGGAGGCGCGGGCGCCGCCATTGCGCATGCCGTGCTGCGCCTGGGTGCTGCCCACCTGGTGCTGGTGGACCGCGAGCCGGCACGGTCCGAGGTGCTGGCCGCGTCGCTCAATCTGCTCCATGGCGCCGGCCGCGCCCGGGTCGAGGCGGACATCGCGGTGGCCTTGCGTGAGGCCACCGGCCTGGTGCATGCAACCCCCACCGGGATGGACAAGCTGCCGGGTCTGCCTGTGGCGGCCGAGCTGCTGCGGCCGTCGCTGTGGGTCGCCGAGGTCGTGTACTTCCCCCTCGACACCGAGCTGCTGAAGACCGCACGCCTGCGGGGTTGCGCCACCGTCGATGGCGGCGGCATGGCGGTGGGCCAGGCCGTGGGCGCCTTCGAACTGTTCACCGGCTTCACGCCCGATGCGACCCGGATGGAGGCGCACTTCCGCCGCCTGGTGGCCGCTCGCACCGATGCCTGAAAGGAGTGCCTGATGAGCCAACAGCCGTCCAACCGCGAAGCCATCGACGACCCGCCCAACCCGCTGGGGCTGGACGGGATCGAGTTCATCGAATTCAGCACGCGCCGCCCACAGGCGTTGGGGCAGGTGCTGGAGGCGATGGGTTTCCGGCCCATCGCGCGCCACCGCTCGCGCGAGGTGCTGCTGTACCGCCAGGGCAGCATGAACATCGTCATCAACGCCCACGCCGAAGGCCTGCCGGAAGCCGCGCAGCCCAGTGAGGCCCCCGAGATCGCCGCCATCGCCCTGCGCGTGCGGGATGCGGGTGCTGCCTGGCGTCGCGCCATCGCACTCGGCGGCTGGGCCGTGCCGGCCCAGCCCGAGCCCATGGAGCTGCATATCCCCGCCCTGCATGGCGTGGGCCACAGCCGCCTCTACCTCGTCGACCGCTACCGCGAGTTCTCGATCTACGACGTCGACTTCGTGCCCATCCCTACCGTCGATCCTCACCCGCCGGCGGTGGCCGGACTGCACTGGTTCGGTGTGGTGCAGTACGTGGGCCTGGGCCGGCTGGACGACTGGACCGAGTTCTACGCTGAGCTCTTCGGCTTTGCCGCCCTGCCCGAAGACACCCGCTTCGGCATCCTGCCACGCGGGCGCGTGCTGGCCAGCCCCTGCGGGCAGTTCTACCTCCAGCTCATCGAGCCCGAACTCGATGCCGTGGACGCCGACCCTGACGAAACCCTGCATCGCATCGCGTTCGGCACGCCCGACGTGCGTGCGGCCGTGCGTGAACTCACCCGCCGGGGCGTGGCCTTTGTCGAATCCAGCGGCGTGCACACGGAAGACCGCGGCGCGCTCACCCAGACCAGCCTGGGCGGCGTCGCCTTCGAACTGGTGGTCCACCCGTCGCCCGCAGCGTGAGGCCCGCCATGCACATCGACGACTTCGGCATGGACACCATCACCCTGGCCGGCGACCTGCGCGCCAAGCTGCGCGCCGTGCGCGAGGCCGGCTTCGGGCAGATCATGCTGTCGGCGCGCGACCTGGTGGGGCATCCCGATGGCTGGCGCGCCGCGGTGAGCGAGGTGAAGGCCAGCGGCCTGCGCGTCACCGGCTTCCAGGTGCTGCGCGACTTCGAGGGGCTGTCGGGCCATCTGCACGAGTACAAGGTCGACATCGCCAAGGGCATGCTCGAAATGTGTCACGCCCTGGGATCGACGGTGCTGCTGGCCTGCTCGTCCACGTCTCAGCACGCCGGCAGCGATCCTGACGACCTGGCGCGCGACCTGCGCAAGCTCGCCACCCTGGCCGTGCCGCTGGGCATCCGGGTGGCCTACGAGGGCTTGTCCTGGGGGCGCCACATCAACGAAGTCACGACCGCCTGGGACGTGGTGTGCCGCGCTGACCGGGCCAACCTGGGCCTGTGCATCGACTCCTATCACGTGCTGGCGGCGAAGACGCCGCTTGATGTCATCGACACGATCGATCCGCAGAAGATCTTTCTCGTGCAGCTCTCCGACTTCCTGTGGAACGAGGTTCCGAGCTTCGAGGAGCGCATGAACACGGCACGGCACTTCCGCGTCTTCCCCGGCGAAGGCGTGCACACCGACGGGGTGGCCGAGATCGTGATGCGACTGGACCGGATGGGCTACCGGGGCGACTACAGCTTCGAGGTGTTCAACGATGACTACCAGGGCTTGCCCCTGCCCACCGTGGCGCAGCGCGCGAGGCGCTCGGCCGTGTGGCTGGCCGAGGGCATCCTGCGACGCTCCACGCCGCTGCCCAACCGGATGCGCCTGCGCGGCACGTCCTGATCGATCAGAGAAAAAGAAACCCCGCCGGTGTTTGCACACGGCGGGGTCGAAGCGTTGGGCCGGGAAGGCTTACTTCTTCTTGGCGGCCTTCTTGGACGCAGCCTTCGGAGCCGGGGCCTTGGCGGCCTTGCGGGCTGCGGCCTTGGGGTCGACGGCGGCCTTGAAGCCGGCACCCGGAGCGAACTTGGGCAGCTTGGCAGCGGCGATCTTGATCTTGGCGCCGGTGCTGGGGTTCACGCCGTTGCGGGCGGCACGGGCGTGTTGCTTGAAGGAGCCGAAGCCCGGCAGGGTCACGGCGCCACCCTTCTTGACGGTCGTGACGATCGCGTCGAGCAGGGTCTCCAGGATGCGGCCGGCTTCGGCCTTAGACAGATCGTGCTTGGAAGCCAGGTGTTCAACCAGTTCGGTCTTGTTCATGCGTTGGATGTCAGAGTTCAAAAAGGACGCCCGACCATTACGGGCGGGCCGATTGTGCCGTACATCTGGACCGAAATCCGTGTGGGCCTCGCGGATCGATGCGCGGCGCACGCAATGAATTCGCGTCAACTTGGCCCAAGAACGGTCTCCGAACGGAACAGGGGCTGGCAAGGCGAGTGAGAATCTGCCCTCGCGTTTCATGCCACGATGGTGGCGATACCCCGATGTCCGTTCGCACCTCGACGCCGATGGTTTCAGCCCGCATGGGTGCGCTGATCGTTCAGCGCGCACGCGCCCTGGGTGTGGAACCATTGCAACTGACCTCCGGCACGGGCTTCGAAGAGGCATGGTTGAACGATGTCGAGGCCCGCATGCCGCTTGTCATCGAGGAGCTCTTGTGGACACGCGCGGCGGAATTGACCCGCAGGCCATCGTTTGGTCTGTATGCCGCCAGCCAGATTCGCCCCGGTGAGTTCGATGTGCTGGATTACGCCGTGCGCACTGCACCCGATCTGCGTACGGCATTGCAGCGCCTGGCGCGCTACAACCGGCTGTTGCACGATCTTGCGGTTTTCGAGATCACTCCCATGGGTGAGACCACACGGATCACCCATCGCTTCGACATCGTGGGTGCCCGGCCATGTCCGCAAGCCGCAGAGTTCACCTTGGCCTCGTTGGTGGTGGTGGCGTCCCAGCTCTGCGGTGAACCCGTGCGTGCACTGAACGTTGACTTTACACATGCGGCACTGGATACGCTCGATGCGTACCGATCCGTCTTTGGTGTCGTGCCTCGTTTCGAGTGTGCTGTCGCTTGCATGGTGCTGTCCAGTGAGCTGCTGGACCGCCGGGTGCCTGCCGCCGATCCTGTGCTGTCGCGTATCGTCACCGCTCATGCCGAGCAGCTGCTCCTGGCCAAGCCGCGGCAACCGGAGAACATCGCCATGCAGGTGCGACGGCACTTGGCCGAAGGCATGGCCCACGGGCCGACATCTCTGCAGGCGGTGGCTCGGCGGCTCAATCTGAGCGAGCGAAGCCTGCAGCGTCGGCTCCGTGACCAAGGCACATGCTTCGCCGACTTGATAGACGAAGTACGAAGCGAGTTGGCCACGTGCTACATTGCCGATGAGCGCCTCGCTATCGGCGAGGTGGCCTACCTGTTGGGCTTTGCCGACACGAGCTCTTTCCACCGCGCATTCAAACGCTGGAAGGGCATCACGCCAGCGGCAGCTCGGCGTGCTCGGTTCTGACCCCCCTTTATTGTCATGGGCGATGGGGGGCAGCACACGTGCGTTTCACGGTGCACAGACGCGTGCAAGAAAGTCCAGCAGCTGGGGCGCCACGCGTTCGGGCATCTCCAGGTGCGGATAGTGCCCGGCTCCCTCGACCAACAGGGACTCGGCGCCCAGTGTGTCCGCCAGCCAGCGGGCCTCGGCAACGGGATCAGGAAAGTCGGGATCCCGCGTGCCCATCACCACCAAGGCGGGCACGTGGTTGCGCGCCAGGATGGCGGTGGTATCGGCCTTGGACAGACCGATCATCGTGCGAAGTGCTTCCATGCGACCAGGTTCTCTGAGATTCAAGGCGAGAGCGGCTTTTGCGTTGGCATGATCCGCGGGTTTCCGAGAAGGGAAGAGGCTGTTCCAGAACGCCAGCCAGAAGGGCACCCGCCACGGGCCTGCGAAGCCGATGGCAACGGCTGCCTTGGCGAACCATGAAGGCCTTCCGTCACGCACAACGGGCCCCAGTAGAACGACTGCACGCACCTGTGCTGGCGCATCGTGCGCAGCCCACAGTGCAGATCCCGCGGCAAATGAATTGCCCAGGATCACCGCAGGCCCTGCGTTCAAGTGGTCCATCAGTGCCAGGGCATCACGACCCACGGCATGTGCCGAATAGTCGTTCCACCGTGCGGTCGTATCACCGTGACCACGAATGTCCATCGTGACGACGCGGTATCCAGCCTGCCGAAGCAGTGGTCGCAGAGCCCGATACTCCGAGCGCAGATCGCCCATCCCTGGAATGGCCAGCACCAAGGGCCCGTCGCCGCCAGTGTCATCGTAGGCAATCTGTCCCTCATCGATGGACAGAAATCGGGGGCTTGCATCGGGCGGGCCCGTCATAGCGGCATGGACGGAGGAGTCAGGACTGCCGGCCATGGCCATCATGGGCTTGGAAGTTGTCTTCATCGGTATGTTCCTCAGGTCAGTCGACCATCGAATGTCACGCACCTCGTGGGTCATGAACATGACTTTGGGCGCCTAAGTGTTGACCGCAGGCGACTCCACACCCACCACCCGCCTGCAGTACTCGTGGTTCATCATCCGGGACACGATGAGTCGGGCCTCCGGTGGTTGTCTTCACACTCAGGGAGAACCCGATTCGCCTAGGTGACAGTGAAGGGGCGCCGGCCTGCCGGATACTCGAAGGCACAAGACCTTCGAGGAGACCGCCATGTCCGACCGGCACTTCGCCTTCTGGCCGGAGCACGCCACGCGGCACCTGCCTGTGCCGCAGACGCACCTCTATCGCAACGTCGAGGTCTCGGCGATGCGTTTCCCGGACAAGCCCTTCCTGATCTTCTACGACACGCCGCTGAGCTTCGCCCAGTTCCACGATGAGACGGAACGCATTGCCGGCTACCTGCAGCGCGCCTGTGGGGTCAAGAAGGGTGACCGGGTGCTGCTGGACATGCAGAACAGCCCGCAGTTCATGCTGGCCTACTACGGTATCCTGCGGGCCGACGCGGTGGTGGTCCCGCTCAACCCGATGAACCTGGCGAAGGAGCTGGAGCATTACGCCAGCGACAGCGGTGCGCGCGTGGCCTTCGTGGCGCAGGAACTGCTGCCTCGCATGGGCCCACTGCTGGGCCAGGCGCTGGACCACCTCATCGTCGCGACCTACAGCGACTACGCCACCGCCCCCACCGACCTGCCGGTGCCCGATTTCGTGTCCGCGCCCCGGGTGGCGCTTGCGCAGCGCGGCGCCGTGGCCTGGGCCGACATGCTGGCGGCGAACTTGCGCCCCGGCCCCATCGAGGCCGGCCCCGACGATCTGGCTGTGATGCCCTACACCTCGGGTACCACCGGCCTGCCCAAGGGCTGCATGCACACGCATCGCACCACCATGTACAACGTTGCAGCCGGCAGCGTCTGGTGGAAAGCCAACGCTGGCCAGGTGGGCATGGCCATCCTGCCGCTCTTCCACGTCACCGGCATGCAGGCCGGCATGAATGGGCCGCTCTACACCGGCAGCACCATCGTGGTCCTGCCCCGCTGGGACCGCGACGCCTGCGCGCTGTGCGTGCAGAAGCACGGCGTGTATGGCCTGGCCCTCATCACGGCCATGGTGATCGACTTCGTCTCCAACCCGCGCCTGCCCGAGTACGACCTGAGCAGCCTGCGCCGCATCGCCGGCGGCGGCGCCGCCATGCCCAAGGCCGTGGCCCATGCGCTCGAGCACAAGCTGGGCCTGCGCTACGGTGAGGGCTATGGCATGACCGAGACCATGGCTGCCACGCACAGCAACCCGCCCGATGCGCCCAAGGCCCAGTGCCTGGGCGTGCCGCTGTTCGATGTGGACGCCCGCGTGGTGGACCCGGCGACCTTTCAGGAACTGCCCCCGGGTGAGGTGGGCGAAATCGTGGTGCACGGCCCGCAGGTGATGCTGGGCTACTGGAACCAGCCCGAGGCCAGCGCCCAGGCTTTCGTGGAGATCGACGGCAAGCGCTTCCTGCGCACCGGCGACCTGGGCACCACCGATGCGGATGGCTATTTCTTCTTCGTCGACCGCCTCAAGCGCATGATCAACGCAGCCGGCTTCAAGGTCTGGCCGGCGGAGGTGGAGGCGCTGCTCTACCAGCACCCGGCCGTGCAGGAGGCCTGCATCATCGCCGCCATGGACCCGCGCCGCGGCGAGACAGTCAAGGCTGTCATCGTGCGCAAGCCCGGAGCGGCGGGCGAGGTGAGCGAGCAGCAGATCATCGACTGGTCGCACGAGCACATGGCGGCCTACAAGGTGCCGCGCATCGTGGAATTCGTGGACAGCCTGCCCAAGTCGGGCACCGGCAAGGTGATGTGGCGCGAACTGCAGGAGCGCGAGCGTCTCAAGGCCACGTGAGGCCGGTTTACAGCCTGCGAGGGGCCGGCTACGATGAATATTTTTCAGAATCATGTTCTGCATAGCAGAACAATAATCCTCCCGGAGCTTCCATGAGCAGCGCAACGCCTTCTCCCAGTCCAGTTCGAGCCGACGTGCCGCCGGAGGTGGCGGCCGCGATCGAGCGTGCGGAGCGCGTGGCCGCCCAGATCCCTGACGTTCCTGTCGATACACCGCTGCGTCCCATCCACAAGGTGGGCGTGATCGGCGCAGGCACCATGGGAGGCGGCATCACGATGAACTTCCTCAATGCCGGCCTGCCCGTGGTGCTGCTGGAGATGAAGCAGGAAGCGCTGGACCGCGGCCTGGCCACCATCCGCCGCAACTACGAGAATTCGATGAAGAAGGGCAAGCTCACGGCCGAACAGGTCGAGGCGCGCATGGCCCTGATCACGCCCACGCTGGCGTACGATGGACTGCGCGATGTCGACCTCGTGATCGAGGCGGTGTTTGAGGACATGGGCGTCAAGGAAACGGTGTTCAAGACGCTCGATGAGGTGGTGCCGTCCGGAGCCATCCTGGCGTCGAACACCTCCTATCTCAACATCGACCGCATCGCCGCCTTCACGAAACGCCCGCAGGACGTACTGGGCCTGCACTTCTTCAGCCCGGCCAACGTGATGCGCCTGCTGGAGGTGGTGCGTGGGGCGAAGACGGCGCCCGATGTGCTGGCCACGAGCATGGCGCTGGCCAGGCGCATCGGCAAGGTGGCCGTGGTGTCGGGTGTGTGCGACGGCTTCATCGGCAACCGCATGCTGGCGCGTTACGGCGCAGCCGCCCAGGGCCTGATCCACGCCGGTGCGTTGCCGCAGCAGGTGGACGGCGCCCTGCAGGCCTTCGGCATGGCCATGGGCCCTTTCCGTATGGGAGACCTGGCCGGCCTGGACATTGGCTGGGCCACGCGCAAGCGTCGCGCCGCCGAGGCGGGCGTGCCCATGCAGCCGATCGTGGCTGACAAGTTGTGCGAAGCTGGTCGCTTCGGCCAGAAAACCGGTGCCGGCTGGTACCGCTACGAAGCCGGCAGCCGCGAACCGCTGCCCGACCCGGTGACCGAACAGCTCATCACGGACTACCGTGCGGCCCGTGGCATCACGCCGCGACCGATCAGCGATGAAGAGATCGTGCAACGCTGCATCTATGCCCTGGTGAACGAGGGCGCGCGCATCCTGGAGGAGGGTATCGCCGCTCGCGCGTCGGACATCGACCTCGTCTACCTCAATGGCTATGGTTTCCCGAAACACCGTGGCGGCCCCATGCTCCACGCCGAAACGGTGGGGCTGGCCGAAGTGGTGCGTTGCCTGGAGCGTTTTGCGAGCGAGGAAGGAGCCGACCCGTCCTGGCAGCCGGCGCCCTTGCTCAGGCGTCTGGCCGCCGAGGGGAAAACCTTCAACTGAGGTACAATATTCGGTCGCTCGCGGACGGCCTACACCGTCATCGCCCTTGATGGACGAGCCCGGCCACCCTGCCGGAGCCCCGCGAGTGTCGAGAGGGCGTGCCGGCACCGCCTGGCGGATCTGGCACCCCAGCGCTGCGGGCCGCTGCGGTACGCGGTCTGCTCCGGCCCGGGGCTTGCATCGTCCGGGTCGGTCTGAATCCCAAAGGCTTCCAGTCATGAGCAGCAAACCGGTCACCACCAAGATCAAGGAAGATGGGCTGCGCTACCGTTCCAAGGTGGGCGGCTCGCCCTTCGTGGGCAACGGCAACACCCGTTCGTGCTTCAAGTGCGGCAAGCACCGCACGCCTGACCAACTCCAGCCCAAGCGCGTGCTGGGCCGCACCGAGATGGTGTGCAAGCCCTCCTGCAAGGACCTTGAGCAGTCCTGACGCATTGTTCGCGGGAGGTTCTCTCGCATGAGCAAGGCCTTCACCAAAGAAGCCGACGCGTCGGACGAGGACGACGATCTCGCCCTGCCGGCCCTGCCTCAGGGCGCGCGCAACTACATCACCCCTCAAGGCTACGCCCGGCTGCGCGCCGAGCTGGTTTCGCTGGTCAACGACGAGCGTCCGAAAGTCGTCGAGGTGGTGTCGTGGGCTGCGTCCAACGGCGACCGCTCGGAAAACGGCGACTATCTCTACGGCAAGAAGCGCCTGCGCGAGATCGATCGGCGCATCCGCTACCTCACCAAGCGGCTCGAGATTGCCGAGGTGGCCGACCCGTCGGCCCATCACGGCAAGGACCAGGTCTTCTTCGGTGCCACCGTCACCTACGCCAATGCCCAGGGGGAGGAACGCACCATCACCATCAAGGGCATCGACGAAGTGGAGCCCCTGCAGGGTGAGGTGAGCTGGATCTCACCGATTGCGCGGGCGCTGCTGCGCGCGCGCGAGGGCGACGAAGTATCGCTCGTCACGCCTGGCGGCGTGGAGACAATCGAGATCCTCGACGTGCGCTACCCCGCGCCCGAATGAACGGCCAGGGGGCCTGTGTCACTGCGGTTTCACGCGGGATACACGCAGCACGAGAGGCGATCGCTTGAGCGTGCGCAGCACCTGGGCCAGGTGGACGCGATCGCGCACGGCCAGCAGCAGCTTCAGCTCGGTGGTCGACTGGCCCGGGTCGTGGCCCATGTCGATGTGCGTGATATCCGCCTCGGCCTCGCTCACAGCCTGCGCCACCTTGGCCAGCACCCCCTTCTGGTTGAGCACCAGGACGGTGACGGCCGTATCGAACATGCGCGAAAGCTCGTCGGCCCATTCCACCGCGATCCAGCGCTCGCTGTCGCGCTGATACAGGCGCTTGCCCACCTGGCACTCGCCGGTGTGCACCACCAGCCCCTCGCCGCGGCCCAGGTAGCCGACGATGGCATCGCCCGGAATGGGGCGACAGCAGGGCGCCATCTGCACCGTGCCGCCTTCGCTGCCATCCAGCGTGATCATGGCCTGCGAGGGTGTACTGTCGTCGGTGAGATACCGGCTCATCGACAGCGTGAGGGCATCGGGCTTCGTGCCTGATTCGGCCAGCAGCTTGGCCAGGCGCTTGGCGACGATGGTGGCGATCTTCTTGCCCAGGCCGATGTCCACCAGCAACTCGCGCTTGTTGCGATTGCCGCTCCAACGGATCAGCGCCTGCCACAGCGCCGTGGCGGGCCCGTGGGTCTCGTCGCCGGCAGGCATCTGCAGGCCTTCACCGCGCATGGCCTGGGCGAGCAACTTCTCACCCAGCTCCAGCGACTCGTCCTGCTTCATGTTCTTCAGGTAGTGCCGGATCTTCGAGCGGGCCCGGCCCGTGCGCACGAAGCTCAACCAGGCGGGGTTGGGGCGAGAGACCGGCGCAGTGATGACCTCCACCACGTCGCCGCTGCGCAGCTCGGTGCGAAGCGCCACCTGCTCGCCGTTGACCTTGGCCGCCACGATATGGTCGCCGATGTCGGAGTGAATGGCGTAGGCGAAGTCCACCGGCGTGGCCCCGCGCGGCAGGGCCAGGATCTTGGACTTGGGCGTGAAGACGTATACCGCGTCGGGGAAGAGATCGACCTTCACGTGTTCCAGGAACTCCGCCGCATCGCGGGTTTCGTCCTGGATGTCCAGCAGCGACTGAAGCGACACCGTCCCGGCGCGCTGGGCCTCGTGGGCCCCTGCCAGCTCGCTCGACTTGTAGAGCCAGTGCGCCGCGATGCCTTTTTCCGCCACCATGTGCATCGCCTCCGTGCGGATCTGGAATTCCACCGCCGTGCCCAGGGGGCTCACCAGCGTGGTGTGCAGCGATTGGTAGCCGTTGGCCTTGGGGATGGCGATGTAGTCCTTGAAACGCCCCGGCATGGGCTTGTAGAGCTGGTGCAGCACACCCAGGGCCAGATAGCACTCCGGCAGGGTGTTGACCACGATGCGAAAGCCAAAGATGTCGTTCACCTGGGCGAAGCTCAGGTGTTTCTCGCGCATCTTGGTGTAGATGGAAAAGAGCGTCTTCTCGCGACCGTAGATCTGGATCTTCAGGGACGACTCGGCGAAGGCCTTCTCCACATCAGTCTGAATGCGGTTGACCAGGTCGCGCCGGTAGCCGCGTGCCCGCTGCACCGCCTTGTTCAGCGCTGCGTGTCGCCAGGGCAGCAGGTACTCGAAGGAAAGCTCCTGCAGTTCGCGATAGACCTGGTTCAGGCCCAGGCGGTGGGCGATGGGCGCGTAGATGTCCAGCGTCTCGCGGGCGATGCGTCCCCGCTTGGACGAAGGCATGGCGCCCATCGTGCGCATGTTGTGCAGCCGGTCGGCCAGCTTGATCAGCACCACACGCACGTCGCGTGCCATGGCCAGCAGCATCTTGCGGAAGGACTCGGCCTGGGATTCCTCCCGCGTGGAAAACTGCAGCTTGTCCAGCTTGGTGAGGCCGTCCACCAGCTCGGCCGTGGCAGCCCCGAAACGCTCGGCCAGATCGAGCTTCGTGGCGCCGCTGTCCTCCATCACGTCGTGCATCAGCGCCGCCATGATGGCCTGCGCATCGAGTTTCCACTCGCTGCACAGGCCGGCCACCGCAATGGGGTGGGTGATGTAGGGCTCTCCGCTGGCGCGGAACTGGCCCAGGTGGGCCGCGTCGGCGTACTTGTACGCCTCGCGGATGCGCTTGATCTCGGACTCGTCGAGGTAGTCGAGCTTGTGGGTGAGGGCCGCGAAGGAGGCCGCGGCCGCGTCCACGTGCGCCCCTTGCCCGACGGTATCGGGCGGGGCGGGGCGTTTGCCGGCGGTGGCGGTCGCAGTTCGGGCGGACATGACGCGAATTTAGCGCGGATTCGCCAGCTTCGCCGCGACCGGCCGGAAACAGCTGCGCCCGAAACGGGTTCGGGCGCAGTGGAGGAAGGGGGTGGCCGGCGCGACCGGCGGCGGTCAGGTCGGAACCTTGCGCAGCATCTCCAAGCCCACCTCGCCAGCGGCGATCTCGCGCAGAGCCGTCACGCCAGGCTTGTTCTTGGACTCGATCTTGGGCGCATGGCCCTGGCTGAGCATGCGGGCCCGGTAGGTCGCAGCCAGCACCAGCTGGAAGCGATTGGGAATCTTCTGCAGGCAGTCTTCGACGGTGATGCGGGCCATGGGGACTCCGGGCAGGCAGGAAAGGCGCTGCGTGTCAGTTCAGATTGAGGGCTTCGAAGACAGCGCGCTTGCTGCGTGCCTGCGCGGCGTACTTCAAACGCTGCGCATGCACGATGGCTTTCAGGTCGAAAAGCGCCGTCTCGAATAATGCGTTAATTATAACGAAGTCGAAGTGTCGGGCCTGGGCCACCTCGGTGCGGGCATTTTCCATGCGCCTGGCGATCACCTCAGCACCGTCTTCGCCACGCCGGCGCAGCCGCTGCAGCAATTCCTCGAAGCTGGGCGGCAGGATGAAGATCAGCACCGCGTTCGGAAAGAGCTTCTTGATCTGCAGCGCACCTTGCCAGTCGATCTCCAGGATCACGTCCTCGCCGGCTGCCATGCGGGCTTCGATGCCGGCCCGCGAGGTGCCGTAGAGATTCCCGTGCACTTCAGCCCATTCGAAGAAGTCGCCGTGGTCGATCATGGCGCGGAACTCGGGCTCGGTGATGAAGTGGTATTCGCGCCCATCCACTTCCTGGCCCCGTGGGGCGCGGGTGGTGTGCGAAATCGAAACGTTGAGATGGGAATCGAGCTCCAGCAAGGCCTTGACCAGGCTGGACTTGCCAGCCCCACTGGGGGCGGCGACGACGAAGAGATTGCCGGGGTAGTCCATCGCGAGTCCTCGGGCTATTCGATGTTCTGCACCTGCTCGCGCATCTGCTCGACGAGCACCTTCATCTCCACCGAGATCTGGGTGAGTTCCAGGGCCGAGGCCTTGGATCCCAGGGTGTTGGCCTCGCGGTGCAGTTCCTGGATGAGGAAGTCGAGGCGCTTGCCGATCTCGCCGCCGGCGCGCAGCAATCGCTCGATCTCGTCCAGATGGGCTGACAGGCGCGAGAGTTCCTCGGCCACGTCGATGCGCAAGGCATAGGCGGCGGCCTCGCTCAGGGCGCGCTCGCGCAGGGCGTCGGCGCTCATGCTCTGGGCGGCACCGGCTGCCTCCAGAGCCTGCTGCCAGCGCTCCAGGAAGCGTTCCTGCTGGCGCTGCACCACCTGGGGCACCAGGGGCGCGGCCTGGGCGGCGAGTTCGCGCAGCTTGACGATGCGTTCCATCAGGATGGCCACCAGCCGTTCCCCTTCGCGCGCCCGGGCTTCGATCAGTCCTTCGACGCAGGTGCGGGCAGCCGCCAGGGCGGCCTCGTCCAGGCGCTCGGCCGCAGCGTTGCCCTTGCACCACTGCAGGGCCTCATGCACGGACAGCGGCTGCGCCTTGGGCAGCCAGCCCTGCACGGTCGATTCCAGCCTTGCCAGGCGGTTGAGCTGGTCCGGCTGAGGCTGAGGCCAGGCGGCGTCGGCGTCGCGCTGGGTGTTCAGACGCAGTTCGATCTTGCCGCGTCGCAGGCGTGCCGTGAGCAGCTCCCGCAGGGACGGCTCCAGGGCGCGCAGTTCGTCGGGCATGCGAAACGCGAGGTCCAGGAAACGGCTGTTGACCGAGCGCAGCTCGACCGTGACACCGGCGCCGCGCGCGGGGGCCTCGTCGCCCGGGGAAACCTGGGCCTGCGAGGAAGCGCTCGCATACCCGGTCATGCTGTAAACTGCCATGACACCTATCGCATTGCAAAATCCGATTATGTCAAAGCCCAAACCTTCCCCGTTGCCGCCGGGCACCGTGGTCGGTGGTTATCAGGTCATCAAGAAGCTGGCGGCCGGGGGCTTTGGCGTCGTCTATCTATGCGAAGACCAGGACAAGCGCCTGGTGGCCCTGAAGGAATACCTGCCGTCCTCGCTGGCCGAGCGTGCGCCCGGTGAGCTGGCGCCGCGGGTCAAGCCCGAGAAGCAGCCGCTGTACCGCCTGGGCCTGAAGAGCTTCTTCGAAGAAGGCCGATCGCTGGCGCAGATCTCGCATCCCAGCGTGGTGTCAGTGCTCAACTTCTTCCGCGAGAACGAAACCGTCTACATGGTGATGAACTACCTGCAGGGCGACACCCTGCAGGACTTCATCGTCACGGCCCGCGAGCTCAAGCGCGACAAGGTCTTCCGCGAATCCACCATCCGCTCGCTGTTCGATGAGATCCTGCGCGGCCTGCGCATCGTGCATCAGCACAAGATGCTCCACCTGGACATCAAGCCGGCCAACATCTTCATCACCAACGACAACAAGGCGGTGCTGCTCGATTTCGGTGCCGCCCGCGAGGTGCTGAGCAAGGAAGGCAATTTCATCCGGCCGATGTACACGCCGGGTTTTGCCGCGCCCGAGATGTATCGCCGCGATGGCACCCTGGGCCCCTGGACCGACATCTACGCGATCGGCGCGTGCATCTATGCGTGCATGCAGGGCTATCCGCCCAACGACGCACCGCAGCGCCTGGAGAAGGACCGTCTGGCCCTGTCGCTGTCGCGCCTGCGCAATGTCTATTCCGACAACCTCATCGAGGTGACCGAGTGGTGCATGGCGCTCGACCCGCTGTCGCGGCCGCAGAGCGTTTTTGCCCTGCAAAAGGAACTGGCGCGCGAGACCGAGCGCCGCTACACCAAGCTCAGCTTCAGCGAACGCCTGAAGCTGCAGCTCGAGAACCTCAAGGGCGGCAAGCAGGCCTGAAAGCCTTGCAGGAGATCAATCGATGAGGTTTTCGGTCTATCAAGTCAGCCGCAAGGGCGGTCGGGAGAAGAACGAAGACCGCATGGGCTACTGCTACACGCGTGATTCGGGGCTCTTCGCGCTGGCCGACGGCATGGGGGGGCACCCCGAGGGCGAGATGGCCTCTCAGATCGCCCTGCAGACCATGGCGGCCCTGTTCCAGCGGGATGCCAAGCCCATGCTGAAGGATCCGATCCGCTTCCTGCACGATGCGGTGATCGCCGGGCATCATCAGCTTCTGCGCTATGCCACCGAGCGGGCGCTGGTGGACACGCCGCGCACGACGGTGGTGGCCTGCGTGATGCAGAACGGCGCGGCCTACTGGGCGCATTGCGGCGATTCCCGCCTCTACCTGATCCGTGGCGACAAGCTCATCGCCCGCACACGCGATCACTCTTATTCCGAACTGCAGGAAACGCTCAACGGCGTGGTGGCCATGGGAGAGCGCTTCAACCGCAACGTGCTCTTCACCTGCCTGGGCAGCCCGGGCAAGCCCGTGGTCGACACCGTGGGACCGCTGCTGCTGCACCAGGGCGATCGTGTGCTGCTGTGCTCCGACGGGCTGTGGGGCACGCTCTCCGACCAGGTCATCACCGATCAGATGGCGACCCGCCCCATCGCCGATGCCGTGCCCGAATTGGTGGAGATGGCGCTGCGCAAGGCTGGGGCCAAGAGCGACAACGTGACCGTGCTGGCTGTGGAATGGGAGTCCTCCGAGGACTACGATTCCACCCGGGGTATCTCGACGCAGAGCCTGGGGGAAGAGGTCTTTGCCTCCACGATCCAGGCCAGCGTGATGGGACAGGAGCCCGACGAGCTCGACGAGGCCGAGATCGAGCGCTCCATCCGCGAGATCAACGAAGCCATCAAGCGCTCGTCTCAGAAGAAGCCCTGAGTCCGGCGACTTCCTTTTCCATTTCGCATCAGGATATGAGTTATCAACGTGCTGGCGGCCGTGCCGCCGATGCTTTGCGCCCCGTGCGCCTGACTCGTCACTACACCCGCCACGCCGAGGGTTCGGTGCTGGTCGAGTTCGGCGACACCAAGGTGCTTTGTACAGCCTCGGTCGAGGAACGGGTGCCGCCGCACAAGAAGGGGTCAGGTGAAGGTTGGGTCACGGCCGAGTACGGCATGTTGCCGCGCTCGACGCACACGCGCAGCGACCGTGAAGCTGCGCGCGGCAAGCAAAGCGGCCGCACCCAGGAGATCCAGCGGCTGATCGGCCGCTCGATGCGCACGGTCTTTGACCTCAGTGCGCTCGGGGAGCGCACGATCCAGCTCGATTGTGATGTGCTGCAGGCCGACGGCGGCACGCGCACGGCCGCCATCACCGGCGCCTACGTGGCCGCCTGCGATGCGGTGACATGGCTGCTGGAGCAGGGTCGCATCACGACCTCCCCGCTCAAGGACGCCGTGGCCGCGGTCTCGGTGGGCATTGTGGAGGGCACGCCGCTGCTGGATCTGGAGTATGTCGAGGACTCGGCCTGTGATACCGACATGAATGTGGTCATGACGGGCCGTGGAGGCTTCGTCGAGGTGCAGGGCACGGCCGAAGGGGCCGCGTTCACGCGAGCCGAGATGGATGCCTTGCTGGCCCTGGCCGACAAGGGCATCCGTGAGCTGCTGGCGGCCCAGCGGGCGGCGCTGGGCCTGTGATCGCGATGCGCCTCGTTCTGGCCTCGAACAACGCCAAGAAGCTGCGCGAACTGGACGCTTTGCTGGGCGGTCTGGGATTGACGCTGGTACCGCAAGGGGCTCTGGACATCCCGGAGGCGGAGGAGCCGCACGAGAGCTTCATCGAAAACGCGCTGGCGAAAGCCCGGCACGCCGCTTTGGCCGCCGGCGGGGCGGCGCTGGCCGACGATTCGGGCCTGTGTGTCCCCGCACTGGGCGGCGCGCCCGGTGTGCACTCGGCGGTGTTTGCCCCGGCCCCCGCGGTGGACGGCGATCGCGAGACCCGGCGCGCGGCGCAGGACCGCGCCAACAACGAGCGCCTGCTTCAGCACCTGCAGGGCGTGACCGACCGCCGTGCGCGCTTTGTGAGTGTGCTGGTGGCTGTGCGCCACGCGCAGGATCCCGAGCCGCTGGTGGCCATGGGGCGCTGGGAAGGGCAGATCCTTGACGCACCGCGCGGGCAGGGCGGGTTTGGCTACGATCCGCTGATGTACATCCCTGCGCTGGGGGCGAGCGTGGCCGAGCTCGACGCAGCGACGAAGAATGCGCTCAGCCACCGCGCCCAAGCCGCCCAGCGCTTGCGTGGCCTGCTGACCGAGGTGTGGGGCCTTGGCTGAAGCACCCGCCTCACCGGCCGATGCGGCTCAGCGCTATCTGCGCCAGGGCACGCTGCGTCTGGCGTCGCTGCCACCGCTGTCCTTGTACGTGCACCTGCCCTGGTGCCTGCGCAAGTGCCCATACTGCGACTTCAATTCCCATGAGTGGGCCGCACAGCAGGGCGACAGCGCTCCGGGGCTGCCGGAGGCGGCTTACCTGGACGCGCTGCGGGCCGACCTGGAGGCCGCCCTGCCGCTGGTGTGGGGGCGCAAGGTGCACAGCGTCTTCATCGGCGGAGGCACCCCCAGCCTGTTCTCGCCCGAAGCCATCGATCGACTCCTGGGCGACGTGCGCGCCCGGCTGCCGCTGGAGGCGGCCTGCGAGATCACGCTGGAGGCCAATCCCGGGACCTTCGAGCGCGACCGCTTTCGTGGCTACCGTCAGGCCGGTGTGACGCGCCTGTCGGTGGGTGTGCAGAGCTTTGACGATGAGAAGCTCAAGCGCCTGGGCCGGGTCCATGATGCGGACCAGGCCAGGGCGGCGCTGGAAGAGGCGCGCGCCTGCTTCGATACCTTCAACCTCGACCTGATGTATGCCCTGCCGGGGCAGACGCTCGAGGAGCTCGATGCCGATCTGAGCCAGGCGCTGGCCTTCCAGCCGCCGCACCTGTCGGTCTACCACCTCACCATCGAGCCCAATACCTACTTCGCCAAGTTTCCGCCCGCGGTGCCCGATGATGATCTGGCCTTCGAGATGCTGGACCGCATCACCGAGCGCACCGCTGCTGCGGGGCTCGCACGATACGAGGTGTCTGCCTACGCCCGGCCCGGCCATCGCTGCGAGCACAACCTGAACTACTGGAGCTTCGGCGACTACCTGGGCATCGGGGCCGGAGCCCACAGCAAGCTGAGCTTTCCGCATCGCGTGGTACGACAGATCCGGTACCGGGAGCCGGCACGCTACATGGCGTCGGCGATGGCGGGCCAGGCGGTGGCGCAGGACCAGGAAGTGGCCCGTCGCGATCTGCCCTTCGAATACATGCTCAATGCCTTGCGGCTGAAGGAGGGGTTCGAGCTGAATCAGTTCACCGAGCGCACGGGCCTGCCGCTGTCATCGATTGCAGCGGCCCTGGACGAGGCCGAGCGACGGGGATTGCTGGCGCGCGACTGGCAGCGGGCCTGGCCCACGGAGAAGGGCTTCGATTTCCTGAGCGATCTGCAGGCGCTGTTCCTGAACGAAACCGCTTGACCTCTGCGTGTGCCGTGGCAGGATGTCTCATTGACTCCACCGATCGGCCCTGCAGATCCCGATGACTTCTCCTTCTGATCTTCCCGGCGGCCAGCGGGTTCTGCTGGTCGAGGATGACCGTGTCCAGCAACTGCTGGTCTCGACGCATCTGGAACGCCTGGGCTGCGTGGTGGACATCGCCGAGGACGGCGAAGAAGGCTTGGCCCTCTGGGCGGAACACCGGCACGGGCTGGTCGTGACCGACTGTCGCATGCCGCGCATGGATGGCTATGCCTTCGTGAGAGCGCTTCGTGCGCTGCCAGACGGTGCCGCCGTCCGGGTGGTGGGCATGAGTGCCGATGTGGACGACCGCGCCAAGGCCCTGGAGGCCGGGATGGAGGCTTTGCTGGAAAAGCCGCTGTCGTCGGAATCCGTGGCCCAGCTGCTCAGACGCGGTTGAGACTCATGCCGGCCGTGGCGCGCAGGCGCTCGATCAGGTGCGGTGCGATCTGGCTGAGGGGAAGCACCTCATGGACCGCGCCGGCGGCGATGGCTTCGCGCGGCATGCCGAACACCACGCACGAGGCTTCGTCCTGGGCCACGCAGTAGGCGCCGGCATCGCGCATCTCGCGCATGGCCTTGGCCCCGTCGGCGCCCATGCCGGTGAGCATGACGCCGATCGCGTTGGGCCCCACCACGCGGGCGGCCGACTTGAACAACACCTCGACCGAAGGCATGTGCCGATTGACCGGTTCGCCCACCTGCACGCGGGCGATGTAGTTGGCGCCCGAGCGCTCGACGCTGAGGTGATGCCCCCCCGGGGCGATGTAGGCATGGCCGGGCAGCACACGTTCGCCGTCCTGCGCCTCCTTGACAGCAATGCGGCACAGTCCGTTCAGCCTTGCGGCGTAGCTCTTGGTGAACCCTGCCGGCATGTGCTGGGTGATGACCACGGCAGGCGCGTCGGCCGGCAAGGCGGTGATCAGCTCCCGGGTGGCTTCGGTGCCGCCGGTGGAGGCGCCGATGAAGATGATCTTCTCGGTGGACAGGCGCCCCAGGCCCTGCAGCGGGACGGGCCGGCTGTCGGCGGCGGCAGGCGTTGTGGGGGCGGGCGCAGGAACCTGGAGCTTGCGGACCTGGGCCTTGGCGGCGACGCGGATCTTCTCGGTGATCTCCTGGGCGAGTTGCTGCAGGCCGTCAGCGATGCCGATCTTGGGTTTGGCCACGAAGTCGATGGCGCCGAGTTCCAGCGCGCGCAAGGTCACGTCGGCGCCCCGCTCGGTCAGGGTGGATACCATCACCACGGGCATGGGGCGCAGGCGCATGAGCTTGGACAGGAAGTCAATGCCGTCCATGCGCGGCATCTCGACGTCCAGCGTGATGACGTCGGGGTTCAGGTTGCGGATCATCTCGCGGGCCGCGTAGGGGTCGGCGGCAGCGCCCACGCACTGCATGTCGGGCTGGCGGTTGATGATCTCGGTGAGCAGGCTGCGCACCAGGGCCGAATCGTCGACCACCACGGCTCGGATCTTGGTCATGGGGTGGGTCTTTCTCAGAAGAGGTCGATGGATCCGGCGCCACTGGCGGGCGGCACCACGCGCTGGCTGGCGGCGCGATCCTGCGCGATGATGGCCTCGGGGTTGCTCGGTGCCAGTCGCTTCACCATGGCCTTGCCGCTGGCGGGCAGGAAACACACCTTGCGAGGATAGACGTCGAGCACGTCCTTGGACACCACGGGAATCCGTTCGGTCTTCAGGTAGTCGAGCACGAAATCGGTGTTGCGCTGACCGACGTTGAGCGTGTTCATGCCGCTGATGACCTGGCCGCCGCCGAACACCTTGGCCTCCAGGGTGCTGCGGGTCGCTCCGCGCTTGAGCAGTTCGTTGATCAGCAGTTCCATGGCGAACGAACCGTAGCGGCCACTGTCCTGGGCACCACCACCCTCGGGGAGCATGAAGTGGTTCATGCCGCCGACGCGTGCGTTGCGGTCCCACAGGCAGGCGGCGATGCACGATCCCAGGGTGGTCATGATCAGCAGGTCCTCGTCGTGGACGAAGTACTCACCCGGCAGCACCTTGACGGCGTCGTTCTTGAAGTGGGCGTCGTAGAAGAAAAAGGAGGCTTCGCCTGGTTTGCGCGGAGCGGCCTTCAGGGCGGCAAGGCGGGTGCGCTCAGGGGCTCCAGCCATGCCGCTCATGGTGCTGCTCAGGCGAGGCGGCGGCGCTTCGGCACTGTGGTATGAGCTGCGGGCAAGCATGATGGTCTTATCGGCGGCTGCGGCGGTGGCTTGAACGCCAAGCGGTAACACCCGGTGTCACAGACGGCGATAGACCGTCTTGCCCTGAAGCTGGAAGAGATCGCGCGAATCGGTGAAGTTTTCCGAGTGGCCGACGAAGAGCGTGGCTTGTGGGCGCATCACCGCATGCATGCGCTCGAGCACCTTGCGCTGGGTCGGCCAGTCGAAATAGATCATCACGTTGCGGCAGAACACGATGTCGAAGGGATCACCCAGCGACCAGTGCGGCGACATCAGGTTGAAGGTGCGGAACTCGATGAAGCGAGCCAGTTCCGGCTTGACGCGGATGAAGCCGGTATTGGGTCCGGTGCCGCGCAGGAAGTGGCGTTTGAGCCGCTCGGGCGACAGGCCGCGCGCATCGTGGGCATAGACCCCTCGGCTGGCGGTGGCGAGCACCTTGGTGTCGATGTCGCTGGCGATGATGCGGGCGGGGGCTTGTGTCCCGAGCACTTCGGCCAGGACCATGGCGATGGAGTAGGGCTCCTCTCCCGTGGAGGCAGCGTTGCACCAGATGCGCAAAGGCTTGGAGGCGTCACGCCGGCGCAGCAGGTCGGCCAGCAGGCTGAAGTGATGCTCCTCGCGGAAAAAGGCCGTGAGGTTGGTCGTGAGGCAGTTCACGAACTCCTGCCACTCTGCATCGGCCAGTGGGCCCTGGGCCTGCTCCAGCCACTGCAGATAAGCCGCGAACGAACGATGACCGGTTTCGCGCAGCCGGCGGGACAGCCGGCTGTACACCATTGCCTGCTTGCCGGCATGCAGGCTGATGCCTGCGCGTTGGTAGATCAGCTGACGGACGCGCTCGAAATCGGTCTTGTCGAAACTGAACTCGCGGTGAATGTCGGCCACCGGTGGAGCCAGTTCGGCCACGGCGCCGGGCGGGAGCTGCATGTTGCTCATGTGAGTCTCGGCTCAGGGTGAGCAGTGGTGCCGCTCACGCGGCTGCGCTGTGACTGTGGAGCTTGAACGTCCCCACCACACTGGCCAGGCGCTGAGCCTGCTCACGCAGGGACTCGGCGGCGGCGGCCGACTCCTCGAC
>NZ_PSNX01000012.1 GCF_002930615.1 Caldimonas caldifontis | reverse complement strand
CACAGCAGCGATCCGGTCCTGCAAGCCCAGGCCAAGGCGGGCCTGGCCTGGGTGGCCGGGCAGGACGTGATCGTCAGCGCCGATGAGGTCGTGCACCTGGCCCACGCTCGAAGCGCGCTGGGGGTGGCTGCGCCAACCCAGTGACGAGCATCCACCGGGCATGAGCGAGGAGGACTGGCAGCGCTTCTCAGCCCACGCACGGGCACTGTGCTTCGACTGCCCGGAGCTGTTCCAGGCGCAGTGGCACGTCGATCCGCAGGAGTTCATCCGCCACATGCGCCGCTGTGGCTGGCGCTCTCAACAGGAGTTTGTGCAGCTCGTGCCCAGCCACGCGGTGCGAACGGCCACGCAGAACCGGCAGCGGGTGACGGTGTGGGAGGCGGTGGTCGATGCCAATACAAGAGATCAGCCCATACTGCCCAATCACCGCATCCCTCTGAACAAGATGCTGCGCACCTACGGCATCGACACGCCGCTGCGGCAGGCCTGCTTCTTCGGAAACTCGATTCAGGAAACCGGCTGGCTTCGCAACTTGGCTGAAGCGGGTGGCAATGGCTTGTGGTACGCCCCATGGTTCGGACGAGGCTTCTTGCAACTGACTGGCCCAGGCAACTACTGCGAGTACTGGCGCTGGCGCGGGCGCCACGTGCCACAGGACTTGCAGCGTGCGTTGGAGCAAGCCTACGACGCCACCTACCGGCTGCCCGGTGCACAGCGCACCAGCGAACGATTGCGAGATGCCCACTTTGCGCAGTTGACGCAGGAAATGGTCATTTGGCGTCGATCGGTGGAGGGGGGTGATGCTCAAGCCCCGGTCGCCGATGATCTCTACGCCCCAGCAGACAGCGCCGGCTTCTACTGGTGCAAGACCGGCATGGCGCGCTATGCGGATGAGGTACACGCCGTACAACGCCAAGCTGTACACACGACACAGGGCGTGAGGGTGTACTACCGCAGCCCCGCCTTCTGGCGGGCCAGCGCCGCGGTGAACCTGCCTGCGGCGGTGAATCGGCTCTACAGCCCAGCGTTGAACGGTTTCGATTCACGCTGCTGCGCCTATGGCGTGGCTTTGGCGGTACTGACTGAATTGAGACTGCTCGACGAGCACGGCCGCGCCACACTGTGGTACCCCGAGGGTTATACGAGGAGAAGATGGTGGTAAAGCGATGGATGGTGGCCGCATGCACGGTGCTTGCCACCAGTGCCGCGACGGCCGATGTGAGACCCGCCCCCCAGGAGCCCACCAAGACCGCGGTGCTGGACATGGGGCCAGGGTGTCGCATGAGCGTTACTGTCCCAGAAGCGGCCCGCGAGTCCGGAAGTCCAGAAGGCGGGGGCTCTGGCAGCATCACCATCGAGAACCCCCTCAATCTGAAACGCAAGACGTACATCGAGCCGTTCTATCTACGGTTCATTTGTTATGACGCAGACAGTGAAGTGGTGACCAATGGCTGGGGTAAACGCTTACCCAGCGGGGAGTGGGTCGCCAGTGTGTCCTCATCGGACGAACCGTTGTTCAGGGGCGCATTACGTGCGCATCAGGTGCACTCAGTCAATGCCTCGGGTTGGGCTGTGGCCGTCGATGACGTCATTGGTGATGAGCGCTATCGCCTTCGCCGGTTGTATTACTGCGTGATTCATGAACCCAAGGCAGTGTGCGGTCATTCCGAGATGGGACTGCTGACACAAATCCGTCGCCACCCCAAGCACGACCTGACCCCCTACGCGCTGAAGATCCTGCGCAGCATTGAGTTCCTCGACGACGCAGTCCAGGCTGCGCCGGCGGCTTCGCGGTGAATCGGCAGCCAGGCGCTGAGGAGAAGACTGCTCCGTGACTGCGATGCCGGCGCTTGCTGACCAGGGTTTCAAGGTGCACCAAGGCATGTCAGCGCCGTGCTATTGCGCCGGAGAGGACGCCAACTGGACACCGTCCCCGAAAGACTCGACAAAAGTCCGATCGATGCGGTCTTTCCAGCGCCACACCCAGGCGCCATGGGCAGACAAGGGCCCCCAGCTGGCAAGCGCCGTGCCGTCGCCACAGGACAGCAGGGCCAGGGCGATGCGCTGAGGACGGTAGGCGCCAAGGGCCCGACCCGCCGCCCAGGCCCGCAGGTTGGCAATCAGCATGGGTGCCGCACGGACGGCGTAAACGCCGCTGCGCGGGTGCGGGGTGTCCACACGACTGGCAACATCGCCCACCGCGAAGACGTTCGGGTGTGACACGGATTGCAACGTGCTGCCCGTGGCAATGAAGCCATCCGGGGCCCGCCGCAGCCCGCTCTCGGCCAGCCAGCTCGGCGGCTGCACGCCCAGCGCCACCACCGGCGCGTCACACGGCAGGCGGCTGCCTCCGGACAGACGCAACTGGCCAGGTTCGATCTCGACCACATCGTCCGTAATCACCGTGATGGCCCGGGACTTCAGCACGGACAGGGCCCGGTGGCGCAGGCCCCGGGAAAAACCAGGCAGCAGGCCGGCATTGCCTGCCACCAGGGTGACGCGCGCCCGGGCCACCAGCGCGCGGCGCATCGCCAAGGCCAGCTCGAATCCCGCGGCCCCGCCACCGATGAGCACCACCTGCAGGCCGGGCTGCCGCGCCGCGAGCGACTCGACCTGCGGCCACAGCTGCACGAAGCGCTGCAAGGGCCGAACGAACAGCGCCTGGTCACGGGCGCCGTCGATGAGGTCGCGCGACATCTCGCCCCCGGTATCGAGGCTGAGTGCATCGTAGGCAAGTTCGGCCCCACCGGCGAGTCGAAGCTGGCGAGCTTCGGCCCGCAGCGCGCTCACAGCGTCCAGCACCAGACGGACACCCGCACGGCGCGCCAGCGCGGCAAGGTCGATCTGCGCCTCTTCCGGGGCATAGCGGCCGGCAATCACGCCCGGCACCATGCCGGAGTACCACTGGGTCGGCTGCGGCGTGACGAGGGTCACCTCGACCCCCGGAAGAGGCTGGGTTGCCAGGACGGCCAGCACCTGGACATGGGCATGGCCGCCACCGGCCAGCACGAGTTGTTTCATTCGGAACGACAACGCGCAAACGTGAAGGACATGGCTGGCAGAGTCTGCCACCGGCTCAAAGTTCAGCCGCCGCAACAATCACTCACCACGTCGCCAGGCGTGATAGCGCTCGACCCAGCGCAGCAGGGCTTCGGGCTTGTGAGCCTTCTTCCACTCGCCGGCGGCGTACTTGTTGGCCTCGGCGAGAGTGGGATAGATGTGGAGGGTGCCGAGGATCTTGTTCAGGCCCAGGCCGTGCTTCATCGCCAGCACGAATTCAGCCAGCAGGTCGGCGGCATGTTCACCGACAATGGTCACGCCCAGGATGCGGTCCTTGCCCGGGACGGTGAGGATCTTGACGAAGCCGTGAGCCTGGCCATCGGCGATGGCCCGGTCGAGGTCGTCGATGCCATAGCGCGTGACCTCGAAGGCCACGCCTTGCCGACGGGCCTCGTCCTCGCTCAGGCCCACCCGAGCCACCTCGGGGTCGGTGAAGGTGGCCCAGGGGATGACCGAGTAGTCGGCCTTGAAGGTCTTGAGCGACCCGAAGAGCGCATTGACCGCGGCGTACCAGGCCTGGTGGGCCGCGGTGTGCGTGAACTGGAAGGGGCCCGCCGCGTCGCCGGCGGCGTAAATGTTGGGGTAGAGGGTCTCGAGATGGTCGTTGGTCTCGATGACGCGCCCGGTGGGGATGCCCAGGGCTTCGAGGCCGTGGCCTTGCAGACGCGCCACGCGGCCCACGGCGCAGAGGATCTCGTCGCCCTCGATCACGACCTCGCGGCCTTCGTGCTCGGCGATGAGGCGTTTCCCCTCGAGGCCCGGCTCGCAGCGCAGGGCGCGGTGAGTGGTGAGCACGCGCACGCCATCGCGCTCGAGCGAGGCCTGCACCAGACGGGCGGCATCCTCATCCTCCTTGAGCATCAGGCGCGGGGCCATCTCGACCTGGGTGACTTCGGCCCCCAGTCGTGCAAAGGCCTGGGCCAGCTCGCAACCGATGGGCCCACCGCCCAGCACGATGAGGCGGCGCGGCAGCATGCGCAGGGTCCACAGGGTGTCGGACGTGAGACAGCCCACCTCCTTCAAGCCCGGCAGGTCGGGCACGAAAGGCTCGGCCCCGGTGGCCAGGATCACCGCGCGGGTGGTCAGGGTCTGGACCGAGCCATCCTCGCGGGTGATGGCCACTGTCCACGGGTTGACGAGCCGGGCGTGACCCTGCACCACGTCCACGCCCAGACCGATGTAGCGATCCACCGCGTCGTGCGGCTCGATCTCGGCGATGACACGCCGCACACGGTCCATCACCTGGGCGAAGTCGATCGCCGGCGCCGTGTCGGCCAGGCCATAGCGTGAGGCGTGGCGCATCTGGTGGGCGAGCTTGGCTGAGCGGATCAGGGCCTTGCTCGGCACGCAGCCGTGGTTGAGGCAGTCGCCGCCCATCTTGTGGCGCTCGACCAGCGTGACCTTGGCGCGCACGGTCGCAGCGATGTAGGCCGACACCAGACCAGCCGCCCCGGCACCGATCACCACCAGATTGCGGTCGTAGCGACGCGGGCGCACGCTGCGCCAGCGCGCATAGACGCGGCCGCGCTGCACCGTGCCCAGGGCGCGCCGGGCGACCCAGGGGAACACCCCCAGCAGCACGAAGGAGCCCACCAGGGCCGGCGACAGGATGCCGGCCAGGGAGTCGATCCGCGCGAGCTGGGTGCCTGCGTTCACATAGACCACGGTGCCGGCGAGCATGCCGAGCTGGCTCACCCAGTAGAAGGGCCAGGCCTTCATGCGGGTGAGGCCCATCGCCAGATTGATGATGAAGAAGGGCACGACCGGCACGAGGCGCAGCGTGAAAAGGTAGAAGGCGCCGTCGCGCTCGATGCCGGCGTTGATCTGCGCCAGGCGCGCGCCAAAGCGCTGCTGCACGGCATCACGCAGCAGGTAGCGCGCCACGAGAAAGGCCAGCAGCGCGCCGACGCTGGAAGCGAAAGAGACGATCACCGTGCCCGCCGCGAGTCCGAACAGCGCGCCGCCCGCGAGCGTGAGCACGGCCGCCCCTGGCAGCGACAGCGCCGTCACAGCCAGGTAGATCAGGAAGTAGGCGCCCATCACCACCACGGGGGCACGTGCGTGGAGATCGGTCAACGCGGCCTGATGGCGCTTCAGTTCATCGAGGCTGAAGTAGCGCTGCAGGTCGAAGACGAAAAAGGCCGCAGCCGCAGCGGCGATGGCGACCCACAGGAAAAGCTTGCGCCCGTTCATGGGGCGTCCTTGTCGTGCTGCGTCACGCGACCGAAGACCTGCCAACCTGCGGCCACGCGGGTCAGAAGGGTGAGCCCGCACAACACCGCAAAGCCGTAGGCCCACCACGGGAAGTGCTGGGGCCACAGGCACATCAGCGCGAAGCAGATCAGGGTCTCGGTGGCTTCGGTGAATCCGCCCAGGTAGTAGAAGCCCTTCTGCGGGTAGACCTCGCTGCGCAGGCTCTGGCGTTCGGCCAGCACCGCAAACGCGAGGAAGCTGCTGCCGGTGCCGATGAAGGCCGCCAGCAGGACCGCGGCCGGCAGGGCGTTGGCCGGCGGGTCGGCCAGGGCAAAGGCCAGCGGGATGCTGGCGTAGAAGAGGAAGTCGAGCGTGACGTCGAGGAAGGCCCCCCGGGGGGTGGGTCGGGTCAGACGGGCGAGCGCGCCGTCCAGGCCATCGCACAGGCGGCTCAAGAGGATCAGTGCGAGGCCGAGCAGGGGCTGCGACAAGGCAATCGCCGCCGCCCCCGCCAGGCCGATGGAGAAGCCACTCCAGGTGACGGCATCCGCCCCCACGCCCCGGCGATGGAGGCCCAGGGCCAGCCGGTGGAGCACCGGCTGCAGGGCGCGCAGCGCAGCACGGTCAAGCATGCGAGCGCCTCTCAGCAGCCGTGTTGAGCCACGGCGGAGCGGGAGCCTCGACGTCGCTCACGACACCGCTGCACCGGGCGGGTTCACCAAGGCGATGAGGTCGGTCACGCCAGGGTCGATGCCGGCCTGCATCAGCAGCGTGGTCACCTGCCCTCGGTGGTGCGTCTGATGGTTGAACAGGTGGCTCAGGGCCTGCCAGATGGGATGCTCGCGAGCATGGCCTTGGGTGTTGGCGTAGCGCATGGGGCGCGACACGGCCTCGGGGCTGAGTGCGGCGGCCATGTCTTCGATGGCCGCATCCATCGCTTCCCGGTGCTTGCACAGCGCGTGGAAGTCATCAAAGAGCGTCATCCCCAGCCCGCGGAACTCGCTCAGGTGCACCACCTCCGCAGGCAAGGCGTCGAAGGGCGCGCCCTGTGCTCTCAGCCGGCCCAGCCAGATCTTGTCGCCCACCATGATGTGGTTCAGTGTGGCATGGATGGAGCCGAAGAACGCGCCCCGATCGCGCTTGCGCTCGGCGTCGTTCAAGGAGGCGGCGGCGCCGAAGAGCCGCTGGTTGAACCAGCGGTTGTAGCGCGCCATCCAGCGGTAGTGATCGGTCAGTTCGGCCAGCGCAGTCATGGCGGGAGTGGTCTCGTCAGGCGGGAACATGGCCCACGAGTCTACGCGGCTTGCACTCGCACCCCCACCCGCAGGGATTGGCGTCGTCAGCGCCGGCCGGCGGCCGAGTCTGCCCAGGTCTGGCGAGAAGCGCCGAAACCCGAATGGCCACCTGTGGAAGCGAAAAGGCGGGAATCCAGGCGGCTGGACAACACCTCCGCCGAGGCATAGAAGCGCAGGCGGTTGCGCCCGGCCCGCTTGGCCTCGTACAAGGCCTCATCGGCCTGATGCAACAGATCGACCAGATCGACCCGCTGGTCCTGCAGCATCGGTGCCGAGGCATAGGCCACCCCGATGCTCATCGTACAGCGCAGGAAGCTGCGGCCGGTGTCGATCTCGAGCGTCTCGAAACTGTGGCGCAGGCGCTCGGCAAACACGCGGGCTCCCGGCACGTCGGTGCCGGGCAGCACCAGGCAGAACTCCTCCCCCCCCAGCCGAGCGAACAGATCGGTCTCACGCTTGGCGCGATGGGCCAGCGCCGACAGGGCCTTGAGCACCAGATCGCCGACATGATGGCCATGCTGGTCGTTGACGCTCTTGAAATGGTCGATGTCCAGCACCAGAACCGTCACCGACTGACCCAACTGGGCTGACAGTGCCATCAAGCGGCTGCTTCGGTCCTCGAATCCCCGGCGGTTCAGCGCACCGGTGAGCGGGTCTCGCACCGCCTGGGCCCGCAGCCTTTCGGCCAGGCGGAAGTTGACGAGCAGGACCAGCAGCAAGGCCATGGTGCCCGAACCCACAAAGCTCAGGATGAGGAGCCAGGCGTTCGCCTCGGGCAAGGCCTGGCGCCATCCGCTCGGTCCCGCTTGCGCGAGGAAGCTGCCGCGCAGCCACCACCCGGTCGTCAGCACCGCCGCGCTGAGGGCGATGCCGACATGAATGGCCCGGAACCCAGGACGCATGCCGCGCCAGGCGGTGACGCCCACCCCCAGCCAGGTGAGCCCTGCCACGGCGGACATCCACAGCAGGCTGTACAACGGCTGGCTCATCATTTCGAGCACCAGGGACACGGCCGCGGCGGCCAGCACGCCTGCCATCAGGCGCCGCATCCTGCTCGGCCCCCCGCGGAAACGCCGCAGCCCCTCTGCGAGCATGCCGATGCCCAGAATCAGCGTCCCGGAGCCGGCCACGTACACGATCCGCCAGAGCCATCCGGTCTGCAAGGTGGTCAGGCCCGCAACGCTCATGCCCAGCAGCACCAGACCCAGGGCGCGCATCCACACGGCAGGCCCCGGCTGCTCCGGCGCCACGCGGCGCAGCATGAAGATCAGCGCCAAGGCCATGACCGACAGCAGGAGGAGCGCCAGCAACAGCGCCCAGTATTGCGGCACGCCCAGGGTCATGCGTGTGCCTCGGTGATCAGCCGCCCTGGCTCGCTGGGCGCAAGGTCGTTGACAGCCGGCGCCACGACGCATCGATTGCGTCCCTGGCTCTTGGCCTCGTACAAGGCGGCATCGGCGCGCGCGATCAACTCTTTCCAGGCGGCCTGCGCCGCAGGGGAACAAGCGATGCCGATGCTCGCCGTCAGTCGCAGTTCGCCCCCTCCGGCGATGAAGGCGTGCTCTGCCACGAGGGCCCGTACCCGTTCTGCCTCGCGCGTCGCTGTGGGCTCATCAGCGCCGGGCAGCACCACGGCGAACTCCTCGCCACCCAGGCGCCCCACGAGGTCGGCCTGGGGGAAGGCGTCGGCCAGGCACCGTGCAAACTGCCGCAGGACTTCGTCGCCCACACCGTGACCATGCGTGTCGTTCACGCGCTTGAAGTGGTCGATGTCGCACACCAGAACCGCCACCGGACGGCCCACACGCTTGGCAAAGGAAAGCACGGTTGCCATGGCATCGTCCAGCCCACGGCGGTTGAACACGCCCGTCAGCGCATCGCGGATGGTCAGTTGCAGCAGCGCCTCGTTCATGCGAGCCGTCATCAGCAGCACCAGGCCGCAGATCACCGCCAGCACCGACAAGGTCGTGATCATGCCCGCCAACTGAACGATGGATTGCACTCCTTCCAAAGCGCCTGGCACCAGGAGCAGAAAAAGCCGCAGGATCGCCAATGCAGCGATCAACCCGCAGGCGCACTGAAGGAAGCAGCGCACGCCGCGCAGGGACGGCTCCTGGACGGTCTGCAGGCTCCAGACAGCCGCGCCCATCAGCACCGCGATGCCGCACACGCGGATCCCCAGTCGTGCGGAAGGACTGGGGTAGAGGGCAACGAACAGGGCCGACAACACCATGGCGCCGAACACCACGGCACCCGCCAGGGCCCAGGGTTGCCCCAAGCGCAGGTACTGACGCAGCCCGATGAGCAACAAGGCATAGCCGGACAGCAGCAGGGGCTCGCGCAACATCAGCAACAAGGCCGGCAACGCCTCGCCACGCGCCACGAGCGCACTGCCAAGCCCCAAGGGCAGGAAGGCCAGGGCCCAGTAGCCTGCGCCCTCGGCATCGGGAACATGGGGAATGGTGAGCACCAGCACAAGCGCCAGGAGCAGCCCGAGAACGGCTGCGGCAAGAGAAACGATGGAGAAGTCCAAGCGTGTGGGTCGGCAGGAGCGCGACAAAAAGGACGGACGCACATCGCGCCCGCGACAGTATGCCAAGCACGCGCCCGTCGGAGCAAGGCGGAAAGGGCGGGTCGGTCCCGAGAATTGCGGTATCTCTGACCGCTTATTCTCGCGTTGACATGGCGTGCGGCCGGACATAGTGCCTGACACAGGCTGGCGCAGTACGCCCGCAGCCACCTCGAAGGCCCACCGTCATGACCACCGACACCCTGCCGATGCCCTTCCTCGACGAGCCCGTGCGCCCGGCCCGTGAGAAGTCGCGTCACGCCGCTTTCAAGTGGCCCACTCCACCGTTTGCTGCCTACCCCCCTGCGGTGGAACAGCAGCAGCCGATGGAGTGCGACATCGAAGGACTGAACAGCCGTCTGATCTCCGGACGGCTCATTTTCTTCGTCCCCGACGAAAGCCTCGCCTATGTGCAGGTGCCCCCGGCACGAACCACGATCACCCTGCGCTTCGACCAGTTCCGCACCCTCTCGCTTCGCGAGGTGCTGCCCGCACAGGCCCTGCTCACCCAGGATCCGCACACCGGGCTGCTCGATGCGCGGCCGCGCAGCCCGTATCGGGTGATCATGCGCCAGGGCAGCGTCCTCGAGGGCGAAACCGTCGGACATGTCGAGACCGATGCCGGTCTTTTCCTCTTTCCACCCGCCGACGAGCACGGCGGCGTACGACGGGTCTTCGTGCCACGCTCGGGCTACGACAGGGTCGAGCTGGGCCCGCGCATCGGGGATGTCCTGGTGGCTCAGAACGCCGCCACGACGCAACAGGTGGAAGCCGCCGTGCGCGAGCAGGAAGCCTTGCGCGAACGCAAGCTCGGCGACATCCTGCTCACTCGCAAGATCGTCGAGCCTCACACCCTGAAAAGCGCGCTGGAACAGCAGTCACGCATGCCCATGGTGCGCATCGGCGAAGCCCTCGTGTCGCTCGGGCTGGTCACGTCCGAGCAACTCAACGAGGCGCTGGCTCAGCAGCAGGCCGACCGGAGTGTCCCCCTGGGCGAGCTGCTGGTGCGCATGAACCTCGTCTCCCGGCAGGATCTGCAGACGGCGCTGGCGCACAAGATGGGCTACCCGCTGGTGGATGTGATGAACTTCCCCACCGATGCGGAAGCCCTGCGCAAGATCCCTTATGCCATGGCGGCGCGGCTGGAAGTGCTGCCGCTGGTGCTCTGGGACGGGCGCCTGGCCGTGGCGATGGAGGACCCCTCCCAGCGCAAGACCATCGAGGAGCTGGAGTTCGTCAGCCAGCTCAAGATCGTCCCTGCGCTGGCGCAGGTGGGCAGCCTCGAATCGGCCATCCGCCTGGCCTACGAGAAGATCGGCACCGATGTGTGGGCCCTGAACGCCCAGCTCGCCCCCATCGAGTTCGAGCCCGAGACCGCCGGCAGCCTGGTCCAGTCGCTCGAGAAAGACAGCTCCTCGAAAGGCGATGAAGGGTTCGAGGAACCGCAGATCGAGCAGTCGGACAACTCGCTCGTGAAGCTGATCAACACCATGATCGTCGATGCCCACGCGCAAGGCGTGTCCGACATCCACATCGAGTGTTATCCGGGCCGCGAGAAGCTCAAGGTGCGCTTCCGCAAGGACGGCCTGCTGCAGCCTTACCTGGAGCTGCCCCACACCTACCGCAGCGCCCTGATCGCGCGCATCAAGATCATGTGCGACCTCGACATCTCCGAGCGTCGCAAGCCCCAGGACGGCAAGATCAACTTCGCGCGCTTCATGCCCGGCCATCGTCTGGAACTGCGCGTGGCGACCATCCCCACGAACAACAACCTCGAAGACGTGGTGATGCGCATCCTGGCCTCGGCCAAACCGATACCACTGGACCAGCTCGGGATGGCCTCCGACAACCTGGCGAACCTCAAACAGGCGATGGAGCGTCCCTACGGCATGGTGCTGTGCGTGGGGCCGACGGGCTCGGGCAAGACCACCACGCTGCACTCGGCACTGAGCTACATCAACGTGCCCGAGCGCAAGATCTGGACCGCCGAGGATCCCGTGGAGATCACTCAGCCGGGGCTGCGCCAGGTGCAGGTCAATCCCAAGATCGACTGGACCTTTGCCAAGGCCCTGCGCGCCTTCCTGCGCGCCGACCCGGACGTGATCATGGTCGGCGAAATCCGCGACCAGGAAACAGCCCAGATCGCCGTCGAGGCCTCATTGACGGGGCATCTGGTGCTGTCCACGCTGCACACCAACAGCGCCCCCGAAACGGTGACCCGGCTGCTCGACATGGGCATGGACCCCTTCAACTTCGCCGATTCTCTGCTGGCCGTGCTGGCCCAGCGCCTGGTGCGTCGCTTGTGCAACGAATGCCGCACCCATCGTCCGGCCACCGAGGAGGAGATCGAGGAGTGGCTGGCCGACTACCTGCACGTCTGTCCAAAGGACGACCCGCGCTACACGCGAGAGGCTGTGCTGAACGGCTGGATCGAACGCTACGGCCGTGACGGCCGACTGATGCACCACGACAGCCCGGGCTGCGAGAAGTGCCACCACACCGGCTTCCGCGGACGCGCCGGCCTGCACGAGCTGATGATCGTCACCCGGGAGCTGCGGCACCTCATCCAGACCGGCGCACGCGCCGAGGAACTGCAGCGCCGCGCTCTCGGCGAAGGCATGCGCACCCTGCGACAGGACGGCATCCTCAAGGTGCTGGCTGGCGTGACCACGCTGGCCGAGGTGCGCGCGACCAGCAACGCGTAGGCCGCGAGCGCTTTCAGCCCAGTTCGGTGTGACGCTCGATGATGCGCGAGACGATGCCGTAGTCGATGGCCTCCTGCGCGTTCATCCAGTAGTCGCGCTCCATGTCGACCTGCACCTTCTCCACCGGCTGGCCGGTGGCCGCGGCCGTGTGGCGGGCGATGCGCTCGCGGATGCGCAGGATCTCGCGCGCCTGGATGGCGATGTCGGTGGCCTGACCACCGGCCCCGCCGCCGGGCTGATGGATCATGAAGCGGGTGTTGGGCAGGCACACGCGCCGCTCCTTGGGCGCGGCCAGGAAGATGTGCGTGCCGGCGCTGGCCACCCAGCCCGTGCCCACGGTGGTGACCGGCGCACGCACGAAGCGGATCATGTCGTGGATTGCGTCACCCGATTCCACGTGGCCGCCCGGCGACGACACCAGCACGTGGATGGGCGCATCGGATTCCTGGGCCATCGCGATCAGCTTCTCGCAGGTGCTGCGAGCCATCACCGGGTTGATCTCACCGAAGATCAGCACGAAACGCGACTGGAAGACCAGTCGCTCGGTGACGCCACCGGACTTGTCGGCCTTCTTGGCGTCGTCGCCCGGCTCGGCGCCCAGTTGAAGTTCGTTCATGGGGGGCTGGAGGTTCATGGTTGTTCCCTGAGGATGCAGATATCTTTCAACGATAACCCATCCTCAGGGCGCCGGACATCCACTCTCAGGGGCACGCACAAACCGCGCGCCCGCCGGGCTCCAGGCGGCATCCCCCGTCTGCGCGAGGTGCAGTTCGGCGCCGGCGGCCACCCACAGCCAGGGACTGGCAGCCGCCGCCCCGCCCTGCAGGGCCACGAGCCGTGTCCCGTCGATGCGTCCCAACAGATTCAGGGCCGCCTCGCCCGAGCGGCTCAGGCTGGCGTCGAAGCGCTGGTGCTGCTGGCGCACCGTGAGCTGCAGCCGCTGCTGGGCTCCCGTCCCGCACCACACGCCATTCACCTGGGCAGGCACCACCCACAGGTACAGGCGGCTCAGCTTCTCCCGGCCCACGGGCTTGTCCGGCACCTCGATCGTGCGACTGGCATCGGGCAGCCAGTCGCCCAGGTCCCAGTCGTGCGAGACGATGCGGGTGCCGGGCGCAAGCTGCTGAAGCCGGGGGCGCAGTGCGAGATTCACTTCCGGCAGCAGGTACATCGTGATGACCGTGGCAGCGCTGAGGTCGGTGGTGAAGAGGTCCTGCACGCGGAACTCGGTGCGCTGCTCGACCCCGGCCTGGCGCGCAGTCACGATGCTGCGCGCCACGAGGTCGGGCACGATCTCCACCCCCAGGCCACTGGCCCCGAAACGCTTCGCCGCCGTGATCACGATGCGGCCGTCCCCCGAACCCAGGTCGATCAGATGATCGGAGGCACCGACGCCCGCCAGCTCGAGCATGGACAGCGTCACATGGTCGGGCGTGGTGATGAAGGGTACCTCGTCGGCGGCCTGCAAAGGGCCGGCAGCGACGCCCAGGCCGACAAGGGCCCGTCCCAGCCAGCGAGCGATTCGACGGCAAGAGGGCCGTTCAAGGGTCATGGCCAAACTTTCGGGGTCTTCTGTGAGCCCCAACCATACCAAGCGGCGCCGAAGGCCGCCCGCCCGCCTCAACCGTCAGCCCGATCCCTCAGGATCTTCCCGCTGCGTGGATCGACATCCAGCTTGCGCTTGCGCCCGTCCTTGAACACGTCGATCTCCCAGACACCATCATCAAACTCGATTTCGATGAAGGGTCCGAAGCCCTGTTGCTCCAGAGATCGCACGATGCTGGACAAGGGCTGCGCATCGGCAGGCGGTCGGTCCTGAGCCCAGGCGGAGCCCAGCATGATCGACACGGCGGCCACAGCAACCATTGCAGGGCGAAGGTATCGGCTCGGGGTGATCGTCATGGCATTCTCCAGTCTTCGCGCAGGCTCAGCCGCCTCCGCGTTGAAGGTAGAGATCGAAATAGCGCATGAAGTTCAGCCGCACGTCTGGCGTGGTCCCCACAAAGGTGAACCTCACCAGTAACCGGGGCAACTGCACGAGCGCAATCCGGCGCGGCGGCAGCGCTTCCCAATCAAGGTGCAAGTCCCCGTGCGGCAAACTCACGGTGGCGCGGCTCTCATCCAGCACCAAGGGGCAGTCCCGGACCGCCCCTGGCAGCCACCCCAGCCATTCGGCCGATGTGCAGCCCATTTCCCTGACGAAGTGTTCAGCGTAGGTGGACTGCATCAAGCCAGGTTCAGTACTCCAGCGCTCGGGGCAAGCCTTTGGCCTGCTCGATCCACTGCCCCACGTCGGCCTCGGTGGGCAACCGGCGCGTGAGCTTCTTGGCCTCATTGGCCCGGGCCAGCGCCGCGTGCAGGTTGGCCGCCTTGCGCTGGGCCAGTTCCGGTACCGTGTCCACACCGGCCGCTTCCAGCAACTCCGAGTACTCCGAGCCGATGCCCTTCACGCGGTACAGATCGCACATGTTGGCGAACTTGAGCACCTGCTTGTCCGTCAGCCCGGTCTTGGCCGCCAGATCCTTGCGCTGCGTCGGCGTCTTCGCCGCGGCCAGCAGTCCGTCGGTGTCCTTCACGCCAGCGGCACGCAGCTTCTCGCCGATGACTGGGCCGATACCTTCCACATCCTCGATCTTCCGATTCGCCATGGTGCCTCCTTGTGGCATGTGCGGGTTGAAACGGGAAAAGGAAACGACCGCGCAAGTATGGCCCGGGCCTCAGCCTCCGGCAATCGGGGGCCAGATGGCCAGCACGTCTCCCTCCTGCAGGCGGTGGCTGGCGCGCGCCTCCGGCGGCACATAGACCCCGTTGACCAGCACAAGATGCACCAGCTTCATCGGCAGGTTGAACGGCGCGACGACGTCGGCGATGGTTGCACCGGGCTCGACATCGAGCTCGAGGCGGTTGTCACTGCGCGCCTGCGGCGGCAGATAGTCGGTGAGGGTGGCGTAGAGCTTGAAGGTGATCTTCATGGGCCCATCATGCCGCAGCCTTCAGCCTGGCGACCTGCCACTGGTGCTGTGACTGCGCACAGGCCAGGTACGCTTCCATGAGTCGGGTCGGGTCGCGCAGCAGGCGTTCCTTCCATTCGCCCAGCCGGACCCGCCCCTCGACGAGCCCCCGCATCACGCCCACGTGGTCGGTCCAGCCAATGCTGTTGCACCCCACGACTCGATCACCGTCGAACTGCAGGCTCAGGTGCTTCCACCCCGCCTCATCGGTGAGCTCGACCCGGTCGCCGCCAGGCACCCCCTGCCAGTCACCAAAGCTCGCACTGATGAGCCCCAGCGTGTCGAGCACGTTGATCTGCGTCACGCCCTTGAGCGTGGCCCCCTTGCCGGCCATGTTCATGGCTGCCACGTAGGCCTGGTCGGCTGCGTTGGGCTGGATGGCGCTGACGATGGGCTTGCCGGTCACCACATCCAGGGCCTCGGCGCAATCACCGGCGGCGTAGATGCCGGGCACGTTGGTCTGCATGTGTTCGTCGGTCAGCACACCCTGCAGGCAGGTGATGCCGGAGTTCTCGAGGAAGCCGATGTTCGGTTTCACCCCGGTCGCACTGATGACGAGGTCCACACTGAGGTGCTGCCCGTTGGACAGGCGCACCTTCAGCGGCGTGCCATTGTCGATGGCTTCCACGCGTGTGCCCGTGAAGACCGTCACGCCCTTGGACTCCACCCAGCGCTTGATCATGCCGCCGGCCGTGGGGCCCATCATGCGCGGCACCATGCGGTCGCCCATCTCCACCACGGTGAGCTGCACGCCCCGCATGGCCAGAGCCTCCATGATGATGCAGCCGATGAAGCCGGCGCCCATCTGCAAAACGCGTGCCCCTTTCACGGCGAGGCGCTCGATCGCCCGGGCGTTCTCCAGCGTCCAGCAGGGGTGCACGCCGGGCAGGTTCATGCCGGGAATGGGCGGTCGCACCGGACTGGAACCCGTGGCGATCAGCAGCGTGTCGAAGCCGACCACGCTGTCGTCATCGAGCGTGAGGCGGCGCGCGGCAGTGTCGATCCGCTTGGCCCGCTGCTGACGCACCTGGACATTCAGGCGCTGGAAGTGATCCGGCGCCTTGCGCAGGTAGGTGCCCGGCTCGCCGATGTTGCCGATCAAGAGGTAGGGAATGGCCATGCGCGAGTACGGCGGCTCGCGCTCGTCGCCGATCAGGACGATCTCATCCCGCGGGGCCTGCTTGCGCAGGGTCTCCGCCGCGATCACACCGGCCGGGCCGGCACCGAGGATGACGTGCTTCATCGTGGGCTCCAAAACGAAGGGCGGCGCCAGCGCGCTGGGCCGCCCCACGGGGTCAGACAGCAGCGATCACAGGCCCAGGCGGGTGCGTGTCTCCGGCTTGAGCTGGCCGTTGGCGTCCCAGCCCCGCACCTCGTAGTACTTCGGCAGCATCTCGGGCAGCTTGCTGGTCAGGTCCTTGGCCGGTCCGGTCTTGGCCCCCTCGTTGAGCAGGCGCGGCGGCAGGGTGTCGTCCTTGGCGGTGAAGCCCGCCCGGTTGTTGAAGTCACGCTCCATGTTCCAGATGCGCTCCCCCACCTCGTTGAGGTACTCGAGCGAGAACTCCTCGCCGCAGGCTGCCGCCACCTGCGGCTGCACATCGGCCAGTCCCCAGGCGAAGCTGGTGAAGATGCAGATGCCGGCCGAGTCGAACACGGCCGTGGCATCCTGGAAGGCTTTGACCAGTTCGGGCTTGCCATCGGCCACCAGCGGATCGGTCTTGACCGGAATGCCCAGGATCTCGGAGGCCACGGTGTAGCTGCGCAGGTGGCAGGCCCCGCGGTTGCTGGTCGCATAGGTCAGGCCCATGCCCTGGATGCCACGGGCGTCGTAAGCGGGGAACTCCTGCCCCTTGACGCTCATGGACAGCTCGGGATGACCGTACTTTGCGCACAGCCGCTTGCTGCCTTGTCCGATGTCCTTGCCGAAGCCCACCCCTTTGGCGGTCATGTCCGCCAGCTCGCACAGCGCCTTGGCCGATCCGAAAGGCGCCTCGACGCCGATCTGCTCCTTCTTGAGCACGCCCATCTCGTAGAGCTCCATCACCGCGCCGACGGTGGCGCCAAAGGAGATCGGATCCATGCCCTGTTCGTTGCAGATCAGGTTGGCATATTGCAGTGCCTCCAGGTCATTGACACCGTTGGCCGCACCCAGCGCCCACGCCGCCTCGTACTCCAGGCCACCGGAAGCGCCCCAGTACTGCGGCTTGTTCTCCACCGAGAAGTGGGTCTGGTCGATCTTGCTGATGCGACCGCAGGCGATGGTGCAACCGAAGCAGGCCTGGTTGGTGACGAGCTGGGGCTTGCCGTCACTCTTGCGCGGCGTGGCCATGGCCTCGGCAGAGATGTCCTTGGCCCCCTCGAACTGGCTGTCGCGGTGGTTGCGCGTGGGCAAGGCCCCCACCTCGTTGATCACGTTCATCAGCACCTGGGTGCCGTAGGTGGGCAGGCCCTGGCCCGTCACGGCATTGTCGGCCAGCACCTTCTTTTTCTCGAAGGTGACCTTCATGAACTCCTCGGGGTTGGCGATGTTGCCCACGCCCTTCGTGCCACGCACGGCGATGGCCTTGAGGTTCTTGCTGCCCATCACCGCACCCACGCCCGAGCGACCGGCCGCGCGATGCAGGTCGTTGACGACCGCGGCAAAGAGCACCTGGTTCTCGCCCGCCAGACCGATGCTGGAAATGCGGGTGAGCGGATCCTGGTGCTGCTTCTTGATGATCTCCTCGGTTTCCCACACCGACTTGCCCCACAGGTGGGCCGCGTCGCGCAGTTCGGCCTTGTCGTCCTCGATGGACAGATAGACCGGCTTGGGTGACTTTCCCTCGAAGATGACCATGTCCCAGCCGGCCATCTTCAGTTCGGCACCCCAGTAGCCGCCAGAGTTGGAGCAGGCGATGGCGCCGGTCAGCGGCCCCTTCGTGACCACGGTGTAGCGCCCCCCCGTGGACGCCATGGTGCCCGTGAGCGGGCCCGTGGCCCAGATGATCTTGTTGTCCGGTGACAGCGGATCGACCTTGGGGTCGACCTCGCTGACCAGGTATTTCGAGGCGAGGCCGCGAGAACCCAGGTACTGCTTGGCCCAGGTCATGTTCAACGGTTCGCTCTTGCACTCACCGGTGGTGAGGTTCACGCGCAGGATCTTGCCAGCCCAGGACATGGTGTTCTCCTTTCAGGCCGCGGCGGGTTGGTTGCCAAGCTTGTCGGCCCAGGCCTTCATGCGGTCCAGGCCGGTCCAGTTGGCATCGACGAAGGTGATGGCCTGGGTGGGGCAGGCCTCGGCACAAGCGGGCTCGCCCCCGCACAAGTCGCATTTCTGGACCTTGCCCGTCTCCTGCACGTAGTTGATGGTGCCGAAGGGGCAGGCGATGGTGCAGACCTTGCAGCCCACGCAGGTGGTCTCGCTCACGACCTTGGCGCCGGTCATCTTGTCGATGGTGATGGCCTCCACCGGGCAGGCGTGCAGGCACCAGGCCTCGTCGCACTGCGTGCAGGTGTAGGGCACCTTGCGGCCCGTGTGGTGGAAATCGAAGACCTTGATGCGCGACTTGGACGTCGCGTAGACCCCGTAGTTCTCGTAGCTGCAGGCCATTTCGCACTGCAGACAGCCGGTGCACTTCTCGGGATTGATGTGCAGAACCTTTTGCATGGCTCGCCTTTCGGTTGGCTGGTGGGTTCGTGCGGCGCAGCATGGCCACGCCCTGTTCAGGTGCCCTGCAATCTTCTTCCCAGGCCGCAAGGCTGCAAACCTAGGCCTAACCCGGGGTTTCAGCCGGCTGGGGCCACCCGGGTGTCCCAGGCTGGAACACCCGGGTTGGCGAGCGGATTCCCGAGTGCGACACTGCGCCTAACCTGAGCGGGCAGGCACCTTACCTCGCTTGCCCGATGATTACCGCTCATCGATCCCCAGCGAAAAAGCCAGGAGACCCCGATGCCCCAGCCCCAGCGCCTGGCGCCGCAGTGCCCCAGCGCCCTGTCCGCGGGACCGGCCACCGTGCCCCCGCCTGCGGCGCACGAGCACGCGATTCGCCGCAGCCACGCGCGGTGCGCTGCACTGGGCGTGGACGCCCGCGCCGTGCCTGACGTGAGCCCCGTGCCCCAGGTGCGGCTGCGCGAGATGCGTGAACGCAACCAGCGTCTGTGCCAACACGCAGCGCCGGTCATGGAAATGCTGTTCGAGCAGATCGTCTTCACCCGCAGTCTCGTGGTGCTCACCGACAGCCAAGGCACCATCCTGCACAGCCTGGGCGACGACGGCTTCATGGAAAAGGCCCAGCAGATTGCGCTGGCGCCCGGCGTGAACTGGTCCGAGGCCAGCAAGGGCACCAACGCCGTGGGCACGGCGCTGTTCGACGAAACCCCCACGCTGGTGCATGGCGCCGAGCATTTCGTGCGCGCCAACCACTTCCTCACCTGCTCCGCCTCGCCCATCTTCGACCATGCCGGCCAGGTGATGGGAGTGCTGGACGTGACGGGCGATCAGCGCTCCTACCACCCCCACACGCTGGCGCTGGTGGGGCTGTCCGCGCAGATGATCGAGAAGCACTGGTTCAGCGATCGCTTCCGCCAGGGCTTGCGCCTGCATTTCCACGCACGCGCCGAGATGCTGGGCACCGTGCGCGAGGGTCTGCTCGCCGTGTCCCCGGACGGGGCCATCCTGGGGGCCAACCGTGCGGCGCTGCAGCAACTGGGCATGAGTGCCGCGGCGCTGCGCATGCAGGGCCTGGAGGCCGTGCTGGGCATCACGGTCAGCGCGATCATCGACCACTGCCGGCGCCGCGGCGACGAGCCGCTCACGCTGATGCTGCGCGCTGCCGATGGGCGCGAAGAGCCCGTGCACCTGCGGGCCTTTTTCAACTGGCCCACCTTGTGGCCCTCGATGCCCGCAACGATCGCCGCCCCGCCCGTCAGGCCCGCCGTTGCCGCCTCGGCACAGGCCGCGACGGTCCCGCCCGGCGGCACGCTCGAAGCGGTGGAGCTGGACACCATCCGCCGTGCGGTCGCCGCCGCGGGCGGCAATCTGTCCCAGGCCGCCCGGCAACTCGGCATTGGCCGTAACACGCTCTACCGCAAGCTGCGCAAGGGGGCCCTACCGCCGGACTGACGCTTCTCAGGGCGCCGTCTTCGCGTTCGGAAAGAAGAGCGGCTCGCCCCCGATCGTGTAGGTGGCGATGGCCGACTGGCCCGCATCCGAGATCAGCCAGTCCACGAAGGTCTGCGCCAGCTCGGTCTTCACATGCGGGTGGCGAGCCGGGTTGACGACCATCACGCCATACTGGTTGACGAGGCGGCGATCACCTTCCACCAGCACCGCCAGCGGCCCCCGGTTCCTGAACGACAGCCAGGTGCCGCGGTCGGCGAGCGCGTACGCATGGCTGCTGGAGGCGATGTTCAGCGCCGGCCCCATGCCGCAGCCGCAGGCCTTGTAGCCGGCCACACGGGCCTCAGGTGCCTCGACGCCGGCGGCCTTCCAGTAGCGCAGCTCGGCGGCGTGTGTGCCGCTCTTGTCGCCGCGGGAGATGAAGGGGGCGCCTCGTGCGGCCACCTTCTGCAATCCCGCCACCACGTCGCGCCCTTTCGCCCCGGCGGGATCACTCTTTGGCCCCACGATCACGAAGTCGTTGTACATGACCGGAAAGCGCTTCACCCCGAAGCCTTCGGCCAGGAACTTCTCCTCGGCGGCCGGGTCGTGCACGAAGACCACGTCGGCGTCGCCGCGGCGACCCATGTCCAGGGCCTGGCCGGTGCCCAGCGCCACCACCCGCACGTCGATGCCGCTGGCCCGCCGGAAGGCCGGCAACAGGTGGGCGAACAGGCCCGACTGCTCGGTGGAGGTGGTGGAGGCCACCACGATGAAGCGGCTCTGGGCCTGCGCGAACCCGCAGGCCAGCACCAGCAGCCCGAAGCCAGTCAGACGACCCCACGGCCAGCGAGTCAACGCCACGGCAGTTCTCCTTTGAGGAAGAGTTGAGCCTCCCGCGGCAGCTCGCCGTGGAAGAAGTGATCGACATCGACATCGGCCACCAGATGGCCTCGTTCGAGGTAGACGACCCGATTGGCCAGACGCTTGACCTGGCCCAGGTTGTGCGAACTCATCAGCACGGTGAGCCCCTGGGCCTCGAACTGCTCGATGAGGGCCTCGACCTCGCGCTTGGCCGACGGGTCCAGGCTTGCCGTGGGCTCGTCCAGCAGCAGCACATCGGGCCGCAGCGCCCACGCTCGTGCCAGGGCCACGCGCTGCTGCTGCCCTCCCGACAGCACCCGGGCCGGGCGACGCGCCTGGGCCTCCAGACCCACGCGGTGCAAAGCCTCATCGGCACGGGCACCACATTCACGCCAGGGCACCCCGGCCAGCCACAGCCCCAGGGCCACGTTGTGACGTGCGCTCAGGCGCAGCATGTGGGGGCGCTGGAACACCATGGCCTGCCGCCACACGCTGCCGTCCTCGCGCACACCGCAGTGCCTGCGGCCCTCGGCCAGCGGCACCAGGCCATGCAAGGCCCTCAGCAGGGTGCTCTTGCCCGAGCCATTGGCCCCCACGAAGGCAATGCGTTCGCCGGCACGCACCTGCAGGCTCACGCCGTGCAGGGCCGTCTTGCGGCCGAAGCGCACACAGGCCCCTTCGAGTTCGATCTGCAGCGCCGGCTGCGCCGACGCCGTCCGGCTCACCAGGCGCAAAGGAGTGACCGGGGGCGTCATGCAAAGGCCTCATCCTGTCGCTCGCGCCACTGCCTCAGTCCCGCGATGAGCACGTTCAGCGTCAGCACCACCGCCATCAGCACCAGGCCCAGGCCCAGGGCCAGCGGCAGGTCGCCCTTGCTGGTCTCCAGCGCGATCGCGGTGGTCATCACGCGTGTCACGCCGTCGATGTTGCCGCCCACGATCATCACCGCGCCCACCTCGGCAATGGCGCGCCCGAAGGCCGCCAGCGCCACCGTGGCCAGCGCCATGCGTTCGTCCCAGGCCAGGATGAGCGCGCTGGCAAAGCGCCCGGCCCCCAGGGAGCGCAACTGCTCGCCGTGATCGTTCAGCGCCCCTTCCAGGTTCTGCCGGACCAGGGCCGTGACGATGGGCAGCACCAGCACCACCTGCGCGATCACCATCGCCGTGGGTGTGAAGAGCATCCCCAGCGGCCCGAGCGGGCCGGCGCGTGACAGCAGCAGGTAGACCACCAGACCGACCACCACGGCCGGCAGCGCCAGCGAGGTGTTGAGCAGCACCAGCACCGCGTGGCGGCCCCGGAACCGGGCCGCGGCGATCCATGCGC
This sequence comes from Caldimonas caldifontis, assembly GCF_002930615.1. GTDB lineage: Bacteria > Pseudomonadota > Gammaproteobacteria > Burkholderiales > Burkholderiaceae_C > Caldimonas > Caldimonas caldifontis. Next base: position 97,340 of record NZ_PSNX01000012.1, on the reverse strand, counting down.
CCAGCAACAGGCCCAGCGCCATCGCGATCACGCTGGCCAGCCCACTGACCTGCAGCGACAGCGCCACGATGTTCCAGAGGCGGGGATCGAAGGAAAGCAGCAGCGCAATCGCCTGGGCGAAGCTGTCGGCAAAGGTGTTCATGCAAGGCTTCGGACAACGCTCGCTATGCTAGGCGTCCCTGCCTGTCCCGGCGATATGAAGCCTCATGCATAGGATCTCCCTGCGCTATGCGCTGTGCGCACCGGATGAACCGGCCGACGACCTGCACCACCCCCTGATGCAGCTGCTCGAAGCCATCCATCGGTGCGGCTCGATCTCGGCCGCGGCACGCGAGCTGAACCTGTCCTACCGCCACGTCTGGGGCGAACTCAAGCGCTGGGAAGGCGAGCTCGGCCAGCCGCTGGTGCTATGGATCAAGGGGCAGCGGGCGCAGCTCTCGCCGTTCGGCGACAAGCTGCTGTGGGCCGAGCGCCGCGCCCGTGCGCGACTCGCACCGCAGATCGAGGCGTTGCGCAGCGAGCTCGAGCGCACCTTCGCCGTGGTCTTCGACGAGCAGGCCCAGGTGCTGAGCCTGCAGGCCAGCCACGACGAAGCGCTGCCGCGCCTGCGCGAACGCACCGCACGGGCCGGCCTGCACCTGGACCTGCAGTTCGGCGGCAGCGTCGATGCGCTGGATGCCCTGAACGAGGGCCGCTGCCTCCTGGCAGGCTTCCACGTGCGTGTCGATGCCGATCGCCGCTCGACCACCGCGCGCACCTATCGGCCGCGCCTGAAGCCCGGCCGGCACAAGCTCATCGGCTTCGCCCAGCGCAGCCAGGGCCTCATCGTGGCGAAAGGCAACCCGCTGGGCCTGCGCGGCCTCGTGGACCTGGCGCGCCCGGGCCTGCGCTTCGTGCACCGGCCGCGAGGCACCGGCTCGCGCGTGCTGTTCGAAGAGCTGTGCGCGGAGCAAGGCCTGGACGCGCGCACGATGTTCCAGGCGGCCCGCACCGAGCCCTCGCACGCGGCCGTGGCCGAGGCGGTGGCCAGCGGACAGGCCGATGCCGGCTTCGGCATCGAGATGGCCGCACAGTCGCGTGGCCTGGATTTCCTGCCGCTCGCGCGTGAACGCTACCTGCTGGCCGTGCTCGCCATCAGCCTGGACCAGCCCGCCGTACAGCAGCTGATGCGGGCCCTGCGTGACCCGCAGTGGCAGATCGAGCTGGCCGCGCTGCCCGGCTATAACCTCGACCATTGCGGCGAGGTGCTCAGCCTGCGCTCGGTGCTGCCCTGGTGGACCTACCGCCGCCCCAAGCCCGCAAAGGCCTGATCACAGAGCACAGGAGCGGAAGCCGCAGAAGATGTCGTCACGGTGCGGCAGATAGAAGTTGCGGTACTTCGGGTCCTTCAGGCGACCTCGTGTGGCCCGTGAGCCGCCTTTGAGCACCCGGTGCGTGCCGAACCAGGGCAGCGAGTAGTCGCGATAGGGGTCCGGCTCGAAGCCCTCGAAGGGCTTGAAACGGCTGGCCGTCCATTCCCACACCTCGCCGTGGCGAAAGCCCCGCCGCCGACCCAGCGAGGCCGCGGCTTCCCACTCCGCTTCGAAAGGCAGACGCCGTCCCGCCCAGCGGCACCAGGCCTCGGCCTCGTGGCAGCTCACGTGGGTGGCCGGCGCGGCCAGCGGCACCTGGGTGAGTGCGCCGAACTGCCGCGCCAGCACGCCGTGGCGCACCTGCTCCACGTGGCGCGGTGCCGTGCGCGCATCGCGTTGCACCCAGGCCCAGCCGTCGTCGCTCCACCAGCGGCGGTCCTCATACCCCCCATCCTCGATGAACTCGAGGAACTGGGCCCAGCTCACCGGCTGAGCGTCGATCTCGAACTCCGGCAGGCGCACCTCATGGGCCCATTTCTCGTTGTCGAACACGAAGCCCTCCCCGCGAGCGCTGCCCAGGGTCCAGCGGCAGTGCGGCACCGTGATCGGGTCGCGTGGGGCAAAAAACTCGGCGGGCGGCAGGTCGGGCATGGGCAGCCCCAGGGTCTGGGCCATGTAGGCAAACGCCTCCGCGTGCATGTCCTCGTGGAAGAGCGCGAGCCGGAAGAAGTACAGACCCTCGTCGGTCTCGGGAGCCCCGCTCAGAAGGTCCAGCGTGGCCTCCAGCGTGTCCACGAGGTAGGCCCGCGTGTCGGGCGCATCGGGCAGCGCCAGCGACCAGCGCTCGTCGTGCGGCACCCGCGAGGAGTCGTACCAGGCGTCGGCCTGGGGCAGGATGGAGGCCAGCTTGGGCCGCGTCGGGTCGGCCTGGGCGCCACGGTAGCGTTCGACATTGCGCCCGACCCAGTACTCCTGGAACCAGGCCACATGGCCCAGCTCCCACAGCGGAGGGTTGAGCTCAGGTAGGCAGGGCACCGCCAGGGCGCCGGCCCGCTCATAGGCCTCGAAGCGGCGCAACGTACAGTTGCGGGCATCGATGAGCGCCAGCGAAAGGGCATCCCGCCCCACCTGGCGCAGCAAGGGAGTGTCGATGTCGAGCACGTTGCGGATCCCCTCGTCTTCACCACGCGCCCGCCGGCCCACGGTGGTCATCGTCTGTCCGGCGCGGCCTGAAGCCAACAACGGCAACTGGCACACCGCCCGGCGCTGGTCGCGCATGCTGCAAGGGCATTGTCGCATCCGCATCGTCGAGCGCTGGCAGGGCGAACCCTGCGACCTGCTGATCGCCCTGCATGCCCGCCGCTCGGCCGATTCGCTGCTGCGTCACGCCCAGGCCCACCCCGCCGTGCCCCGCCTGCTGGTGCTCACTGGCACCGACCTCTATCGTGACCTCGCCATCGACACCAGCGCCCAGGCCAGCCTCGATGTAGCAGACGGCTTGGTGGTGCTGCAGGAGGAGGGCCTTGCACTGCTCCCGCCGTCGGCACGCACCCGTGCGACAGTCATCCACCAGTCGGTGCCGGCACAAGGGCATGCGCCCTTCCACACCCGGTGGCTGAATGTGCTCATGGTGGGGCACCTGCGCGAGGAAAAGGACCCCGGCACCTTCTGGCGGGCCGCCGCGCGGCTGGCGGGTCGCCACGATATCCACTGGACCCAGATCGGGCGCGCCCTCGAGCCACGCTGGGCCGAAGGCGCCGAGGCCGTGGCCCGCGCCTTGCCGCGCTTTCGCTGGCTGGGCGGACTGCCCCGGGGGCAGACGCGCCAGCACATCCGGCGTGCCGATGTGCTGGTGAACTGCTCACGCATGGAAGGCGGTGCCCTGGTCATCGCCGAGGCCGTGCGCAGCGGCACGCCGGTGCTGGCCTCGCGCATGTCGGGCAACCTCGGAATGCTTGGGCCGGACCATGCCGGCTACTTCCCGGTGGGCGACGACGCCGCGCTGGCGTCCCTGGTGGCCCGCTGCCGCGACGAACCGGGCTTCCTTGAAGCGCTGCAAGCCCAGGGTCAGCGCAGGGCGACGCTCTTCGAGCCCGACCGGGAACGCGCCCTCGTCCTACACTGCGTGGGCCAGTGGCTTGGAGACCTGATGTGACCGCTTCCCCCCTGCCCCCCCATCCCCGCCTGACCTCCCTCTCGCACGGCGGCGGCTGCGGCTGCAAGATCGCGCCCGGCGTGCTGTCCGAGATCCTGCGCTCCAGCCGCGGCCTGCCCGTGCCCGAGGCCCTGATGGTGGGCATCGAGACCGCCGATGACGCGGCGGTGTACCGCCTCAACGACCAGCAGGCCCTGATCGCCACCACCGACTTCTTCATGCCCATCGTGGACGACCCGCACGATTTCGGGCGCATTGCGGCCACCAACGCCATCTCGGATGTCTACGCGATGGGCGGCACCCCGATCTTCGCGCTGGGCATCGTGGGCATGCCCGTCAATGTGTTGCCGCTGGAGGTGATCGGGCGCATCCTGCAAGGTGGCGAAAGCGTGTGCCGCGAGGCCGGCATCCCCATCGCCGGCGGGCACACCATCGACTCCGTCGAGCCCATCTACGGCCTGGTGGTGCTGGGCCTGGTCCACCCCGACAAGGTCAAGCGCAACGCGGGTGCCCGTCCCGGTGACGTGCTGGTGCTGGGCAAGCCGCTGGGCGTGGGCGTGCTCTCGGCCGCGCTGAAGAAGGAGGCGCTGGATGAGGCCGGCTACCGGCGCATGATCGACACCACCACCCGCCTGAACACCCCCGGCACCGACCTGGCCGAGCTGGCCGGCGTGCATGCCCTGACCGACGTCACCGGGTTCGGCCTGGCCGGACACGGCCTGGAGCTGGCGCGCGGGGCCGGGCACCGGGCGGTGATCGACTGGGCCCAGGTGCCCCTGCTGGAGGGCGTGCGCGACCTGGCCTCGCGGGGATTCGTCACCGGCGCTTCGGGCCGCAACTGGGCCAGCTATGGGGCCGACGTGACGCTGCCTGCGGGCTTTGCCGAGGCCGATCGTGCGCTGCTGACCGACCCGCAGACCAGCGGGGGCCTGCTGGTGGCCTGCGAGCCCCAGGCGGTCGAAACCGTGCTGGCGGTCTTCCACCGCCGGGGCTTCGGGCAGGCTGCCGTGGTGGGCCGGGTCGAGGCCGGCCCGGCAGGACTGACGGTGGCCTGAAGCCACCGCCTTCGCGGCTTACTGGTTGGCCGCCGGCTTCACCAGTTCGAGCTTGGCGCCAAAGCGCTGCAGGATGCTGCGCTCGATGCCCTCGGCGTCGAGCCCCAGCAAAGCCAGCAGTTTGGCCGGATCGCCATGCTCGACGAACTCGTCCTTGAACCCGAGCATCAGCACCGGCGTCTGCAGTCCCGCGGCGTGCAGGGCCTCGGCCACCGCGCTGCCGGCGCCGCCCATGGCGCAGCCTTCTTCCACCGTCACCAGGGCATCGTGGCTGCGCGCCAGCTCCTCCACCAGCGCGGCATCCAGGGGCTTGACGAAGCGCATGTTGGCCACGGTGGCGTCAAGCTTGTCGGCTGCCTGCAGCGCCGGATACAGCAAGGTTCCGAAGGCCAGGATGGCAATGCGCTGGCCGCGCCGGCGCACCTCGCCCTTGCCGAAGGGCACCGCCGTCATTTCCTTCTGGATCTCGGTCCCCACGCCGGCACCCCGCGGGTAGCGCACGGCCACCGGGTGGTCCTGCAGGTGGGCGGTGTAGAGCAGCTGCCGGCATTCGTTCTCGTCGGCCGGGGTGAGCACGCTCACGTTCGGAATGCAGCGCAAGAAGGCGATGTCGAAGGCGCCCATATGGGTGGCGCCGTCGGCCCCGACGACGCCCGCGCGGTCGAGCGCCAGCACCATGGGCAGCTTCTGCAGGGCCACGTCATGGATGAGCTGGTCGTAGGCGCGCTGCAGGAAGGTGGAATAGATGGCCACCACGGGCTTGAGGCCTTCGCAGGCCAGGCCGGCGGCAAAGGTCAGCGCATGCTGCTCGGCGATGCCCACATCGTGGTAGCGCGTGGGGAAGCGCTTGTGGAACTCCACCATGCCCGAGCCTTCGCGCATGGCCGGCGTGATGGCCACCAGCTTGGGGTCGGCCTCGGCCATGTCGCACAGCCACTGGCCGAAGACCTGGGTGAAGGTGGTCTTGGGCGGCGTGGCCGGCTTGACCAGGCCCTGGGCCGGGTCGAACTTGCCCGGGCCATGGTAGGCGATGGGGTCGGCCTCGGCCAGCTTGTAGCCGTAGCCTTTCTTGGTGACCACATGCAGGAAGTGCGGACCCTTGCGCGCGCGCAGGTTCTCCAGCGTGGGGATCAGCGCGTCGAGGTCGTGCCCGTCGATGGGGCCCACGTAGGTGAAGCCGAACTCCTCGAAGATGGTGCCGGGCACGACCATGCCCTTGGCATGCTCCTCGAAGCGTCGCGCCAGCTCGAACAGCGGCGGCGCGTTCTTCAGCACGGCCTTGGCGCCCTCGCGGGCCGCCGCATAGAAGCTGCCGCTCATCAGGCGGGCCAGGTACTTGTTGAGCGCTCCCACCGGCGGGCTGATCGACATGTCGTTGTCGTTGAGCACCACCAGCATGTCGGCCAGGCCCACGGCATGCTGCACCCCCGCGTTGTTCAGCGCCTCGAAGGCCATGCCCGCCGTCATGGCGCCGTCGCCGATGATGGCCACCGCGCGACGGTCCTCGCCCTTCTGCTTGGCGGCCAGGGCCATGCCCAGAGCGGCCGAGATCGACGTGGACGAGTGTGCCGTGCCGAAGGTGTCGTAGGGGCTCTCGTCTCGGCGCGGGAAACCGCTGATGCCGCCAAACTGGCGCAGCGTGTGCATGCGATCGCGGCGGCCGGTGAGGATCTTGTGCGGGTAGGTCTGGTGGCCCACATCCCACACCAGCCGGTCCTCGGGCGTGTTGAAGACGTAGTGCAGGGCAATCGTGAGCTCCACCGTGCCCAGGTTGGAAGAGAGGTGCCCACCGGTCTGCGACACGCTGTGCAGCACGAATTCACGCAGTTCGGTCGCCAGGCGTTTGAGCTCGGTGCGCGGCAGCCGGCGCAGATCGGCCGGGCTCTGGATGGTTTCGAGCAGAGGGTAGTTCATCAGTGTTCCCGGTTCACGATGCGCGAGGCCAGCGCGTCCAGCCAGCGGGTGTCGGCCAGGCCACTGCGGACCAGCGCCGCACGCGCCTGTTCGTGCAGTTCGCCAGCATGGCGGCGCGCGGCCTCCAGCCCCATCAGCGACACGTAGGTGGGCTTGTTGTCCTGGGCATCCTTGCCCGCCGTCTTGCCCAGGGTCTCGGAGGCCTGGGTCACGTCCAGGATGTCATCGACCACCTGGAAGGCCAGGCCGATGGCCCAGCCGTAGTCGGACAGCGCCGCCAGCGCGGCCGAATCGGCGGCCCCGCAGGCCGCTCCCATCATCACGCTGCCATGCAGCAGCGCGCCCGTCTTGCAGCGGTGCATGTGGCGCAACTCGGCTTCACCGAGGGCGCGCCCCACCGAGGCGAGGTCGATGGCCTGTCCGCCGGCCATGCCGGCATGGCCGGCAGCGCGCGCCAGCAGGGCGCACAGGCGGGCCTGCAAGGCGGCAGGCACCTCGGCGGTGTCGGGCGTGAGCACCTCGAAAGCCAGGCCCTGCATGGCATCACCGGCCAGCATCGCCAGCGCTTCGCCATAGCGCACATGCACCGTGGGCTTGCCCCGGCGCAACACGTCGTTGTCCATGCAGGGCATGTCGTCGTGGATCAGGGAATAGGCGTGGATGAGCTCCACGGCACAGGCCGCCCGCAGCGCGGCCGCCTCCTGACCCCGGACAGCTTCGGCGGCTGCCAGCACCAGCAGGGCCCGCACCCGTTTGCCGCCCTCGAGCACGCCATAGCGCATGGCCTCGCCCAGCTGCGCCGGGGCGTCAGCGGGCACCAGGCGGTCGAGCGCCCCCTCGACACGGTCGAGTGCGGCAGCCGACCAGGCCGGAAAGTCGGTGGCGCCGCTCATGCCGCAGCCCAGGGCTTGAGCTGCCCGTCCTCGATGACCTTGACCTGGGTCTCCACGGCCTCCAGGCGGCCGCGGCAGTATTCCAGCAACTGCGCCCCGCGCTGGTAGCTTTCCAGCAGCTTGTCCAGCGGCAGCTGGCCGGACTCGAGCTGGCTGATCAGCCGCTCCAGCTCGGCCAGCGCTTCTTCATAGCTGGCCGCGGGCGCGGCCGCGCTCGCAGGGGAAGGGGTCTTGGGCATGGCGAAGGGTCAAATCAGACCATTGTAGTCAAGCACTTGCTGAGGTCCCGACCGTCAGCCGGCCCCACGATGTGGCAAGCCGCACCGCCCCGTAGGGCCACCCGCCCCGTCCACCCCCCCGGGGCTAAAATTCAAGGTTTCCCCGCGCCAGACCGGCTGTCCCAGACGAATGGAGGCATCCGCAAGGACTCCGGGCACATGGCGCCTTCCGGGAAAGATGGGCCCACCGTGGGTGGTGGTTGGACATTGGTTTTTGGAGATCCTGGGGATCATGTCAGACCTAAGCATTGCCCTTGAGCAAAGCCACACGCAACTGCCGGTATCGGCATATTTCAGCGACGAACTCTTCCGTCGCGAGATGGAGCTCATCTTCCATGGCGGTCCGCGGTACCTCGGGCATGCGCTCGCGGTACCCGAGGTGGGAGACCACTACGCGCTGCCCCAGGAAGGCGAAGGCCGCGCCCTGGTGCGCTCGCAGCGGGGCATCGAGCTGATCTCGAACGTATGCCGCCACCGCCAGGCCGTGATGCTGCGCGGGCGCGGCAACACGAAGAGCACCATCGTGTGCCCCCTGCACCGCTGGACCTACGCACTGGACGGCCAGCTGCTGGGTGCCCCGCATTTCGCGCAGGACCCCTGCCTGAACCTCAACAACTACAAGTTGCGCGAGTGGAACGGCCTGCTGTTCGAGGACAACGGCCGCGACATTGCCGCCGACCTGGCCGGCCTCGGCCCGCTCAAGGATCTCGACTTTTCGGGCTACGTGCTCGATCACGTCGAGATGCACGAGTGCGACTACAACTGGAAGACCTTCATCGAGGTCTACCTGGAGGACTACCACGTCGGTCCCTTCCACCCGGGCCTGGGCAACTTCGTGACCTGCGACGACCTGCGCTGGGAGTTCGGCCGCGAGTATTCGGTGCAGACCGTGGGCGTGTCGAATGCTCTGGGCAAGCCTGGGTCGGACGTCTACCGCAAGTGGCATGAGGTGCTGCTCAACTACCGTGGCGGCGTGGCCCCCACCCATGGGGCCATCTGGCTGACCTACTACCCGCACATCATGGTGGAGTGGTATCCGCATGTGCTGGTGGTGTCCACGCTGCACCCCAAGGGGCCACAGAAGACGCTCAACGTGGTGGAGTTCTTCTACCCCGAGGACATCGCCGCCTTCGAACGCGAGTTCGTGGAGGCCCAGCGCGCCGCCTACATGGAGACCTGCATCGAGGACGACGAGATCGCGCTGCGCATGGACTGGGGCCGCAAGGCCCTGCTCGATCGTGGCGACAACGAGGTCGGCCCCTACCAGAGCCCCATGGAAGACGGCATGCAGCACTTCCATGAGTGGTATCGCGACAAGCTGGGCAGCCTCTGACAGTGCCCCGCTCTGTGCAGCACCCGGCCTCGGCCGGGTGTTTTGTTTCCGGGTGTCGCACAATGCCACTCGTCTCCCCCGCCCGATCGACGTGACCCCCATCCCCGCCGACACCCAACGACGCTCGCTGAGCCGCACCCTGCCGGTGTCGGTGCTGCTGTTCGCCGTGGTCCCGCTGGTGATTGCCGGGCTGCTCACCCTCACCGAAGGTGCCCAGCGGCTGCGCGACGAGCAGGACCTGCGCACACGTCAGACGGCCACCTTGCTGGCCGGTCGGGTCGGGCAGCTGATGGTCTCGGCGGAACGTCTGGCCGGCATGATCGCGGCCGCCCCCACGGCCCAGGTGGCCCTGCGCCTGCAGTCTCGTGACGACCACGCTGCCATGGAACCCCAGACACAGATCGACGCGCTGGGCGGCGAATGGCTGGTGCTGGTGCGCAGCTTCCCGGAGGTGGATCAGGTCGAACTGCTCGACCCACAGGGCCGCATCGTGCAAAGCCATCCGCCTCGGGCCAGCAGCGACACGCAGCACCGCAGGGTCCCTCAGGTTGGCGGGCCCCTCTGGCTCGCCCGCAACGGCAGCGGCAGCGTGGATGTGTGGGCCGAGGTTCCCGGGGGCGCGGGCTGGGTCAGCGTCGGACTCTCTGCCAACGCCATGGCCCGGGCCCTGGAGCTGCCGGCGCAGGATGCCGGCGAGGTCCGCGCCCTGCTGCGCGACCCTGAAGGCCGGCCTCTGTCCCTCGTACGCCGCGTGGCCTCGGGGCCTGTCGAGATCCTGCCGCTGCCGGTGCTCGAAGCCCTGCCCTCCGCCGGGCGCGACGCCGCCCCACTGGTGGCTTCGTCCCCCATCGACACCAGCGGCTGGCACGTGGAAGTGCAGGCCTCGCTGGATGCCTACCGCTCCCTGGTCTACGCCGAGCTGCTGCGATTCGGCGCCGTGGTGCTGGCCATCTCGCTGCTCAGCGCCTGGCTGGCCTGGCGTTTTGCCCGTTCTCTGGCCCGGGCCATCCGGGAGGTCGCCCGCTCCGCGCGCGCCATCCTGCGGGGACACTACCTCAATGCACACGTCCAGCTCGAGCGCGACGACGAACTGGGGCTGCTCGCCCAGTCGTTCAATCACATGAGCCGGGAGCTGGAGCAGCGGGAGCGGGAGCGCGACGTCTTCGGGCGGCTGGTGTCGCCCGAGGTGCGCGACCAGCTGGTGCAAGGCGAGCTGATCCTTGGGGGCCATGAGGTCGATGTCACCGTGCTCTTTTCCGACATCCGCGGCTTCACCCAGCTGTGCGAAGGGCTCAAGCCCCGCGACGTGGTGCTCACGCTCAACGAACACTTCACCCGCATGACCCATGCCGTGCAGCGATTCGGCGGCTATGTGAACAACTACATGGGCGACGCGATGGTGGTGGTCTTCGGTGCCCCCACCCCGGATCCGCACCGGGTCGAACGGGCGCTGTATGCGGCCGCCGCCATGCAGCAGGCGCTGGCCGAGTTCAACACCGAACGGGCCAGCTACGGTGCGGCCCCGCTGTCCATCGGGATCGGCCTGGCCAGCGGCGCAGCCCTGGCCGGGCAGATCGGCTCGCCCGAGCGGTGCATCTACACTGTGATCGGCGACACCGTGAACATCGCCGCGCGCATCGAGGGCCTGGCCAAAGAGGAACCCGGCATGGTCGCCTTCGTCAACCAGGCGACCCACGACCTGCTGCCACCCCCCTTGCGAGAGTGCCTGCGCCCGCTCGGAGCCCGCACGATCAAAGGGCGCGACAGCGAAATCTTGGTGTGGGGTCTGCCCGCCAACGCCGCGCTGCCCGAGCCTCCCGTTCACCTCCTGCGTCCCGAAGAAGAAGTCCTGTGAGCGCCTCCACCCTGATGGTTCTGTCCTCCCTGCTGTTCGCCACCATGGGGGTGTGCGTGAAGTACGCCTCCGAGTTCTACAGCAGCGGCGAGATCGTGTTCTATCGTGGCATCGTCGGCGCGGTCACCATCGGCTTCATGGTGTGGCGCCGCGGCGGTTCGCTGCGCACCCCAGTACCCGCCATGCACTTCTGGCGCAGCCTCAGCGGCGTGCTGGCCCTGAGCCTTTGGTTCTACGCCATCGGCGGCCTGCCGCTGGCCACCGCCATGACGCTGAACTACATGTCCTCGGTGTGGATGGCACTCTTCCTGCTGGGCGGGGCCATCATCATGGGCGGGGCCCGCATCGACGGCCGGCTCATTGCCACCGTGCTCGCGGGCTTTGCCGGCGTGGCCCTGATTCTGCGCCCCACCATCGACGACAACCAGCTCTGGCACGGTCTGGTCGGCCTGATCTCGGGCATGCTCTCGGCCACTGCCTATCTGCAGGTGACCGCCCTGGGCCGCATCGGCGAGCCCGAATACCGCGTGGTGTTCTACTTCTCGCTCGGTGGGGTCGTGGCTGGGGCCCTCACGATGCTCGCCGGCGGCGCCAACCCGCACACGCTCCAGGGCGTGGCGCTCCTGCTGGCGGTGGGCGTGCTCGCCACCGTGGCCCAGTTGCTCATGACACGCGCCTACGCGACCGGGAAGACCCTGGTCAACGCCAGCCTGCAGTACCTGGGCATCGTGTTTGCCTTCCTCTATGGCGTGCTGCTCTTCCGCGACCCGGTGACATGGATGGCCGTCGCCGGCATGATCCTCATCGTGGCGGCCGGCATCGCCGCCACCTTCCTGCGCAGCAAGACGGCGCCCAGCGTGCCGCCCAACACCACGAGCACCGAATCATGATCCTGACCACCCCGCTGATCTCGGCCGAGGCGCTGCAGGCCGCGCTGGCCGGCCCGACGCCCCCCGTGCTCATCGACGTGAGCTTCGACCTGGCCAACCCGGCCGCTGGCGAAGCCTCCTACCTGCAAGCCCATCTGCCCGGAGCGCACTACCTGCACCTGGACCGGGACCTCAGCGGTGCCAAGACCGGCCGCAACGGCCGCCACCCCCTGCCCACACGCGAGGTCTTTGCGCAGCGCGTCGGCGCCCTCGGCATCGGCCCCGACACCCCCGTGGTGGTCTATGACCGCCAGGGCGCCCCCTATGCCGCGCGCTGCTGGTGGATGCTGCGCTGGCTGGGGCACGAGGCCGTGGCGGTGCTCGATGGCGGCCTGGGCGCCTGGCAGGCCATTGGAGGCCCGGTGCAGGAGGGCCCGGTGCGTCCGCCTGCGGCCGTGGCCTATGCCCCGGGAGCCTCCCGGGTGGCCATGCGCGACGCCGATGCCGTGCTGCGCGAGCTGGGCTCGCCCACCCAGCGCATCCTCGATGCCCGCGCGCCCGAGCGCTACCGCGGAGACGTGGAACCACTGGATCCGGTGGCCGGCCACATTCCGGGGGCCCTCAACCGCTTCTTCCAGCACAACCTCGGCCCGGACAGCCGCTTCCGTCCGGCCGAAGCCCTTCGAGCCGACTTCCTGACCTTGATGCAAGGCGCTGCGCCCGACACCGTCGTCCACCAATGCGGCTCCGGCGTCACCGCCTGCCACAACCTCCTGGCCATGGAGGCCGCCGGCCTGGCGGGGGCTGCGCTGTACCCGGGATCGTGGAGCGAATGGTGCGCCGACCCGACCCGGCCGGTGGCCCAGGGCTGAATCGGCCGCATCCGCCCGGGGCTTGCCCCGACGCTTGATTTGCATCAACATGGTCTGGCGCCTGGCGCGCAAGATGAGCACATTCATCACTGACAGGAGGTCACCATGTACAAGCGCATCCTCGTTCCGACGGACGGCTCCGAAATCACCCAGCGGGCCGTGGCCACGGCGGTGACGCTGGCGAAACAGTTTGGCGCCGAGGTCTTCACGCTCAGCGTCAAGGACCCCTACCCCTACAGCGCGATGTCAGAGATGCAGCCCACGCTGCCGCAGGAGTTCCTGGATGCACAGGAACGGGTGGCGGCCAAGAACGTGTCAGCCGTGAAGGACGCGTGCGCAGCGCAGGGGGTGGCCTGCACCGGGCACACCGTGGAGTCGGTCAGCGTGTGGGAAGCCATCGTGGACTACGCCAAGCAGCACCAGGTCGATCTGATCGTGATGGCCTCCCACGGCCGTCGCGGCGTGCAGGCGCTGCTCCTGGGCAGCGAAACGAACCGCGTGCTCACACACAGCACCGTGCCGGTGCTGGTGGTGCGCTGACAGCCGCATGGGGCTCAGTGCCCGTGGAACTGCTCCACCAGGACGAGAATGAGCCCCAGGCCGGCGGCGAGCCACAGCAGTTGCGACAGGGTTTCCCGCAACGAGAGCCGCCGCTGCAGCTGGGGGATGAGGTCGGCCACGGCCACGTAGATGAAGCTCGATGAGGCCACCACCAGCAGGTAGGGAAAGAGGTCTTCCCAGGGCCGCACGACGAAGTAGCCGACCACCCCGCCCAGCACGGCCGCAAGGCCTGACAGGGCATTGAAGAGCAGTGCCTTGGACCGCGAGAACCCGGCATTGAGCAGCACGATGTAGTCACCCACCTCCTGGGGAATCTCATGGGCGATGATGGCCAGGGCCGTCACCACCCCCAGCCGGGCATCCACTAGGAAGGCGCCGGCGATGATCACGCCGTCACAGAAGTTGTGGATGCTGTCGCCCACGAGCACCGTCCATCCGCCCCGGCCGGCCTGCTCGTGGTCGAAACCATGATGGTGATGGTCGCCATCGCCCTCGTGGTGGTGGCCGTGGCGGTAAAGCTCGGCCTTTTCCAGCAGGAAGAAGAACAGCAGGCCGCCCAACAGCGTGAGGAAGAGTTCGTGTGCGCCGGCAGAACTCTCGAAGGCCTCGGGCAGAAGATGGATGAGTGCGGTGCCCAGCAGCACGCCGGCTGACAGGCTGACCAGGCTGCGCACCACCTTGCTCAGCACCGTCACCGTGAGACTGGCCGCAATCACGACCGACAGGAGCCCCCCAAGGAAGGTGGCCAGAACGATGTAGGTGAGCGTCATGAGGGCGAGGGCGTGGACATCAGCAAAGAAGGGCCCGCAGGCCCTTCCATCCGCATGGATGCAGGCTTGATCTTATCAATCATGTCAAGCGGGCACCGGATTGCAGCCCGGCGCACAGTTGCAGGCGCGCCAGAAACCCTCGGTTTGCGCAGAGAATGGAGGCCATGACCGCCTCCCCGCCCCCTTCCACCCGCACGGCCGCATCGTCCCCCCCTGCGCCCACCCCAGCCTCGGCGGAGGCCGGCGCGCTGCTCGCGGCCATCGACATGGGCTCGAACAGCTTCCGGCTGGAGATCGGCCAGATCGACCGCGGCCAATACCGCCGGCTGGACTACATCAAGGAAACCGTGCGCCTGGGAGGCGGTCTGGACGCCGAGGGCATGCTCACCGAGGAGGCGGCGCTGCGTGGCCTGGCCTGCCTGGCGCGCTTCGCAGAGCGTCTGCGCAGCTTCCGTCCGGGCCAGGTGCGCGCCGTCGCCACCCAGACCTTGCGCGAGGCACGCAACCGCAACGCGTTCCTGCGGCGAGCCGAAACGGTGCTGGGCCATCCCATCGAGGTGATCTCCGGCCGCGAGGAAGCCCGCCTGATCTACGTCGGGGTGGCGCGGCTGATGCCGCCGGGCGACGGTCGGCGGCTCGTGGTGGACATCGGCGGGCGCTCGACTGAAATGATCCTGGGTGAGGGCCGCACCCCCTTGCAGGCCGAATCCTTCCAGATCGGCAGCGTGAGCCTGTCACTGCGCTTCTTCGGCGATGGCCGCTACACGGAAACCGCCTTCCGGCGCGCCCAGGTCGCGGCCGGCGCCGAGCTGGAGGAGGCGCTGGAGACCTTCGCCCCCAGCCGCTGGCAGGAAGCGTTGGGCTCGTCCGGCACCGTGGGCGCAGTCTCTCAGCTGCTCGTGGCCAACGGTGTGAGCGACGGCACGATCACGCCCGAGGGCCTGCGCTGGTGCATGGAGCGCTGCCTGCGTGCGGGCCGTGCAGAGCGGCTGGACCTGCCCGGGCTCAAGGAAGATCGCAAGGCGGTGCTGGGTGGGGGCCTGTCCATCCTCTATACGCTGGCCACGCATTTCGGTATCGTGGCGCTGCAGCCTGCCCGGGGTGCCTTGCGCCAGGGCGTGATCTTCGATCTCCAGGACCGCCTGCATGGCAGCCTGGACAGCGAGCACCCTCACGACATGCGCGACGACTCGGTCCTGCAGATGCAGTTGCGCTTCGGCATCGACCGGGTGCAGGCCGAGCGTGTGCAGACCGTGGCGCGCAACCTGCATGCCAGCCTGGCCCCGCAGGCGCAGCTGGAGGCCCAGCGCGAACTCGACTGGGCTTGTGCCTTGCACGAGATGGGCATGATGGTGTCGCACCACGACCATCACCGCCACAGCGCCTACCTGCTCGGCCACGTGGATGCGCCGGGCTTCTCGCAGTCGCAGCAGCGCCGCCTGGCCGACATGGTCATGGGGCAACGGGGCGGACTGCGCAAACTCGACGAGCAATTGCGCGAGGAAACCTTCGCCTTGCAGGTGATGTGCCTGCGACTGGCGGTGATCCTGTGCCATGCCCGCAACCTGCCGACGCTGAGCGCACTCACGGCCAGTCGTCATGGCCGGACAGTGGTGCTGTCCATGGAGTCCTCCTGGGCCGAGGCGCATCCACGCACGCTCTATCTGCTGCGAGAGGAACAGGCCATCTGGGAACGCAGCGAGATCTTCCGTCTCAGCCTGCGCACCCGGACCTGACCTCCTTCAGAGGCAATCCACCGACTGGACTGCTTGCAGAACCACCGGGTTGCCGTGGTCCCGCTCGCGCTGGCGCAGCCACCACACCGCCCCCTTCTTGACCGACCAAGCCTGATCGGTGCCCGCCAGCAGGAGGGCCGCCACGCGACCCAGCGTCGGCTGGTGGCCGACGATCAGGACCGGTTCGCTGGCATCCGGCCAGCGTGCTGCCTGGAGCAGGTCTTCCACGTCGGCGCAGGGCGCCAGGGCTGGCACCGTGCGGTAAGGACGCCCCAGGGCCTGAGCGGTCTGCTGGGTGCGAACGGCCGGGCTCACGAGCACGCGGGTGGACTGGGCCAGCCGCTGGTTGAGCCACTCTGCCATGCGGGCAGCCTGACGCTCTCCTTTGGGTGTCAGCGCGCGTTCGAGGTCGTCCTGCCCCGCACGGGCCACCGCCGCTTCGGCATGGCGCCAGAGGATCAGGTCCATCACTGCCCCGGGGTCAGGCCTGAGCGTAGCGTGCCATCAGAGCCTGCTGCGCGCTGGGTCCGTCATGACCCACACGTTCGTAGCGGCCATCGCTCTGCTGGATCCAGGCATCACAGCGATCCTGCAGATAGGGCACCAGGCATTCGTCGATGAGGCGCTGACGCAGCGCCACATCGCGCACCGGCCAGGCCACCTCGATGCGGCGGAACATGTTGCGGCTCATCCAGTCGGCACTGGAGAGGTAGAGCACCTCCTGCTCATCCGCCTTGCCCCAGCGGAAGTACAGCAACCTCGTGTGCTCCAGGAAGCGACCCACCACGGAGCGCACGCGGATCCGCTCGGTGTGGCCGGGCACCCCCGGCGGCAGCATGCAGGCGCCGCGCACCACGAGGTCGATGCTGGCGCCGGCTTGCGAGGCGAGGATCAAGGCTTCGATCAGCGGGATGTCCGTGAGCGCATTGAGCTTGAGCACGATGCGCGCAGGCTCGCCGGCCCTGGCCGCCTCGGCCACCTGCTCGATGTGCCGCAGCATCTGCTTGTGCAGGCTGAAAGGCGCCATCAAGAGGTGACGAGGCGTGCGCACGCGCGTCAGGCTCGCGAGCTGCTGGAAGACCACGTCGGCGTCGGCCGTGAGCTCCGCATCCGCCGTGAGGCAACCCACGTCGGTGTACAGGCGTGCCGTCTTGGGGTTGTAGTTGCCGGTGGACAGGTGGGCGTAGCGGCGCAGGACAGGGCCCCGCGAGCCCTCTTCACGGCGCGTGACCAGCAGCAGCTTGGCGTGTGTCTTCAGGCCCACGATGCCGTACACCACCTGAGCTCCGACGGCTTCCAGCCGTTCGGCCCAATTGATGTTGGCCTCTTCGTCGAAACGTGCCTTGAGCTCGACCACCGCCATGACTTCCTTGCCACGCCGGGCGGCCTCGAGCAGCAGGTCCATCAGTACCGACTCACTGCCCGTACGGTAGATGGTCTGCTTGATCGCCAGCACATCCGGGTCGTGCACGGCTTCCCGCAGGAACTGCACCACCGGCTCAAAGGACTCGAAAGGGTGGTGCATCAGCACGTCACCCCGCTTGAGTCGCTCGAAGATGGACATCTGGCGCGGCAGGCTCCGCGGCCATGCCGGCTCGAACGGGGGAAAGCGCAGATGGGGAGCATCGGCCTGGTCGATGAGCTGGTTGAGCCGCACCAGATTCACCGGCCCGTCCACCCGGTACAGCGCCGCTTCAGGCAGCCCGAACTGCCGCAACAGGAAACCCCAGAGGTCCGGGGGGCAAGTGCTCACCACCTCCAGGCGGATGGCCTGACCGAAGTGACGTGTGGTGAGCGAGGAGCGCAGGGCCTGGCGCAGGTTGGTCACGTCCTCCTCGTCCACGGCGAGGTCGGAATCGCGCGTGACGCGAAACTGCGAGAAGGCTTCGACCGTTCGACCCGGGAACAGCTCTTCCAGGTGGGCGCGAATCACACTGGACAGGAGCACGAAGACCTGCTGACCATCGGTCAGGTCTTCGGGCAGCCGGATCACCCGCGGCAGCACGCGCGGCACCTTGACGATGGCAATCGTGTTGTCCCGGCCGAAGGCATCCTTGCCTCCGAGCTTCACGATGAAGTTCAGTGACTTGTTCGCCACCTGCGGAAAGGGGTGGGCTGGATCCAGCCCCAGCGGCACGAGCAGCGGTCGGACCTGACGCTGAAAGAAGCGGTCCACCCAGCGGCGCTGAGCGTCATTGCGCTCCGCATGGTTCAGGATGAGGATGCCCTCGCGTTTGAGCGCCGGCATCACTTCCTGGTTGAACACCGCATACTGCCGGTCGATGAGCTCGTGGGCGGCTGCGGCCACCTCGGCGAGATCGGTCTCGGACACCCCGCCTCCGGGTCGCCGGGCCGCTTCCAGGTAGTCACCGAAGCGCACCTCGAAGAACTCGTCGAGGTTGGACGACACGATGCAGATGTAGCGCAGGCGTTCGAGCAACGGCACGTCGGGGCGTTGCGCCTGCGCCAGCACACGGCCGTTGAACTCCAGAATCGCGCGCTCGCGGTTGAGCAGCTTGAGGCTGCCGACCACCGTCGAAGGAAGGGGCGCTGCCGAGGAGGGGCGCTCCAGCGGCAGGACAGGGGCAAAGTCCGAACTCATGATTTCAGTATATGACCGGCGTGTGACAAGGTGACGACACCCCAGGGCCTTGCGCCCCCTCACCGGCACCCCTGGCCGGTTCAGGCGGGCACGCCCGCAGCGACCCGCCCCTGGGGCTTGAGTGCCTTCTCGGCGCGCAGGCGGGCTGCCCAGTCCAGGATCTCCAGCCGGCCGTCCGGGTGCTCGACCAGGGCCGTGAGGCTTTCGACCCAATCGCCGTCGTTGGCGTAGAGCATGCCGTCAATGTCCCGCAGCTCGGCGTGGTGGATGTGCCCACACACCACGCCGTCCACCCCCCGCTTGCGCGCCTCGCGTGCGAGCGCCTCCTCGAAGTCGCTCACGTAGCTCACCGCCCGCTTGACCTTGAGCTTGAGGTATCTCGACAGCGACCAATAGGGCAGCCCCAGACGCGCGCGCAGAGAGTTGAAGTGGCGATTGAGCCTGAGGGTGAACTCGTACAGGGAGTCCCCCACGTAGGCCAGCCACTTTGCGCACTGGATGACGCCGTCGAAGAGGTCGCCATGGGTCACCCACAGGCGGCGACCGTCGGCCGTGACATGCACCCAGTCCTCGGCCACATCCACGCCACCGAAGTTGTGTTCGACATAGCGTCGGGCAAACTCGTCATGGTTGCCTGGGATGAAGATGACGCGCGTGCCCTTGCGGGCCTTGCGCAGCAGCTTCTGAACCACGTCGTTGTGGGCTTGAGGCCAGTACCAGCTTCGCCGCAACTGCCATCCATCGATGATGTCTCCCACCAGGAAGAGCGTCTCGCACTCCACCGAACGCAGGAAGTCCAGCAAGGCGGCGGCCTGGCAGCCCGGCGTCCCCAGGTGGATGTCCGAGATGAAGATCGTACGCAGCTTCAACGGTGCCGGCGACCCGCCGGCGAGTGCCGCGTCAGGATCCGCCGGCGGATGAGCGCCTGGCGCTGCAGCAGCAACCGGAGGCTGGAAGAAGTCGGTGGGGGGCATCCATCGCATGAGTTCCCATGCTGCCCGGCCGGCATGACATGGACACGTCAGGGGGATGACGTTTTGATGAAGCACCCACCGAGAGGCGCTACTCGATCATGTCGAAACCCTGCGCCTCCACCTGGACGAACGCGCGGGTGAGTTCCGCCACCGCACGGTAGAGATCCGCCCGTGGGTGGGCGACCA
Source organism: Caldimonas caldifontis (assembly GCF_002930615.1). Lineage (GTDB taxonomy): Bacteria > Pseudomonadota > Gammaproteobacteria > Burkholderiales > Burkholderiaceae_C > Caldimonas > Caldimonas caldifontis. Next base: position 77,935 of record NZ_PSNX01000012.1, on the reverse strand, counting down.
GTGCATCGCACATGGCCTCGACCCAGGACTGGACGTGCGCGCGGAAGAAACGTCGCTGCTGCTCGAGATTGCACACCGCCACGTCGTCCCCGGCGATCAGGTAGCGCATCACCTCGAACACGTAGGCCACATGGTCCTCGGTCTCGCCGCGCGATTCGTCCCGCGCAAGACCGAGGCCCGCCAGATCGCTGCGCAACGCCGCCAGCGGTTTCTCGTTCAGGAAGCCGGCCAGGTAGTAGGAACCATAGAGAAACACCTCGGGCTTGCCGATCCCCTGGAAAAGCGCATCGTATTCGTCTGCGGCAGCCTGCGCGGTGGTGCCGCGCATCGCGGCCACCAAGGCCTCCCACGGGCCCTGGAGGAACGCGCCTTCGGCAGGCGCCTCAGTCACGGCGACGGCGAACTGGCGCAGCAACGCCTCATCGGGCGCAGCCACATAGAGCCGCGAGAGCACGCCGTACATTTCGGCCCGCGCCAGTTCCTCGGCGTCGTCCGGCGTGGAAAAAGCCATGGCCTGGGCATTCATAGGTCGGTGATCCTCACTTCATTGGGCTGGCTGTACAGGTCGATGACGCGGCAGTCACCGCACATGCGCAGCCGCTCGAGCGCTGCGCCCTGGAAAGCCGCATGCCCGGCAAGCTTGCCCATCATCAGCTCGACCGCCTTGAGCGTGCCGAAAGGCTTGCCGCAGCGCACGCAGTGGTAGGGCTCGACTTCATGAAGCACCCGCGCCTGCTTGCGCGCCTGGCCGGCACCCGACAGCCACAGGCGCGGCTGCAGCGTGATGGCCCCTTCGGGGCAGGTGGTCTCGCACAGCCCGCACTGCACACAGTTCTTCTCGACGAACCTGAGCTGCGGACGGTCCGGATTGTCCGCCAGCGCACTCTCGGGGCAAGCGCCGACACAACTCAGACAGAGCGTGCACTTGTCCGAGTCGACCACGACCGCGCCGAAGGGAGCGCCCGCCTTGGGCAGCACGATCTCGTCGCTGGCCTGGGGGGCCTGCGCCAGCAGGTGGTCAATGGCCAGATCGAGCGTGGCCCGCTTGTCGGACTGGGTGGCAAAAGCCGCCGGCTGGCGCACCGTCTGAGCCGCCGGTGCCCGCAGCGCCTGGTCCAGGGCCGGCAGATCGCGCGCGTCGCGCACCTCGATCAGTGCCACGGGCGTGCCCGCGTAGCCCAGTCCGTTCAGGATCGCATTGGCCACCGCCACCTGTTCGCCCAAGGCCGTCCGGTATTCGGGCGCTTCCTCGTCAGTCAGCAGCACCCACACATTGGCGGCACCGTAGGCGATGGCCGCCAGCCACAGGTCCAGGCCCACGCTCGCGGTATGCCACAGCGCCACGGGTAGCACACGCGCAGGCACACCGTGGACTGCGGCATCCACCCGCGCCGCGCGCCCCAGATCCTCGATCATCCGGGCGCCCGCGCCTTCGCTGTGCAGCAACAGGGCCGGCGCCTTGCCACCGGCCTTCACGTGGCTCGCCACCAGCGTGCGCAGCCGCCGCCCCTGGTCGACCGTGTTGGGGTAGGCATAGGCCAGTGCCCCGCTGGGGCACACCGTCGTGCAGGCGCCGCAGCCCACGCACAGGTGAGGCTCGACGAAGATGCCGCCACTGCTGTCGGCCTCCGACCGGATGGCGCGCGCCGAACAGACCTCGACACAGGCCTTGCAGCCGACCTGCTCGTTACGGCTGTGAGCGCAGAGCTTGCGCTTGTACTGGAAGAACTTGGGCTTCTCGAACTCGCCCACCAGGTCCTTGAGCGTGAGCACCGCCTGCAGCACACGCGCTTCGTCCCGGCCCGCATGCACATAGCCCTGGGGCGGCTGGTGCATCGTGAAGCGCGGGGTATCGCCCAGGTCGAGGACGAGGTCGAAACGCTCGGTGACAGCCTGCGGCTCGCGCTGGAAGTCGATCGCGCCCGCGGCTTCGCAGACCCGCACGCAATCGCGATGCGAGCGGCACAGGTCCAGGTTCACCTGGTAGCTGAAGTCGATCGCGCCTTCCGGGCAGGCTTCGATGCAGGCATTGCAGCGCGTGCACAGATCGAGGTCGATCGGGTTGTCGCTCGTCCATTCGGCCTCGAAGCTGCCCAGCCAGCCCTGCAGTCTCGTGAGGCGCCCCGTGTGCTGGGCCTGGGCGCGGCGCTGCGACAGTGCCCCGCTGCGGCCCTCGGCCAGCACCGTCACGTCCAGCGTATCGGCCAGCAGGCCGGCTGCACGCTGGGCTGCATCCGCCGGCCCCACCACGAGACAGCGCCCGGCGCTGGCATAGCTCACCGTGGGCACGGGCTCAGGGTCGGGCAGCTGCGCCGCAGCAATGAGCGCTGCCAGCTTGGGCGTGGCCTGCTTCGCGTCGCGTGACCAGCCGCCGGTCTCGCGGATGTTGACGAAGCGGATCGGCCGTTCAGTGACCGGCTGCGCGCCTTCCGTCTCGTCGTTCAGTGCCAGGAAGAGCCGGCTTTCCTGCGTGCAGGCCACGAGCAGGTCGTCGCCGCTCTTTGCGGCACGCTGAAAGGCCCCGGCCTCACGCCGGCACAGCACCGTGTGGGACGACAGGTCGGCGTCAGCGCCCGCCTGGCTCAGAGCCCGGCCCAGGGCCGTCTCGTCCAGCGGCATCGTCCGGTTGCAATTGCAGATCAGGGTTTTCATCGTGGGGAGGTGGCGCCCCCGCTTCATCGGCGGGTGGCTGCGTGGGGAAATCGTTCGATTGCGGGGTTGGGGGGGCCGCCGGGCCATCGCGCCGAGTCTCGGAAGGCACTTGGGGCGCACGCTCCTCGCGCCACAGGCCCAGCGCTTCGGACTGGACCATCCTTCGCAGCACGCTCGTGGGGACGGGCGTGAATTGTGTGTAGTCCTCGATGTAGACATCGAGCCCGTCCATGCGGTTGAAATGGGGATCGCTGAACAGCGTCTTCAGCGCCGCACGCTTGACCGACTCGTCCACATCCGGCGCCACGAAACGCGAGAAGTCGGAGGTCGAGGGCGTCAGCCTTTTGACATCCTCCAGGGTGGGCGGCGGCGAGGAAGGTTCCGTCGGCGTCGGGGGGACGGCAGCACCCTCGGCCTGCGGGGCGGGGGCGAGCGGCGACGGCGCAGGCACGCCCTGCGGTGCCGGCTCGGACGGCGCCTGAGCGGCCTTGCGCCGGGACCAGCGTGAGAGGAACCCTTCCTCAGCCACGGCGGCCTCCCTCCGGCTCCCGCTGCCCCGGCGCCAGGAAAGAGGCCGGGCGCTGGCGCTTCTTCGGCTCGGGGCGGTAGTGCTCGTCGGTGTAGGCCTGCAGCCACTGCGCGACCACCGGATCCAGGGGCACGTTGTCCACCCGCTCCTGGGCGTCCAGCCACCGGCCGGCCTCGTTGTAGGACAGACTGACCGCCTCCGGCCACGCCTTCGGTGGGTCGCCGGACTCCTGGCGCCACATCACGAACCACACCGGCCGCCCCGAACTCAGGTTCAGGTGGTAGCCCTCGGCTTCATCCCGGAACAATTCGACCACCAAGCCCGGATGCAGCCAGCGCGACACCCGGCCGTCGTCCACCATGAGGCGGGCAGCGTCGCCAAAGGCCGGCTCCTGAGGCACGACCTCGACGATGCGAAAGCGCCAGTCCTCCCAGGCGTTGGGGGCGCGTTCACGCTCCATCACCACCGCGACGTCCACGCGCAGGGGCTGGGAGGCAGTGGCAGTCATGGCCGGCTCTCTCAGGTGTTCTTGGAGATCGAGATCGTCGGGAACTTGGCCGAATAGTCCTTGGCCTTCTCGGCGATCTTCACCGCCACCTTGCGCGCCACGTCGGCGTACAGACGGGCAATCTCACCATCGGGCTCGCTCACCACCGTCGGGCGGCCGGCATCGGCCTGCTCGCGGATCGACAGGTTCAGTGGCAAGGCGCCCAGATAGTCCACACCGTACTCCGCAGCCATCCTGCGACCACCATCGGCACCGAAGATATGTTCCGTATGGCCACAGTTGGGGCACACATGCACCGCCATGTTCTCGACGATGCCCAGGATGGGCACGCCCACCTTCTCGAACATCTTCAGGCCCTTGCGGGCGTCGAGCAGGGCGATGTCCTGCGGCGTGGTGACGATCACCGCCCCTGTCAGCGGCACGCGCTGGCTGAGCGTGAGCTGGATGTCACCGGTACCCGGCGGCATGTCGACCAGCAGATAGTCGAGCTCACGCCAGTTGGTCTGACGCAGCAGCTGCTCCAGCGCCTGGGTGGCCATGGGGCCGCGCCAGATCATGGGGTTGTCGGGTTCGATCAGGAAGCCGATGGAGATGACCTGCACGCCGTAGTTCTCCAGCGGCTCCATGGTCTGGCCATCGACGCTTTCCGGGCGGCCTTCGATGCCCATCATCGTGGGCTGGCTGGGGCCGTAGATGTCGGCATCCAGGATGCCCACGCTGGCGCCTTCCGCGGCCAGCGCCAGGGCCAGGTTGACGGTGGTGGTGCTCTTGCCCACGCCGCCCTTGCCCGAGGCCACGGCGATGATGTTCTTCACCTTGGGCAGCAGCTGCACGCCACGCTGCACTGCGTGCGCGATGATGCGGGTGGTGATGTTGGCGCTGACATTCTCCACCCCCGGCACCGTGCGTGCCGCAGCGATGAGCTGCTTGCGCAGGCCCGGCGCCAGGCTTTTGGCGGGGTAGCCCAGTTCCACGTCGAAGCTGACGTCCCCCCCGTCCACCCGCAGGTTCTTCAGAGCCTTGGAAGTCACGAAGTCCCGCCCCGTGTGGGGGTCGGCAACGGTCTTGAGGGCGTCTTGCAGCGCTTGTTCGGTGGGGGCCATGGGGAGCAGGAAAAGGAGGAATTGGGACTGGAGTTCAGTCTAGCGCAGGGGCGCAGGACAAGTTGTCGCAAGGGGCCAAAGCGCCCGCTCCCGGCCTAGAATCCGGGGTTTACCCCCAGTTGCGTTCGCACACGCGGCGCCGCGCCCACGATGACCCGCCAGCTCTTCGTCACCACCGCCCTGCCTTACGCCAACGGCAAGTTCCACATCGGCCACATCATGGAATACATCCAGGCCGACATCTGGGTGCGCTTCCAGCGCATGCAGGGCCACCAGGTGCACTTCGTCGGCGCCGATGACGCCCATGGCGCGCCCATCATGATCGCCGCCGAAAAGGCCGGGAAGACGCCGCAGGCCTTCGTGGCCGAGATTGCCGCGGGCCGCAAGGAATACCTCGACGGCTTCCACATCAGCTTCGATCACTGGCATTCCACCGACAGCCCCGAGAACACCGAGCTCGCCCAGGACATCTACCGCGCCCTGCGCAAGAACGGCCTCATCTTCACGCGCGACATCGAGCAGTTCTTCGACCCGGTGAAGAACATGTTCCTGCCCGACCGCTACATCAAGGGCGAATGCCCCAAGTGCGGCGCGAAAGACCAGTACGGCGACTCCTGCGAGGTGTGTGGCGCCGTCTATGCCCCCACCGAGCTGAAGAATCCCTACTCCACGCTCACCGGCGCCACGCCGGTGATGAAGACCAGCGAGCACCACTTCTTCCAGCTCTCCTCTCAGCGCTGCATCGACTTCCTGCAGCAGTGGACGCAGGATGGCAAGCTGCAAAGCGAAGTGGCCAACAAGATCAAGGAGTGGTTCACCACCGACGAGAACGGTCACGGTGGGCTGTCGGACTGGGACATCTCCCGCGATGCCCCCTATTTCGGCATCGAGATCCCCGATGCGCCCGGCAAGTACTTCTACGTGTGGCTCGATGCCCCGGTGGGCTATCTGGCCTCGCTCAAGAGCTACTTCGACAATGGCGGCCCCAGGGCGAAGTACGGCGAAACCCGATCGTTCGAGGAATTCATCGCCGATCCGGCGGTGGAGCAGTACCACTTCATCGGCAAGGACATCACCTACTTCCACACCCTGTTCTGGCCCGCCATGCTGCATTTCAGCGGGCGAAAGGTGCCCACCAACGTCTTCGTGCACGGCTTCATCACCGTCAGCGGCGAGAAGATGAGCAAGAGCCGCGGCACTGGCATCGACCCGCTGAAGTACCTCTCGCTGGGCATGAATCCCGAATGGCTGCGCTACTACATCGCCGCCAAGCTCAATGCGCGCGTCGAGGACGTGGACTTCAACCCCGACGATTTCGTGGCGCGGGTGAACAGCGACCTGGTGGGGAAGTACATCAACATTGCCAGCCGGGCGGCCGGGTTCATCGCCAAGCGATTCCAGGGTCGTCTCGGCGCCGACATCGGTGCAGACGGTCAGGCCCTGCTGCAGGCACTGCGCGGCGGTCGTGCCGAGGTGGCGCGCCTCTACGAAGACCGGGAATACGGCAAGGCGCTGCGAGAGATCATGCTGCTGGCCGATCGTGTGAACGAATACGTGGACCAGAACAAGCCCTGGGAGCTGGCCAAGCAGCAGGGCATGGATGCCCGCCTCCACGAGGTCTGCTCCGTGTGCATCGAGGCCTTCCGCCTGCTCACGATCTACCTCAAGCCGGTGCTGCCGGCCCTGGCCGCGCAGGTCGAGACCTTCCTGAAGGTCGAGCCGCTGCAGTTTGCCGACGCCGATCGCACACTCGGTGCCCACACGATCGGCACCTATCAGCACCTGATGCAGCGCGTCGACCCCAAGCTGCTCGACGCCCTGTTCGAGCCGCCGGTGGTCGAAGCGCCCAAGCCCGGTGGCGAAGACCTCGCCCCCACCATCGGCATCGACGACTTCGCCAAGATCGACCTGCGCATCGCCAAGATCGTGGCCTGCGAGCATGTGGACGGTTCCGACAAGCTGCTGCGCCTCACGCTGGACGTGGGTGAAGGCCGGACGCGCAACGTCTTCAGCGGCATCAAGTCGGCCTACCAGCCGGAAGACCTGGTGGGTAAGCTCACCGTGATGGTGGCCAACCTCGCGCCGCGCAAGATGAAGTTCGGTGTGAGCGAAGGCATGGTGCTGGCGGCCTCGCATGCCGACGAGAAGGCGCAGCCCGGCATCTACGTGCTGGAGCCCTGGCCGGGGGCTCAGCCCGGCATGCGCGTCAGGTAAGCTGCCCCTCTGTTCTGCCCATGAGACTTCATGGGGTTTCCAGCCCCTGCTGCATCCAGGCAGCGATATCGCGCCGCCCGTGCAGGACGCGCCAGACGTCGACGTGTTTCTCGCCCTCGACATAGAAGACGAGGTAGGGATAGCCTCTCAAGGGCCACGAGCGCAACTCCGGCAGATCCAGCTCGTGGGCATACCGCGGCGAGCCGATCGCCGGATGGCGTCCGATCTGCGCATACGCCTGCTCCAGGGCATCAATGAAGCCGACAGCGGCATGGTCTGCCCCTTCACCAAGGTAGAACGCCACCGCCTCTTCCACGTCCTGCTGCGCCAATGCGCGCAGAACCACGGGCTTGCCCGTCACCTGAGGCCACAACCGGATGCGCCAGCTTGGCGAACCCGCTCACGCAAGCTCTGGAAATAGGCCTCATCAGCCACGGCCGTGGGCTCGGAAGCAGCCCCGGCCAACAGAAGCTCGCGCAACCGCTGGCGATCCTGATCCCTGCGGATCAGTTCGCGCACGTATTCGCTGCTGGTGCCGTAGCCCCGTTGAGCGACCTGTTCGTCAACGAAGGCCTTCAGCGCCTCCGGCAGTGAGATGTTCATCGTGCTCATGCCGCAAGACTAGGTCTTTTGCCAAAATTTGGCAAGAATCGTGGCCGCCCGCTCCTACTGCTCCAGCACATCCGCCCCCGGGGGCGGCGTGAAGCGGAAGCGCTCCGGCGCGAGGCTCACGTTGGCCTCGAACTGACGCATCGACAGCACCGAGACCTGGCCGAAGCTGTCGACGATCTCGAGGGCGGCCAGATCCTTGCCCCTGAACCCCACGCGCACCGCCTGGAACTGGCTGTCGCGCGCCTTGGGCAGGGCCTCCGCCCATTGCAGGCCGTCGCGATCGGGCAACGCCTTGAGGGTGAAATCCTTGTCCAGCGAGCCACCCGCCAGCAGGGCCGCCGGCGTGGCGCCCAGAGCATCGCCCATCGCACGTACCGTCACCTGGTCGAGGTCGGGGTCGTGCAGCCACACCTTCTGCCCGTCGGCGACGATGTGCTGGGCCATGGGTGGGGCGTAGTCGAAGCGGAAGCGGTTGGGACGCACGAATTCGAAACGCCCTTCGGTGCTGCGCTTGCGCGCCCCGTCTGGTGAACTCACGGTCTGGGTGAAGGTGGCGCGGCCGCTCTTCACCTCCTGCACGAACTGGCGCAGGCTGGCCACGGCATCGGCCCAGGCCGGGGAAGCAAGAGCGGCGCCCAGCAGCGCGGTCAGGATCAGTCGTTTCATTCGTCGCGGGCCGCGGGCACGAGGACGTCGCGGCTGCCATTCGTGGCCATGCTGGATACGACGCCCGAACGCTCCATTTGTTCCAGCAGGCGGGCAGCGCGGTTGTATCCGATGCGTAAATGTCTTTGAACGAGGGAGATCGACGCGCGCCGATGCTGCAGCACGACGGCCACGGCCTGGTCGTACATCGGGTCGGCCTCGCCATCGCCCTCGCCCGCGGCGCCACCTTCGCCGCCGCCTTCCCCATCGAGCACGCCGCCTTCGAGGATGCCTTCGATGTAGTTGGGTTCGCCCTGGCTCTTGAGGTACTCGACCACGCGATGCACCTCATCGTCGCTGACGAAGGCGCCGTGCACCCGCACCGGCAACCCAGTCCCCGGCGCCAGGTAGAGCATGTCGCCCTGGCCCAGCAGGGCCTCCGCGCCCATCTGGTCGAGGATGGTGCGGCTGTCGATCTTGCTGCTCACCTGAAAGGCGATGCGCGTGGGAATGTTGGCCTTGATCAGGCCAGTGATCACGTCCACGCTGGGCCGCTGGGTGGCCAGGATGAGGTGGATGCCGGCCGCCCGCGCCTTCTGTGCCAGGCGGGCGATCAGCTCCTCGATCTTCTTGCCCACCACCATCATCAGATCGGCCAGTTCGTCGATGACCACCACGATGTAGGGCATGCGCTCGAGCGGCTCGGGGTCCTCCGGCGTGAGGCTGAAGGGGTTGGGGATCTTCTCCTCGCGCTCGGCGGCTTCGGCGATCTTCTTGTTGTAGCCCGCCAGGTTGCGCACGCCCAGCTTGCTCATCACCTTGTAGCGGCGCTCCATCTCGCCGACACACCAGTTGAGCGCGTTGGCGGCCTGCTTCATGTCGGTCACCACCGGCGCCAGCAGGTGCGGGATGCCCTCGTACATGGCCATCTCCAGCATCTTGGGGTCGATGAGGATGAGGCGCACGTCGCGGGCCTCGGCCTTGTACAGCAGCGACAGGATCATCGCGTTGATGCCCACCGACTTGCCCGAACCGGTGGTACCGGCCACCAGCAAGTGGGGCATCTTGGCGAGGTCGGCCACCACCGGGCCGCCCACGATGTCCTTGCCCAGGCCGAGGGTGAGCATGGAATGCGCATCGTTGTAGGCCTGCGAGCCCAGGATCTCGGCCAGACGGATGCTCTGGCGCCGCGCATTGGGCAGTTCCAAGGCCATCAGGTTCTTGCCCGGGATGGTCTCCACCACGCGGATGCTCACCAGGCTGAGCGAACGCGCCAGGTCCTTGGCGAGATTGACAATCTGGGAACCTTTCACCCCCGTGGCCGGCTCGATCTCGTAGCGCGTGATCACCGGGCCGGGCGAGGCCACCACCACGCGCACCTCGACGCCGAAGTCTTTCAGCTTCTTCTCGATCAGGCGCGAGGTCATCTCCAGGGTTTCGGGCGTGACCGTCTCCTGCCGGCCCGGGTCAGCATCGAGCAAGTCCACCTGCGGCAGCTTGGTGTCGGCCAGCTCGGTGAAAAGCGGCTTCTGGCGCTCCTTCACCACCCGGGCGGACTTCGGCAGCTCCGGCACCGTGGGCTCGATCAGGATGGGCGCATGCTCGACGATGACCTGGCGCTCGACCTCCACGTCGGCCTCACGCTCGCGCTTGGCGCGCTCGCCCAGGCGCCGGTCTTCCTTGCGCTCGCGGGCCTCTTCCCGGCGCAAACGCCAGCCATCGATCCAGGCGCCCAGACGTTCGGCGGTGCGCAACCAGGAGAAGCGGAAGGCCAGCGAAAAGCCCATCACCAGCAGCGCGATCCAGAACACCCCTGAGCCCACGAAGCCCAGCCACCTGACACTCAGCGTGCCCAGGCCATAGCCGAGCACCCCGCCGGCATGGCCGGGCAGGTGAGACTCCAGGGCATAGAGCCGCGTCCACTCCAGGCTCGCGCTCGCCCCGATCAGCACCGCCAGCCCCGCCCAGAACACCCAGGTCGGCAGGGCCGCCGACTCAGGCCCTGCGGCCGGCGCCCCTCCCTGGCCGCTGCGCAACAGGCGCGCCAGCGCGCCCAGCCAGCCACGCACGGCCACCAGCACCAGCCACCACGCGGAGAAACCGAAGAAGTAGTAGAGCAGGTCGGACACCCAGGCCCCCAGCACACCTGCCTTGTTGTGCAGCGGGGTGCCATCGCCCGAGGTGGACCAGGCGGCGTCACCCGCCGAATGGGTCAGCAGGGCCAGCAGCAACAGCGCCAGGCCCATGGCGCCGAGCAGCACCCCCACCTGGGTGCGCCAGCGCGGTGAGGAGGGAGGCGGCGGTGGCGCGGCGTTGCGTGCTCCGCGCTTGTATGGCGCGGCGCGTGCCGGCGCAGGCGCCGCGGCCTCTTCGGCGGCGGCATCGCCGCCCAGGGAACCAAGGGGAAAAGCCATGCCCGGATTGTGAATCAAGCCGGCTCCGCCCCGTGAGAACTCCCCGGGTGCGGCAACAACTGCTCACATTCGGCGCCTTGCGCCGGCAGGCTCACGCGGTGACCAGCGGCTCCTTGATGATGACCGAACCGTCCGGCTGGGTCTCGACGTAGTGGCGCTCCTCGAGATCCTTCATCACGCGGCTGACCATCTCGCGCGAGGCGCCCACGATCTTGGCCAGATCCTGGCGGGAGACCTTGTTGCGGATCAGCAGCGTGCCACCGGTCTCCTCGGCCATGTCGAGCAGGGTGCGCGCCACGCGGCCGTACACATCCAGCAGGGCCAGCGACTCGATCTGGCGATCGGCTGCACGCAGGCGGGCCACGAGGCCGCGCATGATGGCGTAGGACAGACTCGAGTTCTCAGGCAGGCAGCGGGCGAATTCGGTGCGGCCCAGCACCAGGACGTCGGTCTGGACTTCGGCGCGAACGGTGGCCGAATGGGGTTCGTTGTCGATCAGGCTCATCTCGCCGACGTAGTCGCCCGGGTGGAGCATGGCCAGGATGACCTCGCGGCCGCGGGAATCGGCGGTGAGCACGCGCGCACGCCCCGTGAGCAGGATGAACAGGGCGTTGGACTTGCGCCCCTGTTCGACGATGATCTCGCCGCGGCGGAAACGCCGCTTGACCACGCCTTCGGCCACCTGCTCCGCCTGGCTGCTGGTCAGCATCGAGAACAACGGCACACGACGGATCAGGTCGAGGTTGGACAGCATCGCCATGGAGGGCCCCCTTGATAGGTATCGGTTGTCGGTTCGTGGCGTCCACGCATCAAACCCCGACGGCGCATGCGGATGGTCACTTTCCTACAATCCGTCTTGTGACGATGCATCCTGTCCCCATCTGCGCAGCATCCTTGCCGGGCTCAGCGTGAGTTATCTCACAACCGCGACTCTAACTGAAGCACTGGCTTTCACGGAGAGCCGCGCCGGCGCGAGCCGTGCGATCACCGCCCTTCCCACCCACCCCACCGCACCCATCCCATGAGCACCACTCCCAAGCATGCCCAGGTCCTGATCCTCGGTTCCGGCCCGGCCGGCTACACCGCCGCGGTGTACGCCGCGCGCGCCAATCTCAACCCGGTCCTGATCACCGGCATGGCCCAGGGCGGCCAGCTCATGACCACCACCGAGGTCGACAACTGGCCGGCCGACGTGCATGGCGTGCAGGGTCCGGACCTGATGCAGCGTTTCCTGCAGCATGCCGAGCGCTTCAAGACCGAGATCGTCTTCGACCACATTCACAGCGTCGATTTCTCCAAGCGCCCGTTCACGCTCACCGGCGACAGCGGCACCTACACCTGCGACGCGCTGATCATCGCCACCGGTGCATCGGCCAAGTACCTGGGGCTGCCTTCCGAAGAGGCCTTCATGGGCCGCGGCGTGAGTGGCTGCGCCACCTGCGACGGCTTCTTCTACCGTGAGCAGCCGGTGTGCGTGGTGGGTGGCGGCAACACGGCCGTCGAGGAAGCGCTCTACCTGTCGAACATCGCCAGCAAGGTCCATCTGATTCACCGCCGCGACAAGTTCCGCGCCGAACCCATCATGGTGGACAAACTCATGGAAAAGGTGGCCGCCGGCAAGATCGAACTGCACTTGTTCCACACCCTGGACGAGGTGCTGGGCGACCAGAGCGGCGTGACCGGGGTGCGTCTGAAGAGCACGCAGGATGGCAGCACGAAAGACCTGACGGTACAGGGCTGCTTCATCGCCATCGGCCACCAGCCCAACACCGACATCTTCAAGGGCCAGCTGGAGATGAAGGACGGCTACATCGTCACCCGCAGCGGCCTGAACGGCATGGCCACGATGACCAGCGTGCCCGGGGTGTTCGCGGCCGGCGACGTGCAGGACCACGTTTACCGCCAGGCCATCACCAGTGCGGGCACGGGCTGCATGGCTGCCCTGGATGCCCAGCGCTTCCTGGAGCAGAACGCCGGCTGACGGCCTGCGCCACGGCACCGCTGGTCCGGGCCGCATTTTGTGGCTATAATCGCGGTCTTTGCCGATTCCGGCGCCTTCCTCATTGGCAGCGCCGGACCCTCGAAGACGGGTCATCAGGGCCTTCCACGTTCCTGCTCTGCCCCGCACATCGTGAACCGAGATTGAAACGGAGAAGCGTCATGGCACGCGTCTGTCAAGTTACGGGCAAGGGCCCGATGGTGGGCAACAATGTTTCCCACGCGAACAACAAAACGAAGCGTCGCTTCCTGCCCAACCTGCAGTACCGCCGCTTCTGGCTCGAAACCGAGAACCGCTGGGTGCGCCTGCGCGTGAGCAACGCCGCGCTGCGCCTGATCGACAAGGTCGGCATCGACCAGGTCGTCGCTGATCTGCGCGCCAAGGGCGAGCTCTGATCCACCCGCCTCATTAAGGAGAACGCACCATGGCCACCAAAGGCGGACGCGAGAAGATCAAGCTGGAATCCACGGCCGGCACCGGTCACTTCTACACCACGACCAAGAACAAGAAGACCACGCCTGAAAAGCTGGAATTCATCAAGTTCGACCCGAAGGCGCGCAAGCACGTCGCTTACAAGGAAACCAAGCTGAAGTAAGCCCCCGGGGCAGGCCGCTGGCCTGCCTTTGCGGTTCACCGGCAAAGCAGAACCCGCCGCGGCGACGCAGGCGGGTTTTTTCATGGGTGCTTCACACCCGGAGCCGCTTCGGGCATGAAAAAAGGCGCCCCTCGGGGCGCCTTCGTGTTGCCAGCCACGCTCGGGTCAGGCGTGGGCGGCGCGCAGTTTCAGGGCGAAGTCCTGCAGGGCGGCGATGCCGCTCTCCTCGGCCTTCCTGCACCAGGCCTGCAGATCGGCGACGAGCTGCTCGGCCGACACATTCGTGCGCGTCCAGAGCTGGCGGAGTTCCTCGCGCATGGCGACAAGCTTGGCCAGCGCCGGGGACTGCGCGCAGGCACTGGCGATCTGAGGCCTCAGTTCGCTGGGGATGCGATCGTCGTCACGGTGCAGCCAGCGCTTGGCCAGATGCAGCTCCTTCCAGCGGGCGCTGTTCTTGGCACCCGCCTGCTTGAGAGCCCGCATCTCGTCCTTGCAGGCACGACGCAATTCGCGGGCGTACTTGGCCATGACCTCGTAGCGGTTGGCGATCACGGCTTCCAGCGTCTTGGCATCCGCCACGGGCTTCACCTGGCCCAGCTTGAGCATGGGTGGGGTCTTGCGCACCTTGGCCAGCCCCAGCATTTCGAGGCCGCGGATGTAGACCCAGCCGATGTCGAACTCGTACTTCTTGACCGACAGCTTGGCCGAGGTCGGGTAGGTGTGGTGGTTGTTGTGCAGTTCCTCGCCGCCAATGATGATGCCCCAGGGCGAGATATTGGTGGAGGCATCAGCCGCCTCGAAATTGCGGTAGCCCCACCAGTGACCCAGGCCATTGATGATGCCCGCAGCAGTGATCGGGATCCACAGCATCTGCACGGCCCACACCGTGGCGCCGATGGCACCGAAGAGCGCCAGGTCGATGATGAGCATGAGGCCCACGCCCTGCCAGGTGAATCGGCTGTAGACGTTGCGCTCCATCCAGTCATCCGGCGTGTTGTGGCCGTACTTGGTCAGCGTCTCCTGGTTTTTGGCCTCGGCGCGGTAGAGCTCGCTGCCGGTCAGCAGCACGGTCTTGATGCCATGCGCCACCGGGCTGTGCGGGTCTTCCTCGGTTTCACACTTGGCGTGGTGCTTGCGGTGGATGGCCACCCACTCCTTGGTCACCATGCCGGTGGTGAGCCACAGCCAGAAGCGGAAGAAGTGCGCCGCGATCGGGTGCAGGTCGAGCGACCGGTGCGCCTGCGAGCGGTGCAGAAAAATCGTGACGGAGGCGATGGTGATGTGCGTGGCCACCAGGGTGAAGGCCAGGATCTGCCACCAGGCAGCCTGGAGTACCCCATTGGCGAGCCAGTCCACCAGGCCCTCCCACACGACAAGAATCTCGGACATTGGTCTAGCCTTTCAATAGCAGGCCGCATTGTAGGCGGCCCGGTCGCCGCCGGGCCCGGATTTGCCCGGGGAAAGCGGCGGATTCCGGCCGTAACGCACGTCCGCTTGCCTTGCGTCAATCGGCGCGGGCGTCATGGCCCAGCCTTGGAGATGCGGGCACTCAGGTCCGTTCCCAGACGGCGGCAAAAAAGCCGTCGGTGGCATGACGATGTGGCCATAGTCTGAGGCTATCGCCGCTCACCAAAGTCTCGGCCTGTGGCACCTTGGCCTGGGTCAGCGCCTCGACGGCCGGGAGCACGCGGAAGTCGCGGTGGGCCTGGGTGAAGGCCTCGGCGACCTGCTCGTTCTCCTCGGGGAGCACGCTGCAGGTGGCATAGACCAGACGCCCGCCGGATTTGAGCAGGCGCGCCGCACTGGCCAGGATGGCATGCTGCTTGGCCTGCAGTTCCTGGACCGCCTGGGGCGACTGGCGCCACTTCAGATCCGGGTTGCGGCGCAAGGTGCCCAGTCCGGAGCAAGGGGCATCCACCAGCACACGGTCGACCTTGCCAGCCAGGCGCTTGATGCGATCGTCCCGTTCGTGAGCAATCTGGGCCGGATACACGTTCGACAGGCCACTGCGCGCCAGGCGGGGCTTGAGCTTGTCCAGCCGGTGGCCCGAGACATCGAAGGCATACAGTCGCCCCGTGTTGCGCATGGCCGCCCCCAGCGCCAGGGTCTTGCCCCCCGCGCCGGCGCAGAAGTCCACCACCATCTCGCCGCGCTTTGCGCCAGTGAGCAGGACCAGGAGCTGGCTGCCCTCGTCCTGCACCTCGACATCGCCGCGGGTGAAGACCTCGAGCTTGTTCAGCGCCGGCTTGCCCTGCACACGCAGCCCCCAGGGGGAGTACGGCGTGGGCGCGGCCTCCACGCCCGCCGCGCCCAGTTCGGCCTGCACGGCCTCCACCTTGGCCTTGAGGACGTTCACGCGCAGATCCAGGGGGGCAGGCTGCGACAGGCTCTCGACCAGCGGCCAGAACTCGTCGCCCAAGGCGGCCTTCAGTGCGCCGGCCAGCCAGTCGGGCAGGTTGTGGCGCAGCTTTTCGGGCAGGGCAGACACATCCGCGGCCTTCACCTGGGCCAGCCAGGCCTGTTCATGGGGCCCTGCGGCGGCACGCAGCACAGCTTCGCCGCCCTGCCAGGCCAGCAGGGCCAGGCGGCGCTCCAGGGCGCCGTGGCCGGACTGGGCGAAGTGCTGATAGAACAGGCGCCGTCGCAGCACGGCATAGGCCGTCTCGGCCAGGGCGTGGCGCTCGCGCGGCCCCAGGTTGCGGTGCTGGCGGAAAAAGGCAGACACCAACGCGTCGGCCGGCGCGTCCAGCCTCAGGATCGCGCGCAGCAGCTCGGTGGTCAGATCGACAAGGGCATTCGGATGCATGGCGCGGGATTATCCCCGGCTCGCCCTGTCGGGGTTGATCTACAGCAGCAACTGGGCGTCGCCGTCGCGATGGGTGACGATGCCTTTGCGCAGGTCCAGCACGCCATCGACCATCCAGCGCACGGCACGGGGGTAGATGAGGTGCTCCTTGGCCAGGACCCGCTCGGCCAGGCTGTCCTCGGTGTCGCTGGGCAGCACGGGCACCGCGGCCTGGATGATGATGGGGCCGTGGTCCAGTTCGGGCGTCACCAGATGCACGGTGGCCCCGGCGAGCTTGCAGCCGGCCTCCAGCGCCCGCCGGTGGGTGTGCAGGCCCGGAAAGGCCGGCAGCAGCGAGGGGTGGATGTTCACCAGCCGGCCGTGATAGTGCTGGACGAAGCGCGCCGTGAGGATGCGCATGAAGCCGGCCAGGGCCACGACGTCGGGCCTGTAGCCGTCGATGACACGGGCCAGTTCGGCGTCGAAGGCCTCGCGGCTGGCGTGCTGGGTATGGTCCACCACGGCCGTGGGGATGCCGCGCGAGGCGGCGAACTGCAGGCCCTTGGCGTCCGGGCGGTTGCTGATCACGGCGGCGATCCGGGCTCGCCACTGCTCGGCCTCGCAGGCCTGGACGATGGCTTCCATGTTCGAACCCCGCCCCGAGATCAGGATCACGATGCGTTTCATGGGGCGGCAGTGTAGCCGTTGGCTTGCCCTCACCCGGCAGGCCTCGGGAGCCGCACCTACAATCCTGCGCTCATCCTGCGTCGCCCACCATTTGTGGTTCCACCCATGATCCAACGCGTCCTCACCGGTATCACCACCACCGGCACCCCCCACCTGGGCAACTACGTCGGAGCGATCCGTCCGACCGTGCAGGCCAGCCTGGAGCCCGGCGTGGAGAGCTTTCTCTTCCTGGCCGACTACCACGCCCTCATCAAGTGCGACGAGCCGGAGCGCATCGAGCGTTCGCGCCTGGAAATCGCCGCCGCCTGGCTGGCAGCCGGGCTGGACCCGCAGCGCGTGACCTTCTACCGCCAGAGCGACATCCCCGAGACCCCCGAACTCACCTGGCTGCTGACCTGCGTCACGGCCAAGGGCCTGATGAACCGGGCGCACGCCTACAAGGCGGCCACCGATGCCAACGAGGCCGCGGGGGAGGATGTGGATGCGAACATCACGATGGGCCTGTTCAGCTACCCGATCCTGATGGCCGCCGACATCCTGCTGTTCAACGCCCACCGTGTGCCGGTGGGCCGCGACCAGGTGCAGCACATCGAGATGGCGCGCGACATTGCGCAGCGCTTCAACCATCTTTTCGGCCGGGGACGCGATTACTTCGTGCTTCCCCAGGCGCAGATCGATGACCATGTGGCCACCCTGCCCGGTCTGGATGGTCGCAAGATGTCCAAGAGCTATGACAACACCATCCCGCTTTTCGAAGGCGGCGCCAAGGGCCTGAAGGACGCCATCGCGCGCATCGTCACCGATTCGCGCGCCCCTGGCGAACCCAAGGAGCCGGAAGGCTCGGCCCTGGTGATGATCCACGACGCCTTTGCCGACGCGGGCCAACGGGAGGCTTTTCATGCCGACCTGCGCGGCGGACTGGGCTGGGGCGAGGCCAAGCAGCGCCTGCTGGCCCTGATCGAAGGTCACATCGGTCCCATGCGTGAGGTGTACGAACGCTTCATGGCCCACCCCGAGCAGGTCGAAGAAATCCTCCAGGCCGGCGCACGCAAGGCCCGCGCGGTGGCCACACCTTTCCTGAAGGAGCTTCGGCAGGCGGTGGGCCTGCGGCCGATGGTGGCTGTACCTCGACCGGCCGCGAAGGCGGCACCGGCCGCCAAGGCCGCGGCCCTGCCCGAGTTCAAGCAGTACCGCGAGAATGGCCTGTTCTATTTCAAGCTGACGGCCCCCGACGGCCGGGTGCTGCTCCAAAGCACCGGCTTGGCCGAGGGCCGCGAGGCCGGCGGCTGGGTCAAGCGGCTCAAGACCGAGGGAGCTTCTGCGCTGGACGCAGCCCCGGTATCGCTCGGTGACGGTGTGGAACGCCCCACCGTCGATGCGGCCCTGGCAGCCCTGGTGGCAGCCCAGGAGTGAACCCAGAAGGTGGCAGTGTGGCCGGTATCCACATCACCGACATCGAATCGGCCATCAACTGGTGGCGCCAGCAGCGACCTTCGCCCGATGGGGTGACCGCCTGCCCTGAAGTGCTTGCGTTGGCCGAGGTGTACGCGCTGATGGTGTACTACCACCACAGCGAGTGCGACGAGGACTCGATGCCGCCCAAGGCCAAGGACGCCTGGCTGGCCTGGTACGCCACCACCCCCGACACGCCATGCATTGCGATCTGCTCGACCAGCCAGGGTGACGAGGTGTGCAAGGGTTGCGGTCGCGACTTTGCCGAAGTGCAGATGTGGACCGAGATGAGCCCGGCGGAAAAGCGCGCCACCTGGCGGCGCATCACGCTGCAGGGCACGGCCTGGCGGTTCAATCGCTACGCCGAGCGCACCACCCTCGTCTCATCCGTCACGCCGGCGTCCCCAGAGGCAGCCGCAGGCTGAAGCAGCTGCCACCGCCTTCGCGCGGCTCGCAGCGCACCTGGCCATCGTGGCGCTGGGCGATCTGGCGCACCAGGCTCAGGCCCAGCCCCACGCCGCCAGCGTACTCGGCGTGGCCGGGCAGGCGGTAGAAGGCCTCGAAGATGCGTTCACGCTGGTCCTCGGGTACGCCCGGTCCACGGTCGCACACCTGGACCAGCGCCTGACGGCCATCGCTGCGCACCTGCACGAGCGGGGCCTCGGCGCCACCGTAGCGGCGCGCGTTCTCCAGGAGGTTGCGCAGCGCGCGCCGCAGCAGGCGCTCATCGCCATTCACGACGAGGCTCTGACCCTCGACCTGCGCATCCACGCGTGTTGCTTCTTCAGCAGCGAGCGCCAGCAGGTCCACCGGCTCGCGACGATCGAGCGCCTTGGCCGCATCGAGCCGGCTGGCCAGCAGCACCTCCTCGACCAGGGCATCCAGTTCGCGGATGTTGGATTCGATTTCCTGCTTGAGGGCCGCGCGGGATTCGGGGCCGGCCGTCTCCAGCAGCGACACCGCCATCTTCAGACGCGCCAGCGGGGAGCGCAGCTCGTGCGATGCGTTGGCCAGCAGCGACTTGTGCGAACGAACCAGTTCCTCGATCCGCGCCGCGGCGCGATTGAAGCTGGCCGCCACCGCGGCCACCTCGTCCTTGCCGCGCACCTTGACACGATGGCTGAGCTGGCCGGCGCCGAAGGCTTCGACACCTCGCTGGAGGGTCTCGAGCTGGCGTGTGAGCCGGCGCACCACCGGGTAGGCCCCCAGCGACACGGCGGCAAAGAGCACCACCAGCGCGAGGATGAGGCCCTGTGCCCCCTCGAACAGCATCCAGGGCGGCGTGAACGCGGAAGGGGCCGGCGCGGGGATGTTGCGCACCTGGCCGGATTCCGTCATGACCTGCGCATCGCGCCGCCAGGGGGCGTTCCGGGGCGCCCCCGTGCGTGGGGGCCCGCGCAGGACCCACAGCGTGCGTCCGTCGTTCAGCTCCATGCGCCAGAAGCGCTTGGGGCCTTCATCCAGCGCTTCGCGAAAGCTCTGAGATTCGGCGATGCGCAGCCCCTGCTCGTCGTCCAGCGCCATCGGCATGCGCAACCGTTGCGCCCACTCCTCCAGCCCCTGGGCCTGCGCTTCGCGGGGCAGGCTCGCCGCCGGCAGCGCATTGGCAAAGAGTTCACTCCAGGCCGCCTGCCGCTCGGAACTCATGGCCGTGGCCCGCTGGGCCTGCTCATGCTCGATGTTGCGCTTGAACAGCCAGCCCGCCACCAGGGCGAACAGCAGCAGCACCGTCACGACGGTGAGATAGATGCGCAGGTACAGGCTCTTCACCTCAGCCCTCGTCGGCGTCCTGTTTCTTCGCGAACACATAGCCTGCACCGCGCACCGTGAGGATGCGACGGGGGTTTTTGGGGTCGTCTTCGATGGCGGCCCGAATGCGCGAGATGTGCACGTCGATCGAGCGATCGAAGGCTTCCAGCGCATGGCCCTTCAGGGCGTCCATGATCTGATCGCGCGACAGCACCCGCCCGGGCTGCTGGGCCAGGACCACGAGCATCTGGAACTGGTAGCTCGTGAGCTCGCACTCGCGCCCGTCCACCCGGGCCAGGCGCGCGCCCAGGTCGATCTCGAGGCGGCCGAAGCGCATGACATCGCCCTCCTCCTCGGCCGGACCCTGTGTGGCGCGGCGCAGGACGGCGCGCAGCCGGGCCAGCAGTTCACGGGGCTCGAAGGGCTTGGGCAGGTAGTCGTCGGCTCCGATCTCCAGGCCCACCACGCGGTCCATCGGCTCGCCACGTGCGGTGAGCATCAGCACCGGCAGGGTCCGCGTGCGGGGCTGAGAACGCAACTCGCGGCACAGGTCCAGGCCGTCGCCGTCGGGCAGCATGAGGTCAAGGATGAGGCCGTCGAAGCCGTGATCCTTGGTCGCCAGCAGGCTGCGCGCGGCGGCCAGCGTGGGTGCGGCGGTGATCTGATAGCCCGCCTGGCGCAGATAGTCGCCCACCATGCCAGTCAGGCGCGTGTCGTCATCGATCAGCAAAAGGCGTGCGGACATGGGTTCTTCACGGCGAGAGACAACGGACGCACAGGATAGCGGCTGCGCCCCAACCGGGGCGTCCGGCGGGTCGCAGCGGCCCATGCCCGCGGTCAGCCAGACCCGGCTCATGCTTCAGCCCATCACTGCGCCAAAGGCGCCCCGCGCTGCATGCGAGGGCTCTGGCCAGCACGCTCCTGCATGTGACGCTGACGCTGCTGCATCCGCTCGGCCAGCTGCGCGCGCTGCTCGGGCGTCAGCACGCGACTGATGTCCAGCATGGCCTGGCTCATGCGCTTGCTGCGCTGATCCATCTGCGCGATCTGCTGTTGGCGCAACGACTCCACCGCGTTGGCATCGACATTCGGCTGGGACCAAACCTGGCGGGATTGCTCGCGCAGCGAGCGCTGAGCCTCACGCAGCCCCTGAAGATCCTGGGTAGCCGCGCGTGCAATCTGCTGGATCTGCGCCGTCTGGGCTTCGGTTGCGTTCAAGCCACGCAGCATGCGCTCGACCATGCGATCCACCTGGGCTGGATCGCCGCCCAGGCGCATGCCCATGCCCATGCCGCCATGCACACCACCGCCGTGCATGGCGGCGTGATGCATGCGCATGCCTTCATGCCGCCCTTGACCACCCTCGGGCATGGCAGCGATGGCTGCCGTGCCGGCCATCAGAACCCCGGCGGCCACGCCGAGCGGCAGCCCCCGGCCCATACGGAAGGATTTCAGTTTCAGCTTGCTCATGGTCTTGCTCCTGGCATCGCGCCGGGCCCTGTGCCCGGCTTCCATGAGCATGACTCTGAACCGCGAGGGTGTCGATCCTGTGCAGGGTGGGTAAAGTTGTGTGTAGAGGAATGCGCTCGGGAGATGAAGCGGGCGGTCGGCCCAGAGCCCGACGATCCCCGCTCAAGCGCTGACGGCCAGCGCTTCCAGCTTCTCCTGGCGCCATTCCATGACGCTCTTGAGCAGCAAGCTCAGCAGCGCCATGCAGGCCAGCAACGCAGCGGCCGTGAAGGCGGCAGCCACCTTGTAGTCGTTGTTGAGCTGCTCCACCAGCAGCGGCAGCGTGAGGGTCTGGTTCATGATCGTCCCGGACACCACGGCCACGGAGCCGAACTCACCCACCGCACGGGCGTTGGTGGTGACCACACCGTTGAGCAGGGCCCACTTGATCTTGGGCAGCGTCACGCGCCAGAAGATCTGCCAGCCGTTGGCCCCCAGGGTGAGCGCCACGTGCTCCTCGTCGTTGCCATGCGTCTGCATCAGCGGGATCAGGATGCGCGCCACGTAGGGCGAGGTGATGAAGATCGTGACCAGCACGATGCCTGGCCAGGCGAAGATGATCTGGATATCGCGGGCCGACAGCCACTGGCCCAGCAAGCCTTCCATGCCGTACACCACGAGATAGCACATGCCGGCCACCACGGGCGAGGTGGCGAAGGGGATGTCGATCAGTGTGGTGAGCAGGCGCCGGCCGCGGAACTGATACTGCGTCACGCACCATGCCAGCGCAATCCCGAAGATCATGTTGACCGGCACGGTGAGCACGGCCACCAGCAGCGTGAGGCCCAGTGCATGCTGCATGAATCCTTCCGAGAGATTGGCCGCCAGCAGCTCCCAGCCGCCGCTGAGGGCGCGCGTGAAGATCAGCACCAGCGGCAGCACGAGCAACAGCACCGCCACGCCCACACCCAGGCCGATGAGCGCCCATTGATGCCACTGTTGAGGGCGTTTCATCCGGCGCTCCTTTGCCAGCGCAGCACGCGGCCTTGCAATACGTACAACCCGAACATCAGCAGCAGCGACGTCAGCAGGATCACCGTGGCGATGGCCGCCGCGGCCGGGTACTCGAATTCCTGCAGGCGCACGAAGATCATCAGCGAACTCACCTCGGTGCGGAACGGGATGTTGCCGGCGATCATCACCACGGCGCCGAATTCGCCCAGGCTGCGGATGAAGGACTGGGCACCGCCGGTGAACAGCGCCGGGATCATCGTAGGAAGGATCACGCGCCAGAAGATCTGCAGCCTCGAGGCACCCAGGGTTCGAGCGGCCTCCTCCACTTCCTCGGCGAAGTCCTGCAGCACCGGCTGGAGGGTGCGCACCACGAAGGGCAGGCTGGTGAAGGTCATGGCAATCACGATGCCCGGATAGGCATACGCGATCTTGATGCCCACCGCGTCGAACCACTGACCGACCCAGCCCGAGGGCGCGAGCAGCACCGACAGCGTGAGCCCCGCCACCGCCGTGGGCAGGGCAAAAGGCAGATCGATCAGGGTGTCCAGCAGGCGCCGGCCCGCAAAGTCATACCGCACGGTGACCCAGGCGAGCAGCAGGCCGATGAGCACTGACGCCAGCGTGGCGTACAGGGCGGCGCTCAGGGTCACCCGATAGCTGGCCAGCACGCGCGGGTCGGTGATGGCCTGCCAGTACTGGGCCGGGCTCAGCTCGGCCGAGTAGGCAAACAGGGCCGAGACCGGGAAGAGGATGATGAGCGTGATGAAGAAGCTGCTGACGCCCAGGCTCAGCCCGAAGCCGGGCAACACGGCAGGACGGATCAGCAACAGGGGGCGGGAGGCGATGGCGACCATGACGTCGCGGGCCCGAACGGGCCCGCTCGGCTAAGAGATGCGATGTAAGGATTAGCGACGACGGGCGAGGAGCTGGTCGAGCTGGGCACCCGAGGCGAAGTGCGTCTCGCTGATCTTGTCCCAGGGCCCCAGCACCTTCACGGGATCGATCAGGCGAACGGCCGGAAATTTGTCAGCGGTGGCCTTCACCACGGTGGGTTCATGCACGCGGTAGTTGAAGGAGGTCAGCAGGAGCTGGATCTCGCGGGTGTACTGGAAGTTGAGGTATTCCGTGGCCAGCGCACGCGTGCCCTTTTCATCGACCACCTTGTCCACCACCGCCACCGGGAACTCGGCCAGCACCGACACCGGCGGCACCACCACTTCGAGGCCCAGGGCCTTGAACTCGTCACCGCGGGCGATATTGATCACTTCCGACTCGAAGGTCAGCAGCACATCCCCCTGATTGTTCTGCGCGAAGGCCACGGTCGCACCGCGCCCGCCGGTGGGGAAGTTCTCGACATTGGCCAGCAGCTTGGCGACGAAGTCGCGCGTCTGGGCTTCGTTGCCCTTGAACTTCTCGCTGGCATAGAGCCATGCGCCCAGGTAGCTGTAGCGCGCATTGCCCGACGTCTTGGGGTTGGGGAAGACGAGCTTCACATCATCGCGCACCAGGTCGTCCCAGGTCTTGATGTTCTTCGGGTTGCCCTTGCGCACCAGGAAGGCGATGGTGCTGTAGTAGGGAGACGCGTTGTTCGGGAACTTCTTCGTCCAGTCCGCCGACACCAGGCCCCGCTTGGCCAGGATCTCGATATCGCTGGCCTGGTTGAAGGTGACGGTGTCCACCTTCTTGCCCTGGATGATGTCCTGGGCCTGGCGCGACGACCCGGCATGCGATTGATCGATCTTGACGTCCTGCCCGGTCTTCTTCTTCCAGTGCTCGGTGAACTTGGGATTGATCGCCGCAAACAGTTCGCGGGCAATGTCGTAGGACGCATTCAGGAGCGTGGGGCTGGACTGGGCCCAGACCCCGCCACTGGCGGCAAAGGCGGCAGCCACAAGACCGGTGCGCAGGTACTGCTTGAACATGATGGCAATCCTTGGAGATCAGGGGAAAAGGTGTCAGGCGGCTTCGGCCTCGAAGCGCGTCACGCGCCGCGGCTTCAGGTAGGCCACACTGCCGGGCGCAAGCTGCAACTGCTCGCGCAGCGTGGCGAACTCGGCACGGGGCATCTCGACGTCGACATAACAGCCGTCGTCCTGACGCTTGAACTCGATGCGGGTGTTGGGGCCCACCGTCAGCGTTTGCGACAGCGTCACGGGCAGCGCGCCCTCCTCGGGCTGGCCCACGATGTCGAGTTCGTGCGGGCGCACATAGCTCACCTCCGCGCCCGCAGCCGTGCCCCCTGGCGCATGACCGAAGCGGCCATGGAAGAGATTCACGTCGCCCAGGAACTGCAGCACGAATGGCGTGGCTGGGTGGTCATAGACCTCGTCGGGCGTGCCCTGCTGCTCGATGCGGCCGTGGTTCATGACCACGATGCGGTCGGCCACCTCCATGGCCTCGTCCTGGTCATGCGTGACGAAGACGCTGGTCAGGTGCACCTCGTCATGCAGGCGGCGCAGCCAGCGGCGCAGTTCCTTGCGCACCTTGGCGTCCAGCGCGCCGAAGGGCTCGTCGAGCAGCAGCACCTTGGGCTCCACGGCCAGCGCGCGAGCCAGGGCGATACGCTGGCGCTGCCCGCCCGACAACTGATGGGGGTAGCGGTCGGCAATCCAGTCCAGCTGCACCAGCTCGAGCAACTCCGTGACCTTCTTGCGGATCTGCTCGTCGCTGGGCCGCGTGGCCTTGGGTCGCACCCGCAAGCCGAAGGCCACGTTCTCGAAGATGGTCATGTGGTTGAACAGGGCGTAGTGCTGGAACACGAAGCCCACCTTGCGGTCGCGCACATCGGCCTCGGTGGCGTCCTCGCCGTGGAAATGCACCGTGCCGGCATCGGGCCGCTCCAGCCCTGCGATGATGCGCAGCAGGCTGGTCTTGCCGGACCCCGAGGGGCCAAGCAGCGCCACCAGCTCACCGGACGGGATGTCCAGGTCCAGGTGGTCGCAGACCACGGTCTTGCCGAAGGCCTTGTAGAGGTTGCGTACTTCGATGCTCATGGGGCATCCATCTCGAAAAACGGGTGAGATGGATGCTATCGACGGCTCATCAGAATGAGAACGAATATATCGTCTGTTGTTTATTACTTTCTGAACTAAAAGACGCCTCCGGGATACCCTCCAGCGCCCCTTGGCAAGCCCGCCCCGCGCTGCTTATAATGGCGGGCTCTAGGCGCTTTAGCTCAGTCGGTTAGAGCGACGGAATCATAATCCGCAGGTCCGGGGTTCGAGTCCCTGAAGCGCCACCAGAATCCCGGCCCCAGTCCACCAACTGGGGCCGTTTTTGTTTACGTTGCCTTGGCCCATACTTGGCATCGTCCCTCAACAGCCCCTGGATCTACACCATGCTTCGCTGTGTCCTCGTCGGCCTGACCCTGTCGGCCACCATCGTTGTCGCCCAGGCCCAGGCCGTCGTGGCGCGCCAGTTCCCTGCCGACGCCCTGCGCGGCGAGATGGTCTTCGGCCAGCCGCCGGAAGTGCTGCTGAACGAGAAGCCGGCCCGCATGGTGCCGGCGTCGCGCATCCGCGGGCCCAACAATCTGCTGGTCCTCTCGGGGTCCCTCATGGGCACCAAGGCCAAAGTGCACTACACGCTGGACAACCAGGGCTTCGTCAAGGATGTTTGGATCCTTCGCGAGGACGAGCTCAAGAAGCTCTGGCCAAGCACCCGGGAAGAGGCCCAGCGATGGAGCTTCGAGCCCATCTCCCAGACCTGGACCAAGCGCTGAAGGAGCGGTCATGAGCAGTTCCACCGCCTCCAAGAAGGTGTACATCAAGACCTTCGGCTGTCAGATGAACGAGTACGACTCGGACAAGATGGCCGACGTGCTGAGCGCCGCGCAAGGCTACGAGCCCACCAACGACCCAGAGCAGGCTGACCTCATCCTCTTCAACACCTGCTCGGTGCGCGAGAAGGCGCAGGAGAAGGTGTTTTCGGACCTGGGCCGCGTCAAGCACCTGAAGAAGAAGGGTGTGAAGATCGGCGTGGGCGGCTGTGTGGCCAGCCAGGAAGGCGCCGCCATCATCGAGCGCGCGCCTTACGTGGATGTGGTCTTCGGCCCGCAGACGCTGCACCGCCTGCCCGAGATGCTGGCGCGCCGCGAAGCACAGAACCGCCCGCAGGTGGACATCAGCTTCCCCGAGATCGAGAAGTTCGACCACCTGCCCCCGGCCCGCGTGGAAGGTGCCTCGGCCTTCGTCTCCATCATGGAGGGCTGCTCGAAGTACTGCAGTTACTGCGTGGTGCCCTACACCCGCGGCGAGGAAGTCTCGCGGCCCTTCGAGGACGTGCTGGTGGAAGTGGCCGGCCTGGCCGACCAAGGGGTGAAGGAAGTGACGTTGCTGGGCCAGAACGTCAACGCCTACCGCGGCAGGATGGGCGACACCGCCGAGATCGCCGACTTCGCCTTGCTCATCGAGTACGTGGCCGAGATCCCGGGCATCGAGCGCATCCGCTACACCACGAGCCACCCGAACGAGTTCACGCAGCGCCTCATCGACGTGTACGCCACGGTCCCGCAGCTCGTGAACCACCTGCACCTGCCGGTGCAGCACGGCTCCGACCGCATCCTGTCGGCCATGAAGCGCGGCTACACCGCGCTGGAATACAAGAGCACCATCCGCAAGCTGCGCGCGGTGCGACCCAACATCAGCCTGTCCAGCGACTTCATCGTAGGCTTCCCTGGCGAAACCGAGGATGACTTCGCGAAGATGATGAAACTCATCGAAGACGTGGGCTTCGATGCCAGCTTCAGCTTCGTGTTCAGCTCGCGCCCTGGCACCCCCGCAGCCGCCCTGCACGACGACACGCCCCAGGAGGTGAAGCTCAAGCGGCTGCAGCATCTGCAGGCCACCATCGAGGCCAACGTTCGCCGCATCAGCGACAGCCGCGTGGGCACGGTGCAGCGCATCCTCGTGGAGGGCCCGTCGAAGAAGGACCCGACCGAGCTGATGGGCCGCACGGAGTGTAACCGCATCGTCAACTTCCCCGGCGGCCCGAACGCCGCACGACTGGTGGGTCAGATGGTCGAAGTGCAGATCACCTCGGCCCTGCCCCACTCCCTGCGCGGCGAGGTGGTGGTGAAGGAAGCCGTGGCGGCCTGAACGCCGCTTGGGGGTCGTCAGAGGCTGCGGATCAAGGCCCCGCTGCCGCGCCGGATCTGGCCGGCAACGTGGTCCAGGCGGTCGATGAGGGTCTGCGGGCGGCCCTTGAGGTCTTGCGGGATGTAGGCGATGGCCGCATGGAGCTGCAATTGCTCCAGCGGTGGCAACTCCGGGTGGTGCTGAAGGCCCAGTTCCAGGATGCGCTGAGCCAGGGCCTGGGCCTCGGTGCGGCTTTGCACCTGCTCCAGCACCACGACGAAACGCGCGTCGTCCAGACGCAGTGGCACGTCGGCAGGGCTGCACACCTCGCGCAGCACCCTTGCGCAAGCCTTCATGGCGGCCTCCGTGACCTTGGCGCCGTGAGCACGCTGCAGGTCTTCCAGATTCGCCAGGCGCAGCATCACCACGGCACCGAAGGTGTTCATGCGCAGCGAGCGCACCGACAGTGACATCAGCAGACCCGGCAGTTCCCCGCCGTGCAGCAAGCCGGTCCAACGGTCAAGCCGGGCACCGTCACGCCGTTCGCCAGGATCGCGCAACAGGTCGCGTGCACTGAAGTTCAGTGCGTAGGTGAGGATGAGAATCTCGACGCCCGCGCCGGCGAGCATGCCGTAGTGGTCCCACCAGCCCCCGGCCGGCAACCAGCCGCGTTGGGTGGCAGATTCGACCGCCACCCCTGCCGCAGCGGCCACGAACGCCGCGGCGTACCAGCCGATGTAGGGAAGGCGCACGCCACGCAGCGCCCACAGCAGGAAGACCACCGACAGCAGCGCCAGGAAGTAGTACGCCCTCTGAGCCAGGGCCACCGTGGGCTCGCGGGCCAGTTCGGGCCAGACCACGTAGCCTGCCGTG
This sequence comes from Caldimonas caldifontis, assembly GCF_002930615.1. Classification (GTDB taxonomy): domain Bacteria; phylum Pseudomonadota; class Gammaproteobacteria; order Burkholderiales; family Burkholderiaceae_C; genus Caldimonas; species Caldimonas caldifontis. Next base: position 49,580 of record NZ_PSNX01000012.1, on the reverse strand, counting down.
AGCGCCACGCCGAAAGCCGCGACCGCCAGCGCCCAGCGGTCGGCCCGCAGGTTGCCCAGCGCACGGGGCAGCACCCGCCGGGCGAAGAGCACGCTCACGGCCGCCAGCAACGTGCCCGCCACCAAGCCTGCAGCCTGGGCCATCGCAGCGTCCTGCTCAGCCAGCACGCGGTCCGCATACCCGAGCTGCACCAGCTGGTACAGGACCATCATCACCACGTGCAGGGCATACCAGCCGTTCACGGCGTCGCCGCGCATCAGGGCCTCGCCGGTGGCGTAGGCCAGCGCCATGGCAGCCACACCCAAGAAGAGGCCGAGCCAGAGCAGTTCGAACTCAGCCATGCGCACGTCCGCCGAAGCCGGCCCAGGCCAGGGCCAACGCAGTGGCGAACACCATCGCAGCATAGGTGGCGATCCGCCCATCTGCACCCAGGACGGCCAGCCCGCCCAGGAGCGCCGCAACCGCCGCCACCGCGCTCCACCCCAGCAGACGCACCCAGGTCACGGCTCGCAGCCGGCGCCACCACAGCAGCTTGGTCAGGACCGTGGCAATGACCGCCAGCCCCAGAGCCGGGGCAAAGAGGTTGAGCAAGTGCCACAAGGCGTCGAGGAAGCCCATGTCGAAGGGTTGATGTGTGTCAAGCGGGCCGGTTTTCTGCCGTCTGCGGCCCGGGTTCACAAATTTTATAATCGACCCCATGAGTGTCATTGCCCTGGGCCTGAACCACATGAGCGCGCCGCTGGACCTGCGCGGCCGCCTGGCGTTCACCCCGGAGCAACTGGGCCCCACGCTGAGACAGTTGCGCGAGCGGCTGCAGCACGCCCGCGAAGCCGCACTGGTGTCCACCTGCAACCGAACCGAACTGTACTGCGCAGCGCCGCCCGACCTGGTTCGACCCACGCTGGAATGGCTGGCCGGCCTGGGTGGGGTGAGTGCCCAACAGCTCAGCCAGCACACCTACGTGCTTGAAGGGGGTCAGGCTGCCCGCCATGCCTTCCGGGTTGCCAGTGGTCTGGATTCCATGGTGCTTGGCGAGCCTCAGATCCTTGGGCAGATGAAGCAGGCCGTTCGCCAGGCCGATGAAGCCGGGACCCTGGGCACCACCTTGCACCAGCTCTTCCAGCGTTCTTTTGCGGTGGCCAAGGAGGTGCGCACCTCCACCGAGATCGGCTCGCACTCGATCAGCATGGCCGCAGCCGCGGTCCGCCTGGCCGGGCAGCTCTTCGAGGACCTGAGCGAGGTCAAGGTGCTCTTCGTGGGCGCCGGCGAAATGATCGAACTGGCCGCCACGCACTTTGCAGCGAAGAAGCCCAAAGCCATGGCCGTGGCCAATCGCACCCTGGAGCGGGGAGAGAAGCTGGCCGCCCATTTCGGCGCCGAAGCGATGCGCATGGCCGAGTTGCCAACCCGCCTGGCCGAGTTCGACGTGGTGGTGTCGTGCACAGCCAGTTCCTTGCCCATCATCGGCCTGGGGGCCGTGGAACGGGCTCTCAAGGCCCGCAAGCACCGCCCGATGTTCATGGTCGATCTGGCCGTGCCGCGCGACATCGAACCCGAGGTGGCCCAACTCGACGACGTCTATCTCTACACGGTGGACGATCTCAGCGCCGTCGTGCAGACGGCCGGCGAAAAGCGCCAGGCGGCGGTGGCCCAGGCCGAGGCGATCATCGAGACCGGCGTGCAGAGCTTCGTGCACTGGCTCGACCAGCGTGCCAGCGTGCCACTGATCCAGGCCCTGAACGCCCAGGCCGACGCGTGGAGGGAAGTCGAGATGGCCCGCGCGCGCCGGGCCCTTGCACGGGGCGAAGACATCGAAGCCGTGCTGGAGGCCCTGTCTCGCGGCATGGCCAACAAGATGCTCCACGGTGCGCTGGCCGAGTTGCACAGTGCCGACGGGGCACATCGCCAGCATCTGGCCGAGACCGTCTCGCGGCTCTTCCTGCGCGGCGCGGCCACCGATCCCAGCCGTCACGGCAAGCGCTAGCGCGGCAACGCGCCGTCGCCTCGGGGCCGGCTGCGGCCCACCCTCCTCCCCTCCTCCGCTTCCCGATGAAAGACGCCCTGCGCCAGCAACTCGACCGCGCCCTGCAACGCCTGCAGGAGCTCGATGCCGTGCTGGCAGCGCCGGACGTGGTGGCCGACATGACCCGCTTTCGCGACCTGACGCGCGAACACAGCGAGGTGTCGGCGCTGGCTGAACGCTATCGCCGCTACCTGCAACGCGAGCGGGACCTGGCCGGCGCCCGCGAGATGCTGGCCGACCCGGAGATGGCCGAGATCGCCGCCGAAGAAGTCGCCCAGGCCCAGGCCGAACTCCTTCGGCTGGAAACGGAACTGCAGCGCGCTCTGTTGCCCCGCGACCCCGACGATGCACGGCCCGCCTTCCTCGAGATCCGCGCCGGGACCGGTGGCGACGAATCGGCCCTCTTCGCGGGCGACCTGCTGCGCATGTACCTGCGCTACGCCGAGCGCCAGGGCTGGCGCAGCGAGATCCTGTCGGCCAGCGAGTCCGACCTGGGCGGCTACAAGGAGGTGGTGGTGCGCATCGAGGGTGATGATGTCTATGGCCACCTGCGCTTCGAGTCGGGCGGCCACCGCGTCCAACGCGTCCCGGCCACCGAAACCCAGGGCCGCATCCACACCAGCGCCTGCACGGTGGCGGTGATGCCCGAGCCGGACGAGGCGGAGGAGATCCAGCTCAACCCCGCCGAGCTGCGCATCGACACCTTCCGCGCCAGCGGAGCCGGCGGACAGCACGTGAACAAGACCGATTCGGCCATCCGCATCACCCACCTGCCCACGGGCCTGGTGGCTGAATGCCAGGACGACCGATCCCAGCACCGCAACAAGGCCAAGGCCCTGGCCGTGCTGGCCGCTCGCCTGCGCGAGAAGGACCGGGCCGAGCGCGCCGCGAAGGAAGCCGCCACACGCAAGAGCCTGATCGGCAGCGGCGACCGCAGCGACCGCATCCGCACCTACAACTTCCCGCAGGGCCGGCTCACCGACCACCGCATCAACCTCACGCTCTACAAGCTGGGCGCCGTGATGGAAGGCGACCTGGACGACGTGATCGAAGCATTGCGCAGTGCCCGAGAGGCCGAACAAGCCGCCGAGCAACTGCAGGAAATGGGCATCGAATGACCACGGTCGCGCAGGCCCTGCAGGAGGCGGCAGTGCTGGGCGTGGACCGGCTCGATGCCCAGCTGCTGCTGGCCGAGGTGCTGGGGCTGGGTGAACGCGAAGCCCGCGCCTGGTTGAGGGCGCATGACACCGACCGGATCGACGAACCGCAGCGACAGCGCTACCACGCCTTGCTGCAGCGACGCCGGGCGGGCGAGCCGGTGGCCTACCTGCTGGGGCGCAAGGAATTCCACGGCCTGATGCTGCAGGTGGGCCCCGAGGTGCTGGTACCGCGGCCCGATACCGAGGTGCTGGTGGAGTGGGCCGTGGAGGCCCTGGAGGGCCGCACGGCGCCGCGCGTGCTCGATCTGGGCACGGGCAGCGGGGCCATCGCCCTGGCCCTGGCCCGTGCCCGGCCCGACGCGCAGGTGAGCGCCGTGGACCTCAGCACCCAGGCGCTGGAGGTGGCGATGTCGAACGCCACACGGCTGGGTCTCGGCCTGCGCGGCCTGCAAGGCTCTTGGTGGCAGGCCTTGCCGGAGGGTGAGGCGCCTTTCGATCTGGTCGTCAGCAATCCGCCCTACATCGCCGAGGGTGACCCGCACCTGGCCGCCCTGGTGCATGAACCTGCGCTGGCGCTCAGCTCCGGGCCCGATGGGCTGGACGCCATTCGCACCATCGTCGCAGGCGCCGCCCGTTATCTGCACGCGGGCGCCTGGCTGCTGCTGGAGCACGGTCACGACCAGGCGGATGCCGTGCAGGCCCTGCTGACCCAGGCCGGGTTCGGGGCCGTGGCCAGCCGCCACGATCTGGCGGGCCACCGGCGTTGCACCGGGGGGCAGCGCCCGTGACCCTCACCCCCTGAAGCGGCCGCCCGTCACGTTGCCGATGTGGCGGCTGCCGTCGTAGAGATCACCGCTGCTGTGCTGCACGGCCACGCGGTAGCCCTGCTGGCTGAACCACTGGGCCCATTCGCGCACCCGATGCTCATCGGGATGCCAAGGTCCCTTGTCGGCCGACGACAGTCGGCGAGGGCTGCTGGTCAGGAAACACACTCTCCACACGGCAGTTCGGTCAGATCGGATCCGGATGCGGGCCACACGATAGCGAGCCCGACCGCGTCTGCCTAGTGAAGCTTGTCACGGCGTGACGAGCTTGATGCGTCGGGGGGAGTCCGGCTCGGGAGAGCCGACCTTCACCCCCGGCGGCAACGTGCGCGATTGGGCCGTGACCAGCGCCGGGCACTGGCCGGTGGCCCGGTACGAGAGCGCCGCGTCAAGCAGTGCCTCACCGGGAAGGCCCAGAGGGGCGTCCAGGTCGTCAGGCACCGCGCACGTGGGTGTGATCCCCGAGGCGGGAAAGCTCTCGTTGCGGTCGTTGCGGCCCTCGAACTCGATCGGGAAGTAGGCGAAGGTGCAGTTGGGATACCGGGTGAATCCATAGGGCTTCCCGCAGGTGGTGCCACCGATCTGGACCACCTGCACGTCCACGCCCTTCATGGCATTGATGAAGGACTCGCTGGCCGAGCAGCTGTCGCCCGTGGTCAGCACGAAGACACGGGAGAGGTTCAGCGATGGCAGAGATTGCCCGGCACGTGGATTCGTATAGCCCGGCAGGTCGAGGTGTCGGTGATAGAACGGAACCGACACGTTCTCCCGGACCCGCTTGTCGCTGTAGACCAGCCGCTCGAAGGTGCGATTGGCGCCCCGACTGCCGGCGACCATGTGCCCCAGCTGCGACGCGATGGCCAGGTAGCCGCCGCCGTTGTACCTCAGGTCGATGATCAGGTCGGCGATGCCGGCCGTCTGGAAGGTGGAAAAGGTGTCGGCCAGCTGGATCTGGCCCGAAGGCGTGGTGAAGTCGGTGTAGTGCAGGTAGCCCACGTTGCCAGGCAGCACCAGCGACCGGTTCACCGGCGCGATGGTGTAGGTCGTGTTGGTGAGCGTGATCGAACGGGTGACGCCAGCGGGAGTGGCGCGCACCTGCAAGGCGATGGTGCCGCCCGCTGCCGAGGGATAGAGCGCGTCGATCTGTGCCGACGTGAGGCTGTTGCCCACGGCGGCCCCGTTGATCGAGACGATCTGCGCCCCTCGGTCGAATTGCCCGGCAGCGGGCGAACCGGGCTCGACGTAGGCCACCCGCAGGCGCCCCTGCCCATCGTAGACGTAGGCCGCCCCGATGCCCACGCCCTGCCCCTGCTCGAAGGTGGCGGACGCAGTGCTCTGGGGAATCACGAAACTGAATCGGTCGCGGTTGTTGGGGATGCCGAACCGGGTCAGTTCGTAGAACAGGTTCTGCGGCGTTCCCGTGTAGCTGGCTGGGTTGATATTGGGCACCTGACGGTAGAACAGGTGCTTTTCGTGCACGATGGAGCGCACCCAGCTGCGCTGACGGTCTGCCGTGCAGGTGGAGGCGACCCAATGCTCGGGAAGGGCTCCGCTCACACTGCTGTTCACCAGACGGCCGGCCGACTGGGACGAGGCCGGGATGCTGCCTCCCCCACTGCTGCCACCCGAGCCCGGAAACGGAGAGGCGCCAGGGTCGCCGCCACCGCCGCCGCAGCCCGCCTGCAACAGGGCCGCCACCATCGCCAGCGCCACGGTCTGGTGAGGAAATCTGTTGGAAGTGCGCGTCATTGAATGCTTCTCCCTTTGCCAGCAGGATCTGACGTCAGCCCGCGGGGCCGTACCCTAGCAGAAGCCGGCCGCGCCGTGATTCCCCCGGAGGATGGGTTGCGGCGAGCCTGCAACGCCTATGATCGTCCTTGTTGCCCCATCTCCGCATGAACTTGTCCTTGCCGCCCGCTGTTGCCCTTGCCCTGTCCCGCGTGTTCGGCTCCTGGGTGCACGAGGTGAACGGTGCGAGCCTGCGGGCCGACGTTCTCGCGGGCTTGCTGGGCGCGGTCCTGGTGCTGCCCCAGGGCATCGCCTTCGCCACGCTGGCAGGCCTGCCACCGCAGTACGGGCTCTACACCGCCATCGTGCCGTGCATCGTGGCCGCCTTGTTCGGCTCCAGCCGGCATGTGATGTCTGGCCCCACCAACGCCAACTCGCTGGCGCTGTTTGCGATGCTCACACCGCTGGCTGCCGCCGGCAGCCCGGCCTACATCCAGCTGGCCCTGGCGGTGACAGTGTTGGTGGGCGTGATGCAGACGCTGGTGGGTGCCCTGCGACTGGGAACCATCGCGAACTTCATCTCGCCCGCCGCGCTGATGGGCTTCACCAGCGGCGCGGCGCTGCTGATTGCCTTGCACGCGATGCGTGACCTGCTGGGCCTGGGGGCGCTGGAAGGTCAGGGCACGCCGGCCGTGCTGGCGCACCTGGCGACCCGCATTTCGCACACGCAGTTCACCGCATTGTTGGTGGGGCTGACCACCCTGATCACGGCCGTGCTGGTGCGCCATCTCACCCCCCGCTGGCCGGGCATGCTCGTCGGACTGGTGGCCGGCACGGCGCTGGCCACCGTGCTCAACCGGCAAGGTGATGCGCTGGGCTGGGCGCACGTGGCGGTGGTGGGGTCCATCCCCTCACCCTGGCCGCCCTTTGCCGTGCCGGCGATCGATTGGAAGCAGCTGCCCGAACTGCTGGGCCTGGCTGCGGCGCTCACCATCGTGGCACTCGGCCAATCGATCTCGATCGCCAAGGCCGTCGCACAGCGATCGGGCCAGCGCATCGACACCAACCGGGAGTTCCTGGGCCAGGGGCTGTCGAACCTGGTGGGCGGCTTCTTCTCGTCGTATGTGAGCTGCGGCTCACTCAACCGGTCCATGCCCAACCTCGAAGCCGGTGCGCGTACGCCGCTGGCCGCCGTGTTCTCGGCTGTGCTGCTGGTGGGGGTGGTGGCCTTCAGCGCGCCGCTGCTGGCCCTGATCCCGATGGCGGCCATCGCCGGGCTGCTGCTGCTGGTGGCCTGGAGCCTGCTCGACCTGCCTCGCTGGCGGCGCCTGTACCTGCTCAACCGCACCGAGTTCGGCATTGCCGCCCTCACGCTGCTGGCCACGGTGAGCATCCGGCTGGAGATGGCCATCCTGCTGGGCACCATCGCCTCGCTCATGAGCTACCTGCAACGCACGGCCAAGCCCGCCATGCGAACGATGGGTTTCACGTCGATGGAGGAGGGCCGCCATTTCGAGGTGGTGGATGGCCACCCGGAAGGCAGCCTGCCCGAATGCCCTCAGCTCAAACTGCTGCGCATGGAGGGTTCGATCTACTTCGGTGCCACCCAGCACGTGGCGGATACGCTGCATGCTCTGCGCACGGCACCTCACGCGCCCAAGCACCTGCTGGTCATGGCCAAGAGCATGAACTTCATCGACCTGGCCGGTGCCGAGCTGTGGCAGTCCGAGCTGGCAGCGCGGCGCGCCATGGGGGGGGACCTGCACTTCCATCGCCCCCGCCCGCAGGTGCTGGAAATGTGGGAGCGCACGGGCTTCACTGCGGCGCTGGGGCCCGACCACATCCACCCCGACAAGCGAACGGCCATCGCCCGCATCTTCCAGACCCTCGATCCGCAGATCTGCCGCACCTGCCGGGCGCGTATCTTCTGGGAGTGCGGGAAGCTCGACCAGTGAGGCGGCAGGCCCAACGCACGCGGCCCGCGCAAGGCGGGCCGCAGGGGTTGGCGCGTGCAACGGCTAGCGTTTCAACAGCCCCATCACCAGCGATACGACGAAGCCGATGAGGAAGATGAAAAACAGGATCTTGGCGATGCCCGCGGCGCCGGCGGCGATGCCGCCGAAGCCAAAGACGGCCGCGATCAGGGCAATGACGAAAAAGACGACGGCGTAGTGCAGCATGGTGGCGCTCCTTTCCGAAAGATCAGCTCACCGACTGCTTGAGCCGGATGTCATTCTTCACCGCCTTGACGCCCTTGATGCCGCTGGCAATCTGCCCGGCGCGCTGCACTTCGGCGGCGCTGTTGGCAAAGCCGCTGAGCTGGACGGTGCCCCGGAAAGTCTCGACGTTGATGTTGAGGGCGCTGACGGTCTTGTCCTCGACGAAGGCCGCCTTGACCTTGGTGGTGATCCAGGTGTCATCGATCACCTCACCGGCGCTGGCCTGGGTGGGCGTGGCCGAGCAGCCCGTGGCGACGATGGTGGCGCCCAGCGCCACCGACAAGGCCGTGATGCGCAACAGTTGGCTCGCTTGCATGGTGTGCTCCTTCAAGTTCATCTGTTGGGTTGCTGTCGGCCTCGCATTCGAAGGCCGTGAGTGAACTCTAGGCATGCAAGTCCGGGACGCCTGTCGGTTGCCGCCGTGCCCCGTCTGTCGGTGCCGGCCGACAGTCGTTACATTTGCCTACAGCCCGTGGCGCCACACGAGCAGGGCGCTCAGGCTGAACCACATGATGAGGAACAGCGGCGTGCCCACGCGCACGAAGTCCGCGAAGCGGTAGCCCGCGGCGTTCATGACGAGCAGATTGGTCTGATACGCCATCGGCGTGAGGTAGCACAGGTTGCAGCCGAACAGCACCGCCAGCACATAGGGCTCGGGCGGCACACCGAGTTGGCGCGCCATCTCGAAGCCCAGCGGCGTGCCGATTGCCGCCGCCGCGTTGTTCGACACGAAGTTGGTGAGCAGTCCCATGAGGCCCATCAGCCCCAGCAGCACCCATCGTGGCTCCAGTGCTCCGGCCAGGGCCACCAGTTGCTGGGCAAGGAATTGCGTGGCGCCGGTCACCATCAGCGCATCACCCAGGGCCAGACTGGCCGCCACCAGCAGCACCACCTTCATCGAAAGGGACGCCCCCACGTCGCGCCAGCCCAGCGCCCCGCTGGCCAGGAGGACCAGCACCCCGCCGAGCGCGGCCACCTCGATGGGCAGGATCTTGGTCACGGCCAGCACCACCACTGCGGCCAAGGTGGACAGCGCCACCCAGGCCTTGTCCTGGCGAGGCAGCACATGACGTGAGTCGAGCAGCAGGCCGAAGCCATCGCGCTGGGCCTCCTGCATCTCGGCAAGAGGCCCTTGCATCAGCAGCACGTCACCGGCCGAAAGCGGGCGATCAGCCACCTCCTGGCGCGACCAGGACACCGAAGGTGCCGCCCGGCCCGACCGAAGCCCCACCACCGCCAGCCGATAGCGATCGGCCAGACGCAGCTGGCGCACGCTGCGCCCCACCAGGGGGGACTGCGGCGTGATCACCATCTGGGCCACCACGGCCGTTGCGCGCCGTGGCCTGCGCTGCGGGTCATCGGTGTCGGAGTCCTCGTCGTCATCCAGCCCATGCAGGCGCCCCTTGAGCACGCGCTCATGCTCCTTGAGGTTGTCCACCGTGTCCTGCAACACCAGCCGATCGCCTGCGCGCAACTGCGCCGTGGGCAGCCGGGCACGCACGCGCCCCTGGGCATCGCGCAACTCGAGCACACGCATCCGGCCTTCGGTGGCCGCCATGGCGTCGCTCAGCGTGCGGCCCTCCAGCCAGGCGCCCTCTTCGACATGCAGTTCGGCATCGAAGGCGTCCTGGGTGTCCACTGGCGTGCGTTCGCCCACACCGGCCAGGAGACGCGGGGCCACCAGCCACAGATAGAGCAGCCCGGGCACGGCCGCCAGCGCGACCAGGGGATAGAAGCTCAACATCCCCACCGGGGGCATGCCAAGCTGCTGGGCCAGGTTGACCACGATGAGGTTGGTCGAGGTGCCGATCGTGGTGGCCATGCCGCCGATCAGCACGGCATAGTTCATCGGCATCAGCAGGCCGGCCGCCGAGGTCTTGGCGCGCTGGGCCGCGGCCATCAGGAGCGGCAGCAGCAGCACCACCACCGGCGTGTCATTGACAAAGCCGCTGGCCCCCGCCGCCGCCAGCAGCACCGCCGCCAGGGCCAGGAACGGGTGCTGGGCCACCAGGCCCGACAGCCGCCGTGCCACGGGTTCGAGGGCTCCGGTGACGACGAGGCCCTGCCCCAGCACCATCAGCGCGCAGATGGCCACCAGGGCGGGATGGCCAAAGCCCGCATAAAAGCGGGCCGGCGCCAGCGGTGCCCCCTCCACCTCCAGTGGAAACACCAGGAAGAAGGCCGGCAGGAGGGCCAGGATCCCCAGGCACACCGAAGCGATGGGCCAGCGGTCCAGCACGAACACGGCAAAGACCCCGACCGTGAAGGCGAGCACCACCACCCCATGGCCGGACAGACCCGGCAGCGCCAGCATCGACATCAGGTCCATCACGCTCCTTGCCCCGCCTTGAGGAGATACTCGGGGCTGCAGCATGCCATGATGTGGCCCGATGCGCCGTCAGACGGCGCCTGTCATCCCTGTGGAGGAAGCCGATGTCCCTGCGCACCGTCCTGCTTGGCCTGGTGCTGGCGCTGATTGCGCTGTTTGCCGCCCTGAACTGGCCCGCCATCGTGGCGCCCACGGAAGTCTTCCTGCTGTTTGCGCACACCCAGGCCCCGCTGGGTCTGGTCCTGCTGGCGCTGCTGGCCATCGAGGCCGTCGCCTTCCTGACCTACATCGCGGTGATGCAGGCGCAACGGCTGGCCGAAACGCGTCGGCTGATGCACGAGGCGCGCGAGCAACGCGACCTGGCCGAGAAGGCCGAAACCTCACGCTACACCGAGCTGCGCCAGTGGCTGAAGCAGGAACTCTCCACGTTGCGCCAGGACGTCTCGACCGTCTCGGGAGAAGTCGGCGCCCAGACCCGTCGCCTGGACGACAGCCTGCGGCAGGCCCTCACCGACACCGGCAACGGGCTGGCCGCCCAGCTCGGCGAGATCGAGGACAAGCTCGACCGCCAGGCAGCGCCATCCGGCGCCACGGCCGCCAGTGCGGTGGATGGCGCTGGCTCCGACCCCGTCCGCTAGCATCGCCCCATGCCCGTGACCCTTGCCGGCCAGCTCGTCGTGGCTATTTCCTCGCGCGCCCTGTTCGACTTCGAGGAGGAGAACCAGCTTTTCGAGGCCCAGGACGACCACAGCTACATGCAGCTGCAGCTGCAACGCCTGGACGTGCCCGCGCGGCCCGGTGTGGCCTTCTCGCTGGTGAACAAGCTGCTGGCCTTCAACCGGCTGGGGGCCGGCGCCGCCCCGCGCGTGGAGGTGGTGATCCTCTCGCGCAACGACCCCGTCTCGGGCATGCGGGTGTTCCGCTCGGCGCAGCACTATGGCCTGCCCATCCAGCGCGGCGTGTTCACGCGCGGGCAGTCACCCTACCGCTACCTGCGCCCGCTCAACGCTCACCTCTTCCTGTCAGCCAACGAGGCCGACGTGCGCGCCGCGCTCGACGCCGGCTTTCCGGCGGCGCGTGTCTACCCGCTGTCGGCGCGCGCCTCGGACGCCCATCCCAGCGAGGTGCGCATCGCCTTCGATGGTGACGCGGTGCTCTTCTCCGACGAAGCCGAGCAGGTCTTCCAGAGCGACGGTCTCGACGCCTTCCAGGCCCACGAAAGCCACCGCGCCACCACACCGCTGCCGGCCGGCCCCTTCAAACCGCTGCTGCAGGCCCTGCACCAGTTGCAGCGCGAGGGCACGCCGGCCATGCGCATCCGCACGGCCCTGGTCACGGCCCGCAGTGCCCCGGCGCACGAGCGCGCCATCCGCACGCTGATGGACTGGCAGATCGAGGTGGACGAGGCGATGTTCCTGGGCGGTCTGCCCAAGGGCGAATTCCTGCGCGAATTCGAGCCCGACTTCTTCTTCGACGACCAGATGCGCCACGTCGAGAACGCCGCACCGCACGTGCCGTCGGGGCATGTGGCCGCCGGGGTCGCCAACCAGATGAGCTGAGGAGTCAGCGGCTGCGCTGGCGCCGATAGAACGCCTGCGCCGCACTCCCTCGCACATCAGCCTCGCGCACGAAGAGGTCCACCACCGTCACCAGCAGACGCCCTGGGAAGGGCAGGCTTTCCATGAGCTGCTGGACGAGCTCGTGGCCGCGGGCCTCGTCGGTGCGGCGCATCTGGATGAACAGCACGAGGTACACCCGGCCGGGCAGTTCGGGCACGGTCTTGCCACCGACCCAGGCAGCCGACACCTCGCGCAGGCGGATCAGTTCGTCGATCACGTAGCGGCGCTCCAGTTCGGTCCAGTCGGGCGCCACCAGGTGTTCGCAGGGGTTGGTGGCCGTCACCGATTCCCAGGCGCTGGCTTCGAGCTTCTCGAAGTGCGCGAGGCGTTCGCGCCAGGTGCGGCGCACGGCCGGGTCGCGCGGGGCCAGGTCGCTGCCGGTGTGGTCGAGCCGGTCGAGGTGGTCCAGCGCCAGCCGGCAGGCGGCGTAGCCGTGCTGCGGGTGCCGGGCTTGCAGGCGCTCGGCCAGCACCAGGGTTTCGGGATGGGTGCTGCCCTGGCGGGCGATGGTCAGGCGCAGCAGGGCGCGTGCGTGCCCGGGCTCGCGTTCCAGCGCCTGCTCGTACAGGGCCGCATGGTCGTCGCGGCCGAGCTGCTCCAGGCACTCGGCCCAGTCCACCCACTCATCGGCCTGCAGGTCGGCAGCGCGCGCACGGAAGTCGCGCGCACGGTCACGGCAGGTGCGCAGATGGCGGTGGTGGTGCTCCCAGTCGCGACGCGTGTCCTGCCACCACTGTCGGTCGAAGTGGCGCGCCGCCAGGGGCGCGGCACGGCCCAGCAGCGCGATGGAAGGCGCCTTGGACCAGGTCGGCACCTCCGGGCGCACGCCCAGCGCGGCCAGGCGGTCGCGCGGCACCGGGTGGGTGTCGTCATAGCTGGGCAGGCGCGCCAGGGCCTCGCGCAAGGCGCGCGTGGCGTAGGCTTCGTCGGGCCCATGCAGCAGGCCGCTGGCCATGTCGGCATGCGGCATGGGGTCGGGGCGCTCTTCCTTCAGGGCACGTTGCCACTGGCGCGGCCAGTAGACCTCGTGGTACCAGCGCGACTTGATCTCGATCTCGACCCAGGCCTGGCCCACCACCTCGGGGCGGCACAGGCGGGCGGCCACGCGGTCGGCTTCGTATTCGTCCTGGCGGGCCAGCGCAAAGGTGCGCGCGTTGAAGCGCGGCACATACCACGACAGGAAGCCCCGCACCAGCCAGGGCACCGGTCCTTCGTCGGCCTCGTAGCTTTGCTGCAGGCGCCACCAGGCCGAGCGCGTGCGGTAGATCCAGGCCGAGAACTTGCCATGCTCGCCGCGCAGGTGGCCGTACTCGTGGGCGATCACGGCCAGCAGCCGGCGCGGCTCCAGCGCACACATCAGTGGCCAGCCGATGATGAGGTGGTTGGTGTGCCCCAGCCACCCCAGGCGAGGCCGCTGCAGGATGGCGGCGTTGAAGCTGGCATCGAGCACGACCTCGTCGATGGGCGGGCCCTTCACCGCACGGCGCAAGCGTTCGATGGCCTTGAACAGTTCGGGAGCGTCTTCAGGTGTGACCCGGTAGCCCTCGGGCGCCGGAAAGCGTGTCATGAGCGCGCGCACCGTCACCCACAGCAGGGCCAGGGCCACCAGGCCCAGCCAGATCATCCAGCCGCCCGGGCGGCCAGTGGCCACGGCCCAGGCCACCGCACCCAGCACGCCCACAGCCACCAGCGCCAGCACGATGACCACGGCATAGCCCAGCACCGCAAACCACCACACGCTGCGGCGGTAGCCCTTGGCATCGGACTCGCAGGCCTGCTCGCTCAGGCGCAGCAGGTGCATGAAATCCACGTGTTCCATGGCATCGGTGGCGTGTTCCGGCAGGCCAGTTTAAGAAAGGCTGGCCGGCCTCAGACACGCGGCCGATGGCCGGCCCGCAGGGCCCGCCGAACGGCGAGGGCCGACCACTTTGTCACACCTGGAAACGACAACGGCCAGCGAAGCCGGCCGTTGTCGGTGCGAGAGAGGCGAAGCCCAGGGCCCCGCCAGCGGCTCAGCGGCCGTTCAGTGCATCCTTCAGGGCCTTGCCGGCGCTGAACTTGGCGCCCTTGGAGGCCTCGATCTGGATCTCTTCGCCGGTGCGCGGGTTGCGGCCGGTGCGGGCGGCACGCTCGGACACCGCGAAGGTGCCGAAGCCGGCCCAGGCCACGGTCTCGCCCTTGGCCAGGGCCTGCGTGATGTGCTGGGCCACGGCGTCGAGCATGCGTTGGGCAGAGGCCTTGCTCACGTCGGCATCGGCGGCGATCGCATCGATCAGATCGGATTTGGTCATCAAATGCTTCCTAGTCTTGGGTCCACGGTCGAGCGCCCGGCACAAGGCCAGGCGCGAGGGGGTGCACTATGGCATGGATTGGGATGGCCCTGGACTTGCAATTTGTGACAAAACCCACCAACCGTGTCGATCACCACCAGGCGGCCCCGTCTCCCAGGCCGCGGCGGGCCCGGTCCAGTCGCTCGCGCCCGGCCGCCTGGTGGGCGCGCCAGCGGCGGCGCAGCGACTGCGCGGCCGCGGCGATGCGGCGCTGGCCGACGAGCCTCTGCTGGGGTACGGCGACCTCTGGCGGCGCTGGTTCGCCCAGGCGGGGGTGCGCGTGACGGTGCAGGAGGTGGCGACCTTCAACGATGCAGGCTTCATGCTGCAGGCGGCCGACGCCTGAAGGACGGCCGGCTGGTGCGGCTGTCGCCGCTGAGCCTGCCGGCCGGCCACACCCAGACGCTGTGCCTGGTCTACCCACCCACCCTGCACGACTGGCCGCCGCTCCAGGCCTTGCGACGCAGGCTGAAGGACGAGCTGGCCCGCTCCCGGCTGCAGCTGCCCGGGGCCGCCCCTTGAGCGGCTGAGGCACAATCCGACCCCATGTTGTCGCCCCACCGCCTGAGCCTGTGCTGGCTGGCCTTGATGCTGCTGCTCAAGGCCGCTCTGCCCTTGCTGGCCGTGGGTGCAGCCCAGGCCCAGGGCAAGACGCTGGTGGAGGTGTGCACGGTCTATGGCGTGAAGACCGTGGTGCTGGACGCCGCCGGCCAGGTCCTTGGCGACGCCGCCGACCTGGACGACGGCAGCCATTCCGACAGCGCCGCCCCCGGCAGTGACCCTTGCGTGCTGACCGGCGTGGTGGCCTATGCAGCCCCGGGCCCTTCGCCCACCATCGAAACCCTGCCCTCCTCACTCGCGGGCCTGCCCCCGCCGGCCACGGCGCCGCCGCGTGCGGCCCTCGATGCCGCGGCCCGGTGGGCCGCACGTCTGCACCACGCCCCTCCGATCCTGAACTGAACCGGCATTGATCGCCCGTTCGTTCGCGGGGCCCGGTCTGCCCGGGCCTTGTCCGCGCTCCCGCCCTTGTGGGGCGCTCCCTCTCGTTCAGGATCTTTCGTGAGAACCCTTGCCTTGTCTGCTGCGGCACTGGCCGCTGCAGCCCCCTGCTCCCTCGCCCTCGCCCAGGGCGTGGCGACCGATACCTCGCTGGCTCCGGTGGTCGTCACCGGCCAGCGCGCCGAACTCGACCCCACACTGCCGCAGACCACGGCCAGCAAGACGGCCGAGCAGCTGCGCGACCAGAACCTCGTCAACCCCGAGGACGCGCTGCGCTACCTGCCGGCCACCACGATCCGCAAGCGCTACATCGGCGACCGCAATGCGCTGATCGGCGGGCGCAACTTCGGCACCCTGCAACCCTCGCGGGCGCTGGTGTATGTGGACGGCTACCTGCTGTCGAACTTCCTGGGGCGCTTCGATGCGCCGCGCTGGAACATGCTCACGCCCGAATCCATCGAGCGGGTGGACATGCTCTACGGACCCTACTCGGCGCTCTACCCCGGCAACTCCATCGGTACCACGGTGGTGGTGCACGAGCGCGTTCCGCAGGGCTTCGAGGCTTCGGCCCGACTGGGCGGCCACCGCCAGCAGTTCTCAGCCTATGGCGACAGCGGCCACTACGACGGCCACCAGTTCAGCGCACGCATCGCCTCGCGGCTGGACAGCGGTCTGTGGTACGCGCTGCACCTGAACCACCAGGACAGCACTTCGCAGCCGATGCAGTACCACACCAGCACCACGCTCACGCCCGGCACGGCCGGCACGCCGGTCACCGGCATCCGCTACGACACCGATCCACTGGGCCGACCGCGCGCCGTTTTCGGGGCCAACAGCGGCGCCATCGACCGCACGCAGCAGGACACGATCAAGCTGCAGGTGGGCCAGGACCTCACGCCCACCCTGCAGGCCAGCGCCTTCGTGGGTTACTGGGTGAACGACTCCGTCACCCGCAACCGGACCTTCCTGCGCGACGTCAACGGCAACCCGGTGTGGTCCGGTACCGTGACCGACGGCACCTACCAGTACACGATTCCCACCACGGCCTTCGCCCCATCGCAGCGCGATGAAGCCCACTGGCAATCGGGCTTCACGGTGAAGACTCGCCACGCCACCGGCTGGAACGGCTCGCTGGTGGCCTCGCTCTACCGCATCGGCCGCGACGATGCACGCCAGGCCAGCCAACCCGACCCGGTGGCCGCGTTGGGCGGCCCGGGCACCCTCACCCGCCGCGACGGCACCGGCTGGCACACGATGGAAGCACAGGCGGCTTACACCCCGACGCCTGGCGACTTCGGTGACGGGCACCATGCCCTGACCTTCGGGCTGCACCGCAATGGCTACCGGCTGGATCAGACCGTGGACAACGTGAGTGACTGGCGCAGTGGCGGCGGTACGCGGGCCCAGTACTACCGGGGCCGCACCGAGATCACCGCCGCCTACGCGCAGGACGTGTGGACCCTGCGCGAAGACCTGCAGCTCACGCTGGGGCTGCGCGTCGAGCGCTTCCGCGCCCACGATGGCGAACAGCTCACCTCGAACGGCGTGACCACCGTCTATGGCGAACGCAGCCTGAATGGCCGTTCGCCCAAGGCCTCGCTGGCCTGGTGGGCCACACCCGAGTGGCTGCTCAAGGCCAGTGCCGGCCACGGCGTGCGCTTCCCCAACGTCGAAGAGCTCTACAACGGCACGGCCACCGGCACCAGCGTGATCGTGAGCGATCCCAACCTCCGGCCCGAACGCTCCACCGCCGTCGAACTTTCGGCCGAGCACAGCGGGGTGGCACACCGTCTGCGCGTGTCCCTGTTCCAGGACGTTGTGAAGGATGCCATCCTGCGCCAGAGCGACACCACCGTGGTGCCCAGCGTGACGCGCGTGTCCAACGTCGACCGTGTGCGCACCCGCGGCATCGAGTTCGTGGGGATGCAGCAAAACGTCTTCGTGCGCGGATTGGACCTGGAAGGGCATCTGGCCTTCACGCGCAGCATCGTCACCGCCAACACCCGCGACCCCGGCAGCGTGGGCGCCTACTGGCTGCGCGTGCCCAAGTCCCGCGGCGCACTGCTGGCCGCCTGGCGCCCCAACGACCTGTGGCGCACCAGCCTGGGCCTGCGCTACAGCGGCCGCGCCTACAACGACGTCTACAACCTCGACGTGCAACCGGATGTCTACGGCGGCGTCTCGCGCGTGACGCAGCTCGACTGGCGCGCGAGCGTCAAGCTGCAACCCCAGCTTGAGTGGGCCGTGGGCATCGACAACCTGACCGACCAGCGCGCCTGGCAGTCGCACCCCTACCCCGGCCGCACGCTGCACACCGAGCTGCGCTGGACCCAGTGAGCGAGGCCGCGATGACATCTGTCTCTCACACATCGACCACTGCACGCGCAGCGCTGCACCGCATCTTCTGGCGACTGCATTTCTGGGCCGGCCTGATCACGGCCCCGCTGGTGATCGTCGCCGCCCTCACGGGACTGCTCTATGTTGTCACACCGCAAGTCGAAGCCTTGCGCCATGGCCATCTCGACCACGTTGCACCCACCGCAGGCCTGCAGCCGCTGGAGGCCCAGGTGGCTGCGGCTCAGGCAACCGAGGCCTCGCGCCCGCTGCGCTTCGTCGTGCCCGCCCACCGACCGGGCGACACCACCCAGGTTCACTTTGGCGCCGACCCCGCCGTCGTCGCACGCACCGATGGCCTGCCTGCCGGGCGCATCGTCTATGTGAACCCGCACACCGCCGAGGTGGTGGGCGCGCTCGACGAAATGCAGCGCTACCGCCACTGGGCGCGCAAGCTGCACGCCTCGCTGCTGCAAGGCGAAGGCTGGCGCTGGCTGATCGAGCTCGCCGCGAGCTGGCTGCTGGTGATGCTCCTCACCGGCCTGGCCATGTGGTGGCCACGCAGCGGCCTGCGCGCGCTGGGAGCGTCGCTGCGCCTGCGCGGCCCGGGCCCTGAGCGGCTGCAATGGCGCCGCTGGCATACCACCGGTGGAGTACTGATGAGCACCGTGCTGGCGGTGATCCTGGTCACCGGCCTCACCTGGTCGGCCCACACCGGCGAGCGCTTCCGCGCCGCGCAGCAAGCCCTGGGCCAGTCGGCGCTGCGGCCACCGGCAGACCTGTCCAGCGCCCTGCCCGCCGACGGCCGCGCCCCCCTGACCTGGCAGGCCGCCTGGGACGCGGCGCGTTCGCAGGCGCCCGACATTGCGATGATGCTGACGCCGCCGCGCGGCCCCGAAGGGGTGTGGCGCGCCGAGAACTTCGACCGCAGCCAGCCCACGCGCCGCTTCGTGCTGGCCCTGGATGCCTACCGTGGGCACGCGCTGTTCGCCGCAGGCTGGGACGACATGCCGCTGATGGCCCGCGCCACCGCGGTGGGCATTCCCTTCCATCGCGGCGAGTTCGGCCTGTGGAACCAGGCCGTGCTGATCCTGGTGGCGCTGGGCTGTGTCGGCGCGGTGGTCTCCGGCCTGCGCATGGCCTGGCTGCGCCGCCCCGCCAGCGGCTGGTTGCCCATCCCGACGATGCCGGCGTCCGGCTGGCGTGCCGTGCCGGTGGGCCTGTGGCTGCTGATGGCCGCGCTGGCCTGGGCCCAGCCGGTGTTCGCCTGGAGCCTGCTGGTCTATGGCATGGCCGAAGGCCTGATGGTGTTGTTGCGTCGCCGCTCACCCCGTGTGACGGCCTGAGTTCACAATCATTCTCAACCCGTAGGAGTGTTCATGAAGCTGTTGTCCCTCACCCGCCGCACGCTGCTGATCGTCGCCGGCACGCTGACCCTGGCGCTGCCCGCCATGGCGCATGACTACCGCGTCGGCGACCTGGCCATCGACCACCCCTGGGCCCGTGCCACCGTGCCCGGCCAGAAGGCCGGCGGGGCCTTCCTCAAGATCGAGAACCGCGGCACCACCGCCGACCGCCTGCTGTCGGCCGCCGCGCCGGCCGACCGTGTGGCCAGCACCGAACTGCACAGCATGCGCATGGAAGGCAACATCATGCGCATGCGCGAAGTGGCTGCCATCGACGTGCCGGCCGGCCAGACCGTGGCGCTGGAGCCGGGCGGCCTGCACATCATGTTCATGGGCCTTGCCTCACCGCTGAAGGCGGGCGAGAAGCTGCCGCTGGTGCTGACCTTCGAGAAGGCGGGCACCGTCACGGTCGAGGTGCAGGTGGAAGCCGTCCGTGCCGCGCCCGCGAAGGGCCATGACGCCGGCGGCCACCACAAGCACTGAGCGTCGAAGCCGCCCGCGATCCGGCACGCCCGGCGAAGACTCAGGGTCGCTGGAAGCAGATCCAGTGACCTTCGCCGCGCGAGCCCAGCCCCATTCGCGCCGCCTGCGCATCGAATCCCGGCAGCCGGGTCCAGACGGGTTCGGTGGGCTTCATGGCGCACCATTGTCGATGGGAGAGGACAATGTCGCCATGGCCCAGTATTTCGAAGTCCATCCTGACAACCCGCAGCCCCGGCTGCTGAAGCAGGCGGCGCAGATCCTGCATGGGGGTGGCATTGCCGCCATCCCGACCGACTCCAGCTACGCCCTGGTGTGCCACCTCGACGACAAGGCGGCGGCCGAGAACCTTCGACGGATCCGGGAGGTGGACGAGAAGCACCATCTCACGCTGTTGTGCCGTGACCTGTCGGAGCTGGCCAGCTACGCCCGCGTGGACAACCGCCAGTACCGCCTGATGAAGCTGGCCACGCCCGGGCCCTTCACCTTCATCCTGGAGGCCACGAAGGAAGTGCCGCGGCGGGTGTCGCACCCCTCGCGACGCACGGTGGGTCTGCGTGTCCCCGATCACCGCGTGACCCAGGCCTTGCTGGAGGTCTTTGGCCAGCCGCTGCTGGCCACCACCTTGATCGCCCCCGGTGAAACCACCCCGTTGAACGACCCGCACGAGATCCGGGAACGTTTCCAGAAGCAGATCCAGGCCGTGGTCGATGCGGGCGCGTGCCCCGCCGAAGCCACGACCGTGATCGATCTCAGCGCGGCCGAGCCCACGCTCGTGCGTCAAGGCCGCGGCGACCCGCGCTCCCTGGGCTTGCAGATCGACTGATCGTCAGTCCGATGCCGTCCGCGTCGATGCCTGCGCGCTGTCGTCGGCATGCAGGAAGCGGCACAGCATGCGATGCAACACCACCGCATCCAGCGGCTTGGTGAGGAAGTCGTTCATGCCCGCCGCTGCGGCCGCCTCGCGCTCGGACACCAGCGCCGCAGCCGTCAGCGCGATGATGGGCAGCTCGGTGGCGCTGAACTGGCGGCGCAGCTCACGCGCGGCATCGATGCCCCCCATCACGGGCATCTGCAGGTCCATCAGCACCACGGCGTAGGGCTGGCCTTCCTGGGCCGCCGACTGCACGGCGGCAATGGCCGCACGACCATCGCCGCAGTGGGCCACGTCCAGGCCCCACTGCTCCAGCATGGCCACGCCGATCAGCAGGTTGACGGGGTTGTCCTCCACCAGCAGCACGCGCCGTCCGCTCAGGCAAGGCGCCTGTTCGTCCACCGAGGGCGTGCGTGGCACATCTTCGGCAGTGGGCAAGGGCAGCTCAACCCAGAAACGACTGCCCTGCCCCGGCTCGCTGTGCACGCCGACCGTGCCGCCCATCAGTTCGGCCAGCTCGCGGCAGATCGACAGGCCCAGACCCGTCCCGCCATAGCGACGCGTGGTGGACACATCCCCCTGGCTGAAGGGGCGGAAGAGCCGCACCTGCTGCTGCGGCGCAATGCCGGGCCCGGTATCGCTCACGCTCAAGTGGACCCGCCCCTCCCCGGCACGCGCCGCCGCCAGGGTGACCTCGCCCCGATCGGTGAACTTGATGGCATTGGAGAGATAGTTGCCCAGGATCTGACGCACACGCACCGCGTCGCCCCGCACCGTGAGCGGCAGGTCAGGGGCGAGTTGCAGGCGCAGGTTCAGCCCCTTGGACTGAGCGATCTCACCATGCGTGCGCTCCAGGGCGGCCAGCAGGGCCGGAAGGTCGAAAGGCGCCACTTCGATGTCGAGCTGGCCGGCCTCGATCTTGGAGAAGTCCAGGATGTCGCTGATGACATCGCGCAGCACCTGGGCACTTTCATGGATGCGCTGCAGGTAGTCGTAGCGACGCTGCTCGTCGATGTCGGTGCGCAAGGCCAGGCGGGCCATGCCCAGCAGGCCGTGCAGCGGCGTGCGCAGCTCATGGCTGGTGTTCGCCAGGAAGGCACTCTTGGCGCGGCTGGCCGCCTCCGCAGCATCGCGCGCGGCCGACAACTCCTGCTCGAAGCGCTTGCGCTCGGTGATGTCCTCGACGATCCAGATGGTGCCCCCCTCCGCGGGCCGTACGCGATCGACCGCGCGACCGCGCACGCGGCACCAGATCGTGCCGCCGTCGCGCCGCACCATCAACGATTCGGTCTCGAAGGCCTCGCCGCGCGCCAGCACAGGCCCGGCCTCCCGGCCGATGCGTTGGTAGTCCTCGTCGTTGCACCACACCACGGACCCCGGCTGGCCCGTCATCGTCCCCAGGGGCCAGCCGAAGATTTCCTCCATGCGTGGGTTGGCATGCAGGAAGACCCGGTCGCGCGTGAAGGCGATGCCGATGGATGCGTTCTGCAAGATAGCCTGCTGTTCCTGCCGGGTGCGCTCGATCGCCGAGACATCCCGCACATTGAGCACGAGAAAGGTCTTGCCATCCCATTCGAAGCACGAGCCCGAGACGAGCATCCTCAGCACCGTCCCGTTCTTGGCACGGAAACTCACCATCAGGTCGCGCACGGCCTGATCGCGGGCAATCGCCTGCACCAGGAGATCCCGATCTTGCTGATCCACCCAGATGCCCAGTTCGACCGACGTGCGGCCGATCACGTCCTGGGGTTCGTAGCCGGTGATGCGCGTGAATTCTGCATTCACCATCACGTAGCGGCCGGTGCTCAGCTCGGTGAGCGTGATGCAGTCCGGGCTCGTCTCGAAGACGTGGCGCAGCAGTGCGGGCGAGCGGGTCAGCCCCGAGTCGGGAGCCTGCAGGCCGGATGCGTCGTCGTGCGGCCCCATGCTGCTCCCTGCGTCACCGGCGGCTCAGGCCGCCGCCGTGACCACCACCTCGATGCGCCACTCGGGCCGTGCCAGTTGGGCCTGCACGGTCGCCCGCGGTGGCGCGTGGCCCGGCACCTCGCCGATCCAGGCATCCCAGACTTCATTCATGCCGGGAAAGTCGGTCATGTCGGCCAGGAAGATCTGCGCCATCAGGATGCGCGCCTTGCTGCTGCCGGCCTCGGCCAGCAGGCGGTCGATCATGGCCAGCACCTGCGTGGTCTGGCCACGGATGTCCTGGGTGGCGTCATCGGGCACCTGGCCGGCCAGGTAGACCGTGCCGTTGTGCACGGCGATCTCCGACAGGCGCTCGCCGACGTGGAAGCGTTGCACCATGACCGTGCCCTCTCTTCAATGGCGTTTGCGCTGGTGCCGTGCCCCGCCGGCCGGCGCCGCGGCACCCGGGGCGGCCTTCTGACCGATGCGGCTTTCGGTGCCGGCCACCAGCTTGCGGATGTTGGCACTGTGACGCCAGATCAGCAACAGACTCATCAGCAGGACGGCCCCCGCCACCGGCCCGGCCCCCCAGATGAGCAGCTGATAGAAGGGAGCGAAGACGGCTGCGGTGATCGAGGCCAGCGAGGAGTAGCGGAAGAACACCGCGATGATGACCCAGGTGAGCAGTGTCGCCAGCCCCAGCCAGGGGTTGATCCCCAGCAGCACACCAGCCGCCGTGGCCACGCCCTTGCCGCCTTCGAACTTGAAGAACACCGGCCAGAGATGCCCGACGAAAGCCGCCACGCCCACCAGGGCGGCCGTGCCGGCGCCCAGCCCGTAGGGCTCACCGAACAGCAGGATCAGCACCACTGGCACGTAACCCTTCAGCGCGTCGAAGGCCAGGGTCAGGATGGCCGCCGCCTTGTTGCCCGAGCGCAGCACATTGGTGGCACCAGGGTTACCCGAGCCGTAGGTGCGTGGGTCGTGCAGGCCCATGAGCCGGCTGATGATGACGGCAAACGACAACGAGCCGAGCAGGTAGCCGGCCACGATGGCGGCCAGGGAGTAGGCAGTCTCCATGGAAGGTCTGAGAATGTTCCGGAATGTGTCAGGCGCCTATTCTGCACCGGCGCAGCGCACCGGCTGCGCGCCCAGACCGCGGACAAGTACCGATGGATCGATCCCCACGAGGTAGCCGCGGCGCCCACCGTTGATGCAGATGCGCGGCAGGTCCAGGATGCTGGCCTCCACGTACACCGGCATCGCCTTGCGCGTGCCGAAGGGCGAGGTGCCGCCCACCTTGTAGCCGCTGTGGCGCTCGGCCACTTCGGGTTTGCAGGGTTCGACCTTCTTCACGCCGATCTCGCGCGCCAGGGCCTTCAGGCTCACCTGCCGGTCGCCGTGCATCAGCACGATGAGCGGCTTGGCGTCCTGGTCCTGCATCACGAGGGTCTTGATCACCGAGTGCTCATCGACACCGAGCTGACGCGCCGATTCGGCCGTGCCGCCATGCTCGACGTAGTCGTAGACGTGTTCGGAAAAGCTCACCCCCTGACGGCGCAGCCATTGGGTGGCAGGGGTTTCGCTGACGTGGCGAGCCATGGAATCACTGGGCGGGGTCGCGCATCTCCCAGCGGATGCGGTCGATGGCTTCCAGCAGCTCAGGCGAGAGCACGGTGCCCCAGGCGGCCACGTCTTCCTCCAGCTGCGCCACGCTGGTCACGCCGATGATGGTGCTGGTCACCTGCCATTTCGTATAGCAGAAAGCCAGGGCCATCTGCGTGGGCGACAGACCATGCTCGCGGGCCAGCGCGTTGTAGCGCCGCGCCGCGGCCAGCGCTTCAGGGCGGCCCCAGCGCTGCTTGCGCATCGATTCGAACTCGGCCAGCCGCCCCGAAGCGCCGCCTGTGAGGCCGGCCTTGTCGTACTTGCCGGTGAGCAGACCGAAGGCCAGTGGAGAGTAAGCCAGCAGCGACACCCCGTGGCGGTACATCACCTCGTCCAGGCCGTTCTCGACCGAACGGTTGACCAGGCAGTACGGGTTCTGCACGGTGGCGATGTGGGGCAAGCCGTGCTGCTCGGCCACCCGCACGAACTCGGCCACGCCAAAGGGGGTTTCGTTCGACAAGCCGATCGCGCGCACCTTGCCCTCGCGCACGAGGCGCCCCAGGGCATCGAGCTGTTCGTGGATGGACGAGCCGGGCTTCTCGCGGGCCGGGTCGAAGTAGATGGCGCCGAACATCGGCACGTTGCGCACCGGCCAGTGGATCTGGTAGAGGTCGATCACATCGGTGCGCAGGCGCTTGAGGCTGTCATCACAGGCCTTCAGAATGTCAGAGGTCTTGAGATCGGGGCTGGCATTGCGGATCCATTCATAGCCGCGCACCGGGCCGGCCACCTTGCTGGCCAGCACCACCTTCTGACGTGCGCCGGGGCGCGAGGCGAACCAGCTGCCCAGGATGCGTTCGGTGTCGCCATAGCGCTCAGCCGAGGGCGGCACGGGGTACATCTCGGCAGCGTCCAGGAAATTGATGCCCAGCTCGAGCGAGCGATCAAGGATGCGGTGGGCGGTGGCCTCATCGACCTGCTGGCCGAAGGTCATGGTGCCCAGGCAGATGGGCGTGACGTTCAGGCCGCTGCGGCCCAGGGTGCGCGAAGGGGTCAGAGTGCTCATGACCCCGAGTGTGCCAAAGAGCCGTGTGGCCTGCAGTGCTAGAGCGGGTGTGGCAGCAGCTTCAGGCCCAGCCAGGCCACGCTGATCACGGCATTGACCGGCACGCTGAGGGCTGAGGGCACGAAGAACAGCGCGGCCAGCAAGGCCGCGCCGCCGGCCAGTTCGATCAGCGCACCAACCAGAAAGAAGCTCGCCCCGAGCGTCAACCACCGTCGCATGTAGGTGGGCAGCCAGCGGGCCTGCTCGCGATTGTGGCGCCATGCCGCCGAGCGCTCGAAGACGTTGCCGCGCGCCACGTCGCGGAACAGCCAGGCAAAGAACCAGTAGCGGTAGAGCAGTGTGCGAAACCGCGGATGAGCGGATGAGGACGGGTTCGTCAGCTCGTTCATCATGCACCTCCGTGCCCGAACCGTCATTCAGCTCCGGTTCGGATCCACGGCGTCCATGGTGCGCGCAAGGCGGTGAGTGTGTCCATCGAAAAACCCCCTGTTTTCCTCACACTCATGCGGACATGGCACCATGGCAGACCGATTCCACACCCTGCCGACCCCATGGACGTGAAGGTCATCCACAACGACACCGCCCGGCGCTTCGAAAGCCTGGTCGATGGCCACCTGAGCGTGGCCGAGTACCAACTCTCTGACGGAGTGATGCACATGACCCACACCCTGGTGCCGTCGGCGCTGCGCGGGCGTGGCGTCGCGGCCCATCTCGTCCAGGCCGCGCTCGATCATGCAAAAGAGCAGGGGCTGAAGGTCAATCCGTTGTGCTCCTACGTGGCGCTCTACATGGAACGCCACCCTGAAACTCAGAGGCTGCGCGCGCCATGAGGCCCGACCACGGGTGCGCGCTCCCCGACGAAGCACAGGCCGTGCTGTCGTTCTGGTTCGAGGGGGACGAGGGCGTGCGACTGTTCTCGGTCCTGGCCACCCCTCGCGCAGGTTTCTGAAGCGCCTCCTCAGACCGCGTCGAGGTCGCCCGGGGCCGTGGCCCGCTCGGGCAGGAGCTCGGGCTGGCAGCGCAACAGCATGCGCTGCAACTGGTCGAGCGTGAAGGGTTTGCCCAGAAAGTCGTCCATGCCCACCACCTGACCCCGCTGGCGCACTTCGGGCTCGGGGTTGCCGGTGACGGCCACCACCGGCGTGCGGCCCCGTCCGGCATGGCGCTCCATGGCCCGCAGCTTCTCCGTGGCGGTGAGGCCGTCCATCACAGGCATCTGCACGTCCATCAGCACCACGTCGAAGGTCTGCTCGGCAAACCGCCTGAGCGCTTCCTGCCCGTCCCCGGCCACCACGACGGCCAGGCCCAGCCGCTCCAGCATCGCCTGGGTCATGACCTGGTTCACAGGGTTGTCGTCCACCAGCAGCACACGCCCCGTCATGGCCGGACGCTCGGAGGTGGGTGGCGGTGCGACCGGTGGGTCCAGCGCTGCCCGGCCGCTGTGGCGCCGCGCGTGCAGCGCCCACCGCAGGCCGTCGTGCAGCGCGTGTGGGCGCACCGGCTTGGACAGCACGAACACGCCATCGAGCATGCCCATCGTGGTGTCGCTGGACACGCCGCGCATCAGCAGTACCGGCAGACCGGCTTCGCGCGCCATCTGCTCCAGACGGTCATGGCCCCTCGCCCCCAGCAGTTTCTCGTCGAGCAGGATGGCATTGACGCCGCGGTCGCGCAGCAGTTGCAACTCGGCCTGCGTCGGGGGCACGGGCCGGATCTCGTAGCTCACGCCGAATTCGCGCAGGCCCGCCTCGACATGCTGCACCAGACGCAGGTAGTTGGCCACCACCAGCACGTGCAACGGCACCCCGGGCGGCAAGCCTGCCGGCGGCTGCTCGATGTGGTCAAGTGTGAGCTCCAGCGTGAAGGTCGAGCCCTTCTCGGGGGTGCTGCGCGCCGACACCGACCCACCCATCAGCTGGGCC
Source organism: Caldimonas caldifontis (assembly GCF_002930615.1). Lineage (GTDB taxonomy): Bacteria > Pseudomonadota > Gammaproteobacteria > Burkholderiales > Burkholderiaceae_C > Caldimonas > Caldimonas caldifontis. Next base: position 22,757 of record NZ_PSNX01000012.1, on the reverse strand, counting down.
AGCTCCTTGCAGATCGCCAGGCCCAGGCCCGTGCCGCCCGGTGCCCGGGTGGTGGATTCATCGCTGCGCGAAAACGCCTCGAACAGCCGGGGCAATTGCTCCGGGCGGATGCCGATGCCGGTGTCATGGACATCCAGGCGCAGCCGGGCCCGCCCCTCGGACAAGCCCTCCGGGGCCACACCGATCTGCACATGCACGCCGCCACGGGCCGTGTAGCGCACGGCATTGGACACCAGATGCCCCAGGATCTGTCGCAATCGTGTCGGATCGACCCGGACCACCGTCGGCACCTCGGGCGCCATGCCCAGGGTCAGCTCCAGCCCCTTTTCGTGCGCCGCTGCTGCGTGCAGCTCGAGGGCATCGAAGACCAGCTCGCGCAGGTCCACCTCCACCGCCTCGATCTCCATGCGGCCGGCCCCGAGTTTGGTGTAGTCGAGCACGTCATTGACCAGCGCCATCAGGGTGTCCAGGCTCTGGCGCTGCAGCGCGACGATCTGCTGCTGGCGCGCGTCGAGCGCGGTGGCCCGCAGCAGTTCGATGGCCCCGAGGATGCCGTTGATGGGCGTGCGCACTTCATGGCTCATGTTGGCCAGGAACCGGGCCTTGACCTGCGACGCAGCCAGCACCTCGTCACGCGAGCGCTGCAACTCCTGCAGGGCCAGACCGAGTTCGCGTTGGAGCTTGCGCCTCAGCTTGAGGGCGTAGAGCACGAAAGCGCCGAACAACACGAGCGCGCAGGCCGCCCACACCCCGCCGTTGAGCGTGCGCTCTTCAGGCCGCGTCGGCGACAGGTCGGGCAGGCCCAGCAGGCTCACCCCCCAGGGCGTGATGGCCAGGACGGCCAGCAGCACGGCTCCCAGTATCACGCCCTCCCGGCGTGCGCCCGCAAGCATCCACATCAGCGGCAGGAGCACGAGCCACCACACGGTCGGCGCTGCCAACCCCCCCATGAGCCAGGTCAGTGCCGTGAGCGTGAGCGCCAGGGCCACGACCAGACCGGCGATGCCGCGGTAGGCGCGTCCGGTGACCCAGACCACCGCTCCTGCGCCCACGGCGGCCAGGGCATAGGTGCCCAGGATGGCGCTCAACAGTGGCGCCCCCTGCCACCAGAGGTAAGCGCCCAGGCCCAGGGCGCCAAGGATGCTGGTCAGGACGGCAAACCAGAAGAGGCGCCGACCCATGCGCTGCTCGAGCTGCTGCGGATCCAGCACCGTCACAGGAGCAGCCATGCCGACCTCCGGCAGGGCCATCGCGGCCCGCCCTTCGGACAGCGACACCGGCGGGCTCATAGTGCCCCTTCCGGTCGCTGACGTTCGCGCCATTCACGCACCTCCCGGCATTGGGCGTGCTGAGCGAAGCGCGGCGTGGCGCATTGCTGTTCGAGGCAGCGCCACAGCGCCAGGAGCACCCGGCGCCCACACGCCTCGCGGGGGCTGGACGGGCCATTGGCGACCGCGGGCGTGGACGGCGCCACGCGGGCGGCGGGCGTGGTCGCAGGCGGCGTCGGGGTTGCCGGGGCCGCAGGGGTTGCCGCGGGTGCAGGCGTCGCAGGGGGAGCGGACCGGGAAGGCGCAGCCGCCTCAGCAGTCTGCGTCGATTGCGTCGCCGCGGTGATTGCTGGCGGCGGTGACGTGACCGCCTGTTCCGGGATCACGGGTGGTGCGCCTCTCGGCTGCAGCCAGGCCCAGAAGATGCCCCCCAGCACCAGGACCGCAGCCCCCAGCGCCAGAGCCAGCCTGCGCCCCGCCCATGCAGCGCGCCCGGCTGGCCTGAGGTCGTCCTCCTCCTGCACGATGGTGGAGGCCCAGTCGCCTGGCGCCGGGGCGGCAGGCGGCGGCGGGGCCGCCCTCGCACTCACCGCCGGGGCCGGTGCGAGTTCCAGGTCGAAGGCCTCGCCCTCCCAGAGCGCGCGCCACTGGGCCACGCTCTGCGGTCGGTCCTCGGGCCGCACTGCCAGGGCCGCGTCGATGGCTTGCAGGAGTGCAGGGCTGTAGCGCAGCCCTGGAAAAGCCTCGCCGAGCACCCGCCCGACCTCGGTGGCGGGCTTCATGTCGTCGCGCACCACCCGTGCGGTGGCCGCCGGCGGGGCCTTGCCACTGAGGCAGTAGTAGAGCACCGCACCCAGCGCATAGAGGTCCGTCCAGGCCCCCTGGTGGAGGTGGTTCACCTCGGCATACTGCTCGATGGGCGCAAAGGCCGGCTTGAGAATGGCCGTGAGGTCCTGCGTGCGGTCGGCAATCACGCGCCGTGCCGCCCCGAAATCGAGCAGGACCGGCCGCCCCGGCCCGAGCGGATCGGCGGCATCGGGCTGCAACAGGATGTTGTCGGGCGCAATGTCGCGGTGGAAGCAGGATTGGGCGTGCAGCGCCTCGAGAGCGCCCAGCAGCGGTTCGACCAGGGCCCGCAACCAGGCCTCGTCCGGGGGGCGATCCATGGCCCGCCGCACGTCCTGCAGGGTGCGACCGTGGTAGCACGGCATCACCATGTAGGCGGTGCGATGGTCCTCCCAGAAGCGGTAGGCCTTGACCAGGGCGGGATGGTCGAAGCGCGCCAGCAGCCGGGCCTCATTGACGAAGGAGCGCAGGCCGGTGGCATAGGTCTCGGCATGGGCTGCGGAGCGCAGCGACACCTCGGCACCGTCTCCACGGCCGGCCAGGGCCGACGGCAGATACTCCTTGATGGCCACCTCGCGCTCCAGCGCCGTGTCCCAGGCCCGGTAGACGATGCCAAAGCCCCCCACCCCCAGCACCCCACGGATCTCGAACTCGTGCAGCCGCGTACCCACCGGCAGCGCATCGAGCGCATGGGTCGAAGGAGGCCCCCCAGGCAGCGGCTCGGAGGAAGAATCTGGCGGCAGCGAGGACATGGCGGGGTGTCGGGGCTGTCGGGCAAGCGCTCGGCGCGGCCAGCTTACCCCAGTTGAGGGTCTGGCTCCCAGGCAATGTCGCCTCCAAGCACCACCAGCTGCCCTTTCCAGCGCAGGCTGACCGACACGGTGACGCACAGATGGGCGCCATGCACGGTGAGATAAGGCCGGGTCACCTGCACCCGGCCGAAGTTGTCCATGGCCCGGCGGAAATAGGGGCGACGCGCCCAGCGCGCACCCCGGGAATCGCGCAACGGGGCGAACTGGGGTGAACGCAGCGCCTCGAAGTGCGGGGAGGTGACATTGTGCTCAAGTTGCAGGCCCTGCTCGTCGATCAGGTAGCACAGCTCGGCGCCCGGCAGTGCCAGGAACTCCCGGCAGCACGCTTCCAGCGGCAACCCGGACTGCAGCAAGGTGGCCGCCTGCCCGATGGCGTTCGCATAGGGTGCCAGCCTGTCTCGCTCGGCCCGCTTGTCGGCGTCATATTGCGCATCGAAGCGAGCCCATACCGCGTCAATCTGCGGCTGGGGTTCGCCCGGCAGGTGCAGCAGGGGCGATGGACGCCCAAAGAGGTAGCCCTGCACGAAGTCCACGTCGGCCTGCAGCGCGAGATAAGCTTCCTCCGGCGTCTCGATGCCTTCCATCAGGACCATGGCGCCACAGGCATGCAGCAGCGAAACCATCTGCATGGCAATACGCCCGATGCGCGGCTCGGTGGCCGCGCGACGCACGAAGCTGCGGTCCAGCTTGACGATTTCCGGCTGGATGCGCCAGACGCGATCGAAGTTGGAATGCCCGGCCCCGAAATCGTCCAGCGCCAGCAGGCAGCCCAGACCGCGGGCCTGCGCGACCGCCCGCTCGAAGTCCTGGTCTCGCCCCACCATGTCTTCGGTGACTTCCAGCACGATCTGCTGAGGCGCCAGGCCGAAGCGCTGCAGCAGCATCTCCATGAAGCGTCCCGCACCCATCGCCGGGGCATGCACGAACACCGCCGGATGAATGTTCAGGAACAGCCACTGGTCGCCCCGGGCAGCCCGGGCGAAATTGGCCACATGCACCAGCCGGCACAGGCGATCCAGGTACACCAGATCCTCGGGGCTGCCGGCCGACGCCAGCACGGTCGGCGCAGGCACCGGCCGGCCCTGGTCGTCATGGGCACGCAGCAAGGCTTCGTGGCCAACGGCGCGGTGGTGCGACAGGCTGTAGATGGCCTGAAAGTGCGTCCCCAGACGGTAGGGCCCATGCTGCGCCGTCCAGCAGCCGTCGTCTGCGCGCTGCAGGTCGGTCTGCAGCAACGCCAGCACCGGGTCGGCCGGCGCCACGGGGGTCGGCGGGACAGGGGCAGGCGGGGTGTCGTCCACAGAGGGTTGCTGGCAATCCGGTGTCACTCGATTGTGGCCGAGAATGCCGTCTGCGTTGGCGCTGCGTGTGCTACCGTTGCGCCCCTTCGTCACAGAAAGGACTTCCATGATCACGACCGCCTCGGGCCTGCAGTATGAAGACACCGTGACCGGCCAGGGCGACGAAGCCCGCGCCGGCCAGAACGTGACGGTGCACTACACCGGCTGGCTCTACGACAACGGCCAGCAAGGTGCCAAGTTCGACTCCAGCAAGGACCGCAACGACCCCTTCGTCTTCCCGCTGGGCGCCGGCATGGTGATCCGCGGCTGGGACGAGGGCGTGCAGGGCATGAAGGTGGGCGGCACGCGCCGCCTCGTCATCCCGCCCCAACTGGGTTATGGCGCCCGTGGTGCCGGCGGTGTGATTCCGCCGAACGCCACGCTGCTGTTCGACGTCGAACTGCTGGCCGTCTGACATGCCCGACATCGACTTCGAACTGCGCGGCGAGCACGTCGAGCTGCACGCTCTGCTCAAGCTCGTGGGTGCGGCCGACAGCGGCGGCCAGGGCAAGGCCCTGGTGGCGGCCGGCCACGTCGTGGTCGATGGGCAAGCCGAGACGCGCAAGGCCGCCAAGATCCGGGCTGGGCAGGTCGTTGCGATCGATGACCTGCGCATCCACGTGAAAGCTCCCGCCTGACCAGCAGACGCCGACATGACCGAGTGGCAATGGATCTTCTCGGCCCTCAGTGCCGTGGTGCTCTTCCTCTTCGGTCTGTCGGGGTTCTCTCATGAGTTGATGACCGCCGGCGGTGAACGGCTGCGCGCGTGGCTGGGCCGTGCCACGGCCAACCGCTACGGCGCCGCCCTGCTCGGGGCGGGCTTCACGGCCTTCATCCAGTCGTCGTCGGCCGTCACGTCGCTGGCCATTGCGCTGGTGGACGCCGGTGTGCTGGGTTTCCGCGGCGCCCTGGCCGTGCTGCTGGGCGCCAACGTCGGCACCACGGCCACGGCCTGGCTGGTGTCACTCAAGCTCACAGCCCTGGGCCCCGTCACCCTCACCCTGGGCGCCCTCATCTCAGCCGCCGCCCCGGCACGCTGGAAACCTGCGGGCAAGGTACTTTTCTACTTCGGCTTCGTGCTGTTCGCGCTGGACCTCATCGGTGTGGCGCTCGCGCCGCTGCGCGACACCCCGGCGGTGCTGGACGTGCTGGCGCAGGCCGGCAACCCCTGGGTCGGCGTCATGGCCGGCATCGTCATCACGGCGGTGCTGCAGAGTTCGTCGGTCACCACCGGCCTGGCCGTGGTGCTGGTGCAGCAGCAGGTGCTCACCCCCGAGGCGGCTGTCTATCTCGTCGTGGGTTCGAACGTGGGGACCACGGTCACCGGCCTGATCGCCTCGCTGTCGATGGGCTCGCTGGCACGCCGCACGGCGGTCATCAACACCGGCTTCAAGCTCGCGGGCGCGCTGATGTTCGCGCCCGTGCTCGTGCTGTTCGCACAGACGGTCGTGGAGCACTCCCCCACGCCGGACATGGCGGTGGCCGTGGCCCACCTCGTGTTCAACGTGGTGAGCAGTGCGCTCTTCCTGATCCTGTTGCCCGCCTACGCGCCGCGACTGGAACGCTGGGCCCTGCCCGCAAGTCGCTGACCCTCAGAGCGTGGCTTGCAGGAAGGCCACATCGAGCCAGCGATCGAACTTGTAGCCGCCCTCGCGGATCACGCCGGCCACGGTGAAGCCCAGGGATTCGTGCAGTTTCACCGACGCGGTATTGGCCGCATCAACCACGCCCACCAAGCTGTGGAAGCCCTTCTCGCGTGCGTGCGCCATCACGGCCGGCAGCAGGAGCTTGCCGAGGCCGCGCCCACGCCAGTCGCGGTGCAGGTACACCGAGTGTTCGCAGGTGAAGCGCCAGCCCTCGCGAGGCCGGAAAAGGCCATAGTTGGCATAGCCCACCACCTGGTCGTCGTCAGTCACCGCCACGAAGAAGCGATGCCCGTCGGCACGCTTGGCCAGCCACTGGGCCACCTGCTCGTCGAGCGTGCGCTCGGCATACTGGTAGGTCGCCGTGCTGTGGCGCACTTCTTCGTTGTAGATGTCGAGCACGGCGGGCATGTCGTCCTCGCGGGCCGTGCGCAGGCTCACACCGGCACGCAGGTCCCGGATCATCGTGGTGCTGCTGTCCGGGCAGGCACCGCGAAACTCGACGGAGGCCTTCACGGCCACGGGCACGGCACTCAGCCCGATGCGCCGGAAGCCCTGCTGGGCAAAGAAGCCTTCGGCGGTGGTGGTGCGCAGCACGGCCCACTGGGCGCCGCGCTGGCGGGCCTGGCGCAGCGCGGCGCGCACCATCTGGCCGCCCAGTCCCTGGTGGCCGGTGCGTGCCACCACCGAGCGCACCAGCACGCCTTCGCCATGGAATTCCAGGCCGACGCAGCCCGCCAGCCCCCGAGCATCATGCGCCACGAAGAAATCGGCCAGGTGCTCGTGCACGCCTGCCGTGGGCAGCGCATGCTCGCGCAGCAGCGCCTCGATGGCCGGCCCTTCATTGGGTTCGGCGGCGCGAAGGGGTTGGGCGTGGGGCAGGTCGGCGTGCGGGGACAAGAGAAGCTCCTGGGGCGCAAAAGGGGCTCAGTATGCGCCGAGTTGTACAATGGCGCCCAGTCATTGGGGAGTAGCTTCCCTCCTTCGCAGCATGGCTGCAACGAGAGGGCCCTGTGTCAACAGACTTGCCCGCCTGCGGGCATGGCACAGGGGGTCTTACGGACTTGGCGAGACCTTTGACCGTGCCTGCCCGCGAGCCGGGGGCAGGTGCGGTCATGGGTGTCAACGCCGGCCGGAGTACCGTTTTCTGTGGAAGCCTTCCTCGTCTCGACCGGCATCGTCGCCCTCGCGGAAATGGGCGACAAGACGCAGCTCCTGTCCTTGCTGCTGGCGGCACGCTACCGGCGGCCCATCCCCATCCTGTTGGGCATCTTCGTGGCCACCGTGGTCAACCACGCCGGGGCGGGTGCACTGGGCGCCTGGATCACCTCGATGGTGGGGCCCGACGTGATGCGCTGGGTGCTGGGCCTGTCCTTCATCGCGATGGCCGTCTGGATGCTCATCCCCGACAAGCTGGACGAGGCCGAAGGAACCCAGCGCGCGCGCTTCGGCGTCTTCGGCACCACGGTGCTGGCCTTCTTCCTCGCCGAGATGGGCGACAAGACCCAGATCGCCACCGTGGCCCTGGCGGCCCAGTACGCGGCTTTCACTGCGGTGGTGCTGGGCACCACGCTGGGCATGATGATCGCGAATGCGCCGGCGGTGCTGCTGGGTGAGCGCATCACCCGCGTGCTGCCCATCCGCCTCATCCATGGCGTGGCAGCGACCATCTTCCTGGCGCTGGGCCTGCTCGCCCTGTTCAACGTGGGCGAGCTGCTCTGATCAGACTTCGGCCAGGCGGCGGCTCAGGTGGGCCAGCGCTTCGTCCACCTGGTCCACCAGGATGAGACACAGGTCACCTGCCTTCAGGTTCGCCAGCGCCGCGTCGATGGCCGCGAACTCGCCGCGGATCTCCTGCACCTCGCGGGTGCGGCTGGCACCTTGCAAGCCCTCGCGCAGCAGGGCCAGAACCTCGCCATCGGCACGGCCGCGCTGGCACTGGTCCTGATACAGCACCACCGTGTCGAACGCTGCACCCAGGATGCGCGTCTGATGGCGGATGTCTTCATCGCGACGATCGCCGGCCCCGCTGATGACCACCGTGCGATGCTTGGCCGGCATGGCCTCGACGGCGCGCACCAACGCGCCCATGGCGTCGGGGTTGTGGCCGTAGTCAGCGATGACGGTGGCCCCGCGCACCGTGAAGACGTTGAAGCGACCGGGCGCGTTGTCTGCATCGTTCTCGAAGGTCAGCAGCCCGGTGCGGATGGCATCCCAGCTGGCACCGGCGGCCCAGGCTGCCGCCACGGCGGCCATGGCGTTCTCGACCTGGAAGCCGATGCTGCCGTTGCGCGTGATCGGCACCTCGGCCAGTGCGAAGCGGTGCTTGACTCCGGCCTGCTCGGCCACGATGTCGCCACGGTCCACGTACACGACGCGGTGGCCCTGCACGCGGTGGGCCGCCATCACGGGATGGAAGCGGTCGGCCGCGAAGTAGGTGACGTGGCCGGGACAGTTGTCGGCCATCGCCACCACGATCGGGTCGGCCGCGTTCAGCACGGCCATGCCGGTGGGCGCAACGTTCTGGACGATGACGCGCTTGAGCACGGCCAGGTCTTCGACGGTGGTGATGTAGTTGAGGCCCAGGTGGTCGCCCTGACCGATGTTGGTGACGACCGCCACCTGGCAGCGGTCGAAGCCCAGGCCTTCGCGCAGGATGCCGCCACGCGCGGTCTCGAACACGGCGGCATCCACGTCCGGGTGCGCCAGCACGTTGCGTGCGCTGCGCGGACCGCTGCAGTCCCCGGTGTCGATGCGCCGACCCTGGATGTAGACGCCATCGGTGTTGGTCATGCCCACACGCCAGCCTTGGCGCGAGAGGATGTGCGCGGTAAGACGTACCACCGTGGTCTTGCCGTTGGTGCCGGTGACGGCCACCACCGGGATGCGGCCGTCCTCGCCAGGCGCGAACATCGTGTCGATGATGGCCTCGCCGACCGGTCGGCCCTTGCCGTAGGAGGGGCTCAGGTGCATGCGCAGGCCCGGCGCGGCATTCACTTCCACCACGCCCCCACCCTGCGCTTCCAGGGGTTGCTGCAGGCTCTCGCACACCACGTCCACCCCGCAGATGTCCAGGCCGATCATGCGCGCAGCATCGATGGCGCGGGCCGCCACCTCGGGGTGGACGTCGTCAGTCACGTCAGTGGCGGTGCCGCCGGTGCTGAGGTTGGCGTTGTTGCGCAGCACCACGCGACGGCCCCTGGGCGGAATGTCGTCGGGCCCGAAGCCCTGCAGGGCCAGGCGGGCCAGAGCGATGTCGTCGATGCGCATGCGCGTGAGCGGTGTGGCATGGCCGTCACCACGGCGCGGGTCGGTGTTGGCCTGGTCCACCAGTTCGCGGATGCTGTGCAGGCCATCTCCGATCACATGCGGCGGGTCGCGCCGGGCCGCTGCCACGAGGCGGTCACCCACCACCAGCAAGCGAAAGTCGTAGCCTGGGATGAAACGCTCGACCAGCACCTCATCGCTGATCGCGCGCGCAGCGTCGTAGGCGATGCGCAGGTGCTCGTCGCTGACGATGTTGACGGTCACGCCCTTGCCCTGGTTGCCGTCGCGGGGTTTCACCACCACGGGCCAGCCGATCTCGGTGGCCGCGCGGCAGGCATCGTCGAAGTCCGTCACCGGCCGGCCCTGGGGCACCGGCACACCGGCTGCCAGCAGGAGTTCCTTGGTGAGTTCCTTGTCCTGCGCGATCGACTCGGCAATCGCCGAGGTGCAGTCCATCTCGGCCGCCTGGATGCGGCGCTGCCGGCTGCCCCAGCCGAACTGCACCAGGCTGCCTTCGGTGAGGCGGCGGTAGGGGATGCCACGCGCCACCGCGGCCTGCACGATGCTGCCGGTGCTGGGGCCCAGGCGCACGTCCTCGTCGAGTTCACGCAGGCGCGCCAGGGCATCGGCCACGTCAAAGGGCATGTCCTGCGACGCCGCCTCGCACAGCGCCTGGGCCAGCTCAAAGGCCAGGCGGCCCACCGGCTCCTCGCTGTACTCCACCACCACCTGGAACACACGCTCCTCGGGGGTGGGGGTGGTGCGGCTGAAGGTCACCGGGCAGCCGGCCTGGGCCTGCAGGCCCAGCGCGGCGGCCGCCAGGGCATGCGCCATTGACACGGCGCCGGTGTGGCCGGTCGAACGCAGTGCACCGATCTCGGGAAAGCGGGCGCGCAGTCGGGCTTCGAAGCCCGGACGGGCCTCGAGGTCGAGTTCGTCGTCGCGCAGGATCACGACCGCCTCGATGGCGGTGCGGCGCGTCCAGAGGTTGGGGCCGCGCAAAGCGCGGATGCGGGAAACGTCCATGGTGCGGGCCTTTTTGTGTGAGGGTCAGGCGGCAGAGGCCAGGGCCGGGCTCTCGACCGGTGCGGCGGCATGGGCCAGCACGGGCAGGGGCGCTGGGGCTGGCGGGGCCGACTGGGTGGCGAAGGTCTTGATGCCGGCGCGGATCAGGTCGATCTCCATGCCCAGGCCCCAGGCCGCGGCCGAAGCAGCCATCACGGCACCGAGCACCGCCTCGGGTTCGTGGTCGTCGAGGACCGGCAGGCAGCGCCACTCGATCAGCACCGTCTCCTTGGCGCCGTGGGCCATGAGCACGCGGTGGCCGCGCAGAAACACTGCCCGGCGGCCGGCTGCCAGGTGGGTTTCGATCACTTCGCGCTGGCCATCGCGGGCATAGAAGATCACGTCGCCGTCACACAGTGACGCCATCTGCGCGGCGAGCAGGTCGTCGGCGTTCAGCACGGCCACGCCTTCGGGCAGCACCACGTCCACCTGGGTGCGCAGCACGGTGTAGAGCTGCTCGTCGTCATGGACATGGTAGGTCGCCAGCGAGGCGGCGCCGGCCACGCCGGTGACGATGCCCACCTGGCAGCGGTCATAGGCCAGGCCGTCGCGCACGATGGCCTCGGGGCCGTTCTCGATCACCGCCGCATCGACCATGCGGTTCATGAGCACGCGCTGGCCGGCAGCCCAGGTGGCGCGGTCGCCCGCCTCGACGCGGCGGCGGTCGATGAAGAGGCCCTCGCCACAGGCCAGGCCCACGTGGCGACCGCCCAGGTGCAGCAGCCAGGCCAGAAAACGCGCCGTGAGCGTGGTGCCCTGGGCGCCCGTGACGCCCACCACCGGCACGCGGCCGGTCTCGCCCTCGGGGAAGAGGTGATCGACGATGGCCTGGCCCACCGGGCGCGGCTCGCCTTCGGCTGGTTTCAGGTGCATCAGCAGCCCCGGTCCGGCATTCACTTCCACGATGGCGCCGCCCTGCTCGGCCAGGGGGCGGGCGATGTCCTCGGCCACCACGTCCACGCCAGCGATGTCCAGGCCCACCACACGCGCCGCGAGGGCCACCATCTCGGCCACCTCCGGGTGCACGCGTTCGGTCACATCGATCGCCAGGTTGCCGTTGCGCTGCACGCGTACCCTCTGGCCCGCGGGGGGCACGGCCTCGGCGGTGTAGCCCTGGCGGGCCAGTTCAAGCACATTGGCCGGCTCGTGCAGGCGCACAATGTCCAGCGGGAAGGCCTCGTCCTCACCCCGGCGCGGGTCACTGTTGACCTGGGTCTCGACGAGCTGGGCCACGGTGGAGCGGCCGTCGCCCGTGACCCAGGCGGCATCGCCCCGCGAGGCGGCCACCACCCGGTTGCCCACCACCAGCAGGCGGTGCTCACCGCCGGGGATGTAGCGTTCCACCAGCACCTCGCTGCCCTCGCGCGCGGCCACGTGGAAGGCGGCCTCGATGTCCTCGCGCCGGCGCAGCTCGATGGAGATGCCGCGGCCATGGTTGGCATCCGAGGGTTTCACCACCACTGGCAGGCCGATCTCCTGCGCGGCCTCCCAGGCGTCTGCCGGATCCCGCGCCACACGGCCTTCGGGCACACACACGCCCGCGGCCGCCAGCAACCGGCGGGTGAGTTCCTTGTCGCTGGCAATGCTCTCGGCGATCGCCGAAGTGCGGTCGGTTTCGGCCGTCCAGATGCGGCGCTGCGCGCGGCCGTAGCCCAGCTGCACGAGGTTGCCCTGGGTCAGGCGGATGGATGGGATCTTGCGATCGGACGCGGCGTCGACGATGCAGGCGGTGCTGGGGCCGAGGCAGCGGCGATCGACCAGCTCGCGCAGGTGGGCCACGGCGGCCGCCACGTCAAAGGGACGGTCCTCGATGGCCGCCATCACCAGGTCACGGGCGGCGACAATCGCGGCGCGGCCGACGTCTTCCTGACGGGCGCGCACGACCACCTTGTAGACGCCCCGGGTGGCGGTGGAGCGGGCCTTGCCGAAGCCGGTGGGCATGCCCGCCAGGGTCTGCAGCTCGATGGCCACATGCTCCATGATGTGGGCCGGCCAGGTCCCTTCGCGCAGGCGCAGCAGGAAGCCCCCGCGTTCGCCCACCCCGCAGCGGTGCTCGATCAGGCCCGGCAGCCAGGCCGAGAGGCGCTCGTAGAAGCCGGGCAAGGTATTGGAGGGATGGTCTTCGAGTTCGCCAATGTCCACCCAGGCCTCCACCACCGGACGGTAGGTCCAGAGGTTGGGCCCGCGAAGATACGCAATCTTCAGGAATTCGATGCTTCTGTGACTCATGGCTTACATCCCGATGTCCCCATACCGCCCGCGAACTCGCGGTTCGTGTCAACCTGCGCGGGGTCTCGCGCGTGAGCTACCCCGAGGGCTGGCATCGTGCCGCCGGGCCTCCACCGCCGCCCGAATCCCTGCACGTCCCCGTCCGTCGGGGTCCTGGACTTCATGAACCCTTCCGTTTCCCTCAGTGCCGGCCCAGCTGCCACCTGGCTCGATGGCCTGCGCCCGGCGCTGGCTCCTGCCGAAAACGTTCTAGCGACGCTGGAGGTTGACCTCGATGCCCAACTTCGGTTCATCCCCCAGCGCCTGGTGCTGACGAACCGGCGGCTGCTGGCCTGGGCTGGCGCCAACACCCCTTGGCAGTCATGGTCTCTGGGCCCCACGCTGGACCTGCGCCTGAGCGACCACGCCGGCGTGGCCCACCTGGCACTGCACGACGCCCAGGGCCGCCTGGGCCTGTGGCACCTGACCCTGGGCCGCCAGCCTGAGGCCCAGGCTTTCGTCCAGAGTTTCCAGACGCAACAGGAAGCAAAGCCGGCCCTGGACAAGGCTGCTCCCTCGCCGGCCGAGGTTGCCGAGACCGAGGAGGCCGACCCCGAGGCGGTGCCCCCCTCCACCTGGACCCTGCTGCGCCTGTGGCGTTTCGCCCGCCCCTATCGCGGCCAGCTGCTGGCCGGCTTCCTCTTGACCCTGGCCTCGACCGCTGCCACCCTGGTGCCGCCCTACCTCACCATGCCGCTGATGGACCGGGTGCTGATCCCCTACCAGAACGGCCAGGCCATCGACACCGGCCTCGTGGGCTGGCTGCTGGCCGGCCTGCTGGTGTCGGCCCTGGCGGCCTGGGGCCTGGGGTGGGCACGCACTTACATCCTGGCGCTGGTGAGCGAGCGCATCGGGGCCGACCTGCGCACCACCACCTACGAGCACCTGCTCAAGCTGTCGCTGGAGTACTTCGGCGGCAAGCGCACCGGCGACCTGATGGCGCGCATCGGCAGCGAGACCGACCGCATCAATGTCTTCCTCTCGCTGCACCTGCTCGACTTCGCCACCGACGTGCTGATGATCGCAATGACGGCGGTCATCCTGTTTTCCATCAACCCCTGGCTGGCGCTGGTCACCCTGCTGCCCCTGCCCTTCATCGCCTGGATGATCCACGTCGTGCGCGACCGGCTGCGCACCGGCTTCGAGAAGATCGACCGGGTCTGGGGCGAGGTCACCAACGTGCTGGCCGACACCATCCCCGGGATCCGCGTGGTCAAGGCCTTCGCCCAGGAAGGCCGCGAGGCGAAGCGATTTCGCGAGGCCAACCGCCACAACCTGGTGGTGAACGACCGGCTCAACCGCGTGTGGTCGCTGTTCACGCCCACGGTCTCGCTGCTCACCGAAATCGGCCTGCTCGTGGTGTGGGCCTTCGGCATCTGGCAGGTCTCGCGCGGCGACATCACCGTGGGCACGCTCACTGCCTTCCTGGCCTACATCGGGCGTTTCTACACCCGGCTCGACTCCATGAGCCGCATCGTCTCGGTCACCCAGAAGGCGGCCGCCGGCGCCAAGCGCATCTTCGACATCCTCGACCATGTCTCCTCCGTGCCCGAGCCGGCGCAGCCCGTACCGCTCACCCAGGTGCAGGGGCGCATCCAGCTCGAGGATGTGGGCTTCCGCTACGGGCACCGACGGGTGATCCAGGGCCTGACCCTGGACATCCGCCCGGGCGAGATGATTGGCCTCGTGGGCCACAGCGGGTCGGGCAAGAGCACGCTGGTGAACCTGATCTGCCGCTTCCACGACGTGAGCGAGGGCGCCATCCGCGTGGACGGCATCGACATCCGCCAGGTGGCCGTGGCCGACTGGCGCCGCCACATCGGCCTGGTGCTGCAGGAACCCTTTCTCTTCTTCGGCACCATCGCCGAGAACATCGCCTATGGCAAGCCCGAGGCCACGCGCGCCGAGATCGTGGCTGCCGCCCGCGCCGCCCACGCCCATGAGTTCATCCTGCGCCTGCCCCAGGGCTACGACTCGCTGGTGGGCGAGCGCGGCCAGGGCCTGTCGGGCGGCGAGCGCCAGCGCATCTCGATCGCGCGCGCCCTGTTGATCGACCCGCGCCTGCTCATCCTCGACGAGGCGACCTCGGCGGTGGACACCGAAACCGAGCAGGAGATCCAGAAGGCCCTGGACAACCTGGTGCAGGGCCGCACGACGATTGCCATTGCCCACCGCCTGTCCACCCTGCGCAAGGCGGACCGCCTGGTCGTGATGGACCGCGGCGAGATCGTCGAGGTGGGCCCGCACGAAGAACTGATGGAACGCCGCGGCGCCTACTGGCGCCTGTACGAAGCCCAGGCGCGCAACGTGGACAGCGAGGGCAGCCCGCCCGAGACCTGGCACGACCAGCTCGCCCGCAGCGCCTGAAGGAAGTCCGTGCCATGACCAACTTCCAGCTCCACCGCAACCCGCACGGCCAGCTCGTCTGCACCGACGCTCACGGCCAGGTGCATGTGGGCATCGTGCCCGTGCGTGCGTTTCCGATCACCGCGCCGGACGAAGGCCTGTCGCTGGTGGCCCCTGAAGGCCATGAGGTCGCCTGGATCGACCGGCTGCAGGCTCTGGCGGAGCCCACGCGCGCACTGATCGAGGAAGAACTCGCACAACGCGAGTTCATGCCCGAGATCATGCGGCTCGTGGCGGTTTCCAGCTTCGCCACGCCCAGCACCTGGCAGGTCGAGACCGACCGCGGGCCGACGCAGCTCGTGCTCAAGGGGGAGGAGGACATCCGGCGCCTGCCCGGCGGCCGCCTCCTGATCGCCGACCGCGCCGGGGTGAGCTTCCTCATCCGCGATCCGGCGGCGCTGGATCGCTCCAGCCGCCGCCTGCTGGATCGTTTTCTCTGATCAGGCGCGGGCCTGGGCGAGCGCCTCTCGTTCACCGGGCAGCGGTGCACGCCGGCCCCACAGGCCGATCACGACCTGCCAGGCCATCGCCACCGCGCCGACGATGAAGACCACGTCGCCGAAGGTGCGCACCCAGCGCAGCGTCTCCAGGAAGGGCTGCTGCAGGAAGGCTTCGCTGCGCGCATACCACAGGCCTTCGCTCACGCTGGCGTGAAACTGGAACAGGCCGATGGGCAACAGGCTGGTGGCGATCATCAGCACGAGGCCAGCGTTGAGCCACCAGAAGCCGGTCTTCATCAGGCCCTCGCTGAACACCAGTTGCGGTCGCACATAGCGCAGCACCAGCAGCGTGAAGCCCAGCGCCAGGAAGCCATAGACCCCGAAGAGCGCCGCATGGGCATGCACCGGCGTGGTGTTCAGGCCCTGCACGTAGTACAGCGAGATCGGCGGGTTGATCATGAAGCCGAAGACGCCCGCGCCCAGCATGTTCCAGAAAGCCACGGCCACGAAGCACATCAGCGGCCACTTGAGCTTGTCCATCCAGGCCGCCCGAGCCTTCAGGCGCCAATGCTCCCAGGCCTCGTAGCCCAGCACCACCAGCGGCACCACTTCCAGCGCGCTGAACGCCGCACCCACGGCCATCACCGGCGTGGTGGTGCCCGAGAAGTAGAGGTGGTGGAAGGTGCCCGGCACGCCGCCCAGCATGAAAAGCGAGGCCGAGGCCAGGCTGGCCGTGGTGGCCATGCGCACCGACACCAGACCGAGCGTCGAGAAGATGAAGGCCAGCGCCGTGGTTGCAAAGACCTCGAAGAAGCCCTCCACCCACAGGTGCACCACCCACCAGCGCCAGTACTCCATCACCGACAGGTGGGTGCGCTCGCCATAGAAGAAGCCTGCCCCGTAGAAGAGGCCGATGGCCACGACCGAGGCCGTCAGCAGCGCCAGCAGGTTCTTGTCGCCGGGCCGGCGCAAGGCCGGCACGATGCCGCGCAGCATCAGCACCAGCCAGAAGGCCACGCCCGCAAACTTGCCGATCTGCCACAGGCGGCCCAGGTCCACGTATTCATAGCCCTGATGGCCCAGCCAGAAGCTCCACTCGGACGGCATGATCTGCGCGATCGCAAAGTAGTTGCCGGCGAACGAGCCGACCACCACGACCACCAGCGCCCAGAAGAGGATGTCCACACCGAGCTTCTGGTACTTCGGGTCCTTGCCCCCATGGATCAGCGGCGCCAGGAAGAGGCCCGCCGCCAGGAAGCCGGTGGCGATCCAGAACAGCGCACTCTGGATGTGCCAGGTGCGCACCAGGCTGTAGGGGAACCACTTCGACACCTCGATGCCATAGAAGGCCTGGCCTTCCACGGTGTAGTGCGCGGTGAAGCCGCCCAGGAAGACCTGGAAGACGAAGAGCGCCACCACAAGGAAGAGGTACTTGCCCAGCGCCCGTTGCGACGGCGTGAGCCCGAAGCGCGCGAGCGGATCGGCCTTCGGCACCTCGGGTTCTTCCTCGTCCTGCTGGCGCAGGAAGGCCCAGGCCCACACCAGGAAGCCCACCCCGGCGATCAGCAGCACCACGCTCACGATCGACCACACCAGGTTCTCGGCCGTCGGGCGGTTGTCGATCAGCGGTTCGTGCGGCCAGTTGTTGGTGTAGGTCGCCTCCGAGCCGGGGCGTTCGGTCGAGGCCACCCAGGCCGTCCAGAAGAAGAAGGCCGCCAGCTTGTCGCGCCGCTCGGCGCTGGGCAGGGTGTTCTCCTTCATCGCGTAGCTCTCGCGCGTGCCCTGCAGGCTCGGATGGTCACTGAACAGGCGGTCGTAGTAGGACGCGGTTTGCGCCATCGCCCGGGCGCGGCGCTCCGAGACCGTCACCGTCGCGCTCGCCTCGTCGAAGGTGTTGCGCCGGTACTCGGCCTTCAACGCGGCCTGCAGACCGGCCCGTGCAGTCGCATCGAGCCGCCCGTACGGCTGCCCGTGCAGCTCCTGCGCCGCCAGCTCCAGCCAGGCCAGCAGCTCGCGGTGCAGCCAGTCGGCGCTCCAGTCGGGCGCCTGGTAGGCCCCATGGCCCCAGACCGAGCCGAGCTGCATCCCGCCCACCGATTGCCAGGCGGTCTGGCCGTCGAGGATGTCGTCCTTCGAATACAGGCGCTCACCGGAGTCGGTGACCACATGCTGCGGGATCGGCGGCGCGGCGCGGTAGACCTCAGCCCCGTAGAAGCCCAGCAAGGAGAAGGTGATGGCCAGCACGCCGATCAGCGTGAACCACAGGCGGCGGTACTCACGCATGGCTCGCCTCCGTGGCGCGCACCGGGTTCAGGCCCTCGAAGAGGATGTTGTTCTCAAGGTGGATGTGCTCCATCAGTTCCTCGCGCAGCGTGGCCAGGCCCAGGTAGAGCGCGCGCCAGGTGTTGCAGGCCCCGCGCGGCAGCGTGATGCCGTCGGTCAGCTCCTCCAGCCTGCGCAGCTCCTCGCCGTGCTGGTCGTGTTCGCCACGCATCACCGCGATCGGGCCGCCGGCCATGCCTCCCATGCCGTGCATGAGCATCGGGAAGAGCACCTGCTCTTCCTTGAGCATGTGGCTTTCCAGCTCCTGCTGCATGGCCTCCAGGTGGTCGGCCAGGCCGCGCGGGCATTCGGGACGGTCACCGTGGACCTGCTCCACGCGGCGCGCCAGGCGGATCAGCTCGGGCACCTGCTCGCGCAGCCGGGCGTGGTAGCGGTTCAGGATGTGGTCGATCAGGACGTGCACCGGCACGCGCGTCCAGTCGCGCCCATCACCGGCCTCGATCCCCCGGAGCGCCTCCAGCCTCGCGGCAATGGCCTGTGCATCCAGCCCCTTGCCGGCCGCCGCCTCGCGCAGGCTGTGCTTGCCGCCGCAGCAGAAGTCGAGCTGGAAATCGTGGAAGACCTGGGTGGCGCCCGGCAAGGTGCGGGCCAGCTGGCCCAGGGGTTGGTCGATCAGGGAGGTGGTGGGCATGGTGTCGCTCCGTGGGTTGAACTGCCCACCCTTGTGCAAAGCCCGGACCCGCCCTTCGCCCTCGAAGGATCAAGGACTTGCCTGCAATAATGGTAATTATCACCATAAACTAGAAAGGTGTTTACTACCATTAAAAGGTTGTATCAACCATGATGGAAGCGCTCCTGCTCGCCGATCTGGTGGCCGAACTGCCGGCCGCCGTGCGCCTGCAGCGGCTGGTCGCGACCCTGCGCCGCCACTTCCGCTGCGGCGCCGTCGCCCTGCTGCGGCTGGAAGGCGATCACCTGCGCCCGGTGGCGGTGGACGGCCTGGTGCGCGAGGCCCTGGGCCGACGCTTTGCGGTGAGCCAGCATCCCCGCCTGGCCACCATCCTGGCCCGGCGCGAGGTCACCAGCTTCGACCACGACAGCACCCTGCCCGACCCCTACGACGGCCTGGTGGACAGCCAGGTGGGCGAGCCCCTGCCGGTGCACGACTGCATGGGCCTGAGCCTGCATGTGGAGGGCCGCACCTGGGGCGCCCTCACCCTCGATGCCCTGCAGACCGGCACCTTCGATGCCGCTGCGCGCGAGGCCCTGGCGCGCTATGGCCTGCTCGTGGAAGCCGCCGTGCGCATCACCCGGCTGGAGCAGGACAACCAGGCCCTGCGCCTGTCGCGCACACCCGGCCCGGAGTCCGACGACGGCACCCCGGCCCGCGACGACGCCGAGATCATCGGCCAGAGCGCCGCCTTGCAAACCCTGCTGCACGAGCTGCAGGTGGTGGCCGAGTCCGATCTGCCCGTGCTGCTGCT
Organism: Caldimonas caldifontis; assembly: GCF_002930615.1. Taxonomy (GTDB): domain Bacteria; phylum Pseudomonadota; class Gammaproteobacteria; order Burkholderiales; family Burkholderiaceae_C; genus Caldimonas; species Caldimonas caldifontis. The sequence goes on along the minus strand of NZ_PSNX01000012.1, from coordinate 3,635 downwards.
CGGCGAGACCGGTGTGGGCAAGGAGCTCTTCGCGCGCCGCCTGCACCGCCTGTCGCGCCGGCGCGAGAAGCCGTTGGTGCATGTGAACTGCGCGGCGCTGCCCGAGTCGCTGGCGGAGAGCGAACTCTTCGGCCATGCGCGCGGCGCCTTCTCCGGTGCCACCACCGACCGCCCCGGCCGCTTCGAGGCCGCCGACGGGGGCACCCTCTTCCTCGACGAGGTGGGCGAGTTGCCCCTCACCGTGCAGGCCAAGCTGTTGCGCGCGCTGCAGAACGGCGAGATCCAGCGCCTGGGCACCGACCGACCGCGCCGCGTGGACGTGCGCATCATCGCGGCCACCAACCGCCAGCTGCGCGACCAGGTGCGCGAGGGTCATTTCCGCGCCGACCTCTACCATCGGCTTTCGGTCTACCCGGTGCCCATCCCGCCCCTGCGGGATCGCGAGCAGGACGTGCTGCTGCTTGCCGGCCGCTTCCTCGAACTGAACCGCGCACGCCTGGGTCTGCGCAGCCTGCGCCTCACCCCCGCGGCCGAGGACGCCCTGCTGCGCTACCCCTGGCCCGGCAACGTGCGCGAACTCGAGCACGTGATCGGCCGCGCCGCGCTCAAGGCCGTGAGCCGTGGCGCGGCCCGCCAGGACATCGTGAGCCTGCCGCCCGAACTGCTCGACCTCGACGGTCCCTCCCCGACCGCCCCCGTGGGCGCCATCGCGCCTGCCTCGATCCCCCATGGGCCTGTCCTGCCCCTGCGTGAGGCCGTCGATGCCTTCCAGCGTGAGCAGATCGCACGCGCCCTGCAACTCCACGACGGGCAGTGGGCCGCAGCCGCACGCGCCCTGGGCCTGGATGCGAGCAACCTGCACAAGCTCGCCCGCCGCCTGGGGATGAAGTGAGCCCCACGCGCCAGCCCGCTACCATCGGCCCACGCCCGCACCTCCACCCCGCCGATGATCCGACACACCCGCCTCCTGCTCTGGCGCACGCTGGCCGGCGTGTCGCTGCTGCTGGGGTTGATCGGCGCGGTGCTGCCGGTGCTGCCCACCGTGCCCTTCCTGCTGCTGTCGGCCTGGGCCGCCGGGCGCGGCTGGCCCAGCCTGGAGGCCCGGCTGCTGGCCCATCCAACGTACGGCCCCGCCATCCGCCAATGGCGTGAGCGCGGTGCCGTACCACGCCAGGCCAAGTGGCTGGCCTCGGTGATGATGCTGGGCAGTGCCATCATGCTCTGGTGGAGCCCCGTTGCGCCCTGGGTGCGAGCGGCGGTCTATCTCCTGCTGCTGGGCGTGGCCCTGTGGCTGTGGCGCCGGCCCGAGGACTGACGGCACCTGCTTGATCCCCCTCTGGGCAGTCGGCGGCTTCTGGGGTAGAAAGAACGCACACCCACAACATCCGGGAGAGTGCCATGAAGATCCTGCTGCCGGTCGACGGCTCCGAACTCTCGCTGTGGGCCGTGCGCCATGCCATCGGCCTCGCGCGTGCCGGTCTCCAGGCCCGCTTCGTGCTGGCCAATGTGCAGGAGCCACCTTCACTCTACGAGGTGGTCACGGTGCACGATGCCGAAGTGCTCGAAGGCGTGGCAGAAGGCGCAGGCCGCCACGCCCTGGAAGCGGCGGAAGCGCTGCTGCGCGAGGCCGGTCTGCCCTTCGAGAGCGAAATCGCTGGAGGCGACCCGGCCCATGCCTTGATCGAACTGGCCGAGGCCCACGGCTGCGATGCCATCGTCATGGGCGCCCGCGGCGTCGGCGCCCTGCGGGCCGGTCTTTTCGGGTCCGTCTCCCGCGCGGTGCTCGACGACGCGCCGGTACCCGTCACCATCGTCAAACCACCGGAACCCGACGCGGCCGCCGAGGCACTGGACGAGCCTGGCGTGGACTGATCCACGTGCCGTCACCCCCCAAAGCGCCTGCCGTCCAGGTCTGGCCGATCCGCCTGATCATCGCAGCGGTGGTGGTGCTGTGCATGCTGCTGCTGGCCGTCGCCGTGCTGACGCTGGGGCACTACAGCTCGCGCCAGAACGCCATCGCCAACGCCGCCCGGACCGCCCAGGATGCTGGCCGCCTGATCACCGAGCAGGCCCGACGCATGCTCGAGCCGGCGCAGTCCACGCTGCGTCATCTGAGCTTCGACCCGATCGCCCGGGCCGGCAGCCTCGACGAGCGATTGGACCGGCTGCCGGTGCTCCTGGCGGAACTCTCCGCCAACCGCCTGCTGTCGTCCCTCTTCGTCGGCTACGACAACGGCGACTTCATCCTGGCGCGCCCGCTCGACCGCGCCGAGGTGCAGCGCTCCGTGCAAGCCCCGGCGCAGGCCGCGTTTCTCGTGCAGTCGATGACGCTGCAGCCCGACGGCACGCGAAGGGGCGAGTACCTCTTCTTCACCGACGACCAGCGGCTGGCAGAGCGTCGGCTCCAACCCGACTACCGCTTCGACCCGCGCACCCGCCCCTGGTATGACGCGGCCGTCGCCACGGCGGCGCCGGTCCAATCACTGCCGTATGTCTTCTTCACCACACGCCAGGTCGGCTTGACGCTGAGCCAGCGCAGCGTGGCTGGCGGGTCGGTGATCGGCATCGACGTCGTGCTCGACGACCTTGCCGACCGTCTGGCCGAACTGCGTGTCACCCCCGGCACCCGGATGGCCCTGGTCACCGCCCGGCAGGAGGTCCTCGCCCACCCCGACATGACCCGCGTCCTGAGGGTCGACGGCGAGAGCATCACGCTGAAGAGCCTTTCCGAACTCGACGAGCCCGCCCTTGCGGAGTTGGCACGGCAGACGGGCCCGGGCAACCCAATCGTCCAGTACAGCACGGCGCACGAGGACTGGCTGGGGGTATCGCTGGACTTCGACGTCTGGCAGACCCAGGGCACGCAGCTGCTGGTGGCCATGCCCAACGCCGAACTCGTGGGCGAGAGTGAACGACGCCGCCTCCAGATGATGGCCATGATGGCTGCCGTGGCCGCCCTGCTGCTGCCGGTGGGGTGGAAGGCGGGTGCCTCGATCGGGCGCAACCTCGATCGACTCTCCCGGCGGGCCGAACGCATCGGTCGTTTCGAATTTGCCGATGTGCACCGCCGCAAGCCCAGCTGGATCCGCGAAGTCAACGACCTGTCGCGCGCCATGGACGGCATGGGGGCCACCATCGACAGCTTCCTGCGCATCAGCGAGACCATGGCCCACGAGCCCCAGGTCGAACGCATGCTGGAGCAGGTGCTGCAGCAGTTCGTGGACGCCACCCGCTGCGGCGGTGGCGCTGTCTACCTCCTTGACGCGGCCCAGGGCCGCATGGTGCTCAGCGCATCCGCCGGCGCCCTGCCGTCATCGCCGGGCGAAGACTTCGTCTACTCGGCGAATCGGGACACCAGCGAATCGACCCAGGGTCGCATGACGCTGGAACTGCGTGGGCGCACCGGCCAGCTCGAAGGCCTGCTCATCCTGCATCACGACGGCGACGACGCGGACGGGGACGAGAGCTTCACGGCTTTCGCCCGGCGGCTCTCCAGCATGCTGGCCTTGTCCATCGAGACGCGGCAGCTGATCGAGTCCCAGAAGAGGCTGCTAGGGCCTGTTAACACATCCGCAGTCCATCAGCGACGAGAACGAAGGTGATGAAGCCGAGGAACATGATGTCGAGCTTTTCGA
>NZ_PSNX01000011.1 GCF_002930615.1 Caldimonas caldifontis | reverse complement strand
GTGTACCGCATCGAGCCGGCCGTGCAGGTGCGCAGCGGCGACAAGGTGCCGCGCACGGGCATCTACCTGCCCGACGTGGGCCCGGCCGCCGCGGCTTTGCTCATCGAAGGCCAGCAAGCCATCGAGGCCAAGGTGTGCACCAACGCCGAGGAGCTGTTGAGAGATCCGGATCCCACCATGCCGCAAAGCCGCCGCGAGCCCACGCGGTGGACGCTGGTCGAGCGCGTGGCCGACGAAGGCGGCAGCCACTGGCTGCCGCAGACCGGGCCGGCGGCGCTGCGGCTCAAGTGCGACGCCGGCCAGCCCTGCCCGCGCACGGGCTGGTGGTTCACCCCCGCAAAGGCCCACAGTCGGCGGCACTTCCAGGCCGGCGAGGTGATGCCGGACTTCCCGTCCGACTGGGGACAGGTCATCTGCCAGTGGGATGCGAGGCAAGGTGACCAAGGCGACCAAGGCGATTGAGCCTGCCGCCGGACCGCTGTCCTTGCGCGCGCACACCGACACCTTGTCCCTCCACGCCGACCGAGACGCCACGATCACCAGCACGCACGACGAGATCCACGTCCAGGCCAGCACGCGCATCGAGCTGACCTCGGGCGCCAGCCGCATCGTGCTCGACGGCGCCAACATCACCTTCACCTGCCCGGGCACCTTCACCGTCCAGGCGGCCACGCATGAGTGGACGGGTGCGCCAACATCACCTTCACCTGCCCGGGCACCTTCACCGTCCAGGCGGCCACGCATGAGTGGACGGGGGGGAGCAGCGCGGCGGCGGTCTTGAACCCACTGCCGCAGGGTCTGCAGAACCTGCCGCCTCACGAACTGCAGTTGCAGCACGCATACCACGACGACGAAGGCCTGCAGGCCGCCCGGTTCGAAGCTCGGCTCGGCGACGGCAGCGTGCGGCGAGGCACCACCGACGCGGCGGGGCACCTGAGGCTGCCGGAGCTGCCGCCTGGCCCCGTGCAGGTGCGCTTTGATGCGGACGGACGGCTCTTCGAGCGCCGTGACGATACGCCCAACGACCGCCCAGCCGACCTGCAGACCTTGATGGATCGCCATGGAGGTTCGGCATGAGTGCCCGGGTCTCCGACACCGAGGTTGCGCGCTGGGCGCTGGATGCCAGCGACTGGCTGTGGGGCACCGTGCAAGGCGCCTGGAACGAAAAGCAGTCCACCAGCCAAGTCATCGTCGACGCCGTCATCGGCATGATCCCGCTGGTGGGTGATGTCACCGCCGCACGCGATCTGATCGCCGTGTCCACCCGTCTGGCCAGCGACCCGGCCAAGCGCGAAGACACCATGGAGTGGGTGCTGCTGGTGGTGCTGGTGTTTGCGCTCATCCCCGTCATCGGCGGCGTCATCAAGGGGGTGGGACGCCTGCTCATCAAGGGCATCCGTGAAGGGGCCGACAACGCACAAGTCCTCAGAGACATCGTTGAGTTCTGCAACCGTATCGGGCACGGCAACGCCGTGGTCTGGGTGCGCCAGCTCCATATCGCGGGCTACCAGGCCCAGGTGCTGGCCAAGTTCAACGAGCTGATGGACCTGCTGGTGCAGGCCCTCACCCGCATGCGCGACCGCCTGGGCTGGTTTGCCAGCGACGGCATGAAGCGCGCCTGCACCGACTGGATCGACAACTTCCGCGCGCTCAAGACCCAGGGCGCACGGATGATCCCCCGGGCCATCCGTGAGCTGGACGCCTGGATGCGTCAGGTGCAACGCGCCGTCTACCAAGGCCAGTGGCACACCGTGACGCCCGGTGTGCGCAACCTCACCCGTGAAGCCGAAGCGGCTCTCATCGAGAACGCGCCGCGCAAGCTGCCACGGCAGCGCAGCGGGCACCCAGCCAATGCCTTCGAGGACTACCAGCATGTCCAGGGGTGGCCGGATTTACGCAGGGGGGCCAAGCTCATTCCGGAAACGGACACCTACTACAGTGAAGCCATCGCCGCCTTCTCCGGCCCGATGCGTGCGGTGGAGCTCAAGCCCGGGCAGACGATCTACCGGGTGCTGTTGCCAGCCAGAAATGGCAAAGCCAGCCCCTGGTGGCTGGAGAAGCTGCCCGAGACGGCGCAGGAGTGGCGCGAACTCCTGGCCGTGCTGGACAAGTTCAACAAGAACAACTTCTTCATCAAGTACACCGTTCCCGAAGGCACCACGCTCAAGGCCTGGCGAGGCAAGGCGGCCGAGCAGTTTCATGGCGAAGTGGGACAGTACCTGCCCGGCGGGGGCATTCAGTTGTTCGTGGACTTCCCGCCACACATCAGGGCCGAAGTGCTTGAGCTGCCGGCGCTGTCCACCGGCTGGGGCAAGACAACGAAGCGTTATGGTTACGGCCCCCAGGCCGATGCGACCATCGGCGAGATCGAGCTGGAGCGGCTGGCCGCCAATGAAGTGCGCACCAAGATGACAGGAACCGGCCCATGAGCCATGACCACCCCACCCCGATGAGCGAGGACGAGCGCCGCAAGGTGTTCTGGCTGCTCAAGAAGTACAGCTCCTACACCGCCTGGGAGGCCCTGGCGCAGGCCTACTACCGGTTTACCGACGCGTGGATGACGGCCATGCGCCGGGCCGACGATGCGGACATCGACGAGTTCAATCAGGATGCCACCAAGAGCATCCTCACCGGCCGCATCGGCTTCGAGAAGGGTCTGGCCCGGCTGAAGAAGGGCGACCGGTCGGTGTGGCGTCGCAGTTATGAGCGCAGCTATGCAGCCTGGGGGCCGCTGGCGCAGGCAGCCTACCAGTTGAACTTCATCCGCAAGATCATGGACCCGGTGGAGTACGTCTTCGACTGGATGAAGAACAAGGAGGAGGTGATCGCTGCTGCAGCGGCCTTGGAAGATATTCGGTTTGGGCAGGAGTCGGTGATGGAGCGGCTGGAACAAAACGTCGCACCCAAATCACCGTGGAGTGTCCTGGCAACGGTTCATCCGAAACACCGGCTGCCAATGCGTGACCCCAGGCACCTGAACTTCCCTGCTCAGTTGCCCGAGGTGCCCCTCCCCTCCGACCTCACCGTGAACACCGGCGAGGAGGTGCCCGTCGATGGCATCTATGAGCCCGAGTGGGGCGAACCCGTCCAGCCCGACCCCGGGCTGTGGGCACGCGTGCAGGCAGCGCTGGGCGTGCGCCCCAGCCTGTACGAACCCGCACCCCAGCCCCTGGTGCGCCGCCGGCACATTGGCTGCATGAACTACCTGGTGGCGCACACGGTGGCCCCCACCTACCGCGATGAGGAACGCGACAAGCCCTGGCCGGTGACGTGGCGGCTGATCTGGAAGGACGAGCGCTACCTCGACGGCACGGTTCCCGAGGAGGAAGCGCAGTACCTGGCCCCGGCGGGACCGACCGCCGATGCGCGCCCGCCTTCAACCCCCGCCGGCCAGCCCTGCCCACGCGAAGGCTGGTGGTTTACCCCAGCCAAGGCCAACAGCCGCCGTCACTTCAAGGCGGGCGAGGTGATGCCGGATTTCAAGAGCGACTATGGTGCAACGATCTGGCAGTGGGATGGGCAGGAATGAAGTCAGCGATCCGTGGCGGGCTCCACTTGGTGATGCAGAACCCGGTTGCTTGATCTTCCAGCGAGACACGGCAACACTGCATTGAAACGAACGAGGAGGCTCCCGTGAAACAACGCATCCAACGCCTGTCCCCCCACCAGAACGGCAAGGTCGCCGGAGTCATGATGGCCCTGGTGTCCCTGGTCATCCTGGTGCCCTTCATGCTGATCTTCTGGGGCTTCATGCCCCACGGCGAAGGGCCGCCGTTGCTGATGGTGGTGTTCCTGCCGCTGCTCTACCTGGTGTTCGGCTATATCGGCACGGCCATCGGCTGCTGGATCTACAACCTCGTGGCCGGCTGGGTGGGCGGCATCGAGTACGAGTCGCAGGACGCCTGAGTCCCCTGGCGCGGCGTCACTCGCGCCAGTGCTCGGCGATCCAGGGCACGGGCTTCACATAGCGCGTCACGTGGCGCCAGCGCTGCTTCAGGCTCAGGCCGGGGCGCAGGGCGCCGCGCAGATGGTCCATCGCAGGGGGGTGCTCGGGCGCGTCGGGCGTCCAGCGGCCCACGGCCACGTCGCCGGGATTGGGGCCGCCGGGGAAGGTCACGATGCGGGCGCCCTTGGGCAGGCGGGCCGGCATGAAGTAGCGCAGCGGGAAGGGTGGCAGGCAGTGCAGGCGGAAATGCCGTGTCCAGCCTTCGGGCCACAGCTTGATGCCGCCGGGCACGGAACTGGTGATGTAGTGCTGCTCGAAGCGGTGGCGGTCGGCCACGCCTTGGGGGTCGGCGCGGAACTTGGCGAGGATGTGCGGGTAGCGGCCCACGGGGAAGCGGAACACCGAGGTCTGGCCCAGGCGCTGCAGGGGCTTGGCCCAGTTGCGCGCCAGGATCACGTCGTCGGGTTCGCCGTAGCTGAAGTAGTCGTCCAGCGAGCCCACGATGACGGAATCGAGGTCCACGAAGAGCGCCGGGCCGCTCAGGTCGCCCAGGGTCTCGCCCCACAGCACCACCTTGCGCCACTTGCCCATCGTGCGCTGGGGATGCGGGCAGCCCAGCTCGGGCAGGTCGAAGGTCTGAACCTCGGGCCGGATGCCGCGCTTGTCATCGGTGAAGCACACCACGCGAAAAGGGCCGGTGATGTGGCGCGACACCATGCCGTAGAGCCGGTTGACGTATTCCGGGCCGTAGGCGGTGCCCCACTTCACACAGATGATTTGCTTGGGCGCAGACGTCATGGATGGGAGTTCAGAGGAAGGCTGCGCATCTTAACGGGGCAGCCGAACGCTCACTCTTCGAGTTCAGCCTTGGCCATCTCCACATCCAGCCGTTCCATCGCGTCCATGGGCTCGCAGGCGGCGGCCTCGGCATAGAGCTTCTCGGCTTCCTTCATCTTTTTCTCGCCTTCAAGCATGACCAGGCCGTTGGCGTATTCCACCCGCGCAATGGCCGAGTGCGGGTTGAGCTTCAAGCCTTCCTTGTACATCTTCAGCCCCGTGTCCTTGCTCGCCCCCTGGGTGCGCCCCAGCAGGCTGCCCACCTTGTCGATGACTTCGGCATGGAAAGCGCCCAGAGCGATGTGAGCATCGGCATGTTTGGGTTGCAGCCGGATGGTGGTTTCCAGCGCGGTCTTGACCTTCACCCCCAGGCCCTGCGCAAGCGCCTTGGCCACGCTGATGCCCTGGCCATAGCGGCCCAGGGCATAGGCCTGCCAGTACCAGCCGGCGGGGTTGTCGGGCTCGGCGGCCTGCTGGGCCTCGGCACGCTCGGCCACGGCCATGAACATCGCCAGGCGGGTTTTTTCGTTTTTCTCCAGGTAGGTCGCGTAGATGGACTGGGCCTTGTTGGCCACGGTGATGCCGGCGCCGCCGGCCTTCAACCCGGCGTCATGGGCCTTCTGGAACTCGCCGGCGTGGTACAGGGCCCAGGCCTCCTGAACGGCCTTGTCCTTGGGCCAGGGTTCGGCATCACCCGCGTGCAGCCGTGCCCAGTGCTTCTTCAGGGACGTCAGGTCGTAGCTGTACTCGGCGTTGTCGTAGGGGAAGGCGGTCCATTTGGCCATGAGGTGTCTCCGGTCAGGGGGTGTTGTAGCGGCCCACCAGGCCCAGCAGGTGGGCCTTCTGGTCGGGCTCGAGGTAGGGCAGCAGGAGGCTCAGCACGTGGAAGGCGCCTCGCAGCAAGGCCGTACCGGCGCTCTCGGGCTCCAGTGCGTGGCGCGGGTCGCGCACGTATTCATAGCTCAGCCAGTAGGTGAGCACCACCACCATGGCGGTGGACACCGACTCGGCCTCGCGGCCGTCCATGCGCAGGGACTGGTGGCGCGACAAGGCGTCGAGCACCGTCTGCACGGCGCGCGATTTGTTCTTCAGCACGAACTGGAAGTGGGTCTCGAGCCGGCGGTTCTTGCTCAGGAGGTCGTTCAGGTCGCGGTAGAGGAAGCGGTACTGCCAGATCAGCTCGAAGAGCATGTGGAAGAAGAGCCAGGCGTCTTCCACGTTGCGCACGTTGTCGGCCGCATGCAGCAGTTCGTTGAGCGCGCGCTCGTAGCGGTCGAACAAGGCGTTGATCAGCTCGTCCTTGGCCGGGTAGTGATAGTAGAGATTGCCTGGGCTGATGTTCAGTTCGGCCGAGATCAGCGTGGTCGAGACATTGGGCTCGCCGAAGCGGTTGAAGAGATCGAGCGTGACTTCCAGGATGCGCTCGGCCGTGCGGCGCGGCTTTTTGGCTTGCATGGTGGCTCCGGGGCACGGACGCCCCCGCGCCTGCATGCCCGACGCCAATCTAGCAAATCCGGTCAGGGCCGCAAGCGGGGTCTGTCCGCACCGCCTGCACGCAAGGCCCGCCCTGCCTACAATGAGGGGCCTTATGTCCGCCGTCAGTTTCCAGCAGGTCAGCAAGACCTACCATACAAGCCGGGGCCCCTTGCAGGCCTTGCGCGAGGTGAGTTTCAACATCGAACCCGGTGAATTCTTCGGCCTGCTGGGGCCCAACGGGGCGGGCAAGACCACCCTGATCAGCATCCTCGCCGGGCTGAGCCGCGCCACCAGCGGGCGGGTGGCGGTGCATGGCCATGACGTGGTGGCGGACTACGCCGCCGCGCGCCGCCAGCTGGGCATCGTGCCGCAGGAACTGGTCTTCGACCCCTTCTTCAGCGTGCGCGAGGCCCTGCGCATCCAGTCGGGCTACTTCGGCGTGCGCCACAACGATGACTGGATCGACGAACTGCTGGCCAACCTGGGCCTGGCCGACAAGGCGAACGCCAACATGCGCCAGCTCTCGGGCGGCATGAAGCGCCGGGTGCTGGTGGCCCAGGCGCTGGTGCACCGCCCGCCGGTGATCGTGCTCGATGAACCGACCGCCGGCGTGGACGTGGAACTGCGCCAGACCCTGTGGCAGTTCATCGCGCGCCTGAACCGCGAAGGCCACACGGTGCTGCTGACCACGCACTACCTGGAAGAGGCCGAGGCCCTGTGCCACCGCATCGCCATGCTCAAGGCGGGGCAGGTGGTGGCGCTGGACCGCACCTCGGCCCTGCTGTCGGGCCGCGCCAGCACCATGCTGCGGTTCAAGACCGACGATCCGCTGCCGCCTTCGCTGGCCGACGTGGCACGCGTGACCGGACGCATCGCCCAGATCAAGGCCCATGACGCGCAGGAAGTGGAGGAGGTGCTGTCCGCGCTGCGCCTGCATGGCGTGGCCGTGGAAGACCTGGAAATCGGCCGGGCTGACCTCGAAGACGTGTTCCTGGAGATCATGCAGGACGACACCGCGCCGGTCTTCCTCGACCACCCGAGCCCTCTTGAGGAGGTGCCGTCATGACGCCGCTGGACCCGGCCGCCATCTCGCCGGCCACGGGCGTGCGCACCCTGCTCTACAAGGAAGTGCTGCGTTTCTGGAAGGTCAGCTTCCAGACCGTGGCCGCGCCCGTGCTCACGGCCGTGCTTTACCTGTTGATCTTCGGGCATGTGCTCGAGGAACATGTGAAGGTGTATGACGGCGTGAGCTACACCGCCTTCCTGGTGCCGGGCCTGGTGATGATGAGCGTGCTGCAGAACGCGTTTGCCAACAGCTCGTCGTCCTTGATCCAGAGCAAGATCACCGGCAACCTCGTTTTCCTGCTGGTCACGCCGCTGTCGCACCGGGCCTGGTTCACCGCCTACGTGGGAGCCTCGGTGATCCGCGGACTGCTGGTGGGGCTGGGGGTCTTCCTGGTGACCCTGTGGTTTGCCGTGCCTCCCTTTGCCGAACCCTGGTGGATTCTGGTGTTTGCGGCACTGGGGGCCGGCATGCTGGGCTCGCTGGGCCTGATCGCCGGGCTGTGGGCCGAGAAGTTCGACCAGATGGCTGCCTTCCAGAACTTCCTGATCATGCCCATGACCTTCCTGGCGGGCGTGTTCTATTCGGTGCACTCGCTGCCGGCCTTCTGGCAGGCGGTGAGCCACCTCAACCCCTTCTTCTACATGATCGACGGCTTCCGCCGGGGCTTTTTCGGCCAGAGCGATGTCTCGCCCTGGCTCAGCCTGGCCATCGTGGGCGCCAGTTTTGCCGTGGTGGCGGCGGTGGCCCTGCATCTGCTCAAGACCGGCTACAAGATCCGGCATTGAGGAGTCTGGGATAATCCCTTCCATCATGGCTGATCCGACCCCCCAGGAAGTGCGCACCTACATCGCCCAGGGGCTCCCTTGCGAGCACCTGGAGGTGGACGGTGACGGCCGCCATTTCTTCGCCACCATCGTGTCGGCCGAGTTCGAGGGGCTGTCCCGCGTGGCGCGGCACCAGCGCGTCTACCGTGCGCTGGGCGATAGAATGCGCGAGCAAATCCACGCCCTGTCGATGAAGACGCTCACCCCGGCCGAGTGGTCCGCCACCGCGGCCCCCACCCACCACCATTGATCGGCAACCCGCTGCCGCGGCACGGGTTGCAGGCCCCTGGGCGCGGTTGGCGTGCAAAAGGGGACTGCTGAGACCGGCGCGGCGCGGGGGCCTGAAGAAGCCCACGCATGGACAAACTCCTCATCCGCGGCGGCCGCCCCCTTTCGGGCGAGATCACCATTTCGGGCGCCAAGAATGCGGCCTTGCCCGAGCTCTGCGCGGCCCTGCTCACGGCGGAACCCGTCACGCTGGACAACGTGCCCGCGCTGCAGGACGTGGCCACCATGCTCAAGCTGCTGCGCAACATGGGCGCCAAGGCCGAGCGCGACGCTGACCGCCCCGACCGCATCCGGCTCGACGCCGGCAGCGTCACCTCGCCCGAAGCCCCCTACGACCTGGTCAAGACCATGAGAGCCTCCATCCTGGCTCTGGGGCCGCTGCTGGCGCGCTTCGGCGAGGCCACGGTGTCGCTGCCCGGTGGTTGCGCGATCGGCTCGCGCCCGGTGGACCAGCACATCAAGGGTTTGCAGGCCATGGGCGCCGACATCCGTGTCGAGCATGGCTACATCCTGGCCAAGGCGCCGACCGGCGGCCTGCGCGGTGCGCGCATCACCACCGACATGGTCACCGTCACTGGGACGGAGAACCTGATGATGGCCGCTGCATTGGCTCGCGGTGAGACGGTGCTGGAGAACGCCGCGCAGGAGCCCGAGATCCCCGACCTGGCCGAGATGCTGATCGCCATGGGCGCGAAGATCGAGGGCCATGGCACGAGCAAGATCCGCATCCAGGGCGTGGAGCGCCTGGGGGGCGTGAACCATCGCACCATTCCGGACCGCATCGAGACCGGCACCTTCCTGTGCGCGGTGGCGGCCACGGGGGGCGAGGTGCTGCTGCGCCATGCCCGCGCCGACCACCTCGACGCGGTGATCGACAAGCTGCGTGAGGCCGGCGCCCGCATCGAAGCCGGAACCGACTGGATCCGCGTGGCCGCCTCGGGGCGCCTGAAGGCCCAGTCCTTCCGCACCAGCGAGTACCCCGCCTTCCCCACCGACATGCAGGCCCAGTTCATGGCACTGGACTGCGTGGCCGAGGGCACGGCCAGGATCACCGAGACCATCTTCGAGAACCGCTTCATGCACGTCAACGAACTCGTGCGCCTGGGCGCGCGCATCGAGGTGGACGGCCACACGGCGGTCGTGCAGGGGGTCGAGAAGCTCTCGGGCGCCACCGTGATGGCCACCGACCTGCGCGCCTCGGCCAGCCTGGTGATCGCCGGCCTGGTGGCCGAGGGCGAAACGGTGGTCGACCGCATCTACCACCTCGACCGCGGTTATGACCACATGGAAGCCAAGCTGCGGGCCGTGGGCGCCGACATCGAAAGAATCAAATGACGCAGGACGCCTCCCTGATCACGCTGGCTCTCTCGAAGGGCCGCATCTTCGACGAGACCCTGCCGCTGCTGAAGGCTGCGGGCATCGAGGTCGCGGAAGACCCGGAGAAATCGCGCAAGCTCATCCTGGGCACCAACCGGCCTGACGTGCGCGTGGTGCTGGTGCGTGCCACCGACGTGCCCACCTATGTGCAGTACGGCGGTGCCGACCTGGGCGTGGCGGGCAAGGACGTGCTGCTCGAACATGGCGGCCAGGGCCTGTACCAGCCGCTGGACCTGAACATCGCCCGCTGCCGCATGAGCGTGGCCGTGCGCGACGACTTCGACTACGCCGCCGCCGTGAAGCAGGGCTCGCGCATCCGCGTGGCCACCAAGTACACCACGGTGGCGCGCCAGCACTTCGCCGACAAGGGCGTGCACGTCGACCTCATCAAGCTCTACGGCTCGATGGAGCTGGCGCCGCTCACCGGCCTGGCCGACGCCATCGTCGACCTGGTTTCCACCGGCAGCACCCTCAAGGCCAACCACCTCGTCGAGGTCGAGCACATCATGCCGATTGCCTCGCGCCTCGTGGTCAACCAGGCCGCGCTCAAGCTCAAGCGCGCCACCCTGCGCCCCCTCATCGACGCCTTTGCCACCGCCATCCCGAAGGAGTGAATGATGTCCGTCCAGATCCGCCAGCTCGCCACCACCACGCCGGACTTCGAAGCCGAGTTCCAGCGCGTGCTGCATTGGGCGGCGGAGACGGATCATGCGATCGAGACCCGCGTGGCCGAGATCCTGGCCGACGTGCGCGCGCGCGGTGACGCGGCCGTCCTGGAATACACCGCCCGATTCGACGGGCTGAACGCCGCGTCCGTGGCGGCCCTGGAGCTGAGCCCGGCCGAACTGAAGGCCGCCTTCGAGGCCATTCCGGCTTCGCAGCGCGAGGCCCTGCAGGCCGCCGCGCAGCGCGTGCGGGCCTATCACGAGCGCCAGCTCGAGGCCTGCGGCCGCTCATGGTCCTACCGCGACGAGGACGGCACCCTGCTGGGCCAGAAGGTCACGCCGCTCGACCGCGTCGGCATCTACGTGCCCGGCGGCAAGGCGGCCTATCCCTCATCGGTGTTGATGAACGCCATTCCCGCCCATGTGGCGGGAGTGAGCGAGATCATCATGGTGGTGCCCACGCCGAAAGGTGAAAAGAACCTGCTCGTGCTGGCCGCCGCCCACGTGGCCGGTGTGAGCCGTGCCTTCACCGTCGGCGGAGCCCAGGCCGTGGCCGCCCTGGCCTACGGCACGGCCACCATCCCGAAGGTGGACAAGATCACCGGCCCGGGCAACGCCTACGTGGCCAGCGCCAAGAAGCATGTCTTCGGCACCGTGGGCATCGACATGATCGCCGGGCCCAGCGAGATCCTGGTGCTGGCCGACGGCAGCACGCCGGCCGACTGGGTGGCCATGGACCTCTTCAGCCAGGCCGAACACGACGAGCTGGCCCAGAGCATCCTGCTCTGCCCCGACGCCGGCTACATCGCGCAGGTGAAGGCCGCGATCGACCGCCTGCTGCCCGACATGCCCCGCAAGGACGTCATCCGCGCCTCGCTGGAAGGCCGCGGCGCGCTGATCCTCACGCGCAGCATGGAAGAAGCCTGCGAGATCAGCAACCGCATCGCGCCCGAGCACCTGGAGGTGTCGTCGCAGGAGCCCAGCCGCTGGGAGCCGCTGCTGCGTCACGCCGGGGCCATCTTCCTGGGCGCCTACACCAGCGAAAGCCTGGGCGACTATTGCGCCGGCCCCAACCACGTCCTGCCCACCTCGGGCACCGCGCGTTTCTCGTCGCCGCTGGGCGTGTACGACTTCCAGAAACGTTCCAGCCTGATCGAGGTGAGCGAGCAGGGGGCCCAGGTGCTGGGCACCATCGCCGCCGAACTGGCCTATGGGGAGGGGCTGCAGGCCCACGCCCGAGCGGCCGAGTTCCGCCTGAAGGGAGGCACACGATGAGCCGCCTCGACACCGTGATGGCGCGCTGGCTGCGCCAGGACGTGCAGGGCATGCACGCCTATGCCGTGCAGGACAGCACCGGCATGATCAAGCTCGACGCGATGGAGAACCCGTTCCGTTTGCCGCCCGCGCTGCAGCAGGCCCTGGGCGAACGCCTGGGCGCCGTGGCGATCAACCGCTACCCCGGTGCACGCATCGACACGCTGCGAGAAGCGCTGGCGCGCCATGCCGGCCTGCCGGAAGGCCGTGCGCTGATGCTGGGCAATGGCTCCGATGAGCTCATCAGCCTGCTGGCCATGGCCTGCGACGTGCCGGGGGCCACCATCGTGGCGCCGTTGCCCGGCTTCGTGATGTACCAGATGTCGGCGCAGCTGCAAGGCCTGAATTTCGTGGGCGTGCCGCTCACGGCCGACTTCGAACTCGACGAGGCGGCCATGCTGGCCGCGCTGGAGGCGCATCAGCCGGCGCTGCTCTACATCGCCTACCCGAACAAC
Organism: Caldimonas caldifontis; assembly: GCF_002930615.1. Taxonomy (GTDB): domain Bacteria; phylum Pseudomonadota; class Gammaproteobacteria; order Burkholderiales; family Burkholderiaceae_C; genus Caldimonas; species Caldimonas caldifontis. The sequence continues at coordinate 162,187 of NZ_PSNX01000011.1, read as the reverse complement.
CCCACGGCCAACCTCTTCGACGACCGCATCGTCGAGCGGTTGATCGAGGCCGCGCCGGGCCTGGTGGTGATCGACGAGGCCTACCAGCCCTTTGCCAGCCGCAGCTACATCGACCGCCTGGCCCGCCATGAGCACGTGCTGCTGATGCGCACGATGAGCAAGTTCGGCCTGGCCGGCGTGCGCATCGGCTACATGATGGGCGCCGAGCGCCTGATCGCCCAGATCGACAAGGTGCGTCCGCCCTACAACATCAGTGTGCTCAATGCCGAGGCGGCGCTGTTTGCGCTGGAGCACGCCGACGAGTTCGCCCGCCAGGCCGCCGTGCTGCGCGAGGAGCGCGCCCGGCTGATCGAGGCCCTGAAGGGCCTGCCCGGCGTGACCCCCTTCCCCAGCGAGGCCAACATGGTGCTCGTGCGTGTGCCCGATGCCGACCGGGCCTTTGCCGGCCTGAAGCAGCGCGGCGTGCTGGTGAAGAACGTTTCTAGAATGCATCCATTGCTCGCCGCCTGCCTGCGCCTGACCGTGGGCACACCCGACGAGAACCAGCGCATGATCGCCGCCCTGCGGGAAAGCCTCTGAACCATGAGCACCACTGCCACGCCGCGCGTCGCCGACGTCACGCGCAACACCAACGAAACGAAGATCCGCGTGGCCGTCAACCTTGACGGCTGCGGCCAGGCCAAGCTGAACACCGGCATCGGCTTCTTCGACCACATGCTCGACCAGATCGCCCGCCATGGGCTGATCGACCTCGAAATCGAGTGCCAGGGCGACCTGCACATCGACGGCCACCACACGGTGGAGGACGTGGGCATCACCCTGGGTCAGGCCTTCGCCAAGGCCGTGGGCGACAAGAAGGGCATCCGTCGCTACGGCCACGCCTATGTGCCGCTGGACGAGGCGCTGTCGCGCGTCGTGATCGACTTCTCCGGCCGGCCGGGGCTGCACATGGAGGTGCCCTTCACGGCCGGCATGATCGGCGGCTTCGACACCCAGCTCACCTTCGAGTTTTTCCAGGGCTTTGCCAACCATGCCCTGGTGACGCTGCACATCGACAACCTCAAGGGCGTGAACGCGCACCATCAGTGCGAGACGGTCTTCAAGGCCTTCGCGCGTGCCCTGCGCGCGGCGCTCGAACTCGACCCGCGCAGCGCCGGCGTCATCCCGTCCACCAAAGGCTCCCTCTGAGCACGCGCACCATGGCCACCGTTGCTGTCGTCGACTACGGCATGGGCAACCTGCGATCGGTGTCGCAGGCGGTGCTCCATGTGGCGCAGGGCTGCGGCCTGGAGGTGATCGTCACCTCGCGCCCCGAAGAGGTGTACGCCGCCGAGCGCGTCGTGCTGCCCGGCCAGGGCGCCATGCCCGACTGCATGCGCGAGCTGCGTGAGTCCGGCCTGCAGGAGGCCGTGCTGCACGCGGCCGCCCACAAGCCGCTGATGGGCGTGTGCGTGGGCATGCAGATGCTGCTGTCGCGCAGCGAGGAGGGGCCCACCGACGGCCTGGGATTGATTCCCGGCGAAGTGGTGCGCTTCCAGCTCGAGGGCCGGATCCAGCCCGATGGCAGCCGCTACAAGGTGCCGCAGATGGGCTGGAACCAGGTGCTGCAGGCCCGGCCCCACCCGATGTGGGCCGGCGTGCCCGACGGCGCCTGGTTCTACTTCGTGCACAGCTTCTATGCACGCCCGGCCGATGCGGCCCACAGCACCGGGGAAACCGAGTACGGGGTGCGCTTTACCTGTGCGGTGGCCCGGGATAATATTTTCGCGACGCAATTCCACCCCGAGAAAAGCGCCGACCACGGCCTGGCCCTGTACCGCAACTTCCTGAGCTGGAAGCCCTGACACCGCCCGAGACCGTTTCCGTCGCACGTGCATCCCCCCGGTGCCCGCGCCCTCATCCTCCCGCGCCATCCCGCCTCCACCCCACCCACTCGACCTCGGCTATGTTGCTGATCCCCGCCATCGATCTCAAAGACGGCCAGTGCGTGCGCCTCAAGCAAGGCGACATGAACGATTCCACCACCTTCGGCGAAGACCCGGCCGCGATGGCGCGCCGCTGGCTCGATGCCGGAGCGCGCCGCCTCCATCTGGTGGACCTGAACGGTGCCTTCGCCGGCAAGCCGGTCAACGAGCCCGCCATCAAGGCCATCCTGGCCGAGGTGGGGGACGAGATCCCCGTGCAACTGGGCGGCGGCATCCGCGACCTCGACACCATCGAGCGCTACCTCGACGACGGCCTGAGCTACGTCATCATCGGCACGGCCGCGGTGAAGAACCCCGGCTTCCTGAAGGACGCCTGCAGCGCCTTCGGTGGCCACATCATCGTGGGCCTGGACGCCAAGGACGGCAAGGTGGCCACCGACGGCTGGTCCAAGCTCTCGGGCCATGAGGTGATCGATCTGGCGAAGAAGTTCGAGGACTATGGTGTCGAGGCGGTGATCTACACCGATATCGGCCGCGACGGGATGCTCACCGGCATCAACATCGACGCCACCGTCAAGCTGGCCCAGGCCCTGAGCATCCCGGTGATCGCTTCGGGGGGGCTGAGCAACCTGGCCGACATCGAGAGGCTGTGCGCGGTCGAGGACGAGGGCGTCGAGGGGGTGATCTGCGGCCGGGCCATCTACAGCGGCGAGCTGGATTTTGCGCAGGCCCAGAAGCGCGCCGACGAACTCAACGGCGGCGCCTGAAGCACAGACCCATGCTGGCCAAACGCATCATCCCCTGCCTGGACGTCACCGGCGGGCGCGTCGTCAAGGGCGTCAATTTCGTCGAACTGCGCGATGCCGGCGACCCGGTCGAGATCGCGGCGCGCTACAACGAGCAGGGCGCCGACGAACTTACCTTCCTCGACATCACCGCCACCAGCGATGGCCGCGACCTCATCCTGCACATCATCGAGGCGGTGGCCGCCCAGGTCTTCATCCCGCTCACGGTGGGCGGCGGCGTGCGCACGGTGGACGATGTGCGCCGCCTGCTCAATGCCGGGGCCGACAAGGTCAGCTTCAACTCGGCGGCCGTGGCCAACCCCCAGGTCATCCGCGACGCCTCGGCCAAGTACGGGGCGCAGTGCATCGTGGTGGCCATCGATGCCAAGGCTCGGGCCGATGGCAACGGCTGGGACGTCTACACCCATGGCGGACGCAAGAACACCGGCCTGGACGCCGTGGCCTGGGCACGGCAGATGGCCGAGCACGGCGCTGGCGAGATCCTGCTCACCAGCATGGACCGCGACGGCACCAAGAGTGGCTTCGACCTCGCGCTGACGCGGGCCGTGAGCGACGCGGTGAGTGTGCCGGTGATCGCCTCGGGCGGCGTGGGCCATCTCGAGCACCTGGCCGACGGCATCCAGAAAGGCGGGGCCGACGCGGTGCTGGCGGCCAGCATCTTCCACTACGGCGAGTACACGGTGGGCCAGGCCAAGGCCCTGATGGCATCACGGGGAATCCCGGTCCGTCTCTAGGCTCGCACCGGTGTCATCCCCGGTTGCTACACTGTCCTGATGAACTGGCTCGACAACGTGAAATGGGACCGGGACGGCCTCGTGCCGGTGATCGCCCAGGAGGCGCACACCAAGGACGTCCTGATGTTCGCCTTCATGAACCGCGAGGCGCTGGCCGAGACGGCACGCCGCGGCGAGGCCGTCTACTGGAGCCGCTCGCGCGGGCGGCTGTGGCACAAGGGCGAGGAATCCGGCCACATCCAGAAGGTGCATGAGATCCGCCTGGACTGCGATGCCGATGTCGTGCTGCTCAGCGTCACCCAGCTGGGGCACGAGCCGGGCATCGCCTGCCATACCGGCCGGCACTCGTGCTTCTTCCAGGTTTTGCGCGACGATGCCTGGGTCAGCGTCGATCCGGTCTTGAAAGACCCGGCAAGCATCTACAAATGAGTGCGATGAACGCCCCGTCTGCCCCGGCCTCTGCCTTGTCCCAGGATGTGCTCGCGCGCCTGGCCGAAGTCATCGAGTCGCGCCGCGGCGGCGATCCCGACGCCTCGTATGTGGCGCGCCTGTTCCACAAGGGCACCGATGCCATCCTGAAGAAGGTGGGCGAGGAAGCGACCGAAACTGTGATGGCGGCCAAGGACGGCGATGCGCAGAAGATCGTCTACGAGGTGGCCGACCTGTGGTTCCACTCCATGGTGGCGCTGGCGCAGTTCGGACTCAAGCCGTCCGACGTGCTGGCCGAACTGCAGCGCCGCGAGGGCCTGTCGGGCCTGGAGGAATTCGCGGCGCGTCGTGCCCGCGAACGAGAGGAGTCCGGCACATGAGCTCCCCGTCCGACCCCCGCGAGCATTCACCCATGAGCGAGATCTTCGGCGTCGCTGACCGCAACGACGATTCGCTGCGCACCATCGGCCACATCAGCTACGCGCTGCACGCCATCGTGGCCGTGGGGGCAGTGATCCCGTCCTTCCAGCCCAGTGTGCTGCTGCTGGTGGCGGCTTTCATCCTCGACCTCATCAAGCGCAACGATGCGGCCGGCACCTGGCAGGCGTCGCATTTCCGCTGGCGCATCCGCAGCGTGCTGTGGGCGGCGGGCCTGTACCTCGTCACGGCGCCGCTGTGGTTGCTGTTCCTGGTGCCGGGCTGGATCGCCTGGTGCGTGATCTCCATCTGGTTCCTCTATCGCGTGGTGCGGGGCTGGCTGGCCCTGAACGACCGCAAGCCCATGCCCCTGCCGACCTGATCCCATGAGTCACGACCCCCACTGCATCTTCTGCAAGATCGTTGCCGGCCAGATCCCCTCGAAGAAGGTCTACGAGGACGAAGAGTTGCTGGCCTTCCACGACATCCGGCCGCATGCCCCCATCCATTTCCTGATCATCCCCAAGCTGCACGTGCCCTCGCTGTGGGAGGTGGGGCCCGAGCACCAGGCCCTGCTGGGCCGCATGCTGACGCTGGCGCCGCGCCTGGCCCAGGAACAAGGGGCCGGCAACGGGTTCAAAACCCTGATCAACACCGGCGCGGATGGCGGCCAGGAGGTTTATCACCTCCATGTCCATATCCTGGGCGGCCCTCGCCCATGGCGTACGGGCTGAGGCCGTAGAATCAAGTTTCCCCTCTAGGAGTACATCATGGGTACCTTCAGCATCTGGCACTGGTTGGTCGTGCTGTTGATCGTCGTGCTGGTGTTCGGCACCAAGAAGCTCAAGAACATCGGCTCTGACCTGGGCAGCGCGGTCAAGGGCTTCAAGGATGGCATGCGTGACGGCAGCAGCGGTGAGGCCGCCGCGCCGTCTCAGCAGGTCACGGCCGAAAAGACCCAGGACGCCGGCACCATCGACGTCGAAGCCAAGACCAAGTCCTGAAATCAGCCCCTGCGGGTGTCGTGACGGCTTGCGTCCATGATTGATTTCGGCTTCGACAAACTGGCCCTGATCGGGGCGGTGGCGCTCATCGTCATCGGCCCCGAGCGGCTGCCCAAGGTCGCCCGCACGGTGGGCCACCTGCTGGGCAAGGCGCAGCGCTATGTGGCCGATGTGAAAGCCGAGGTCAATCGCTCGATCGAGCTCGAAGAGCTCAAGAAGATGAAGACCGAGTTCGAGGACGCGGCCCGCAACATGGAGCAGACGGTCTCGCAGGAAGTCAATGCCGTCTCTGGCGAGTTTGACAAAGCCTGGTCCGAGGCCACGTCCGCGGCGGGTGGCAGTTCGTCCCCGGGCGTCGGCTGGGAAGCGCCGCCGCCGCAGTACAAGCATCCCGGCAAGAACTGGCGTGTCAAGCGCGGCGCCGTGCCTCAGTGGTACCGCCAGCGCCACGGCGTGCGCACCAGGGTACAGTCCGGCGCGGCGCGCGTGGCCCGCTTCCGGCCTCCGCGTGTTTCCTCCAAGGCAGGCCCGTGAGCCAGGATCCCAAGCAGGACCGTCCCGACGAACTGGACGGGACCGAGCAACCGTTTGTTTCCCACCTGATCGAGCTGCGCGACCGACTGATCCGTTCGCTCATCGCGGTGGGCATCGTGTTCGGCGTGCTCTTTTTCTGGCCCAGCCCTTCGGGCCTGTACGACATGCTCGCCGCCCCGCTGGTGGCGCATCTGCCCCAGGGCTCGACGATGATCGCCACCAACGTGATCTCGCCGTTCATCGTGCCGCTGAAGATCACGATGATGACGGCCTTCCTGATCGCGCTGCCGTACGTCCTCTATCAGGTCTGGGCCTTCGTGGCGCCGGGGCTGTACTCGCACGAGAAGAAGCTCGTGCTGCCGCTGGTGGTCTCCAGCACCTTGCTTTTCCTGCTGGGTGTGGCCTTTTGCTACTTCTTCGTGTTCGGGCAGGTCTTCAGCTTCATCCAGAGCTTTGCGCCCAAGAGCATCACGGCGGCGCCCGACATCGAGGCCTATCTGAGCTTCGTGCTGACGATGTTCCTGGCCTTCGGTTTGACCTTCGAGGTGCCTATCGTCGTGGTGGTGCTGGTGCGCATGGGCGTGGTCTCGATCGAGAAGCTCAGGAGCTTCCGCAGCTACTTCATCGTGCTGGCCTTCATCATCGCGGCCATCGTCACGCCACCTGATGTGATTTCTCAGCTGGCTCTGGCCATCCCGATGTGCCTGCTTTACGAGGCCGGGCTGTGGGCGGCTCAGTTCTTTGCCAAGCACACCCGCGCGCCCGACGCGGAAGAAGACCTCGCCGCCAAATAGCGTGCGTCAGCGGGAGCCGCGGGTGCGTTGCAAGGCCGGCCGCTGCGCCACCTGCACCTGCAGCTCGAGGCGCTCGTTGGCGCGCTGCACCGTGATCGTGGCCGTGCTTTCCGGACGCAGGGCCGCCACGGCATTGAGCAGCTGCGCGGTGTTGGCCACCGCCTGACCCGCCACGGCCACCACCACATCGCCCGGACGCACCCCTGCCTGCTGGGCCGGTCCTCCCTGCAGCACGCCGGTGATGAGCACGCCTTCGCGGATCGGCAGATTGAACGTCTGCGCAAGCTCTGCCGTGAGATCCTGGGGTTCCACCCCGATCCAGCCCCGCGTGACGCGTCCATCGCGGATCAGGCTTTCCATCACTTGCCGCGCCGTGGTGGCAGGGATGGCGAAGCCAATGCCCATGCTGCCGCCGGAGCGTGAGTAGATGGCCGTGTTGATGCCCATCAGGTTGCCTGCCACATCCACCAGGGCACCGCCGGAGTTGCCGGGGTTGATGGCGGCGTCGGTCTGGATGAAGTTCTCGAAGGTGTTGATGCCCAGCTGGTTGCGCCCCAGGGCACTGACGATGCCCGAGGTGACCGTCTGGCCCACGCCGAAGGGGTTGCCGATGGCCAAGACCACGTCACCCACTTGCAGGGCCGAGGCATCTCCGAAACTGATGGCCGGCAGGTCCGGCAGGTCGATCTTGAGCACCGCCAGATCCGTGTCCGGGTCGGTGCCCACGACCTGGGCGCTGGCCTTGCGGCCATCGGCCAGGCTCACCTCGATGTCATCGGCGCCTTCGACCACGTGGTTGTTGGTGAGCAGGTAGCCCTCGGGGGCGACGATCACGCCCGAGCCCAGGCCCGTCTGGGGCTGGTTGTCGGCCTGGTCGCCGAAGAAGAAGCGGAACCACGGGTCGTTGAAGTGCGGATTGCGCGTCGGTGCCTTGCTCGTGGCAATGTTGACCACCGAGGGCGAGGCACGCTTGGCTGCGGGTGCCAGGCTGCCAGGGGCGTGATCCTGGCCCAGGATGACCGGGGTCTCGGTGATGGTGATGGTGGGGATGACACTGCCAGGGGATCGCCGCAGCCATTCAGGCTTGAGGGTGGCCACGACGAAGAGCACGGCCACCGCGACCGTGACGGCTTGCGAGAAAATCAGCCAGGTTCTGCGCATACAGTGAGTGAAGGACACCCCGGGGCCCCGGGGTGGGAAGGGGAGGCCAGCGAGATGATCCACCGCGACGAGTTGAGCACACAGCTTCAGGTCCTGCTGGAGGCGGATCGCTTCCGTGATTATGGGCCGAACGGTCTCCAAGTTGAGGGCCGCAGCGAGATTCGCAAGATCGTCAGCGGCGTGACCGCCAGCCTGGCACTGATCGAAGCGGCCGCCGAGGCTGGGGCCGATGCCATCCTCGTGCATCACGGCCTGTTCTGGCGCGGTCAGGACGGGCGCGTCACCGGCTGGATGAAGCGCCGCCTGCAACGGCTGCTGGCCCAGGAGATCAACCTCTATGCCTACCACCTGCCGCTGGATGCCCATCCCGAATGGGGCAACAACGCCCAGCTGGGGCTGAAGCTCAAGCTCACACCGGACGGCCGCTTCGGCGACCAGGATCTGGGCTTCCTGGGCGCACCCGCCCAGCCGCTCACGGTCGCGGCGCTCACGGCCTTGCTGCAATACCGCCTGGGCCGCGCGCCGGTGGTGGTGGAAGGGGATGGGCGACCCATCCGCCGCGTGGCCTGGTGCACCGGCGGGGCCCAGGGCTTCTTCGAGGCGGCCATCGCAGCCGGTGCCGATGCCTTCCTCACCGGCGAGATTTCGGAACCCCAGGCCCACTACGCCCGGGAAACCGGGGTGGCTTATTTCGCCTGCGGCCACCACGCCACCGAGCGCTATGGCGTGGCGGCCCTCGGGGCTGCGGTGGCCGAACGCTTTGCGCTGGACCATCAGTTCATCGACATCGACAACCCGGCTTGAATCAGGGTTTTCCGAACGAATGTGCGTTTGACGCACCGATCGGCGGGGGAACCTGTGAACTGGCGCACACCTTCGCCCCTGATTCTTGGGGGTGCGTCCTGGGTTCGCACAGAACCCAAGGGTTAACCCTGATCTCCTCCTAGAATCCGCGCGCTTTGCCGGCACGACTGGCGGGCGTGTTGTGGTTCCTCACCCGGGAGAGTTTCAGATGAGCAGCAAGCGTTGGATGGTGCGCGGCCTGGCCGCGCTGGGTCTGTGGGCGGCCGCAGCGGCCAGCCAGGCCCAGATCGTGGTAGGCCAGGTGGCCCCGTTCAGTGGGCCGCAGGCCGTCACCGGCCGGGCGATTCATGCCGGAGCCAAGCTCTACATCGATGCGGTCAACGCGCGTGGGGGCGTCAAGGGCCAGCGCATCCGCTTCGTGACCCGTGACGACGCCCAGAAGGCCGAGGACACGGTGCGCCTGGTCAAGGCGATGATCGCCGAAGATGCGCCGGTGGCCCTGCTGGGCACGGTGGGAACGACCAACCTGGAGGCCCTGGCGAAGGATGGGGTGCTCGTGCGCAGCCGCACCGCCATGGTGGGTGGCGTGTCAGGCGCCGCATCGGTGGCCCAGGCCCAGGGCATCCATGTGGTGAAGGCCAGCTACCACGATGAGATCGGCCGGCTGTTCCGCCAGCTGTCTCAGGTGGGCGTGAGCCGCGTGGGCCTGGTTTATCAGGACGACGGCCTGGGCCAGGACGTGCTGACGGGCGCACAGGCCGCAGCTCGCACGCATGGCATCACCCTCGTGGCGCAGGCGTCCTACCCGCGCAACACCACGGACGTGGGCGCGGCGGTGCAGCAGCTGGTCAAGGCCAATCCTCAGGCGATCTTTCTGGGGGCGACGACGGCTGCGGCCATCCAGTTCGTCAAGCAGTATGGCGAGGCAGGAGGGCAGGGCACGATGTACGGCATGTCCATCATCGACACCGATGCGCTGCTGAAGGCCCTGGGGCCGGATCGCGCGCGCGGCTACGCGTTCTCGGTCGTGCTGCCACTGGTCAGCCGCAATGACCGCGCGGTGGTGCGCGAGTACCTGAGCCTGCGCGAAGCGTCGAAGGACCCGGATCTCTCGGCCCGCTCCATCGAAGGGTTCATTGCCGCCAAGGCCCTGGTGCGTGCCTTGGAGCGCAGCCCCCGCCTGACAGCCGAGGCCGTGAGCGCCACGCTGGCCAGCCTGAACGACCTGGACGTGGGGGGCTATGTGCTCGATTTCAGCCAGGACGGGCGCACCGGCTCACGCTATGTGGACTTCGCGATGATCGGAGCCGGCGGGAAGCTGGTGCAGTGAGGCAGCTCAGAGGCGCCCGACGCAATTCGGTGCGCCACATCGGCACACCATGCCACCCGCATGGTGGGTCTCGACATAGTTGGCGGTGAGTTCCTCGCCTGGGGCAATGGCCCGCAGCGCGTAGAACTCGACCCGGCCCTGACGGATGCGCAGCACCGTGTTGGGCTGGCAGGAGTGGTTGGTGAAGCGCATCGGGTCGCTGGAGGTCGAGGCGTCGATCGCCTTGCGGTCCGACACCTCCACCATCATGATGCGCTGCAGGCCGCGCACGCGGCGCCGCGCTTCCGACACGCTGATCGACTCACCGCGCAGCTCCCCGATCTTCTTGTAGGGTGGGATGGGCTCGGCGGCAAAGACACCGCGACCGTCGATGCGGCTGGCCGCGACGATCACGGCGTACTTCTGGGCGTTGTGCATGGCTCAGTGGGGTTCCAGGGTCTCGGCGATGCGTCGTGTGACCCGTGGGGGCTGATCACCAAGATGGAAAGCCAGGCGCCGCTCGCGCAGATGCACATCTGCCGCCGTGACGCGGTCAAAACGGCGCAGATGTTCCACCCAGGACTCGTCGATGAAGTACTCCGTATAGCGGCCCGGATCGTTCACGTCACGGAACAGCTCCCAGGCCAGGGCCCCATGGCGCAGGCGGCTGCGGCGGCTTTCCTGCATCACCGCACGGAAGGCCTCGGCCCGGGCGGGGTCGATCTGGTATTCGATGGTCACGAGCACCGGCCCGGCATCGGGATCGATGGGCGTGGCGGTCACCGGGGGCTTCCAGGCCTGCGAGGGGGTGAGGTCCTCCTCGGCGCCGCCTTCGATGAGCATGCGCCGCGCCCAGACCAGCAGGGCCTGCCCGATGACGGCCGCCGCGATCAGGCTGATGGGCACGCTGGTCCAGCTGGCCACCTGGCCCCACAAGGCGGCCGAGGCGCCGGCGCTGCCCATCAAGGCCATCTGGTAGATCGACATGCCACGGGCGCGCACCCAGTCGGGCAAGGCGAGCTGCGCGGCCACGGTGAGGGTGTTGGCCACGGTGATCCAGGCCATGCCACTGATGAACATCGCGGGCACGGCCACCCAGACGTTGGGCGCGAACGCGAGGATCACGGTCGCCGCAGCCTGCACCACCGAGCCACGGTTGACGAGCTGGTCGCGGTTGAAACGGGCGCGCAGCCGGGGCAGCTGGGCGGCCGCCACCACCGCGCCGCTGCCCATGGCGGCCAGCAGCAGGGTGAAGGTGCCTGCCCCGCCGTCGTCGAGGCCACGCGCCACGAGGGGCAGCAGGGCCAGCACCGCGGTGGACTGCAGGAAGAACAGGGCGATGCGCACCAGCACCGCATGCATGCGGGTGGACTGGCGCACGTACTGCCAGCCCACGCGGATGGCACCCACGAAGCGCTCGCCGGGCAGGGCGCTGACGGTGCGCTCGCGCTTCCACTTGAAGATCACGAAACCCGCGGCCACGGACAGCAGCGCATTGAGCACGAACACATAGGCGCTGCCCAGGCTTGCGATGATGGCCCCGGCCAGCAGCGGGCCGATGATGCGCGAGCCGTTCATCGCGATCCCGTTGAGCGCCAGGGCCGCCGGCAGCTGCAGGCGCGGCACCAGCTCGGGCACGATGGCCGCGAACACCGGCCAGCGCATCGCCAGGCCGATGCCGTTGGCGAAGGTGAGCGCCAGCAGCAAGGCCGGTGTCATCCCGCCGCCCAGCACCAGCAGGCAGGTGACCACCGCCACGCCGGCCACCCAGAACTGGGTGACCATGAAAAAGAGCCGCCGATCGAGGATGTCGGCCAGCGCCCCGCTGGGCAGCCCCAGCAGGAAGACGGGCAGCATGGACGCCGTCTGCACCAGGGCCACCAGCGCAGGCGAGGTTGTGAGCGTGGTCATCAGCCAGGCCGCGGCCACGTCGTTCATCCACATGCAGGTGTTGGCCACCAGCCAGGTGACCCACAGCATGCGAAAGACGGGCTGGGACAGGGGGGCCCAGGCGGAGGCCGACACCACGGGTGTGGCCGGGGCAGCAGGCGGAGGAGGGGCGTTGGGCGGATTCAAGGCAAACCCGATGATGCCCCAATCCGGCCCGGCGTGCGTGGCCCGGGCCGGAGCCTCGCACAAGGGCGGTCGGTCTTTCAGCCGGTGCGTGCGTTGGCGTCGGCCACCGCGAGCGCGGTGATGTTGACGATGCGGCGCACCGTGGCCGAGGGCGTGAGGATGTGGGCCGGCGCGGCGGCACCCAGCAGGATGGGGCCCACCGTCACGCCCTGGCCGCCGGTCATCTTCAGCACGTTGAAGAGGATGTTGGCGGCATCGAGGTTGGGCAGCACCAGCACGTTGGCTGCACCGTGCAGCGTGGAGCCGGGCAGGTAGCCCTCGCGCACCGACTCGCTCAGGGCGGCGTCGCCATGCATCTCGCCGTCGGCTTCCACGTCCGGGCGGCGCTGCACGAAGAGGTCGCGTGCCGCGCGCATCTTGCGGGCCGAGGGGCGCGTGCTGGAGCCGAACATCGAGTGCGACAGGAAGGCCACACGCGGCGGCAGGCCGAAGCGGCGCACGGCATCGGCGGCCTGCACGGCGATGTCGGCCAGCGTGGCGGCGTCCGGGTCCTCGTTGACGAAGGTGTCAGCGATGAACAGGGTGTGCTTGTCCAGCATCAGCGCATTCATCGCGGCAAAGCCGCTGGCGCCGGGTTTCAGGCCGATGAGGTCGCGCACGTGCTCCAGGTGGGCCTCGTAGCGGCCCACCAGGCCGCAGACCATGCCGTCGGCATCGCCCAGGTGCACCATCATGGCCGAGATCAGCGTGTTGGAGCGCCGCAGGGCCACCTTGGCCATCTCGGGCGTCACACCGTCGCGCGCCTTGAGGCGGTGGTAGGTCTCCCAGTACTGGCGGAAGCGGGGGTCGTCCTCGGGGTTGACCACCTCGAAGTCGCGGCCGGCCTGCAGGCGCAGGCCCGCGCGCTCCAGGCGCATCTGGATCACGTGCGGTCGGCCCACGAGGATGGGCTGCACCAGCCTTTCGTCCAGCGCCACCTGCACCGCGCGCAGCACCCGCTCGTCTTCGCCTTCGGCGTAGGCGATGCGCCGGGGCGCGGCCTTGGCGGCCTGGAAGACGGGGCGCATGAAGAGCCCGGTGTGGGTCACGAAGCGCGTGAGCGATTCGCGGTAGGCGTCCAGGTCGGTGATGGGGCGGGTGGCCACGCCGGAGTCGGCCGCCGCCTGGGCCACTGCCGGCGCGATGCGCAGGATGAGGCGGGCATCGAAGGGGGTGGGGATGAGGTAGTCGGGCCCGAAGCGCAGCTCACGCCCGGCATAGGCCGAGGCCACCTCGTCGCTGATCTCGGCCTTGGCCAGGTCGGCGATCTGGCGCACGCAGGCCACCTTCATCGCCTCGGTGATGCGCGTGGCGCCGCTGTCGAGCGCGCCGCGGAAGATGTAGGGGAAGCACAGGACGTTGTTGACCTGATTGGGGTAGTCCGAGCGCCCTGTTGCGATGATGCAGTCGGGCCGCGCCGCCTTGGCCACTTCCGGGCGGATCTCGGGCTCGGGGTTGGCCAGGGCCAGGATGATGGGCTTGTCGGCCATGGTCTTCACCATCTCGGCCGTGAGCACGCCGGGGGCCGAGCAGCCGAGGAAGACGTCGGCACCCCGCACCGCATCGGCCAGGGTGCGCGCCTCGGTCTTCTGCACGTAGCGCTGCTTGGACGCGTCGAGCTTGTCTTCGCGCCGGTCATGGATCACGCCCTTAGAGTCGCACACGAAGATGTGCTCGCGCTTCACGCCCAGTTCCACCATCAGGTCCAGGCAGGCGATGGCCGCCGCCCCTGCGCCCGAGACGGCCAGCTTCACCTCGCCGATGCGCTTGCCCACCAGCTCCAGGCCGTTGAGCAGGGCAGCGGCCGAGATGATGGCCGTGCCATGCTGGTCGTCGTGGAAGACGGGGATGTTCATGCGTTCGCGCAGCTTCTTCTCGATGTAGAAGCACTCGGGCGCCTTGATGTCCTCAAGGTTGACACCACCCAGCGTGGGCTCGAGCGCGGCGATGATGTCCACCAGCTTGTCCGGGTCGCGCTCGGCCAGCTCGATGTCGAAGACGTCGATGCCGGCGAACTTCTTGAACAGGCAGCCCTTGCCTTCCATCACCGGCTTGCCTGCCAGCGGGCCGATGTCGCCCAGGCCCAGCACCGCGGTGCCGTTGGTGACCACGCCGACGAGGTTGCCGCGCGAGGTGTACTCGGCGGCCAGTGTCGGGTCCTCCTCGATGGCCAGGCAGGCATAGGCCACGCCGGGCGAGTAGGCGAGCGACAGGTCGCGCTGGTTGGACAGCGGCTTGGTGGGCGCGACGGCAATCTTGCCGCGCACCGGGCTGCGGTGGTATTCCAGCGCGGCGTCGCGCAGGGCCTGTTCAGCGGGCGACAGCGGGGTCTTGGGCGCCATGAGGTTCTCCTTCGTTCGGGTGCATGCATCGATGCACCGGGGGCGTGAGCGTACGCCGGTGGCGGGCGGCCATCCCTGCAAAAAAAGTTGCAGGTGTTTTGCAGCCCGGCTGTCCACTCAGCGGTTGACGTCCACCACCGTGCGGCCGCGCACCTGACCCTCCAGCAAGCGAGGGCAGAAGTCGATCACCTCGGACAGGCCGATCTCCTGCGTCATCCCTTCGAGCCGTTCGGCCGGCACATGGTTCGCCAGCAAAGCCCAGGCCTGGCGGCGGGTGTCGTTGTCGATGAAGACGCTGTTGATGCCGTACAGCGTCACGCCCCGCAGGATGAAGGGCATCACCGTGCCGGCAAAGTCGGCGCCCTGGGCCAGGCCGCAGGCGGCCACGGCGCCATGGAAGCGGGTCGAGGCGCAGGCATTCACCAGCGTGTGGCTGCCCACGGTGTCGACCACGCCGGCCCAGCGTTCGCTCTGCAGCGGCTTGCCGGGCTGGGTGAACTCTTGGCGATCGACGCAGCGTGCGGCGCCCAGGCCGAGCAGGTAGTCGGCTTCCTGGGGGCGGCCGGTCGAGGCGACCACGGTGTAGCCCAGGCTGCCCAGCAGGGCCACCGCCACCGAGCCCACGCCGCCGGCCGCGCCCGTGACCAGCACCTCGCCGTCACCGGGCCGCAGGCCATGGCGTTGCAGGGCCATCACGCACAGCGCGGCGGTGAAGCCGGCGGTGGCGATCGCCATCGACTGCCGCGCGGTGTAGGCCTCGGGACGACGCAGCAGCCAGCCGGCCTTCAGTCGGGCCATCTGCGCCAGGCCACCCCAGTGGGTCTCGCCCAGCCCCCAGCCGGTCACGACGACCGGATCCCCGGGCTTCCAGGCGGGGTTGCTGCTGGCCTCTACCGTGCCGGCCAGGTCGATGCCGGGCACCATGGGCCAGGTGCGCACGATGGCGCCACGGCCGGTCACGGCCAGGGCGTCCTTGTAGTTCAGGGTCGAGTACTCGATGCGGACGGTGACCTCGCCCTCGGGCAGTTGCGAGTCGTCCAGATCGGTCAGCGCAGCACGGGTCTGCTTGTTCTCCTGGGTCAGCAGCAGGGCCTTGAACATCGGGGGTCTCCTCGTGTGGAGTCCCGATCTTCGCCCAAACCGTGGCTCAGTGCGTCACGGGCTCGAGCACCCCCACCAGGGCCAGGCGGTAGCGGTCGGCATGCGAGCGCCAGGCGGCACCGCAGGCGGGCACCTCCACCTGCACGGGTTCGGTGTGCTCCTGCCACTCCAGCGCTTCTTCCAGCAGACTCTGGCCGCCCTGGCCCAAGGCCATGGCACCTTGCCACAGCCGCGCCATGCGCTCGGACGGCGCGCAGCCATGCTGGGCGCGATGGGCGCGTTCGTAGCGGTCGCGGCAGCCCGGTCCCTGGACGTGGCAGTGCTCCCAGTCGCCAGTGATCTCCGGCATGGGACGCACCAGAGAAGGCATGACGCTGTCGGCACGGGCGTCGTACAGGCCCAGCAGGGTCAGGCCATCCGGGAAGCGGATGCGGGCAAGGTGGCTGTGGTCAGGCATGGTCGGAACATCGTGGACAGGAGAACGCCTTGCGGCGATCAGGCGCCGCTGGCATGGGCGTCAGACGGAAGTGCAGATGGGACCACAAAACCCCCTGTCAAGTTGCTCCCCCCTAAGGGGGGGGCGGCGTGCTGCATCGCACAACTCCCATGCTGTTTCCGGCGGCGGTTCACAATGCGGACATGTCCAGCCGTGATCTCCACCCCCTGCGACCCCTGGCCCTGACGCTGGGCGACCCCTGTGGTATCGGCCCGGAGATCCTGGCCATGGCGTTGACGCGTGGTGCCGTGCCTGGCGGCTTCGTGGTGGGGGATGTGGCGGTGATGCGCCGGGCCCTGGCGTGCATCGGATGCAGCGTGCCCGTGGTGCAGATCGAGCGTCCGGGCGAAGCGGTCACGATGCCACCCGGGGGGGTGCCCGTGCTGCAGCCCCAGGGGCTGCCCGAGGGCCTGGCGAGCCTGCCGATGGGGCGTGTGGATGCGAAAGCTGGCGCTGCGGCTGCGCGATGCGTGCGCGAAGCCATGGCCTGGGCTCGGCGCGGCGAGGTGGTGGCCCTGGTGACCGCCCCTTTGCACAAGGAGGCGCTGGCGGCGGCCGGCGAACCCTATCCCGGGCACACCGAGCTTCTGCAGGCCGAAGCGGCCGGCCCCGGCGAGCCGCCGCCCCCCGTGCGCATGATGCTCGCCAACGACGAAATCAGGACCGTGCTCGTGAGCATCCATGTGCCCCTGCGCGAGGCCATCGAGCGGGTCACGATGCCATCGGTGCTGGAGACGATCCGCATCGCGCATCGCAGCGCGGCGCTGTGGGGGCAACCGCAGCCTCGCATCGCCGTGGCTGGCCTCAACCCGCACGCCGGCGAGGGGGGGCTGTTCGGCGACGAGGAGATCCGCCACATCGCGCCGGCCATCGAGGCGGCGCGCGCCGAAGGCATCGATGCCCGCGGCCCCTGCGCGCCCGACACGGTCTTCATGCGGGCCCGCCATGCACCGGGGCATCCGGGCGAGTTCGATGTCGTGGTGGCGATGTACCACGACCAGGGCCTGATCCCGGTGAAGTATCTCGGGGTGGAGCAGGGCGTGAACGTGACGCTGGGCCTGCCCTTCATCCGCACCAGCCCCGACCATGGCACGGCCTTCGATCTGGCCGGCACGGGGCGGGCCGACCCCTCCAGCCTGATCGCGGCGGCCCGGATGGCGCGCCGGCTCAGCGCTGGCTGTTCGCGGTGAGTTCGGCGAGCTGCTTGCGCGCGCGCGCCACGGCGCGCTCGATCAGATAGGCCTGCTCAAAGGCGCGGAAGCGGCCCGTCTCGCACATCTTGGTCAGCATGCGCCCGGTCATCGAGACGATGGTCTGGTGCTTTTTCCCGTGGCTGAAGATGAAGAAGGTCCGTCCCGGGCTCACCCAGTTCAGGCGCACCTTCTTCCACTGGCCGTCCATGTGCATCTGGTAGGCCACGCCGGCCTGCACATGCTGCACCAGCGCGATGCCCTGGGTGGGCTGCTCGGGACGCATCTCGGGCTCCAGGCCATCGAGATTGATGTCCAGGTCGGACTGGGCGGCGGGGTCGCTCCCGGCGGCGCTCAGGTCGATGTCGATCTTTCCGTCCCAGTCGATGGCCTCTTCGGCCACCAGACCGATCTGCTGGGCCTCGGCGGGTGAGAAATTCGTTTCCGGGGCTGCCACGGCAGCCGGCATCTCGGTGGCCGGCACGTCCTCCGCGGTAGGCACCACCAGCTTGTCCAGCGCCTGCAGGTGCGTGTCGAGCTGGCGCATCTGGAAGTCGGTGAGGGGCTGGCCCTTGAGCGACTGGGCATGCAGCGGCAGCAGCTCGCCGAAGAAGGCCTTCTTCTGATCCTCGGGATGGTGGATCAGCGCCAGGCCCTCGTTCAGCGTCTTCATCATCTGGGGCAGGGCCAGGATGAACTGCTTGCGATCGGCCGGTGTGGCCTTGGGCTGCACCGACATCACCAGCTCGCGCCCGGCGCGGCGGATGCGCTTGGTGGTGTCGGCCTGGGCGCCGTAGCGCATCGTCGCCTCCACCTCCACCTGGCTCCACACCTTCACGAGGAAGTCGCGGATGAAGTCGTGCACGCCGATGGATGCGAGGGCCCCCTGAACCTGCATCTCGTGCCGGTGCACGATGCGCAGCTGGGCTTCCTTGTTGGCCAGCAGTGCGACGGCTTCGGCATGGGCCTGGGCTTCGTCCTGAGCCTGTTCCTGCACGAAGGCTTCGAGGGCTCGCAGCTTGCCCTCGTAGAGATCCATCTGATCGAAGTCACCTTCGACGATCTGCTGCACGAGCTCGCGCACCAGGCTCATGAAGCGCTTGCCGGAGCCTTCGTCGAAGTCGTCGAAGGCACAGGCCACCGAGGCCATGCGGTTGACGAACTTGCGCACCGGGTGGCTGCGCGAGGAGAAGAACTGCACGTCCTTCAGCGCCACCCGCAGCACCGGCAGCTGCAGGCGAGCGATCTGGCGCGCCATCTGCGGCGGCACCTTCGGGTCCGACAGAATCTGGTCGAACAGCGAGGCCACGATGTCGATCACCATGTGATCGAGCGCCCCGGTGCTGGCACGCATCAATTCGTCGCGATGCGCGCGGATCAGATTCACCGCCATCAAGCCGCTCAGACCCGAATGCAGCCCGCCCGGCGCCGTTGAAGTCCCCATGCCGCCGGCCGCTCCCGCCGGCATCCCGCTGGCACTCCAGCCCCCGGGGCCTGAGGCGGGGCCCTCCAACCCCCCCGGGCCGCTGGTGAGGTAGGCCAGGCGCCGGATCACGTCGAGCATCTGCGCATCGGCGGCGGGTGACGCCGGTGCCGGGCGGCCGCCCGGCGCGGGGGCGCGGCTTAACTGGTCGAGCGTGCTGGCCAGCCCGCCGGCTCCGCTGCCCAGCGATCCCGGGCCGCTGGGGCCGAAGCCTGCGGGCGTGGGCATGCCGAACAGGGCGCTCAGCGCCTGGGCGGCCTGTCGCTGGTCGGTCAGAGCCCCGGGCCCGGTGTTGCGCAGTGGGACCCCGGGAGACGTCACGCCACCCGTGCCCGAGATGGCATGGCTGCGGACGGCCAGACCGACCGGCTGGATGCCCCGTGCGCTGAAATCGGCCACGATGGCTCCGTAGCACTGACGCATGGACTTGGCCAAGCCGTGCCCGAGTTCACCAGCCAGCGTCTTGCGCACGGCGGCCTCGGGGGTCACCGCCTCGATGCTGCGGAACAGGGCCTTGCCGATGATGTCCGGGCGGATGGGATTGCGCTCCGGATCGGGCCGGCCCAGACCGAGCAGCGATCCCATGTAGGCATCCAGCTCGCGCAACTCCCACTCGCATTCGTGCTCGATCTCCAGGCCGAGGCGGTGGGCCGTGACCTCCTCCTCGACCTCGCTGTCACCCACCAGGCTCAGCGTGGACCAGTCGGTGCTCGCCAGACTGCGCCCGCTCACCCGCGGGGTGATTTCCTGCGCCACCTTTTCATTGAGGACCGACGTGAAGGTCATGTTGAAGGCCGAGAGCTTGCGCTGCAGGTCGAACTGCGCCGACATGTAGGCCTGACGTTGCGCATTGCTCTTGGCCGACAGCGCGAGCATGCCCAACGCGTCGACCACCCGGCTGGCGGTGGACGACGCGGTGTTGAGAATCCTCTGGACAGCCGCCTGCATGGCGGCGTGGAGTCGCGGGTCGGGCAGAGTCATGGGGCCTGCTGTTGCACGTGGAAACAGTATGGCCCGAAAACCGCCTCCCAAGGCCAGGCCGTGGGCCGGGAGTCGCCCGGACCGGGCCCGCGCCGGGAGGGCGTGCGGAAAAAAGCACAGGCGCCGCCCCGGCGCCTGGATTTCGAGCCAACGCGCCCGCAACGGCGCGTAACTTTTGGTTACTTCTTCAACGCGTCCCGGATCTCACGCAGCAACACGATGTCCTCGGGCGGGGCGGCCGGTGCTGGGGGCGGGGGTGGGCTTTGGCGCTTGAGGCGATTGATCTGTTTGATCATCAAAAAGATGATGAAGGCCAGGATCAGAAAGTTCAGCGCCACCGTGATGAAGCTGCCATAGGCAAAGACGGCGCCGGCCTTCTTGGCCTCGACCAGTGTTTCGGCTGTCTGGCCTGCCAGAGGGATGAAGTAGTTGGAGAAGTCCAGGCCGCCGAAGACGGTGCTCACCACAGGCATGATGATGTCGCTCACGATGGAATCGACGATCTTGCCGAAGGCCCCTCCGATGATCACCCCGACGGCCAGATCGATGACATTGCCCTTGACGGCAAACTCCCTGAACTCAGACATGAACCCCATGTGTGTCTCCCGGTTGGGTGTGCGCTCAGACCCAGTATGCCTTTGACCCCCTCAAAGGCCAAGTGTGCGGCCGCTTCAATCGGCCTGCGCGGCTGGCGCACGCCGGCGCGGCCCTGGGGGCTGGCTGGGGCGCAGTCCAGTCCGCTAGAATCGCGGGTTGCCCCCAACCAAGAAGTGCTATCCGAGGATCCCCCATGAGTGATCAGCAAGTGGACAAAAGCCGCCGCACCTGGGTTGCCATTGCCTGTGGCGCCGGTGCCGTCGGTGGTGTGGCCACCGCCATCCCGTTCGTCAGCACCTTCCAGCCGTCCGAGCGCGCGCGCGCCGCTGGCGCTGCGGTGGAAGTGGACATCAGCACCCTGCAGCCGGGCGAGATGATCACCGTGGAATGGCGCGGCAAGCCGGTGTGGATCATGCGTCGCACGCCTGAGCAGCTGGCCTCCCTGGACCACACGGAGAGCCAGGTGGCTGATCCGCAGTCGCTTCGCACCCAGTACCCCACACCCGAGTACGCGCGCAACCAGCATCGCTCGATCAAGCCTGAGATCTTCGTGGGCGTGGGCATCTGCTCGCACCTGGGTTGCTCGCCCATCTCCAAGCTGACACCGGGTGCCCAGCCCTCGCTGCCTGACGACTGGCAGGGAGGCTTCCTGTGCCCTTGCCATGGCTCGACGTTCGACGTCGCCGGGCGTGTGTTCAAGAACAAACCCGCCCCGGACAACCTGGAAGTGCCGCCGCACATGTACCTGTCGGACTCCAAGCTGTTGATCGGCGAGGACAAGCAGGCCTGAGCCCCCGACGGACGTACAAGCACTAGGTGACACCCCATGGCTGAATACAAAGAAGCTCCCGCCGACGCCACCGCCGCCCAGAAGCTGCTGAACTGGGTCGACAACCGCTTCCCGCTCTCCAAGCTCTACAACGAGCACGTCGGGGAGTACTACGCGCCCAAGAACTTCAATTTCTGGTACGTGTTCGGTTCGCTGGCCCTCGTGGTGCTGGTGATCCAGATCGTCACCGGCATCTTCCTCGTGATGCACTACAAGCCCGATGCCGAACTCGCGTTCGCGTCGGTCGAGTACATCATGCGCGACGTGCCCTGGGGCTGGCTGATCCGCTACATGCACTCCACCGGGGCCTCGGCCTTCTTCGTGGTGGTGTACCTGCACATGTTTCGCGGCCTGCTCTACGGCTCTTACCGCAAGCCGCGCGAGCTGGTGTGGATCTTCGGCTGCGCGATCTTCCTGTGCCTGATGGCCGAGGCCTTCTTCGGCTACCTGCTGCCCTGGGGCCAGATGTCCTACTGGGGGGCTCAGGTCATCGTCAACCTGTTCGCCGCTGTGCCTTTCGTCGGTCCTGACCTGGCCCTGCTGATCCGCGGCGACTATGTCGTGTCCGATGCCACGCTGAACCGCTTCTTCAGCTTCCACGTCATCGCCATTCCGCTGGTGCTGCTGGGTCTGGTGGTGGCGCACATCATCGCGCTGCACGAAGTGGGCTCGAACAACCCCGATGGTGTCGAGATCAAGGCCAAGAAGGATGAGAAGGGGCGTCCGCTGGACGGCATTCCCTTCCACCCGTACTACACGGTCCATGACATCTACGCTCTGAGCGTCTTCCTGCTGCTGTTCTCGGCCGTGGTGTTCTTTGCGCCCGAGTTCGGTGGCTACTTCCTGGAGTACAACAACTTCATCCCGGCCGATCCGCTCAAGACGCCCGCGCACATCGCCCCGGTGTGGTATTTCACGCCCTACTACTCGATGCTGCGTGCCACCACCGATGTGATGGTGAACGTGCTGGTTGGTCTGATCGCCATCGGTGCCATCCTGGCCGTGCTCAAGGGGGGCTTGAGCGGCAAGGGCAAGCTGGCGGTGATCGTCGGCGCGCTGGTGGCCGCCGGCCTGCTCAAGGCTTTCGACGCCAAGTTCTGGGGCGTGGTCGTGATGGGTGGCGCGGTGGTCATCATGTTCTTCCTGCCCTGGCTCGACCGCAGCCCGGCCAAGTCCATCCGCTACCGTCCCGACTGGCACAAGTACGTCTACGGCTTCTTCGTGTTCGGCTTCCTGGTCCTGGGCTACCTCGGCGTGAAGCCGCCCGGTGTGTGGGGCACGCCCCAGGTCATGGGCATGGCGGTCGACATCGCGGCCGTCACGTCGCAGATCCTCACGCTGAGCTACTTCGCCTTCTTCCTGCTCATGCCTTGGTGGTCGCGCATGGGTGAGTTCAAGCCGGTGCCTGAGCGTGTGACCTTCGCCGCCCACTGAGCCCGCTGGAGTCCGCCAACATGAAAAAGATGATCCAAACGCTGCTGGCTGCGCTGGCTCTGAGCTTCGGTCTGTCCTCGGCCCATGCGGCCGGTGGCGGCATCCCCTGGGACAAGTTCCCCAAGGAACGTGTCACGGACATGGCCGCACTGCAGAATGGCGCCAAGCTCTTCGTGAACTACTGCCTGAACTGCCACTCGGCGGCCTTCATGCGCTACAACCGACTGCGCGACATCGGCCTCACCGAAGAGCAGATCAAGAACAACCTGATGTTCACCACCGATCGGGTGGGCGACACCATGAAGGCCGCCATCGACCCCAAGCTGGCCAAGGAGTGGTTCGGTGCCAACCCGCCGGACCTGACCCTGATCGCCCGCTCACGTTCGGCGCCTGGTCAGGGCAGCGGGGCTGACTACCTCTACACCTACCTGCGCACCTACTACCGCGACGAGACCAAGGCCACCGGCTGGAACAACCTCGCCTTCCCCAGTGTGGGCATGCCCCACGCGATGTGGGAGCTGCAGGGCCAGCGTGCCGCTCGCTACACCGAGCAGCCCGACCCGCACGATCCCACCAAGACCGTGCAGGTCTTTGCCGGTTTCGAGCAGATCACGCCGGGCAAGATGACCGAGGCCGAGTTCAACGTGGCCATCGCCGATCTCGTGGCCTTCCTGCAATGGATGGGGGAGCCCGTGCAGAACCAGCGCGTCCGTCTCGGCGTGTGGGTGCTCATTTTCCTGGCAGGCTTCACCTTCATTGCCTGGCGCCTGAACGCTGCGTACTGGAAAGACGTGAAATGACCCTGGGGTGAGACGCTGGCCGCCGCAGCGGCCCGTCACATCCACCGGAGTGGGCCCGCCAATGCGTCCCACTCCTTTCGTTTTTTATCTCTCGACCCACGAGGAGCTCACCACCATGATGGTGCTTTACTCCGGAACGACCTGCCCCTACTCCCACCGCTGCCGCTTCGTGCTGTTCGAGAAGGGGATGGATTTCGAGATCCGCGATGTCGACCTCTTTGCCAAGCCCGAAGACATCGCGCTGATGAACCCGTACAACGAGGTGCCCATCCTGGTGGAGCGCGACCTCATCCTGTACGAGTCGAACATCATCAACGAGTACATCGACGAGCGCTTCCCCCACCCGCAGCTCATGCCCGGGGATCCGGTGGCACGCGCCCGCGTGCGCCTGTTCCTGCTCAACTTCGAGAAGGAACTGTTCGCCCACGTCAACGTGCTGGAGTCGCGTGGCATCAAGCCCACCGACAAGCAGCTCGAGCGCGCGCGTGCCCAGATCCGCGACCGACTGACCCAGCTGGCCCCCATCTTCCTGAAGAACAAGTACATGCTGGGCGAGGACTTCTCCATGCTCGACGTGGCCATTGCGCCCCTGCTGTGGCGCCTGGACTATTACGGCATCGACCTGTCCAAGAACGCCATGCCGCTGCTCAAGTACGCCGAGCGCATCTTCTCGCGTCCGGCCTACATCGAGGCGCTGACCCCGTCCGAGAAGGTCATGCGCAAGTGATGACGCGATGAGCGATCCGACCCCGCCCGACAGCACCGAGGTCGCCTCGACGCGGCCCTACCTGATCCGTGCCCTGCACGACTGGTGCACCGACAACGGCTTCACGCCCTACCTGGCGGTGTATGTGGACGAGTCGGTGCAGGTCCCGCGCGAGTATGTGAAGAACCACGAGATCGTGCTCAACGTCAGCTTCGACGCGACCAGCGGCCTGAAGCTCGGCAATGACCTGATCGAGTTCCGGGCCCGCTTTGGCGGCGTCTCGCGCGACATCCTGCTCCCGGTGGATCACGTGATCGCCATCTATGCCCGCGAAAACGGCCAGGGCATGGCCTTCCCCGTGCCGCTGGCGACAGGCGCCGGTGCGGCGGATGCTGGTGAAGCCGAACCGTCCACCCGGCCTGCGACCTCCTCTCGTGCGGCACCCGGCACCCTGAAGCTCGCCCCTGGCCCCGCGGGCAGCGAATCCACGACGGCGCCTCCCACCGAGGAGCCCCCTGAGCCCACACCGCCCGCAGGGGGGCGCCCCGCCCTCAAGCGGGTGAAGTGAGCGCCTTAGAATCTGTACCCGATGCCGCCCCGGCGGCCTCGCCGGCTTAGCTCAGTTGGTAGAGCAACCGCCTTGTAAGCGGTAGGTCATCCGTTCGAGTCGGATAGCCGGCACCACCCCTCTGAAACCCCCAGACAGGGATGGAAGCTGGCCTGCATGGCAGAACAAGAGGCCCTCGGTGTGACACGTGCACGCCGCGTTACCCCCGGTTGCCGTTCCCTGGGTCAGGCCGATTGAACCTTCACCCTGATTGCGCTAACCTGCCACCCCTGTTGGCGTAAGGCCGCTTCCAGGCGGGGTTGCAGCTGTCGCAGCTTGGCCGCCGCCGCCGCGTTCGGTGCCAGCAGAGTCCACCCCTGTTCATCGACAGGCCCAGCTTTGACATGGGCCGCGAGCGCGGGGGGCAGGAGGGGGCGAATACCGTCGAGGCGCGACTGCGAGTCGCGCAACAGGAGTTGTAGCCGCTCCAGCATGCTGTGGCGGCTCATGGCCTCGTGGATGGGCAGGGTCCGGTCCGCGCGGGGCTTCATGGGCAGGAGTGTAGCGATGCAGATCATGATCACCCACAGCCGGTTCACGCGAACGCGTGTGCTGACGCTCAGCCGTTGGCAGCTGGCCGCGCTGATGTCGGGTGGTCTGAGCCTCCTGCTGGTGCTGTCGGGCCTGATCTACCACTTCATCTTCCTGAAAGCCGCCCGTGAGGGCTGGCCGGTCGTCAGCCAGATCGTGCGCCTGGTCGTGAAGGACGAGTTCGCGCAGCGCGACCGCTTCCTGCGCGAGAACCTCGATGCCATGGCCCGCAAGGTGGGCGAGATGCAGGCCCGGCTCGTGCAGCTCGAGGCCGTGGGTGAGCGGGTGTCGGACATGGTGGGTCTCAAGCCCGACGAGATCAAGGCCGCGGTCCCCGACGGACCCAAGGGCGGCCCGTATGTGCCCACGGGGCAACCCTCGTTCGAGCAGCTCAATCGCCTCATGGACGAGCTCGACCAGGCGGCGGCTCTGAACGCCGATATGTTCACCCTCATCGAGTCCCAGTTGTTCGAGCAGCGCGTGCAGGCGCTGATGATCCCGAACAGCCGCCCCGTGGACGCACCCACCAGTTCGGGCTTCGGTTTCCGGGAAGATCCGTTCTCTGGCCGCCAGGCCCTGCACACCGGTCTGGACTTTCCGGCGCCCACGGGCACGCCCATCCAGGCGGCGGCTGGGGGGGTGGTGATCGCTGCCGAGTACCACCCGGCTTACGGCCACATGGTGGACATCGACCACGGCAACCAGCTCGTCACCCGCTATGCCCATGCCTCGAAGCTGCTGGTCAAACAGGGCGATCTGGTCAAGCGAGGCCAGGTGATCGCCGAGGTGGGGTCCACCGGCCGCTCCACCGGGCCGCACCTGCATTTCGAGGTGCTGGTGGCAGGTGTCCCCCAGAACCCGGCCCGCTTCCTGGCCGGCCAGGCGCCCCGACGCTCGTCGGTGGCCCAGGCGACGGCGGCCCGCCCGGCGGCGCCCTGAACCGCTCCCGCCGCCCCTTGTGGCGGCCCCTGCAACGCCCGATGCCCCATGCATCCGGGCGCATGACCGGGTGCTAAACTCAAACGCTTTGGGGCGCTGGCTGCCTGCCAGGGCCCTTTCGCCTTGACGTGACGCCCCGACGTCCGCAGCCCCGAGGCTGCCCCTTCTTTCTATCCCTTCCCTTCGCGCATGTTGCCCAAGCTTCTCACCCAGATTTTCGGCAGTCGCAACGACCGGCTCCTCAAGCAATACCGGCGTGTGGTGGAGCGCATCAACGCGCTGGAACCCCAGTTCGAAACACTGGACGATGCCGCGCTGCGCGCCAAGACCGACGAGTTCCGTCAACGCCTGGCCCAGGGCGCGACGCTCGACGACTTGCTGCCCGAGGCCTTCGCCGTGGTGCGGGAGGCCAGCAAGCGCGTGCTGAAGATGCGCCATTTCGATGTGCAGATGATCGGTGGCATGGCGCTGCACAACGGCAAGATTGCCGAAATGCGCACTGGCGAAGGCAAGACGCTCACCGCCACGCTGCCGGTCTACCTCAACGCCCTGGCAGCCAAAGGTGTGCATGTGGTGACGGTGAACGACTACCTCGCCCGCCGGGACGCCGAATGGATGGGCCGGCTGTACGGCTTCCTGGGCCTGAGCGTGGGGGTGAACCTGCCCCTGATGTCTCGCGCCGACAAGCAAGCTGCCTATGCGGCGGACGTCACCTACGGGACGAACAACGAATTTGGCTTCGATTACCTGCGCGACAACATGGTCTATGAGACCGCCGATCGCGTGCAGCGGGGGCTGAATTACGCCATCGTTGACGAGGTGGACTCCATCCTGATCGACGAGGCGCGCACGCCGCTCATCATCAGTGGCCAGGCGGAGGACCACACCGAGCTGTACATGCGCATCAATCAGGTGGTGCCGCATCTCAAGCGCCAGATCGGCGAAGCCGACCCGCGCACCGGCGAAGGCGTGATCGAGCCGGGCGACTTCACGCTTGACGAAAAGAGCCGCCAGGTCTTCCTCACCGAGCAGGGCCATGAAAACGCCGAACGGGTGCTGACCCAGGCGGGCCTGCTGGCCGAGGGGGCGAGCCTTTACGATCCGGCGCACATCGCCTTGGTGCACCACCTCTACGCCGCACTGCGTGCCCACCACCTCTTTCATCGCGATCAGCACTACGTGGTGCAGAACGGCGAGGTGATCATCGTGGACGAGTTCACCGGCCGCCTGATGGCCGGGCGCCGCTGGTCCGATGGTCTGCACCAGGCGGTGGAAGCGAAAGAGGGGGTGGCCATCCAGGCGGAGAACCAGACCCTGGCGTCCATCACGTTCCAGAACTACTTCCGCATGTACGGCAAGCTGGCCGGCATGACCGGCACGGCCGACACCGAAGCCTATGAATTCCAGGAGATCTACGGGCTGGAGACGGTGGTCATCCCGCCGAACAAGCCGACGCAGCGCAAGGATGACCTGGACCGCGTCTACAAGACCAGCCGTGAGCGCTACGACGCGGTGATTGCCGACATCCGCGACTGCTACGAACGCGGTCAACCGGTGCTGGTGGGTACCACCTCGATCGAGAACTCCGAGCTCATCTCTGAACTGCTGACCAAGGCCAAGTTGCCGCACCAGGTGCTCAATGCCAAGCAGCACGCCAGGGAAGCGGAGATCATCGCCCAGGCGGGCCGTCCGGGCATGATCACGATTGCGACCAACATGGCCGGCCGCGGCACCGACATCGTGCTGGGCGGCAATGTCGAGAAGCAGGTGCAGCTCATCGAAGCCGACGAGACCCTGAGCGAGACCGAGAAGCAGCTGCGCATCGACAAGCTCAAGTCGGAGTGGCAAGGCCTGCACGAGCAGGTCAAGGCATTGGGCGGGCTGCGCATCATTGCCACCGAGCGCCACGAGTCGCGCCGCATCGACAACCAGCTGCGGGGGCGCTCCGGCCGTCAGGGCGACCCGGGTTCCTCGCGCTTTTACCTCTCGCTCGAAGACCCGCTGATGCGCATCTTCGCCGGCGACCGCGTCAAGGCGATCATGGACCGCCTGAAGATGCCCGATGGCGAAGCCATCGAGGCAGGGATCGTCACGCGTTCGATCGAGAGCGCGCAGCGCAAGGTCGAGGCCCGCAACTTCGACATCCGCAAGCAGCTGCTCGAGTACGACGACGTGTCGAATGACCAGCGCAAGGTCATCTACCAGCAGCGCAACGACATCCTGGATGCCACCGAGATCAGTGCCCAGATCGCGCATCTGCGCGAAGGCGCTCTGACCGACGTCGTGCGCAACCATGTGCCGGCAGACAGCGTCGAGGAGCAATGGGACCTCGCCGCCCTCGAGACGACGCTGCGCGAGGAGTTCCAGCTGGACGTGGACCTGCGGCAGTGGGTGGAGGCCAGCGAGGCCGTCACCGACGAAGACATCGTCGAGCGGGTTGTGAAGGCCGGCCACGCCGCCTACGAGGCCAAGGTCGAGCGGGTGGGCAAGGAGCAGTTCGCGCAGTTCGAGCGCATGGTGCTGCTGCAGTCCATCGACACCCATTGGCGGGAGCATCTGGCGGCCTTGGACTACCTGCGCCAGGGCATCCACCTGCGCGGCTACGCGCAGAAGAATCCGAAGCAGGAATACAAGCGCGAGGCCTTCGAGCTCTTCTCGCAACTGCTGGACGTGGTGAAGCTGGAGGTCACGCGTATCCTCCTGACGGTGCGCATCCAGACCCAGGAGCAGGTGGCCCAGGCGGCCGAAGCCATCGAGGACAAGGCCGAGCACATCAGCAACGTGACCTACACCCATCCGAACGAGGATGGTTCGGTGGCGAGCGAAACCGACCCACGCACAGCGGCCGTGCAGGTGCCCAAAGTCGGCCGCAACGACCCCTGCCCCTGCGGCAGTGGCAAGAAGTACAAGCATTGCCACGGCAAGCTGGCCTGAAACCGGGAGCGCTTCGATGCCTGTGAATCTCTTGGCCCCTGATCCCCAGTCGCTGCATGCCGTGCCCGGCGTGCGCATCGGCATCGCGATGGCGGGTGTACGCAAGGCCAACCGCAAGGACGTTTGTGTCTTCGTGCTCGACGAAGGTGCGGCGGTGGCTGGCGTCTTCACCCAGAACCGCTTCTGTGCCGCGCCGGTGCAGGTGGCGCGGGAGCACCTTGCAGCGGGTGCGGGCGTGCGGGCCTTCGTGATCAACACCGGCAATGCCAATGCGGGCACCGGCGAGGACGGGCTGGCGCGTGCGCGCGCCACCTGCGAGGCGCTGGCGAAGCAGCTCGGTGTGTCGCCTGCCCAGGTTCTGCCCTTTTCCACCGGCGTGATCATGGAGCCGTTGCCGGTGGATCGCATCGTCACGGGCCTGCCGGCCGCCGTGGGCGACCTGAAGCCCGACAACTGGGCGAACGCCGCCGAAGCCATCATGACGACCGACACCGTGCCCAAGGCCGTGTCGCGCCAGGTGAGCATCGGTGGCAAGACGGTCACGATCACCGGAATCGCCAAGGGTGCCGGCATGATCCGGCCCAACATGGCCACGATGCTGGGCTTCCTGGCCACCGACGCCAGCATCGACGCGGCCTTGCTGCCGACCCTGGTGCGCGAGGCGGCGGACCAGTCTTTCAACCGCATCACCATCGATGGCGACACCTCCACCAACGACGCTTTCGTGGTGGTGGCGACGCACCAGGCGGGTCATGCGCCGATCACCCAGCTGGAGTCCCCCGAGGGGGCCGCACTGCGTGAGGCCGTGATCGACGTGGCGCAGCAGCTCGCCCAGGCCATCGTGCGTGACGGCGAAGGGGCGACGAAGTTCATCACCGTGCGTGTGGAAGGTGGCGCCACGAAGGACGAGTGCCGCAAGGTGGCCTACGCCATCGCCCATTCGCCCCTCGTGAAGACGGCCTTCTACGCCAGCGACCCCAACCTCGGCCGCATCCTGGCGGCGGTGGGCTATGCCGGCATCACCGACCTCGACCAGACCAAGATCGATCTCTATCTGGATGATGTGCATGTGGCTCGCCAGGGCGGGCGTCATCCCGATTACCGGGAAGAGGACGGCCAGCGTGTGATGAAGCAGGCGGAAATCACCGTGAAGGTCTTGCTCGGGCGCGGCAACGCGCGGGCCACGGTGTGGACCTGCGACTTCTCGCACGACTACGTCAGCATCAACGCTGACTACCGCAGCTGAGGCCGTCCCGGGCGGGCTCACGCCTGGGCGAGGTGCTGCTCCAGGCGGTCAAGGGTGTGCTGCAGGGATGTGAGCGACCGGCTGACTCGCTCACGACGACCGGCGGCGCGCGCGTCGAGCAGGGTGCGCGTGGTGTCGGCCAGCGCGGCTTCGTTCAGCGCCAGACCGTGCCGAGCCAGGCGGGGGGCCAACTCACCGAAGCGGGTGCGCAAGGCCTGACGCGTGCTCTGGTAGGCATGCTCGGCCAGGCGACGCCGCTGCGAATAGCTGAAGGTGTTGGCCAGGAACATCTCGGCATCGTGGGCCTCGGGCTCGAAGAGCACGATGTCGGTGCCGGGATAGGCGCGCTCGTAGCTGCGCAGGCCGAGCTCCAGGCGCGAATGGATCATCGAGCGGAAGGTCTGCGACAGCACCACCGGCAGGCCGCCATCGGCAATGCGCGGGATGCGGTGCGGCCCACCTTCTCCGTCTTCGCGGGCCTCGAAGGGCACCAGCGGGTTCAGGCAGATCATCAGGTCCAGGCCCTGCTCCAGCAGCACCGAGGCGTGGACCGTCTTCTTCAGCGCGCCGTCCACGTAGTGCCGCCCGTCGATCTCGACGGGCGGGAACAGACCGGGCAGCGCGGCGCTGGCCTGCACGGCGCGTGAGATGGGCACATGGTCCCAGCCGGGCTGGCCGAAAGGCGCGGCCGATCCGCTGTCGAGATCGGTGGCCACGAGCACGAGCTTGCGGCCCAGGGTTCGGAAGTCATTGCTGCGCCCGGGCTCCGAGAAAAGCTGGGCCAGCCGGGTGTGGATCTGCTCGTTCGAGAACAGGCCGGTGGGCAGGGCACGGCCCAGCCGCTCCACGGCACTCATCAGCGAGCGTCGGCCGAAAGCGTAGTGCCAGGCGGCCGAGCCGAGCAGGCCGGGCAGCGCGGCCCCGCGACGCAGGAACTCGCCCACGGCCGGGCGCACGAGCAGCGAAGGCTCGAAGACTTCGCTGGCAGGGCCCAGGTTCTCGATGAACGCGCGGCAGAGCTCGCGAGGGGTGTAGCCATTGGCCAGGCCGGCCGCAATGAAGCCGCCGGCCGAGACGCCCACATAGCCGTCGCACTGGGTGAGCGTGACGCCCTGGAGCACCTCGTCCAGCGCGCACAGCGCCCCGATCTCATAGATCGCGCCCAGCGGCCCGCCACCGGCCAGGGCCAGGCCGATGCGGGCGGCGGTGGGGCGGGAGGGCATCCTCAGGCAGCAGCCTTGCGGGCCGGCGAGCGTTTGGCAGCGGGCTTGGCGGATGCCGTCTTGCGGGCGGTCTTGGCCGCCGGCTTGCCCGACCCCTTGGCCGCCCCATTGACCGCCTTGGCCGGTGTCTTCGACAGCTTGGCCACCGCCTGGCTGAGTTCGTCGATGCGCGCGATCAGGGCATCGACATCCTTGTGGCTGGGCACCCCCAGCTTGTTCAGGGCACGGGAGACGCGCTCCTCGAAGATGGTTTCGAGCTTGTCCCAGTGCTGACCGGCACGGCCCGAGATCTCACCGGCCATGGCACTCATCCTGCCCGTGACTTCGCCGATCTTGTCCTCGGCCACGGCCTGGGTCTTGCGCTGCAGCGACACCCCTTCCTTCACCAGCGCCTCGAAGACCTTGCCGCCCTCGGCCTGTGCCTTGGAGAACGCGCCCAGACCTGCCAGCCAGATCTGCTGGGCCGAGTCGCGGACGGTGGCAGCCAGCTGCGAGTCGAACAGGCCGGCAGGGGAGGCGGCCTTCTTCTCGGCCATCTTCTGAAGCTTCTTGACCATCGGTCTTCCTTCCAGGTTGCGTGGAGACAGACTCACTATAGGCGGGGGGGCTAGGCGCGACAGCCTAATTCTCTAGTGAGCGGTCTCTACGGGCCCCTGGGGAAATCGCGCAGCAGGCAGTGCGCGGGCTTGGTCAAGAATCGGGACCATCGTCATCAGGAGGGCAGTCATGCACTATTTCGTCACCGGCGCCACCGGCTTCATCGGCAAACGTCTCGTCAAGAAGCTGCTGGAGCGCCGCGGCGCGGTCGTGCACTTCCTGCTGCGCAAGGAAAGCCAGGCCAAGGTGCCCGAACTGCTCGAGTTCTGGGGCGTGAGCAAGGCGCGCGCGATCCCGGTCTATGGCGACCTCACCCAGCGCAAGCTCGGGGTGTCGGCCGAGGATGTGAAGGCCCTGAAGGGCCAGATCGATCACTTCTATCACCTGGCCGCGGTGTACGACCTGGCGGCGGCGTCCGAGACCCAGGTGGCCGTGAACATCGACGGCACCCGCCACACCGTGGAGTTTGCGAAGGCCATCGAGGCCGCGCACTTCCACCATGTGTCGTCGATCGCCGCGGCGGGCTTGTACGAGGGTGTGTTTCGCGAGGACATGTTCGAGGAGGCCGAGAACCTCGACCATCCCTACTTCCACACCAAGCACGAGAGCGAGAAGGTCGTGCGCAAGGAGTGCAAGCTGCCCTGGACGGTCTACCGCCCGGCGATGGTGGTGGGCGACTCGCAGACCGGCGAGATGGACAAGATCGATGGGCCCTATTACTTCTTCAAGCTCATCCAGCGCCTGCGCCAGCTGCTGCCGCCCTGGATGCCGATGGTGGGCCTCGAAGGCGGGCGCGTGAACATCGTGCCGGTGGACTTCGTGGTCGATGCCATCGATCACATCAGCCATGCCAAGACCCCGCCGACCGGCAAGTGCTTCCACCTCGTCGATCCCAAGGGCTACCGCGTGGGCGATGTGCTGGACATTTTCAGCAAGGCCGCGCATGCACCGAAGATGAACGTCTTCGTGAACGCCGCCCTGCTGGGCTTCATCCCCAAGGCGGTGAAGAAGGGGATGATGGCGCTGGCGCCGGTGCGCCGCGTGCGCAACGCGGTGATGAAGGACCTGGGCCTGCCCGAGGACATCCTCACCTTCGTCAACTACCCCACGCGCTTCGACTGTCGGGAGACGCTGGCGGCCTTGAAAGGCAGCGGCATCGCCTGCCCCAATCTGCACGACTACGCCTGGGTGCTGTGGGACTACTGGGAGCGCCATCTCGACCCCGACCTCTTCATCGACCGCTCGCTGCAGGGGGCCGTGGGCGGCAAGGTGGTGCTGGTCACCGGCGGCTCCTCAGGGATCGGCCTGGCCGCGGCCAAGAAGTTTGCCGAGGCGGGGGCGATCACCGTGATCTGCGCACGCGACGAAGCCAAGCTCGCGGAGGCGAAGAAGGAGATCGTCGAGTTTGCCGGTGCCGATGCGCAGGTGCATGTGTATTCGGCGGACATTGCCGACGAGGCCAGCTGCACCCAACTGGTGGCCTGGCTGAACGACGAGTTCGGTGGGGTGGATGTGCTGATCAACAACGCCGGACGCTCCATCCGTCGCGCGATCGAGAACAGCTACGACCGCTTCCACGACTTCGAGCGCACGATGCAGCTCAACTATTTCGGCTGCCTGCGCATCACCATGGGCCTGCTGCCCGGCATGGTGGCGAAGAAGAAGGGCCATGTGGTCAACATCAGCTCGATCGGCGTGCTGACCAATGCGCCGCGCTTTTCGGCCTATGTGGCCAGCAAGGCGGCGCTCGATGCCTGGACGCGCTGCGCCTCCAGCGAGTTCGCGGACGTGGGCGTGACCTTCACCACCATCAACATGCCGCTCGTGCGCACGCCGATGATCGCGCCGACCAAGATCTACAACAACGTGCCGACGCTGGCACCGGAAGAAGCCGCCGACATGATTGCGCAGGCGGTGGTGCACAAGCCGGTGCGCATCGCCACGCGCCTGGGCATCCTCGGCCAGGTGCTGCACGCCCTGGTGCCGCGTGTGGCGCAGATCATCATGAACACGAGCTTCCGCATGTTCCCCGACAGCGAGGCGGCCAAGGGCGAGAAAGGCGGCAAGCCGCAGTTGTCAGCCGAGGCCATCGCCCTGCAGCAGATGATGCGGGGCATCCATTTCTGACCCGACGGGGATCACTTCTTGTCGATTGCGGTGACCGTGTAGGTGCCGCCCACCTTGGCGGCCTGGAAGCTGACCTTGTCGCCCACCTGCACCTTGTCGAGCAGGCTGGGCGGATCGGCGCGGAAAACCATGGTCATCGGGGGCATGTCCAGGCTCTTGATCTCGCCGTGCTTGAGCGTGATCTTGCCCGCAGCCTTGTCGATCTTGCGCACTTCGCCCTCGGCGGCCTGGCCGAAGGCAAGCGTGGCGAAGGTGACCAGGGCGAGTGTCGTGAGCAGGCGCTTCATGGGGGTGCCTTTCAGGTCCGGGTGCCGGTGATGGCGGTGTAGTGCTGGTAGACGCGGCCTTTGCGGTCACGGCCGACCAGGACCACGTCATAGGCATCGCGGCGGTCGCCCACTTCCATGCCGGGCGAGCCGATGGGCATCCCGGGCACGGCCAGTCCGATGGCGGCCGGGCGCTCGGCCAGCAGTCGATGGATCTCGCGCGCGGGCACGTGGCCTTCCAGCACGTAGCCCTGCACCTGGGCCGTGTGGCAGGAGCCGAACTCGTCGGGCATGCCCAGCTTCTCCCGGTACTCGGCCGGGCCGCGCACGTTGTGGACCTTCACCTGGAAGCCGTTGGCCTCCAGATGCTCGACCCAGGCGCCGCAGCAGCCACAGCTTTCGGACTTCCAGACCTCAACCAGGGGCTTGCGCGCGGCGAAAGCCGGGACGCTCGCGGCTGCAGCGGTGGCGCCGATCCAGCCCAGGAGCTGGCGGCGGGACAGGGTGGGGGACATGGACACCTCTCGAGAGAACGGCGGGTTCTTGATGTGATGGTACTGCGCCTTTCGAGTGCGTCCTGGCGCCAGGGTTCCTGTGCTTTGTTCATCAAGCGAACAAACGGTGGACTGCCAGTGTGCTGCGCTGCACCAGCCACCGCCCTAGAATCCGGGCACCCATCCAATGTCTGCGTCCGCCTGCGCCACGGAGCCTTTCCACATGACCACCCCTGCATCCGCGCCCGATCACGACCTCCAGCACATCGCCCCGCGCGACCAGGCCGAGATCCTGGCCCAGGCCCTGCCCTACATCCGCAAATTCCACGGCAAGACCATCGTCATCAAGTACGGCGGCAACGCCATGACCGATCCGGCCCTGCAGCAGGACTTCGCCGAGGACGTGGTGCTGCTCAAGCTCGTGGGCATGAACCCGGTGGTGGTGCACGGCGGTGGGCCGCAGATCGATGAGGCGCTGGCCAAGATCGGCAAGAAGGGCACCTTCGTGCAGGGCATGCGCGTGACCGACGAAGAGACCATGGAGGTGGTCGAGTGGGTGCTGGCCGGCCAGGTGCAGCAGGACATCGTGGGCCTGATCAATGCCGCTGGTGGCAAGGCCGTGGGCCTGACCGGGCGTGACGGCGGCCTGATCCGCGCACGCAAGCTGCGCATGAAGGACAAGGCCGACCCCAACAAGGAACACGACGTCGGCCAGGTGGGCGACATCGTCGCGATCGA
The DNA here is from genome assembly GCF_002930615.1 of Caldimonas caldifontis. Taxonomy (GTDB): domain Bacteria; phylum Pseudomonadota; class Gammaproteobacteria; order Burkholderiales; family Burkholderiaceae_C; genus Caldimonas; species Caldimonas caldifontis. The sequence goes on along the minus strand of NZ_PSNX01000011.1, from coordinate 126,494 downwards.
TCCCAGCGTGGTCAAGGCTCTGCAGGACGACCAGTTCATCCCGGTGATCTCGCCGCTGGGCTTCGGCGAACACAACGAGAACTACAACATCAATGCCGACGTGGTGGCCGGCAAGCTGGCCGAGGTGCTCAAGGCCGAGAAGCTGATGCTGCTGACCAACACCCCGGGCGTGCTGGACAAGAACGGCCAGTTGCTGACCGACCTGACCGCACGCGAGATCGACGAGCTGTTTGCCGACGGCACCATCTCGGGCGGCATGCTGCCCAAGATCGCTTCGGCACTGGATGCGGCCAAGAGCGGCGTGAACGCGGTGCACATCATCGACGGTCGTGTGCCCCACGCGATGCTGCTGGAGGTCCTCACCGATCAGGCCTTCGGCACGATGATCCGGTCTCACTGACCCCTCCGGGCGCCGCATGCAGCGCCGCGAGCGGGTCTGGCTGTTCGACCTGGACAACACGCTGCACGATGCGTCCAGCGCGGTGTTCCGGCACATCGACGGGTCGATGACCGACTACATCGTCCGTGCGCTGGACGTGCCGCATGAGCAGGCGGACTTCCTGCGTCGTGACTACTGGCGGCGTTACGGTGCGACCCTGCTGGGGCTGATCCATCACCATGGCATCCGGCCCGCGCACTTCCTGGAACACACCCACGGACTGCCCGGGCTGGAGGACAGGCTCTTCGCCCATGCCCATGACAAGGCGGCCGTCAAGCGCTTGCGAGGGCGGAAGTACGTGCTGACCAACGCCCCCCGGGGCTACACCCGGCGGGTGCTGGGCGCGCTGGGCCTGGAGTCGGTGTTCGACGGCATCATCCCCATCGAGGGCATGCGCATGTTCGGCCAGTGGCGACCCAAGCCCGACCGGCGCATGCTGCGACACGTCGCCGCCCGGCTCAAGGTGCCGCCCCACCGTTGCACGCTGGTCGAGGACACGCTCGCCCATCAGAAGGCGGCCCGTTCGCTGGGCATGCACACGGTGTGGATGCAACGATATCTGAGACGCAATGCACACGGGCCGGAAGTTGGTGTTTACCTGCACCGCAAGCCCGTCTACGTGTGTGCGAGAATCTGCTCGCTACAAAAGTTACATTTTTGCTGAGCACACGATGGCCGATCTGCCCGTTCCTGCCACGCCGTCTTCCACTCCTGCCGAGGCCGCGGGCGAGCCGACCGGGCGCAAGCGGCCCAAGCCGGGGGAGCGGCGCATCCAGATCCTTCAGACCCTGGCGTCCATGCTCGAGCAGCCCGGCGCCGAACGGGTCACCACCGCGGCCCTGGCCGGCCGGCTGGAAGTGAGCGAGGCGGCGCTCTACCGCCACTTCGCGAGCAAGGCCCAGATGTTCGAGGGCCTGATCGACTTCATCGAACAGAGCATTTTCACCCTGGTCAACCAGATCACCGAGCGCGAGCCCGCCGGTCAGGCCCAGGCGCACAAGATCGTCGCCGTGGTGCTGCAGTTCGCCGAGAAGAACCCCGGCATGACCCGCGTGATGGTGGGCGATGCGCTGGTGTTCGAGAACGAGCGCCTGCTGGTGCGCATGAACCAGTTCTTCGACCGCGTCGAGGCCCAGTTGCGCCAGAGTCTGCGCCAGGCGGCCGACGCCAACGGCTCGATCACCCCCACGGTCGATGCCCAGGCCCAGGCCTCGGTGCTGACAGCCTTCGTGGTGGGGCGTCTGCATCGCTACGCCCGCTCGGGCTTCAAGCGCACGCCCACCGAGTTCCTCGACACGAGCCTGCGCCTGCTGTCGGCCTGATCGCTTGGCTCGGCCATGCTGAGCATCACCCTGGCCGGCGAGCAAGCCGTGCTCCTGCCCGAAAAAGCCCTGTGGCTGCCCGAACATGGCTGCCTGCTGGTGGCCGACGTGCACCTGGGCAAGGCGGCGAGCTTCCGCAAGCGGGGCGTGCCGGTGCCTCGCGGCAGCAGCAGTGCGGCGCTGCAGGGGCTGAGCGGCCTGATCGAGCGGCTGGCACCCCACCGGCTCGTGTTCCTGGGGGACTTCCTGCATGCCGCCGAGGCCCACAACCCGGCCACGCTTGAGGCGTTGTCCCGCTGGCGGGATCGGCACCCCGGGCTGGACCTGGTGCTGGTGCGCGGCAACCACGACGACCGCGCGGGCGACCCGCCGGCCGACCTGCAGGTGCAGTGCGTGGACGAGCCCTGGCCGCTGGGGGCCTTGGCCCTGTGCCATCACCCGACCCCGCAGGGCGAAGCCTATGTGCTGGCCGGACACTGGCACCCTTGTGTGAGCCTGCAGGGCCGAGCACGCGACCGCCTGCGCCTGCCCTGCTTCTGGTTCTCGGCCCAGGTGGGAGTGCTGCCCGCCTACGGGCATTTCACCGGCATGCACCCCATCGAGCCGGCAGCGGCAGACCGGATCTACGCCGTGGCCGCCGGCGAAGTCGTGGCCGTGCCCACGCCGGGCTGAGGCCGCCGCTACACTGCTGCGCTCCGACGTCCTGTTCCTGCCGTCTTCTTCCATGTCTGCTGCCCTCGAAGCCCTGCTGCTCCGCGCCGAAGCCCTGCTGGCCCGGCTGGAGAAGGTGCTGCCCCAGTCGCTCAGCGAGCCCGACTGGTCGGCCTCCATCGCCTTCCGCTACCGTCGCCGGGGCCAGGCCGGCCGGCTGGAGCCGGTGCGCCATGTGTCCACCATCCGGCTGTCGGACCTGCAGGAGGTGGACGGCCAGAAGGAGCGCCTGCTGCGCAACACGGCGCAGTTCGTGGCGGGCCAGGAGGCCAACAACGTGCTGCTCACGGGTGCACGGGGCACCGGCAAGTCCTCGCTGGTGAAGGCCTGCCTGAACGAGTTCGCCGACCGTGGCCTGCGGCTCATCGAGGTGGACAAAGCCGATCTGGTGGATTTGCCGGACCTCATCGATCTGGTGGCCGAGCGTCCCGAGCGCTTCATCGTCTTCTGCGACGACCTGAGCTTCGACGAGGGGGAACTGGGCTACAAGGAACTGAAGTCCATCCTCGACGGCTCGGTGGCCGCGGCCACCCCCAACGTGCTGATCTACGCCACGTCCAATCGCCGCCACCTGCTGCCCGAGTACATGAAGGAGAACCTCACCTACACCCACACGGAGGATGGCGAGGTGCACCCCGGCGAGGTGGTGGAGGAGAAGATCTCGCTGTCCGAGCGCTTCGGCCTGTGGATCAGCTTCTACCCCTTCAGCCAGGCCGAGTACCTGGCCATCGTGGCCCAGTGGCTGCGCAGCTTTGGCGTGGACGAGTCGGCCATCGAGGCGGCGCGGCAGGAGTCGCTGGTGTGGGCGCTGGAGCGCGGCTCGCGCTCCGGCCGGGTGGCCTACCAGTTTGCCCGTGACTATGCCGGCCGCCACGGCCTGCATCACGCATGAGAACGCCGGTGGACGTGGCCGTGGGCGTGCTGGTCGAGCGCACGCCGGCAGGTGAGGGCCGCTTCCTGTTGACCTCGCGCCCAGACGGCAAGGTCTATGCGGGCTACTGGGAGTTCCCGGGCGGCAAACTGGAGGCGGGCGAGTCGGTGGAAGAGGCCCTGCGCCGGGAACTGCACGAGGAGCTGGGCATCACCATCGGGGCCGTGCACCCGTGGAAGGTGGAGCTGGTGGACTATCCGCATGCCCTGGTGCGGCTGCATTTCTGCAAGGTTTATGACTGGGTCGGCGAATTCGAGATGCGCGAGGGGCAGTCCATGGCTTGGCAGGATCTGCCGGTGCAAGTGCACCCGGTGCTGCCGGGAACAGTCCCGGTGCTTCAATGGTTTGCGGCCGAGCGTCGCTTCGACGGAGCGACCCACCGCGGCTGAGCCAGCCTCAATGCACGGGCGGCGTGTCCGGGTCCTCGGCGCCGGCGCTGTCGGGTCGCGCTGGCACGCGGTAGCTCTCGCTGGCCCAGGCCCCGAAGTCCAGGTTCTTGCAGCGTTCGCTGCAGAAGGGGCGATAGGGATTCTGCGCCGCATAGAGGCTCGGGCCGCCACAGGCCGGGCAGCGTACGGTGCGGGGCTTGGAGGCGGTGGAGTTCATCCCGTGCACAGGGTCAGCTCGAACCCCAGCTCTTCGGTGGCGGGGCGCAGGCGCCCTTCTTCTTCCTGGCGCATGAAGCGGATGGACACCATGAGCCGATGGCCGCTGATCTCGGGCACGAGGCCGAGAGCAGGATCGAGCCGTACACGCAGGAGCTGGTAGCTGCGCCCGGCCGGCAGGCTCTGCTGGTACTGGCCTGCGGTGGCCATCACCTTGTGAGGCACGCCCGACTCGCGCAGCAGGCCCAGCAGCACGCGCAAGGCCTCGGCGAGCGGCATCAGGGTGCCCACCCAGCGCTGCAGGTCGGCCTGGCGACGGGCCGCGGGCTGGTTCTGCCAGGCGTAATAGGCTGGGAGGTCGAACTCGCAGGTGCCGCCCGGGATGCTGATGCGGCTGCGCACGCTCATCAGCCATTCGTTGTTGGTCAGGGTCTGGCCCGCCTTGCCGGGCAGTTGATTGAGGCGCTGGAAGGCGTGGTCGATCCGCCCGATCACCTCGTTCAGCGCGTCCTCGGAGATCGACGGGTTGCCACGGTAGCCATTGAGGATGGAGCGCTGGCGCTCCAGGTCCTTGAGCAGGTCGGACTTGAGATCCGCTCGCGAGGCCACATCGATGATCTCGAAGATGGTGGCCAACGCGAAGTGGTGATCGACCGCCTCCTCACGCGGCATCAGCTGCCCCAGCCGGTCGAACAGCTGTTCGAGCCGCAGCATGGTGCGAATGCTCTCGTTGAAGGGGTACTCGTAGAGGATCAAGACTGGGGCGCGATGCAGAAGGTGGATGCCGGGCATTGTTCCACAGCCCGGCAAGGGGGGCCACCGCCCCCGGGGACATTCCCGTGTCAGCGAATGTGTCTGCCGGTGCTCAGACCGGGTGCCACTGCGCCCACAAAGCCGCCAGAGCCTCGTGCAGCGGTGCGAGGGTGTCCTTGTCGTTGGAGATCACCACGTCGGCCGCCGCCAGGCGCAGGCTGCGGGGCGCCTGCTGGGCCATGATGGCCCGCACCGCCTCGTCACTCAGCCCTGAACGCTGCATCACGCGGGCCACCTGCCGTTCAGGGGTGCAATCGACGACGAGGACCTGGTCCACCCGTGTGCGCCACAGGCGCGATTCCACGAGCAGCGGCACGTCGAACACCACCATCTGCCCCGGCGTCGCCTGCGCCGCACGTCGAGCGGCTTCCTGGCCGATCAGGGGATGGAGGAGGGCTTCGAGCCGACGTTTGGCGTCGGGGTCGCCGAAGACGAGTTCACGCATCTTCTGGCGGTCCAAGGCCCCGTCTGGGCCGATGGCCTGGTCGCCGAAGGCTCGACGCAGCGGTTCGATGGCCCCGCCACCGGCCTGGGTGAGTTCGCGCGAGATGGCATCGGTGTCGACCAGGTGAGCGCCCTGCGCCGCCAGCCAGGCTGACACCGTGCTCTTGCCGCTGCCAATGCCGCCGGTCAGGCCGAGTCGGCCTGGGCGAGGCAGGGTCCTGCCGCGCATGTCGTCAATACCAGCCGATCCAGCCCAGCACGGTGTCCACGCCCACGAAGTAGACGAAGACGCCGGCACCGGCCAGGAAGGGGCCGAAGGGCACATAGCGGCCTTCGCGCAGGCTGCTGACCATCTTCATGCCGATGCCCACGATGGCTCCGATCACCGAGGCGATGAGGGCAATGGGCAGCAGGGTGTTCCAGCCCAGCCAGGCGCCCAGGGCGGCCAGCAACTTGAAGTCTCCGAAGCCCATGCCTTCCTTGCCCGTGGTGAGCTTGAAGAGCCAGTAGACCGACCACAACGACAGGTAGCCGCCCACGGCGCCCCACAGGGCGGTGGGCAGGGGAATCGTCCAGCCCAGCGCCGCGGCGATCAGCCCGCCCCACAGCAAAGGCTGCGTGAGCTGGTCGGGCAGCAGGGTCGTGTCCCAGTCGATGAAGGTCAGGGCGACCAGCGTGGCCATCACGGCACACCAGGCCAGAGCCACGGGCTCGGGGCCGACCTTCCAGCCCACGCCCGCAAAGAGCGCGGCGGTCAGAACCTCCACGCCGGGATAGCGTGCCGAAATGGGGGTCTTGCACGCTGAGCAGCGGGCGCGCAGCGCGATCCAGCTGATCACCGGGATGTTCTCGTACCAGCGGATCAAGTGCCCGCACTGGGGGCAGCGCGACCGTGGGCGGACCAGAGACAGTGGTGACCCCTCGTCGGGCAGGGCCACTTCGAGCAGTTCAGCACTGTCGCGCCGCCACTGCCGCTCGAGCATGAGCGGCAGGCGGTGGATGACCACATTGAGAAAACTGCCCACACACAGGCCGAGAATTCCCAGGGCGGCCGGCGAGAGCCACCAGGCAAGCACGTCAGGAGACATCGAGACGACGGCTGTTGTGCGTCAGACCACCTGACCCAGTTTGAAGATCGGCAGGTACATCGACACCACGATGCCGCCGATCAGGGTGCCCAGCACGACGATGATCACCGGCTCCATCAGGCTGGACAGCCCCTTGACGGCTTCGTCCACCTCGTCCTCGAAGAACTCGGCGGCCTTGTTCAGCATGTGGTCGAGCGAGCCCGACTCCTCGCCGATCGCGCACATCTGCAGCACCATCACCGGAAAGATGCCGGTGGACTGCATGGAGGCCGTGAGGCTCGTGCCGGTGGAGACATCCTTCTGGATCTTCTCGGTGGCTTCGGCGAAGACGGCATTGCCCGAGGCCCCGCCGACGGAATCGAGCGCTTCCACCAGCGGCACGCCCGCGGCGAACATGGTTGCCAGGGTGCGTGTCCAGCGGGCCACCGCCGATTTGTAGACCAACTGCCCAAACACGGGTACCTTGAGCAGCAGGCGGTCCATGGTCTTTTGCATCTTCTCCGATCGCTTCCACGATTCGAAGAAGAAGTAGGTCCCGCCGATGACCACACCGAAGATGATGTACCAATAGGACACGAACACATCGGATATGGCCATCACCAGCAGCGTGGGCGCTGGCAGATCGGCGCCAAAGGACGTGAAGATGTCCTTGAAGGCCGGGATCACGAAGATCATGATGATGGCCACCACCACGAAGGCCACCACCAGCACGGCCACCGGATAGATCAGGGCCGACTTGATCTTGGCTTTGATGGCCTCGGTCTTCTCCTTGTAGGTCGCCAGCCGCTCCAGCAGGGTTTCGAGGATACCGCCGGCCTCGCCGGCTTCGACCAGGTTGCAGTAGAGCGCATCGAAGTACAAGGGATGCTTGCGCAGGGCCGCCGACAGGCTGGTGCCGGTTTCGACATCCATGCGGATTTCGTTCAGCAGCTTGGTCAGGCGTGGGTTGGTGCTGCCGCGGCCCACGATGTCGAAGGACTGCAGCAAGGGCACGCCGGCACGCATCATCGTGGCCAGCTGGCGCGTGAAGATGGCGATGTCCTTGGGCTTGATGGCCTTGCCGCCGCTCATGCGGCGCTTCTTCACCTTCGTGACCAGCACCCCCTGGCGGCGCAGGCTGGCGCTGACCATGGCTTCGCCGCCGGCGCGCATCTCGCCGCGCACGGCCTTGCCGTTGCGGTCCTTGCCTTCCCATTCGAAGACAAATTCCTGGCCCTTTTTTGCTGCTGCTGCGACTGCCATAGTCCCTCCAGGGCCTGAACCCTGTTCCAAAACTTATTCGTTCGTAACCGAAATGACCTCGTCCAGCGTGGTCACCCCGAGCTTCACTTTGTGCAGGCCGGCCTGACGCAGATCCCGCACGCCTTCCTTCTGCGCCTGTGCCGCGATGTCCATCGCCGACCCGTCAGCCAGGATGATGCGCTGAATCTCTTCCGTGATGGGCATCACTTGGTAAATGCCGACACGCCCTTTGTAGCCGTTGTTACAACTTGAGCACCCCACGGCCCGGTAAGGCTTCCAGCTGTTGTCGAGCTCCGTCTCCTTGAAGCCCGCCTTGAGCATGGCTTCACGCGGATAGGTGGCGGGTTGCTTGCAGTTTTCGCACAGGCGCCGCGCCAGACGCTGGGCTGTGATCAAAATCACGCTGGAGGCGATGTTGAAAGGCGCCACCCCCATGTTGCGCAGGCGCGTCAGTGTGGTGGGGGCGTCGTTGGTGTGCAGCGTGGACATCACCATGTGGCCGGTCTGGGCGGCCTTGATCGCGATGTCGGCGGTTTCCAGGTCGCGGATCTCACCGACCATGATCACATCCGGATCCTGGCGCAGGAAGGCCTTCAAGGCCGAGGCGAAGGTCAGCCCGGCCTTGTCGTTGACGTTGACCTGGTTGATGCCCGGCAGGTTGATTTCCGCCGGATCTTCCACCGTCGAAATGTTCACCCCGGGCTGGTTCAGGATGTTCAGGCAGGTGTAGAGCGACACGGTCTTGCCGCTGCCGGTCGGGCCGGTGACGAGCACCATGCCGTAAGGCCGCTGGATCGCGGCCATCAGGCGGTCTTTCTCGGCTTTCTCGTAGCCCAGGGCCTCGATGCCCAGTTTGGCGCTGGACGGGTCGAGGATACGGATCACGATCTTCTCGCCGAAGAGCGTGGGCAGGGTGCTGACCCGGAAGTCAATGGCCTTGTTGCCGAACTTCAGCTTCATGCGCCCGTCCTGGGGCACACGCTTTTCGGCGATGTCCAGGCGCGAGATCACCTTGATGCGCGAGGCGAGCTTGTCCTTGATGGCGATGGGCGGCTGGGTGATCTCGCGCAACTCGCCATCCACGCGGAAGCGCACCCGGTAGTTCAGTTCGTAGGGTTCGAAGTGCAGGTCGGACGCGCGCATGTTGATGGCGTCGATCAGCATCTTCTGCAAGAAGCGCACGACCGGGGCGTCTTCGACGTCGGCGGTGACGTCGGCGCTTTCCTGGGCGGCGGTGTCTTCCTCGGAGACGTCGAACTCAAAGTCGCCCCCGACGATGTTCTCGAGGGCTTCGCTCGCGGAGGCGCCAATGCCCTCGAGCACTTTGAGCAGTTTGTCGTGCTCGACCAGCACCCATTCCGGGGTGAGCTGGGTGGCGAACTTGATGCGCTCCAGCGCTTCCTGGTCGGTCGGATCGGCGCCGGCAATGAAAAGGCGGCTGCCCCGCTTGCCCAGCGGGACGACCTGGTACTGCGCCGACAGCTTGGCGTCGATCACGCCTTTGGGCAGGCGCTGGGCATCCACCGCCGACAGATCGAGCAGCGGCAGCGAAAAGGCGGTGCACAGGGTGTGGGCCAGATCCGAGGGAGACACAGCGCCGGCGGCAATCACCGCGGAGATGAAGCTGCTGCGCTTTTCCTTGGCCTGCTTGGCCAGATCCTCGGCGGTTTTGGCGTTGAGCTTGCCGGCATTGACCAGCACGCGCGCCACGCCGGACAGCGTGGTATTCGGGGCCTCAGCCAGGGTATCCATGCAAGTGGGGCAGATCGTTCGGGAAAGTGAGTGGTTGCACAGCGCTTGAGGCGTTGCGCAAGGCCGGCGAATGATCGCTGATCCGATTCACACTGTAAACCTTGCAAGCCCGTGCACCTAGGCTCGCCGTCCCGGGTTCATGGTGAACAAATGCACGTGCCGGCTCGAAACATGCGCGTTGCCGCAGCCCGGAGGCAGGCGGGGCAAGGGCGCCGATTTATCAATCCTATCGGATAGTGAATCGAAAATTTCAGATTCACAGATAGCGATGGCCAGCCCAGACTGTGGGTCGTTTCACTTGGCATGCACGGAATCCCTCAGATGACGCTCTTCAAGACAGATCGCCCTCCCCACCCATCGTCTTCGCAAGCCGTGGTGGTGGGCGGGGGCACCATGGGTGCCGACGTGGCCGTCGTCCTGTTGCGAGGGGGGTGTGCGACCCTGATCGTGGAGCCTTCGTCGGCACGCCGCGAGCGTCTGGCGGAGCTGGTCGGCGCCGGGCTGCGCCAGTTCGGCCGTGAGGCCCACATCGATCGCTTGCGCGTGGTGGCCTCTCTTGATGACATTCACTGGCCCGGTGTCGATCTCGTCATCGAATGCATCCCCGAGGAGCTCGCGCCCAAACAGGCGCTCTTTGCCGACCTGGTGGCGCGTGCGCGCCCCGACGCGTTGTTGACGAGCAACAGTTCGAGCTTTCCGATCTCGGCCATCGGCGAGGGCCTGCCCACCCCTGAGCGGCTGCTGGGCCTGCACTTCTTCATGCCCGCGCACCTGGTGCCTCTGGTCGAGGTGGTGATGGCCGAACGCAGCGGCCTGGCCCAGGCCGAGGCCCTCCAGACCTTCATGCGTGCCTGCGCGATGGTGCCGGTGCTGGTGCGCAAGGACCTGCCAGGCTTCCTGGCCAACCGGCTGCAGCATGCGCTGGCCCGCGAGGCCTTCGCGCTCATCGACGCGGGCATCGCCAGTCCCGAGGACGTGGATGCTGCTGTGCGCTTCGGCTTCGGCTTCCGCTTCCTGGCGGCCGGCCCGGTGCTGCAGCGCGACCACGCGGGCCTGGACGTGCACTGTGCCGCGGCGGCCACGATGTATCCCTCGCTGGCAGCGAACACCGAGCCGGCACGCGCCCTGTCCGAGCGCGTGGCCGCCGGTCAGCTGGGCATGAAGACCGGCCAGGGCTTTTTCCCCTGGACGCCCGAGGCCATCGCCGCCGAGCGCGAGCGCTACGACCGCCTGCTGCTGGCCGGCCTGCGGCTGCTGGCGGACGAACTGCCGCCCCTGGATGCCGGTGCACCACCCTCCTGAAGGACTTTGCCATGACCCCCTCGATCGCAACCGAGCCCCTCATCGTCACCGTGGCCCCGAATGGGGCCTACAAGACCCACGAACAGCACCCCGCGGTGCCACTGACCGCGGCGTCCCTCGCCGACACGGCCAAGGCCTGCCTGCAGGCGGGTGCCGCGATGCTGCACATGCATGTGCGCCGCCCGGACGGGCGTCACCTCCTGGATGCCCAGGCCTACCGGGACGCCACCGAGGCGGTGCGCAAAGCGGTGGGCTCGCAGCTGGTGGTGCAGATCACCACCGAGGCCGCCAAGATCTATGAGCCGGCTGCCCAGATGGCCGTGGTGCGGGAGGTGGTGCCCGAGGCCGTGTCGGTGGGCCTGCGCGAACTGCATGTGCCGGGCGTGAGCGAGGTCGAGCTGGGCCGCTTCTTCCAGTGGCTGGTCGAACAGCACGTGATGACGCAGGTGATCCTCTATGACGAGGCCGATGTGCGCGACTGGCAGGACCTGCGCCGACGCGGCGTCATCCCCGAGGGGCCGTGGTTCCTGCTCTTCGTGCTGGGACGCTACAGCGCCGGCCAGACCTCCTCGCCCAGCGACCTCCTGCCTTTCCTGCAGGCCCACGACGGGGTGCACCCCTGGGCCATGTGCGCCTTCGGCGCCCAGGAGCACGCCTGCGCGCTGGCAGCTGCCGCGCTGGGTGGGCATGTGCGGGTGGGCTTCGAGAACAACCTGCTGCTGCGCGACGGCCGGGTCGCACCCGACAACGCGGCACTCGTCGCCCAGGTGGCGCAGGGCGCCCACGTGCTGGGTCGCCCGCTCGCCACGGCCGATCAGGTCCGCGCGCGCTTCGGGCGCGGCTGACGGGCCGGTTCAGCCCAGGGTGTCCGGATGGGCCTGCAGGTAGGCGTCGCGCGAAGGCAGGAGATGGCGACGGCACAGGCTAACGAGGGTGTCACGGTCGCCATCACGCAGGGCGTGGATCATCTGCCAGTGCTCGCCCCGCGCGCGTTCGCGGTAATCGGGCGAGACCAGGGTGCTGAAGCGGATGGCGTGCGTGCGCCGCGCGTACTCTTCGATGGCCTGGGTCAGCACCTCGTTGCCGGCCAGCGAGAAAAGCCGCTGGTGGAAGTCGAGGTTGGCGCGGAACACGGCGCGCGGATCACCCGCTCTCACGGCGGCGTCGTGGCGTTCCTGGATGTCGATGAGGGGCTGCAGCGCCAGCGCGTCCAGTGGCAGCGGGATGCGGCGTGCGGCCTCGGTCTCGAGGAGCTCTCGCATCTCGTACAGCTCGATCACCCCGCGACGGCTGAAGGCGCGCACGAAGGCGCCGATGTTGCGCCGCCGCTCCACCAGTCCCATCTGCTCCAGCCGGGCCAGCGCGTCGCGCACCACATGGCGCTTGGCGCCGAACCGCTCGATCAGGTCGTCTTCCACCAGGCGCTCGCGCGGCAGCAGGCGGGCCATCACGATGTCCTCCTCCAGCACCGCAACCAAGGTCGCGAGCGTGGGCTCCGGCCGTGCGGCGAGGCCGTCGTGGGGCAGAACTGCGATGTGGACGGACATGGCGGTGGTTCAGCGGGGTCGGGGCACACGTCCCCGGGTCTCGGTGGCGCGCAGGAAATCGAAGTCGGCGCCCTGGTCGGCCTGGGTCACCGTGCGCAGGAAGAGCTGGCGGTAGCCTCGCTCGGCCTGGGGTTCCACCACCGGCTGCTCGGTGCGGCGGCGTGCGAGCTCGTCGTCCGACACCTGCCAATCGATGCGGCGCTCGGCCACCGACAGGCGGATGCGGTCGCCGCTGCGAACCCAGGCCAGCGGCCCACCGACGGCGGCCTCCGGCGTCACATGGAGCACGATGGTACCGAAGGCCGTGCCGCTCATGCGTCCGTCGGAGATGCGCACCATGTCCTTCACGCCCGCGCGCGCCAGCTTGGCGGGGATGGGCAGGTAGCCCGCCTCGGGCATGGCCGCGCCCTTGGGGCCGATGTGCTTGAGCACCAGGATGTCGTTCGCGTTCACATCCAGCGCCGGGTCGTCGATGCGCGCGGCCAGGTCGGCGGCGTTCTCGAACACCACGGCGCGGCCCTCATGTTCCATCAGTTGCGGGTTGGCGGCCGACTGCTTGATGATGGCTCCGCCCGGCGCCAGGTTGCCCCACAGCACGGCGATGCCGCCTTGCGGATACAGGGGCTGGCTCAGCGGGCGCACCACGTCCTGCGCAAAGCCCGGGCCGGCGGCCTCGATCTCTTCGCCCAGGGTGCGGCCGGTCACGGTCATCGCGCCCAGGTGCAGCAGGGGCTTGAGCTCGCGCAGCAGCGTGGCCATGCCGCCGGCGCGGTGGAAGTCTTCCATGTAGTGGTCGCCCGAGGGCTTGAGGTCGAGCAGCACCGGTGTCTCGCGGCTCATGCGGTCCAGGGCCTGCAGGTCGATCTCGTAGCCCATGCGGCCGGCTATGGCCGTGAGGTGCACGATGGCATTGGTCGAGCCCCCCATGGCCAGCAGCACGCGCATCGCGTTCTCGAAGGCCTCGGGCGTGAGGATCTGGTCGATGCGCCGGCCAGCGCGCGCCATCTCGACCGCCACCACGCCGCTGTGCTCGGCCACGCGGATGCGGTCGGCGGTGACGGCCGGCGGCGAGGCGGCCCCCGGCACGGACATCCCCAGCGCTTCGGTCAGGCACGCCATGGTGCTGGCCGTGCCGGCCACCGAGCAGGTGCCCACGCTGGGCACCAGGTGGTCGTTGACCTCGGCCACCTCGTCGGCGTCGATCTCCTGCGCGCGGAACTTGCCCCAGTAGCGGCGGCAGTCGGTGCAGGCGCCCACACGTTCGCTGCGGTGCGAGCCGGTCAGCATCGAGCCGGTCACCAGCTGGAGGGCCGGCAGGTTCACCGAGGCCGCGCCCATCAGTTGTGCCGGCACGGTCTTGTCGCAGCCGCCGATCAGCACCACCGCGTCCATCGGCTGCGCACGGATCATCTCCTCGGTGTCCATCGACATCAGGTTGCGCAGGTACATGCTGGTGGGCTGCGAGAAGCTCTCGTGCAGCGAGATGGTCGGGAAGTCCATGGGCAGCCCACCGGCCAGCATCACACCGCGCTTCACGGCCTCGATGAGCTGAGGCATGTTGCCGTGGCAGGGGTTGAAGGCGCTGCCGGTGTTCACGATGCCGATCACCGGGCGCGCCAGCGTCGCGTCGGTGTAGCCCGCGCCCTTGATGAAGGCCTTGCGCAGGAAGAGCGAAAAGCCCCGGTCCCCGTAATTGGTCAGCCCCTTGGACAGCCCCTGGGGAGATTGTGTGGCGGATTCGGGCTTCGGCTTGGATGGCGAGGACATGCGGACTCCGTTTGATTATCAATAATATTATTGACGATATGCCGACGCTTGCCTAGACTGACCCTTCAACCGGCCCGTGAATGGCCCCGAAACACAGTGGATCCATCCCGGATCCACTGCCAACCCAGGAGACATCTGTGACCCAAGGAAGTACCCCCACCCGTGCGCGCCGCGCCTTGTTGACCAGCCTCGGCCTGTGTGGCGCCCTTGTGCTGGCGCCCGCGGCCTGGGCCCAGGCCCAGGCCCAGGGCTACCCGGACAAGCCGGTGCGCCTGGTCGTGCCCTATCCGCCCGGAGGTGCCACCGACGTGATCGGCCGCGTGCTCGCCCAGCAGCTCAGCGAGAAGCTCGGCCAGCAGTTCATCGTCGACAACCGTGCTGGCGCCGGCGGCAGCCTCGGTGCCGGGCAGGTGGGCAAGTCGCCGGCCGACGGCTACACGCTGCTGATGGGGGCCTTCACGAGCCACTCCATCAATGCGGCCCTGCAGCCCCGCACGGTGCCCTTCGACATCGAGAAGAGCTTCTCGATGGTGTCCATCGTCGGCACCGTGCCGCTGGTCTTTGTCGTGAACCCCGAGGTGAAGGCCAACACCCTGGGCGAACTGATTGCCCTGGCCAAGGCCAAGCCCGGCTCGCTGGCGTTCGCCTCGGCCGGCAATGGCTCGCCCCAGCACCTGTCCACCGAGATGTTCAAGCGCATGGCGGGCGTGGACGTGCTGCACGTGCCCTACAAGGGCAGTGGCCCGGCCATGACCGACCTGATCGGGGGCCAGGTGCAGGCGATGATCGAGACCGCACCGGCGGCCCAGGGGCATGTGAAGGCCGGCAAGCTGCGTGCGCTGGCCACGACCACGACTGAGGCCGTGGCATCCCTGCCAGGCGTGCCCACGGCGGCCTCGGCCGGGCTGCCCGGCTTCACCGTGAGCTCGATGTTCGGCATCGCCGCGCCCGCGGGCACGCCGGCCGACATCGTCAACAAGCTCAACGCCGCGCTGAAGGACATCCTGGCCCGTGCGGACGTGAAGGATCAGTTGCTGGCCCAGGGCGCCATCGCCACCCACACCTCGCCTGCGGATGCCGCCAAGGCGGTCTCGGCCGAGTTCGCGAAGTGGGCCAAGGTGATCAAGGACGGCAACATCGTCGTCGAGTGAGCCGGATCGGCTCTTGAAGGGGCGCCGACACGGCGCCCCTTTTTCATTCGAACTCGATCTCCTCGGCCTGCAGGACGCCGTTGCGCAGCGTTCCCTTGACCTCCAGCCGCAGGCCATTGCCGAGCTCGCCGGCCGACCCGCCATCGAACTCGGTCTGGTCGTCGTAGACGACGCCCACACGCTGGCCGGCATCGGTGGTGAGCGTGAAGCGGCGCAAGCCCGCATCGAAGCCGGACACCGCGCCTTCCCACTCGCTGCGGCGCTCCTCCAGCTCGTCGTCGCTCTTGAGCTCCACCTCGCTGGCCTGCAAGGCGCCGTCGCGCCAACGCCCTTCCACTTCGACATAGCTGCCCTCGACCAGACCGGGTACCGTCGCGGCGGCCACGACGGGAAGGCCGTCCACGCTGAAGCGGTTGGCGTCGACCACGGCCGTCACCCGGCCCTCGATCTCCAGCTCGCGCCCTTCCTCGAAGCCCTGGCGCTCGATGCGTGCCCAGGCAACCACCTCCCAGGCGGGGTCGGGTTCGGCCGTCGCCACCCGCAGGCGCACGAAGTCGCCGACCGCCGGACGCCCGGCCACCGCGCTGAAATCGAAGAGTTCGTCGCCGAGTTGCACCACGTCGCCTTCGACGCCCCGCACGAAACCGCGCGCCTTGTAGAAGGCGGCGCCGTCGGCTGAGGCCACGAAGGTGGCGACGAATTCCGGCACGACGCTGGAGCGGTCCACGTAGCCCCAGATTTCCACCTCCTGCTCGCGCAACTGGCCGGACTCGCGGATCTGTTCGCGCAGGACCTCGTCGAACACCGTGGCGCCGTTGAAGCGCACCGGCAGGCCCAGCACGCGCAGCCGGCGCTGCAGCCACTGCACGTCGGTCACCGGGCCGCGCAGCGAGCCCGCCAGCACGAGGCGCTCGGCCACCGCCCGTCGCACGCCGGCCGCATCGGTCCGGATCGGTCCGGCTTCCACGGCGATCACCATGCCCGGTTGCAGTGCGCTCAGCAGCGGTGGGTCCTCGCCGTCCTCCCACTGCACCGAGGCGACACCGCGGGTGTCGAAGCGGATCCCGGAAACGTGCACCGAGCCGAAGCCGGAGATGGGGCCCGAGGCAAAGGACCCGGTGCCACCTTCGCCCACACCGCCGCCACCCCCGCAGGAGACAAGGAAGGCCGCCAGCGCGAGGGCCGAGAGCAGGGTGCGCCACAGGCTCGGCCCGGGGGCGCGCATCTTGGAGTTCATGACGAGTTTCTCCCGTTGGCGTCCTTGCGCGGACGCCCTCGCGGACGTTTGGCTGGCTCGGGCGCCGGCGAGGGGGCCGGGGTCTCGACCAGGTCATAGGTGTACAGGCCGATGCGAACGCGGTGCGCCTGGGCCTGGCCAGCCGCACGGTCGGCCTCGATCAGGTCGTGCAGCGCCGGCACCAGTGCCTGGCGCAGGGCCTGCCACTGCGTCTTCACCAGGGCCTGGAAGGCGGGCATCGATGCGTCGGACAGCCCGTCGGCAAAGAGGGCCTGCTCGAAATGCTGGGTGCCGTCGCCCAGCAGGTTGGCCACTGCACCCGAGAGATGGTCGCCCACGTTGTCGGCGAGGAAGCGGGCCATCCGCACGGCGTCGCCGCGCGGCACGAAAGCCTCACGCGCCAGGGTGACGGTGTCCTCGGCGTCATCCACACGGGCCATGTCCAGGCGCACCAGTTCCTCCAGCAGGCTGCGCGGGTGCACGTCCCGCGTGACCGAATGGGCCAGCGACTCGAAACTGGGCTGAGGCCCCAGGCGCGGCAGCACCCGCGGGCGGCCCGATGCATCGCGGTATTCGGGGGCCGTCATCCAGCGCGCAAACACCTCGCTGGCCGGCGAACGGGGCGGCCCCGGACGCTCGGGCGCCTGCACGATGCGCGTCACCTCGCGGCGCGACAGCCCGGTGGTCGTGCTGATGCGGCTGACCCGACGGTGGTCGGGCAGGTCCGGGTGGGCGGCGTGGGCGGCCCGCACGAAGGCCGACTTGGCCAGGTCCTCGAAGGCCGCGTAGGGGACACCACGCGCCACAGCGAGCCGCGCGAGGGGCTCCAGCACCGAAGACAGCGCGTCCAGCAGGGCTTGCTGCTCGGGCGTGATGTCGGCGGGGGTGGACGGGTCGTGGGTCATGGCGGCACGGGGCTGCCTCGATTCTGATGCAAATGGGCGGGATGCCCTTTTCGGCATCCCGCCCCGGGGGCCCCGTTGCTCAGTCTTCGAATTCCACCCGGGCCGCCTGCAGCACGCCGCCGAGCACGAACCGTCCGCGCACTTCGACCTCGGCACCCGGGACCAGGTCGGCCCGGGTGCCGTCCTCGTAGCGCAGGACGTTGCGGTAGGAGACCGAGATCTCGCCATGCACCTCGTGACGCAGCACGAAGGTCTCTGCGCTGGTGTCGACCGACACGATCGTGCCGTGCAGCTCGTTGCGCTCCAGGCTGTCGTCATCGTCTTCGCGCTCGACCACCGCGGCCCTCATCACGCCAGCTTCGATCTGGCCCTCGACCTCCACCTCGTCGCCGCAGGTGACGAAGCCGTCGCGGAAGACGGCCGTGCTGGCGTCCACGGGAATGCCGTTGACGCTGAACGACGTGTTCGAGGTGCAGGTGTCCACCACGCCCTCGATCTCGGACTCCACCCGATCCGGCGCGGGGCGGCGCACGCCATGCTTCACGCGCACCGCCACCCACTGGCCGGACGCATTCTGCTCGGTGAGCAGGCGCACGCGGACCCGCAAGCCGTCGGCGAGGTTGGCGGGCAGATCGGTCACGCCGCTGTAGTCGATCGTTTCCGTCCCCAGCCGGAAGGTGCGTGCCGTGGTGTCCAGTTCGCTGACGATGCCACGCAGCTTGTAGTGATCGGCATCGTCCTCGGCTTCCACCCGGGTGGCGACATAGCGGCTGGTGGCCGCGTTGAAGTAGCCGTGCACCTCCACCACGTCTCCCGGGGCCAGGCTGGCCAGCCCGGCCGGCAGGTCCTCGAACTGGGTGGCAGGGCGCACTTCGATGGTCTGGCCGAACAGCACGAAGGTGCTGGCGCCCGCATCGACCGAGCTCACCGGGCCGACGAATTCATTCGCCCAGCGCACGCGCAGCGCACGGCCCACGCCACGATCGCGGTCGACCTCGCTGGCCTCCACCTCGACCCACATGCCGATCTTCAAGTCGTCGCGCAGGCCTTCACGGTCGTCATCGTCGACGACGACGGCATGGCGATCGTCGAAGCGCACCCCATTGACGATGATCGACCCGTACCCGGTGATCTGGCCCTGGGTGTAAGAGGTGGGCGTCTCCGAAGGGGCGCCACCGCCTCCGCCGCAGGCCGCCAGCAGGACCGAAGCAGCGATCGGGATGCCGTAACGCAGGCGCGCAAGGCGCTGGGAAAGGGCTTTCAGCATGGAAGTCTCCTGGCCGTGACATGAAGAAGCGGCTCACGGGATGCCGCGGTAATTCCATAATAAATGTGCTACAAGCACATTTCAAGTGATTTTTTGTGACGGCCGGGCAAACGCGCGCGAGGGCTGTCTACACTGGCGCCGTGGACTTCAATCTCTCCGCCAAAGACCTGCGGGCCTTCCTGGCCGTGGCACGCACCTGCAGCTTCAGCCAGGCCGCTCAGCAGGTGCACCTGTCCCAATCGGCGTTATCGACGCTGATCCAGCGGCTGGAGGATGGGGTGGGCGCGCGGCTGTTCGAGCGCACGACGCGATCCGTGGGGCTCACGGCGGCCGGCGAGGCCTTTGCCGAGCGGGCGCAGCGGCTGCTCGGCGAGATCGAACACACCCTGGCCGACGTGCGCGATGTCGTCAGTCTGCGCCGGGGCCAGGTCGCCGTGGCGGCACTGCCGTCACTGGCGGCAGGGGTGGTGCCGCGGCTCTTCCAGGCCTTTCAGGCGCGATACCCGGCGATCCGCCTGCACCTCATCGACACGCTGTCGGGGCCGGCCTTCGATCTGGTGCGACAAGGACGTGTGGACTTCGCCCTCACGGCGGCCGACCCGGCCCACGAGGACCTGCTCTATGAACCGCTCACGGCCGACGCCTTCGTGCTGCTGTGTCCGACCTCCCACCCGCTCGCACGCCGCCGCTCTCGCCTGGGCTTCACCGACACCCTGGTGTGGCCGCATGTGTCGATGCCTCGCACGGCCAGCGTGCGTCAGTATCTGGACGCGGCTGCGCTCGAAAAGGGGGTGAGCTTCCTGCCGCGCTATGAGGTGGACCACATCGCCACGATCGGGGCCATGGTGGCCTGCGGTCTGGGTGTCACGGCCTTGCCGTCGATGGCGGCCGAACTCATCGCCCACCATGGCCTGGCCGTGCGCGAACTGAGACCTCCCACCATCCGGCGATCGCTGGGGCTGGTGCGCCCGCGCGGCGGCGAGCTCTCGCCAGCGGCCCTGGCCTTGTGCGACATGGCGCGCGACAGCCTCGGGACGCAAATGCAGACCCGCTGACAGCGGCAAGGCGTGGTGGAGAAGAAGGAAGGAAACCTGGTCGGGGTGAGAGGATTCGAACCTCCGGCCTCTACGTCCCGAACGTAGCGCTCTACCAGGCTAAGCTACACCCCGAGGGTCACAGAAAGTGACTGTCATGATGGCTGCCATCATGACCGCCTGATGGATGATCCGGTCAAGCCGACCGGTCCACCGAGCGAACGCAAAATTCTAGCAGAGCTTCGCGGTACGGGGAAGCAGGCAGGTGTTCCAGGCATTGGCGGGCAATGCCGGCCTCGGCACGGGCGGCCTCGCGGGTGGCTTCCAGCGCGCCGGTGCGACGCACGATGGCGATGATCTCGTCCAGTCGTTCCTGTTCGCCGTGCTCGATGGCGTGGCGGATGAGCTGCCGCTCGTCGGTGCTGGCGCGTTCCATGGCGATGAGCAGCGGCATCGTGGGCTTGCCTTCGCGCAGGTCGTCGCCGACGTTCTTGCCCAGCGCGTCGGTGGAGCCTTCGTAGTCGAGCAGGTCATCGATCAGCTGGAAGGCCGTGCCCAGGTGGCGGCCATAGTCGGCGCTAGCCTGCTCGACCGTTGCGGGTGCGTTGGCCAGCACGGCACCCAGTCGGGCACTGGCTTCGAAGAGTTTGGCGGTCTTGTAGCGGATGACACGCAGATAGGCCTCGATGTCCGTGTCGGGGTCGTGCATGTTCATGAGCTGCAGGACCTCCCCTTCGGCAATGATGTTCGTCGCTTCCGCGAGCACATCGAGCACGCGCATGCGGTCGATGGAGACCATCATCTGGAAGGCGCGCGAGTAGAGGAAGTCGCCCACCAGCACGCTGGCAGCGTTGCCGAACACCGCATTGGCCGTGTCGCGGCCGCGGCGCAACTGCGATTCATCGACGACATCGTCGTGCAGCAGCGTGGCCGTGTGGATGAACTCGACCACCGCGGCCAGTTCGTGCCGCTGCGGGCCCTCGAAGCCCAGGGCCCGGGCAAAGAGGATCACGAGCTGGGGGCGGATGCGCTTGCCGCCTGCGCTGACGATGTAGTGCGAGATCTGGTTGATCAGCGCCACCTCAGAGGCCAGGCGTCGCCGGATGACGGCATCGACCTCGGCCATTTCGGCGGCCAGCAGCTGGGGGAGGGCGGCAGAGGAGGGAGCGGCGGACACGCGAGAGGCCCAGGGACGTGAATCCGGGGATTATAGGGAGGCGTGCTGACCTCCCGCGTGGGGCCAGGCGGGCTCGCAGGCCGGGACGCCGCGACGTGCTATACTTTTGGGCTCGGTCAATTTCAGGCCGGGTATGGGTCATGGAGCTTGCATCCATGACGATCGGTGCGAGCCTCGCGGGTGAGGCTCGCGTTTGTGAAAGGGCTGATATGTACGCGGTCATAAAAACCGGTGGCAAGCAATACAAGGTGGCTGCCGGCGAAAAGATCAAGGTAGAACAGATTGCTGCGGAAGTCGGCCAAGAGATCGTGATCGACCAGGTTCTCGCCGTGGGTGACGGCGCAGAGCTGAAGGTGGGCACGCCCTTGGTTGCCGGCGCAAGCGTCAAGGCCACGGTGGTGGCACATGGCAAGCACGACAAAGTGCGCATCTTCAAGCTGCGTCGTCGCAAGCACTACAAGAAGAGCCAGGGTCATCGCCAGACCTACACCGAGCTGCAGATCAGCGCGGTGGCCGCCTGATCCCCCTCCAGGAGTAAGCAACCATGGCACAGAAAAAAGGCGGCGGTTCCACCCGGAACGGCCGTGACTCCCAACCGAAGATGCTCGGCGTGAAGGTGTTCGGCGGCCAGGTCGTGCCGGCCGGCTCGATCATCGTGCGCCAGCGCGGCACCCGTTTCCACGCCGGCGTGAACGTCGGCACGGGCCGTGACCACACGCTGTTCTCCCTGGTCGATGGCCAGGTGTCCTTCGATGTGAAGGGCCCGCTGAACCGCAAGGTGGTGAACGTCACGCCGCTCTGACCGGCGCCGTTCCCCCGAAGCGAAGCCCCGGCCTGCCGGGGCTTCGTTGTTTGCACGGCACCGCCCTCGGGCGGCCGCTGCAGTACCATCGCCAACGGTTGCCGGCCCCTCGGGGGCTGTGGCCTTGGCGGGACAGGACATCATGAAATTCGTTGACGAAGCCTACATCGACGTGGCCGCCGGCAATGGCGGCAACGGCTGCGTGAGCTTCCGCCGCGAGAAGTTCATCCCCTTCGGCGGCCCCAATGGGGGCGACGGCGGGCGCGGCGGCAGTGTCTATGCCGTGGGCGACCGCAACCTCAACACCCTGGTGGATTTCCGTTATGCGCGCCGCCATGAGGCCCGCAACGGCGAACATGGCCGGGGGTCGGACCAGTTCGGCGCTGCCGCAGACGACATCGTGCTGCGCATGCCCGTGGGCACCATCATCACCGATGTTGACACCGGCGAGGTGGTGGCCGAGTTGCTCGTGCCAGGTGAGAAGGTGTTGCTGGCCAAGGGCGGCGACGGTGGGTTCGGCAACCTGCACTTCAAGTCGAGCACCAACCGCGCCCCGCGCCAGCGCACCATGGGCTGGCCCGGCGAGCAGCGCAAGTTGAAACTCGAGCTGCGCGTGCTGGCCGACGTGGGCCTGCTGGGCATGCCCAATGCAGGCAAGTCCACACTGATCGCAGCCATCTCCAACGCCCGCCCGAAGATCGCCGACTATCCCTTCACCACCCTGCACCCCAACCTGGGTGTGGTGCGCGTCGGGCCCGAGCAGAGCTTCGTCGTGGCCGATGTGCCGGGGCTGATCGAAGGTGCGGCCGAGGGCGCGGGCCTGGGCCACCAGTTCCTGCGCCACCTGCAACGCACCCGCTTGCTGCTGCATCTGGTGGACCTGGCGCCCTTCGACGACGGGACCGACCCGGTCGCCCAGGCCAAGGCCATCGTGGCCGAGCTGAAGAAGTACGACAAGACCCTGTACGAGAAGCCGCGCTGGCTGGTGCTGAACAAGCTGGACATGGTGCCCGAGGACGAGCGCGCGGCGCGCGTGAAGGATTTCGTCAAGCGCATGCGCTGGAAGGGGCCTGTCTTCGAGATCTCGGCGCTCACGCGAGAGGGCTGTGAGCCGCTGGTGCGGGCGATCTACGACCATGTGGCGGCCTTGCGCGAGCCCGACGTGGAAGTGCCCGACGTGCGGTTCGTGCCCGAAGCCGCTGCGCCTGCACCCAGCCATGACCCGGACGATCCGCGCTTTCGCTGAGTCCGTCGTCGCCCCTGTTCCTCCGCTCGCTTGCATCCATGAGTGACGTGCTCCGCAATGCTCGCCGTATCGTCGTGAAGGTGGGTTCCAGCCTGGTGACCAACGAGGGCCGCGGCCTGGATGCCCAGGCCATCGGCAACTGGTGTCGCCAGATGGCTGCGCTGGCCCGTGAGGGCCGTGAGGTGATCATGGTCTCCAGTGGGGCCATCGCCGAGGGCATGAAGCGCCTGGGCTGGGCGAGCCGGCCGACCGAACTGCACGAACTGCAGGCGGCCGCGGCCGTGGGCCAGATGGGCCTGGCCCACATCTACGAGACGCAGCTGCGCGCCCAGGGACTGGGCAGCGCGCAGGTGCTGCTCACGCACGCCGACCTGGCCGACCGCGAGCGCTATCTCAATGCCCGTTCCACCCTGCTGACCCTGCTGTCGTTGAAGGTGATCCCGGTCATCAACGAGAACGACACGGTCGTCACCGACGAGATCAAGTTCGGCGACAACGATACCCTGGGGGCGCTGGTGGCCAATCTGGTCGAGGCCGACGTGCTGGTGATCCTGACCGACCAGCGGGGCCTGTACTCGGCCGATCCGCGCAAGGACCCGAACGCCCGCTTCATCGATGAGGCGAAGGCGGGAGACCCTGAACTGGAGCGCATGGCCGGCGGCGCCGGCTCGAGCATCGGCAAGGGCGGGATGATCACCAAGATCCTGGCGGCCAAGCGGGCCGCCGGCAGCGGGGCTTCCACCGTGATCGCCTGGGGCCGCGAGGCCGATGTGCTGATCCGGCTGGCGCAAGGTGAAGCCATCGGCACGCTGCTGGTGGCCGGCACGGCCAAACAGGCCGCGCGCAAGCAGTGGATGGCCGATCATCTGCAGCTGCGCGGCGCGGTGGTGGTGGACGATGGCGCCGTGGCCAAGCTGCGCGAGGCGGGCAAGAGCCTGCTGCCCATCGGGGTGGTGCAGGTGACCGGCGACTTCGACCGGGGCGACGTGATCGCGGTGCGCGACGCGCAGGGGCGCGAGATCGCGCGGGGTTTGTCCAACTACGACAGCACCCAGACCCGGCTCATCGCCCGCAAGCCCTCCAGCGAGATCGAGCGGCTGCTGGGCTGCCCCGGCGAATCCGAGTTGATCCACCGGGACAATCTGGTCCTCGTGTAAGCCGGCCCCTTAGTCTTCGCCCGGCTCCTGCCGCGCGACCGCAGGTGCGACCGCGCCATCGCGCGCTTCATCGCGGCCATGCGGACGCAGCCCGGCGCGCAGGTAGCGGTTGTGGTGATGCGGCAGCCGCGGCAGGAAGCGGGCCAGTTCCGTCAGCGCCATCTGGTAGACGCCACGCTTGAACTCGATCACCGCCTCCAGCGGCACCCAGTAGTCGTTCCAGCGCCAGGCATCGAACTCCGGGTGGTCGGTGGCGCGCAGATTCATGTCGCTGTCGCGGCCGGTGAGCTGCAGCAGGAACCAGATCTGCTTCTGCCCCTTGTAGTGGCCGCGGGCGTCGCGCCGGATGTAGTGCTCGGGCACTTCGTAGCGCAGCCAGTCGCGCGTGCGTGCGACGATGCGCACGTGCTCAGGCCTCAGCCCCACTTCCTCGTGGAGCTCGCGGTACATCGCCTGCTCGGGGTTCTCGCCGTGTTTGATGCCGCCTTGGGGAAACTGCCACGAATGGGTTCGGATGCGTTTGCCCCAGAAGACCTGGTTCTTGTGGTTGAGCAGGATGATGCCGACGTTGGGCCGGAAGCCTTCACGGTCGAGCATAATCAGACCTCGAATTTTTCAGTTGAATCCATTATTGCACCGGCCTGCGCGGCTGACCATCCGGCCGCTCCCTGACAGGTCCGGTGTGATCTTCATCACGCCTGCCGGCCTCCATCCCGCCTCATGAAAGCCTCCCAGTTTTTCATCTCCACCCTCAAGGAAGCCCCGGCCGACGCCGAGATCGTGAGCCACAAGCTGATGATGCGGGCCGGCCTGATCAAGCGTCTGGGGGCCGGCATCTACAACTACATGCCCATGGGTCTGCGCACCATCCGCAAGGTGGAGGGCATCATCCGTGACGAGATGAACCGCGCCGGGGCCATCGAGCTCCTGATGCCGGTGGTGCAGCCGGCCGAGCTGTGGCAGGAGACCGGGCGCTGGGACAAGATGGGCCCGGAGTTGCTGCGCGTGAAGGACCGGCACGAGCGTGACTTCATCATCCAGCCCACCTCGGAGGAGGTCATCACCGACATCGCGCGCCAGGAACTGCGCAGCTACCGTCAGCTGCCGAAGAACTTCTATCACATCCAGACCAAGTTCCGCGACGAGCGGCGGCCTCGTTTCGGCATCATGCGCGGTCGCGAGTTCACGATGAAGGATGCTTATTCTTTCGACCGCGACCTGGCCTCGGCGCGTCTGAGCTATCAGCAGATGTACGACGCCTATGTGCGCATCTTCGAGCGGCTGGGCCTGCAGTTCCGGGCCGTGGCTGCCGACACCGGTGCGATCGGCGGCGATGCGTCACACGAGTTCCAGGTGATCGCCGACACGGGCGAGGACGCGATCGTCTATTGCCCGCAATCCGACTACGCCGCCAACATCGAGCTGGCCGAGGCGGTGGCCCTGACGGCTGAGCGCGCCGCTCCCACGCAGGCGCTGGCGAAGACGCCCACGCCGGGCAAGAGCACCTGCCCCGACGTGGCCGAACTGCTGGGCCTGGCGCTGTCGCGCACCGTGAAGTCGCTGGTGCTGGCCACTGACGAGAAGAACGAAGCCGGCGAGGTGGTGCGCAGCCAGGTGTGGCTGCTGCTGGTGCGCGGCGACCACGACCTGAACGAGGTCAAGGCGAGCAAGGTCGAAGGTCTCAAGGCGGGCTTCCGCTTCGCCACGGTCGCCGAGATCGAGGCGCACTTCGGCTGCAAGCCAGGCTACCTCGGCCCCATCGGGCTGAAGCAGCCGGTCAAGGTGGTGGCCGATCGCACCGTGGCAAACATGAGTGACTTCGTCTGCGGCGCCAACGAGGCCGATTTCCACTACACCGGTGTCAACTGGGGCCGCGACCTGCCTGAACCCGACCTGGTGGCCGACATCCGCAACGTGGTTGAAGGCGATCCGTCCCCTGATGGGAAAGGACCGCTTGCCATCCAGCGCGGTATCGAGGTGGGTCATGTGTTCCTGCTCGGCACCAAGTACAGCGCTGCGATGAACGCGACCTATCTCGATGAGAACGGCAAGCCCCAGCTGATGGTGATGGGCTGCTACGGTATCGGTGTGACCCGCATCCTCGGCGCGGCGATCGAGCAGAACCACGACGAGCGCGGCATCGTGTGGCCGGATGCGATCGCACCCTTCACGGTGGTGCTGTGTCCCATCGGCTACGACCGCTCGGCCGAGGTGAAGGCCGCGGCCGACCGCTTGCATGACGAGTTGCTTGCGCTGGGTGTGGACGTGATGCTCGACGATCGCGGCGAACGTCCCGGCGCGATGTTCGCCGACTGGGAGCTCATCGGGGTGCCTCATCGCGTGGTGCTGTCGGATCGTGGCCTCAAGGACGGCAAGGTGGAATACCAGGGGCGCCGGGATCCCCAGGCCACGGCAGTGGCGGCGTCCGAGGCGCTGGCCTTCCTGCGCCAGCGTCTGGGGGCATGACCTCAGGCTGCGGTGTCCATCCGGGGCGGCGCCGGCTGATGCTGGCCGGCGCGGCGGGTCTGCTGGTGCCTGCGAAGGCGGCGCGAGCCGGGGGGCAGGTGGAGGAGCCTCTGGCGGATTCGGTGCGCTCGGCGCTGTCGGCCGTGATCGCCAACAGCGCCCCGCCCAAGCCCAGTTTCCCCCGCATCGAGGATCGCCTGGTCTACCTGCGCTGGCTGGGCGAGATGAGCGACCGTCTGCGGCGGCGCAAGCCGGATCTGACCACGCGGCTGGAGTTCCTGGAGACCTTGTGGTACGAGACCACCCGCGCCGGCCTGGAGAAGGCGCTGGTGCTGGGCCTCATCCAGGTGGAAAGCGCGTTCCGCAAGCACGCGGTGAGCCGGGTGGGTGCGCGGGGCTACATGCAGGTGATGCCCTTCTGGAGCCGCCTGATCGGCGACGGCGACCCGGCCAAGCTCTTCCATATGCAGACCAACCTGCGCTTCGGCTGCGTGATCCTGCGCCACTACCTGGACATGGAAAAGGGCAACCTTTTCATGGCCCTGGGCCGCTACAACGGCAGCCGTGGGCGCTCCGAGTACCCGGACGCGGTATTCGCCGCGCGCAAGCTGTGGGTGTACGACCCGGCGCCAGGGCCCTCGGGCAGTCCGCAGGCCACGAGCGGCTGAGCCGCTAGAGCCCTTGCCAGGTGCGCGGCGCGGCGCCGCCGAAGCCCAGCAGCGCGAGCACGCGCTCGACGCTGTCGTTGACCAGGGCGTCGATGCTTTCAGGGCGGTGGTAGAAGGCGGGCAGCGGTGGGAAGACGATGCCACCCATCTCGGTGACGGCCGTCATGTTGCGCAGGTGGGCGAGGTTGAAGGGTGTTTCTCGCACCATCAGCACGAGACGTCGTCGTTCCTTGAGGGTGACGTCGGCCGCGCGGCTGAGCAGGTTGTCCGACAGCCCCAGCGCCACTGCGGCCAGCGTCTTCATCGAGCAGGGGGCGATCACCATGCCGGCCGTGGGGAAGCTGCCGCTGGCGATGGCCGCCCCCACGTCGCCGGGCGCGTAGGACACGTCGGCCAGGGCTTCGAGTGCACGGCGGTCCAGCCCGAGTTCGTGGTGCGCGTTGAGCACCCCGGCCGGCGAGACGACCAGGTGGGTGTGCGCGCCCAACTCACGCAGGCGCTGCAGCAGCCGCACGCCATAGACGGCACCCGTGGCCCCGGTGAGGCCGACGACGATCTGGGGTCTGGCCAAGGCGGCCTTACTGGGCCGTGCCCAGCACCTGCTGCAGTTCGCCGGACTGGTACATCTCCATCATGATGTCCGAGCCGCCGACGAATTCGCCGTTGACGTAGAGCTGGGGGATGGTGGGCCAGTTGGCGTATTCCTTGACGCCCTGACGGATGCCTTCGTCCTCCAGCACATTGACGGTGGTGAGGTCGTTCACGCCGCAGGCTTTGAGGATCTGCACGGCGCGGCCGGAGAAGCCGCACATCGGGAACTGGGCGGTCCCCTTCATGAAGAGCACCACGCGGTGGGATTTGACGAGATCGTCGATACGTTGCTGAACGTCGCTCATGGTGGGGCGGGCGGCTGCAGCCGCTTCGTGGAAATCCAGGTCACAGTGTATCGGGCCAGGCTCTTGCCGGGGTGCCGCGGGGCCATTGCCTTGCGGCGGCTCAAGGCGGGCTGGCGGCCGGTGCGGGCTGGTTGGCCAGGTGGGCGCGCGCCGCCTGGCAAGTGGCCAGGAGCGTGTCGTTGAGCCGGGTGAGCTCGTCCGGCGCGGGGATCTGGCCGGCCTTGCACTGGGCCTCGACGCGCGCGGCCAGGCGCTGCAGCCTCACCAGGCCGAGGCTGGCAGCCGCACCCTTGAGACTGTGAGCCTCGTGCTGCACGGCCTGCAGCGATTGCCCCGGTGAGAAGCGTCCGCCCGATTCATAGAGCTGGACGAAGTGCTGCAGGGCGCGGCGATGGATGTCATCACGTTGGGCGCAGAGCTGGATGCCCAGGGCCGCATCCAGCAGCGGGGGCGGTGCCTCGGCCTGCGTCGTGCGCAGCCGCGCCAGGGTCTGTCGCAGCACGGCGGTGTCGATGGGCTTGGACAGGTGCTCGTTCATGCCGACCGACAAGGAGCGCTCCCGGTCGCCGGACATGGCATTGGCCGTCATGGCCACAATGGGGAGTTGCCCTGCTGCACCACCCAGCGCCCGGATGCGGCGGGTGGCTTCGTAACCGTCCATCTCGGGCATCTGCACATCCATCAGAACAACGTCGAATCGCCCGCTCTGCACGGCGGCCACGGCCTGGGCGCCGGTGTCCACAGCGGTCACCTGCGCGCCGGCCCGCTCGAGCAGGGTCATGGCGAGCTCGCGGTTGAGCGGGTTGTCTTCGGCCAGGAGTACCCGCAGGCCGTCCAGCCGAGGCGAGGCGGGGTCTGCGGCTGCGTCTGCGCCTGCTCCGTCGCGTGTGTCGGCTTCGAGCGGCAACTGGAACCAGAACAGCGAACCCTGCCCGAGCACCGAGCGCACACCGATGCCGCCCCCCATCAGATCGAGCAGGCGACGGGAAATCACCAGCCCCAGGCCTGTGCCACCGAACCGGCGTGTGGTGGAGGCATCGGCCTGGGTGAAGGCCTCGAACAGGCGCGCCTGCTGTTCCTCGCTCAGACCGATGCCACTGTCTTCGATCTCGAAGCGCACGACGGGGTGTGCTCCGGAGTTGCCATCCGCGCGGCTGATGCGCAGGTGCACCCGCCCGCGCTCTGTGAACTTCACCGCGTTGGACAGCAGGTTGGTGAGCACCTGGGACAGCCGTATCGGATCGCCGATCACGCGCTCGGGGACGTCGGGCTGGAGCTCCACGTCCAGGTCCAAGCCCTTGGCGTGGGCCTGCAGGCGCACCATGTCGAGTGCACTGCCAATGAGCGCCGGCAGCGAGAAGGCCGTTCGGTCCACATCGAGCTTGCCAGCCTCGATCTTGGAGAAGTCCAGGATGTCGTTGAGCACGGCCAGCAGGTTGCGTGCTGCGGCGTTGGCCTTGGCGACCTGGTCGTGCTCGCGCGGTGGCAGCGTCCCGCCCAGGGCCAGCTCGGTCATGCCGATGATGGCGTTCATGGGCGTGCGGATCTCGTGGCTGACGTTGGCCAGGAACTCGCTCTTCAGACGGTTGGCTTCTTCGGCCGCGGCTCGGGCGCGCTGGATGGCTTGCGTGGCCTCATGTTCGGCCGTGATGTCGAAGGTGAGGCCGACCGTGCCGACGGGGTTGCCCGCCTCGTCACGCGTGCTGCGGGCCACGGCACGCAGATGGCGGATGTCCCCGTTGGGCCGCACGATGCGGAACTCGGAGGTGCTGCCGGCCGGGTACAGATGTACCGAGGCCACTTCCCGTGCCAGGCGCTCGCGGTCGTCGGGGTGCACGCGCTCCAGCCAGGCGGGCCTCGACACTTTGAATGTCAGGGGGTCGAGGCCGTAGATCTGGTACTGCTGTTCGTTCCATTCCACTGCGCCGTCGGACAGCCGGTTGCTCCACACGCCGATGCCGGCCGCCGTGATGGCCAGCTGCATGCGCTGGGCAAGCTCCTCGGCCCGGGCGGCCGTCTCCACCTGAGGCGTGATGTCCATGTCCAGGCCGACGGTGCGCACCAGGCGACCCTGGGCATCCCTTTCGTTGCGCGCGACCGAGCGGATGTGACGCCGCCCCCGCTCGGGGTGTTCGATGGTGTAGGTGAGGTCGAACTCCTGGCAGGCCGGGTCCTTGAGGTGGCCATAGATGCGCTGCCGCGTCTCGGCCGCCAGGTGGGGGCTCAGCACCTGCTCCCAGGCCTGACGATCCTTGTTCAGATCGATGCCATACAGATCCTGGCCCCGCTCGTCCCACTGCAGACGGCGGGTGCGGGCGTTGTATTCCCACACCGATGCATGCACCGCCAGCAGCGCGATGCGCAGGCGCTCGTTGACGTCCTGCAGTGCGCGCTGAGACTGGGCCTCATCCGTCACGTCGATGTTCATGCCGTAGGCGCGGCGGGCCCGTCCCTGGGCATCGCGCTCGACATGCGCGAGGCTGCGCAGGTGCCGGCGGCCCAGCGTGGGATGCAGCACCTGCAGCACTTGCTCGACCTGTGTGTCCGGCCCCTGACGCAGGCGTTCGACATAGGCCTTGAAGTCCTCCCGGCTCTCGGGGGCGATCAGGGACTCCATGGCCTCGAAGCTGATGCGCTGCTCGTTCAGAAGATCGCCGGGCCCGTCGGCTGCGCTCGGCGTGCGCCAGACGACGCCGGTGCGTGCGTCATACTCCCAGACCATGCCGCCGGCCGCCCGCACGGCCAGATCGTGGCGATGCAGCACCGACTGCAGCTGGGCCTGGGCCTGGGCATCGGCGGTCACGTCCTGGTCCAACCCGACCAGCCGCACGGCTCGGCCATCGGGCAGGCGCTCGACTTCGCCCACGGAGTGCACCCAACGCCACTGCCGATCGGCACGGACGATGCGGTAGCGGCACTCGTAGAACGATTCGCCCGAGAGGGTCTTCAGGAAGGCCTCGCGCACCCGGTCGAGATCATCCGTGTGCACGGCACGCAGCCACTGGTCCACCGAGGCCCGGTCCATGTCGGGCGGCAGCCCATAGAGTTCGCGTTCGCGGTCGTCGATCAGGAATTCGCCACGCTCGATGTCGTACTCCCAGACCCCGAAACGACCCACCCGGACCGCCATGGCCAGCCGGCTATGGACCCGGTGCATCGATGCTTCCTGCTCGCGCTGGAGCCGCTCGCGCGCGGTCTGCAGATACGAGCGCATCAACTGGCCCCGCAGCACCAGGGTGAGCAAGCAGGTGAGCACGATGAACTCGGCAAAGACCCAGGCCTGATTGGCCGGCGTCAACACACGGGGCGCTGCGCCGCTCCAGCCCTCCGCCTGGGCCCAGGCCATGAGCGTGACGATCAGCACGCACAGGCCGGCACTGGCCAGGCCGGGCAGGGCACCGAACAGGAAACTGATGAACATGACCGGCAACACCAGCACCATCAACTGCGTGGCCTGCACGTTGCCCGCATAGATCACCCACGCCAGCCCGCCAACCAGGGCCAGCGCGGCGGCCAGCATGGCCGACCGCACGCCCCGGCTGCGCAGCACCCACAGCCGCAGCGCAAACATCAAGGCCACCAGCGCGGTGGTGGAAACGATGGCCTGCACGGTGGCCGAGGCGATGAACAGCCAGGTGAGAGCGAGCAAAACGGCCCCGCCCCAGGCCATCAGTCCCAGGATGCTGGCGGTCAGGCGTCTCACATCCTCGCTGGGCAGCGGCGGCGCGGGCTCTCCGAGCCAGGCCCTCCAGCGCGATGGGCTCCCGGTGGGCATCGGCGGTGGAGCGGAAGGAGGCGAAGCCATGCGCAAACGTGTGACAGGATGTTTGAGAACCCTAGCATGCCCGCCGACACCTGGACCCGGGGAAAGCCCCGGGCCTGCATGGCGAATTGCCCAGAAGACGGGGTTGGGGCGTCATCCGGACGTCATCCCGGGGTCATGGCGGTGTCACCGTCCCGGCCTAGCCTTCACGGCCATGTCATGCCGGAGAACACCATGAGGGACTTGCCACTGCCGACGCTGCCCATCGCCGAGATCCGAGCCCCGCGGAGGTCGCTTCACCGCAGCGAGCCGGGGCGCGTCGTCGCTGAGGCACCTGCCCGTGCGCGGCTGGAGGTGGTTTGGGCGCGCCATGAAGACGAGGTTCGGGAGGCCCAGCGCCTGAGGTACCAGGTCTTTGCCGAAGAGATGGGAGCCCGGCTGTCGGTGCCCAAGGGGTCCCCGGCTGGCCATGACATCGACGTCTTCGATCCCTATTGCGAACACCTGCTGGTGCGCGCGGCAGGTCGCGATGGCGAGCCGGGACCGGTGATCGGCACCTATCGCGTGCTCACGCCCGAGGCGGCTCGCCGCGTCGGAGGGCTGTACAGCGAGACCGAGTTCGACCTCACCCGCCTGCGCCCCTTACGATCGCGCATGGTGGAGCTGGGGCGGTCCTGCGTGCACCCGGAGCATCGCAGCGGCGGCGCCATCCTGGCGCTGTGGGGGGCGCTGGCCGAATTCATGGTGCGCAACCGCCTGGACACCATGGTGGGCTGTGCCAGTGTGAGCATGCGCGACGGCGGCCACTATGCGGCCAGCCTGTGGGAGCAGTTGCGCCACACGCACCTGGCGCCCATCGAGTACCAGGTGCAGCCGCGCCTGCCGCTGCCGGTGGAGGAGCTCCAGCACGACCTCACGGTGGAGGCGCCGGCGCTGATCAAGGGCTATCTGCGCTGCGGCGCGAAGATCCTGGGCGCCCCGGCCTGGGACCCCGACTTCAACACCGCCGACCTGCCGATGCTCATGCGCATCGATGACCTGCCGGCGAAGTACCGCCGGCATTTCCTGGGCGCCTGACAAACAACCATCGTTGACGAGGGCGGGGCGAGCGCCGGGCCGCCCCAAGCCGGCCCGCATCCCCCCGGGGGATCGCCCGTGTACTCACGGGCGAGGGGTGGTCATCACTCGCCTTCCCCGAACTTGTCGTCGATGAGCGCGCGCAGCGCGTCCATGGCAGCTTGCTCATCCTCGCCTGACGTCTCGATCTCGACCTCGGCGCCCAGGCCGGCGGCCAGCATCATCACGCCCATGATGCTCTTGGCATTCACGCGCCGTCCGTTGCGGCTCAGGTGGATGTCGCTCTTGAAACTGCCGGCCAGCTTGGTGAGCTTGGCCGAGGCCCTGGCGTGCAGGCCGAGCTTATTGCTGATGGTGATGCGGGTCGTGAGCATGGGCAGGAGCTTGTGCCTGGTTCTGCGGGGCGGTGTGGCCCACTTGCATGATGCCTTGGTTGGCGCCGGCCACGGCCCGCGCCACGAGCACATCCAGGGGCTCGTGCTGGTAGCACAGGCTGCGCCACAGCATGGGCACGTTCACGCCGGCCACCACCTTGACCTGCACGCCGTCGGCCAGGCGCTGGGCCACGTTGCAGGGGGTTGCCCCGAAGACATCGGTGAGGATGAGTGCCTCGGGCATGCGCACACGCGCAAGCAGCGCGCGCGCGCGCGTCTCCACTTCGTCGACGCTCATCTGGGCTGGCACGTCCAGCGCCTCCAGCGTCGCGACGCAGTCGGGGAAGGTGTGCCGCGCGCAGGCCTTCAGGGCGCTGGCCAGCGGAGCATGGGCGATGATGAGAAAACCAGGCATGGGAAATACGGATGATCCATTATCGACCCATCCCGGCCGGCCAATGTGTCATTCAGCCGACACCTGAGCAGGGGGGCTGCAGGCCTCGCGAGCCGAGCGCCAATGACCCCAGTAAGCCCAGACCCCCAGCAGGCCGTAGAGCCCGAGCGCCAAACGATAGGCATTGAGCGTGTCCAGCCCCAGCGCATGGCCCAGGTCCACCGCCAGGCCGATGCCCCACTGCATCGCAAACACACCCGCAAAGATGACGAGGTTGTAGGCGGACAGTGCGCGCCCGGCCAGATGGGTGGGAAAGGCCTGCCCCACCAGCGGCTGGGCCAGGGCCATGAAGGTGCAGCTCACGCAGTACAGCGCCCAGGCCCAGGCGGTCGCGTGGACTCCCAGCAGCAGGTTCATGCCCAGTACGGCGAGGCTCCAGGGCGCGCCCACGGTGATCAGCCGTGCCGCGCTCCAGCCTCGCGCCTGGAGTCGAGGCATCACCAGGCCCCAGGTCAGGAAGGTCACCAGCATCGCGGCGTTGACGATGAACAATCCGCCGGCAGAGGCCGCGGGCGACCAGCCGGCCACATTCACCAGCCAGGGGCCGATCCACAAGGTCTGCAGGGCAATCATGCCGCCATAGTTGACGAATCCCAGCCCGGCATAGCGGCGGAAGTTCGGGTTGCGCCAGATCGCGGCGTACCCCTCCCGGGGGGCTGTGCCTTCGCCAGGTGGGGGCACCGCCACGGGTTCGTCGCGGGGAACGAGCCACCACAGCGCCACGATGCTCAGCACCAGGCACAGGCCCAACAGCCAGAACAGCCCGCGCCAGCCGGTCAGCGGCAGCAGCCATTGCACCGGCAGCGTCGAGGCCAGCATCCCCAGGGAGCCGGTCATCAGCATCCAGGAGTTGGCACGCAACTGCTGGGTGGGTGAGAACCAGCGCCGGAAGCCGGTGAGCGGCGCCATCAGGCAGGCACTGACGCCCGCCCCGATCAGGGCACGGGCCAGGGTGAGCCCGGCAAAGCCACCAGCCAGCGCAAAGGCGGCACAGCCGGCCACGGCCACCGCCAGGAAGGCCACCAGCACGCGGCGGGGCCCGAAGCGGTCGAGCCAGCGACCCAGCGGCAACTGCATCACCGCAAAACCAAAGAAGTAGGCTCCGGCCAGCAGGCCCAGGTCGCCGGGGCTCAGCCCCAGGTCGGTCGTGAGGGTGGGGGCCAGCGTGGCGGTCACCGCGCGCACCAGGGCCGACAGGAAATAGGCCCAGGCGAACACCAGGAAAAGCACCAGGGCCTGGCGCGTTCCCATCAGCCCAGGGGCCGTCGGGGCAGGATGTGTCATCGGAACTGCAGGCCGCCGAAGAAGGTGCGCACTGCGTCGTCCGGCGGTTGGGGGCCGACCACGTTGACCTGATAGACCATCGTGCCGTAGGCGAAGTAGCCCGCCACCTGCACCAGGGCCTGCCCATCGGGCAGCGTGCCAGTCACCCGGATGCGGGCCGCCTCGGTGTTCGGGGTCATGCCGGGCACCTGCAGCGACGTCACCTCCGGGTTGCGGGCTTCCAAGTTGCTGGCCGTGGCCTCGCGCAGGGCGCGCAGCGCCGGCGTCACCTGGGCCGGGTCGCCCATGTCGGCCAGACTCAGGGCATACGTGTGCCCCCCGGTCGAGCATGCGTACAGACTCATGCGCACCTGTGCGCCGGCCAGGGCCACGGTGCGGGCATGGGTCTTGGGTTTGCAGGGAAAGAGCGCCTGGAGCGGGCTGCCTTCAGGGCGCACCTGGCGCCAGTCGAGGGTGGGTGAGCACGCGCCCAGGGCCAGCAGGGCGGCCGCGGCCAGGGAGGAACGGAACAACATGCCGCGATTATCCGCCCGCGGCTTCCGGGAGGTTCGCGACCCCTGTTCAGGGGATCGACGCAATTTGTCACATTTCCAATACTGGGACGCCTGTCCCCTCATGCCGATCTCAAGCCGCTGGAGTGACCTCATGGATCTGTCCGAGCTCTCCGGCCCGACGCCTGCCGGGCGCCAGCGGCCGCACCCCCAGTCCATGCAAGAAACCTCTGCTGTGTCCTCCGAACGCTGGCATCAACTGGTCACCCAGATCGGCGAGGAAATCGCCGCGCCGCTGAGCGCGGCCCTTGAACGTGTGCATGGCCTGATTGCCACCGGCCAGATCGACCGCCGCAGCCTGCGCATGCTGCGCGATGAGCTGGAGCGGGCCCGTCGGGTGGGCATGACCAGCCAGCAGATCGTGCGCTTTGCCTCCGGCCGGGTGCGTCAGAGCGCCGAACGGCTGCACCTCACCCAGACGCTGCAGGGGGTGCTGGCGCACCGCAGCCGGGAGACGCAATCCCACGGCATCGAGATCCGTCAGGTGCTCAAGCCGGTGGAGGTGATCGTCGATCCCGCGCTGCTGTTCTCGCTGCTCAACACCTTGCTCGACTGGGCAGTGACACACGCCCGCGGCTCGATCGAGCTGCGGCTGGACACGAAGACCTGGCCGGTCCATGCGCGACTGGTCTGCCGCTTCCACCACACGCCGCCCGACGAAGAGGGGCGGCAGGCCTTCGTGAACACAGTGGCCCCGCAGGAGGGCCATGCGCTGGACGATGTCAGCTGGCGCCTCGTCGAGCAGGCGGCGACGGCCATGGGCCTGGAACTGGACCGCCAGGACGGCGAGGTCACGACGGCCGTGACGGTCGAGTTCCCCCGCACCATCCATGACGAGGTTCAGGGACTCACCGTCTCGGAGGAAGACACCGGCTTTGCGGTCTCATCTGCCAATTCCCGCCCCCTGGCCGGCAGTCACGTGCTGGTGGTGGCATCCCGGCGCGAGGTGCGCGTGCAGGTGCGCGAGGCGATCCGCCACATGGGCCTGGTGGTGGATTTCGTCGGCTCCATCGACGAGGCGTCGGCCTTCTGCCGCGAGGGCCTGCCGCATGCCATCATCTTCGAATCCATCCTGCGCGGAGAACGCTTCAACCAGTTGCGTGAAGACGTCACCCGCGAGGTTCCGGACTTCGTGTTCATCGAGATCGTCGAAGAGGGCGGCATGTTCGAGGTGTCAGGCTACGGGCATGCCGCGATGGCGCGTGTCGGCCGTGACGCCATCCTGACCTCCCTGCCATCGGCCCTGGTGTTCGAGCTGGCCAAGACCATGTGACCGGCGGCAGCCTCAGCGCAGGCTGCCGAACACCTTGCGCAGCAGATCACTGCCGGTTCCGACGGGATCCTTGCGGATCTTGCGCTCTTCTTCGCCGATCATGAAGTAAAGGCCATCAAGGGCCTTGGTCGTGACGTAGCCTTCGATCTGCGCGTTCTCTTCCCGCACCAGGCCGAATTTCGCGGCGCGCCCGGCCAGGTCGTTGTACTGGCGCGCCAGTCGCACTCGCTGCGTTTCGCGGGTGACGATGGGCAGGAAGCGCTCGCCCAGCGGCAAGCGGGTGCGATCGGCAAAGAAGTCCGTCACCGAGGCGTCGCCACCCGTGAGGATCTGCCGGGCGTCGGCCACGCTCATCGTCTTCACGGCATTCAGCAGCAAGGCCTTGGCCTCGGGCACGGCGGCTTCGGCGGCACGGTTCATCGAGGTGACCAGATCGTCCAGACGCCGTTGCTGGCCCAGGGCGCGCAGCATGCCGGCATAGGGGTCGAGCGCCGGCGGCAGGGGAATGCGAACTTTGGGGTCGCCCAGGAATCCATCCGGGCGGCCCAGCAAGGCCACGGCGGCGGTGGCGCCCCGCTCCAGGGCCAGCTTGAGCCCGGCGGTGGCGTCCTGGGGGCTGAGCTGGGCCAACAAGTTCTGTGACGAGCCCTGGGCACGCGCCCCAAGGGCCGCCGACAACCCCAGAAACAGGGCCGCCAGACCCTGGCCCGTAAACTTGCGTCTGCGCAACGGAGTCTCCCGATGAAAAAACCCGCCTATCTTGCCGCTGCAGTGGTGGCAGTGGCAATCGCCGTGACCGGTTTCCTGGCCTTTTCTCGCGATGAGGCGCCGCAGGTGGGGTATGTGCTGCTGGACGGCAGCCGCGAGAACTTCGCCGACCTGCGCGGCAAGGTCGTGGTGGTGAATTTCTGGGCCACGAGCTGCGTGACCTGCGTGAAGGAAATGCCCGACCTCGTGGACACCTACCGCAAGTACCACGAGCGCGGCTTCGACCTCGTGGCCGTGGCCATGAGCTACGACCCCCCGGCCTATGTGTCCAACTTTGCCGAGACGCGCCAGCTGCCCTTCAAGGTGGCCATCGACAACACCGGCGAGGTGGCGCGCCAGTTCGGCGACGTGAAGCTCACGCCCACCACCTACGTGGTCAACAAGCGCGGCCAGATCGTCAAGCGCTACGTGGGCGAACCCGACTTCGCCCAGCTGCACCAGCTCATCGAGCGCCTGCTGTCCGAGGCCTGATCAGGCCCGGGCGCGCACGCCCACCACCGCCGCGCCGATGATGAGCGCGGCCGCCGCCACGATCCAGCCCGAGAAGCTGCGCCCCGTGGCCAGCACCAGCAGCACTGTGCTGGCCAGGGGCGTGAGGTAGCTCAGGATGCCGATGCGCCGCGCGTCCCCGGTCTTGAGCGCCTTGTCCCACAGGAAGAAGGCGGCCCCCAGGGGCCCCAGCCCCATCAGCGCCAGCAGGCCCCAGTCCTGGGCCGAGAGTGCCACGCGCGGCTCCAGCGCCCAGTGGCTGAGCAGCGACAGCCCCCCCGACACCAGGCCGAAGAGCCCGATGGCCGCGGTGGGGAAGTGGGCGACGCGGCGCGTCCCCAGCGAATAGCTCGCCCAGATGAAGGCCGAGCCCAGCGCCGCCAGGTAGCCCCAGGACCATCCGCCCGCCAGCTCGCGGCCCCCGGCGATCGCCAGACCCGCCCCGGCAAAGCCCGCCAGCGCGGCCACCACATGCACCACGCGCAGGGTCATCCCCGGCAGGAACAGCGGCGCCATCACCACGATCAGCAGCGGCCAGAGGTAGTTCACCAGGTTGGCTTCCACGGCCGGCGCATGGCGCAGCGCGATGAAGAGCAGGAAGTGGAAACCGAAGAGCCCGTACACGCCCAGCGCCAGCGTGCGCAGCGGGATGCGCCACTGCCGCCACAGCGGCCAGGCCGGCACGCTGCCGATCACCAGCGCCGCACCCGTGAGCAGGAAGGGCGGCACATGCGACAGGGCCACACCCAGTGTGGCCAGCAGAGCCCACAGCGCAATCGCGCCGAGGGCGTAAAGGTGGGAGGAGGGGTGGCCGCTGCCGGCGGCCAGGGGCACGGAGCTCATGGCCGCAGAGCATAGTCGCTGAGCCACGCCCCGATCGTCGCGCGCCCTCGATCGATCGCCGCGAAACGCGGGTCAGTCCCTGGCACGACGCAGCGCCGCCGTCAGCGCCGACGGCGAACAGTAGCCGCAGCGCTGCGCCACCTGCTGCACCTGCAGACCCTGGGCGCGCAGCCGGCGGGCCGCGGCCAGGCGGCGCTCGCGCACGTAGGCCATCGGGGTCTGGCCGGTCTCGGCCAGACATCGGGCGGCGAACTGCGAGGGGCTCAGGCACACCTGCGCCGCCAGCTCGGTCACGCCGAGCGGTTCGCCCAGGTGGGCGTCGATCCAGGCGTCCAGCCGGCCCCAGTCGATGGGGCGTCGCGTGCTGCGCGGCAGGGTGACTTCGCCGGGCAGGGTGGACAGCAGCAGCGTGGTGGCCGGGCCCTGCAGGTCGGCCAGATCGTGGCGGCTGGCCAGGAAGCGCAGCAGGTGCAGGGCCGAGCCGTCGGCGTCCAGCACATGGCCGGCCAGGGCCGCGAGCACGGGGCTGGCGGTGTCGCTGGCATCGAGGACGAAACAGGTGCTGCCGCCAGCCGACCAGAAATCATGGCGATCCCCGGGGGCGATGACGGCCAGGCGGCCGGCGGTCATCCGCGTGCCACGGCCTTCGATCTCCAGTTCCAGGGCGCCTTGCCAGCCCCACAGGAGCTGGAAGTGATCGTGGGCATGGCTGCCCTTCGATTCGCCGTAGCGGCGCCGGCTGAGGCGGGCGACCGCGTCCATGCTCACACGGCGTTGGCCACGCCCGCTTCGTGCGCCTGCTGGTCGGCGTGGTAGCTCGAGCGCACCAGTGCGCCCACGGCGGCATGGGTGAAGCCCATCTCGTAGGCCTTCTCCTCGAACATCCTGAAGACGTCGGGGTGCACGTAGCGCCGCACCGGCAGGTGGTGGCCGCTGGGCGCGAGATACTGGCCGATGGTGAGCATGTCAATGTCGTGCTCGCGCATGTCGCGCATCACCTGCAGGATCTCTTCGTCGGTTTCGCCCAGGCCTACCATCAGGCCGCTCTTGGTCGGCACGTGGGGGGCAAAGGCCTTGAAGCGCTTGAGCAGGTTCAGGCTGTACTGGTAGTCGGAGCCCGGACGGGCTTCCTTGTACAGCCGCGGCACCGTCTCGAGGTTGTGGTTCATCACGTCGGGCGGCGCGGCCTTGAGGATCTCGAGCGCACGGTCCATGCGGCCGCGGAAATCGGGCGTGAGGATCTCGATCTTGGTCTCGGGCGAGAGTTCGCGCGTGCGGCGGATGCAGTCCACGAAGTGGGCCGCGCCACCGTCGCGCAGGTCGTCGCGGTCGACACTCGTGATCACCACGTACTTGAGCTTGAGTGCGGCAATCGTCCTGGCCAGGTTCAGCGGCTCGTTGGCATCGAGCGGGTCCGGGCGGCCGTGGCCGACGTCGCAGAAGGGGCAGCGGCGGGTGCACTTGTCACCCATGATCATGAAGGTGGCCGTGCCCTTGCCGAAGCATTCGCCGATGTTGGGGCAGGAGGCTTCCTCGCACACCGTGTGCAGCTTGTGCTCGCGCAGGATCTGCTTGATCTCGTAGAAGCGCGTGCTGGGCGAGCCGGCCTTCACGCGGATCCAGTCCGGCTTCTTGAGGGTTTCGGCCGGCACGATCTTGATGGGGATGCGCGCGGTCTTGGCCTGGGCCTTCTGCTTGGCCGTGGCGTCATAGGCACCGCTGGGCTGGGCCTCGTGGACGACGTTCGGGGTGGACATGCGCGGATGCTCCATCTCAGCCGGCAGGCTGGGGGTCAGGGACTCAGGTGGGCCTGCAGGCGTTCGCCCAGGCGGGCTGCGACCGTGTCCCAATCGGTGGAAACCCCGAGTGTAGCCAAGTCGATGCTGCGCAGGCCGGCGTAGCCGCAAGGATTGATGCCCTCGTAAGGGCTCAGGTCCATCGCCACGTTCAGGGCCACGCCGTGGTAGGTGCGGTGCTGGCTGACCTTGATCCCCAGGGCAGCGATCTTGCCCAGGCCGGCGAAGGGGTCGGCCCGGTCGGGGGCGAGCCGCGCGTGGCCGAAGGGGTCGGCCAGGTTCACATAGATGCCCGGCGCGCCTGTCACGCGGTGCCCCGTCACACCAAAGCCCGCCAGCGTCTGGATCACCGCCTGCTCCAGACGGTGCACATATTCCTTCACATAGATGCCCAGCCGGCGCAGATCCACCAGTGGGTAAGCGACCACTTGCCCGGGGCCGTGGTAGGTGACCTGGCCGCCCCGGTTGGTGGGCACCACGGGAATGTCGCGGGGGTTCAGCAGGTGTTCGGTCCGGCCGGCCAGGCCCAGGGTGTAGACGGGCGGGTGCTCGCACAGCCACAGCTCATCGGGGCTGTCGGGCGTGCGGGCTTCGGTGTAGGCCTGCATGGCCTGGACGGTGGGCGCATACTCGACGCGCCCGAGCCAACGGATCTCCATGCCCGCCAGTCTAGCGGGGGAGGGAAAGCCCCAGGGCGATCCGTGCGGCCCGGCGAAACTCGGAACGGCCGGCGCCACTCCAAGCGCGAGGCCGCCTCGCCGAGGTGGACTTCGGGAGCATGCCCATGCGAACCTGGCGACGTTGGATGCGCGGACGAGTACAGGGCCTGGCGGCCGCCGTGGGCCTGGGCCTGCTGGGCGGTGCCTGGGCGCAGCCGGCCCCCTTGCCTGGCGGGGTCTTCGTCACGCCCGAGGGACTGCAGCGCTACCTCCAGGAGCGGCGCGACATCGACCATGCTCTGGTCGAGCACCAGGCGGGCCGCTGGCCCGAGGCCGAGCGCCGCTTCACCGCCCTGGCCGAACAGGGCAGCCCGGTGGGCCGCTACAACCTGGCGATGATGCACGTGCGGCGCGAGGCGGCCCAGTCCAGCCTGAACAAGGCGCTGGAACTGCTGGAGGCGTCGGCCGCCCAGGGCTTCGTGCGCTCGGAGCATGCGCTGGGCGAGATCTATGAACGGGGCCTGACCGGGCGGCCCGACCACGTGCGCTCGGTGCAGTGGTACCTGAAGGCGGCCGAGCACGGTCACGTGGACGCCCAGGTGGCCGCCGGCACGGCCTACTATCTGGGCCGCGGCGTGCCGCAGGATCTGGCGTTGGCGGCCGAGTGGTACCGGCGCGCTGCCTTGCAGGGCGAGATGGGCGCCCAGTACCTGCTGGGCTCGATGTACGAAAAGGGCCTGGGCGTGCCCAAGGACGCTCGCCTGGCGCGCTACTGGTACGACGCCGCAGCCGCCAACGGCGACGAGGCCGCGCCCTACAAGGTGAAGGAGATGGATGAGATCCTGAAAGGGAAGGCGCTGTGAGTCGCTGCGGTGCTCACAGAACCACCTTCACCATCGGGTGCGAGGTCAGCGCGAGGTAGAGCGCATCGAGCTGCTCGCGGCTGGTGGCCGTGACCGTGAGCGTCAGGCCCAGGTAGTTGGCGCTTTTGCTGGGGCGCATTTCCATCGTGGCCGGATCGAAGCCCGGGTCGTACTGCAGGGCCAGTTCGGCGATCGCCGACGCGAATCCATCGACGTTGGCGCCCATCACCTTGATGGGGAAGGCGCTGGGGTATTCGATCAGGGATTGATCGGCAGGGATGTCCGGGAAACTCATATCGACTGCTCCACCTTGGCCCGCTGGTAGGCCTCGTACAGTCGTGCATAGATGGGGCCGGGTTTGCCTTTTCCAGCCCCATGGCCCACAGGCTCGCCGTCCAGGCGGGTGACCGGCAGCACTTCCTTGGTGGCCGAGGACAGCATGATCTCGTCGGCAGCGAACACCTCGGCCTCGCTGATGGGGCGCAGGTTGAAGCCGATGCCCAGTTCCTCGCACAGTTCGGCGATCAGGCCGTAGCGGATGCCTTCCAGCACATGCTCGCTCTTGGGCGCACCCAGCACCGCACCTTCGTGCACGATCCATACGTTGCTGGCCGAGGCCTCGGTCAGGTGGCCGTCACGGAACATGATGGTCTCGGCGGCCCCCTGGTCGGCCGACATCTGGCGGGCCAGCACGTTGCCCAGCAGCGAGATCGACTTGATGTCGCCTCGCTCCCAGCGGAAGTCACGCGCGGTCGTGCACGCCACCCCGGCATGGCGTTGCTCGGGCGTGGCCGGCTTCATCGTGCTGACCATCATGAAGACGGTGGGTGCGATGTCGGGCGGCATCACGTGGTCGCGCAGGGCGACGCCGCGCGTGAGCTGCAGGTAAACGAGCTGGTCGGTCGCGCCCGTCTGGGCATGGTGGTCGGCGATCAGCTTGCGCATGCGCTCCAGCCACTCCATGCGCGAGTGCGGATTGGGGATGCGCAGCTTGGCCAGCGAGCGCTCCAGCCGCGCCAGGTGCTCCTCGAAGCGGAACAGGCGCTGGCC
The DNA here is from genome assembly GCF_002930615.1 of Caldimonas caldifontis. GTDB lineage: Bacteria > Pseudomonadota > Gammaproteobacteria > Burkholderiales > Burkholderiaceae_C > Caldimonas > Caldimonas caldifontis. The sequence goes on along the minus strand of NZ_PSNX01000011.1, from coordinate 83,281 downwards.
GTAGACCGGCACCACCTCGTAGCAGCCATCGCCGAAGATGAAGCCACGGTCCAGCACCGAGACTTTGGCGTCGCACAGGCGCTGATACTCGCCGTTCAGGTAGCAGGGGGTGTCGGGCAGGGCGTGCATGGTCGGGTCTTTCGTCAAGGCGCGGAAGCAGGAGGGCAGCTTACTGGATCCACAGGCGGATGGCATCCCAGGCACGGCCGAGGAGGCCGGCCTCGGGCACGGCCTCCTGGACCACGAGCGGGGTCTCGGCGATCACGGTGTCACCCAGCGTGACCTTGATGCGGCCCACGGCCTGGCCCTGGGTGAGCGGCGCCACCAGCGGGTCCACACGTTCGATCTTGGTGGTGACCTTGTCACCTTCACCGCGCGGCACGGTCACGAACAGTGGGCCGGCCGCCCCCAGCTTGGCCTTGGCGGACTTGCCCTTCCACACCTGCGGTTCGACCACCGGCTGGCCGCCCTCGAAGAGGCGCAGGGTGTCGAAGGCCTGGAAGCCCCAGTTGAGCAGGCGCTGGCTTTCATTGGCGCGTGCCTCCATCGAGGTCGTGTTGAGCACCACGCTCAGCAGGCGGCGCTTGCCATTGGGGAAATCGCGCTGCGCCGAGGCGATCAGGCAGTAGCCTGCCGCCTCGGTGTAGCCGGTCTTGAGGCCGTCCACGCTGGGATCGCGGCGCAGCAGCAGGTTGCGGTTGGGCTGGGTGATGTTGTTGAAGCGGAACTCGCGCATCGAGTACATCGTGTAGTACTCGGGGAAGTCGGTGATCAGCCGCGAGGCCAGCACCGAGAGGTCGCGCGCCGTGCTGTGGTGGCCGGGCTCGGTCATGCCGGTCACGTTGGCGAAGCGGGTGTTCTTCAGGCCCATGCGCTGGGCCTCGCGGTTCATCAGCTCGACGAAGGCTTCCACGCTGCCGGCCACGCCTTCGGCCAGGGCGACCGATGCGTCGTTGCCCGACTGCACGATCATGCCCTTGAGCAGGTCTTCCACCTTCACACGCATGCGAGGCTCGATGAACATCACCGAGGCGCCGCCCTTGCGCTCGTTCCAGGCCCGCACCGAGACCGGCAGGTCCTGCTCCATCGCCAGGCGTTTGTCACGGATGGCGCCGAAGACCACGTAGGCCGTCATCAGCTTGGTCAGCGAGGCCGGGTCCGATGGGGCGTCGGGTTCGCGCGAGGCCAGGATCTGGTTGCTGTTCATGTCCAGCAGCACGTAGGACTTGGCGGCCACCTCGGGTGGCGGCAGCGGCTGGGCGGTGGCAGGCAGGGCGGACCAGGCCGTCGCGCAGGCGGCCAGCAGGGAAGCAAACAGTCGTTTCATCGATGCGGAATCGGTTGCGGGCAGGCGCCGTGGCTCAGGCCAGGGCGCGCAGCACCAGGGTCTTCAACAGCGGCAGCTGTCCATGGAAAAAATGCCCCACGCCGGGCACGACCACCACAGGCAGACCTTGAGGGCGGGCCCAGTCGAGTGTGGATTGCAACGGCACCACGTCGTCGTGCTCGCCATGGATCACCACGGTGTGGCCGGGCACACGGGCCACCTCGAAGTTGCCGGTGGCCGGCCCCACCAGCACCAGGTGCGCCAGGTCGCCGCCCAGTCGCTGCGCGGCGTGCGAGGCCACGAAGGCTCCAAAAGAGAATCCGGCCAGCGCCAAAGGTTCCCCATCCTGGCGGAAATGGGCCACCACGGCGAGCAGGTCGTCCACCTCGCCGCGGCCTGCATCCCAGACGCCCGCCGACTGACCCACGCCGCGGAAGTTGAAGCGCACGGCACGCCAGCCGCGCTGCACGAAGGCACGCGCGAGGGTCTGGACCACCTTGTTGTCCATCGTCCCGCCATGCAGTGGGTGCGGGTGGGCGATGACGGCCAGGCCCCGGCTGTCGCCGGCGGGCGCGTCCAGTGCGCATTCGAGCTCGCCGGCCGGGCCGGCGATCACGAGCTTCTCGGTCTGGGCGTTCATCGGCCGATATGGGGGGCCAGCAGCAGCCGATCGACGACTTCGCCCCGCTGCAGATGCGAGTCGACGATCTCGTCGATGTCGGCCTCGTCCACGAACGTGTACCAGACCGCCTCGGGATACACCACTGCCACGGGCCCGCCAGCGCAGCGGTCGAGGCAGCCGGCGCGGTTGACCCGCACCTTGCCCGGACCGGCCAGCCCGGCGGCCTTCACGCGCGACTTGCAGTGGTTGAAGGCCGCTTCGGCGCCCTGGCTGGCGCAGCAGGCCTCGCCGTTGTCGCGCTGATTCAGGCAGAAGAAGATGTGGCGCTCGTAATAGCTCATCGAGCGATTTTACGGCGCCCCCTGCGGTCGATCGCGCGAGGCCACGCGTGCGACGAGGTAGGCGAGCACCGCGTAGGGCCACAGCCAGCCCACCCATTGGGCCAGGCCGTGGAAGCGGATGAAGCGCCCCTGCTCCCAGGCGGCCAGGCTCTGGGCGTAGTAGGGGTCGGCGGGGGCATCGTTGACGAAACCGGCCAGGGCTGTGAGCGCCACCAGGCCGATCGCGGCGGCGGCACGCATGGGCAGGGGCGCGAGCACCACGGCCGTGATGACCCCCACGGCCAGGCCCAAGGGGGTGGCCGGCGTGATCCAGGCCAGGGCGTGCTGGGGGCCGTAGCTGAGCGCCGTGGACAGGGTGGTCGTGGCAAAGCCGAGCAGTGCCGCACCCGCCACCAGGACCAGGCGCGGCCAGCGGGGGGGGCTGATGGCGAACGCGAGCAGGCAGGGCGCCAGCACCCCCAGGGCCACCACCACCAGTTCGGTCACCGCCGGCAAACGGGCCACCGTGGCGGCCACCGGGGCCTGAATCCAGCCTTCGATGGCGGTGCCCTGAAGGAGCTGCTCGATGAAATCGTCCACCCGGTCGGCGACCTGGCCCACGCCCAGGGGCGCCGGCGTGGGAAAGAGCAGGGCGGCCGGCCACAGCAGCAGCAGCGTGAGGCCGACGGCGCTGCGGTCGATGAACCAGCGCTCGCGCAGCCACTGGGCTCGCGCCAGCAGCCCCAGTGCGTGCAGGCCGAGCATGAAGAGCGCCCCGCCGGCCGCGCCGAGCACGTTCAGCCCCCAGTCGAGGTTCGACGGCACCCGCGCGGGCAGAAAGTTCTGCAGCGTCTCCAGGGTGCCGGACAGCGCCGTGCCCACGGCCAGTGCGATCCCGAAGGCCCGCGAACGCGGCCAGTCGGCGCGCAGCGCGGCACCGGCGACCAGGGCCCCCAGCGGCATGTAGCCCAGCAGGTTCGAGATCAGGTCGAAGGCGGTCCACCACCGGGGCCAGGGCTCCAGCACGAAGGCCCACAGGGGCTGGCCGGACGGGGTCCAGCCCCGGAAGGGGTAGAGGCTCGCATAGACGATCAGGGCCCCGTACAGCAGGGCCAGTGGCACCAGCGAGCTGCGATGTCGGCCCATGCGGGGTCCGTGCCGCTCAGAACGGCTTGAGCACCACCAGCAGCACGGCCACCAGCAGGGCGATGACGGGCACCTCGTTGAACCAGCGATACCACACGTGGGAGCGGGCCGAGGCCTGCAGTTGCTCGAAGTCGCGCAGCAAGCGGCGACAGTGGTGGTGGTAGCCGATCAGGCCCACGACAATGGCCAGCTTGGCATGCATCCAGCCGCTGCCGGGGCCTCGCCCCACGCCATAGCCCAGCCACAGCCACAGCCCGAAGCCCAGTGCCGGAATCATCAGCAGCGACATGAAGCGGTAGAGCTTGCGTGCCATCAGCAGCAGGCGTTCGCGCTCGGCGTGGCTGTCGGGGCTCACCATCGCCAGGTTCACGAAGATGCGTGGCAGGTAGAACAGCCCGGCGAACCAGCTGACGACAAAGACGATGTGCAGGGACTTGATGACGGCGTAGAGCATGCGCGGCATGATAGCGACGCGGGCCGGGTGCCATGGCAGCGCCCAAAAGAAAGAGCCCCAGTCGGGGACTGGGGCTTCAAAGCCTTAACGCTGTCATCACGGTAAGGCACCTGCTCAGGGAGGAAAAGCAGGGAATGAACGCCTTGCGACGTATCATTCACATGTGAGCTTATCACAGATTCGTGACGGGCCGGACCGATCCGGTGTCCGCCGGGTCATGGAAAACACCAGCTTTTCACGTTTTCGAACGCTTGTTACGGGACATTCTCACCTTGGTCTTTCCTGCCTCCTTCCCAGCCGCCCGCCCCCGCCGCCTGCGCCGTGACGATGCCACCCGACGGCTGGTGCGTGAGCATGCGTTGAGCGCCGATGACCTGATCCTGCCGGTGTTCGTGCTCGACGGACAGGGGCAGACCCAGGACGTGGCATCGATGCCTGGCGTGCAGCGCCTCAGCCTGGACCGCCTGCTGCCGGTGGCCGAGCGCTGCCTGACGCTGGGCGTGCCGGCGATGGCGCTCTTTCCGGTGATCGATCCAGGCCTGAAGACGCCGGACGGTCGAGAGGCGCTGAACCCCGAAGGCCTCGTGCCTCGGGTGGTGCGTGAACTCAAGCGCCGCTTCCCGGAACTGGCCGTGATGACTGATGTGGCCCTCGACCCCTTCACCAGCCACGGCCAGGACGGCTTGCTCGACGACACCGGCTACATCCTCAACGACGAAACGGTCGAGGTCCTGGTCCGCCAAGCCCTGGTCCAGGCCGAGGCGGGCGTGGACATCGTGGCGCCCTCGGACATGATGGACGGGCGCATTGGCGCGATCCGCCAGGCACTGGAGGCGCGCGGGCTCATCCATACCCGCATCATGGCCTACAGCGCCAAGTACGCCTCGGCCTTCTACGGCCCCTTCCGCGATGCGGTGGGGTCGGCGGCCAACCTGGGCAAGAGCAACAAGAAGGTCTACCAGATGGACCCGGCCAACAGCGACGAGGCGCTGCGCGAGGTGGCGCTGGACATCGCCGAAGGCGCCGACATGGTGATGGTCAAGCCCGGCCTGCCCTACCTGGACATCGTGCGTCGGGTGAAGGACGAGTTCCGCGTGCCCACCTTTGCCTACCAGGTCAGCGGCGAGTACGCCATGCTCAAGGCGGCGGCCGCCAACGGCTGGCTCGACCATGACGCGGTGATGCTGGAGTCGCTGCTGGCCTTCAAGCGTGCGGGCGCCGACGGCGTGCTCAGCTACTTTGCGCTGGATGCCGCGGCGCTGATCAAGGGCTGATGCGCATCTTCCACGTCAGCCCCGAGGGCTTCGAGGAGCTGCCGGGCCTGCCGGCCGAATTGCCGGCGACGGGCTATCTCTGGGTGGGCGTGGCGCGAGGCGAGTTCGAGGCGGACCCCGCGCGGCTCCAGGGCTGCCTGCAGGCCTGGACGAGCGGGCAGCTGGTGGACCTGCACGTCTCGGACCTGCTCAACCCGCAGCTGCCTTCTCATTTCGAGGACACCTCCTGGTATGACGTGCTGGTGTTCCGTCGCCTGGCGGCTGGGGCGGGCTCGAGCGCGCTCTTCCTGGACGATGCGCATGGCGACCTGAGCTCGGCGCGGCGGGCTCTCGAGGCCATCGACACCAGCCCGGTGGGTTTTGTGGTGTTCGACCGCGTGCTGCTCACCGTGCATCCGGCCGACTGTCTGGTGCGCGAGCATTTCGCCCAGCGCTACACCCAGATCGCCCAAGGCCAGGCCGACCCGCGCGTCGAGGGGCGGCCCGTGAGCGTGCGGCTGCCTTCCAGTCCGGCCGACCAGATGCTGCGCATGGTCAACCACATCGTGGACGGCTATCTGGAGCTGCGGCGATTGCTGACGCGGCAGTTCGGTGTGCTCCAGCAGGCGCTGTTCAATCCGCGGGCGCGGTTTCGCAGCTGGCAGCTGCTGCTCGACTCGCGCAACACGCTGCACCTGCTGGAGGACATCTGCGAAGACCAGCGCAATGCGATCCAGGAGTGGATCGATGCCCTGCAGGAGTGGCCTCAGGAGAGCGCTCCCCAGGCCAGGCGGGAGCGCGAGCTGTTGCGTGTGCGTTCACGCGATGTCCTTGAGCACATCGAGCGTGTGCTGAGCCATGTGCGCCGGCTGGAGTCGTCGGCCGAGACGGCGGTGCAGATGCACTTCTCGGCGCAGAGCAACCGCACCAACGACATCATGCGCACGCTCACGGTGCTCACGGCCATCTTCCTGCCGCTGAACCTCATCACCGGCATCTTCGGCATGAACTTCGACACCCTGCCCCTCATCCACGAGGCCAAAGGCGTGTGGATCACGCTGGGCCTGATGGCCGCGCTGGGCCTGGGGCTGGGCCTGTTCTTCTGGCGCAAGCGCTACCTCGGCACCCGGCACTGAACCTGGCGCTCAGCGATGCGCTTCGAGCGTGTCCAGCGCGAGGCAGAGATCTTCCCAGGCCTTGGCCTTGTCGGGCAGGTTGCGCAGCAGGTAGGCCGGGTGGTAAGTGACGATGAGGGGCACCCCCTCGTAGTGGTGCACCTTGCCGCGCAGGCGGCCGATCGGCTCGCTGGTGCGCAGCAGCGATTGCACGGCGAAGCGACCCATGGCCAGGATGATGCGCGGCCGCACCAGCGCCACCTGGCGCTTCAGGAAGGGCTCGCACTGCGCGATTTCCTGAGGCTCGGGATTGCGGTTGCCCGGCGGGCGGCACTTGAGCACATTGCAGATGAAGACCTGCTGCTCGGGCGGGGCGGCTTCCCGTGTGAGGCCGATGGCGCGCAGCATGCTGTCCAGCAGGCGGCCAGCCTGGCCGACGAAGGGCTCGCCCTGGCGGTCCTCGTTTTCGCCGGGGGCCTCGCCCACCACCATCCAGTGCGCTTGCTCATGGCCCACGCCGAACACGGTGTTGCGCCGGCTCTCGCACAGCGCGCAGGCCCGGCAGGCGGCGACAGCCTCGCGCAGGGCCGGCCAGTCCATCTGCTCGACGCCCGTGGCACGGGCGCTGCGCGCCAGCGGGGCGGGTGAGTCGGCCAAGGGTTCAGCGCGGGCGGCGGCAGGCGCGGCGACGGCAGGGGCCACGATGGAAGGGGCCACCGCATCGCGCCGTGCCCAGGCCGTGAGACCCATCTCGCGCAGCATCGCCAGGCGGCGTTCGTCCAGGCTCATAGTGCCAGACTCATGACCAGGGCGTCCTCACGCTGTCCGCGCGCCGCGGGGTAGTAGCCCCGGCGCAGGCCGACCTCGGCAAAGCCGTAGCGTTCGTACAGGCGCCGGGCGCGTTCGTTGCTCGGCCGCACTTCCAGCCACAACTGCAGGGCCGCTTCACCGCGCGCGATGTCGCACAGGCGGTCGAGCATCCACACGGCGTGGCCGCAGCCTTGGTGCATCGGTGCCACCGTGAGGTTGAGCAGATGCATCTCCTCCACGCCGCTCATGGCCAGGAAGTAGCCCAGCATGGTGCCGTCACCCTGGTGCAGCCACCACGCCGCATGGCCGGCCGACAGGGAGTCGATGAAGTTGCCTCGTGTCCAGGGGAATTCGTAGGCCTGCACCTCGATGGCCATCAGCGCCGAGAGGTCTTCGACACGCAGGCGTTCGAGCCGGCGTGCGCCGGCGGGGGCACGGGCATGGACCTGGGCATTCATGGCGTTCTGAGCGCCTCGCGTTCTGCCGTGGTCTGGGCCACCTTGTCGCGCACATAAAGCGGCAGCGCCAGTGCGGCATCCACGGCTTCGCCACGCGACCAGGCCGCGGCGCCCAGGGCCAGCAGGGCCCTCGCCGTGGGCGCTGCTTGCGGGCGCAGCGTGAGATGCTCCAGTGCCAGGGCCGGCGCATGCACCGTCACGGCGTTGCCGGCCACCACGGCGCCATCGATGCCGGCCACGAGCCGGCCAAAGGCGGCGGGGTCGTACAGGGCCGGTGCATCCAGGGTGGCCCAATGCCCCGCCTGCCAGCGGTAGCGCGCAGCATAGAGCTGGTTCATGCGTGCGTCCTGGGCTGCCCACACGTCGGTGTCTCCGTGGGCCTGGCGGGCGGCCTCGGCCACCACCATCAGGGTGTCGATCGGGAGGACCGGGCAGCCGCGTCCCAGGGCCAGGCCCTGGGCCACGGAACAGGCGGTACGCAGGCCGGTGAAGGCGCCCGGTCCCCGGCCGAAGGCAATGGCTTGCACGTCGCGCATCGCGCACCCGGCCTGGGCCATGAGCGACCACAGGGCGGGAATCAGCGTGGCCGACGATTGCGCGCTGCCCGGGCCTTCGTGTTCGTAGACCCGGCCCTGGAAACACACGCCCAGGCGCAGGGTGTCCGTGGCCGTCTCCAGGGCCAGCAGGCAGGGCGCTTGTGCATCGTGTTGCATCCTGAAAGTGTAGCGGCCGGGATAATCGCAGCATGCTCTGCACCGTCTTTTCGAAACTCCGTGCCCGGCTGCGTGCGGCCGCGGCCCTGGCCTGGCTGGCCGCCCTGCCGGCGTGGGCGCAGTCCCCCGCGGCCCTGCCGGCCACCGTGGAGGCCGCCCTCGCCCAGGCGCGCGTGCCGCGCGAGGCGATCGTGGTCGAGATCGTCGAGGTCGGCCAGACGCAGCCGCGTCTGAGCCACCGGGCCGACGCCAGCGTCAACCCGGCGTCGCTGATGAAGCTCATCACCACCTATGCGGCCCTGGACCTGCTGGGCCCGTCCTACACCTGGGTCACCCCTGTGTATGCCGAGGGCGAGGTGGTCGAGGGGGTGCTGCGCGGCAACCTGTACCTGCAAGGCCGCGGTGATCCCAAGCTGGTGATGGAGCGGCTGTGGATGCTGCTGCGCCGGGTGCAGCAGCTGGGCATCCGTGAGATCCAGGGTGACATCGTGCTCGACCGAAGCGCCTTCGAGGTGCCGGCGACCGACCCCGGTGCGTTCGACGATGAGCCCTTGCGGCCTTACAACGTCTTGCCCGATGCCCTGCTGATCAACTACAAGTCGGTGGTGCTGGGATTTGTGCCCGAACCGGCGAGAGGGCGCGCCCGTGTCACGGTCGATCCACCCCTGCACGGGTTCCTCGTGGACGAGACGGTGCCCCTGGACCAGACGGCCGCCTGCGGCGACTGGCGCGGCGCCCTCAAGGCGGAGCTGGGCGATCCGGCGCGGCTGCGCTTTCGGGGGGCCTACCCTGCGCGGTGCGGAGAAGGTCAATGGCCCATGGCCTATGCCGACCCGCGGGGCTACAACGCGCAGGCCGTGCTGGGCATGTGGCGGGCTCTCGGGGGGCAACTGGCAGGCACGGTACGCGAAGGGGCCGTGCCGGCCGGCCTCACTCCGCTGGTGCAAGGCGTGTCGCCCACGCTGGCCGAAGTGGTGCGAGACATCAACAAGTTCAGCAACAACGTGATGGCCCGCCAGCTCTTTCTCACGCTGGGGCGGGAACGTCGTGGCCTGGGCAGTCTGGCCCAGTCGCGCGCGGCTGTGGAAGACTGGCTGCGTGAGCGTTTCGGCACGGTGGACGCAAGCCTGGTCCTGGACAACGGGGCGGGGCTGTCACGGGAGGCCCGTGCCAGCGCCGCCTTCTTCACACGGCTGCTGCAGCGTGCCTGGGCCGACCCGGTGATGCCTGAATTGATGGCCTCCCTGCCGGTGTCAGGCCGAGATGGCACGCTGCGCCGCTCGCGCGCCATGGCGGGGCAGGCCCATCTGAAAACCGGCTCGCTGCGGGATGTGGCGGGTCTGGCTGGCTACGTGCTGGGCGAGAGCGGCCGGCGCTACACCTTCGTGGCCATCGTCAACCATCCGAACGCTTCGGCCGCCCGACCAGCCCTGGACGCGCTCATCGACTGGGCCGCGCGCGATCGCAGCCGCGCTCAATAGGGGTGGCGCTCGGCGCGGTTCCAGGCGAGGTTGCCGATCAGGCGGTGCATCTGTGGCGAGAAGTAGAGACTGTCGGCATAGACGAAGCGGTTGTCGTTGACGTTCTCGCGGTAGTCAGCGTTCACGGTGGACAGGTTGCAGTCCAGCGAAGAAGCCACTGTGCAAGCCGGATCGGTCTCGTTGCGGAAGCGGGTGCCGGTGTTGCTGTCGTTGTCGGTCGCCAGTCGCACGAAATTATTGATCTGGGCGTAAGCGGCCTTGCGGCTGTTGCCGCCGAAGCTGTTGTAGAAGCCGGAGTTGTAGGCGTCGGTCAGGGCCTTCAGGAGGCGTTGACCCTGGGCCGACTCGGCCAGGCCACGTGGGGTCTTGCCCTGGTTGACCAGATCGATCGCCAGCACACGGGCATCACGGTCCGTGATCTGCTGGATGAGCCGACCCAGATCCGCGCCGCGCTCGCAAGCGGAACTCAGCGTGGCCGGCAGGTTGGCAGCGTCGCAGCCGGGGAAGGTCGCTGGCGCGTCGATGCCCGGATCCTGCTGGTACAGGGCCCAGACATCCTGGGTTCCGGCCTGGATCAGCACCATGTCGCCCGTCCCCAGCGTGGGCAGCTGTGCTTCCACCTGGGCGCGCACGTCGGCCAGCGTCCAGGTCTCGTCGGCATACAGCTGGGCCACACGGTTGCCAGTGAGGTTGCTGGGGTTGCAGGCTGCGAAGGCGAACCCGTAGTTCTCCACCACGATCTGGTTCCAGCTGCGGGCCGAGCGGCAGTTGGACAGATTGTTGACGGTGTACTTGCGCCCGTCGCCAGCCATGGCGCTGTGACCATCACCGAAGGAGATCACCCGCGTGGGCTCGAAGGCATTGAAGACATCACCGCCGCAGCCGACAAGGGCCAAAGCGGCCACCAGGCCGGCCAGGGACTTCAGGCAGCGATGGCCGCCGAAGGAACGCAAGGACATGCAGACTCCGTGATTCAAGGGAAGGCTCCGTCAGGCGGCCGCGCGTGTCAGTCGATCGCGCACGCCATCCCATTCGGGACCGGGGGGAGGGCTTTCGACCCAGATGAGCCGCACGCCCCTCGCATCGAGATCGCGCAGCACGGCAAAGAGTTCCTGTGCGGCACGGGCCGCATCATCGGGCATGGCCCGGTGCAGCATGCCGCGGGGCGGCCGCACCGAGCGCGAATACAGCGCAACGCCGTCCACGCCCGCACCCAGCACCTCCAGGGCGGTCTGCAGCACGTCAGCGCTCATGAGGCGCACCTTGGCGCGTGGGGCGTAGTGGCTTGCCAGCATGCCAGAAGCCCGCGGCGCCTGCGCGTCGCGGTCGTGCAGCGGTTCGCCCAAAGCCGCCTCGATCTGTGCGCGCGTGTGGGTGCCGGGGCGCAGCAGCACGGCCCGCCCACGCGAGCAATCGATGATGGTCGATTCGATGCCCACGGGGCAGGCGCCACCGTCGAGCACCAGCACATCGTCACCGAATTCGCCGGCCACGTGCGCAGCCGTGGTGGGGCTCACGCGTCCGAACTGGTTGGCGCTCGGTGCCGCCAGGCCGATCAGGCCCCGCTCGGCGCAGGCCTGCAGCAGGGCCTGCGCCACAGGATGAGCCGGGCAGCGCAGGCCCAGGGTGTCCTGCCCGCCGGCCGCTGCAGTGGCCACGCCGTCTCGCCGAGGGACGATGACCGTGAGGGGCCCGGGCCAGAAGGCGTCCATCAGCCGCTGGGCCGCGGGCGGGATGGCGCGTGCCAGCGTCAGGGCTGACGCCGCATTGGGCACATGCACGATGAGTGGATGGTTGGCCGGGCGGCCCTTGGCCGCAAAGATGCCGGCCACGGCCGCATCCTGGCCGGCGTCTGCGCCCAGGCCATAGACGGTTTCGGTGGGAAAGGCCACCAGCCGCCCGGCCGCGAGGGCATCGGCCGCCTGGGCGATGTGGCCGGGGTTGCCGCCGTCGAGGATGCGTGCCACGGTGTGCAATGCCCCCTCACCAGGCCGCCAGGCCCAGCAGTTCGGCGCAGCGTTGCGCCACGTCTTGCACCTGGGCGGGCGTGCTGCCGGTGACCGTGAGGTGCCCCATCTTGCGTCCGGCGCGGGCGTTGAGCTTGCCGTACAGATGCAGGTGCACGCCCGGCAGGGCCAGCACCTCGGCCCAGGCGGGCTCGCGCGTGCGGCCGGCGTCGTCGAACCAGAGGTCGCCCAGCAGGTTGAGCATCACCGCCGGCGAATGCAGCCGCGGCGAGACCAGCGGCAGGCCGGTCATGGCCCGCACCTGCAGCTCGAACTGCGACACGTCGCAGGCGTCCAGCGTGTAGTGGCCGGAGTTGTGCGGCCGCGGCGCCATCTCGTTGGCCACCAGGCGGCCATCGCGCAGCACGAAGAATTCCACGCACAGCACGCCCACGTAGTGCATCGAGGCGGCCAGGCTCTCGGCCGCGCCGACGGCCTGGGCCTGCAGTTCGGGGCCCACCTCCGGCGCGGGCACGGTGGTGACCGCAAGGATGCCGTCGCGGTGCAGGTTGCGCTGCACGGGGAAATGCACGACCTCGCCCTGGGCGTTGCGCGCCACGATCACGCTCACCTCGAAAGCCAGGTCCAGCCGTTGTTCCAGCACGCAGGGCACGCGGCCGAGCTGCGTCCAGGCGGCGGCCAGGTCCTCGGGGGTCTTCACCGTGACCTGGCCCTTGCCGTCGTAGCCCAGGCGCGCCGTCTTGAGGATGCCCGGCAGCAAGGCGGCATCGACCGCCGCGAGCTGTTCGGCGGTTTCGATCACGGCATGGGGCGCACAAGGCACGCCGCAGCGCCCGAAGTGGGCTTTCTCCAGGGCGCGGTCCTGGCAGATCGCCACGGCTTGCGCGCCCGGGGCCACCGGGCGATGGGCTTCCAGCGTGACCAATGCGGCGGCCGGGACGTTTTCGAATTCGGTGGTGATCGCAGCGCTGCGCTGCATCAGCTGCGCCAGGCCTTGTTCGTCCACATAGTCGGACTGGATGTGGTAGTGCGCCACCAGGCCGGCCGGGCTTGCCGTGTCAGGGTCGAGCACGGCGGTGAAATAGCCCATCTGCTGAGCGGCATGCACGAACATGCGGCCCAGCTGGCCGCCACCCATCACGCCCAGGGTGGCCCCGGGCAGCACCACGGCGCTCATCCGGCCACCCCCGGCAGCGTCATGGCGCGCGCCGCCTCGGTCTGGCGGGTGCGGTAGGCCAGCAGTTTCTCGCGCAGCGCGGGGTCTTCATTGGCCAGCAGGGCCACGGCGAAGAGAGCGGCATTGGCGGCGCCCGCCGCTCCGATGGCAAACGTGGCCACCGGGATGCCCTTGGGCATCTGCACAATGGAGTGCAGGGAATCGACGCCCTGCAGGTGCTTGCTGGGCACCGGCACACCCAGCACGGGCACCACCGTCTTGGCTGCCAGCATGCCTGGCAGGTGGGCGGCGCCGCCGGCGCCGGCGATGATGGCCTTGAGGCCGCGCGCTGCGGCCTGCTCGGCGTAGCGGAACATGTCGTCGGGCATGCGGTGGGCCGAAACCACCTGGGCTTCATGGGGCACGCCGAACTCGGCGAGAATCTGGGCGGCGTGTTGCATGACGTCCCAATCGCTGTTGGAACCCATGACCACACCGATGAGGGGCGAAGCGCTCGACAAGGACGGCTCCAGGCTGGGCAGAAAGCGCGATTTTAGGCGGGGCTGGAAAACCGGCCGGCAACCCCCAGCTTGACCAGGATACCCGGCCCCCACAGGACTGCATTCCCATGATCGACATCACCCTCCAGAACTTTGAAGCCGAGGTGCTGCAAGCCTCGATGTCCCGCCCCGTGCTGCTCGACATCTGGGCCCCCTGGTGCGGCCCCTGCCGCACCCTGGGGCCGATGCTGGAAAAGCTGGAGACCCAGTACGCCGGCCGCTTCACCTTGGCCAAGCTCAACTCCGACGAGCAGCCCGAGATCGCCGGGCAGCTCTCGCAGATGTTCGGCGTGCGCTCCATTCCGTTTTGCGTGATGTTCCGCGACGGACAGCCCGTGGATGGTTTCGTGGGCGCGCTGCCCCAGGCGCAGATCCAGGAGTTCCTGGACAAGCACGTGCCCAGCGCGGCCGAGATGGAGGCCGAGGAAGAGGCAGAGGCCGCCGAGGAACTGGCCGCCGAGGGCGACACCGATGCCGCCCTGGAGAAACTGCAACAGGCCGTGGCCATCGACCCGGCCAACGACACTGCGCGCTTCGACTACGTGAAGCTGCTGCTCGAGCGCGGCCGGGTGGCCGAGGCGCGCACCGCCTACGAGCCGGTGGCCTCCAAGGCCCTGGCCGATGCGCGCATCGCCGCCCTGGGGCTCTATCTGGAAGCCTGCGAGCGTGCCGCATCGGCGCGCCCGCCTGAAGCTCTGGCGGCGGCCATCGCGGCGAACAAGCGTGATTTCGAGGCCCGCCATGAATTGGCCCAGCAGCATTTCGCCGCCGGCCGGTTCACCGAGGCGATGGACGAGTTGCTCGAGATCCTGATGCGCGACAAGGCCTGGAACGAGGGCCTGGCGCGCAAGACCTACGTGGCCATCCTCGAGATGATGAGCAAGCCCGCGCCGAAGGCGGCCGCCACGCAAGCCAAGGGCACGCTGGAAGTCACCGGTAAAACTGCGGTAGCCCCGGCCGATCCGGTCGTGGACCAGTACCGCCGCAAGCTCAGCATGACGCTGTTCTGAGCGCTGAGCGGGGGGGGGGCGGCCTCACGCCCCCAGCAGCCGGTCGCGCGCCTCGCGGTACTTGGCGGCCGTCTTCTCGATCACCTCGGCCGGCAGCGCCGGTGCCGGCGCCTGCTTGTTCCAGGGCTGGCCGCCCACGGTGGCCTGCTCCAGCCAGTCGCGCACGAACTGCTTGTCGTAGCTGGGCGGGTTGGCACCTTCCACATAGCCCTCCACCGGCCAGAAGCGCGAGGAATCGGGCGTGAGCACCTCGTCCATCAGCGTGAGCGTGCCGTGTTCGTCCAGACCGAACTCGAACTTGGTGTCGGCGATGATGATGCCGCGCGACAGCGCATAGTCGGCCGCGGTGCGGTAGAGCTCGATCGACACGGCGCGCACGCGCTCGGCCAGATCCCGGCCGATGATCTCGCACATGCGATCGAAGGAGATGTTCTCATCGTGCTCACCCATCTCGGCCTTGGTGGCCGGGGTGAAGATGGGCTCGGGCAGCTTGCTGGCATTCTTCAGGCCCGCCGGCAGCTTCACGCCGCAGACCTCGCCGCTTTGCTGGTATTCCTTCCAGCCGCTGCCGGCCAGGTAGCCGCGCACCACAGCCTCCACCGGCAGGGGCTTGAGGCGCTTGACCAGCATCGCGCGGCCGCGCACCTGGGCGCGTTCGGCTTGCGTCACCACACTTTCAGGGTCCTCGCCGGTGAGGTGGTTGGGGACCACGTGCCGGAGCTTGTCGAACCAGAACAGCGCCACTTCGGTGAGCAGGGCTCCCTTGCCGGGGATGGGCTCGCCCATCACCACGTCGAAAGCCGACAGCCGGTCGCTGGCGATCATCAGGATGCGGTCGGTGCCCACCGCATAGTTGTCGCGCACCTTGCCACGCGCCAGCAGGGGCAGGGAAGTGATCGAGGAGTTGAGCAGGGCGGCGGTCACGAAGGTCTCCGGAAAAGAAACGAGCCCGCTGGTCCAGCGGGCTCGGCAGATGCGGGGCAGGCCGGGGCTTTACTGAACCACCTGGGCCAGCTCACCGGCCGCGTAGCGGCGCGCCATCTCGGACAGGGCAATCGGCTTGATTTTACCGGCCTGGCCTTCGCAGCCGAACTCCAAATAGCGCGCCTTGCAGATCTGCTTGGCCGCTTCGCGCGCGGGCTTCATCCACTCGCGCATGTCGAACTTGTCGGGATTCTCGGCCTGGAACTTGCGCACCGCGCCCGTCATCGCCAGGCGGATGTCGGTGTCGATGTTGATCTTGCGCACGCCATGCTTGATGGCCTCCTGGATTTCGGGCACCGGTACGCCGTAGGTCTGCTTCATCTTGCCGCCGTACTGGTTGATGAGGTCCAGCAGGTCCTGAGGCACGGAGGATGAGCCGTGCATCACCAGGTGGGTGTTGGGGATGCGCTTATGGATTTCCTTCACACGGCTGATGGCCAGGATGTCGCCGGTGGGCTTGCGGCTGAACTTGTAGGCGCCGTGGCTGGTGCCGATGGCGATGGCCAGGGCATCGAGCTGCGTGGCCTTCACGAAGACGGCGGCTTCCTCCGGGTCGGTCAGCAGCTGGCTGTGGTCGAGCTTGCCTTCGGCGCCGATGCCGTCTTCCTCGCCGGCCTCACCGGTTTCCAGGTTGCCCAGGCAGCCGAGTTCACCCTCCACGGTGACACCCACCTTGTGGGCCATCTCGACCACCTCACGCGTGACCCTGACGTTGTAGTCGAAGTCGGCCGGGGTCTTGCCGTCTTCCCTGAGCGAGCCGTCCATCATCACCGAGCCGAAACCCAGCTCGATGGCGCCCTGACACACCTTGGGCGAGGTGCCGTGGTCCTGGTGCATCACCAGCGGGATGTGCGGGTAGGCCTCGACGGCGGCCTGGATGAGGTGCTTGATGAAGCTCTCGCCGGCGTACTTGCGGGCGCCGGCGCTGGCTTGCAGGATCACCGGGGCGCCGACTTCGTCGGCAGCGGCCATCACGGCCTGCACCTGCTCGAGGTTGTTGACGTTGAAGGCCGGGATGCCGTAGTTGTTTTCGGCGGCATGGTCCAGCAGCTGGCGCATCGAGACGAGTGGCATGGTCGGGCCTCTTGGAAGTCTTGGAAGTCTTGGGAGTCGGGAAAGCAAAGCGGTGGTCGCGCGGCCGCATCATGAAACCGCGCTGTAATCTTCCACGGGATTCTATCGAGCCCGTGCGCGCTGGCGGCCCACACCCCCTGGGACCGGGGAGGATGCCGCAGCGCAACATGGGGTTACCACTCTGCCGGGTGGTCAGGGGGGCGGGCCCGGCCTAAAGTGTCGGATTTCGCCGATTTCCCGGAGTTCTTACCCGATGACACGACACCTGCCCCTCTTTCCCCCCATCGCTCACTGGACGGCCTGGTTGCTGGCCTGCGTGATCCTCGGGGTGGCGGGGCCGGTGCAGGCGCAGGTGACCACCCGACTGGACGGTCAGTGGCGACATCTGATCGGGGTGGGGGCCAGCGTGGCGTCGGGCAACACCCGCACGACCAGCGTCAACCTTTCGCTTGACAGCGTGCGTGCCACCGCCGAGGACAAGTGGGGCGTCACCGGCACGGCGCTGCAGTCGCGCACCGAAGGCAACACGGCGGCCCAGCGTGCGGAACTCAAGACCCAGTACGACCGCGACATCTCGCCGCTGTGGTTCGGCTTCGGCAGCGGTTCGGCCCTGCACGACGAGGCCGCCAACATCCAGTCGCGCCTGTCCGTGGCCTCGGGCCTGGGCTACCACCTGCTGCGCAACGAGGATGGCTACTGGAACGTCTCGGCCGGCCTGGGCTATTCGCGGGATCGCTACGAAACCCCCACGGTGATCGACGGCGAACTGCGTCGCAGTGACGGGCGGCTGGAACTGGTGCTGGCTCAGGAGTCGACCACCCACCTGAGCGACACGACGCGGCTGAAGCAGCAGTTGCGTCTGCTGCCCAATCTGCAGGAATCCGGCGAATACCGGGCCGAGTTCGATGCCAGCCTGTCGGTGGCCATCAATGCCCGCATCAGCCTGACCGCAGGGCTGACCTACCGCTACAGCAGCGATCCGGGCGAAGGGTTCAGCAAAGGCGACACCCTGTTCGTGACGGGCATCTCGCTGCGGCTGGACTGATCAGCCCGGATCAGCCGCCCACGCGGCACACTTTGAGCATGTTGGTGCCGCCGGGGTAGCCCATGGGTTCGCCGCAGGTGATGGCGTAGGTATCCCCCGGCTTGAGCACGCCGCGCTCGACGAGCAGGGCCTCGGCCTTGTGCAGCGCTTCGTCGCGGTCCTGGTAGGACGGCATCAGCAAAGGGCGCACGTTACGGTACAAGGCCATCTTGCGTTGCGACACCAGTTGCGAGGTGAGGCCGAAGATCGGCACATGGATCTTGTGCCGGCTCATCCACAGGGCGGTGGAGCCCGATTCGGTGAGCGCGATGATGGCCTTGCAGCCCAGGTGGTGCGCGGTGAAGAGGGCGCCCATGGCGATGGACTGGTCGATGCGGCCGAACCGCTTGTTGACGAAGTCGGAGTCCAGCTCGACGTCTTCGGCTCCCTCGGCGGCCAGGGCGATGTGGGCCATCTGCTCGACGGTCTCGATGGGGTACTTGCCGGCCGCCGTTTCGGCGCTGAGCATCACGGCATCGGTGCCATCCAGCACGGCATTGGCCACGTCGCTCACCTCGGCGCGGGTGGGCACCGGGTTCACGATCATCGACTCCATCATCTGGGTGGCGGTGATCACCACCTTGTCCATCTCGCGGGCCATGCGGATCATGCGCTTTTGCAGCGCCGGCACGGCGGCATTGCCCACCTCCACGGCGAGGTCGCCGCGCGCGACCATGATGCCGTCGCTCGCCTTGAGGATGGCCTCCAGGTGAGGAATGGCCTCGCTGCGCTCGATCTTGGCGATCAGCGAGGGTTTGTGGCGCCAGGGCTCGCCGGCCACATTGGCCAGCTGGCGCGCCATCTCCATGTCGGTGGCGTTCTTGGGAAAGCTCACGGCCAGGTACTCGCACTGGAAGCTCATCGCGGTCTTGATGTCTTCCATGTCCTTGGCGGTGAGCGCCGGCGCCGTGAGGCCACCGCCCTGCTTGTTGATGCCCTTGTTGTTGGACAGTTCGCCGCCGACCTTCACGTGGGTGAAGACCGCATCGCCACCCACGCGATCGACGGTGAGGACGATCAGACCGTCGTTGAGCAGCAGGGTGTCGCCCGGCTTCACGTCGCGCGGCAATTCCTTGTAGTCCAGGCCCACGCGCTCGTTGTTTCCGAGTTGCGTCCATCCCGCGTCCAGAATGAAGGACTGGCCCTGTTCGAGAAAGGTCTTGCCACCTTCGAACTTGCCGACGCGGATCTTCGGGCCCTGCAGGTCGGCCATGATGGCCACTTCCTTGCCGGCACGCTGGGCGGCCTCGCGCACCAGCGTGGCCCGGTCGATGTGGTCCTGGGCCGTGCCGTGCGAGAAGTTCAGCCGCACCACATCGACGCCGGTGCGGATCATGCGCTCCAGGATCTCGGGCGTCGACGAGGCGGGGCCCAGGGTGGCAACGATCTTGGTGGCGCGGTTCATGTCAGCTTTGTCTCCGGTGAGGCTGTAACTTTATTCCATTTCACGGCCCTGCAGAAGGCCTCTGGAGTTACAGCGCCACACCGGGTGAGGTTCAGCCGGCCGCGCGGCGCGACAGGATCTCGAAGGCCGGCAGGGTCTTGCCTTCCAGCACCTCCAGGAAGGCGCCGCCGCCGGTGGAGATGTAGCCCACGTCTTTCTCGATGCCGTACTTGGCGATGGCCGCCAGGGTGTCGCCGCCGCCGGCGATCGAGAAGGCGCTGGATTCGGCAATCGCTCGGGCCAGGGTTTCGGTGCCCTTGGAGAAGGCCTCGAACTCGAACACGCCCACCGGGCCGTTCCACACGATGGTGCCGGCGGCCTTGAGCTGGTCGGCCAGCATTGCGGCCGTCTTCGGGCCGATGTCCAGGATCAGGTCGTCCCCGGCCACGTCCGTGGCCGCCTTGACGGTGGCGGCAGCATCAGCCGCGAATGCCTTGGCCACGACCACGTCCACCGGGATGGGCACCGCCGCGCCGCGCGCCTTCATCGCATTCATCACGGCACGGGCCTCGTCCAGCAGGTCGGGCTCGGCCAGCGACTTGCCGATGGGCAGGCCCGCGGCCAGCATGAAGGTGTTGGCAATGCCACCGCCCACGATGAGCTGGTCGACGTTCCTGGCGAGGCTTTGCAGGATGGTGAGCTTGGTGCTGACCTTGGAGCCGGCCACGATGGCCGCCAGCGGACGCCTGGGGTTGGCCAGGGCCTTGGTGATGGCGTCGATCTCGGCGGCCAGCAGCGGGCCGGCGCAGGCCACCTTGGCGAACTGCGCGATGCCATAGGTGGAGGCTTCGGCGCGGTGGGCGGTGCCGAAGGCGTCGTGCACGAAGATGTCGCACAGCGCGGCCATCTTGCGTGCCAGGGCCTCGTCGTTCTTTTTCTCGCCCTTGTTGACGCGGCAGTTCTCGAGCAGCACGACCTGGCCGGGCTGCACCTCCACGCCATCCACCCAGTTCGAGCGCAGCGGCACCTCGCGGCCCAGCAGCTCACCCAGGCGCTGCGCCACCGGCGCCAGCGAATCCGCGGGCTTGAACTCCCCTTCGGTCGGGCGGCCCAGGTGGGAGGTCACCATCACGGCGGCACCGGCCTTCAGGGCCATCTCGATGCAGGGCACCGACGCGCGGATGCGGGTGTCCTCGGTGATGCGGCCCGCGTCGTCCTGCGGGACGTTGAGATCGGCACGGATGAAGACACGACGCCCAGCCACCTGGCCTTGGGCGATCAGATCGGAAAAGCGGAGCACGTTCATGGTCGGACGATGGCGGCCGGGGCGCCGCGGCAGTGGCTAGGAAAACTGCCGATTGTAGGAGCCCGGTGTGCGTTACCAGCCCAGCGCCAGGCGCAGCGGCAGGTAGATGGCCATGCCGGTGAGGATGGTGCCCAGGATGTCGCGCCGCCAGAAGTAGTAGGCCGTGGCCGCCGCCAGGCCGAAGATCCTTGCATCTTGCCAGGTGGTGATGAGCGTTCCCTGCGTCATCAGCACCTCAGGGGCGATGACGGCGGCCAGTGCGGCCAGCGGCGCGTACTTCAGGCCACGCTTGACGAGGCCGGGCATGTGCAGCTCACGCTCGGGCAGCAGGAAGAAGCTGCGCGTGAGGACGGTGATCACGGCCAGTCCGGCGATCGTGAGGATGGCCTCCCAGGTGCTCATGTGCCCGCTCCGGTCCGATGTGCCCGCTTCCATGCCCGCTCGGCAGTTTCCATCACGAGTCCGGCGGCCACTGCGGCGGCAATGGCCACCACGATGTTGAGCTTGAGGGGCAGGGCATAGGCCGCCACCGCGGCAGCGCCGGCCACGCCGGCAGCCACCCAGGTGGCGCGCTCTCCCAGCAGCGAACACATCACCCCCAGCAGGGCCAGCACACCGGCGAAGCCCAGCCCCCACGCGGTCGGGATGACGTTGGCCAGCAGGATGCCCAGCACCGAAGCGCTTTGCCAGGCGACCCAATTGGTGACCACCCCGCCCCAGTAGTAGGGCATCTGGTCGGGCACGCGATGCCCGGGGTCGGGAAAGCGCTTCATGAACATCACGTAGTTCAGGTCGCCGCTGAAGTAGCCCAGCACGCAGCGCTGGCGCAGCGGGAAGCGTGCGAAATAGGGCCGCCACATCGCGCTGAAGATCACGAAGCGCAGGTTCACGCAGGTGGCGGCCGCCCACACCACCCACATGGGCGCCCCCGCAGCCATCAGGGGCAGGGCGGCCAGCTGCGCGCTGCCGGCGAACACGAAGAAGGTCATGAACAGTGCCAGCGGCACCGACAGGCCTGTCTTCACCATGGCCACGCCGGTCACCAGGCCCCAGGCAGCGATGCCGAGCGCCAGGCTCACCATGTGGCGGGCGCCGAGGCGGAATTCCGGGTGGCGCCAGGTGGCGCGAAGCAGAGCGATGTTCATGGAAAGGACAGTCCCGCATTGTCGCCAAAACTGGCGTACAGCCACCTGAACATCGGATGATTGGACGGAACCGCCCAGCAGGCGACCGGGGGGAGCCAGTGGGGCCGGCCTCAGTCGGCAGCAGGGGGCGTGCCGGGAGGAACGGCGCGCAGCAGCAGGCCGGTGGTGGACACGCGCAGCTCCATTTCGCTCGCGCCGTTCACGGCCTTGAAGCTCGCCGAGCCGTAGTCGGTGTCGAGCAGGCCGGAGAGCCAGCCAAAGCGCTCGCGCAGGGTGAAGAGATCGACCGGCCGGTCCAGCCGCAGGCTGTGCACCGTGCGTTCGGCCGTGCGCTCCTGGTCCAGCGCAACGTAGCGGCCCGACACCCGGTCCAGTTCATAGGCCGTGTGCAGCCCGAGGAGATTGGCCGCAGGTTTCCATTTCAGCACATGCGCGTCCACGTAGAGGGCATCGCCGCGCAGCTCGAACGCCTTGCGGCTGCCGTCGGGCAGGGTGAAGTGGGCGCGGAAGTGCTGGGCGCCCAGCGGCTCGATGCGGATGTGCGCGGCCACCTGCTCGTGCGTGAGCGCGCGGTAGCCGTGCACCCCCAGCCCGATCAGGCTGATGGCGACCCCGCTCATCAGCAGCACGAGCCCCGTCAGGGTGTGCACCAGCAGGCCCAGCGGCCGGGCGCGCAGCAGGCTGCGGAAGGCGGCGGCCATGAAGAGCAGGCCCAGCAGCCACAGAGCGAGCGAGGCCCACCAGCCTGGGCCCAGCGTCAGGGGCATGTCCTCGAACCAGCTTTTCACCACGGAGGTGTCCATGGGCTCATCCTGCCACGGTCCGCAGCCCATGGCCGGGCAAGCCCGAGCGCGCGGGATGGCCTTGCCCGGGCACAATCCCCGGCATCCGCACGGGCCTGTGGCCCAGGAGACCGCCCCGATGAGCTCGCCCGATCAAGACCGCCGCGCCCTGCGCGATCGCCTGCTCGCTGCCCGTCAGGCCCTGCCCGACCGGCTGGAGCGCGCCGTGGGGCTGCAGACGGTGCTGCGCGGCTGGCTGGTGGGCCGGCGCGAGACGCGCATCGGCGCCTACTGGCCCATCAAGGGCGAGTTCGACCCGCTGCCGGCGCTCTACCGCTGGCAGGAGGGCGCCCCTGACGGCACGGCACGCCAGATCGGACTGCCCGTGGTGGACAAGGCCAGCGGCCAGCTGCGTTTCCATGTGTGGTTCCCGGGCTGCCCGATGGAGGAGGACGCCTACGGCATCCCCAAGCCCAAGGACACCGAGGCCTTCGAGCCCGAGCTGCTGCTGGTGCCCTGCGTGGGCTTCGGGCCGGCGGGCCTGCGCCTGGGCTACGGCGGCGGCTTCATCGACCGCACCCTGGCTGCGCTGAGCCCGCGCCCGTGGTCGGTGGGCCTGGGCTATGCGCACGGCTTCCTGCCCCTGCTCAAACCTCTGCCAGGCGAGGCCTGCCTCGACACCCTCCTCACCGAGGAGGGGGTGATGTGGGAGCGCGGCTGAACGCCTCCCGGTGCGTTCAGCGCAGCCCCAGCCGCTCGCAGATCTGCAGCGTGGCGTGGGCCTGGTTCATCGTGTAGAAGTGCAGCCCCGGCGCGCCAGCGACGCGCAGCTGGTCGCACAGGTCGCTCACCACGTCCAGGCCGAAGGCCTGGATCGAGGCCTTGTCGTCGCCGTAGGCCGCCAGGCGCATCCGGATCCAGCGCGGGATCTCGGCTCCGCAGGCATCCGAGAAGCGCATGAGCTGCGATGAATTGGTGATCGGCATGATGCCCGGGATGATGGGCACGTCCACGCCAAGCTTGTGCACATCGTCGACGAAGCGGAAGTAGGCGTCGCTGTTGAAGAAGTACTGCGTGATGGCCGCGTTGGCTCCGGCCCTGACCTTGGTGGCGAAGGCCTGGAGGTCGGCTTCGGGTGAGCGGGCCTGGGGGTGCACTTCGGGATACGCACCTACCTCGATATGGAAGTGATCGCCCGTGGTCTCGCGGATGAAGGCCACCAGGTCGCTGGCGTAGCGGAACTCGCCGAAGCCACCGTAGCCACTGGGCAGGTCACCGCGCAGGGCCACGAGGCGGCGGATCCCCATCTGCCGGAACTGTTCGAGCTGGGCCCGCACGCTGTCGCGTGTGGCGCCGATGCACGAGAAGTGCGGGGCGGCATCCACGCCCTCGGACAGGATGGACTGCACCGTCTGCAGGGTGCCGCCCTGCGTGGAACCGCCGGCGCCGTAGGTCACCGAGCAGTACTCGGGCCTGAGGGCGTAGAGCTGCGCGCGCACGGTGGTGAGCTTGTCCACGCCCTCGGGTGTCTTGGGCGGAAAGAACTCCAGGCTGACCGGCAGCCGGTCTGGGGTCGCTTGCATCGGATCCTCTCTTTTCCGTTCGATGGGGCCTTCAGCCCCGCGTTTGTGCCCAGATGAAGAACTCGCGGTTGCCATCGCCGCCGGTGACGGGGCTGTCCCACCAGCCTCGCACCGTCCAGCCCAGCGCATCGCAGGCGGCGCGCAGGCGCTGCTCCACCAGGGGGTAGAGACGGGCGTCTTTCACCAGTCCGCCCTTGCCCACCTGATCCGGGCTCAGCTCGAACTGGGGTTTCACCAGCATCAGCACCTGGGAGCCGGGCTTGAGCCAGGGCGCCAGCGCGGGCAGCACCAGCGTGAGCGAGATGAAGGACAGGTCGCCCACCATCAGGTCGAAACTGGCCGCAGGCTGGTCGCGCGCAAAGTCGCTGCCGTCGGGCGCCCGCGCGTTGAGGCCCTCGTAGGCCGTGACCCGCGCGTCGCTGCGCAGCCGCTCATGCAGCTGGTCATGGCCCACGTCCAGCCCCACCACCGCCGCCGCACCCGCCTGCAGCAGCACGTCGGTGAAACCGCCGGTGCTCTGACCCACATCCAGGCAGCGCCAGCCGCGCACGTCCAGGCCACTCTCGCGCAGGGCGCCTTCCAGCTTGAGCCCACCGCGCGAGGCGAAGCGCAGCTCGGCGTCGTCGGTGACCTCGAGCGTGCAGCCCTCGGGCAGGTCTTCGCCCGCCTTCTTCGGCACCTGCCAGCCCCGCGGCCCCTTCCAGCGCACGGCCCCGCGCTCGATCAGCCGCTGGGCCGCCGAACGCGACGGCGCCAGGCCCCGCTGCACCAGCAGTTGATCCACTCGCATCATCGAAGCCTCAGGAGTCCAGCGGACGCCGCGGATCCGGCTCGGCCGGTCCGCCAGCGTCGCCCCCTTGAGGGGGCGGCCGCAGGCCGTAGGGGGTGGTCAATCAGTACCTGTAGGTGTCGGGCTTGTAGGGGCCTTGCACCGGCACGCCGATGTAGGCGGCCTGCTCCTTGGTGAGCTTGGTCAGCTCGGCCCCCAGCTTCGACAGCTGCAGGCGCGCGACCTTCTCGTCCAGGTGCTTGGGCAGCACGTAGACCTGGCCCACCTTGTAGTCCTTGGCCTTGGTGAAGAGCTCGATCTGCGCGAGGGTCTGGTTGGCAAAGCTCGACGACATCACGTAGCTCGGATGGCCGGTGGCGCAGCCCAGGTTCACCAGACGGCCCTTGGCCAGCAGGATGATGCGCTTGGCAGGCTTCTTGCCCTGCTTGGGGAAGATCACGTGATCGACCTGCGGCTTGATCTCCTCCCACTTGCAGTGCTTTTCCAGCGAGGCGACATCGATCTCGTTGTCGAAGTGGCCGATGTTGCACACGATGGCCTGGTCCTTCATGGCCGCCATGTGCTCATAGGTGATCACGTCCCTGTTGCCGGTGGCGGTGACGAAGATGTCGGCCTTGTCGGCGGCGTAGTCCATCGTCACGACGCGGAAGCCTTCCATCGCGGCCTGCAGGGCGTTGATCGGGTCGATCTCGGTCACCCACACCTGGGCCGACAGGGCGCGCAGTGCCTGGGCCGAGCCCTTGCCCACGTCGCCGTAGCCGCACACCACAGCAATCTTGCCGGCGATCATCACGTCGGTGGCGCGCTTGATGCCGTCCACCAGCGATTCACGGCAACCGTAGAGGTTGTCGAACTTGCTCTTGGTGACCGAATCGTTCACGTTGATGGCGCGCAGCATCAGCTCGCCCTTGGCCGACATCTCCTGCAGGCGGTGCACGCCGGTGGTCGTCTCTTCGGTCACGCCGATGATGTTCTTGAGCCGGCGGCTGTACCAGGTGGGGTCTTCCTTGAGCTTGGCCTTGATGGTGGCGAACAGGATGCGCTCCTCCTCGCTCTTGGGCTTGCCCAGCACCTTCAGGTCCTTCTCGGCCCTGGCGCCCAGGTGCATCAGCAGCGTGGCATCGCCGCCGTCGTCCAGGATCATGTTCGGGCCTTCGGTCTTGCTGCCCTTGGGGCCGAACTCGAAGATGCGGTGGGTGTAGTCCCAGTAGTCCTCCAGCGTTTCGCCCTTGACGGCAAACACCGGGGTGCCGGCTGCGGCGATGGCGGCGGCAGCGTGGTCCTGGGTCGAGAAGATGTTGCACGAGGCCCAGCGCACCTCCGCGCCCAGGGCCTGCAGCGTCTCGATCAGCACGGCCGTCTGGATGGTCATGTGCAGCGAGCCGGCGATCCGCGCGCCCTTCAGTGGCTGGCTCTTGGCGAACTCCTCGCGGATGGCCATCAGGCCGGGCATTTCCGTCTCGGCGATCTGGATCTCCTTGCGGCCCCAGCTGGCAAGCGAGATGTCGGCCACGACGTGCTGGGAAGGCGGGACGGGCTTGAGGACAGCGTTCATGTGTTTCTCCTGGTGGAAAAACCGCTGTGCACTGAGGGATTTTGTGAGACTCACCCGGCAGGACACATGCGGGTGAGCGCCGTTGCAGATGAATTCCGAGCCTGGGGCCTGGGCGGCCTTGCAACGCTCCTCGGAGGACGTGAATTGTAGCCGTCCTGGCGAAGCGTTGGGGCCCGCTGCCGGCCGCGCGGCGGCAAAAACGGTAGCATTTGCGTTTTTGCGCACACCAAGGCGGTGTGCCGCGGTGCCGCCTGGCACCAGCCTGCCTGGCTCGAGCCGGGCCCCTGGAGTCTCTCGTGTCTTTCGCCTCCGAAACCCGGCGCCGCCGGACCTTTGCCATCATCTCCCACCCCGACGCGGGCAAGACCACGCTGACGGAGAAACTGCTGCTGTTCTCGGGTGCGATCCACATCGCCGGCTCCGTCAAGGCGCGCAAGGCCAGCCGCCATGCCACCTCCGACTGGATGGAGATCGAGAAGCAGCGCGGCATCTCGGTGGCCAGTTCGGTCATGCAGATGCTCTACCGCGACCACGTGGTCAACCTGCTCGACACGCCGGGCCACAAGGACTTCTCAGAGGACACCTATCGCGTGCTGACGGCGGTGGATTCCGCGTTGATGGTGATCGACGCGGCCAACGGTGTGGAAGCCCAGACCCGGCGCCTGATCGAGGTCTGCCGCCAGCGCGACACGCCCATCCTCACCTTCGTGAACAAGATGGACCGCGAGGGACGCGACCCCATCGCCCTGCTCGACGAGATCGAGCAGGAACTGGGCATGCCCTGCGTGCCCATGACCTGGCCGGTGGGCCAGGGCAAGGCCTTCGCTGGCATCATCAACCTGCGTCAGAAGAACATGCGCCTGTTCAAGGCGGGGCAGGACCGTGTCACCGACGACGAGGTCGTGTCGCTCGACCAGGCCGATGCCTTGCGCGCACGCTTCGGGCACGACTTCGAGCAGGCCGAGCAGAACATCGAGCTGCTGAGCGAAGCCGCGCCGGCCTTTGACATGGAGGCTTTCCTGGCGGCGAAGCAGACGCCGGTGTTCTTCGGCTCGGCCGTGAACAACTTCGGTGTGCAGGAGGTGCTGGATGCGCTGGTGGACCTGGCGCCACCGCCCGCGCCGCGCCAGAGCACCACGCGCCTGGTGCAACCCGATGAGGAGGCGTTCTCGGGCGTGGTCTTCAAGGTGCAGGCCAACATGGACCCCGCGCATCGCGACCGCATCGCCTTCGTACGCGTGTACTCGGGCCGTTACACCCAGGGCATGAAGCTCAAGGTGCAGCGCACGGGCAAGGAGCTGCGCCCCACCAGCGTCGTCACCTTCCTCTCGCAGCGGCGCGAGGCTGTGGACGAGGCTTACGCCGGCGACATCATCGGCTTCACCACGCATGGCGGTGTTCAGCTCGGCGACACCATCACCGAAGGCGAAGCCCTGCAGTACACCGGGCTGCCCTTCTTTGCGCCCGAACTTTTCCAGGCCGTCGAACTGGCCAACCCGATGAAGAGCAAGCAGCTCCAGGCCGGTCTGATGCAGCTGGGCGAGGAGGGCGCCATCCAGGTCTTCCGTCCGCATGATGGTGGCGCCATGCTGCTGGGGGCCGTGGGTCAACTGCAGTTCGAGGTGGTGCAGCACCGACTGAAGGCCGAGTACGGCGTGGAGGTGCGCCTGATGCCCTCGCGCTACGTCGGCGCGCGCTGGGTCACGGCCGACACGCCCGAGGAACTGAAGAAGTTCACCGACGCCAGCAGCGCCAAGCTCGCGCTGGACGCGGCCGACACGCTGGCCTACCTGATGACCTCGCCCTACGACCTGCGCCTGACGCAGGAGCGGCATCCGAAGATCCACTTCCATCCGCTGCGTGAGCATGCCGGCCTGACCCTGCAGAAAGCCGCATGACGCCCGCCGTGATGCAGCCTTTGTCCGCCTGGCCGGCGGAGGCCCGTCGCCAGTTGCGCGGCGTCTTCACCGACATTGACGACACGCTGACCCGCGACGGGGCCATCACGTCCGATGCCCTGCAGGCGCTGCACGAGTTGAAGGACGCCGGGCTGGTGGTCATCCCCATCACCGGCCGCCCGATGGGCTGGTCGGAACCCTTTGCGCGAGCATGGCCGGTGGCAGCCATCGTGCCGGAGAACGGTGCGCTGGCGGTACTGCCCGACGGCCGGCGGCTCTATGTGCAGGACGAAGCCACCCGCACGCACAATGCCCGCCGCCTGGGGGAGGTTGCGCAGCGCATCCTTGTCGAGGTGCCCGGCGCACACCTCGCTCGCGACAGCGCCGGGCGCGTCACCGACATCGCCATCGACCACAGCGAGTTCACCCACCTGCCGCAGGAGCGCATCGACCAGGTCGTGGCGCTGATGCAATCCGAGGGCATGGTGGCCACCGTCAGCTCCATCCACATCAACGGCTGGTTCGGCACACACGGCAAGTGGAGCGGTGCCTGCTGGATCGTCAGGGAACTGCTGGGTATCGACCTGGCGAGCGAACTCGACCGCTGGGCCTACGTGGGCGACTCCACCAACGATCAGCCCATGTTCGAGCGCTTCGCCCACAGTGTCGGGGTGGCGAACATCGCGCGCTTCGTGCCCCAGATGCAGCACCTGCCTCGCTACGTCACGCCCTCCGAGCGTGGCAGCGGTTTTGCCGAGGTGGCGCACGCCGTGCTGGCCGCCCGCTGATCAGGGCTTGCGGCCGGGGATGCCCGTCCACATCTCATCCAGGTTGGCGATGCTCCAGGCCTGCGGGTCCTCATGGCCGACGATGCGGTCGTTGGTCTGCACCGTCCCCAGCTCCAGCACCTCGGGCACGATGTAGGTGTTCGACTTGGTCGAGAAGAAGACCTTCACGCGTGGCAGGAGCAGCGAGCGTTCGCTCTGGTCGAGCACCACACCCAGGCGTCCTGAGTGCATGCGCACCAGCGAGCCGGTCGGGTAGATGCCCACGCACTTCACGAAGGCCTGGAAGACGCGTTCGTCGAAGTGGCCCTCCTTGGTCCACTGCGCCATGCGACGGATCGATTCCGCCGGGTGCCAGCCGGCCTTGTAGGGGCGGTCGGAGGTGATGGCGTCGTAGACGTCGCACACCGCGCCCATCTTGGCGTACAGGCTGATGGCGTCGCCCCTCAGGCGATCGGGGTAGCCGCTGCCATCCACCTTCTCGTGGTGGTGCAGGCACACGTCCAATGCCATCTCCGACTGCACGCCGGCCTCCACCAGCATGTCGTAGCCGGCCCGCGGATGGGCCTTGACCTGGCCGAACTCCTCGTCCGTCAGGCGCCCCGGCTTGTTCAGGATGTCCAGCGGGATGGCCGCCTTGCCCAGGTCGTGCAGCAGGCCGGCCAGCGCCGCCTCGCGGATTTCGTCGGTGGAGAGCTGAAGCTGGCGCGCCAGGCCCGCGGCCAGCGCCGCCACCGCCACCGAGTGGAGGTAGGTGTAGTCGTCCTTGGTCTTGAGCCGCGCCAGGCTGATCAGGGCGCTGGGGTTGCGCAGCACGGAATCCGAGATGTCATCCACCAGCGGGCCGAGGTGTTCGGTGGAGACGACCTTGCCCAGCCTGGCCTCCCGGAAGAGCACGCCGACCTCCTTCTTCGCCTGGGCCAGCACCCGTTGCGCGCGTTCGACCTCGGCGCCGAGGCTCAGGGCCTCGGGCACCGGGCGCGACGGCCGGGTGGCAGGGCCTTCCTGGCGCAGCTCGGCCCTCAGCCTTTCGTCGTCCGCCGTGCCAGGGGCAGGAGCCTCTGCCGGGGCCGCCACATCCAGCCCCTTGTCCACGTCGATCAGCACCTCCTTGACGGGGCTGCGCAGGAGCTTGTCGAGATCGGCCTGGTCCTTGATGACGAAGGAGGTCTTCCAGAACGGATGGTCGAGCCAGGACGACCCGCACAGGCCGTGCAGGAACATGCCCAGGCGCACCTGGTCGACGGGGATCTTCTTCAGCATGGAGGCGCCATGCTAGTGCGGGTCATTGGATGGCACACAAGAAAAAAGCGTGCCGAAAGGCACGCTTGTTCCAAGTTTCCGGTGCGACCCCGCGTGTGCGGGCGCTCACATCGTAGGTGTCACTTGAGACCGGCCGCAGCCCGCAGCGCCTGGGCCTTGTCGGTGCGCTCCCAGGTGAACTCGGGTTCCTCGCGGCCGAAGTGACCATAGGCCGCGGTCTTGGAGTAGATCGGGCGCAGCAGGTCGAGCATCTGGATGATGCCCTTGGGGCGCAGGTCGAAATGCTCGTTCACCAGCGCGGCGATCTGCTCGTCCGGGATCACGCCGGTGCCTTCGGTGTAGACCGTCACGTTCATCGGTCGGGCCACGCCGATGGCGTAGGCCACCTGGATCTGGCACTGGCGGGCCAGCCCGGCGGCCACGATGTTCTTGGCCACATAGCGTGCGGCATAGGCGGCCGAGCGATCGACCTTGGACGGGTCCTTGCCCGAGAAGGCACCGCCACCGTGGGGGCATGCGCCGCCGTAGGTGTCGACGATGATCTTGCGGCCGGTCAGGCCGCAGTCGCCCTGCGGCCCGCCGACGACGAAGCGGCCCGTGGGGTTGATCAGGTACTTGGTGTCCTTCAGCCACTCCTTGGGCAGCACCGGCTTGATGATCTCCTCGATCACCGCTTCGATGAACGAGGCCTTCATCTTCTTGGGCGTCTCGCTCTGGTCGGGGCTGTGCTGCGTGGACAGCACCACGGTGTCGATGCTGTGCGGCCTGCCATCGACATAGCGCATCGTCACCTGGCTCTTGGCGTCGGGACGCAGGAAGGGCAGGCGGCCGTCCTTGCGCAACTGGGCCTGGCGCTCCACCAGCCGGTGCGCGTAGTAGATGGGCGCGGGCATCAGCTCGGGGGTTTCGTCACAGGCGTAGCCGAACATCAGGCCCTGATCGCCGGCGCCCATGTTCAGATAGTCGTCGCTGGCCTGGTCCACGCCCTGGGCAATGTCGTTGCTCTGCTTGTCATAGGCCACCAGCACCGCGCAGCCCTTGTGGTCGATGCCGTACTCGGTGTTGTCGTAGCCGATGCGCTTGATCGTGTTGCGAGCCACCTCGATGTAGTCGACATGGGCGTTGGTGGTGATCTCGCCGGCCAGCACCACCAGGCCGGTGTTCGTCAGGGTCTCGGCCGCCACGCGCGAGCGCGGGTCCTGCTCGAAAATGGCGTCCAGGATGGCGTCGGAGATCTGGTCGGCCACCTTGTCGGGGTGACCTTCGGACACGGACTCGGACGTGAAGAGAAATTCGTTCGCCACTGCAGGGCCTCCAATCAAGTTGACTCACCTTCGGGCGTTTGCCGTCTCGGGTGTGCTGGAGGAGCGGCGAACGCTTTAGCGGAATTTATGGAGCGAGCCCTCGAAGCAGGCACTCACCCGGCAGCGGGCTCGCTATGCTTGCCCCTCTGCATCGCCCCGCAAGTTGTTCCTTAACCCGGCGATGGACGCATTATAGAAACATGCAATTCCTCTTCCGTGTGCTTTCCCGATGGCCCTTGTGGCTGCTCCACTGGATCGGGGGGGGGCTGGGCTGGCTGGCGTACGCACTGTCGCCCAGCTACCGTCGGCGTTTTCGTGCCAATGCTGCGCAGGCAGGGCTCCCGTGGTCGGCCGTGCGGCCCGCCGTGGCCCAGGCCGGTCGCATGGCCGCCGAGCTGCCGTGGTTGTGGATGCGGCCGCACGATGCCGATCTGGGAGCACGTGCCCGCGTGGAAGGTGCGGACTGTGTCGATGCGGCCCACCGCGCAGGGCGGGGCCTGATCTTCCTCACGCCCCACCTGGGTTGCTTCGAGGTGACGGCCCAGGTCTATGCCGAGCGTTTCGGCGAGCGTTATGGGGCGCTGACGGCCCTGTACCGCCCACCCCGCAAGGCGGCGCTGCGCGATCTGGTGGACACGGCCCGCCACCGGCCGGGCCTGAAGACGGCGCCGGCGACGCTTGCGGGCGTGCGGCAGATGATCCGTGCCCTGAAGGCCGGGGAAGCGGTGGGGCTCCTGCCTGACCAGGTGCCGCCCGAGGGGATGGGGGTGTGGGCCCCGTTCTTCGGCAAGCCGGCCTACACCATGACCCTGGCGGCGCGCCTGGCCCACCAGACGGGCGCGCACATCGTGCTGGCATGGGGCGAGCGCCTTCCGAGGGGTGCGGGCTATGTCGTGCGGTTTTCGCCCCTGGAGGAAGCCGTGCCCCATGAGGCAGAATCGGCCGCCGCCTGCATCAACCGCGCAATGGAACGATTGATCCTGCAATGCCCAGGCCAGTACCTCTGGGGCTATCACCGCTACAAGAACCCCCGCACGGCGCCCGCGGACGGAGTGCTGGCGTGATGCATCTGGGAAGCCGTGCCACCATCGGCTTGATGTGGCTGTTGCACTGGTTGCCGCTGTCGATGCAGGCCGTGATCGGGCGCATGCTCGGGCGGGCGCTCTATGCACTCGGGAGGTCGCGCCGGCGCATTGCCCTGCGCAACCTGGAACTGTGCTTTCCCCAGCAGTCGGCAGCTGAGCGTGAGGCACTGGCGCGGGAACATTTCCAGTGGCTGGGGCGCAGCCTG
Source organism: Caldimonas caldifontis (assembly GCF_002930615.1). Lineage (GTDB taxonomy): Bacteria > Pseudomonadota > Gammaproteobacteria > Burkholderiales > Burkholderiaceae_C > Caldimonas > Caldimonas caldifontis. The sequence continues at coordinate 50,661 of NZ_PSNX01000011.1, read as the reverse complement.
CTCGAACGAGGCCTGCTGTGGTACGGATCGCGGGCTCGCCTGGAGCGCCTGATCCACGTGGAAGGCGACATCGGCCTGGCAGACCGCAGCGACAAGCCCGTGATGTGGCTCGCCCCCCACTTCATGGCCCTGGACGTGGCCGGCGTGGCCATCCAGCTGCATGTGAAGAAGACCGGCACCTCCATCTACCAGGCCCAGAGCGACAAGGTCTTCGATGCAGCGATTCGCCGCGGCCGGCTGCGCTTTGGCAACGCCGAGATCTTTTCGCGCAAGGAGTCGGCCAAGCCCCTGATGCGCTGCATCCGTCGCGGCCAGCCCTTCTTCAACCTGCCGGACATGGATTTCGGCCCCAAGGATGCCGCCTTCGTGCCGTTTTTCGGTGTGCCTGCGGCCACGCTGCTGGCGCCGTCTCGCATGGCCCGGGCCCTCGACATGGTGGTGCAGCCCGTGGTGGCCGAGATGCTGCCGGGCGGCGAGGGCTATGTGGTGCGTTTCCTGCCACCGTGGACAGACTTTCCCACCGACGATGCGCTGGCTGACACGCTGCGCATGAACCAGTGGATCGAACGCGAGATCGAGCGCCTGCCCGCGCAGTACCTCTGGGTCCACAAGCGCTTCAAGACCCGTCCCCCGGGCGAGCCTCGCCTGTACTGATCGCCCGCCCGGCCGCAGGCGGGGGATAATCTTCGCCATGAGACTGCGCTTCACCAAAATGCAGGGGGCGGGCAATGACTTCGTCGTCATTGATGCCACCACCACGCCGCTGTCGCTGTCGGTGGCGCAGTTGCAGCGCCTGGGCGACCGCCGCTTCGGCGTGGGAGCCGACCAGATCCTCGTGGTCGAGCGCGCCTCCTCGGCCGATGCCGACTTCCGCTACCGCATCTTCAACGGCGCCTCGGGCGAGGAGGTCGAGCATTGCGGCAATGGTGCGCGCTGCTTCGTGCGCTTCGTGCACGAGAAGGGTCTGAGCGACCGCAATCCCTTGCGGGTGGAGACCGTCAACAACCGCCTCGTGCTGCAGGCGCAAGCCGATGGTCGCGTGACGGTGGACATGAACGCGCCGATCTTCGAGCTCGACCGCGTCCCGTTCGATGCCTCGGATCTCACGCCCCGGCGGGTGGGGGCGGGCTTCCCGCTGTGGCCCCTGGATCTGGGCGATGCGCGCGTGGAGGTTGCCGTGCTGTCCATGGGCAACCCGCATGCGGTCCTGCTCGTCGACGATGTGGACCAGGCCCCGGTGGCGCAGTGGGGCCCGCGCATCGAGCAGCACCCGCGCTTTCCCCGCAAGGTCAACGCCGGCTTCCTGCAGATCATCGACCGCGGCCATGTGAAGCTGCGCGTGTACGAGCGCGATGCGGGTGAAACCCTGGCCTGTGGTACCGGCGCCTGCGCGGCTGTCGTGGCCGGCATTCGCCAGGGGCTGCTCGATCCGGCGGTCGAGGTCGACACGCGAGGCGGCCGGCTGCGCATCGAATGGGCGGGCGGGGACGCGCATGTGTTCATGACCGGCCCGGCGCAGACCGTCTTTGAAGGAGAAATCGAACTGTGAGCACCTCTTCCGGCATCCAGGGCATCACCGAGGATGACATCGCCCGCTTCCTCGCCAACACGCCCGGTTTCTTCGAGCGGCATGCCGAGCTGCTGGCCAGCATCCAGCTCACCAGCCCGCATGGCCATCGCGCCGTCTCGCTGCAGGAGCGCCAGATGGAGATGCTGCGCGAGAAGATCCGCGGCCTGGAGATGCGTCTCATGGAGATGATCCGCCATGGCCAGGAGAACATGGCCATCGCCGACAAGCTGCACCGCTGGACGCGTGCGCTGATGCTCACGGCCGACCCTGCCGACCTGCCCGGCACCCTGGTGCATGAACTCAAGGCCCAGTTCCTGATTCCCCAGGCGGGTATCCGCGTCTGGGGCGTCGTGGGTGCCTATGCCGACCACGCCTTCGCCCAGGGCGCGAGCGAGGACACGCGGGCACTCGCCTCCAGCCTCACCCAACCCTACTGCGGCGCCAATGCGGGCTTCGAGGCAGTACGCTGGCTGGACGATCCAGAGACCGTGGCCTCGGTGGCGATGATTCCGCTGCGTCATGCCGTGGGGGCTCCGGCCTTCGGTCTGCTGGTCCTGGGGTCTCCTGATCCGACCCGCTACACCGCCGACATGGGCACCGAGTTCCTGATGCGCGTGGGCGATCTGGCCAGCGCCGGCCTGACGCGCCTGCTGCCCGAGGGCTGAGCACGCGGCCATGGACGGCGACGGCATCGATCCGCAGATCGAGCGTTACCTCGAGCACCTGCGCGTCGAGCGACGCATGGCCGAACTCACGCTCACGGCCTATGCCCGCGACCTGGCCCAACTGCAGCGTCTGGCCGTCGAAGCCGGCGTGCCGCTGGATGCGGTGCAGCCCCACCACGTGCGCCGCTGGCTGGGCCGGCTGCACGCCCAGGGCCTGTCCGGGCGCAGCCTGGCCCGCACGCTGAGCGCCTGGCGCGGCTGCTATCGCTGGTGGGGGCGCCAGGGGGGCATCGCCCACAACCCCGTCGAGGGCCTGAAGGCCCCCAAGGCGCCCAAACCGCTGCCCAAGGCGCTGTCGGTGGACCATTCCGTGGCGCTGGCTGAACACACCCCGGTACAGGACGAGGATCCCGCCCTGGCCGCACGCGACCGCTGCATCGTCGAGTTGCTCTACGGCTGCGGTTTGCGCATCAGCGAGCTGGTGGGGCTGGACGTGCGCAGCACCGCCGCCTCCCGAGGCTGGGTCGATCTGGCCGAGGCCGAGGTGCATGTGCTGGGCAAGGGCGGCAAGCGGCGCAGCGTGCCGATCGGTGCTGCGGCACGCGAGGCCCTCGTGGCCTGGCTCGCCCATCGGCCTCGCTACGTGCGAGCCGATGACGCCCCCCTGCTGCTGAGCGAGCGCGGGGCGCGGCTTTCCCCCCAGCAGCTGCGCCTGCGCCTGTCGCGGCGCGCCCTGCAGGCCGGGCTGCCCACCCAGGTGCACCCGCACATGCTGCGCCACTCCTTCGCCTCGCACCTGCTGCAGTCCAGCGGCGACCTGCGTGCGGTGCAGGAGCTGCTGTAGATCTACACCCAGCTCGATTTCCAGCACCTGGCCCGGGTCTATGACAAGGCTCATCCGCGGGCCAGGCGCAAGCCCTGAGGCGCATCCACACCCATGAAAGTCATCACCCTGCGCGAAGGCAAGGAGCGCTCCCTGCTGCGCCAACATCCCTGGGTCTTCCAGGGCTCCATCGCCCGCGGCAAGGCCGACGCCGGCGAGACCGTGCGTGTCGAGGCTCACGATGGCCGTTTCCTGGCCTGGGCCGCGTTCAGCCCCACCTCCATGATCCGGGTGCGTGCGTGGAGCTTCGACGAGAACGAGCGCATCGACGCCGACTTCTTCTCGCGTCGCATTGCCCGCGCGCTGGCGTTGCGCGATCGCCTGCCGCTCAACAGCGACGCCGTGCGGCTGATCCATGGCGAGGCCGACGGCCTGCCCGGGCTTATCGTCGACCGCTATGGCGACACGCTCAGCGCCCAGTTCCTCTCGGCGGGCACCGAACGCTGGAAGGCGGTGATCGCCGACCAGTTGCTCGCGGCGACCGGCGTGCAGCGCCTCTACGAACGGTCGGACTCCGGCGTGCGCAGCCTCGAAGGTCTGGCGCCCGCCAGCGGCTGGCTACGAGGCGAGGGGCCCACCGAAGTGCGCATCCACGAGAACGGCTGGCAGCTCACGCTGGACGTGGCCGAGGGCCACAAGACCGGCTACTACCTCGACCAGCGCGACAACCGCGGGCGCTTCGCTCAGTGGGTGCAGCACTTCGGCTGCCGGCGAGTGCTCAACTGCTACAGCTACACCGGCGGCTTCAGCGTGGCGGCGCTGGCCGGCGGGGCCGAGGAGGTGGTGAGCGTGGATTCCTCCGGGCCGGCCCTGGCCCGGGCCGACGCGCATGTGCGGCTCAACGGCTTCGACGCCGCGCGCCACCAGGCCCTCGATGCCGACGTGAACGAGACCTTGCGCCGTCTGATCAAGGAAGGCCGCTCCTTCGACGCCATCGTGCTCGATCCGCCGAAATTCGCCCCGACCGCCGCCCACGCCGAGCGGGCCTCCCGGGCCTACAAGGACATCAACCGCCTGGCCTTCAAGCTGCTGGCTCCCGGGGGGCTGCTGCTGACCTTCTCGTGTTCGGGTGGCATCGGTGCCGAACTCTTTCACAAGATCGTGGCGGGCGCCGGCCTGGATGCCGGGGTGGATGGGATGATCCTGTCACGCTTGGAGGCCGCGCCCGACCACCCGATGACGATCTGCTTCCCCGAGGGCGAGTACCTCAAGGGGCTGGCCATCCTTAAGCAGGTGCCCTGAGCGTCAGGGCAGCAGCCGCTCGTTGCGAAAGAGTTCGGCCGGCTGCTCCCGCTCGCGCACGAGGTGGGCCTGGTCCCCGATGACCAGCACCTCGGCCGCACGACCACGGGTGTTGTAGTTGCTGGCCATGGTCATGCCGTAGGCCCCGGCCGACAGGATGGCCAGCCGGGCACCCGGTTGCACCGCCAGGGCGCGGTCGCGGCCCAGCCAGTCGCCCGACTCGCACACGGGCCCCACGACGTCGTAGGTGACCGGGGAGGCGTTATGCAGGCGCGTCGGCACGATGCCCATCGTGGCCTCGTACATCGCCGGGCGCATCAGGTCGTTCATGGCCGCATCGACGATGCAGAAGTTCTTCTCTTCTCCCGGCTTGAGGTAAAGAACCTCGGTGAGCAGCACGCCGGCATTGCCCACCAGGGAGCGCCCCGGCTCGAACATCACCATGCGATGGCCGTGCCCGCGTGCGTCCAGGCGCTGGAGCAGGGCGGAGATCAGCACATCGGCCGTGGGCGGCGCCTCGTCGGTGTAGGTGATCCCCAAGCCGCCACCCAGGTCGAGATGGTGCAGGCGGATGCCCTCGGCCTCGATCGCCTCTACCAGGTCGAGCACACGGTCCAGCGCATCCAGGTAGGGGGCCACGTCGGTGATCTGCGACCCGATGTGGCAGTCGATGCCCACCACCTCCAGGCCGGGCAGCCCTGCCGCTCGCCGATAGAGGGCCACGGCACGCTCGTGGGCCACGCCGAACTTGTTCGCTTTCAGCCCGGTGGAAATGTAGGGATGCGTCCCCGCGTCCACGTCCGGGTTCACACGCAGGCTGATGCGGGCGGTGCGTCCCTCCTGAACTGCCATGGCCGACAGCACCTCGAGTTCGGCCTCGCTCTCCACGTTGAAGCACTTCACGCCGGCCTGCAAGGCCAGGCGCATCTCCTCACGCGTCTTGCCCACGCCGGAAAACACCACCCGGTCGGCGCTCACGCCCACGGCCAGCACGCGCGCGAGCTCACCGCCCGAGACGATGTCGAAGCCGCAACCGGCGCGTGCGAAGGTCTGCAGCACGGCCAGGTTGGAATTGGCCTTCATCGCGTAGCAGATGAGGTGGTCGCGCCCCGCCAGCGCCCGTTGATACGGCGCCAGCGCCGCCAGCATGGCGGCCTGGGAGTACACATACAGCGGCGTGCCGAAGCGCTCGGCCAATGCGTCCAGGGCGCAGTCCTCGAGATACAGCGACTCGCCGCGGTAGGCGAGAAAGGGAGCACCGGGCAGGTTCATCGCGACGGGACAGGTGAGGGGGAGGTGGGGGCCGAGGCAGCATCGGCCGGGGCAGGCGATGCGGTCTGGGGCAGGTAGAGAGGACCCTTCTGCCCGCATGCCGACAGGCCCAGGGCCAGCAGCGCGAGCAGGCCGGCAGATAGAATCAGGCCACGTTTCGACATGCACGGATTCTATCGGCGATGGCTCTGGACCCCACTCCCTTGAGCGACAGCGAGTACCACGAACGCAGCCTGGCGGTCCTGGCTGCCGTGGAAGCGCGTGCGGACCAGTTGCTGCAGGAGGACGTCGTCGACATCGACACCCATCGCACAGGGGGGCTCCTGGAACTGGTGTTTCCCAACGGGAGCAAGATCGTCATCAACACGCAGCCGCCGCTGCATGAGATCTGGCTCGCCGCACGCTCCGGCGGCTATCACTACCGCCATGTCGACGGGCGCTGGCTTGACACCCGGACCGATGCAGACTTCTTCGACATGCTGTCGGCATGTGCCAGCGAGCAGGCCGGCAAACCGGTGCGCTTCAGCCCCCCCTGAGACCCGCACCGAAGGCCCCGGCGAGGGGCGCTTCAGGGGCGGAAGAGATCGAGGATGCTGCGGCGTTCCTCTTCCGTGGTGGTGGTCGCCGGCGCGGTCGGATCCTCAAGGCCCAGGCTGGTGACGCCGGCTCCGTGCGCATACTCGTCGTAGAACCACTCACCACCCACCTGGATCAGCCCCGGCGGCACGCTGGGCTGGGCCACTGGCACATCCTTCAGGTAGGCAGCCATGTAGTCGATCCACACCGGCAGGGAGAGGCCGCCGCCGGTTTCATTGCTGCCGAGCTTCTTCGGGGTGCCGTAGCCAATCCACACCACCGCCACCCGTCCCGGCTGGAAACCCGCGAACCATGCATCCACCGAGTCATTCGTCGTGCCGGTCTTGCCGTACAGGTCGGGGCGCTTGAGGGTGGCCTGCGCGCGGGCGGCCGTGCCACTGCGGGTGACCTCCTGGAGGAGGCTGTTCATCACGAAGGCATTGCGCGGATCGATCACCCGCATGCTCTCATCGAGCGCGGGCGGCTTGTACTCGACCAGCACCTGCCCCCGGTTGTCGGTGACCTTGGTGACCAGTGAGGGTGCCACCCGGTAACCGCCGTTGGCAAACACCGCATAGCCGGTGGCCATCTGGAGCGGCGTGACCGAGCCGGCGCCCAGTGCCAGCGTGAGGTAGGGGGGATGCCGCTCGCGATCAAAGCCGAAGCGCGTCACCCACTCCTGCGCATACGCCGGGCCGATGGCTTCCACCACGCGGATGGAGACCATGTTCTTGGACCGGGCCAGCGCGCGCCGCATCGACATGGGGCCATCAAAGGTGCCGTCGTAGTTCTTCGGCTCCCAGGGCTTGCTGCCGGTGGTCGTGGCGTCGTAGAAGAGGGGGGCGTCGTTCACCACCGTGGCGGGGGTGAAGCCGCGTTCCAGGGCCGCCGAGTAGATGAAGGGCTTGAAACTCGAGCCAGGCTGGCGCCACGCCTGGGTCGCGTGGTTGAAGCGGCTCTTGGCGTAGTCGAAGCCGCCGACCAGGGCGCGGATCTCGCCTGTCGTGGGGTCCAGCGAGACGAAAGCGCCTTCGACTTCGGGCAACTGGGTGGCAGCCCAGCCTGCCCGGCCGAGGTTGATCACGCGAATGATCGATCCGACCCGGATCTGGACCTTGGGGTTGGCCTTGGCCGACAGCCCGGACTGCACCGGACGAAGCCCCTCCGGGCCGATGGTGACCGTTTCGCCATCGGCGAGCATGGCCACCAGCTTCTTGGGGTCCAGCTCCAGCACAACTGCGGCGCGGATCTCGTCATTGTCGGGGTGATCCACCAGCGCTTCGGCCACACGTGCATCGACCAGTGCGGGGTCTTTGGGCAGATCGACGTGACCTTCCGGGCCGCGATACCACTGCCGGCGTTCGAAGTCGGTGATGCCTTTGCGCAGCGCACGGTAGGCAGCCGTCTGTTCGTCCGAACGAATGCTCGTGTAGACATTCAGCCCGCGCGAGTAGCTTTCGTCACCGTACTGGTTGTAGATGAGCTGGCGAGCCGTCTCGGCCACGTACTCGGCGTGGACTGGCAAGCTCGGCGTCTGGCGGTAGCGCAGCACCTCGGCTTTGGCTGCGGCATGCTGCTCCGGCGTGATGAACCCGTTTTCCAGCATCCGGTCGATGATGTACTGCTGTCGGATCTTGGCGCGCGGCGGGTTGCGGATGGGGTTGTAGGCGGCCGGTGCCTTGGGCAGTCCGGCAAGCATGGCGGCCTCGGCGATGGTGATGTCCTTGAGGTCCTTGCCGAAGTAGATCTCGCTGGCGGCGGCAAAACCATAAGCCCGCTGACCCAGGAAGATCTGGTTCATGTAGAGCTCGAGGATTTCGTCCTTGGTGAGCTGGTTCTCAATCTTCAGGGCCAGCAGGACCTCATAGATCTTGCGCGTCAGCGTCTTCTCGGAAGAGAGATAGAAGTTGCGCGCCACCTGCATCGTGATGGTCGAGGCCCCCTGGCTGCCCACCGAGCCGAAGTTGGCCAGCGCAGCACGCGCCATGCCCTTGTAGTCGATGCCGATGTGATCGTAGAAGCGCGCATCCTCGATGGCGAGCACCGCCTGCTTCATCACCGCCGGGATCTCTTCGATGGGGACGAACTTGCGGCGCTCCTCGCCAAACTCGCCAATCAGCACACCGTCGGCCGAGAACACCCTCATGGGGAGTTTGGGCCGGTAATCGGTCAGGCCATCGATGTCCGGGAGATTGGGGTAGGCCACCGACAGTGCAATGACACCCAGCAAGGCCCCGGACAGCGCGGCAGCCGCAGCACCGCCGGCCACCCAGGCCAGGATCCGCAAGACCATGCGTGACCAGGGTGGCATCGAAACTCGGCGGCGAGACGGGGAGGAGGGGTCGTGGTCGGCCATGCTGGATTATAGGAAGGCGCCGTTGCCCCACCGGCTTGGATGCCTTGCCGGATGGGCGTCGCAAAAACGCTGCAGACACAGCTTGTTTCAATGTCCGGTGGTGCTCAGGGTTCTCCCGGAAATGCTGCTTTCAAGTCAGCTTTTCGCGACGGAAACAAACGGCCAAACCGTGAAAAAATCTTTGTTGCACAAAGGCTTTACTGCTAGCATTGAAGTAACTTATTAACAATCCGGCGCACCTGTGAGCGCCGTTGGGGGACCCCGTGAGCCTTCTTGATGTTTTGTTGGGCCGCAAGCATCCGCCGCTTGTCGGGCTGGACATCAGCTCGTCGAGCGTGAAGCTGGTTGAGCTGGGCCAAAGTGCTTCCGGCGAGTACATCGTCGAGCGTTTTGCAACGGAAAGCTTCGAGAAGGGCTGGATCGCGGACGGCCAGATCGAGAAGTTCGACGAAGTGGCCGATGCCGTGCGGCGTGTCGTGGTGAAAAGCGGCACCCGCACCAAGCATGTGGCCATGGCCATGCCTCAGTCGGCGGTGATCACCAAGAAGATCATGCTGCCGGCCGGCCTGCGCGAGGAAGAACTCGAGATGCAGGTCGAGTCCGAGGCCAACCAGTACATCCCCTTTTCCCTTGATGAAGTCAGCCTCGACTTCTGCGTGGTTGGCCCGAGCCCCACGTCGGCCGGCGATGTGGAGGTGCTGATTGCGGCCTCCCGCAAGGACCGCGTCCAGGACCGCCAGGGCCTGGCCGAGGCCGCCGGCCTGAAGCCGCTCGTGCTGGACATCGAATCGCACGCCTCCCGGCTGGCGGTCGGGCGCCTGATCCAGGCGCTGCCCAATGAGGGGCGCGATTCGCTCGTGGCGCTGTTCGAGATCGGGGCCGAGACCACCAGCCTCAAGGTGCTGCGCGACGACGAACTGCTCTACGACCGCGACCAGGCCTTCGGTGGCAGCCAGCTGACCCAGCTGATCTCCCGTCAGTATGGTTTCTCGTTCGAGGAGGCCGAGCAGAAAAAGCTGGCGGGCGACCTGCCCGAGGACTACGAACAGTCCATCCTCAACCCCTTCGTGGACAGCATGGCCCAGGAAGTCGGCCGCGCGCTGCAGTATTTCTTCACCAGCACACCCCATCACAAGGTGCACTACGTGATGCTGGCGGGCGGGAGTGCAGCGCTGCCCGGTCTGAAAGAGCGGGTCACCGAGCAGACGGGCTTTGCCTCGATGATCGTCAACCCCTTCGACGGCATGAAGCTGGGTTCCAGCGTGCGTGAAAGCAAGCTGCGTCGCGAGGCGCCGTCCTACCTGACGGCCTGCGGCCTGGCGATGCGGAGGTTCCTGCAATGATCCTCATCAACCTGCTTCCCCACCGGGAAGAAAAGCGTCGCCGCCGCAAGCAGGCCTTCTTTGCCGTCCTGGGCTTCTCGGCCCTTGCGGGCGGCTTGGTTGTGGTCCTGTGGTACGCCGTGCTGCAGCAGATGATCTCCACCCAGCAGGAGCGCAATGCCTTTCTGCAGAGCGAGATCGCCAAGCTGGATGAGCAGATCAAGGACATCGCCAACCTGCGCGCCGAGATCGATGCCCTGAAGGCCAGGCAGAAGGCCGTGGAGGATCTCCAGACCGATCGCAACATGCCGGTGCACCTGCTCAACGAGCTGGTCCGGCAGACGCCCGAAGGTGTCTATCTGACTTCCATCCGCCAGGACGGGCAGATGGTGTCCGTGGCCGGGGTTGCGCAGACCAACGAGCGCGTGTCCGAGATGCTGCGCAACACGGCCTACAACTCGCCCTGGCTGGAGCGGCCGGAGCTCATCGAGATCAAGGTGGCCAACGTTCGTGCCGATGGGCGCAGGGCCGAACGCGCGGATGCCGGCCAGCGCCGACTGTACGAGTTCTCCATGCGTGTGGCCCTCAAGCGTCCCCAGGATGCCTCGGCTGCCGGGGCCGCACCCGCGCCGCGCGCGGGTCCCGCGTCGTGAGGGAGAGGAAAAGATGGCAAAAGCAAACCTCAACCTGAGCGAGCTGTCGGACGAGATCGCGTCGCAGTTTCGCGGGCTCGACCCCAACGAGCCTGGGCAATGGCCCATCCTTCCACAGATTGCAATGTGGGTGCTGGCGGCAGTGGCCATTGTGGTCGCCGGCTGGTTCCTCATCCTCACCAACGAGGCCGACGCGCTCGAAGCCGAGCGGAACAAGGAGCCTCAGCTCAAGCAGACCTACCGCAACAAGCTGGGGCAGGCGGTCAACCTGGGTGAGCTTCGCAAGCAGCGTCTGCAGGTGCAGGAATACGTGACCCAGCTCGAGAAGCAGCTTCCCGGCAAAGCCGAAATGGATGCCCTGCTGTCCGACATCAACCAGGCGGGCCTGGGCCGGGCGCTGCAGTTTGAGCTTTTCCGCCCCGGGCAGGTGGTGGTGAAGGACTACTACGCGGAGTTGCCCATCGCCATCCGCGTGACGGGTCGTTACCACGACATCGGCGCCTTTGCAGGCGACATCGCCAACCTTTCGCGCATCGTGACCCTCCACGGCCTGAACATTTCCGTTCCCAAGGGCAGCGAGGGTGCCGGCACCCTGGGCATGGATGCGACCGCCCGGACTTACCGCTATCTGGATCAAAGCGAGATCGACGCGCAACGCAAGGCAGCCGCTGAGGCTGCCAAGAAGACGGGGGCCAAGCGATGAGACGCCTCTCCCAGTTCCGCCTCCTGCCCTTGTCCTCTGTCGCCCTGGCGCTGGCGCTTGCCGGATGCGGGGGGCCTCAGGAGGAGTTGCAGGCCTGGATGGAGCAGCAAAAGCGCGAAGTCCAGCCCCGCGTGACCCCGCTGGAGCCCCCCAAGCAGTTCGACCCTCAGGCCTACGTGGCGGTTGACGGGGTCGAGCCCTTCAGCCCTCAGAAACTGACCGTGGCACTGAAGCTGGAGGCGCGCCAGCCGAACTCCCTCATCGCCGCCGAATTGAACCGACGGCGTGAGCCGCTGGAGGCCTATCCCCTGGACAGCATGACCATGGTTGGCAGCGTGTCGCGTCAGGGCCGGCAGTACGCCTTGCTGCGGGTTGATCAGTTGCTTTATCAGGTCAAGGTAGGCGACTACCTCGGCCAGAACTACGGCCGCATCACCGGCATCACCGAGACGGAGGTCGCTCTCCGGGAGATCGTTCAGGACGCCGCTGGCGAGTGGATCGAGCGCACCAGCAGCCTCCAGCTTCAGGAGAAGACCCAATGAAAACCATGCAGGAACACTCCAAGATGAAGACGCTGCGCCTCGGCGCTCTGGGCCTGGCCTTCGCGATGGCACCCATGGTCGCCTGGGCCCAGGCCGCCATTCGCTCGATCAGTGCCAGCCAGTCCGCCGGCGCGGAAGTGGTGCGCATCGAGCTGACGCAGCCCTTGTCGGCCGTGCCGGGCGGGTTCACCGTCCAGACCCCGCCCCGCATTGCCATCGACCTGCCTGGCGTGACCAGCGATCTGCCGCGCCCCAGCGTGGAGATCAACCAGGGCAACGTCCGCTCGGCCAATGTGGCCCAAGCCGGCGAGCGCACACGCTTGGTGCTCAATCTGAAGCAACCGGCCAACTACACGGCCCAGTTGGAGGGCAATGCGCTGTTGCTGGTCCTGGAGAATACGGGCGCTGTGGCTGCGACGACTGCCGCTGCCTCTCCAGCCGGCGGTGGCACTGTGCACTTCGCCCCCAGTGTGAATACATCCGTGCAAGCCTTGCGAGGCGTGGATTTCCGTCGGGGCGCCGAAGGGGCCGGGCGCGTTGTTGTGGATCTTCCAAGTACCCAGGTTGGCGTAGACATCCGCCAGCAAGGTCAGAATCTCGTGGTTGAGTTTCTGAAGACCAATCTGCCCGACAACCTACGCCGCCGCCTTGACGTGACGGATTTCGGCACACCAGTCCAGATGGTGTCGACGACGCAGGTTGGCGATCTGGTTCGTATGGTCGTGGAGCCCCGTGGTAACTGGGAGCACAGCGCGTACCAGACAGACACTCAGTTTGTCTTGGAGGTGCGCCCCCAAAAGGAAGACCCCAACCGGTTGGTGCAAGGCCCGACATTCCAGGGCGAGAAACTGTCGCTGAACTTCCAGAACATCGAGGTGCGTGCACTCTTGCAGGTGATCGCTGACTTCACAAACTTCAATGTGGTCACCAGCGACTCTGTCACAGGCAATGTCACCTTGCGGCTGCGCGATGTACCTTGGGACCAGGCGCTGGAGATCATTCTCCAGGCCAAGGGGCTCGGCTATCGGAAAGCGGGCAACGTCCTGTGGATTGCACCTAAGGACGAAATCGCCGCCAAGGAGAAGATGGAGCTCGAAGCGCAGGCTCAGATCGCTCAGCTGGAGCCATTGCGCACGCAGTCGTTCCAGCTCAACTATGCGAAAGCTACCGATGTCGTGCGGAGCCTCGTCGGTACCGGTGGTGGCGCAAACGCGTCGCCGGGAGGGGCATCTGGCGCAGGCGGCATGCGCATCCTCACTCCGCGGGGCAGTGTGATCGCTGAGCCACGCACCAATCAGCTCTTCATTACCGACGTGGCGTCCAAACTGGAGGAGGTCCAGCAACTGATCAGCAAGATCGACATTCCTGTACGTCAGGTGATGATTGAAGCGCGAATCGTCGAGGCAGATGACAGCTTCGGACGCCAGCTGGGTGTGAAGCTAGGTGCTACCGACTTGCGCGGCCTGCGTGGAGGTGTTCCGGGCTGGGGTGTCGGCGGGAGCAACCGTATTGGTATTGGCGGCAACTACCTCGGCATTGGAGAGCAGACCCTCCAGGCGCAAGTAACGAGCGGTAGCTATATCCCGAACAGCTACTTCGTCAACATGCCTGCCCAGGCTATCGATACAGTGAACCCGGCGACTCTGGCCCTGTCGCTGTTTAGCTCCGCGGCCAACCGGTTCCTCAACCTCGAGATCTCTGCGCTCGAGGCTGATGGGAAGGGGCGCGTGGTGTCCAGTCCTCGGGTTATTACTGCTGACCAAGTCACTGCGCTGATTGAGCAGGGAACGGAGTTGCCTTATCAGAACGCAACATCCAGCGGTGCCACCAGTGTTGAGTTCCGCAAGGCCAGTCTCAAGCTGGAGGTCAAGCCTCAGATCACGCCAGAGGGTGGGATCATTCTTGACGTGGATGTGAACAAGGACACGCCGGGTATTCTGACCCCGGGGGGCTATGCGATCGATACCAAGCACGTGAAAACCCAGGTGCTCGTGGAAAACGGTGGTACGGTCGTGATCGGCGGCATTTTCACCATGAGTGAACGCGAGGATGTGAACAAGGTTCCGCTGCTGGGCGATATCCCTGTCCTGGGTTATCTCTTCAAGCAGCGCGGCAAGTCCACGTCAAAGACGGAATTGCTGGTGTTCCTAACGCCGCGAATTGTTTCAGAGCGAGGGGGGGTGCGCTGAACCTCGGCGCACGCCACGTAAAAATGTCAACATGAACTTCACGGGAAGCATGCAATGAAGATGGGCAGATGGTTGTGGATGGCTGCGGGCTCGTTGATCTTGTCGGCCTGCGGTGGTGGGGGAGGGGGCTCCGGCTGCTCGGTCTTCGACTCGAACTGTGGCGGCGACCCTGATCCCGGGGGTAGCGCGCAGGTCGCAGAGCTGGTGGTGATCCTCGACCGGAACACTCTTCCGAACACCAGCACGGATTCCGTGACAGCGACGATCACCGCAGTTGGCGCCGGTGGCGTGGTGGTGGCGGATGCACCCGTAGCCCTGTCGGTGGATACAGGAGCGCTGCTGATCGCTTCTGCGCCCTCCACGGACAGCAGCGGGCGTGTCACTGGGCAGATCTCCCTTGGAGCGGATCGGTCTAATCGTATCGTGACGCTCACGGCTACGAGCGGTTCGATCTCGCGGACGGCTTCGTTCCAAGTCGTCGGAGCCAATCTGTCTGCCTCACCTAACCCGCCTATTATTGCTCCTGGGTCGTCTGGAACCGTCGAGTTTCGTCTGACAGACGCCAGCGGTAGCGGCATGGTGGGGCAGTCCATCTCTGTATCTGGCAACGGTATTGCTACTGTGACGGGCGTGACCGGGACGGATGGGAAGTACAACTTCAGCTATATCGCCCCGAACATCCTCGGCGAATTGCGGCTCACTGCCCAAGCGGCTGGAGCGAGCGTTGTACAGCCCATTCAAGTCCAGTCGACCACCATAGATCCTGCAGTCGGCCCGATCAACTCGGCCAGTGTGACCGCGAATCCAAGCGTGGTTGGCGCCAACACAGGTGGCAGCACCAGCAGCCGAACAGAGATTCGTGCACTCTTTCTCGGCGCCAGCAATGCTCCGATCCCACGTGTTCGAGTGCGTTTCGACCTCAACGGCGATGCGAATTCGATCGGGGGTAGTTTTTCCACTACTGATTTGGTCTACTCAAATACAAATGGCGAGGCGACTGCGGCGTATATCCCGGCGGATCGTGCTAGCCCGACAAACGGCGTGACTATTCGAGCGTGTTACGATCTCAACGATTTCCCGGCAGGCACCTGTCCCAATCAAGCGCTTACGACCGTGACGGTTACGGACCAGCCCGTGTCTGTGGCTATTGGTTTCAATGACCAGATCAGGCAGTCTGCCAACCAACTCTCGTATATCAAAGACTTCGTGGTCTCGGTAGCCGATTCTTCCGGCCGCGCAAAGCCCGATGTGGTGATCACACCATCGGTTGATCTGACCGACTTCTTCACGGGTTTCCTCACTTGGGACGGATCCGCCTGGGTTGTTGGAGGTCCGGTTTACCAGTGTCCGAATGAAGACATCAATCGGAACAATGTCCTGGAGGCAGGTGAGAACTATTTTCAGCGTTCTGGTCAGCCGGTGGTTTTGGAACCTCCGAAGTCTGCGGTTACGATCAGTACGACGCCCTCCAACGGACGCACTGGCCCCGATGGCACGATGGTTGTCTCGGTCCAATACCCGAAGAACTATGGCTACTGGGTTCAGATGGAGCTGACGGTTGCTGCATCGGGCATCTCGGGCACCGAGGCGCGTGCGAGCATCCTGCGCGTTTTGGATGTGGATGCGACAGCGATATCTCGCGAGACGCCACCACCTGCTTTTGTTGAGAGCCCATTCGGAACGCTTCCTCAATACGCCGCCGGCGCGACGGTGAGCTGTAGTCTTGTTCCTTGAGAAGCTGCATCGTTCTTATTGGCCTGCCCGGCTGTGGGAAGTCCACGGTTGGGCGCCAGTTGGCCAAGCGTCTCAACACAGCGTTCCAAGATACTGATGCAGTGATTACAGACCGGATTGGAATGCCAATCCGCAGCTTCTTCGAACAAGAGGGTGAGGAGCGTTTCAGGGAAATCGAGCATCGGGTTCTTGCCGAGTTCCTGGACGGAGGTTATCAGGGGGTTCTTGCCACTGGTGGCGGGATTGTCCTGCGGGACGACAATCGAGAGTGTCTGCGCCAAGCCCGATCGGTGGTCTATCTGCGTGCATCGCCCGACGACCTCGTGCGCCGACTTCGTCACGATCGGCAGCGGCCCTTGCTGCAAGTATCTGATCCCCTCAAGAGACTGCGTGAACTCTACGCGGTGCGGGACCCCCTGTACCGAGATGTCGCAACCTTTGTGATCGACACCGGTCGACCCTCGGTCAGCATGCTGGCGAACCTGATCGCCACCCAGCTTGAACTGGACGCTGCCAACGGCCGCGCTTGCTGACGGCCAAATGCGGGACAATAAGAGCCTCTCCTGCACAGCCGGCAGGTTGATGCAGCTTGGGCATTCCTTCTCCCGTCTCCTTTGCGCTAATTGCCGTGCACAGCCTGAAACTCTCGCTCGGGGATCGTTCTTATGCCATCCTGATCGGTGCCGGCCTTCTGGCTGATCAGGAGAGCTACGCAACGCTGCCAAGTGCCCCACTGGCCGCCATCGTCACCAACGACGTGGTGGCCCCCTTGTATGCCCAGCGCCTGGAGTCGGTCCTCAAGCAGCGCCACCGTGAGGTCGTCCAGATCATCCTGCCCGACGGCGAAGCTCACAAGGACTGGGCCAGTCTCGATCGCATCTTCGATGTCTTGCTGGCCCATGGCTGCGACCGCAAGACGGTGCTGTATGCGCTGGGCGGTGGTGTGGTGGGCGACATGACGGGCTTTGCCGCCGCCTGCTACATGCGGGGTGTGCCCTTCGTGCAGATCCCGACGACGCTGCTGGCTCAGGTGGATTCGTCGGTGGGGGGCAAGACGGCGATCAACCATCCGCGCGGCAAGAACATGATCGGAGCCTTCTATCAGCCGCTGCTGGTGGTGTGCGACCTCGATGTGCTCGACACCCTGCCGGAGCGCGAACTGTCGGCTGGCCTGGCCGAGGTGATCAAGTACGGGCCCATCGCCGATCCGGCCTTTCTCGACTGGATCGAAACGAACCTGGATGCGCTGCGGGCTCGCGACAAGGACGCGCTGGCCTATGCGGTGCGGCGTTCCTGCGAGATCAAGGCCTGGGTGGTCGGTCAGGACGAAAAGGAAGCCGGCCTGCGCGCCATCCTCAACTTCGGCCACACCTTCGGTCATGCGATTGAAGCCGGCCTGGGCTATGGCGAGTGGCTGCACGGCGAGGCAGTGGGCTGCGGCATGGTGATGGCCAGCGAGTTGTCGGCCCGCCTCGGCTTGATGCCACCTGCGTTTGTCGATCGGATGCGGCGCCTCATCGAGCGCGCGGGCTTGCCGGTGCGCGGCCCGGCACTGGGTGCGGAGCGCTACCTCGAGTTGATGAGCGTGGACAAAAAGAACGAAGGCGGCGAGATCCGCTTTGTGGTCATCGAGGCCCTGGGCCGTGCGGGGGTTCGCCCGGCGCCCGACACCCTCGTGGCTCAGGTGATCGAGGCCCACAGCGGCTGAGCGGTAGCGAGACATGCTCGCGCCCTATGCCTGCGATCCGGCACAGTCGCGCGGCCGGCGCCATCCTGAACCTGATGCGCCCACGCGCAACGCCTTCCAGCGTGACCGCGACCGCATCGTGCACAGCACGGCCTTCCGACGCCTGGTCTACAAGACCCAGGTCTTCCTGAATCACGAAGGCGATCTCTTCCGCACGCGGCTGACCCACTCGCTGGAGGTGGCGCAGCTCGGTCGTTCGATCGCGCGGGTGCTGGATCTGCACGAGGACCTGGTGGAGGCCATCGCGCTGGCCCATGACCTCGGGCACACCCCGTTCGGCCATGCGGGCCAGGATGCGCTGCACGAGTGCATGCGCGACGATGGGGGGTTCGAGCACAACCTGCAGAGCCTGCGGGTGATCGACGAGCTGGAAGAGCGCTACCCGGGCTTTGATGGCTTGAACCTGAGCTTCGAGACCCGCGAGGGGGTGCTCAAGCACTGTTCGCGCACGAATGCGCAGCGCCTGGGCGACGTGGGCCGGCGCTTCCTGGACGGCACCCGCCCCAGCCTGGAGGCCCAGCTGTGCAACCTGGCCGACGAGATCGCCTACAACGCCCATGACATCGACGATGGCGTGCGCTCGGGGCTGCTGCATTTCGAGCAGCTCGACGAGGTGCCGCTGGTGGCGCGCTACCGGCATGCGGTGCTGCGCGAGCATCCTGCGTTACCGCCGAAACGTGTGCTGGCCGAGGCCATCCGCCGCATGCTGTCGGATCAGGTCTATGACGTGATCGAGGCCACCCGCCAGGCCCTGGACCGGCACCACCCACGGCATGTGGACGAGGTGCGGCAACTGCCGGGCCTGCTGTGCTTCACTGAGACGATGCGCCGCGAGAGCGACACGCTCAAGCGCTTCCTGCGCGCCAATCTTTACCGCCATCCCCAGGTGGTGGAGACCACCGAGCGGGGCAAGCAGGTGGTGCGCGAGCTGTTTGCCGCCTACGACCAGGACCCTCGCGAGATGCCGGCCGACCACTGGCAGGACGGTCGCAAGGGCCGGCGGGCGATCGCCGACTACATCGCGGGCATGACCGACCGCTTTGCCATCCGCGAGCATGAGCGGCTCACGGGATCACGCCTGTTCTGATCAGACGATCGAGAAGCGCCAGACGCCGTCGCGACCTTGTTCGCGGCTGAGGCGCCCGTCGAACCACAGCGCGTGCAGGTGGGCCAGGGCCTCGCCCATCGCGAAGGTGGTCTGGTGCAGGTCGAGCTTGCGTTTGAACATCACCTCCAGGAGGTCGGCCGCGCAGCGCGGGGCGGTGGCGCAGGCGTCCATCACCTCCTGCAGGCGTTCGGCGTGATGCGCCTCGAGTTGGCGCACACGCTCATGAAGCCCACGGAACGGGCGTCCGTGCGAGGGCAGCACCAGCGTGTCTTCGGGCAGCGTGCGCAGTCGGCGCAGGGACTCCAGGTACAGGGGCAGCGGATTGGCCTCGGGCTCGATGTCGAAGACGCTGACGTTGGTGGAGATGCGGGGCAGCAGCATGTCACCCGAGATCAGCACGGGGCCACCCTCCGTGGTGTGCAGCGAGATGTGCTCGGGCGCATGACCGTAGCCGGCGATGCAGCGCCACGGCCGCGATCCGATGGCCAGTGACTGGCCGTCCATGAGGCGGCGGAACTGCTCGGGTACGCGCGGCACCATCGAGGCATAGTAGTTGCCGCGCTGGCGTACGCGCTCCACCGAGTCAGGGTCAGTGAGGCCATGGCTGGCGAAAAAGGCCGCGGCGCTGTCGCCGCCATGCCCGCCGGCGCGCAGGCTGCCCACGCGGGCGGCGTTGTAGTCGGTGGCGCTGATCCACATCCGGCACTCCCAGCGCTCGGTGAGCCAGTGGGCCAGGCCGATATGGTCAGGGTGCATGTGGGTGACGATCACGCGCAGCACCGGCAGGCCGTCCAGCTCGGCCGCGAAGACCTGCTCCCAGGCCTCGCGCGTGGCGTCGTTGGCGATGCCGCAGTCGACGAGCGTCCAGCCCTCCTTGCCGTCCAGGCGGTCGCGCAGCAGCCACAGGTTGATGTGGTCGAGCGCAAAGGGCAGGCCCATGCGCACCCAGCGCAGACCGGGCAGCACGTCCATCGTGGTGCCGGGGTCGGGGAGGCGGTCGCCCAGTGGGTAGTCCAGACGCTGTTCCTGCGGATTCATTCGCTACACTTTACGTAAACGTCACTTGCCCAGTATAGGCAGCCATGGCTACTTCCGCTGTCACCGCCGCGTCGCCGCAGTACACGATCAGCGAGCTCGCGCGTGAGTTCGACCTGACCACCCGGGCCATCCGCTTCTACGAGGACTGTGGACTGCTCAGCCCCGAGCGCAGCGGCCCGAATGGGCGCAACCGCATCTACACGGCGCGCGACCGCACGCGGCTGAAGCTCACGCTGCGCGGCAAGCGCCTGGGCTTGAGCCTGGCGGAAATCAAGGAGCTGGTGGACATGTACGAGTCGCCCCGCGACACCGTGCCTCAGCTCAAGAAGTTCCTGGTGGTGCTGGCCGCACATCGAGAACAGCTGGAGCAGCAACTCGCCGACCTGCAGGTCACGCTGGAAGAAGTGAGCAGCCACGAACGGGAAGCGCGGCGCCTGCTGGGCGAAAGCGAACGCAAGAAGCGGGCGTGAGCGGGTCCTGGGTGCCCGGAGTGGGTCGAACCAGAATTGACGTTTACGTTAACGTCAATTAGGCTGTGAGCTTCGTTCCGATCCCAGCGCCGGAGTCCGCAATGCCGCCCATCCCCACCGAGTTCGTGCCGGTCGACCCCGGCTATGCCGATCGGGTGCGTGCGTCCTTCGGGCGCCAGTCGGTGATGTCCACACTGGGCATTCACCTCGACACCGTCGAACCCGGCTGTGTGATCCTGCGAATGCGGCATCGGGACGACCTGACGCAGCAACACGGCTTCCTGCACGCGGGGGTGGTTTCGACCGCCCTCGATTCTGCTTGCGGCTATGCCGCGTTTTCCCTGATGCCGGCCGACGCGGCGGTGCTGACCATCGAGTTCAAGGTCAATCTGCTCGCGCCGGCGCGTGGCCCCGATTTCCGCTTCGAGGCCCGGGTCACCAAGGCCGGGCGCACGATCTCGGTCGTGGATGGTCAGGCGCTGGAGCGCGCGCCGTCCGGCGAACGGGTGGTGGCCACCATGACCGCCACCATCATGGCCGTGAGGGGCCGCGAGGGCGTGCGCCACTGACGCTGTGCTGCTCCGATTGAACACTTTCCCCGAAGGACACCCCACCATGCAACTGCCCGGACTCAACTTCCAGCTTGGCGAAGACATCGATGCCCTGCGCGACACCGTGCGCGCGTTTGCGCAAGCCGAAATCGCCCCGCGGGCCGCCGAGATCGATCGCAGCGATCAGTTCCCGATGGATCTGTGGCGCAAGATGGGTGACCTCGGCGTCCTGGGCATCACCGTCTCCGAGGAGTACGGCGGCGCCGGCATGGGCTACCTGGCCCACATGGTGGCCATGGAGGAGATCAGCCGCGCAAGCGCCTCGGTGGGGCTGTCCTATGGGGCCCACTCCAATCTGTGCGTCAATCAGATCAAGCGCAACGGCAACGAGGCGCAGCGCAGGAAGTACCTGCCCAAGCTCATCAGTGGCGAGCATGTGGGTGCGCTGGCGATGAGCGAGCCGGGCGCCGGATCGGACGTGATCAGCATGAAGCTCAGGGCCGAAGACAAGGGCGGCTACTACCTGCTCAACGGCAGCAAGATGTGGATCACCAACGGCCCCGACGCCGACACCCTGGTGGTCTATGCCAAGACCGAGCCCGAACTGGGCGCCCGTGGCGTGACGGCCTTCCTGATCGAAAAGGGCATGAAGGGCTTTTCCATCGCCCAGAAGCTCGACAAGCTGGGCATGCGTGGCTCGCACACCGGTGAGCTCGTGTTCCAGAACGTGGAGGTGCCGGCGGAGAACGTGCTGGGGGCCGTGAATGGCGGCGCCAAGGTGCTGATGAGCGGCCTGGACTACGAGCGCGCCGTGCTGGCAGCCGGGCCCATCGGCATCATGCAGGCGGTGATGGACAACGTGGTGCCCTACATCCATGACCGCAAGCAGTTCGGCCAGAGCATCGGCGAATTCCAGCTCATCCAGGGCAAGGTGGCCGACATGTACACCGTGCTTCAGGCCGCACGCGCCTTCTGCTACACCGTGGGCAAGAACCTCGACATGCTGGGCAGCGAGCACGTGCGCCAGGTGCGCAAGGACTGCGCGAGCGTCATCCTCTGGTGCGCCGAAAAGGCCACCTGGATGGCCGGGGAGGGCATCCAGATCTTCGGCGGCAATGGCTACATCAATGAGTACCCGCTCGGCCGGCTGTGGCGCGATGCCAAGCTCTATGAGATCGGCGCGGGCACGTCGGAGATCCGGCGTATGCTCATTGGCCGGGAGCTCTTTGCTGAAACGATGTGAGCTCGGTTGTGCGCCTGGCGCCCGTCAGCGCCTACACTCCGGGCTGGGATATTGCGCTGCACCATCATGTCAACCCAGCTGACCGAGCTCTTCGAAAGCAACCGCGAGTGGGCGCGCCAGACCGAGGCGCGTGAGCCCGGTTTCTTCACCCGGCTGCTCAAGCAGCAGACGCCACAGTACTTGTGGATCGGCTGCGCCGACAGCCGCGTGCCGGCCAATGAGCTGGTGGGCCTGATGCCCGGTGAGCTCTTCGTGCACCGCAATGTCGCCAACGTGGTCGTCCACTCCGATCTCAACTGCATGTCGGTGATCCAGTTCGCGACCGATGTGCTGAAGGTGCAGCACATCATCGTCGTGGGCCATTCCGGCTGTGGCGGCGTGGCGGCGGCTTTGCGTGACCGGCGGGTGGGCATCGTGGACAACTGGCTGCGTCACGTGCAGGACGTGCGGGATCGTCACAGCGACTGGCTGGCCACCGTGCCCGACGCGAGGCAGGTCGATGCCTTGTGCGAACTCAACGTGATCGAGCAGGCAGAGAACGTGTGCCAGACCACGGTGGTCCAGGATGCCTGGCAGCGTGGCCAGGCGGTGGTGGTGCATGGGTGGTTCTATGGCCTGCACAACGGATTGCTGCAGGATCTGACGATGACGGTGGCGGGGCCCGAAGAAGTTCAGCCGGCCTATGAACGGGCAGTGAGGGCGGTGTACGCGCGGTATGACACGGCCTCGGCGCCGCGCAAGGTGGCGTGATGTTCCCCCAGAAGCTCACTGACCCGCGGGCCTTCGACATTGCGGCGGCCCTGCTGGAGGGCTTCAACCGGCACTATCGCCTCTTCCGCCAGGCCAGCGTCGAGGCCAAAAGCCGCTTCGAGGCTGCCGACTGGCACGGACAGCAGCGGGCCCAGCGCGAGCGCATCGAGTTCTACGACAAGCGTGTGGACGAGGCGGTGGAGCGGCTGCAGCATCAGTTCCGCGCCCACGAGCTGCCCATGGACGTGTGGCATCAGGTCAAGCTCCACTACATCGGACTGCTCACCAACCACCTGCAGCCCGAGCTGGCCGAGACCTTCTTCAACTCGGTCACGACCAAGATCCTGCACCGCAGCTACTTTCACAACGATTTCATCTTCGTGCGACCGGCCATCTCGACGGAGTACCTCGAGAACGACGAGCCGGGCTCGCAACCCACCTACCGCGCCTACTACCCCACGCGCGAAACATTGCGCGAGACGCTGCTGCGGGTGGTGAACAACTTCCAGCTCGCGCTGGAGTTCGAGGACCTCGGCCGCGATGTCGAGTACGTGCTGCGGGCCATGCGCGAGGAATTCGGTGAGGTGCGCCTGCGCACCAATTTCCAGCTGCAGGTGCTGTCCTCGCTGTTCTTCCGCAACAAGGGCGCTTACATCGTGGGCAAGATCATCAACGGCTTTCGCGAGATCCCGTTCGCGCTGCCGCTGCTGCACACCTCGCGCCGCCAGCTCTACATCGACGCGGCCCTCTTCGGCGAGGATGAACTGCAGATGCTGTTCAGCTTCGCGCGCGCCTATTTCCTCGTGGACATGGAGATCCCGGCGGCCTACGTGCAGTTCCTGCGCTCGCTGATGCCACGCAAGCCGCGCTCGGAGATCTACAACGCACTCGGCCTGCACAAGCAGGGCAAGAACCTCTTCTACCGCGATTTCCTCTACCACCTGAAGCACTCCAGCGATCACTTCCGCATCGCACCGGGCATCAAGGGCATGGTCATGCTGGTCTTCGACCTGCCGTCCTACCCCTATGTGTTCAAGGTCATCAAGGATTTCTACCCACCGCAGAAGGACACCTCACGCGAGCTGATCCAGCGCAAGTACCTGCTGGTGAAGACCCACGACCGCGTGGGGCGCATGGCCGACACGCTGGAGTACTCCAACGTGGCCTTCCCGCGCTCGCGCTTCGAGGACGAGCTTGTCGAGGAGCTCAAGCACTTCTGCCCGAGCCTCATCGAGGAAGATGGCGACGATCTGGTGATCAAGCATCTCTACATCGAGCGCCGCATGATCCCGCTCAACATCTATCTGCAGGAAGCATCCACCGAGCAGATGACGCATGCGGTCATCGAGTACGGCAACGCGATCAAGGACCTCGTGGCGGCGAACATCTTCCCCGGCGACATGCTCTGGAAGAACTTCGGCGTGACGCGCCACGGCAAGGTGGTGTTCTACGACTACGACGAGATCGAATACCTCACCGACTGCAACTTCCGCAAGGTGCCCGAACCTCGCACCGAGGAAGAGGAGATGTCGGGCGAGGTCTGGTACAGCGTCGGCCCCAAGGATGTGTTTCCCGAAACCTTCGGGCCTTTCCTGCTGGGCAATGCGTCGGTGCGCGAGGTCTTCATGCGTCACCATGCCGACCTGCTGGACCCGGCCTACTGGCAGGCGCACAAGGAACGCATCCTCGCCGGCCATGTGCACGACGTGTTTCCCTATGACGTGGACAAGCGTTTTTCGCGGCTGCGCCATGTCCACAACCCCGATCAACCCCAGGCGGCCGGCAGTCCGGCACTCTCGTCCTGAACGATTGCCCCGCCTTTTTCCGTAGGAGAGCATCATGTCCGACCCCATCGTCATCGCATCCGCCGCCCGCACCCCCATCGGGGGTCTGCTGGGCGATTTCTCCAGCCTGCAGGCCTGGGAGCTTGGGGCCATCGCCATCCAGGCCGCGGTGGAGCGGGCTGGCATCCAGGGCACGGCTGTCGATGAAGTGCTGATGGGCAACTGCCTGATGGCCGGCCAGGGCCAGGCGCCGGCGCGTCAGGCGGTGCGCCGCGCGGGTCTGCCCGACGCGACGGGCGCGGTCACCTTGTCGAAGATGTGCGGCTCGGGCATGCGCGCGATGATGTTCGCGCACGACATGCTGGCCGCCGGCAGCGCCGAGGTCATGGTGGCCGGCGGCATGGAAAGCATGACCAATGCGCCTCACCTGGCCTTCATCCGCAAGGGCCAGAAGTACGGTGCCACGGCCTTCTACGATCACATGGCCCTGGATGGCCTGGAAGACGCCTACGAACGCGGCAAGGCCATGGGTGTGTTCGCCGAGAGCTGCGTGGCCAAGTACGGTTTCAGCCGAGACGCCCAGGATGCCTTCGCCATCACGTCGACCGAACGGGCCCGCCGCGCCAATGAGGACGGCAGCTTCGACTGGGAGATGGCGCCCGTGACGCTGGCCGGCAAAGGCGGCGAGGTGAAGATCAGCAAGGACGAGCAGCCGGCCAAGGCCAAGCTCGACAAGATCCCCGGCCTGAAGCCGGCGTTCAAGAAGGACGGCAGCATCACGGCGGCCACCTCGTCGAGCATCTCCGACGGCGCTGCCGCGCTGGTGCTGATGCGCCAGTCCACTGCGGCCAGGCTGGGTGTGACGCCGGTGGCGCGCATCGTGGCACACAGCATGCACGCGCAGGCGCCCGAGTGGTTCACCACGGCCCCGGTGGGTGCCATCGACAAGGTGCTCAAGAAGGCCGGCTGGGCGGCGAAGGACGTGGATCTGTGGGAAGTCAACGAGGCCTTTGCGGCGGTGACCATGGCTGCGATGGCCGAGCACAAGCTGCCCCATGACAAGGTGAACATCAATGGGGGGGCCGTGGCCCTGGGCCATCCCATCGGTGCCAGCGGTGCGCGCATCGTCGTGACCCTGCTGGGCGCGCTGCGCAAGCACGGCCTGAAGAAGGGCGTGGCCTCGCTGTGCATCGGCGGCGGGGAAGCGACCGCCATGGCCGTCGAGCTGGTCTGAGGCGGATGTGATGCAGGTCCTGGTGATCGGGGCATCGCGTGGGCTGGGGCTGGAGTTCGCCCGCCAGTTCCGCACGGCGGGCGCCCGCGTCGTGGCCACGGCACGCAGCGAGGCGGGCCTGTCGGCCCTGCGTGCCCTGGGCTGCGAGGCCTTGCCGCTGGACCTGCTCGATGCCGCCAGTGTGGCCGGCCTGGGCTGGCGGCTCGATGGCGAGCGCTTCGATGCCGTCGTCCTGAATGCGGGGGTCTATGGCCCGCGCACCCAGGGGCTGGAGTCGCCCACCCAGGACGACTTTGACACGGTGATGCGCACCAATGTGCTGGGCCCCATGCGCGTGCTGCCGCAGATCGAAGCCACGCTTGCTGCGGGCGCGAAGCTGATGGTGCTGTCGTCGATGATGGGTTCGATCGGCCAGCGCAGTTCGACCACCGGCTGGCTCTACCGGGCCTCGAAGGCCGCGGTGAACTCGGTGCTGCGCGATGCGGCCCTGACGCTGGGGCCACGCGGCATCACTTGCGTGGCGGTGCACCCGGGCTGGGTGCAGACCGACATGGGTGGCCCCAACGCCAGCCTCCCGCCCGAGCGCAGCGTGGCCGACCTGCGCCGGCTGCTGGCCCGCCTGACGCCCGATGACAACGGGCATTTCCTCAACCACGACGGCTCGCCCATCGCCTGGTGAGCCGCACACGCCTGTCGACATCATGCTGCTGAGCGAAGACCACCGTGCGGTGCAGGACGCCGTGCGCGCCTATGTGCAGGACCACATCGCGCCCCACGCGGCGCGCTGGGACAAGGAGCACCACTTTCCGGCCGACGAGCTGAAGGGCCTGGCGGCGCTGGGCTGCTACGGGGTGGCGGTGCCGGCCGAGTACGACGGCGCCGGGCTGGACTATCTCGCCCTGGCCGTGATCCTCGAAGAGATCGCCGCCGGCGACGGTGGCACCAGCACCGTGGTGAGCGTCAACAACTGCCCGGTCTGCTCCATCCTCATGGCCTATGGCAACGAGGACCAGAAGCAGCGCTACCTCAAGCCCCTGGCGCGCGGCGACATGCTCGGCGCCTTCTGCCTGACCGAGCCGCATGTGGGCAGCGAGGCCGGGGGCCTGAAGACCACGGCCGTGCGTGACGGTGACCACTACGTGCTCAACGGGGTGAAGCAGTTCATCACCAGTGGCAAGCACGGCGACGTGGCCATCGTGATGGCGGTGACCGACAAGGCCGCAGGCAAGAAGGGCATCAGCGCCTTTCTTGTGCCCACGGCCACGCCGGGCTACACAATGGCGCGGCTGGAAGAGAAGATGGGCCAGCACAGCAGCGACACGGCCCAGATCCTCTTCGAGGACTGTCGCGTGCCCGTGGCGAACCGGCTGGGCGAGGAGGGCATGGGCCTGAAGATTGCGCTGTCGGGGCTGGAGGGTGGGCGCATCGGCATTGCGGCGCAAAGCCTGGGCATGGCGCGTGCGGCCTTCGAGGCAGCCCTGGCCTACAGCAAGGAGCGTGTCGCTTTCGGGCAGCCCATCTTCAACCACCAGGCCGTGCAGTTCCGCCTGGCCGACATGGCCATGCAGATCGAGGTGGCGCGCCAGATGATCCATCATGCGGCCAGCCTGAAGGACGCGGGTGTGCCCTGCCTGAAGGAGGCGGCCATGGCCAAGCTCTTCGCCAGCGAGATGGCCGAGCGGGTCTGCTCGGACGCCATCCAGGTGCACGGTGGCTATGGCTATGTCAGCGATTTCCCGGTCGAGCGCATCTACCGCGACGTGAGGGTGTGCCAGATCTACGAGGGCACCTCCGATGTGCAGCGCATCCTGATCGGCCGCGCCCTGGGGTGATCCGGTGAAGCCAAGGGGGTGGGCATGCCCGAGGGTTTGCTGCGCCGCAACATCTGCGCATAATCGCGCCCCATGAACATCATCATCCTCGGCGCCGGCCGGGTGGGCGAAAGTGTGGCGGAGAGCCTGGTGTCGGAGAAGAACGACATCACGGTCATCGACACCAACCCCCAGCGTCTGCGCGAGCTGCAGGACCGATTCGACCTGCGCGGTGTGGTCGGTAACGGCATCCAGCCTTCGGTGCTGCAGGAGGCCGGGGCGCAGGACGCCGACATGATGATCGCCTGCGCGCCGATGGACGAAACCAACCTCGTCACCTGCAAGATCGCGCACGACGTCTTCAACATTCCCACCACGATCGCCCGGCTGCGTTCCCCGGAGTTCCCCGACGGCTCGCCGCTGATGGAGAAGTCCGGGTTTGCCGTGAATCGGGTGATCTGTCCCGAAGCGTCGGTGACGCGCTACGTGCGCCAGCTCATTGCCTACCCTGAAGCATTGCAGGTGCTGGAGTTCGCGCAAGGGCTGGTGAGCCTGATTGCGGTGCGGGCCGTGGCCGGTGCGCCGCTGGTGCGTCACACCATTTCCGAGCTGCCGAGTCTCGTGCCTGACGTGGACATGCGCATCGTGTCCATCTACCGACCAGACCCCGAAGGACCCGACCAGGCGATCGCCTGCGATGGCATCACGCGCATCGAGCCGGGCGACGAAGTCTTCGTGCTGGCGGCCACCCGGCACATCCGCACCGTGCTGGAGGCGCTGCGCCGGCGTGACCGTCCGGTGAAGCGGGTGATGATTGCCGGGGGCGGGCGTGTGGGCTTGCGCCTGGCGCGGGAGCTCAAGGGCGAATACCGGGTCAAGATCATCGAGCATGACGCAGGTCGTTGCGAGTACCTGGCCTCACAGCTGCCGGCTGACACCCTCATCCTCAAGGGGGACTCGACCGACGAGGAGCTGCTGGAAGGCGAGAACATCCACGACATGGATCTTTTCCTGGGCCTCACCAGCGACGACGAGGACAACATCATGGCCTGCCTGCTGGCCAAGCGCATGGGCGCCAAGCGGGTGCTGGCGCTCATCAACCGCAAGGCCTACGCGGACCTGATGCAGGGCTCGCAGATCGACATCGCCCTGTCGCCGGCTCAGACGGTGATCGGCGAGCTGCTCGCCTACGTGCGCCGCGGCGACGTCGAGGCCGTGCATTCGCTTCGACGTGGGGCGGCCGAGGCCCTGGAGGCGGTGGTCCGGGGCGATGCCAAGACCTCCAAGGTGGTGGGGCGTCCGATCGGTGAACTGACGCTGCCGCCCGGCGCGCAGATCGGTGCCATCGTGCGCGGCCTTCCGGAGAATGGGGCAGACGACCTGCAGCGGGAACAGGCCCTGAAATCCGCCCAGGTCATCATTGCGCACCACGACACGGTGATCGAGGCCAATGACCACGTCATCGTCTTCCTGCCGCGCAAGCGCATGGTGCGTGACGTGGAGAAGCTCCTGCAGGTCAGCGCCACCTTCTTCTGACGCCCCCTTGCCCATGCAATCCATCCTGCCCGTCTTCTCGATCCTGGGCATGATCGTGATGTTCTTTGCCCTCACCATGGCTGTTCCGCTCGGGGTGGCGTGGTTCGGGCAGGACGCCGCGCTGAGTTCATGGCATGTGGGCATGGCCCTGACGTTCGCTTCAGGGGCCGTCATGCGCTTGCTGGCCCGCCGTCACCGGCGCGAGCTTCAGCCGCGCGACGGCATCATGCTGGTGGCCCTGGTCTGGACGGTGCTGCCTCTGTTTGCCAGCGTGCCCCTGATGGTCTATTTCAGGCAGGAAGGCAGCGAGTTGTCGTTCACGGACGCCTACTTCGAGGCCATGTCGGGCCTCACCACCACGGGGGCCACGGTGCTGACGGGCCTGGACCTGCTGCCGCCGTCGATCAACCTGTGGCGATGCTTCATGCAGTGGATGGGTGGCATGGGCATCCTGGTGCTCGCCGTGGCCATCCTGCCCATGCTGGGCATGGGCGGCAGCCAACTCTTCCGGGCCGAGGCGGCCGGCCCGATGAAGGACACCAAGCTCACGCCGCGCATCACCGAGACGGCCAAGGGTTTGTGGAGCATCTATTGCGTGCTGTCGCTGCTGTGCGTGCTCGCCTATCGTCTGGCGGGCATGAGCTGGTATGACGCATGGGTCCACATGTTCACCACCGTCAGCCTGGGGGGGCTTTCGTCGTATGACGCGAGTTTCGGGCAGTTCGACTCGCCGCTGGCCGAGTGGGTCTGCGTGTTCTTCATGATGGTGGCCGCCTGCAACTTCGCGATGTATTTCGTGGCGGTGCGCAAGCGCAGTTGGAGCCGCTTGTGGTCGGACACTGAGAGCCGCGCCACGGTGGGTCTGCTGGTGATCGCTTCCCTGGTGGTGGCGGTGCTGCTGTGGCTCAAGGGCACCTACGAGGATCCGCTGCACGCTTTGCGCATGGCCTTCTTCAACGTGGTCTCGATCGCCACGACCACCGGCTACGCCAACACCGACTACGCCCAGTGGCCCATCTTTGCACCGGTGCTGATGCTGATGCTGTCGGGGCTGTCCACGAGCGCCGGCTCCACCGGGGCGGGGATCAAGATGGTGCGGGTCATCATCCTGATCAAGCAGGCTCGCCGGGAGATGGCGCGGCTCGTCCACCCCAGGGCCGTGAACCCCGTGAAGCTCGGCGGCGCCACGGTGGACAACAACACGATCTTCGCGGTCCTGGGGTTCATGCTGGTGTACGGCGCCACCATCATCGGTCTGACCATGGTGCTGCTGGCGACCGACCTGGACGTCGTGACGGCCTTCACGGCCGTGGTGGCCAGCGTGAACAACATGGGTCCTGGACTCGGCAGCGTCGGCCCTGCTGGCAACTTTGCCGGGCTCACCGACTTCCAGACCTGGGTCTGCACCGTCGCCATGCTGCTGGGGCGGCTGGAAATGCTCACGTTCATCGTCCTCTTCACACCGTCCTTCTGGCGCAAGTAGCGATCGCTCTGACGCGGGGGCGGGTGCGGCATTCAGATCGCGTTCAGCTTGCGGGGTCACGCTGCGCGCGCAGCGCACCTTTCCAGGCTGGCGCGAGGCCGGACGCGGGTTTGTGCTAGCCCGCCCTGGCGCGCTCCTGCCTAGCATCGTTGAGTCCACGGAGGCGCAGACCTCTGGGACTGCTCCGGAACATGCACCACACAAGGAGACCGATGTGAGCGAGACCAAACCCCAGAAGGCGCCTCAGCGGCGCCGTTTCCTCAAGACTGCCGCGGCCGGTGCCGTGGGCGCCGGCGCCGCCGCCTTCCCGATGGTGTCGACGGCTCAGACCGTGTCCATGCGCTTCCAGAGCACCTGGCCGGCCAAGGACATCTTCCACGAGTACGCAAACGACTTCGCCAAGAAGGTCAACGACATGGCGGGCAACCGCCTGAAGATCGAGGTGCTGCCGGCGGGCTCCGTCGTGCCGGCCTTCCAGCTGCTCGATGCGGTGGCCAAGGGCACGCTCGACGGCGGCCACGGCGTGGTCGCCTACTGGTACGGCAAGAACCAGGCGGTGGCGCTCTGGGGCTCGGGCCCGGCCTTCGGCATGGACGCCAACATGGTGCTGGCCTGGCACTACTACGGCGGCGGCAAGGAACTGCTGGACGAGATTTACAAGGGTCTGAACCTGGACGTGCAGTCCTTCCTCTATGGCCCCATGCCCACACAGCCTCTGGGTTGGTTCAAGAAGCCGGTGGCCCGGGTGCAGGATCTCAAGGGCCTGAAATACCGGACCGTGGGTCTGGCGGTGGACATCTTCACTGACCTGGGCCTGGCGGTGAACCCGCTGCCTGGTGGGGAAATCGTGCCGGCGCTGGACCGCGGCCTGCTCGATGCGGCCGAGTTCAACAATGCCTCCAGCGACCGGGTGCTGGGCTTCCCGGACGTCACCAAGGTTTGCATGCTGCAAAGCTTCCACCAGAGCAGCGAGCAGTTCGAGATCCTGTTCAACAAGACCAAATACAACGCCTTGCCTGGCGAACTGAAATCGGTGATCGACTACGCCGTGCAGGCTGCCTCGGCCGATATGAGCTGGAAGGCCGCCGATCGCAACTCCACAGATTACCTGGAGATGCAGAGCAAGCAGGGGGTGCGCTTCTACAAAACGCCGGATGCCATCCTGCGCGCGCAGTTGGCTTCCTGGGACAAGGTCACGGCGAAGAAGTCGGCCGAGAATCCGATGTTCAAGAAGGTGATGGATTCCATGCGGACGTTCGCTCAGCGTGCCGGGCGCTGGCAGTTCGACACGATGGTCGACTACCGGATGGCCTACAACCACTACTTCGCACCCAAGAAGACCTGAGTCGCCGACGCCACCTCATGCACGCCACGCGCCCCCGGGGGTGCGTGGCGTGTGTGTATGCGGCCGCCTCCGGGCCCATCTCCACTTTGCTTTCGTCTCATGCAAAAACTGCTGCTCGCGATCGACGCAGTGTCCACCTGGATCGGCAAGGCTGCGGCCTGGGCCGCCGTGGGACTGACCCTGCTGATCAGCTGGGAGGTGTTCTCCCGCTACGTGATGAACAATCCGCACGCCTGGGTCTTCGACGCCCAGATCATGCTCTACGGCACCATGTTCATGCTCGCGGGGGCCTACACGCTGTCGAAGAACGGCCACGTCCGCGGGGACGTGCTCTACGGTTTCTTCAGCCCGCGGGCCCAGGCGGGCGTGGACCTGCTGCTCTATTTCGTCTTCTTCCTGCCTGGCGTGATCGCGCTCACCTGGGCAGGCTGGACCTATGCCCAGGAATCGCTGGCCATCCGCGAGCAGACCTTCTCGGCCACACCGCTGCCGTTGTATCCCTTCAAGTTCGTCATCCCCCTGGCCGGCGCCACGCTGCTGCTGCAGGGCTTTGCCGAGATCGCTCGCTGCATCATCTGCCTGCGTGAAGGCCAGTGGCCCTCACGCGAGCGCGATGTCGAGGAGGTCGATGTCGACAAGCTCAAGGAGATGGTCCATGCCGATGACCACGGCGCTTCCGCAGGAGGTCGGCCGTGAAGATCCGTCCGGAACTGCGGTTTGGCCTGGGCATCATGGCCCTGGTCGTGGTCGGTATCGTCTGGCTGCTGCTGGGGGTGGAGACCATCACCAAGGGGCACCTGGGCCTGCTGATGCTCTCGCTGGTGGTGGTGGCCATCATGCTGGGGTTTCCCACGGCGTTCACGCTGATGGGCATGGGCATGATCTTCACCTGGTTGGCCTACGACCGAGACATCACGCGCACGCTCGACCTGATGGTGCAGGCGGCCTACAAGAGCATGACCAACGACGTGCTCATTGCCGTGCCGCTTTTCGTCTTCATGGGCTATCTCGTTGAGCGTGCCAATCTGATCGAGAAGCTCTTCAAGAGCCTGCACCTGTCGATGGCGCGCATCCCCGGCTCACTGGCCGTGGCCACGCTGGTGACCTGTGCCGTGTTTGCCACGGCCACGGGCATCGTGGGGGCCGTCGTGACGCTCATGGGACTGCTGGCGCTGCCGGCCATGCTGCGAGCCGGCTACAGCACTCCCATGGCCGCAGGTTCGATCACGGCCGGTGGATGTCTGGGCATCCTGATTCCTCCGTCGGTGCTGCTGATCCTGTACGGGGCAACGGCGGGGGTGTCGGTGGTTCAGCTCTATGCGGGCGCCTTTTTCCCGGGACTGATGCTGGCCGGGCTGTATGTGGTCTATGTGATCATCATGGCCAAGCTCAAACCACATTGGGCGCCGCCGCTGTCTGAGGCGCAACGTCGTGTGGAACTGCCGCCGCATAACCAGCGTCTTGCGCAGACCGGCACCCACCATGCCCTGCTGCGCCTGTTGTCGGCCTTGAAAGGGCAACGCAATGCCGATGTGCCCTTGTCGCACGTGCTCAAGCAGCTCGGTGTCGTGCTGATGCCGGGCTTGCTCTTCCTGTTGCTTGCCACGAGCACCTACCGCGCTGTGACGACGGTGGCTGCTGAGCCCGAATACGACATCGAGCCCATCAGCTTTGCTGCTGACGGCGCGCCCCAGACCAGCGGCTTGGCAGAGCCTTCGATGGCCGGGGGCCTGGCCGAGCCGCCCGTGGAAGACGATGAGGAGGCCCCCACCGAGCCCCTGGCCCTGAGCGAACCCCCTGGCGCCGAGGAAGACGAACCCGCGCCGGCGGCTCCCGCGCTGGCCGAGCCGGGCGGCGCACCGCAGGGCGAGGCCGTGACGGCAGAGACGACGCGGCCGGCACCCACCTGGTGGTGGGTGGTGTTCTCCATCCTGGGTGCTGTCGTCACGCTGTTCTATCTGTTCCTGAGCTTTGCGCGGCTGGAAGTGTTCAAGATGCTCCTGGCCTCCTTCTTCCCACTGGTGGTGCTGATTGCCGCCGTGCTGGGCTCGATCGTCTTCGGGCTGACCACGCCCACCGAGGCGGCCGCGATGGGGGCCCTGGGGGGCTTCCTGCTGGCCGCCGCCTACCGCCAGCTCAACGTGCGGGTGGTGAAGGAGTCGGTGTTTCTGACCGCCAAGACCTCGGCCATGGTGTGCTGGCTCTTCGTGGGCTCGGCCATCTTCTCGGCGGCCTTTGCCCTGCTGGGCGGGCAGGAGCTGGTGGAGCACTGGGTGATGAGCCTGAACCTCACGCCCACACAGTTCCTGATCCTGTCCCAGGTGCTGATCTTTCTGCTGGGCTGGCCGCTGGAGTGGACCGAGATCATCGTGATCTTCATGCCCATCTTCATCCCGTTGCTGGACAACTTCGGCATCGACCCGCTCTTCTTCGGGCTCCTCGTGGCGCTGAACCTGCAGACGGCCTTCCTGAGCCCGCCAGTGGCGATGTCGGCCTTCTACCTGAAGGGGGTGGCGCCGCCGCACGTGACGCTCAATCAGATCTTCCTGGGCATGTTGCCCTTCATGGGGATCCAGATCATCGCGATCGTGCTGCTCTACGTTTTCCCGGGTATCGGCCTGTGGCTGCCCCAACTGTTGTACCGTTGAGGGGATGAACAAGCCACCGATCGACTTCTACTTCGATTTCTCCTCGCCCTATTCGTACATCACGTCCGAGTGGATCGAGGCGCTGGCGGCACGGCATGGGCGCACGGTGCGCTGGCACGCCGTGCTGCTGGGGGTGACCTTCCAGGCGGCCGAACTGAAGCCGCCCGTGGCGCACCCCATCAAGCGCGACTATGTGTTGCGCGACTTCGCCCGTTCTGCGCGATTCGAGGGCTTGCCCTATACCCAGCCCGAGGTGTTTCCCATCCCGACGCAGAACGCGGCGCGGGTGTTCTGGTGGCTCAACGAGAACGACCCCGGGCGGGCCGTGGCCTGGGCACGCGCCTGCCTGCGGGC
Source organism: Caldimonas caldifontis (assembly GCF_002930615.1). Lineage (GTDB taxonomy): Bacteria > Pseudomonadota > Gammaproteobacteria > Burkholderiales > Burkholderiaceae_C > Caldimonas > Caldimonas caldifontis. Next base: position 15,852 of record NZ_PSNX01000011.1, on the reverse strand, counting down.
CTATTTCGCCCGGGGGGTGAATCTGTCGGACCCCGAGGCGCTGAAGGCCCTGGCGGCGGAGTTTGGGCTGGAGCCCGACCACGCCGAGGCGGTCTGGAACGAGCCCGCCTGGAAAGAGCGGCTCAAGCGCGCGAATGAGTCGGCCGTGGCGGCCGGCATGTTCGGCGCCCCGTATGTGATCGTGGATGGCGAGCCCTTCTGGGGCAACGACCGCAAGGCCCAGATCGAGCGCTGGCTCTCCCAGGGACCCTTCTGACACGGAGGTGCGGATGAAGAAAGGCTACAAGGCCCTGGTGGATGAAGCCATGGCCCAGGTGACGACCTACAGCGTTGAACAGGCCCGTGCGCGCCTTGATGACCCCGGCGTGTGCTTCGTCGACGTGCGCGACGTGCGCGAGCTCGAGCGCGAGGGGGTGATCCCCGGTGCCGTGCATGCACCGCGCGGGATGCTGGAGTTCTGGGTGGATCCGGAGTCGCCCTATCACCGCCCGGTGTTCGCCGAGGACAAGGAATTCGTGCTGTTCTGCGCCGCCGGCTGGCGCTCGGCCCTGGCCACCAAGACCCTGCAGGACATGGGGTTGGCGCGCGTGGCCCATATCGAGGGGGGGTTTTCCGCCTGGAAAGCGGCGGGCGCCCCCGTGGCGGAAAAACCGAAGAAGTAGGGCGCACCCTGCTGGTCAGCCGGGTTGGACTCCGCCTAGAATTGACGTTTACGTAAACGTCAAACAGGCCGCCCCCGGCGGACCCTGCTGGAGACCGCATGAGCCCGATCGAATCCCGCCTGAACCCGCGCGCCGACGATTTCAAGGCCAATGCCGCGGTGATGCGTGCGCTGGTCGATGACCTCAACCAGCGTCTGGCCACCATCGCCCAGGGGGGTGGCGAGGCGGCGCGGGCCAAGCACCTGGCGCGTGGCAAGCTGCTGCCGCGCGAGCGGGTGGAGATGCTGCTCGACCCGGGCACGCCCTTCCTGGAACTGGCGCCGCTGGCCGCATTGAACATGTACGGCAACGACGCCCCCGGCGCGGGGCTGATCGCCGGCATCGGGCGCGTGTCGGGCGTGGACTGCGTGATCGTGTGCAACGATGCCACCGTCAAGGGCGGCACCTACTACCCCATGACGGTGAAGAAACACCTGCGCGCGCAGGAGGTGGCCCAGCAGAACGGCTTGCCCTGCATCTACCTGGTCGACAGCGGCGGCGCCAACCTGCCCAACCAGGATGAGGTCTTTCCCGACCGCGACCACTTCGGGCGCATCTTCTACAACCAGGCCACGATGAGCGCGGCCGGCATCCCGCAGCTGGCGGTGGTGATGGGCTCGTGCACGGCGGGCGGCGCCTATGTGCCGGCCATGAGCGACGAGACCATCATCGTCAGGAACCAGGGCACCATCTTCCTGGGCGGACCGCCCCTGGTGAAGGCAGCCACCGGCGAGGTGGTGAGCGCCGAGGACCTGGGTGGCGGTGACGTGCACACACGCCTGTCGGGCGTGGCCGACCACTTGGCCGACAACGACCTGCATGCCCTGGCGCTGGCACGCGCTTCGGTGGCGCGCTTCAACCGACGCAAGCCCCAGCCGCTGGCCTGCGTGCCGCCGCGGCCGCCCAAGTACGCCCCGGAAGAACTGCACGGCGTGATCCCCACCGACACGCGCAAGCCCTTCGACGTGCGCGAGGTCATCGCCCGCATCGTCGATGCCAGTGAGTTCGACGAGTTCAAGTCCCGCTACGGCAGCACCCTGGTGTGCGGCTTTGCGCACATCGAGGGCATGCCGGTGGGCATCGTGGCCAACAACGGCATCCTCTTCAGTGAAAGCGCCAACAAGGGCGCGCATTTCATCGAGCTGTGCTGCCAGCGCAAGGTGCCGTTGGTCTTCCTGCAGAACATCACCGGCTTCATGGTGGGCCGCAAGTACGAGAACGAGGGCATCGCACGCGCCGGCGCCAAGATGGTGACGGCGGTCGCCTGCGCCCAGGTGCCCAAGTTCACCGTGATCATCGGTGGCAGCTTCGGTGCCGGCAACTACGGCATGTGCGGCCGGGCCTATTCGCCCCGCTTCCTGTGGATGTGGCCGAATGCGCGCATCAGTGTGATGGGCGGCGAGCAGGCGGCCAGCGTGCTGGCCACCGTCAAGCGCGATGGCATCGAAGCCAAGGGCGGGCAGTGGAGCGCCGAGGAGGAAGAGGCATTCAAGGCCCCGATCCGCCAGCAGTATGAAGACCAGGGCCATCCGTATTACGCCTCGGCCCGGCTGTGGGACGATGGGGTGATCGACCCGGCCGACACCCGCCGCGTCCTCGCCCTGGGCCTGAGCGCCAGCCTCAATGCACCCATCCCCGACACCAAGTTCGGTGTCTTCCGCATGTGATGGAGGGCGGCCTCATGTCCAGCACACTCGACATCCGCATCGACGGCCCCGTGGCCCATGTCTGGCTCAACCGGCCGGAGGTGCGCAATGCCTTCAACGACGCCACCATCGCCGAACTGACCAAGACCTTCCTGGCGCTGGGCCACAACCCGCAGTTGCGCGCGGTGGTCCTGGGCGCCCACGGCAAGGCCTTCAGTGCGGGCGCCGACCTGAACTGGATGCGCGCGATGGCCGACTACACCTGGGAGCAGAACCGCGACGACGCGGCACGCCTGGCCGAGATGCTGTGGACGCTCTACAGCTGCCCGCTGCCGGTGGTGGGCCGCCTCCAGGGCGACTGCTATGCCGGCGGCGTGGGCCTGGCCGCCGTGTGTGACGTGCTCGTGGCGGCCGAGGGGGTGCAGTTCTGCCTGTCCGAGGCAAAGCTCGGCCTCTTGCCGGCCACCATCAGCCCCTACGTCATCCGCGCGATGGGGGAGCAGGCCGCGCGGCGTTACTTCATCACGGCCGAACGCTTCAGTGCGGCCGAGGCGCACCGCCTGGGACTGGTGCACGAGGTCTGCCCGGCCGAGGTGCTGGACGAGCGTGTCGATGCGATCGTGGCGGCCCTGGTGGCCAACGGCCCGCAGGCGGTGAAGGCCTGCAAACGCCTGGTGCAGGACGTGGCCGGCCAGCCGATCAGCGCGGCGCTGCGTGACGACACGGCGCGACGCATCGCCGACATCCGCGCCAGCGACGAAGGCCGCGCCGGGGTGCGGTCCTTCCTCGACAAGCGCAGCCCGCCGTGGGTGGTGTCGTGAGCACCCATGGACGCACCGGGCTTCGACACCGTGCAGCTCATCGCCCTGGCGGGAGCGCTGGGCTGGGCCAGCGGCCTGCGGGTGTATGCCGTGCTGTTCGCCGCCGGGGCGGCGGCTTGGCTGGGCTGGATCGAGTTGCCCCAAGGCCTTTCGCTGCTGGAGCATCCGCTGATGCTCGGGGCCTCGGGGCTGATGCTGGCGGTGGAGTTTCTGGCCGACAAGGTGCCGGGGCTGGACACCTTGTGGGACGGCCTGCAGACCTTCGTGCGGATTCCTGCCGGGGCGGCACTGGCGGCGGGCGTGTTCGGCTACGACCAGGGCACGGTCACGGCCGTCGCGGCAGTGCTGGGCGCGGCACTGGCGGCCAGCAGCCATGCCGCCAAGGCGAGCACGCGCGCGGCGGTCAACACCTCGCCCGAGCCCTTTTCCAACTGGGGGCTGTCGCTGGCCGAGGACGGGCTGAGCCTGGGGGCCTTGTGGCTGTCACTGGCCAACCCGGTGCTCTTCCTTGGCCTGCTGGGCCTGGCCGTGCTGGGCTCGCTGCTGCTGGTGTGGTGGCTGGCCAGATTCCTGCGTTTTGTGTTCCAACGCCTGCGCGGCCGCTCGGTGGCCGATGCGCGGGGTGCCTGAAAGGCTGTGCATGTTCAAGAAGATCCTGATTGCGAACCGCGGCGAGATCGCCTGCCGCGTGGCGGCCACTGCGCGCCGGCTGGGCATCCGCACCGTGGCGGTGTATTCCGATGCCGACGTCCAGGCCAAGCACGTGCAGGTGTGTGACGAGGCGGTGCACATCGGTGGGCCCGCGCCGCGCGACAGCTACCTGCGCCATGAACGCATCCTGGAGGTGGCGCGTGCCACGGGTGCCCAGGCCATTCATCCGGGCTATGGCTTCCTCAGCGAGAACGAGGTTTTTGCCCAGGCCTGCGAGCAGGCGGGCATCGCCTTCATCGGCCCGCCCGCCTCGGCCATCGCCGCGATGGGCAGCAAGGCGGCCGCCAAGGCCCTGATGGAAAAGGCCGGCGTGCCCCTGGTGCCGGGCTACCACGGGGATCGGCAGGAGAGCGACTTCCTGCTGGCGCAGGCCCAGGCCATCGGCTTTCCGGTGCTGATCAAGGCCAGCGCCGGCGGGGGCGGCAAGGGCATGCGCGCGGTGCAGGCGGCTGAGGAGTTCGAGGCGGCGCTGGCCTCGTGCAAGCGCGAGGCGCGTTCCAGCTTCGGCGATGACCATGTGCTGGTGGAACGCTACGTGACCCGGCCGCGCCACATCGAGATCCAGGTGTTCTGCGATGCCCACGGCAACGGCGTTTATCTCTTCGAGCGCGACTGCTCGGTGCAGCGCCGCCACCAGAAAGTGCTGGAAGAGGCCCCGGCCCCCGGCATGACCCCGGAGCGCCGGCGCGAGATGGGCGAGGCGGCCGTGGCCGCGGCGAGGGCCGTGGGCTACGTGGGTGCGGGAACGGTGGAGTTCATCGCCGAGCAGGACGGCCGCTTCTACTTCATGGAGATGAACACCCGGCTGCAGGTGGAGCACCCGGTCACTGAAGCCATCACCGGCCACGACCTGGTGGAGTGGCAGCTGCGGGTGGCGGCTGGCGAGCCACTGCCGGCGCGGCAGGATGACCTGCGCATCCGCGGCCATGCGATTGAGGCGCGGCTGTGCGCCGAGAACCCCGAAGCGAATTTCCTGCCGGCCACCGGGCAGTTGCGGGTGTTCCGTCTGCCGGCGCAGTCCAGCGAGTTCGCGGTGGCGCCCGTGCGTGTGGATGCCGGCGTGCGCGAAGGCGACGAGATCTCGCCCTATTACGACTCGATGATCGCCAAGCTCATCGTGCATGGCGACACGCGCGAGCAGGCCCTGGCGCGGCTCGATGCGGCGTTGGCCGAGACCCATATCGTGGGCTTGCACACCAACGTGGCCTTCCTGCGCCGCGTGGTGGCCAGCGCCTCCTTTGCCGGAGCCGATCTCGACACCGCCCTGATCGAGCGTGAGCGCGCCCAGCTCTTCGGCCAGCCCGGCCTGCCCCTGGCCTGTGCCGTGGCCGGCGTGGCCGCGCGCGTACTGGCTGATGAAGCGATGCTGCAGGATGCCGATCCCTGGAGCCGGCGCGATGGCTGGCGCTTGCATGGCACGGCCCGCCGGCGCATGGAGATCGAAACCGGGGGCGATCGCCACGTGGCCTATCTGGAATACCTGCATGACGGCCGGCACGCACTCGACCTGGGCGGACAGCGGCAGTTGCTGCACGTGCGCTCCCACGGCAACGAAGCGCACGAGGTGGTGCTGGGGGAGGCGCGCTGGCGACTGGCCGTCTACCGCCAGGGGGAACACTTCCACGTGTTCGGTCCGGAAGCGGTGGCCGCGTTGCGCTGGATCGACGCCATCGCCCATGCCGGCGAGGGCAGCCACGACAGCGGCCGCCTGACTGCGCCGATGCCGGGCAAGGTGCTGGCGCTGCACGTGACGCCGGGCCAGGCGGTCCAGAAGGGCCAGGCGCTGGCGGTGATGGAGGCAATGAAAATGGAGCACACCATCGCAGCGCCCGCCGATGGTGTGGTGGAAGAACTGCTTTACGAGGTGGGAGACCAGGTGGCCGAAGGGGCCGAGCTGCTGCGCCTGAAGGCGTCTTGAGGGCGGGGCTGCAGGCGCTCAGCGGGCCCCGATCGGGGACGGATGGAAGGCGGCGCTCAGGTGGCGCCACCAGGCCGAGCGCGTGGGCTGGGCAGGAAAGGGTGTGACAGGGCGCGGCCGCACCGGGCGAGAGGCTGCCGCACCGTCGGAAGGCTGTGCCTGGCTCACCCGCACGAACTGCTCGGCCAGCTGTTCCAGTTCTTCGTTCTCGCTGGCGCGGCAGACGTTGATCACGTCCAGCGCGTACAGGTCGCGGCTGAGCATCAGGCCCACATCGATGCCGCTGCCCAGTTCGCGCAGCAGGGCGAAGTGGATGCGGGTGGCGAGGTGGAGGCGATGGGTGCTGTCCATGATGCGTGTCCTTCGTGATGGAAGGAATTCTTGTTCCCCTGACGAGGGTCGGCCATCCCCAATAAGGTGGAATTCCCTCCAATTGGGGGGGCACAATCGCGGGGTGCTGTTGGAGTCTTGCCATGTTTCCTGATCAAGTCACCCTGGTGGATGTGGGGCCGCGCGACGGCCTGCAGAACGAGAAGCAGCCGGTGTCGGCGGCGCACAAGATCGAACTCGTGCACCGCCTGCAGGCCGCCGGCCTGAGAGAGATCGAGGTGACCAGCTTCGTCTCCCCCAAATGGGTGCCCCAGATGGCCGACAACGCCGAGGTGATGGTCGGCCTTAAGCGCAAGCCCGGGGTGCGCTACTCGGTGCTGGTGCCCAACATGAAGGGCCTGGAGGCCGCGCTGCCCACCCGGCCCGACGAGATCGTGGTGTTCGGCGCCGCCAGCGAGGCCTTCAGCCAGCGCAACATCAACTGCTCGATCGAGGAATCGATCGAGCGCTTCCGCCCGGTGGCGGCCGCCGCACGCGAGCAGGGCCTCAAGGTGCGCGGAGCCATTTCCTGTGCCGTGGGCTGCCCCTACCAGGGCGAGGTCTCGGCCGACGAGGTCGAGCGGGTGGTGCGCCTGATGAAGGACATCGGCGTACAGCACGTGGGCGTGGCCGACACCATCGGTGTGGGCACACCGCTGAAGGTGCGCGCCGCGATGGAGCGGGCGCTGCGCCACTATCCGCTGCACGAAGTGAGCGGGCATTTCCACGACACCTACGGCCAGGCCGTCGGCAACATCTACGCCTGCCTGGAGATGGGCATCCACCACTTCGACACCAGCGTGGCCGGCCTGGGGGGCTGCCCCTATGCCAAGGGGGCCACGGGCAATGTGGCCACCGAGGACGTGGTCTTCCTGCTCCAGGGCCTGGGCATCGATTGCGGCGTGGACCTGGACGCGCTGGTCGATGCGGGCGACTTCATCTCGCGCGTGCTGGGCCGCAAGCCGGTCTCGCGCGCCGCCAATGCCCTGCTGGCCAAGCGGGTGCGTGAGGAGGCCCCGGCATGAGCACAGTGCTGCCACCGGATTTGCATGAACGCCCCGAAGGCTTCCAGCGCGTGGCCCGGGCCCTGGCCGAAGCCGGCCATGCGCAGCCGCCGGTCTTCCTGGAAGTGGCCGCCCGCACGGCCCAGGAGGCGGCCGAAGCCCTGGGCATCGTGGTGGGCCAGATCGCCAAGAGCATCGTGTTTCGCCGCAAGTCCGACGAAGCTGCGGTGCTGGTCGTGACCTCGGGCGACAAGCGCGTGGACGAGAAGAAGGTGGCGGCGCTCGTGGGGCCGCTGGGCCGCGCCGATGCGGATTTCGTCAAGGCCCGCACGGGGTTTTCGATCGGAGGTGTGTCGCCGGTGGCCCACCTGCAGCCGCCGGTCATGCTGATCGACCGCGAGCTCTTCCGTTTCGACGTGGTGTGGGCTGCGGCGGGGCATCCCAACGGGGTCTTTCCGGTGGCGCCGCAGCAGCTCGTGGCGCTGACGGGCGCGCCGGTCGAGGACGTGGTGCTGTGAGCGGCAACACACCGTCGCCGGCCCAGGGCCTCGTGCCCAGCCCCTGCGTGAATGTGTGCCGCATGAACGCGGCCACCGGCTGGTGCGAAGGCTGCCATCGCACCCTGGACGAGATCGCGGCCTGGTCAACGATGAGTGACCTGGACAAGCGGGCTGTCTGGAAGCGTCTGCCTGCACGGCGAGATGCGGCAGCCCAGATCCGGGCGGAGGGGACATGAAGGCCTTGACCTTCTGGCTGGATCCGGTCTCGCCCTATGCCTACCTGGCCTTCGAACGCCTGCCCCAGGTGCTGGAGGGCCTCTCCTATGCCGTGAGCTACCGGCCGGTGCTGTTCGCCGGTCTGCTGCAACACTGGGGTCAGCTGGGACCGGCCGAGATTGCACCCAAGCGCGACTGGACCTACCGCCAGGTGGCCTGGCTGGCGCACCGCCTGAGCATCGAGCTGAAGATGCCCGCACAGCATCCCTTCAACCCCCTGGCGCTGTCGCGCCTGCTGCTGGCGCATGGCGCGGCCACCCACCAGGAGGGTGCCGCCAATCGCTGGGCTTGCGAAACGGTGCTGCGGCGCGTCTGGCGCAGCGGCGAGTCGGCGGGAACGGTGGAGCAGACTCAGGCCCTTGCCGAGGCTCTGTCGCCGGGGCAGGCCAGCGACCTGCTCGTCGCAGCCCAGGGCGACGCCGTGAAGGCGCGCCTGCGGGCCAACACGGAAGAGGCCGCCGCACAAGGCATCTTCGGCGTGCCCACCGTGGTGGTCGAGGGACGCCATTTCTGGGGGCTCGATGGCCTGGAGCTGCTCAGCGCCTGGCTGCGCGGCGACCCCTGGTTCGACGGGCCCGACTGGGACGCCGCGCCGCAGGTGCCCAGCGGGGCTGCGCCGCGCCGAGCCAGCCGCTGACGGACGCTCCCCCACCAGGTGCGAACCGTGCACATTTCCGGCTTGCGCTGAGGGGTTGCCGGCGGCAAGATGCATTCACGCACATGACGTGTTAGCGTGTGTGCCATGGTGGGCCGAAACGCTCACCGGCGATTCCGTTCGGTCGGCGCCACCGCCGCACGGGGCGTCTGCGCAGGTGTCGCGCACGAGGTGGCGGTCGGGGCAGCTTACCGATGAGCAAGCGTGCGCTGTACAGCAGTTCCAGGCCACCCGCCCGTGCGACGCCGGCTGAGGCGTCACGGCCGCAGCAGCCGCCTCCGGCCGCAAAGCCTTCGTCCGGGGGGGACTCCGTGGCGCGCACCGCGCCGGCTGCGGCAGCCGCCCCGGCATCCCGGCGTGCCCGTCTCGTGGCATGGATGCACCGCCATGAACGATGGGGCCTGGTGCTCGCTGGCGGATTGCTGGGCCTGGGCCTGATGATGGGCTACAGCACCTTGCAGCCGGGCAGCCCGCGCCTCACGCAGGACGATATCGACAAGGCTGTCCTGCACACCCTGAACAACAAGCCCCTGCCCTCCCTGGCGGCCAAGGCCTACGAGAAGATCCGCCCCTCGGTGGTGCGCGTGCGGGGCCTGAGCGTGCCCAATGCCGAAGGGCGGCAGCGGGAGATCGGCACCGGCACGGGCGTGGTCATCGTCGATGAGGGCCTGATCCTCACCAACCTGCACGTCGTGATGGGCGCACCGCGCCTGCAGGTGGTCTTCGACGATGGCCATGTGGCCGAGGCCGACATGGTGGCCGCCCAGCCGGAGAACGACCTGGCGGTGATCAAGCCGCGCACCCTGCCCGATGACCTGATTCCGGCGACCCTGCGTTCGACCTCCGACCTCGCGCCCGGCGATCAGGTCGTGGCCGTGGGCTTCCCCTTCGGCATCGGCCCCACCGCCACGGCCGGCGTGGTGTCGGGCCTGGGACGCGAGTTCCGCTCGCCCGAAGGCGAACGCATCCTCACGAATCTCATCCAGTTCGACGCGGCCGCCAACCCTGGCAGTTCGGGAGGGCCGCTGGTCACCCAGGACGGCGAGGTGGTGGGCATCGTCACCGCGATCCTCAACCCCACGGAACACCGGGTCTTCGTGGGCATCGGATTTGCGGTGCCCATCGAGAACGCGGCGGCCGCCGTCGGCCTGTCGCCGTTCTGAGCCACTCCCTTCACCGACAGAGAAAGGACTCACGCATGGACAGCAACGCCAACCACAACGCCGTGGCCGAGCAGATGCAGCGGGTGCTCTACGAGGTCAAGCGTGTCGTCGTGGGGCAGGACCATTTCCTCGAGCGCGTGCTGGTCGCCATGCTGGCCCAGGGCCATCTGCTGGTGGAAGGCGTGCCGGGCCTGGCCAAGACGCTCACGGTGAAGACCCTCGCACGTGTCATGCGTGGCAGCTTCAAGCGCGTGCAGTTCACGCCCGACCTGGTGCCAGCCGACCTGGTGGGTACGCGCATCTACAACCAGAAGATGGGCGAGTTCAACACCTCCCTGGGCCCCGTCTTCACCCACCTGCTGCTGGCCGACGAGATCAACCGCGCGCCGGCCAAGGTGCAGAGCGCCTTGCTGGAGGTGATGCAGGAATACCAGGTCACCATTGCCGGGGAAACCCACAAGGTGCCGCGGCCCTTCCTCGTGATGGCCACGCAGAACCCCATCGAGACCGAGGGCACCTACCCGCTGCCCGAGGCGCAGGTGGACCGCTTCATGATGAAGGTGCTGGTGGGCTACCCGAGCGAGGAAGAGGAATTCGTCATCGTGCAGCGGGTGACTGGTGCAGCCGAGGAAGTGGCCGCGGTGGTCACCACCGAGGAACTGGCGCAGCTGCAGAAGGAGTGCCGCAAGAGCTATGTGGATCCATCGCTCATTCAATACGCGGTGAAGCTGGTCGCGGCCACGCGTTCGCCCGAGCGCTTTGGACTGCCCGAACTCGGACGCTACCTCAGCTTTGGCGCCAGCCCGCGTGCCACCATCAACCTCATCGAGGGCGCGCGCGCGCTGGGGCTGCTGCGCGGGCGGCCCTATGTGCTGCCCGAGGACCTGACCGACCTCGTGCCCGACGTGCTGCGCCACCGCCTGGTGCTGTCGTACGAAGCCCTGGCCGAGTCGCTCACGGCCGATCACATCGTGCGGCGCATCATGGACAAGCTGCCCGCCCCCGACAAGCCCCTGGACACCCATGCGCGCACCGAAGCCACCGCCTGAGGCGGCACCCATCGAGGCCAGCGAGACCCACGCCGCGCTTGGCGAGGCTGACCGGCTGCTGCGCCGTCTCGAATGGAAGGTGCTGCGCCGTCTCGACGGGCTGCTCGAAGGGGACTACCGCACGCTCTTCCGCGGCCAAGGGCTGGACCTGGCCGACCTGCGCGAGTACCAGTTCCACGATGACGTGCGCTACATCGACTGGAACGTGACCGCGCGCATCCAGGTGCCCCATGTGCGCGAGTTCCAGCAGGACCGCGACATCAACGTGTGGTTCCTGCTCGACCTCAGCGGCTCGGTGCATTTCGGCGCGGGCGAGTTCAGCAAGCGCGACCTGCTGATTGCCTTCGTGGCCCTTATGTCACGCCTGCTCACGCGTCATGGCAACCGGGTGGGCGCCCTTGTCTGCGGTGACACGGTGGATACCGTGATCCCCGCGCGCAGCGGGCGCCAGCAGGTGTTGCAGCTGGTGCATCGGCTGCTGGCGCGTCCGGCGCGTCCGACCGGACGGCCGGCACGGGCCCAGGGCGACACCGACCTGGCCGAGCTCTTTCACCGCGCGGGCAGCATGATGCGTCGCCGCTCGCTGGTGTTCGTGGTGTCCGATTTCATTGCCCAACCCGGCTGGAGCGAACCCTTGGGAAGGTTGGCACAGCGCCACGAGGTGCTGGCGGTGCGGCTGACCGACCCCTTGGAGGCGTCGCTGCCCGACCTGGGCCTGGTGATGTTCGAGGACGCTGAAACCGGCGAGCAGCAGCTGGTGGACACCCACGACCCGGGGTTTCGGCGACGTTTCGAACAGGTGGCGCAGGACCGCGAGGCGCGGCTGCGTCTGGCGTTCGGCGATGCCGGCGTGGATGTCCTGGAACTGGCCACCGATGAAGACCTGGTGGTGGCCGTGCGGCGCTTCGTCGAGTTGCGCAAGCTGCGCGCGCGGTTGTCGGCGGGGGGCGGTGCGATCCAGTCGCGCCCACCTGCGGCCCTGGCCTCGACGGCCCCCTTGTGAACCGGGAGACGAGCATGGCATTCATCTGGCCGGAATTGTTGTGGCTGCTGGTGCTGGTGCCCCTGAGCGTGCTGGCGTACTGGTGGCTCTTGCGCCGACGCCGGCGCATGGCGCTGCGGTACTCGGGCCTGTCGCTGGTGCGCGAAGCCCTGGTCAAGGGACCGGGCTGGCGTCGCCATGTGCCGCCCGCGCTGATGCTGCTGGCCCTGGTGGCCCTGCTGGTGGCGATCGCCCGGCCCACGGCCAGCGTGACACTGCCGTCGCAGCAGCGCATGGTGATCCTGGCGATGGATGTGTCCGGCAGCATGCGGGCCACCGACGTCGAGCCCAGCCGCATGGCGGCGGCCCAGGCGGCGGCACGCGAGTTCGTGGCCCTGCAGGACAGCGGCACGCGCATCGGCGTGGTCACCTTTGCGGGCACGGCACTGCTCACGCAGCCGCCCACGCACAGCAAGGAAGACGTGCTGGCCGCCATCGACCGCTTCAACTTCCAGCGTGCCACGGCGGTCGGCAGTGGCATCCTGGTCTCGTTGCAGGCCATCTTCCCTGATCTGGAGTTCGACCTGCGGGGCAGCAACCCCCGCCCCGGCTCGGAAGACAGCCGACTGGGTCGATCGCTCGACCAGCGCAGCGCGGGGGGCAAACCGCCGCCGCCCCCGGTGGAGCCGGGCTCCTATGCGTCCGCGGCCATCATCCTGCTCACCGATGGTCAGACCACCACCGGCCCCAACCCCATGGAGGCCGCGCGCATGGCGGCCGAACGGGGCGTGAAGGTCTACACCATCGGCGTGGGTACCGAAAACGGAGAAATCCTCGTGGGAGACGGCTGGTCGATGCGGGTGCGCCTCGACGAGGAGTCGCTGCGGGGCATTGCCAACCTCACCGGGGGAGAGTATTTCTACGCCGGCACGGCGCCGGATCTGAAGAAGATCTACCAGGGGCTGCACTCCAAGCTGGCGTTGGAAACCCGCGAGATCGAGGTGACCGCCCTGCTGGCTGCCGCTGCGGCGGCGCTGATGCTGCTGGCGGCCGGGCTGTCGGTCTTCTGGTTCCATCGGGTGCTGTAGGGACCGTACCTGCGGCATGGATGGGGCATCATCGGTCTCCAAGGTGACTGCCGCCCTTGCAGGGCGCAGGCACCATGAGCCCCGGATGCCACCCATGACCGATCGCCCCGCACCCTCATCCCCATCTCCCCGTCCACCCCGCCCTGCGGCCACCCTTGTGGTGGTGCGCGATGCCATCACAGGGCCGGAGGGCCTGGAAGTGCTGCTGCTGCGACGTGCCGAGCGCGGAGATCACAACAGCGGCGCCTGGGTGTTTCCTGGCGGGCTGGTCGATGCGGGTGATCGCGAGGCCGCCATGTGCAGCTCCGGCCTGTCCGACACGCAGGCGAATGCGCGCCTGGGTGTGACCGAAGGGGCTCGCGACTACTTTGTCTGTGCCGTGCGTGAGTGTTTCGAGGAGTGTGGGCTTCTCTTTGCCGACGGTCCCCTGCCCGACGCGCACACGGCCATGCACTGGCGGCGGCAGGTCCACTGCGGCGAACTCGCCTGGGCTGACCTGTGCACGCGAGCGGGCTGGACCTTGCGGCTCGATCGGCTGGCCTATCTGAGCCATTGGCTCACCCCCCTGGGCCGCGCCAAGCGCTTTGACACCCGCTTCTTCGTGGCGGTGGCCCCCGCGGGCCAAGCCGCCGTGCACGATGAACACGAGACCGTGGAGCACGCCTGGCTGCGTCCTGCGGAAGCTCTTTCGCGTGGCACAGACTTCAAGCTGATGACCCCCACGCGGGTGACGCTGGAACTGCTGGCCCGCTTCCAAACGTGCGAAGCCCTGATGGACTGGGCCCGTGCCCCGCGGCAGGTGGCCCTGGTGATGCCTCGGGTGGGCCAAGGCCCCGAGGGGGAGCGTCCGGTGATGCCCGAGGAGCCGGCCTGGGCCGAGATCGGCCGTCTCGACCCCCTGGGTCACGGGCACGTGTCCTATGCGCTCGTTCCCGGTGTGCCGGTGCGCCTGTCCGAACGCGTGATCCGCGTGACCGCCCCCAACGGCAGCCTGATGACCGGTCCGGGCACCAACACCTACCTCGTGGGCGGTGGAGCCGCCAACCGATGGACCGTCATCGACCCCGGGCCTGACGACGAGGAACACGTGCGAGCCGTGCTCGCCGCAGCCCCTGGCCCCATCGAGGCCATCGTGCTCACCCACAGCCACAAGGACCATTCCCCCGCGTCGCAGGCCTTGAGTGCGGCCACCGGGGCGCCGGTATGGGGCCGCTGGCCTGCCCATCCACAGGGGCAAGACCCCCGGCTGGCGCTGGACCGGGAGCTGCAGCATGGCGAACGTCTGGTGTGCTCCTCCGAGACGCACCTGCGCGTGCTGCACACGCCGGGTCACGCGTCCAACCACCTGTGCTTCCTGCTGGAGGAAGAAAAACTGCTGTTCACCGGCGACCACGTGATGCAGTCCTCCACGGTGGTCATCAACCCGCCGGACGGCGACATGGCGGCCTACCTCGCCTCGCTGCGGGGCTTGCTCGACGAAGGCCTCGAATGGCTTGCGCCCGGTCATGGCTTCCTGATGGCCCAGCCGGCGAAGGTGATCGAAGCGCTCGTCGCTCACCGCCTGCGCCGGGAGGCGCTGGTGCTGGAGGCGACTCTGGCCCTGGGCCCGGCGTCCGTGGCCCGGCTGCGCGAGCGTGTCTACACCGACATTCCCTCGGCCCTGTACGCCATGGCCGAGCGATCGCTGCTGGCGCATCTGATCAAGCTGCAGACCGAAGGTCGCGTGCGCCAGGACGAAGCCGGCTGGAGCGCGGCCTGAGCCTCAACGCGGCGGCGGCAGCGGCTCACCCCAGATGCGTCGCCACAGCCAGGGCAGTCCCCGCTCCAGGTCGGGGCGCGTGCCCACCTGCTCGGGACGCTCCAGCGGCACGGGATCGGAGTGCCGCTGCGCCATCCGGAAGGTGAACACGTAGTAGGGCTCCTGGCCCATGCGCAGGTCGCTCATCAGCACGTCGTCATCGCGCTCGTGCATCTTGAAGTAACCCTTGCTGAACCAGGCGATGCGGTCCACCGGCCAGTGACCCCGCAACTGCTCGTACAACGCGGTGCCGCGGTCGAAGCGATCGAAGGTCACGTCGCGGCCGTCGTCCAGCAGCGAGTGGAAGCCTTCGAGGTGAGCATCGGGCGTGATCACCAGGATGCGCCACAGCAGGGTGTTGAAGGCGGTGGGGGTGGCCATCACCTGCTGCGCCTCCACGCCCTGCCGGGCCAGGGACTCGCGCGCCACCGCCATCGCTTGCTGCTGGGCCACCACGCTCCAGCCCAGGTAGGCGGTGCTCAGCACCAGGCCGGCCGTGTTCCAGCGCAGCCGGTCGGTCCTGCGGGAGGCGAGCGCCACGCCCACGCCCACCAGCAGCGGCAAGGTATAGAGCGGGTCGATGATGAAGATGCTGCCCACACCGAAAGGGTGGTTGCTGAAAGGCAGGGCCAGCTGGGTGCCGTACACCGTCATCGTGTCCAGCAGCGGGTGTGTGATGAGCACGAGCCAGATCGCCAGCCACCAGCGCTTGAACAGGGCCGCCTCCCCATGCACGCGTGTGACGATCCACGCCAGCAGCGGCGAGGCCAGGGTCAGGTAGAACAGCGCATGGCTCTCGCCCCGGTGATAGGTCATGTTGCGCACCGGGTCGCCGAAGTCCACCAGGGCGTCCAGGTCGGGCAGGGTGCCTGCCACGGCGCCCCACAGTGCGGCCTTCCACAAGGCCGTGCGACGGCCCATCACGGCCATGCCGACGGCCGACCCAAGGGCGATCTGCGAAACCGAGTCCATGGCTGCGATTGTCGGCGCCCGCGGAAGGCCCTGCCGACCCGGGGGCACGGCCATGCCGTGGGCCCGTTGCACCTTCCCCCTTTTGGGGGTGTGTGACAGGGCCCCCCTCAGCCACTAGGGCGTGTTCACACTAATTGCGATGATGGTCGGGGCATTGGACACTTGGGGGCATGGAAATCACGCCCGAGCAATTCGCTGC
>NZ_PSNX01000010.1 GCF_002930615.1 Caldimonas caldifontis | reverse complement strand
GCCCAGCCTGTCCGTGATGGCCGGCAGCTACACCGACATCGCCGGCAACTCCGGCTCCGCCGCCTCCTTGACCCTGGCCGCCGACATCGCAGCGCCCGTGGTGGATCTGGATGCCTCCTCACCCGGCACGGGCTATGTCGTGACCTTCACCGAGAACGGCAGCCCCGTCTCCATCGGCGACATCGATCTGTCGATCACCGATGCCGATTCGACCACTCTGTCGGGCGCCACGATCACGCTGTCGAACCCGCAGGCAGATGATGTGCTTGCCGTCGGATCGATGCCTGCGGGCATCACGGCGACCGTCGTGGGCAACGTTGTCACGCTGAGCGGTACGGCCTCGCTGGCCGACTATGAAGCCGCCCTACGGTCCATCAGCTTCGAGAACACCAGTGAGGCCCCCGACACCACGCCGAGAACCATCTCAGTGAGTGTGGTCGATGCGAACGGCAACGCCTCGGCCCCCGCCGTCGCCACCGTGCAGGTTGTCTCGGTCGATGACGCCCCCGTCCACGCCCTGCCCGGGCCTGTCACCATGCTGGAGGATTCACAGATCTACCTGCTGCCGGGCACCTATGTCACCGACATCGACAGCGATCTCATCACCACCACCGTCAGTGTCCCGGTGGGCACCCTGGTGCTCGGCTCGACCGATGGTGTGACCGTCTCAGGCAACGGAACAGGCGTTGTCGTCCTGAGCGGGTCGCCCTCAGCAGTGAACGCCGCGCTGATCTGGACCACTTACACCCCGCCGCAGGACTACAACGGCGTTGTGGACATCACCGTCACCACCACCGACGGCACGAGCACGGTGACCGACAGCCTGAACGTCACCATCACGCCAGTCAACGACGCGCCGGTGGCAGTGGACGACACCTTCAGCACGGCCGAAGATACAGCCATCACCATCACGCCAGCCCAGTTGCTGGCCAATGACATCGACGTGGACGGCGATGCGCTGTCCGTGGCGACCATCCACAACATCACGAACGGTTCGATCTCGATCGTCGGCGGCAACATCGTGTTCACGCCGAACCCGAACTACCACGGCCCGGCCTCCTTCGACTACACCATCTCGGACGGCCGTGGCGGCTTCAGCACCGCCAGGGCGACGATCGACGTGCTTTCCGTCGATGATCTGCCCGAAACCGCCGATGTGAACGCCTCCGGCGCTGAGGACTCGGTGATTGCCATCGCCCTGTCGGGCAGCGATGTGGACAATGTCATCACCGGCTACGTGATCGGGACGCTGCCTGCCAACGGCGTTCTCTACCGGGATGCGGCGCTGACCCAGGTTGTCTCGGCAGGCGATGTGGTGAGCGAAACCACCTTGTACTTCCGACCGGCCGACAACTGGAACGGCAACACCAGCTTCCAGTACGCGGCGCAGAACGACGCCGGCATCTCCGATCCGACACCTGCCACGGTGGTGATCACCGTCACCCCGGTCAACGATGCCCCGGTGGCGGTGAATGACAGTTTCACCACCGCTGAGGACACGGCCATCACCATCACGCCGGCCCAGCTGCTCGCCAATGACATCGACGTGGACGGCGATGTGCTGTCCGTGGCGACCATCCACAACATCACGAACGGTTCGATCTCGATCGTCGGCGGCAACATCGTGTTCACGCCGAACCCGAACTACCACGGCCCGGCCTCCTTCGACTACACCATCTCGGACGGCCAAGGGGGCTTCAGCACGGCCACCGCCACCATCTCGGTGACGCCGGTCAACGATGCCCCGCAGGCGGTGGACGACGGCCCATCGATGCTGACGGGGCTTCGTGGAGAGTACTTCGCCTACGTCGAAGGCATGAGCGGGCCGAACCTCACGTCCGTGCAACAAGTGCGGGCCTTCGCTGATGCCAACACGGCCGACGCGGTGTTCAATGCCACCACACTGACCTACAACGAAATCAACGGAAACCTCGGCGCCGATGGCCGCCTGCAGGCTTTTCTGGGTTCGGATGCCGCTTCACTGAGTGTGGATCCACCGAACAGCAGTGACGCCATCCTGCGCTTCACAGGGACGCTCGACCTGGCCGCAGGAACCTACATCCTGCGCGTGCGGGCTGATGACGGCTACTCCATCATGATCGATGGCGTGGTCGTTGCCGAGGTCAATGCGAACCAGGCACCGACCACGACCACCCATGCGGCGTTCACGCTGCCCACCGGTGGGCCCCACAGCATCGACATCATCTACTGGGATCAGGGCGGCCAGGCCGTTTTCGGTGTGGAACTCAGTGCCGACAACGGCAGCACCTTCCAGCCCCTGGGGCAGTACACGCTGCGCCATCCGACCTACACCACCGCCGAGGACACGGCGCTGGTCATCTCCACGGCAACCCTTCTGGCCAACGACACGGATGTGGACGGCGATCCATTGAGCGTCGTCTCCGTGCAAGATGCCGTCAATGGCACGGTGACATACTCGGGCGGCCAGATCATCTTCACGCCGGCCCCTGATTACCACGGCCCAGCCTCCTTCACCTACACGGTCTCGGACGGGAACGGTGGAACGTCGACGGCTACCGTCAGCCTGAACATCCTCTCGGTCAACGACATGCCCACCACGGCGAACGTGACCGCCACGGGCGCCGAAGATTCCGTACTTGCCGTCACGCTCGCCGGCGCCGACATCGATGGGACCGTGACCGGCTTCGTCATCCAGAACCTGCCGGCCAATGGAACGCTTTACGCCGATGCGGCGCGGACCCAGGTCATCTCGGCCGGCAGCGTGGTTCCCGGCCCGGTGGTGTATTTCCAGCCCAGCGCCAACTGGAACGGCAGCACAACCTTCCAGTACGCCGCGCGCGACAACGAGGGCGGCACCGACAGCACACCGGCCACTGCCACTCTGACGGTCACTCCGGTGAACGATGCCCCGGTGAATGTGGTTCCAGGCCTCCAGACCTTCAATGAAGACACCTCTCGTGTGTTCTCAGTGGCGAACGGCAATGCCATCTCGGTGGCGGACATCGACAGCGCATCCCTGACCACCTCCCTGTCGGTCAGTCACGGCACGCTGACGCTCGCTACCACCAGCGGCCTCACCGTGAGTGGCAATGGAACGGGCACCGTCACCCTGTCAGGCTCGGCCGCCGCCATCAATGCAGCACTCAACGGAACCACCTACACGCCCGCGGCCAACGTGCATGGAGCCACAACCTTGACGGTGACCACCAGCGACGGTTCGCTGAGCACCACCAGCACGGTGCCCATGAACGTCGTCGCCGTTGCCGACACCCCGCTGCTGGGCGCTCAGGAGATCATCCAGGTTCTGAACCCCGGCAGCACCATGATCAGCACGGGCGCGGGCATGCCCAGCAACTTCACACGGGGCACCAATCACGGCGATGGCGTGTCCGCGGCCAACCTGGAAGCCGAGCTGGGTCTTGCCCCCGGCGCATTGAGCCAGTTCAACCCGCCGGGTTCGCACGCAGGCAATGTCACAGCCATTGATGGCAAGCTGACCACGGCGAACTACAGCCTCAGTGCCGGCACGACCGTCAACTTCAACTGGAGCTTTCTCAACGGCGAGGATCTGGATTCGGAGATCCGCGCCGGCTACAACGACCTCGTGATCCTCGTCGTCACGGATCCGGCGGGCAACCGCCAGGCCATCCAGGTCACATCCTCCGAGCAGGCGGGGGCCAGCACCGGCACGCTCAATGGCACCTATGCTTACACCGCGGCATCCGCAGGGTCCTACAAGTTCGACTGGGTGATCGTCAACGGTCGCGACGCAGGCAAGGACTCGCGCCTGCACCTGACCAGCACCAGCTTCTCCACGTCGGGCAGCGCCCATGGAGCGCCGGTGGCTCTCGCCTTGTTCGCCGCGCTGACGGACACAGACGGCTCGGAAAGCCTGTCGGTGACGGTCGCCGGCGTGCCCAGCGGCGCAAGGCTTTCGTCGGGAACCAACCTCGGCAGCGGGGTATGGAGCCTCAGCCCGGCGGACCTGCCCGGCCTGCAACTCTTGCCGGCTTCGGGCTATACCGGGACGATCAACCTGAACGTCACTGCAACGGCAACCGAAGCGTCCAACGGCAGTGTCGCCAGCACCTCGCGAAGCATTTCCATCACCATCGCCGAAACGGGCAACACGGTTCACTCGGGCTCGCAATCGGGCGACAGCGTCAGCGGCGCCAGTGGCAACAGCTCCGACCTCATCCACGGCTATGCCGGCAATGACACGATCAATGCCGGCAACGGCCATGATCTGGTTCATGGGGGCACTGGCAACGACACATTGAATGGTGAGGACGGCCATGACGTCCTCTATGGCGGCGCCGGCAACGACACGCTGAATGGTGGCGCGGGCAACGACATCCTCGTGGGAGGGACCGGCAATGACACCCTGACGGGTGGCACGGGCGCCGATGTCTTCCGCTGGCACTTCGGCGACGGTGGCGTTGTGGGAACGCCCGCGGTGGACACCATCACCGACTTCAACAACAGCACCGGTCCCCAGGGCGACGTGCTCGACCTGCGCGACCTGCTGGTCGGTGAATCGCACGGCAACCTGTCGAACTACCTGCACTTCTCCACATCGGGAAGCGGTGCGAGCACCACCACCACCATCTCGATCAGCACGACCGGGGGATTTGCTGGCGGGTTCTCCGCGAGCGCTGTCGACCAGGTGATTCAGCTGAACAATGTGGATCTGGTTCAGTCCTTCACCAGCGACCAGCAAATCATCCAGGACCTGCTGGCGCGAGGCAAGCTGCTCAGCGACTGACGCAGCGATGGGCGGCGTCGTCCGGTTCAGGCCACGGCCGGGCCGGTCGCGCCGTCGAACCCGCAAGCCCACAGCGCCGGCAGGTCTGCAGGGTCGGTGACGCCTTCGGCGTACACCTGCAGGCCCAGGCCATGGGCCAGTGTGGCCGTGCCACGCAGGAACTGCGCCACCGCAGGCTCGTGTGCCACCCCCCGCACGAAACGTGCATCGATCTTCACGAAATCCAGTCCCATTTCGTAGAGACGATCGACGCGAGCCAGCCTCTGGCCGGCATGCTCAAGACCCAGCCGCACGCCCGACCCCTTGAGCTGCTGCGAGAGATCTCGGACCAGGGCGGGGTGCTCGATCGCCGCAGACTCGGGCAGCTCCAGCCACAGTTGGGCCGCTGCGCCCCCTGCGTCGCGCAGCACGTCGCGCAACCTCGTGCCGAACCCGGTTGCCGCCAGCGAGTGAGTGGCCAGATTGACGGCCCGCGGCTGTGCGTCCATGCCGATGCACTTCAGGGCCTCGGTCACGGCCGCCAGATCCACCACATCAACGGCATGCGTGCGCAAAGCCAGCGGGAGCCAGACCGACGCAGGCTCATGGCCCCTCCCGGCGACCAGCTGGATGCGCAGCGGGCACTCCAGATGCACCAGATCGCCCGCCGCATTGCGCACCGGATAGTGCCCCAACGCGAAGCGACGCGCAGCCAAGGCCTCCGACAAGGAACGCTTCCAGGCAGCCTCTCCGCCAGGAAGAAC
Organism: Caldimonas caldifontis; assembly: GCF_002930615.1. Classification (GTDB taxonomy): domain Bacteria; phylum Pseudomonadota; class Gammaproteobacteria; order Burkholderiales; family Burkholderiaceae_C; genus Caldimonas; species Caldimonas caldifontis. Next base: position 245,129 of record NZ_PSNX01000010.1, on the reverse strand, counting down.
CGCCGGGGTGTCGATGTCCATCACGAAAGAGGCAAAAGGCCCCAGGGCCTCCGCTCGCGCCAACGCCTCGTCTGCCCGCGCCAGGACGGTGGACAGCGGCTCGCCATGCCGATAGCCCGTGGCAGCCAGCACCACCGCCGCATGCCCTTTGCCCTGGGCTTCGCAGGCAGCCTTCAGCGCATCCCGCAACGTCTCCAGCTGCTGCGAGCACACCGGTTGTCCAGGCCAGATGGCCACAAAATCCGATCCATTGAGGCGGCCCAGGCTCGCCTCTGCCAGCCCTTCCGTATGCCCCTTGAGCGTTTGTGCGACCGCCGCGATCAGCTCATCCGTTTCGCGCCGACCGAGCCGGACATTCACCCCTGCCAGATCGCACAGACGCACGAGGATCACGCGCCCATGCGCAGCCGCATCGTCCCGTGAAAGCGCTTGCTCAAGCGCCGTCAGTGTCGGTTGCCGCAGCAGCACGCCCGTGAGCGGGTCCTGGCTGGCCTGCAGGCGCAAGGTCTCCACCTGCAAAGCCTGCTCCTCGAAGGCCAGCTTCACCCGCTGCACCATGGCGTTCATGGCCCGTGTCAACCGCTGCAACTCGGGTACCCGCGGCTCGTCCACCGTCAGATACTGCCCGTTCACCAGGGCCTGTGCCTGGCGTACGGTGGAACCGAGAGGCCGCCGGATGCCACCCACCATGAAATGCCCCATGAGGCCAGCCAGCAGGCCAACCACCGACAGCCAGATCCCCGCCTGCACCGTGGCCCGCCACAGGTCGCGGTAGGCATAGCCGGCATGACTGACGACCGTGACGGCGCCCAAGGCGCGCCAGCCATCGGACACCTGGGCCACACCCGGCACCGAGTCGAGCGGCACCATCTCCACGAACCAGCCAGGAGCATCCATCGGCACCCCACTCATGCGGCGTTCGATCGTCCGGCCATCGACACCCTGGAGGCTCACCCGCTCGTAAAAGCCCGTGTCGAACTGTGCCGCCACCAGCAACTCCATCAGTTCCCAGTCCCCCCCCTGCTGCGACAGGGTGAGTGCCAGTGCCGCCGCGTTGTCGCTGTTCTTCACTCGCAGCTGGGTCTGCACGTACTCCCGGGCCGACACGATGGTCACCGCAAAACTGCCTGCGAATGCCAGCACCACCGTGGTGAGCACTACCAGCCACATCTGCCGGATCAACGACATGCAACCCCTCCAATCAAATTCATGGTCATGGCAGGAATCCTTCCTGGCGGGCCTTGGTCAGGACATCGCGCCAGCGCGACAACCTTGCGGTCGGATCACCTGCCAGCGTCGTGCCCACACCCTGCCACAGGCCTTGCGTGTTGAAGCTGAAGACGGGCGTCAGGTCGGGACGCCTCGAAGCCGGGCGGATGTCATCGATGAGGTTGTCCAGGATGAGCGGCTCCGCCGAGGGCTCGGCATAGTAAGCCAGCACCATGTGGGCCTGGCTCACCCCGTTCACACCACCGATGCGCGCACGCACGTACACGAGCCGCATCCGCTCTGCCGGCACCCCGGCGCTGAGCAGGCTGAAGTACTTTGCCAGTGCGAAGTCTTCGCAGTCGCCCGCCCCCTTGTTCAGTGTTTCCAGCGGGCTGGCCCAATGGTCCACCACACCCCAGACGTCAACATCATCCTGGAACACCACACGACGGTTGAAGAACCCGTTCACTTCCGCGAGCAGGCGGCGCTCGTCCGTCAGGTCCAGGCTGCCGAGCAGCATCATGAGCGCCTGGCTGCCGGCGACGGCCTGAGCCCCCAAAGCCTGTGCGGCACGCGCCATGCGCTGGGCGTCGGGCGCCGATGTGGCCCATACCATGGCAGCGGCCAGCAGCACGGTGCATAGCGCCGAGACGATGCGACGCCGTGCCGCACGCCAGGCAACGGCATGCCAGCGCGGGACCGAGAGCCGTGCAGTGCAAGCAAACATGTGGCCGCAAGCCTAGCGCGAACCGAGCCCATCCAACACGGGAGATGCCGCACCGAGGCGAGGCAATTCGGTGAGCGGTGCCAAACCATGCCGTGACATGCACAAACTTCGTGACAGATTGCACGGATCCCCCTCAGGCAAGGGGGGAGCGATTCTCGCTGCCTCGCTAGACTGCCCCGGCCCATCATGAATGACGTCGCGATGATCCCCCGCCTGCGCCCTCTCTCCCTGTCCCTGCTCCTGACCTTCTCACTTGCCCAGGCCCAGACCCCAGCAGCCGGTGGGCTGCCAGCCCCATTGCAGGAGGTGGCCCGCCAGGCGCTGCAGAGCAACCCTGACGTGGCGGCTCGACTGAACGCCTACCGCGCTGCAGAGCACGACAGTGAAGCAGCTCGCGCTGCCTACCGCCCCCGGCTCGACCTGAGTGCCAATGCCGGGCGGGAGCGTGATCGTTTCGACAACCGCACCCCAGCCAACGACACGCTCGACCGCACCGGCGTCTCGCTGGGGCTTACCCAGGTGCTGTGGGACGGGCTCGCCGGCCGCAACGACCAGCGCCGGGCCGGTCACAGCCGCATGGTCCGGTATTTCGAGCTGGTCAGTGTCTCTGAGCAGGTGGCCCTCGAAGCCCTGCGGGCTTACTACGATGTGGCGCGCTTTCAGGAGCTGGTCCGTCTCGCCGAGGACAACTACGTCCAGCACAAGGCCTCGTTCGACCAGATCCAGCAGCGCTTCAAGGCGGGCATCGGGCGAGGCGTGGACCTGGAACAGGCCGGCGCCCGTCTGGCGCTTGCCGATGCGAACCTGAACACGGAAATCGCCAACCTGCACGACGTCACGGCCCGCTACCAGCGCATTGTCGGGTCATTGCCTCAACGCTCCTTGGCAGCCATCGAACTCAGCAGCCTGCCTGCCCCGGCGTCAAACCAGGCGGTGCTGCAGGCCGCCCTCTCACGCAGCGCTGCGGTTTCCGCAGCGGTCGAGAACCTGCGTGCTGCACGCTCGCAGGCCTCCATCCGCGAAGCCGCCTACCAGCCGCGAGTGGAGGCCCGCGTGCGCACCGGTGCAGGCCACAACTACGAAGGCCTGGCCGGCCAGAAGCGCGACACCGTGGGTGAAATCGTGCTCAACTGGAACCTCTATAACGGTGGTGCCGATCAAGCCCGGGTCCGTCAGGCTGCAAGCCTGATGAATCAGGCCGCCGACGAGCGGGATGCGACCTGCCGCGATGTGATCCAGACCGCCAGCATCGCCTACAACGACACCCGCAAGCTTGTCGATCAGCTCCAGTACCTGGAGGCCAATCAGATCGCCATCGAGAAGGCACGCAATGCCTACCGCCGGCAGTTCGACATCGGGCAGCGCAGCCTGCTGGACCTGCTGAATGCCGAGAACGAGCTGTACACGGCCCGACGCGCCTATGCAAACGCGCGCCATGATCTCGACATTGCCCGGCTGCGCACACAAGCCGCCATGGGTGAGTTGCTCCCTTCACTGGGCCTGAGTCGCCCACTGGAAGACGCCGCGCCGGATGCCGGCTGGAGTGCCGGCGATGACGGCGCACAGCGCTGCCCCGTCAGCGCCCCTGTGGTAGAGACCACGCCACGCACCGAACTCGACGAACGCGCCCGCAGGCTCCTCGCCCCCACTCCCGCTGGGGCCGCCCCCGAGCCTTCGGCAACGCCATCGACCTCATCGGCCCCTCCCGCCGCCCCGGCCGACAGCGGAAGTGCCGTTGGCAGCGTGCTCCAGCAGCTGGATGGCTGGGCGGCCGCCTGGCGGGCCAAGGATCTGCCCCGCTACATGGGCTTCTACTCAGCGCGTTTCGAGCCCGTGACGATGAGCTATGACGAATGGCTGGCCCAACGACGCACGCGAGTCACCAAGCCCGGCCCGATCGGACTCACACTGGACAGCATTCGCACCCGCACCCTGGCACCGGACACCATCGAAACGGCCTTCGACCAGACCTACACATCGCTCGACTACAGCGACAAGATGCACAAGGTCCTGACCTGGCGCCAGGAAAGCAGCCAGTGGCTCATTCAGCGTGAAACGAACCGCTGAGCCCCTGTCGATCCATGGGCCGCAACGGATTCAGGCAGGCGCAGACCGCAAGCCGTAGATCTTCCCGTCGAGGAAGAGGTACTCCGCACGCAGCAGCGCGTCGCCCTTCTCCTCCTTGAACGTGAAGCCCACCACCGCCACCCGCGCGCCTGTGGCGATCTGCGGCATCTGCCATTGATTCAGGCGAAACAGCGGCGCCAGTTCAACCTCCCATCGCGTGTCCTTGCGTGTCGGCAAGCCAGTCCTGGCCAGCAGCGCCGCCCCATCCACCGGGGCACTCTGTCGGGGCAGTTCGCGGCGGGCCAGATCGGCAGGCAATTGCAGGTCGGCCGGCACCTCCAGCACCAGTTCGGCGTGCGGGTTGCGCCAGCGCACCTCCGCCACTCGCCCTTCCAGGTAGAGGGGGCGATCCTGGTCGAAGCTGCTCCATCCATGGTGAGCCCAGGCCCAGCCCGCACAGGCTGAGCCGCCCAGTGCCGTAGCGGTTCGCAAGAAATCTCGTCGGTCCATCATCGAGAGGCTCCTTCACCAATAGCCGATCCACCGCCCGCAGGTGATCACCAACAGCCAAAGCGCTGTAGAGACCAGCATCAGGCCCCTGGCCACTCCGTCCAGACGCACCAAAGAGCCGCGCGCATGGAAGAAGGCCGCGTTGCAGCCTGCCAGCATGAGCAGGAACATCTTGACTGTGAACGCGCGATTGGCCAGCAGTTCCATCGGTGCCGTGGCAAACATCACCAGGCCGGAGACCGCAGCCAGGCCAAAGCCCGCCAGGGCAAGCGTGAGGCTCAGTCGGGCCAGCGGTGCCACCGGCACCTGGCTGGCCCATCCCCACACACGAAGCTCCAGCAACACGAGGTTGCCGAGCAGCAACGCGATGCCGACGATGTGCACCACCTCGAGCATCGGGTAGGCCCAAGGGTGACTAGCCAGCGCAGCAAACATGGCAGCGACCACGCAAGATCATGCGTGCAATGTAGCGAAGGTTGGCGTGAGCGCGCCGGGCACCAAGCAAAAAGCCCGGTGTCTTGTGGACACCGGGCTCTGCCGTTCGATGGTCGGGGTGGCGGGATTCGAACTCGCGACCCCTTGCACCCCATGCAAGTGCGCTACCAGGCTGCGCTACACCCCGACGAAGCCTTGCATTATAGACAGAAAATTCACTCTTGTGCCAGTAGAGTGCGTATCGAAATCAGTTCCTCTCGCACCCGGGCAAGACTCATGGGACCTTCGGTGAGCACGGCCGCAGGGGGTGGTGATGCGAGAGCGACGGATTGCCCCGATGCGCACGGCGGTGACTCCTCCTCATCACCAAAACTCTCGGGCGCATCGGTACTCATTTCCTCGAAGCTGCCCATGGAGTCCGGTAAGGCTGCGCCGGCCAGGCGCCCTTGGGGGCCCATCTCAGCCAGGCGATTGCGCGCCCCGCTGATGGTGAATCCATGCTCGTACAGCAACTCGCGGATGCGACGGATCAGCAACACCTCGTGGTGCTGGTAATAGCGCCGGTTGCCACGCCGCTTCATCGGCTTGAGCTGCGTGAACTCCTGTTCCCAGTACCGCAGCACATAGGGCTTCACACCGCACAGCTCGCTGACCTCACCGATGGTGAAGTAGCGCTTGGCTGGAATCGCTGGGAGCGCTTTCTCCATTGAAAATCAATGAGATCGTAGGGGAAAGCTAAGACTTTACTCGAAGTCTTCCCCCAGCGGGGTGTCCCCTTGCACCAGGCCCTTCAGTTTGTGGCTGGCGTGAAATGTGACCACATTGCGGGCTTTGATCGGGATGGACTCACCCGTGCGTGGGTTGCGCCCCGGACGCGGTGCCTTGCGCCGGATCTGGAAGTTGCCGAAGCCTGAGAGCTTGACATCCTCGCCCTTCATCAGGCTGGCGTGGATGATCTCGAAGAAGGCCTCGACCATGTCCTTGGACTCGCGCTTGTTCAGCCCGAGCCGCTCGAACAGGAGATCGGCCAGTTCCGCCTTGGTCAAGGTGGGAGTCTCGATCACTGGCAGGATCACGCGGTCCATCTCGTTCGCTCCTTCTCGATCAGGCCCGCAATCGCGCGCCCACGCGCGAGGCCAGGCTGTCCACCACGGCCCGCACGACGGCGTCGATGCGTTCGTCGGTCAGCCCCCCTTTGTCGTCCAGCAGTTCCAACCTCAGGGCCATGCTGCGCTCCCCCACACCGATTTCGGGCGTGGGGCTCTTGGGGCGGTACACATCGAACAGTACGGCATCCCGAAGCAAGCCCTCGGTCGGTGCAGCATGCGCAGCGTCCAGCAGAGCATCGTGGCTCACACCATCGCGCACGATCACGGCGATGTCTCGCACCACCGCCTGATGACGGGCAATCGGTTCGTAGGCCGGCAAGCGGCGCTCCAGCACGGCATCGGCATCGAGTTCGAACACGACAGGTGCCATGGGCAGCTCGTAGCGCTGCCGCCAGCGCGGATGCAGTTCTCCCACGTGGCCGATCTCACGGCCATCCATCAGCACACGTGCACAGCGCCCGGGGTGCATCGCAGGGTGGCTGGCCGGCTCGAAACGCAGTGGCAGGGGTGCAAGCAGTGCCTCCACATCCCCCTTCACATCAAAGAAGTCTACGGGACGATCATCCTGGCCCCATTGCAGTTCCACGCTCGAGCCGTAAGCCAGACCACTGATGCGCAGGGGCTGGCGCAGCCCGGCCACGGTGGTGTCGGACTCGGTCACCGAGTCATCGCGCAGGAACACCCGACCCGCTTCGAAGACTCGCACGCGCGACGCCTTGCGTGCGAGATTGAAACGCAAGACCTGCACCAGGCTGCCAATCAGGCTGGAGCGCATCACGCTCAGCGGTGCGGCAATGGGGTTGAGCAGCGCAATGGGGCGCTCGTTGCCGGCGAAGTCCTGCTCCCACTGCGGCTCGACAAAGCTGAAATTGAGCGTTTCCTGGTAGTCCAGCGCCGCAAGGGCATGACGCACGGCATGCAGCCCGCGGCGTGACTCGGATCGCACCTTGGCCACCACGGGAGCCAACGGTGGCGTATCGGGCAGGCGCCCATAGCCCAGCACCCGGATCACTTCCTCGATCAGGTCTTCCTCGATCTGCAGGTCGAAGCGCCAGCTCGGTGGCTGCACCGTCAGTCGCCCCGGCTCCTGGGTGAAGGCCAGGCCCAGTCGCTCGAACACGCCAGCGCATTCTTCCTGCGTGACGGGCATGCCGATGACCTTGCAGGCCCGGTCCACGCGCAGACTGACAGGCTTGCGCTCGGGCACCGCGAGGATCTGGTCATCCATCGGGCCGGCTTCACCACCACAGATGTCGATCACCAGCTGCGAAATGCGCTCGATGTGCTCCACCGTCAGCGCAGGGTCCACTCCCCGCTCGAAGCGATGCCCGGCATCGGTGGAGAAGTTGTAGCGGCGCGAGCGCCCTGCCACCGCCTTGGGCCACCAGAACGCAGCCTCGACATAGATGTTGCGAGTGTCGTCGGAGGTCGCCGTGGCTTCCCCTCCCATGATCCCCGCCAGGGACTCGACAGCCTGGTCATCGGCGATCACGCCCACCTGCTCGTCCACCTCGATGGTGTTGCCGTTCAGCAGTTCGAGCTGCTCACCCCGGCGCCCCCAGCGCACCGTCAGTCCGCCCTGGATCTTGTCGAGGTCGAAGATATGGGACGGCCGGCCGAACTCGAACATCACATAGTTCGAGATGTCGACCAGCGCGTTGACCGACCGTTGGCCGCAGCGCGCGAGCCGCTCGACCATCCATGCTGGTGTGGCCGCACGCGGGTTCACGTTGCGGATGATGCGACCAGAGAAGCGCCCGCAAAGGTCCGGCGCCTCGATCCTGACGGGAAGCCGGGCGTCGTGACCCACCGACACAGGTGGGAAGTCCGGTGTTCTGAGTGGCGCCCCCGTGAGCGCCGACACCTCGCGAGCGATGCCGTAGACACTCAGGCAATGCGCCAGATTGGGGGTGAGCTTGAGCGTGAACAGCGTGTCGTCCAGCCCCAGGTGCTCACGCACGTCGAGGCCCACAGGCGCGTCCTCGGCCAGGATCAACAGACCGCCGTGATCCTCCGACAGCTTCAGCTCGCGCGCAGAGCACAGCATGCCCTGGCTTTCCACGCCACGCAGCTTGCCGAGCTTGATCCGGAAAGTCTCGCCGCCCTCCTCTGCCGGCGGCAATTCTGCGCCCACCAGCGCGCAGGGCACCTTGATCCCAGCCTTCACGTTGGGCGCGCCGCACACGATCTGCAGCATCTCGCCCGTGCCGGCATCCACGCGACACACGTTCAGACGGTCCGCATTCGGGTGACGCTGCACTTCCATCACCTGCGCCACGACCACGGACGTGAACGGCGGGGCCACGGGGCGCAGGTCCTCCACTTCCAGGCCTGCCATCGTGAGCAGCTCGGCCAGGGCTTCGGTGCTCAGCGGTGGATCACAGAACTCACGCAACCAGGACTCAGGAAATTGCACGTCGACTTCCTCGGAAAGAGGTGTGGGAAACGGGATGAAGGGGACTCAGCGGAACTGCGACAGGAAGCGCAGGTCGCCGTCGAAGAAGAGCCGCAGGTCGCTCACGCCGTAGCGCAACATGGCCAGGCGATCGATGCCTGAACCAAAGGCGAAGCCAATGTAGCGCTCCGGGTCCAGCCCCATGTTGCGGATCACCTGGGGGTGCACCTGGCCAGAGCCGGACACTTCCAGCCAGCGGCCCTTGAGCGGCCCGCTGCCGAACATCATGTCGATTTCGGCGCTGGGCTCGGTGAAGGGGAAGTAGCTCGGCCGGAAGCGGATGCGCATGTCGCGGGTCTCGAAGAACTCCTGGAGGAAGTTCACGTAAACCGACTTCAGGTCCTTGAAGCTCACGTTCTCACCCACCCACAGACCCTCGACCTGGTGGAACATCGGCGAGTGGGTGGCGTCGCTGTCCACGCGATAGGTGCGGCCCGGGGCGATCACGCGGATGTCGGGCATGGGAAGCCCGGCGTCAAGCAGCGCGCGATGACGCTTGACATGCTGCACGGCATGGCGGATCTGCATCGGGCTGGTGTGCGTGCGCAGCAGATGCCCGCCTTCCACGTAGAAGGTATCGTGCATCGAACGCGCGGGATGGTCTTCCGGCGTGTTCAAGGCCGTGAAGTTGAACCAGTCGGACTCGATCTCGGGGCCATCAGCGACCTCGAAGCCCATCGACCCGAAAATCGCTTCGATGCGCTCCATGGCGCGCGTGACGGGGTGCAGGCCCGCACTGCCGCGCCGGCGACCCGGCAGGGTCACATCCAGCGCTTCGGCCCGCAGCTGCCGCTCCAGTTCCGCGTCGGCCAGTGCCTGGCGGCGCTGGTGGAGCGCCGCCTCGATCTGCTGCTTGGCATCGTTGATGGCCGCACCACGGGTCTTCTTCTCGTCGGGGGTCAGCGCACCCAGGCCTTTGAGCAGCTCGGTCAGGCGACCCGATTTGCCCAGGAAGCGGGCCTTCGCGTTCTCCAGCTCGGCCGGAGTGGTTGCACTGTCGAACTCAGCGTGAGCAGTGCGGACCAGTTGTTCGAGTTCGTTCATGCTGTCTGGGCGTCTGTGAGCCCGAGGCCTGGGCCTCGGAGTGCATCTGGCGGCAATAAAAAAAGGCCGAACCCTTCGTCGGCCTTTCCGGCTGCCTTCGACAGGCTGTCGAAGGAGCCGCCATGTCGGGCCCGGTGGTCCCGGGCCGTCCTCATGGCGATCAAGCAGCGAGTTGGGCCTTCACCTTGGCAACGATGCTGCCAAACGCAGCGGGATCGTGCACAGCGAGGTCGGCCAGCACCTTGCGGTCGATCTCGATCGCCGCCTTCTTGATGCCGTTCATGAACTTGCTGTAGGTCAGGCCTTGCTCACGGGCCGCCGCATTGATACGGGCGATCCAGAGCTGGCGGAACACGCGCTTCTTGGCGCGGCGGTCACGGTAGGCGTATTGCCCAGCCTTCATCACCGCCTGCTTGGCGATGCGGAAGACGTTCTTCCGGCGACCCCGGAAGCCCTTGGCGAGGGCCAGAACCTTCTTGTGGCGGGCGCGGGCGGTAACACCACGTTTGACGCGAGGCATGTGTTTTCTCCTTCAACCGAGTGTTTACAGGCCAGCAAAGGGCATCATCTGAGCGATGTGACCCATGTTGGTGTCGTGAACGTTGGTCGCACCCCGCAGCTGACGCTTGCGAGTGGTCGACTTCTTGGTGAGGATGTGGCGCTTGAACGCCTGGCCCCGCTTGACGGTGCCACCCGGGCGAACGCGGAACCGCTTGGCCGCGCTCTTCTTGGTCTTCATCTTGGGCATGACTGCTCCTTCTTGGTTGTGCCCGTGAGGCGCCGCGAACCTTTCGCGGGCTTGGTTGCCCCGGGCCACTTGCCCCGGCGCGGCGACCAACCGTCGCCGGGGAGCGGATCACCCGCGGGTGATCATTTCTTTTTCTTCGGCGCCAGAATCATGATCATCTGGCGGCCTTCGAGTTTGGGCATGTTTTCGACGACGCTCACGTCAGCCAGGTCATCTCGCACACGCTCCAGCAACTTCATGCCGATCTCCTGGTGCGTGATCTCACGCCCGCGGAATCTCAGCGTTACCTTGCCCTTGTCCCCGTCTTCCAGGAAGCGGCGCAGATTGCGCAGCTTGATCTGGTAATCCCCCTCGTCGGTACCGGGGCGGAACTTCACTTCCTTGATGTCGATGACGTGCTGCTTCTGCTTCGCCTCGTGCGCCTTCTTCTGCTCCTGGTACTTGAACTTGCCGTAGTCCATCAGGCGACACACCGGCGGCGTGGCCGTCGCGGCGATCTCCACCAGATCGACGTCGGCTTCAGCGGCCATGCGCAGCGCCTCAGAGAGGCTCACGATGCCCAGCGGCTCATTGTCAGGCCCGTTCAGACGCACCTCGGGTGCAGTGATCTCACGGTTCAGTCGATGCTTGCGCTCCGCGTTCGGAATGCGACGGTCAAGGAAAGTAGCGATGGTTCAGATCCCCAGGGACAAGCCCATAAATAAATCACACGCGCCCAACGGCAACAGGCGTACGACGGGGTGGGGCCCCACCCCGCGCGTCACAGCTTCTGGGCAATGTCGCTCGCGACCTTCTGAACGAAGGATTCGAGGCTCATCACACCGAGATCCTGATTGCCTCGGGCGCGCACCGCAACGGCCCCGGACGCTTTTTCCTTGTCGCCAAGGACGAGGATGTACGGAACCTTCTGCAAGGAATGCTCACGGATTTTATACGTGATTTTCTCGTTGCGCAAATCGGTCGCAATCCTAAGTCCTTGTTTTTGAAGCGTTTTGGCCACTTCCTGGACGTAGTCGGCCTGGGCATCGGTGATGTTGGCAATCACCACCTGCACGGGCGCCAGCCAAGCCGGCAAGGCACCGGCATGCTGTTCGATCAGAATGCCGATGAACCGCTCCAGGCTGCCAACGATGGCTCGGTGCAGCATGACTGGCGGCTTCCGGTGGCCGTCTTCCGCCACATATTCGGCACCCAGTCGTTGCGGCATGGAAAAATCCACCTGCATCGTGCCGCATTGCCACTGGCGTCCCAGGGCGTCCTTGAGCGTGTACTCGATCTTCGGACCGTAGAAGGCCCCATCACCGGGGGCAATTTCGAACTCACAGCCGGCTCGGCGCAGGCTTTCCATCAAGGCGTGCTCGGCCCTGTCCCAGGACTCGTCCGAGCCGATGCGGGCCTCGGGCCGCGTGGCGACCTTGTAGATGATCTGCTCGAAGCCGAAGTCCTTGTACACCTTTTGCAAAAGCGCCGTGTAGGCCACGCATTCGTCCAGGATCTGGTCTTCGGTACAGAAGATGTGGCCATCGTCCTGCGTGAAACCGCGCACACGCATGATGCCGTGCAGCCCCCCGGTCGGTTCATTGCGGTGGCACTGGCCGAACTCGCCGTAGCGCAGCGGCAGGTCGCGGTAGCTCTTGATGCCCTGCTTGAAGATGAGCAGATGACCCGGGCAGTTCATGGGCTTGAGCGCGTAGTCGCGCTTTTCGCTCTCCGTCGTGAACATGTTGTCCCGGTACTTGTCCCAGTGGCCGGTCTTCTCCCACAGCGTCCTGTCCAGAATCTGCGGGCCCTTGACCTCCAGGTAGCCGTTGTCGCGGTACACCGCGCGCATGTACTGCTCGACCTGCTGCCACAGCGTCCATCCCCTGGGGTGCCAGAACACGAGCCCCGGCGCATGCTCGTCCAGATGGAAGAGGTCCAGTTCGCGCCCGAGCTTGCGGTGGTCGCGCTTTTCGGCTTCCTCCAGCATGTGCAGGTACTGCTGGAGCTCTTCCTTGGTGGCCCAGGCCGTGCCGTAGATGCGCTGCAGTTGCTCGTTGCGGTGATCGCCACGCCAGTAGGCACCGGCCACCTTCATCAGCTTGAAGTGCTTGAGCTTGCCCGTGCTGGGCACGTGCGGGCCACGGCACAGGTCGGTGAAGTTGCCTTCGCTGTAGAGCGACACGTCCTCACCGGCCGGGATGCTGGCGATGATCTCGGCCTTGTAGTGCTCCCCCAGGCTTTTGAAGTAGGCCACGGCCTCGTCGCGCGGCATGACCTTGCGCACGACCTTCTCATCCCTCTTCGCCAGCTCGGCCATCTTCTTTTCGATGGCCGCCAGATCCTCGGGGGTGAAGGGGCGCTTGTAGGAGAAGTCGTAGTAGAAGCCGTTCTCCACCGTCGGGCCGATGGTCACCTGGGCATCGGGGAACAGTTCCTTCACGGCGTAGGCCAGCAGGTGGGCCGTGGAGTGGCGCATGATGTCCAAGCCGTCGTCGTCCTTGTCGGTCACGATCGCCAGCGGGACATCCTGCCCCTCGATCACGTAGCTCGTGTCCACCAGCCGGGCCGCATCGCCCCGGCCAATGCGCCCTGCCAGGGCAGCCTTGGCCAGGCCAGCGCCGATCGAGCCGGCCACCTCGGCCACAGACACCGGAGCGGGAAACTCGCGTCGCGAGCCATCGGGGAGTAGAACGCTAACCATGAAGGATCTCCAGAAACAAAAAAGCGCGGGGGGCGCCGCGCTTTTCATCAGGAAGAACAAAGACGAACGAAAGCCGCGGCCGACCGACTAGACCTCTGTGGTGAAGGGGGTCGAAGTTCGCGGTGTCATAACCCGTCGTGCCTTTCTCGCTCTTGCCAGAAAACAATGACCTGATTGTACCGCAGTGCCAAAAAAAGACCCGCGGGCGGTTAAGCCTGCGGGCCAAGACATCCACCAGGATGCGGAGCGTCTCCATCCGCCGGCCTTTGCGGCCGGCAGTCAGAGCCGGGATCAGCCGTGCTTTTCGTCGAAGAACTGCTCGTCTTCGGTCGAACCCTTCAGCGCGGCGGTGGAGGCCTCGCGCTCGATGGTCGTGGTCACGGCATCGAAGTAGCCCGTGCCCACCTCGCGCTGGTGCTTCACGGCGGTGAAGCCCTTCTCGGCGGCGGCGAACTCGGCTTCCTGCAGTTCCACGAAGGCGCTCATCTGGTTGCGGGCGTAGCCATAGGCCAGGTTGAACATCGAGTAGTTCAGGCTGTGGAAGCCGGCCAGCGTGATGAACTGGAACTTGTAGCCCATGGCGCCCAGCTCGCGCTGGAACTTGGCGATGGTCGCATCGTCCAGGTTCTTCTTCCAGTTGAACGACGGCGAGCAGTTGTAGCTCAGCAGCTTGCCGGGGAACTGCTTGTGGATGGCTTCGGCGAACTTCTTGGCGTAGGTCAGATCCGGCTTGCCGGTCTCGCACCAGATCATGTCAGCGTAAGGGGCATAGGCCAGACCGCGGGACACGGCCTGCTCCAGGCCCGGCTTGGTGCGGAAGAAGCCTTCCACGGTGCGCTCGCCGGTGCAGAAGGGCTTGTCGTTGTCGTCCACATCGCTGGTGACAAGGTCAGCAGCCTCGGCATCGGTACGGGCGATCAGCACAGTGGGCGTGCCCATCACGTCGGCGGCCAGACGCGCTGCCACCAGCTTGGCCACGGCTTCGCGGGTGGGCACGAGCACCTTGCCACCCATGTGGCCGCACTTCTTCACCGATGCGAGCTGGTCCTCGAAGTGCACGCCGGCGGCACCGGCCTCGATCATGGACTTCATCAGTTCGAAGGCGTTGAGCACGCCGCCGAAGCCTGCTTCGGCATCGGCCACGATGGGAGCGAAGAAGTCGATGTCGTCCTTGCCCTCGGACCACTGGATCTGGTCGGCACGCTGGAAGGTGTTGTTGATACGGCGCACGACGGCGGGAACCGAGTTGGCGGGATACAGCGACTGGTCGGGGTACATCTCGCCGGCCAGGTTGGCGTCACCGGCAACCTGCCATCCCGACAGATAGATGGCCTTGAGGCCCGCCTTGACCTGCTGCATGGCCTGGTTACCCGTCAGGGCGCCCAGGGCGTTGACGAAGGGTTCGGTGTTGACCAGGTTCCACAGCTTCTCGGAGCCGCGCTTGGCCAGCGTGTGCTCGATCTGCACCGAACCCCGCAGGCGCACCACATCGGCGGCAGAGTAGCCACGCTTGATGCCTTTCCAGCGGGGGTTTTCAGCCCATTCCTTTTCGAGTGCGGCGGCTTGTTGTTCACGGGTCAGCTTGGTCATGAGAGGCTCCGTTCTGCAAGAGAGAGATGAAGGGTTGCAATGGACTCAAGCATAGGGAGACAGCAGCCCTTCGCCAACACTTGTGTCTTATATAAGACTCTTCATCAAACTCAATAAAATCAACATCTTATGCGATACTTTTTGCGATATAAAATTATCTCTACCACAATGAAAAAAAATGGCGCGCCGCCGCATCAGCACTTTTCACATCAAGAAAACAAAATTGCGTGATGCAAAAAGTGCCTTGGTCTAGAGTGGACGTCACGCCCTGCTTCCGCACTTTTCCATGACAGCCTTTGCCTTCCTGTCCGACAGCAGCTTCCTGAAGTCCGCCCGCAACGAGCTGGCCCGTCCCTACGGGATCGGGGGCATTGCCTGGGACGGCGCCGTCACCAACCGACCGGGCGCTCGCTTCGGCCCGCGTGCCATCCGGGAAGCCAGCCACATGCTGTGCGACGGCATCCATCCTCATTTCGATGTGGCGCCGCAAAACCAGCTCACCGATCGTGGCGACCTGCCGCTGCCCAACACATCGCTGGCAGACATGCGCTACGCGATGGCACCTCTCGTGAAGACGCTCATCCGCCAGCACCACATGGTGTGGCTGGGCGGCGATCACTCCATCACCCTGCCCTTGCTGCAGGCCTACCGCGAATGGCTGGGACAGCCCCTGGCGGTGGTGCACTTCGATGCCCACTGCGACACCTGGGAGGACCACTTCGGCGAGCCCAGCGGGCACGGCACCTGGGTGCATGAAGCCTTTCAGCAAGGTCTGGTGGTGCCGGAATGTGTCACGCAGATCGGCATCCGCTCGTCGGGGGAGCGGGCCGCGCGCGAGTACGTTCGCGATCGCGGTGGGCAGATCTTCACGGCCCGGGACCTGCGTGGACGGGATGGCCCGGCCGGCATGGCTCCGGTCGTCCAGGCCATCCGCGAGCGCTGGCAGGCGTCTGGTCGGCCACCGATGTATCTCACGCTGGACATCGACTGCCTCGACCCCAGCTTCGCGCCGGGCACGGGCACGCCCGAGCCGGGGGGGCTCACGAGCACCCAGGTCCTGACTTTGCTGGAGGAACTGGCCGACCTGCCTTTCGTGGGCATGGACTGCGTGGAAGTGGCGCCACCCTACGACCACGCAGAACTGACGAGCCAGGCCGCCGCAGCCTTCGTCTGGACCTACCTGTGCGGCCGCATGGCCCGCAGCGCCGGCGTCACAACGGCAGCGCCGTCGTCTTCTTGACGGTGCGCAGCACCAGCATCGAGTTCGATCGCACGACACCTGGCAGACGCGCCAGCACGTCCGCGTGGAAGCGTTCGAGGTCCTCGGCATCGCGGTAAGTGAAGCGCAGCAGGTAGTCGTTGCTGCCTGCCACGTAGAAGCAGTCGAGGATCTGCGGCTCGTCGCGCACGGCCTGCTCGAAGCTGCGCAGGGTGTCGGGCGTGGTCCGCTCGACGTTGACGATGGTGAAGGAGGTGCCGGGCTGCCCCACGCTCTTGGGGTTGAGCAACGCCACGTACTGCGCAATCACGCCGGCTTCTTCCAGTTGACGGACCCGGCGCAGGCAGGCCGACGGCGACAGGTGCACCCGCTCGGCCAGTTCGACGTTCGTCAGGCGTGCATCCTCCTGCAGGACCTCCAGAATGGCGCGGTCGATCGCATCGAGTTGCACAGAAGGCAGCAAGGGGCGCATGGGATTGTGCATAACGGATGAATGTTCGCATCTTATGCGAAAGGCCAGGGCTTCCCCACCCCCATTGCGCAAGCCTATTGCGCACGCCCCCGCCTAGACTGGCGCTTGACTTCGCGCGGGGGTGAACCATGCTGGGAAGGCATGGGCCGGCCCGCGCCCACAGGAGACCCGCGATGTACCAGGACCTCGACGCCTACTGGATGCCGTTCACGGCCAACCGCCAGTTCAAGAAGGCCCCTCGCCTGCTGGCGCGGGCCGACGGGATGTATTTCTGGACGCCCGAGGGTCGCCAGGTGCTCGATGGCGTGGCCGGGCTGTGGTGTGTGAATGCCGGTCATGCACGCCCGAAGATCGTTCAGGCGATCCAGCAGCAGGCGGCCGAGCTCGACTACGCCCCTCCCTTCCAGATGGGACACCCCAAGGCCTTCGAACTGGCCGAGCGACTCGTGAAGATCACCCCGCCTGGGATGAACAAGGTCTTCTACACCAACTCCGGCTCGGAGTCTGTGGAGACAGCGCTGAAGATGGCCATCGCCTACCACCGTGTCCGGGGCGAAGGTCAGCGCACCCGGCTGATCGGGCGCGAGCGCGGCTACCACGGCGTGAACTTCGGCGGCATCTCGGTGGGCGGCATGGTGGCCAACCGCAAGATGTTCGGCACCTTGCTCGCAGGGGTGGACCACATCCGCCACACCCACGACCCGGCCCGCAATGCCTACTCGCGCGGCCAACCGGCTCACGGCGCAGAGTTCGCTGACGACCTGGAACGCCTGATCGCGCTGCACGACGCCTCGACCATCGCCGCGGTGATCGTCGAGCCCGTCGCGGGCTCGACCGGCGTGCTGATCCCACCGCAAGGCTACCTGCAGCGTCTGCGTGAGATCTGCGACAAGCACGGCATCCTGCTGATCTTCGACGAAGTGATCACCGGTTTCGGCCGTACCGGCCAGCCCTTTGCGGCGCAGACCTTCGGCGTGACGCCTGACCTGATGACCGTGGCGAAGGGCATCACGAATGGCTGCGTCCCCATGGGTGCCGTGTTCGTGAAACAGGCAATCCACGACGCGTTCATGCAAGGTCCCGAGCACCTGATCGAGTTCTTTCACGGCTATACGTATTCCGCTCACCCTCTGGCTTGTGCGGCGGCCCTGGGCACCTTGGACACCTACGCAGACGATGGCCTGCTCACGCGGGCTTCCGAGATGCAGGCGTACTTTGCCGATGCCGTGCACTCACTCAAAGGCCTGCCGCATGTGATCGACGTGCGCAACATCGGGCTGGTGGGCGGCATTGAACTCGCCTCGCGCCCGGAGGAGCCGGCCAAGCGGGCCTTCGAGGTCTTCCTCGACTGCTGGGAGCACGGGGTGCTGATCCGCACCACCGGTGACACCATCGCGCTGTCACCGCCGCTGATCATCGAGAAGTCGCACATCGATCGGATCGTCAGTACGGTGGCTGACGCCATCCGGCGCGTGCGCTGAACCGCGGAGCCGCCGAGCCCACGCTGCATGAGCCTGCTGCGCATCGATCAGGATCTTGCGCGCGACTCCTATTACGCGGCCACGGCACCGCGTGTGCAGCGCTTTGCGGCACTGGACCATGATCTCGACGTGGACGTGGCCGTCGTGGGTGGCGGGCTTGCCGGACTGTCCGCTGCGATCGAACTGGCGGACCGCGGACGTACCGTGGCCCTGCTCGAGGCGCGGGAAGTGGGTTGGGGAGCCTCGGGGCGCAACGGCGGCCAGGCGCTTGCGGGGCTGGCCTGCGACCAGGCCGAAATTGAGTCCCAGCTCGGCCTGGATGAGGCCCGACGGGTCTGGGCCATGACGCTGGAGGCGCTGGGCCTCATTCACTCGCGCTGTGAACGCTTCGGCATCGACTGCGACTGGCAGGCCGGCTACCTGGCTGTCGCCGAAGGCGAACGCAAGTCGCGGGCCTTGCGCCGATGGCATGAGCATATGGCCAAGGTCTATGGGTTCGACACGCGCTGGATCGGTCCGGCCGAGTTGCCGGACTGGATCGACAGCCCACGCTTTCACAGTGGGGTGCATGACGCCCTCTCGGGTCACCTCCATCCCCTGAAGTACACGCTGGGTCTGGCCGACGCGGCCGCCCGATTGGGTGTTCGCCTTCATGAGAACACACCGGTGGAGCGATGGTCCGCAGGCGCTCGTCCTGTGCTGCAAACACCGAAGGGGCGTGTGCGAGCGTCGCAGGTCCTCCTGGCGGGCAATGTCTACCTGCAAGGCCTGGCGCCCCAACTCGAGGCACGCATCATGCCGGTCGGCACCTATATCGTGTGTTCGCGGCCGTTGGGCTCCGAGACGGTGCGCAAGCTCATCCCCTCACGATCGGCCGTGTGCGACACCAACTTCGTGCTTGACTACTTCCGTCCGACTGCCGATGAGCGCATGCTCTATGGGGGACGCGTCAGCTACAGCACCCGCACGCCCCGAGACCTGGCCAGCGGCTTGCAGCAGCGGATGGCGCGCACCTTCCCTGCGCTGCGCGACATCCCCGTGGAG
Organism: Caldimonas caldifontis; assembly: GCF_002930615.1. Classification (GTDB taxonomy): domain Bacteria; phylum Pseudomonadota; class Gammaproteobacteria; order Burkholderiales; family Burkholderiaceae_C; genus Caldimonas; species Caldimonas caldifontis. The sequence continues at coordinate 226,336 of NZ_PSNX01000010.1, read as the reverse complement.
TTTGCATGGGGTGGCTTCGTCGACATCTCGATGAACCGTGCGCCCGATTTCGGCCGCCTGCCCGCCCAAGGTCAGAGCATCTATTACCTGCAGGGATTCTCGGGCCATGGCCTCGCACTCACCGGCCTGGCCGGCCGTCTGGTGGCCGAAGCCATGACGGGTGATGCGGCACGCTTCGATACCTTTGCACGCCTGCGCCACCGACCCTTTCCGGGTGGACGCTGGCTGCGCATGCCGGCGCTGGTGTTGGGCATGGCCTACTACCGGTTGAAGGATGCTCTCTGATGCGCCCCTCAAGCGATCAGACGCGGGTAGTCCCCGAGGCGAACTGCGTTGACTTCGGCCATTGCTTTGGCACACTGCTTGCACGAGGAAGTCGTGTTTTCCTTTTTCTCCTGTTTGCACCAGTAAGCCCAGTGCGCCGCGTCGCAAGACCGGGTTAAGAACCCAGCGCAGCAAGCCCAATGAGCACCAAGACCTCGTCCTCGAACCGGCCGCGTCCCGTCGTGCTGGTTCCTGCCTGCAACCGGATGCTTGGACACCATCCCTTTCATGTGGCGGGCAAGAAGTACATCGATGCCGTTCGTCTGGCGGGCTGCATCCCGCTCGTGGTGCCTGCCGCGCAGGCGGCCGAAGTGGACGAACTCCTGGATCTGGCCGACGGATTCTTGTTGACCGGCTCTGCATCGAACGTGCACCCCCGCCACTTCGGCGAATCGGTGCATGATCCTTCGCTTCCGCTGGATCCAGTGCGCGACGACTGGACTTTGCCGATGGTCCGACGGGCATTGGCGCGAGGCATTCCGATGTTCGGGATTTGCCGCGGCTTCCAGGAGGTGAACGTGGCCCTGGGCGGCAGTCTGCACCAGGCTGTTCATGAACAGCCAGGCCTGGCAGATCATCGCGCCCGCGCGGAAGCGCCCGTGGAGGTCCAGTATGGGCTGGCCCATCCCGTTCGTGTCGAGGCTGGAGGCCTGCTGGAGCAGATCCTCGGACCGGGGGAGTTCGACGTCAACAGCGTCCATGGCCAAGGCATCAAGCGGCTGGCGACCGGCCTGCGTGTCGAGGCCACCGCTCCCGATGGTCTGGTGGAGGCCTTCACCGTGACAGCGGCGCCAGCTTTCAATCTGTGCGTGCAATGGCATCCCGAATGGCAGGCCGACGTCAACCCGGTCTCCGTCAAGCTCTTCAAGGCCTTTGGCCAGGCCTGTCAGGCCTACCGCGACCGCATCCGTGACGGTCTGGAGGATCGAGGCACCTGAGACCCCATCCTCCCGCGTTCCCGAGACGGACCGGCCACACGGCCCGACAACCCACATCGCAGCCGCCGCTGCGGCTCAACGCAAGAGGACATCATGGTGGTCAGAGAGAGCTTCAACTTCAGCGACCTGGAACAGTGGCTCAACGAACGGCGGGTCACCGAGATCGAGTGCCTCGTGCCCGACCTCACCGGGGTCGCGCGCGGCAAGATTCTCCCGCGAGAAAAGTTCACCGAGGATCGCGGCATGCGCCTGCCTGAGGCGATCGTCGCGATCGGGGTGACCGGCGAGTTTCCGGAGGAAGGCCCTTACTACGACGTCATCACCCCCACCGACCGGGACATGCACCTGCGCCCGGATCCCGCCACCGTGCGCATCGTGCCCTGGGCAGTCGACCCAACGGCTCAGGTCATCCACGACTGCTTCGACAGGCATGGCCAGCTGGTGCCCTACGCGCCACGCTCCGTGCTGCGACGTGTGTGTGATCTTTACGCCGCCGAAGGCTGGGATCCCGTGGTAGCCCCCGAGCTGGAGTTCTACCTGATCGAGCGCAGCACCGACTCCAACCAGCCGCTGCGTCCACCGCGCGGGCGCAGCGGCCGGGCGGAGACTTCGCGTCAGGTGTATTCCATCGACGCGGTCAACGAGTTCGACCCGCTGTTCGAGGACATCTATGCCTACTGCGAACAGATGGAGCTCAACGTCGATACCTTGATCCATGAGGTCGGTGCCGGGCAGATGGAGATCAACTTCCTGCACAACCACCCCATGCAGCTCGCCGACGAGGTGTTCTTCTTCAAGCGCACCATCCGCGAAGCGGCGCTTCGCCACGAGATGTACGCCACCTTCATGGCCAAGCCGATGGCCAACGAGCCTGGCAGCGCGATGCATGTGCACCAGAGCATCGTCGACCGCCACACACGGCGCAACATCTTCAGCAATGACGATGGCAGCCCCTCGAAGGCCTTCTTCTGGTACATCGGCGGCCTGCAGCGCTACATCCCGGCGGCGATGGCGCTGTTCGCACCCTATGTCAACTCCTACCGCCGCCTGGCCCGCTCCACGGCAGCGCCGATCAACATCCAGTGGGGCACCGACAACCGCACGGTGGGCATCCGCTCGCCGGTGGCCACCCCTGCTGCGCGACGTATCGAGAACCGGGTGATCGGCGCCGATGCCAATCCCTACGTGGCCCTGGCAGCCACCCTGGCTTGCGGTTACCTGGGGCTCAAGCACCGCATCGAACCCACCCCCGAATGCAAGGGGGATGCCTATCTGGGAGCCTACGCCTTGCCTCGCAGCCTGGGTGAAGCGCTGGCGGCACTGAAGGCCGAAGGCGAGCTGCACGACGTGCTGGGCAAGGATTTCATCACCGTCTACACCGAAATCAAAGAGATCGAACACGAGGAGTTCATGAAGGTGATCTCCCCCTGGGAGCGCGAGCACCTGCTGCTGCATGTCTGACTGCCCCCTCGTTCTTCAGGAGCCCACATGAACACCGTCACGTCCCGGACCACGCGCAGTACCGCCGACTGGCAGCGTGCCGACGCCGCCCATTTCCTGCACCCCTTCACCGATTTCCAGAGCCTGGCCCGCAAGGGGTCTCGCATCATCACCCGCGCCGACAACATCTATCTGTGGGACAGCGAGGGCCACAAGATCCTCGACGCGATGAGCGGCTTGTGGTGCGTGAACGTCGGTTACGGCCAGCAGGCCCTGATCGACGCGGCCACCCGACAGCTTCGGGAACTGCCCTTCTACAACGCTTTCTTCCAGACCGCCACGCCGCCGCCCATCGAGCTGGCCGAACTCCTGTGCGAAGTCACGCCCCCGCAGTTCAACCATGTCTTCTTCACCGGCTCGGGCTCGGAAGGCAACGACACCGTCGTTCGCATGGTGCGCCGCTACTGGGACGTGCTGGGCCAGCCGCAGCGGCAGGTGATCATCAGCCGCAAGAACGCCTACCATGGCTCCACCATGGCGGGCGCCTCCCTGGGAGGCATGGCGGCCATGCACGCCCAGGGCGGCTTGCCCATCCCGGGCATCGTCCACATCGAGCAGCCCTACTGGTATGCGCTGGGACGCTCCATGAGCCGTGACGATTTCGGCCGGGTGGCCGCCCGCTGGCTCGAGGACAAGATCCTGGAGGTGGGGCCGGACAAGGTGGCGGCCTTCATCGGCGAGCCGGTCCAAGGCGCCGGCGGCGTGATCATCCCCCCGGAAACCTACTGGCCCGAGATCCAGCGGATCTGCGACCAGTACGGCATCCTGCTGGTGAGCGACGAGGTCATCTGCGGCTTCGGCCGCACCGGCCACTGGTTCGGCTGCGAACGCTTCGGGGTCCGTCCCGATCTCATGACCTTCGCCAAGGGCGTCACCAGCGGCTACATCCCCCTGGGCGGCGTGATGGTGGGCGACCGTGTGGCCACGGTGATGATCGAGCAAGGCGGCGAGTTCGAGCACGGCTACACCTACTCGGGGCATCCGACGGCCTGTGCAGTCGGGGTTGCCAACATCCGGCTGATCCGCGAACTCGGCCTGGTGCAGCATGTACGCGACACCGCCGGCCCACATCTTGCAAAGCTTTTCGAAACACTGAAGGATCACCCCCTGGTGGGCGATGCCGAAACCTGCGGCCTGATGGGCGCCTTGCTGCTGGTCAAGAACAAGGTCACCGGCGAGCTCTTCCCGGACGAGGTGGGCATCGGCATGGTCTGTCGCGGGCACTGCTTCGGCAATGGGCTGATCATGCGCGCCGTGGGCAACCGCATGATCATGGCCCCGCCGCTGGTGATGACCACCGCGCAGATCGATGAGATGGGCTCCCTGATCCGGCGGTGCCTCGACCTGACCCTGGAGCAGGCGCGTCGCGAAGGATGGATGGCCTGAGGGCCTGGATGTGTACCGGATTCGTTTTTGTTGTCAGACCTGGAGACTCGACGATGAAATTGCAGCCTTTTCGCTCCCTTCCCCGCCGTCTTGCCGGCGCCCTCGGTGCGCTGGGCGCAGCGGCAGTCCTGTCCGGCGCGGGAGGAGCCCTGGCGCAGGACTCCAAGGTCCTGAACATCTACAACTGGTCGGACTACATCGCCCCCGACACGATCGCCAACTTCGAGAAGGAGTTCGGCATCCGGGTGCGCTACGACAACTTCGACAACAACGAGATCGTGCATGCCAAGCTGGTGGCGGGTCGCACCGGCTACGACATCGTCGTGCCGTCGTCGAACTGGGCCAAGCTGCAGATGGACGGCGGCCTGCTCACCAAGCTCGACAAGTCCCAGATCCCGAATCTGAAGCACCTCGACCCGGCGGTGCAGGCGCAGCTGGCCAAGCTCGACCCCGGCAACCAGTACATGGTGAACTGGCTTTGGGGATACACCACGGTGGGCATCAACGTCGACAAGGTGAAGGCCGCCCTCGGTGACCTGCCCATGCCCGCCAACTCCTGGGACCTGCTCTTCAAGCCCGAATATGTCTCGCGCCTGAAATCCTGCGGGGTCTCGGTGCTCGACTCGGCTTCGGAAGTCATTCCCGCGGCGCTGCATTACCTCGGCAAGCCGGCCTACAGCAAGAACCTGGCCGACTACAACGAAGCGGCCAACCTGCTGCGCAGCATCCGACCCCACGTGACCCTCTTCAGCTCCTCCGGCTACATCAACGACATGGCCAGCGGTTCCATCTGTCTCGCCCTGGGATGGTCGGGTGACATCAACATCGCGCGCCAGCGGGCGATTGACGGCAAGACGGGCCAGAACATCGAGGCCACCATCCCGGCCACAGGCGGTGTGCTCTTCTTCGACGTGATGGTCATCCCCAGCGACGCCCCGAACGTGGCCAACGCCTACAAGTTCATCAACTACATCCTGCGTCCCGAGGTGCACGCCAGCCTGACGAACAAGGTCTTCTACGCCAACCCGAACATCGACTCGAAGAAGTTCGTGCGCCCGGAAGTTGCCAGCAACCCTTCAGTCTTCCTGTCGGCCCAGGACCTGGCCAAGATGGCCGCCCCGGACGCGATCAACAACGACCTGCGTCGCCAGACCACGCGCATCTTCACGGCCTTCAAGACGGGCCGCTGAGCCGGATCACGCCCGACATGGCAGCCCTCATCGACACCCCTGCACCGTCCGTGCAGGCAGCAGGGGTCCGCAACCCCAGCTTCCTGCAGATCCAGGATGTGGTCAAGGATTTCGGCGGACAACGAGCCGTCAACCACGTGAGCCTGGACATCGCCAAGGGCGAGATCTTCGCGCTGCTGGGCTCTTCCGGCTGTGGCAAGACCACGCTGCTGCGCATGCTGGCGGGCTTCGAGACACCCAGCTCCGGGCGCATCGTGCTCGACGGCCAGGACCTGGCCGGCCTGCCGCCCTACGAGCGCCCCATCAACATGATGTTCCAGTCTTATGCGCTCTTTCCCCATCTGAGCGTGTGGGAGAACATCGCGTTCGGTCTCAAGCGCGATCGCCTGCCCAGGGCCGAGATCGACGAGCGTGTGGCTGCGATGCTCAAGCTCGTGCAGTTGGAGGCCTACGCCAAACGCAAGCCCCACCAGCTCTCCGGTGGGCAGCAACAACGCGTGGCGCTGGCCCGTAGCCTGGCCAAGCGCCCGCAGCTCCTCTTGCTCGACGAACCGCTCGGGGCGCTCGACAAGAAGCTGCGCGAAGAGACGCAGATCGAGCTGGTGAACATCATCGAAGAAGTGGGTGTGACCTGCGTGATGGTGACGCACGACCAGGAAGAGGCCATGACCATGGCCTCGCGCATTGCGGTGATGAGCGAGGGCCGCATCCTGCAGGTGGGTGAGCCGAGCGATATCTACGAGACCCCTGCGAGCCGCTTCGTGGCCGACTTCATCGGCAACGTGAATCTCATGGACGGCACCTTGGTTCAAGACCACCCCGATCATGTCGTGATCGATTGCGGCCATTGCAGCCACTACGTCGGCCACGGCATCACCGGCACCGAAGGGATGGCCGTCACGGTGGCCGTCAGGCCGGAGAAGATCCGCATCTCCCGCGACACCCCTCCCGGCCCTCACAATCGCCTGCAAGGCACCATCAAGGATTTGTCCTACTTCGGCAGCTTCACTGTCTACCACCTCCAGCCGGCCCAGGGGCCCGTGCTCAAGATCAGCCAGAGCAACACCGAGCGCTGGCGCAGCGAAGCGCTGACCTGGGGCGATACGGCCTGGGCCAGCTGGCCCGACACCGCCCAGGTGGTGCTCACGCAATGAAGGCAATCGCCGTCATCGCCGCGACCCAACGGCGCTGGCTCCGCGGCCGGTCCGTGGTGATCGGCATTCCCTACCTGTGGCTGCTGGCCTTCTTCCTGCTTCCCTTCTTCATCGTCGTGAAGATCAGCGTCTCCGAGATGGAGACGGTTTCGGTGAAGGACATCCTGAGCTGGAGTGACGGGGTGCTCCAGCTCACGGTCAAGCTGAGCAACTACGCCTACATCCTGGCCGATGAGCTGTATTTCAGCACCTACGTGGCCTCGCTGAAGTACGCCGCGGCGACCACGGTGCTGTGCCTGTTCATCGGTTATCCATTTGCCTACTTCATGGCCCGCAGCCGTGCCACCCTCCAGCCGGCGCTGCTCATGCTGGTGATGCTGCCCTTCTGGACCTCCTTCCTGCTGCGCGTGTACGCCTGGAAGGGCCTGTTGAGCGACGGCGGGTGGGCGGCCGAACTGCTGGTGAGCACCGGGGTTGGCGACCTGCTCTACGCCCTGGGGCTGCTCACGGTTCCGGACAAGTTCATGCACACGCCCTTCTCGCTCGTGCTGGGCATGACCTACACCTACCTGCCCTTCATGATCCTGCCGCTGTACGGCACGCTCTCGAAGCTCGATCTGCGCCTGCTGGAAGCGGCCGCCGACCTGGGCGCCACACCCTGGCAGGCCTTCTGGCGCATCACGGTGCCGATGTCGCGCGCCGGCATCATCGCCGGCTCCATGCTGGTGTTCATTCCCTGCGTGGGCGAGTTCGTGATCCCTGAACTGCTGGGCGGGCCGCAGACGCTGATGATCGGGCGGGTGCTGTGGGACGAGTTCTTCAGCAACAACGACTGGCCCATGGCCTCGACGCTGGCTGTCGTGATGATCCTGCTCATCCTGGTGCCCCTGGCCCTGTTCCACCGCTACCAGGCCCAGGCGCGGGAGGCCGGCCGATGAGCGCGCGCCTTCAGACCCGTGCCGCACCCTGGGTGCACGTCGGCTGGCTGGCCGCCGGTCTGCTGTTCCTTTACGTGCCTATCGTCGCCCTGGTGGTGTTCTCCTTCAATGACTCCCCGGTGCCCACCACCTGGGCCGGCTTCACGCTCAAGTGGTATGCGGCCTTGCTGGAAGACCGGGAGATGATGGCCGGGCTGTGGCTGTCACTGCGCATTGCCTTCTTCACCGCCTGCGCCTCGGTGGTGCTGGGGTTGCTGGCGGCCTTCACCCTGGTGAAGTACACGCGCTTTGCCGGCCGCACGCTCTTCTCGGGCATGGTCAACGCCCCGCTGGTGATGCCCGAGGTCATCGTCGGCCTGTCGCTGCTTCTCATGCTGGTGTCGGTGCAGCGCGTGCTGGGCTTCCCCGACCGGGGCATGTTCACGATCTGGATCGGACACACGCTCGTCGGCGTGGCCTACGCCACCGTGGTGATCCAGGCCCGCCTGCGCGACCTCAATCCCCAGCTCGAGGAAGCCGCCATGGACCTCGGGGCGCGGCCCTCGCAACTCTTCTTTCTGGTGACACTGCCGATGATCGCCCAGTCGATGGTTTCGGCGTGGCTGCTCACCTTCACGCTGTCGCTCGACGACGTGGTGCTCTCAGCCTTCCTGAGCGGCCCGGGCTCGACCACGATGCCGCTCGTGATCTTCTCGCGTGCCCGCCTGGGCCTGAACCCGAGTGTCAATGCCATGGCCACGGTGATCATCGTCATCGTCTCCATCGGCGTGATCCTGGCCAGCTATCTGATCGCCCGAGCCGAACGGCGGCGCAGCCTGGAGCTCGCAGCCGCCGCACGCGCGGGCTAACAAGGGTATGCAAGCGCTGTTTTCGACGGATTTTTCGAGGAGCCACCATGACAACGACCTGGAAGATCACGACCCTGAGCCTGGCCCTGATGGCCGCCTTCCCCTTGGCCGGCCATGCGCAGTCCAACAAGGAGCTGCTCGACGAACTGCGGGCCCTGCAGCAACGCGTGCAGGAGCTCGAGCGCAAGCTCAAGGCGGCCGAAGCCGCGCCGGCACCCGCCCCGTCGGCCGGCATGACGCCGGACCAGCAGGTCGAGTTCAACCGCATCCGCGCCAAGACCGAGGCCCTGGAGGACAACCAGGAAGCCTCGGGCTTCAAGGGCCTGCGCATCAGCGGCATGATGGATCCGACCTTCCTGTGGACCGATCGCTATGGGGAAAGTTTTGCCTTCCTGAACAACTTCGACGGCGTGGGCAACAGCTACGGTCGGGATGCCTACGCCTTTGACAACTCCTATTTCGGCCAGGCGGTCATCGACATCGTCAAGGAAACCGAAGACCAGTCCATCTGGCGTCTGACCCTGCTGCCGCACAAGAGTGGTTCGTCCGGCTTCAACGTCGGCAGCTGGATCCATGAAGCGTCGGTCTCGGTCCCCATCACCGACAACCAGACCCGCTTCTGGGCCGGTGTGATCCCTGACTGGTCGGGCTATGAATACCCCTTCTCCCACCAGCATCCGCTGATCAGCCACAACCTGCTGTTCGACTTCACCCTGCCCAGCTACTACACGGGTGCCGCCATCGACATCACGCGGGGCAAGTGGTGGAACCGCATCGGCATCGCCAACGTCAACGCCAACCGCTACGACCGCGACGCACGGCATGGTGCCCTGGTCTATCGCATCGACTACTCGAAGGGTGAATTCGACGGCTTCGGCTTCGCCGGCGTCCATGGCAAGGAAGCCGGGGAAACGATCAACCTCTTCCAGTTCGACGCTTACTACATCCGCGGCAACTGGACCTGGCAGGGCCAGGTGGCGCTGGGCTCGGCAGATGCCGCAGCCTCCAACGACGGTCGCGCCCAGTGGTGGGGCCTCTCGGGTCTGATGGCCTATAACTTCACACCCACCCTGCAGGGGATCTTCCGCGCCGATTACATCCACAACGAGAAGAATGGCGGCGGGATCTACGGCTCGCCGCTGAGTGGCGGTGAGTTCGATGGCCGCAACGGCTTCGGCCCCAAGCTGGCCTCCGACGGCAGCGTCATCGACCCGGACAAGGGTGCCAACCGCTATGCGATGACCTTCGGCCTGAAGTATCTTTACAGCTTGAACACCACCTTCAAGCTCGAGTACCGCTTCGACGGCTCGAACGGGTACAACTTCTATGACGAGATCCAGGACCGCTACCGCAAGCGCGCCCACATGCTCTCGACCGCCGTGGTGCTGAACTTCTGAGCCTGTCCATGAGTCGCACCCCCTGGCACCAGCGTGCTGCCAACGTCAGCTTCGATGGCCGAGCCCTGATCCAGGGACGGCGTGTCGAGGCGGCGGACGGCGAGACCTTCGAGAAGCACTCCCCCATCGACGGCCGGCGGCTGGGCGCGGTGGCCCGCGGTCGCCAGGCCGACGTGGAGGTGGCCGTTGCCGCGGCCCGCCAGGCTTTCGAGGAGGGCCGCTGGTCGCGCCAGCCCCCCGCCGCCCGCAAGCGGGTGCTGCAACGCTTTGCCGAGAAGATCCTGGCCTCGAAGGACGAACTGGCCCTGCTCGAAACCCTCGACATGGGCAAGCCCATCCGCTACAGCACCTCGGTGGATGTGCCCGCCGCCGCGCGCTGCATCGCCTGGTACGCGGAAGCCATCGACAAGGTCTACGACGAAATCGCCCCCACGGGGCCCCAGGCGCTGGCACTCATCACGCGAGAGCCCATGGGCGTGATCGGTGCCATCGTGCCCTGGAACTATCCGATGATCATGGCCGCCTGGAAGCTCGGGCCCGCCCTGGCCACCGGCAACAGCGTGGTGCTCAAACCCTCCGAGAAATCACCCTACACGGCCCTGCGCCTGGCCGAACTCGCCCTGGAGGCCGGACTGCCACCAGGTGTCTTCAACGTCGTCCCAGGGTACGGCCATGAAGCCGGCGAAGCCCTGGCCCTGCACCCTGGCGTCGATGCCATCGGCTTCACCGGCTCGACGCGCGTGGGCCGGCGCATGCTGGAGTACGCGGGCCGCTCCAACCTGAAGCGCGTGTACAACGAACTGGGCGGCAAATCGGCCTTCATCGTCTTCGATGACTTCCAGGACCTCGATCGTGCCGCGAAGACGGCCGCGGCGAGCATGTTCTTCAACCAGGGGGAGTCCTGCAACGCCCCTTCACGCCTGCTGGTGCAGGACACCATTGCCGACGAGTTCGTCGCCCGCGTCCAGGCCCTCGCACCCACCTTCCAGCCGGGCGATCCTCTGGACGAGACCACCGAAATGGGCGCCCTCGTCGACGAAGGCCAGTTGCGCACGGTGCTGGGCTTCATCGCGTCCGGCCAAGAGGAAGGCGCCCGCCTCGTGACGGGCGGCCGGCAGGTGCGCGCAGACACCGGGGGCCACTATGTGGAGCCCACCCTCTTCGATGGCGTGCGAAACGACATGCGCATCGCCCGCGAGGAGATTTTCGGCCCGGTGCTCAGCGTGATCCGCTTCCGGGACGAAGCCCAGGCCGTGGCCCTGGCCAACGACTCCACCTACGGCCTGCAGGCCAGCGTCTGGAGCCACCACATCGACCGCGCCCATCGCGTGGCGCGGGCCCTGCGCGCCGGCACCGTGCACGTCAATCAATACGACGAGGACGACATCACCGTGCCCTTCGGCGGCTACAAGCAATCGGGCAACGGGCGTGACAAGTCGCTGCATGCCTTCGACAAGTACACCGAACTCAAGACCACCTGGCTGAGGATCGACACTTGACCCGTGTCGTCCCCCTGGCATCGTATGGCGCGCTGGCGCTGAGCATGGGCCTGGTGGGCAGCTACGTCGCGCTGTCCAAGGTCCTGGTGCTGGTGTTTCCGGTGCTGCTGCTGGCGTGGCTGCGATTCGGCATCGGCGCCGTGGCGATGGCCGGCTGGGTCAGGCGCCAGCCGGGCGAAAAGCCGCTGAGCCCTGCCGACCGACGGCTGTTGTTCTGGGAATCCTTCTTCGGCAACTTCCTTTTCTCGGTGTGCATGCTCTATGGCGTGTCGCTCACCTCAGCCCTGGCGGCGGGGGTCATCATGGCCTCCATCCCGGCGGTGGTGGCCGTGCTGTCGTGGTTGCTGCTGGGTGAGCGCATCGCTCCCCGCGTGCAGGCGGCCATCGTGCTGGCGGTCAGTGGCATCGCCCTGCTCTCCATCGGCAAGGCCACAGACGCCCAGGGCGCGACCCGCGGCTCTAGCGCCCTGCTAGGCAATGCCTTGCTCTTCGCCGCCGTGTGCTGCGAAGCCCTCTATGTGGTGATTGGCAAGAAGCTCACCGGCAACGTCTCGGCCAAGCGCATCAGCGCCCTGGTCAACCTCTGGGGCTGGGCGTTGGTCACGCCCTTCGGGGTGGTTCTGGCCGCGCAGTTCGACTTCGGCTCCGTGGCCGCGGGCCATTGGCTGCTGCTGGTGTTCTATTCGCTGGCCGCCAGCATGATCACGGTGTGGCTATGGATGACCGGCCTGCGGCACGTGCCAGCCTCGTCGGCGGGCATCTTCACGGTCTTCCTGCCGGTCAGTGCAGCTTTGGTCGGGGTGGTGGCACTGGGGGAACGGTTCACCCCCCTGCATGCCTTGGCCTTCGGCCTGGCGCTGGGCGGTGTGCTCCTCGCCACCTGGCCGGCACGCCGGCCAGCCGCCTGAGGCACACGCTCACGACGACGCGCTGGCCCCCTCGCGCGCCAACGCCGCACTGGCCGCCATGGCCTCCCGGGCCCGCTTCATCACCTCGGCGGCAGGCAAGGCCTTGAGGCGGTGATCCGACCACACCTGGCGCCACTTGCGTGCGCCGGCCAGGCCGTTGTACAGGCCCAGCATGTGGCGCACGATGTGCGGCCACGGCACGCCATGCTCGGCCTGCTGGCGCTCGCAGTAGGCGACCATCGCGGCCTCCACCTCGCTTCGGCCTGGCACGGAACGTTCGTCGCCGAAGAAGCGGCTGTCCCATCCGGCCATCACATACGGGTTGTGATAGGCCTCGCGGCCGACCATCACACCGTCCAGAACTTCCAGCTGGGCCGCGACGGCCTCATCGTCCTTCAGGCCGCCATTGATGGCGATGGTCAGCTGGGGAAACTCGCGCTTGAGGCGGTGCACGATCTCGTAGCGCAGCGGCGGGATCTCACGGTTTTCCTTCGGGCTCAAGCCCTGCAGCCAGGCGTTGCGCGCATGCACGATGAAGACCTCGCAGCCGGCCTGGGCCACCGTGCCCACGAAGTCGCGGACGAACTCATAGCTTTCCACCCGGTCCACGCCGATGCGATGCTTCACCGTCACCGGCAGGTCCACCGCATCGCGCATGGCCTTCACGCTGTCGGCCACCAGCGCGGCCTCGTTCATCAGACAGGCCCCGAAGGCGCCGCGCTGCACCCGTTCACTGGGGCAGCCGCAGTTCAGGTTGACCTCGTCATAGCCCCATCGCTGTGCAAGCCGTGCGCAGGCGGCCAGATCCTCCGGTTCGCTGCCGCCAAGCTGCAACGCCAGCGGATGCTCCTCAGCGTTGTAGTCCAGGTGCCGCGCCACGTCGCCGTGCAGCAACGCACCCGTGGTCACCATCTCGGTGTACAGACGGGTATGTCGGGTGATGAGCCGGTGGAAATAGCGGCAATGCCGGTCCGTCCAGTCCATCATCGGAGCGACGGACAGGCGCCAGAGGCTGCGATCAGGCACAGAATGCATCAGCGCTCAACGCAAGTTGCGCAATGGATGGGCGTGGGCCGGCCACGGACTCACAAAAAAGGCTTGCACCATCTCAGCCGTCACCTCGTCGATCCGCGCAGGCTTCCACCGGGGCGCGTGATCCTTGTCCACGGCCAGCGCCCGGATGCCCTCGACCGTTTCGCTATCGGCGCCAGACCGCAGATGAAAGCAGTGGCGTACGAGGTCGCGCTCCATGCGCAGGTCCTCGGCCAGCGTCATGCGGCGGGCACGGCGCACCTGCTCCAGCGTCACGGCCAGCATGAGCGGTGAGCGCTTGCGCAGTGTGGCCGCGGTCTCCTGCGCCCAGGTGTTGCCGATCGCGGCCTCGAGGGCCGCCACGATGCCCGCGACGTCGGCTGCGGCAAAGCAGTGGTCGATGAAAGGCTTGTGTTCCTGCAGGACCGGCGGCGGCACGCCTTGCAGCCGTGAGCGGGCCAGTGCCAGCAGGCTGACCGCGTCCGCATCGACCGACAGCGCCTCGACAAGGCTGTCCAGGGCCTGGCTGGGCAGGTAGCCGTCCGCCAGCCCCCAGGTCACGGCATCGCCAGCGGCGATCACCTGGCCCGTGAGCGCCAGAAACTCCCCGACACGGCCCGGGCATCGAGACAGGAACCAGCCCCCCCCCACATCCGGGAAGAGCCCAATGTTCGTCTCGGGCATGGCCATCTTCGTGCGCTCGGTGACGATGCGCAGCGCCGCGCCCTGGCTGATCCCCATGCCGCCGCCCATGACGATGCCGTCCATCAGGGCGATGTAGGGCTTGGGGTAGCCGTGGATCAGGTGGTTGAGGGTGTACTCCTCGGTGAAGAAGTCCTCCAGCCTCGGATCGCCGGCCAATGCCGCCTGATGGAAGAAGCGGATGTCACCGCCGGCGCAGAACGCCACGCCCTTGCCTTCCTGCGTGGCGCCGCGCACCAACACCGCTTGCACGGCAGCATCGTCACGCCACGCCAGCAGCAGCGTGGTGAGATCGCGGATCATCGACAGCGACAGGGCATTGAGGGCCTGGGGGCGGTTCAGCGTGATCAGTCCCAGGCTGCCGCGACGCTCGGCCACCACCAGGCCGTCACCGCTCAAAGCAGGAAGGGTCGCAGACATCATCGTCAGTCTCCTTGTCATGAGGGGTCAATGGCTGCAGCCGTGGGTGCCACGGCCTTCGATCGCCGCAGGCCCAGCGCTTCATTGAGCACCAGGGCGCCCAGCACCAGAACGCCACCCTGGAGCACATGCGGCGATGGCACTTCGTTCGCACCCAGCCAGGCCCAGGCCACGCCGAAGATCACCTCCAGCAGGGCCAGCAAGGCCACCTCGGGCGCCGGCAACACCCGAGCCAGCTGCACGGCGATCAGGCAGGGCACGGCAAGCTGGAACACACCGAGCGTGGCCAGCAGCCCCAGGTCATGGACGGAGGCCTGCAAAGGCCAGGCCAGGGGCAGTGTCACAGCCGCCGAAATCACGGCCCCAATGAGCACTGCCGGCAACATGTCGCGGCGACGGCCGTAGCTCGGCTGGTGGGTGGTGCGCTGGATCACCGTCCAGTTGATGGCTGCGGCCACGGGCACGCCCAGCGCCACGAAGGTGCCCACCAGGTGGCGCAGTTCGGCGCCGGCCAGCTCGCGGCCGTACATCCAGGCGATGCCCACGCCGGCTGCAGCGATGGCCGCCCAGGTGCGCGCAGGCAGCCGATGCCCGAGCGCAAGGCGTGCCAGCAAGGCGGTCATCAGCGGCCCAAGGGCCATGGTCACCAGCACGTTGGCCACCGTGGTCAGCGTGATCGCCACCATGAAGCAGGTGTACATGATCGACCACATCACGCCCGACATCCACAGCGGCCAGCCTCCATCGCGCAGCTCCGCCCACAGTCCCTTCCCCTTCCACAGCGCCAGCGCCACGACCATGAAGGCGGCGTTGAAGAAGCTGCGCCAGAAGGTCACCTCAAAGGACCGTGCGGCCTCCAGATGACGCGTGACGACACCGGCGATGCTCCACAGGAGCGTCACCAGCACCATCAGCGCCACGGCACGGCCGTGGCTCAGCGAGCCGAGGGCGTCAAGCCGCTTCACGCTGGGCGCGCTTGCGCTCGTGCTCCTTCAGGAAGCGCTTGCGCAGGCGGATGGATTTGGGGGTGATCTCGACCAGCTCGTCATCCTCGATGAACTCCACGCCATACTCCAGCGTGAGGTCGATCGGCGGCGTGATCTTGATCGCATCTTCCTTGCCGGAGACACGGAAGTTGGTGAGCTGCTTGGTGCGCGTGGCGTTGACCACCAGATCGTTGTCGCGGCTGTGGATGCCCACGATCATGCCTTCATAAACCGGGTCGCCCGCCTTCACGAACATGCGGCCTCGATCGTCGAGCTTGCCCAGCGCGTAGGTGATGATCTCGCCATCATCCATCGAGATCAGCACACCGTTCTTGCGGCCGCCGATATCACCCTTGTGGGGTTCGTAGCCATCGAAGATGTTGCTGATCAGGCCTGAGCCACGAGTGAGGTTCAGAAACTCGTTGGAAAAGCCGATGAGGCCTCGCGCCGGGATGCGGTACTCCAATCGCACGCGGCCCCGGCCGTCAGGCTCCATGTTCACCAGTTCGGCCTTGCGCTCGCCCAAGGCCTGCATCACGCCCCCTTGGTGAGCCTCCTCGATGTCCACGGTGACCAGTTCGATGGGCTCATGCTTCACCCCCCCGATGTCCTTGAAAACGACACGCGGCTTGGAAACGGCCAGTTCGTAGCCTTCACGTCGCATGTTCTCCAGCAGGATGGTGAGATGCAGCTCTCCCCGGCCCGACACCTCGAACACGCCGTCCTCATCGGTCTCCCTCACACGCAGCGCCACATTGGACTGAAGCTCCTTCTGCAGGCGATCCCAGATCTGGCGACTGGTGACGAATTTGCCTTCCTTGCCGGCCAGTGGGCTGGTGTTGACGCAGAAGTTCATCGTGAGCGTGGGCTCGTCGATCTTGAGCATGGGCAGCGGCCGCGGATTCTGCGGGTCGGTCACGGTTTCGCCGATCCCGATGTCGGCGATACCGTTGATCAGCACGATGTCACCCGGGCCGGCTTCGGTCACCTGGAAGCGATCCAGCCCCTGGAAGGTGAGCACCTGGTTGATCCGTCCTTTGACGGGGGTCGAGTCAGGCCCTGCCATCACCACCACATCCATCCCTGGGCGGATCGTGCCCGAATTGACTCGGCCCACACCGATGCGGCCCACGAAGGTGGAGTAGTCCAGCGCCGAGATCTGCAGCTGCAATGGAGCGGAAGCATCCCCCTCATGAGGTGGAACGTGCTTGAGGATGGTCTCGAAGAGGGCCGACATGTCAGGCCCCCACTGCTCACCCGGCGCCCCTTCTTGCAACGAGGACCAGCCATTGATGCCCGATGCATAGACCACCGGAAAATCGAGCTGCTCATCGGTCGCGCCCAGCTTGTCGAACAGGTCGAAGGCGGCGTTGATGACCTTGTCACAGTTGGCACCGGGCTTGTCAACCTTGTTCACCACGACAATGGGCTTCAGACCCAGGGCCAGCGCCTTCTTGGTGACAAAGCGCGTCTGGGGCATCGGGCCTTCCTGCGCGTCGATGAGCAGCACCACACCGTCCACCATCGACAGCGCGCGCTCCACCTCCCCCCCGAAGTCAGCGTGGCCGGGAGTGTCCACGATATTGATGTGGGTGCCCTTCCAGCTCACCGCACAGTTCTTGGCCAGGATCGTGATGCCTCGCTCACGTTCGATGGCATTGCTGTCCATGACCGTGTCAACCACTTTTTCGTGGTCGGCAAAGGTGCCAGACTGACGCAGCAGTTGGTCGACCATGGTCGTCTTGCCATGGTCGACGTGCGCGATGATGGCGATGTTGCGGATGGGCTTGCTCATGATCTCGTTGAGTAGGTAGACCCGAAAACAGGTCAGGGAATGACAGGAGTGTTCAGAAGCGACTGGACTTCGGCTGGACTGAGCAGCCGGGTCGGGATCAGTTCGCCGCGCACGATGTGGCCACTGCCGAGGAAGGCACCCGGCTCAGGGCCATAGACGCGCACCTGGGCCGCATCGGGCAGATCGACCCGGCGCCGCAAGCCGCTCAGAAATCGTGCCGCCTCGGCAGCCGACAGCCGCACTGGCGCCCAATCAGCCACCAAGGCGTCCGGGGGCAGCAAGCGTGCGTCGCGCTGCGCTTCGTCCATCTGCGCCAGAGACTCCAGCGTCAGAGACTGCTCCACCCGCAGCGGCCCGCTGGCGGTGCGACGCAGGGCCACCAGGTGGGCGCCACAGCCCAGCGCCTCGCCGAAGTCTTCGGCCAGGGTGCGTACATAGGTGCCCTTGCTGCAAGACACTTCGATTTCCAGCTGTTCATCCTGCCAGCGCAGGATGTCCAGGCGATGAATCCGCACCCGCCGGGCCGGCCGCTCGATCTCGATCCCTGCGCGGGCGTACTCGTAAAGGGGCTTACCGCCGCGCTTGAGCGCCGAATGCATGGGAGGCACCTGGTCGATCTCGCCCACGAAGCGCGCCGCCACCTCGTCGATCTTCGCGCGATCAACCGACACCGCTCGCTCCTGGATGAGCTCGCCTTCGGCGTCTGCGGTGGTCGTGCGTTGACCGAGACGCAACACGGCGCGATAGGCCTTGTCTGCGTCGAGACTGACCTGTGAAAACTTGGTCGCCGCGCCGAAGCACAGGGGCAGCAGGCCCGTGGCCATGGGATCGAGCGTGCCGGTGTGTCCGGCCTTTTCCGCGCGCAGCAGCCGCTTGACCTTCTGCAAGGCGTCGTTGCTGCTCAACCCCAAGGGTTTGTCGAGCAGCAAGACGCCGTGTACCGCTCGGCGCACGACGCGCGGGCGGGTTGAGGCAGATGCGGCGGCAGCCAGCATGGCGGATCAGTCCTTGGCTCGCGTGGCGTTGGCCTGGGCAATCAAGGCATTCATGTCGGCCGCACGTTCCGTGGTGCGATCGAACACGAAGTGCAATGTGGGCACCGTGTGGATCTGCAAGCGCTTGAACAAGGCGTTGCGGACGTATCCGGCAGCCTCGTTCAACGCAAGTTCACTTTCCTGCGGATCGCCCACCAGCAGCGAGAAATAGATCTTCGCGTGCGCGTAGTCGGGCGTCACCTCCACCGCATTGAGCGTGACCATGCCGATGCGCGGGTCCTTCAGCTCGCGGATGAGCTCAGCCACATCGCGCTGGATCTGGTCGGCCACCCGGTGGGAACGGTTGGGAATGGATCGCTTGTGTCGCATGGTGAAGGACTCCTGGTTGGGGCTACAAACACAAACCCCGCCCATCTTTCGATCGGCGGGGTCCGAGCGCGTGAGCGCCTCCGCCGGTCAGAGCGTACGTGCCACTTCCTTGATCTCGAAGAACTCCAGGTGGTCACCTTCCTGGATGTCGTTGTAGTTCTTGATGTTCAGACCGCACTCGAAGCCTTCCTTGACCTCGCGGACATCGTCCTTGAAGCGCTTGAGGGAATCGAGCTCGCCGGTGAAGATCACGACGTTGTCGCGCAGCAGGCGCAGGCGCGCGTTGCGGCGGATCACGCCGGACAGCACCATGCAGCCGCCGATCGCGCCCACCTTCGAGACGCGGAAGACCTGACGGATCTCGGCCGTGCCGATGACTTCTTCCTTCTGATCCGGCGTCAGCATGCCGGACATCGCCGCCTTGATCTCATCCACAGCGTCGTAGATGATGTTGTAGTAGCGAATGTCCACGCCGTTGTGCTCGGCCAGCTTGCGCGCACCAGCATCGGCCCGGGTATTGAAGCCGATCACCACCGCCTTGGAGGCCAGTGCCAGGTTGACGTCGCTCTCGCTGATGCCACCCACGGCGGCATGCACGATCTGCACCTTGACCTCGTCGGTCGACAGCTTGAGCAGCGAAGACGCCAGTGCCTCCTGGGAACCCTGCACGTCGGCCTTGATGATCAGCGGCAGCGTCTTCACATCGCCCTGTCCCATCTGCTCGAACATGTTCTCGAGCTTGGCGGCTTGCTGCTTGGCCAGCTTCACATCACGGTACTTGCCCTGACGGAAGGTGGCAATCTCGCGAGCGCGCCGCTCATCGGCGAGGACCATGAACTCGTCACCCGCCTGAGGCACCTCGGTGAGGCCCTGGATCTCGACCGGAATGGACGGCCCTGCCTCCTGAGTCGGCTTGCCATCCTCATCGAGCATGGCTCGCACACGGCCGTAGCTGGCACCGGCCAGCACCACATCGCCGCGCTTGAGTGTGCCGGACTGCACCAGCACCGTGGCCACCGGGCCTCGGCCCTTGTCGAGCTGAGCTTCAATGACCAGGCCCTTGGCCGGCGCATCGACCGGAGCCTTGAGTTCCAGCACCTCCGCTTGCAGCAGAACGTTCTCGAGCAGCGCGTCGATGCCCTCGCCCGTCTTGGCGGATACAGGACAGAACGGTGCGTCACCGCCATATTCCTCGGGCACCACTTCCTCAGCCACCAACTCCTGCTTCACACGCTCGGGGTTGGCATCGGGCTTGTCGATCTTGTTGACAGCCACAACGATGGGAACACCGGCGGCCTTCGCGTGGTGGATGGCTTCCTTCGTCTGGGGCATCACGCCGTCGTCGGCCGCCACCACCAGGATCACGATGTCGGTCGCCTTGGCGCCCCGGGCACGCATGGCCGTGAACGCTTCATGGCCCGGGGTGTCCAGGAAGGTGATCGTGCCGCGCGGCGTATCCACGTGATAGGCGCCGATGTGCTGAGTGATGCCGCCCGCTTCGCCAGCCGCCACCCGCGAACGGCGGATGTAGTCGAGCAGCGAAGTCTTGCCGTGATCCACGTGGCCCATGACCGTGACGACGGGGGCCCGTGTGAGCAGCTCGGCTTCCTGCGCCGCATCGCTTTCCTCCAGGAAAGCTTCGGGATCATCCAGCTTGGCGGCAAAGGCCTTGTGGCCCATCTCCTCGACCACGATCATGGCCGTCTCCTGGTCCAGCTGCTGATTGATCGTCACCATCTGGCCCAGCTTCATCAGCTGCTTGATGACTTCGGAAGCCTTGACCGACATCTTGTGGGCCAGGTCGGCCACGCTGATGGTCTCGGGTACATGCACTTCATAGACTTGCGGCTCGGAAGGCGCCACAAAGCTCGACCCGGAGTCACCCCGGTCTCCACGACGACCACCCTTGGTCGGGGCGCGCCAACCACCGCGGGCACCCGCAGCGGTATCACCGCGCGTTTTCAAAGCGCGCTTCTTCGCGGCATCGTCTGCCCAGCTGGACGAAAGCTTTTCGGACTTGACCGACTTCTTGTCGCCCGGCTTGGCTGCACCAGGCGCAGCCGCCGCTGCACCTGGTGCAGCAGGTGCGGCCTTGGGCTTGTGGATGGTGCCTTTGATACCCTCCTTACCAGCTTCTGCCTTCGGCTTCTCGTCTTCGGGCTTCTTGGCCGTCATCACGCCACGCTTGGGCGCGGCCATCATGGCCCGAATGGCCGCCGCTTCGGCTTCGGCTGCCTTGCGGCGCTTTTCCAGATCGCCCAGGCGCTGCTTCTCTTCGGCTTCCACATCCACGGCCTTGATCACCCGCACCGCCGGCTTCGGCGGCTCGGCAGGTTCGGGCGCGGGCGCAGGTGCCGGAGGTTCGGGTGCAACCTCGCCAGCCGCGGCGGCAGCTGCCAGCTCGGCCTGGCGGGCCTCGGCAGCACGCGCCTTCTCTTCGGCCTCGCGCTGCGCGGCCTCGCGGGCGCGGGCTTCCGCCTCTTCGCGGGCACGGGCCTCGGCCTCTTCGCGCTGGCGACGCTTTTCAGCCAGCTCCTCTTCCTGCCGACGCAGGAGTTCAGCCTGACGGCTGGCTTCTTCTTCGCGGCGGCGAAGCTCGGCCTCGTCGACCACAGGCTTGGCCGCGGCGACCTCCTCCACCGGGGAAGTGTTGTCGTCACGCTTGACGAAGACACGCTTCTTGCGAACCTCGACCTGGATAGTCCGCGCCTTGCCCGAAGAGTCGGCCTGTTTGATCTCGGTGGTCGACTTCTTCGTCAGCGTGATCTTCTTGCGCTCACTGCCGGCGGTGCCATGCGCGTTGCGCAGATAGTCCAGCAGGCGCTCCTTGTCAGACTCGGTCAGCGAGTCGTCGGGAGACGTTTTGGCCACCCCTGCTGACTTCAACTGCTCGAGCAGCGTCGCCGCGGGGCGGTTCAGCTCGGAGGCGAACTGTGCGACTGTGGTAACGGCCATTGTGTGTAATCCTTGACGAGCTTGCAGTGGCTGGGCGAACGGAACGTCAGTTCAGCGCCTCAGGCCGTGAACCAGTGTTCTCGGGCCTTCATGATGAGCGCCTTGGCCTGTGCCTCATCGACACCGGTCATTTCGGTCAGCTCATCCACAGCCAGGTCGGCGAGGTCATCGCGGGTGTGGATGCCGGCATCTGCCAGCTTGGCGATCAATTCTGCATTCAGGCCCTCGAGGTCTCGCAGGTCCTGAGACACCTCCTCGACCTTCTCCTCACGGGCGATCTCCATCGTGAGCAGCGCATCCTTCGCGCGGTCACGCAGCTCATTGACGGTGTCCTCGTCGAAAGATTCGATCTCCAGCATCTCCTGCAGCGGGACGTAGGCCACCTCTTCAAGACTGGTGAAGCCTTCCTCGATCAGGATGTCGGCCACTTCCTCATCGACATCGAGCTTCTCAACGAAGAGGCGCCGGATCGCGGTGGTTTCCTCGGCCTGCTTGGCCTGGGATTCCTCGGCGGTCATGATGTTGATGCGCCAGCCCGTGAGCTCGGACGCCAGACGCACGTTCTGGCCACCGCGCCCGATGGCGATGGCGAGGTTCTCCTCGTCCACGACCACATCCATGGCATGACGCTCCTCGTCCACGACGATGGAGACGACGTTGGCCGGCGCCAGCGCGCCGATCACGAACTGGGCCGGATCCTCCGACCACAGCACGATATCCACCCGTTCGCCAGCCAACTCGTTGGTCACGGCATTGACGCGCGAGCCACGAACCCCCACGCAGGTGCCGATCGGATCGACGCGCTTGTCGTGAGACAGCACGGCGATCTTCGCACGCGACCCCGGGTCGCGTGCGCAGCTCTTGATCTCCAGCAGCCCCTGCTCGATCTCGGGCACTTCCTGGCGGAAGAGCTCGATCATGAACTGCGGTGAACTGCGCGACAGGATGATCTGCGGGCCGCGCAGGCTCGGGTCCACCTCGTGGATCACCGCCCGCACACGGTCCCCGGTACGCAGGTTTTCCTTGGGGATCATCTCGCTGCGCTTCAGACGCCCCTCGACACGACCCGATTCAACGATGAGGTCGCCCTTGTCCAGACGCTTGACCGTGCCCACGAAGATCTTGTCGCCCCGTGACAGGAAATCGTTGAGCAGCTGCTCGCGTTCGGCATCGCGGATCTTCTGCAGGATGACCTGCTTGGCAGCCTGCGCGCCGATGCGCCCGATCGGCACGGACTCCACCGACTCCTCGATGTAGTCACCCACCTCGATGTCACTGATCTGCTCCTTTGCTTCGAAGAGCAGAATCTCGGCGTCGGGCAACTGCAGCCCGGCCTCATCCGGCACCACATGCCAGCGACGGAAGGTCTCGTACTCGCCCGTCTCGCGGTCGATGACCACGCGGATGTCAACTTCGCCTTCGTAGAGCTTCTTGGTGGCTGAGGCGAGGGCGGCCTCGACCGCGCCGAACACGACGTCGCGCTCCACATTCTTCTCGCGCGAGATCGCGTCCACCAGCATCAACAATTCGCGGTTCATGATTCCTGACCTCCGTCTTCTTGTGCGCCCTTCGAGGAAGGCGGCTGCGCCGTGCCACGGCGTCGACCCTTGAAGTCGATCACCGGCACCAGGCGGGCCTCCCTGACCTCGTCCAGCGAAAAATCCAAAGCCTGTTCCTGCTTTCCGTCCTGCAAGACCAGCCGCCAGCCGTCACCCTGGGGCTCCAGCACGCCACGGTACTTCTTGCGATTCTGAAAGGCCTGCTTCAGGGTGATCTCGATTTCGTGGCCGGCGAAACGCTCGAAATCAGCCGGCCTGCGCAACAGCCGGTCCAGGCCAGGCGACGAGACCTCAAGCCGCTGGTAATCGACGTCCTCGACTTCCAGCGCATACTGCAGCTGGCGGGTGACCTTCTCGCAGTCATCCACGGTGATGAACTCACCACGCGGATCGTTGGCAACGCGATCGATGAACACACGCAGCAAGCCGCCAGCGCTGCGCTCGCACTCCACGAAGTCATACCCCAACCCCGTGACGGTGTTCTCAATCAAAACCTGCCAACCCAAACCCATTGACGCGCCCAGCTCCCGCAGACCCTGAAAATTCCCGCGTTCGTCATCGGCGCCCAGCGGCCCCACTGCCCCTTTTTTCCGGCATTCCCGCCCTTCCCTGTTCGATTTGAAGAGCGCTTGCCGCAAAGGCAACGCAAAGGCGGCCAAGCAAAAAAAAAGGGCTGGATGTCTCCGCCCATTATTCACAATGGCCCACAATGACTTAGCGAAAGTCGAATTATACCCTGAGTGGCGGGGCCTAGCAAGTCGCGGGCCCGTCCGCTCCTGCGAGGGCCTGACGCCATGGCCCCGCGCCCGAAGCGACTGGCGAGCGCGGGGAGCGCGTGCCAGAATATCGGTCTTTGACCCTCACGGAGACACCATGGGATTTCTCGCCGGCAAGCGCTTTCTGATCACCGGCCTGCTGTCCAATCGCTCGATCGCCTATGGCATCGCCAAGGCCTGCCGCCGGGAAGGGGCTGAACTGGCCTTCAGCTATGTGGGTGAGCGCTTCAAGGACCGCATCACCGAGTTTGCCAGCGAGTTCGACTCCTCCTTGGTTTTCGACTGCGATGTCGGCGACGACGCGCAGATCCAAGCGCTTTTTGAACAGCTCGGCCAGAGCTGGCCCACGTTTGACGGCTTTGTTCATTCGATCGGCTTTGCCCCACGAGAGGCCATTGCCGGCGAATTCCTCGACGGGCTGTCCCGGGAGGCCTTCCGCATCGCCCACGACATTTCCGCCTACAGCTTTCCGGCCATGGCCAAGGCAGCCCTGCCTCGACTCAGCCCGAACGCCGCCTTGCTGACCCTGAGCTACCTGGGCGCCGTACGCGCCGTCCCCAGCTACAACACCATGGGCTTGGCCAAGGCGTCGCTCGAAGCCAGTGTGCGTTACCTGGCCACCCACCTGGGTGCCAAAGGCATCCGCGTCAACGGCATCTCTGCCGGGCCGATCAAGACCTTGGCGGCCTCGGGCATCAAGGGCTTCAGCAAGATCCTGGACATCGTCGAATCGAACGCACCGCTGCGGCGCAACGTCACCATCGAAGACGTGGGCAACGTGGCGGCCTTCCTCCTGTCCGACCTTGCCGCAGGCGTCACCGCCGAAATCACGTACGTCGATGCCGGCTTCAGCCAGGTGATGGGCGGTGTCCCGCCCGGCTCCCTGGACAGCTGACGCGACGCAGCCCGCAAGCGAGAGAGGGGCCCCAAGGCCCCTTGCCCGCTACAGAAGCTGCAGAATCTCGCGCCGCTTGCGCTGGAATTCCTCTTCAGTGATCAGGTTCTGGTCGCGCAGTCGCTGCAACCCACGCAAGCGCTGTTCCTGCTCCTCGTAGAACCGATCATCGCGACGCGCCGGCACCACGCTCGCCGGTGTCGGCAGGGTTGCCGCCGCAGCGGGCGCTGCGCCAGCCCCGGCTGGGACGGTCACAGCCGGCACGGAGGCCTGGAGCGGAAAGACCAGCCAGTCCGGGCGAACCGCCTGCCCCTGGGTCGAGCTCAGGGCCACGCCCCCCGCAGCACGCCGCGAGCCGTACTGGAACGCGGGCAGCACCTTGGTGGCCCGGTAGGCATGGTAGAAATCCAGGCGGGCATCGTGAACGATCATGTTCAGACCCGCGTCGGTCACGAACAGTCTGGCAGTCACGCCGTAGGGTGTGCTCATGAAATTGCCATGACGCCTGGTCGTGCTGAGCATCTCCACATCATTGCCCGGCGCTGCCGCGGCCAGCGCCGCCACGATCGGACCGACCAGATCGTCGAGCTCGTCATTGCTGAACAGCGTTTCAGTGCGCCCGCGAAACACCGTGCTCACGCTGCCCAGGGCGCGACGCACCGCTTCGGCAGACGCCGACACTGGGTGCGCATTTCCCTTCTCTGCGGCCGCCTCGGCCGGGACCAGCTTCACCCATGAGAGCTCCTGGATGCGCCACTCGCGTTGCCGAGGCGAGGCATCCCCACCAGACCACGCCAGCGAGGGCATGCCCATGACACCCAGACAAAGGAATGCCACCGCGACCCTGCGCGCGAACGCCCCGACACGAAACGTCGGGGTCGTTGTGATTCTTGCCTGCATGATGTGTCTCCTTCGTCAGATCAGCTCGTCCAGGGCGCGTGCAGCACCCAGCAGCGCCGGGTACGGCGCCTGCACCACCAGGGTCGGAATGTCGCTCAGGTAGGCCCTGAAACGGCCCTTGTCCTCGAAGCGAGCTCGGAAGGGGGAGCGATCGAACCAGTCACCCAGCCGAGGCACGATGCCCCCTCCGATGTAAACCCCGCCGCGTGCCCCGAGGGTCAGCGCCAGATTGCCCGCCACATTCCCCAGGAAGCTGCAGAAAAGATTCAGAGCCTCCTCGGCCCGGGCCTCCCGGCCGCTGAGGGCCGCCTCGGTCACCTCGGCGGGAGTGTGCCCGGAAGGAGCCAGTCCATCGATCTCGCGCAGCGCGTCATGCAAGTTGACCAGACCAGGCCCCGAGAGCGCCCTCTCTGCAGACACATGCCCAAACCGTCGACGCAGCCAAGCCAGCAATTCGGCCTCCCGGTCATTGGTTGCGGCCAGGGTCACATGCCCGCCTTCGCCATTCACCGGCACAAGGCGCCCACTGTCCGACGAGAGCAAGCCCGACACGCCCAGACCCGTTCCTGCACCAAGCAAGGCGCGAGGGGCTTTGGCGACGGCATGCCCAGGCCCCACCTGGCGGATGTCCGCGCCCCCCAGAGACGGCAATGACATAGCGAGCGCCGTGAAATCGTTCAGCACCAGCAAACGCTTCAGCCCCAGGCTGTGACGCATGCCTTCGATCGAGAAGGCCCAATGATGGTTGGTCATCTGAACCCAGTCGCCAACGACCGGGTTGGCAATCCCGATCGCCGCCCAGGGTGGCGATCGGTGCCCCTGCTCATTCAGGTAAGCACGAATCACGTCGGCGAGCGAGGGGTAGTGGGCGCAGGCATAGGTGCGCACGCCCTCAGGCGCGCAACCCGCCCCCTTCACCCAGGCCAACCGCGCGTTCGTACCTCCGATGTCCCCGACAAGGCGGGGGTAGGTGTCGTCCACAGTCACAGTCCTTATCGATGCTTGTTCGTCTGTCGCCCAACATGTAGGCAAACTACACACAATGCTAGGCGAGTCGCGCCAAGTTGTCCATCCATCGATCCAGACCGCCGATCCCGCCATCGCTGTGACACGGAGTTGCAATCCCCTCCAGATTTGAGCAAGCAAGGGTTATCCCTTGTTCATTCCAAGTAGTTTCATTACTAGAGTTGCGCCTGTTACCAAACTACATTGAGATTTGTAGTGAACCTACAGTGTCTTATCGACCAGAGCAACATCGTGCCCGCTGCGCGAGGCCTGGCCGGGGCACCCCGTTTCCTGAGCGAGCGAGTTCGCGGCGCCCTGCCGGGCGCCGCCCCTTTTTCGTTCGATCGCTCACCCCGCTTTTCCCCAACCGCTGTGAAGCGGCCCCTGGCCGCCAGCAGCATGACTCACCCAAGCAACCAACGATGAGGAGTTCAACCATGCAACACAAGTTCAAGCTGCTGGCAGCCGCCGCAGCCGTGGCGGGGGCGTTCGCGGCCCCGGCCACATTCGCCCAGGGCATCGAGTTCCACGGCTACGTGCGGACCCAGGTGGGCACCACCAGCGAGGGCGGCAACCTGCAGTGCTTCAGCGGCGCCTGGCCGATCCGCGCCAAGTACCGTCTGGGCAACGAGTGTGACAGCTACGGTGAAGCCGCCGTGATGGTGCCCTTCGGCAAGGCCGATGGCGCCTGGGGCAAGTACAACCTGATGCTGGCCCTGCAGGAGAAGAACTCCCAGGACTACGAAAGCATCAGCGACGAAAACTTCGACATTGCCAGCCGCCAGAACTACGTGCAGATCGGCGGCTTCTTCCCGGACGGTGCCTTCGAGGAGGCGAAGCTGTGGGTGGGCAAGCGGTACTACAACCGCCACGACATCCACATCAACGACTACTTCTACTGGAACAACTCCGGTCCCGGCGGCGGCATCGAAGACATCAAGGCCGGCCCCATGAAGCTGAGCTTCGCCTACCACCAGAACGGCGGAAATGCCCATCCTGAGGCGGACGTCGTGGGCAAGCGCTACTCCATGCGCTTCCATGACATTGCTGTCAATCCCGGTGGCACGTTTGAAGGCGAACTGGTGTTCCTGAAAGGCAGCACCGCCGGCACGGCCGACACGGGCAACGGCTATCAGGTTTTCCTGCAACACACCCAAGGCGGCTTCCTGGGCGGCTTCAACAAGCTGGCGCTGGTCTATGGCAAGAAGCTGGGCGCCGGTTTTGAATGGCTGCCCACCTACGCCGGCGGCAACGAAGCCAGCGGCGATTCCCTGCGGCTGCACGACCAGATCTATTTCAACTTCCCGGGTACCGGCTTCTCGGGCATGGCCACGGCCAGCTACGGCTACGCCGACTTCGGCAGTGGCAAGAACACCTGGGCGAGCTTCGGCATCCGTCCCCAGTACAACTTCACCGACAACTTCAGCCTCGCGGTGGAACTGGGCCATGACCAGGGCAAGACCGATGGCGGTGACAAGCCCAAGCTGACCAAGCTCACGGTGGCGCCCCAGTTCTCGCTGTCCGGTGGCTTCTGGGCCCGCCCCGTCGTGCGCGCGTTTGCCACCTATGCGAACTGGAACGCCGCCAACGGCGATGCCGGGACGAATGGTGTCTTCGGCAGCAAGACCAGCGGCATGACCTACGGCCTCCAGGTCGAGACCTGGTGGTAAACCCCGCGGCGGCCGCAAGGCCGCCTGCAAGGCCATGGGCATGGCCAACGCACTGGTGGCGTGCCCATGGCCTTGCACAGGACAACCAACGCACACACGGAACCGTTCAGCGTGAGCTTTTCTGATCTTTCGACCGCCCCCTGGTGGCGCGGCGGCATCATCTACCAGATCTATCCGCGCAGCTTCGCCGACAGCAACGGCGACGGCATCGGCGATCTGCCCGGCATCATCGAGCGCCTGCCCTATGTGGCCAGTCTCGGGGTCGATGCCATCTGGATCTCACCGTTCTTTCGCTCGCCGATGAAGGACTTCGGCTACGACATCGCCGACTACCGCGACGTCGATCCGATGTTCGGCAACCTGGCCGATTTCGACCGCCTGGTCGCCCGGGCGCATGAGCTCAACCTCAAGGTGATGATCGACCAGGTGCTGTCCCACACCTCCGATCAGCACCCCTGGTTCGTCGAAAGCCGCTCCAGCCGCGACAACCCGAAGGCTGACTGGTATGTCTGGGCCGACCCCAAGCCAGACGGCACGCCGCCCAACAACTGGCTGAGCGTCTTCGGCGGCTCGGCCTGGCAGTGGGACTCGCGCCGGCGCCAGTTCTACCTGCACAACTTCCTGACCAGCCAGCCGGATCTGAACTTCCACAACCCCGAGGTGCAGCAGCAGGTGCTGGATGACATCCGCTTCTGGCTGGAGCGGGGTGTGGATGGTTTCCGCTTCGATGCCTGCATCTTCCATTTCCACGACCGCCAGCTGCGCGACAACCCGCCGGCCGCGAACCGCGACACCAAGACGGTGATGGAAACCAATCCCTATGGGATGCAGCGCCACCTGTACGACAAGACCCAGCCGGAAAACCTGCCCTATCTCCAGCGCATCCGCGCGCTGCTGAACGAATACGGTGCCGCCAGCGTGGGCGAGATCGGCGACGACGACTCTCTCAAGACCATGGCCGCCTACACGGCCGACGGTGACAAGCTGCACATGGCCTACAGCTTCAACCTGCTGACCGCCGAACGAAGTGCCGCCTACATCCGCCAGCAGGTGGAAGAACTCGAAGCCCAGATGAAGGACGGCTGGGCCTGCTGGTCCTTCGGCAACCACGACGTCGCCCGCGTGATGACCCGTTGGGGGGGGCCGAACGCCACGCCCGACTACATCAAGGTGGCCGGTGCGATGCTGATGAGCCTGCGCGGCAGTGTGTGCTGGTGGCAGGGGGACGAACTGGCGCTGACCGAAGCCGACATCCCC
Organism: Caldimonas caldifontis; assembly: GCF_002930615.1. Classification (GTDB taxonomy): domain Bacteria; phylum Pseudomonadota; class Gammaproteobacteria; order Burkholderiales; family Burkholderiaceae_C; genus Caldimonas; species Caldimonas caldifontis. Next base: position 196,938 of record NZ_PSNX01000010.1, on the reverse strand, counting down.
TTCGAGAAGCTGCAGGACCCCTACGGCATCAACTTCTGGCCCGAGTTCAAGGGGCGCGACGGCTGCCGCACGCCCATGCCGTGGTCCAGCACCCAGCCGCATGGGGGCTTCAGTGCTGGCCGGGACGTCGAACCCTGGCTACCCGTCCCGCCGGAGCATCGGGCCAGAGCCGTGGATGTCAACGAGGCCGACCCCGGTTCGCCGCTCAATGCCTTGCGCCGCTTCATCGCGTGGAGGAAAACCCAGCGTTGCCTCGTCGATGGAGACATCCGCTTCCTGGATGCGCCCGAGCCCGTGCTGGCCCTGATCCGCACGCCGGCCAATGCCGGGCACGGCGATACCCTGCTCGCCCTCTTCAACCTGGGCCAGGACGCCGTGAGCCTGGAACTGCCGCACGCCCCGCAGACCATTGCCGTCGACGGGCATGGCTTCGAGGGGGCCCGGCGCGAGGCTCAGCGTTTCACCCTGCCCGCCTACGGTGCCTATTTCGGCAAGATGGCGTGATGTTCCGAGCCTGACACCGAACCGACCCATGGCCCATCTTCAACTCAAGGCACTGCGCAAGTCCTACGGCGAGATCGAGACGCTGCACGGCATCGATCTCGACATCCATGACGGCGAATTCATCGTCTTCGTCGGCCCTTCCGGGTGCGGCAAGTCCACCATGCTGCGCTGCATCGCCGGCCTGGAGGACATCACCAGCGGCGAGCTCTACATCGGCGGACAGCTCGTCAACGAGGTCCCACCGGCCAAGCGTGGCATCGCGATGGTCTTCCAGAGCTATGCGCTGTATCCACACATGACGGTGGCCGAGAACATGGCTTTCGGCCTGCGTCTGGCTGGCATGAAGAAGGATGAGCAGACAGCCGCCGTGCAGCGCGCGGCGCAGATCCTGCAGATCGAGCATCTGCTGGAGCGCAAGCCCAAGGCGCTCTCGGGGGGGCAACGTCAGCGTGTAGCGATCGGTCGCGCCATCGTGCGCAAGCCTGGCGTCTTCCTGTTCGACGAGCCGCTGTCCAACCTGGATGCCGCGCTGCGTGTCCAGATGCGCGTGGAACTGGCCCGGCTGCACCGCGAGCTCAAGACCACGATGGTTTATGTGACCCACGACCAGGTCGAGGCCATGACCCTGGCCAACCGCATCGTGGTGTTCCATGCCGGTCGCATCGAGCAGGTGGGCACACCGATGGAGCTCTACCACCACCCGGCCAACCTGTTCGTGGCCGGGTTCATCGGGTCGCCGAAGATGAACTTCATCTCCGCCACGCTCGAATCCGCCGCAAGCACAGAGGCGCTTCTGCGGCTGGCCGATGGTCGTCTTCTGCGGGCCGACGTGGACGCCACGGCATTGCCCGGCGGTGCCGCTGTCACCCTGGGCGTGCGCCCTGAACACATCGACTCGCAGTCCGCGTCTCCAGACAATGAACTGCGTGGCACCGTCCATGCTGCCGAGCATCTGGGAGATGTCACTTATCTCTACATCGACGTCCCTGGCGCACAGGCGCCGGTGATCGTCCGGGCTTCGCCTGACAACCCGCTGGCCGCTGGTGACACCGCCCGCCTGGGCCTACCGCCACAGCGATGCCATGTCTTTGATGCCGAAGGCCGGGCGCTGCCTCGCCCGCGCTGAACGGCTCCGTTTTCCACCTTTCCCCAACCGTGTCATCGGACATACCCAAGCGCCCGACCAGGCCCAAACCAAAGGAGCAAGCCATGAACATTCAACGTCAACGCATCAAGCTGGTGGCTGCGGCCGCCACGCTGGCCCTGTCGGCCGGCTTCGCTGGATCGGCCTATGCCGTCGAACCCGGCAAGCTGCTGATCTGGATCAACGGCGACAAGGGCTACAACGGCCTGCAGAAGGTCGGTGACGAATTCGAGAAGAAGACCGGCGTGAAGGTGACCGTGGAGCATCCGGAAGATGCCCCGGGCAAGTTCCAGCAGGCTGCGGCGGCCGGCAAGGGCCCCGACATCTGGATCTGGGCGCACGACCGCGTGGGCGAGTGGATCCAGGGTGGCCTGCTGCAGCCGGTGACCCCGTCGAAGAAGATCGTCGACGACATCGACCCGTTGGCCTGGAAGGCCTTCAACATCGGGGGTCGCACCTGGGGCTACCCGATCTCGATCGAAGCGGTGGCCCTCATCTACAACAAGGACCTGGTGCCCACCCCGCCCAAGAGTTTCGAAGAGGTGATTGCACTGGACAAGAAGCTCAGCGCCCAAGGCAAGAAGGCCATCCTCTGGGACTACAACAACACCTACTTCACCTGGCCCCTGCTGGCAGCCAACGGCGGCTATGCCTTCAAGCAGAAGGCTGACGGCACCTATGACCCGAACGACACGGGCGTGAACAACGCTGGTGCCCTCAAAGGGGCTGAACTGATCGCCACGATGATCAAAGACGGCGTGATGCCCAAGGGCGCCGGCTACGCCGACATGGAGGCCGCCGTGAACCAGGGCAAGGTTGCGATGATGATCAACGGCCCCTGGGCCTGGGACAACCTGAAGAAGTCCAAGATCAACTTCGGTGTCGCCAAGATCCCCACCGTGGCGGGCAAGAAGGCGGCCCCCTTCGTGGGCGTGATGGGGGCGATGGTGAACAAGTCCTCACCCAACCGGGACATTGCCGTGGAGTTCATCGAGAACCACATGCTCAGCGTGGCCGGATTGAAGGCCATCAACGACGATGTGCCGCTGGGTACGCCCGCATCGAAGGCGTTCTTCAACCAGCTCAAGAGCGACCCCCACATCCAGGCCACCATGGCCAGCGCTCAGGATGGCGCACCCATGCCCAACATCCCGGAGATGGGCCGCTTCTGGTCATCCATGGCGTCTGCCCTGCAGAACATGACCGAGGGCCGCCAGACCCCCAAGGAGGCCCTGGACGCAGCGGCCAAGCGCATCAGCGCCAAGTGATCTGTCCCGCGGCCCGCAAGGGCCGCATCCGAACTTTCTATGACTCAGATTTCCGTCCTGCAGCGTTGGGCTCCCCCGGCCATTGGCATCGTCCTGGCCTTGGGGGCGCTCTACCTCGTCACCCTCATCCATGCGGCCGGTGAAACCCTGCTGGCCGGCACCGTGCTGACGGTGACGGCCCTGGCGGCCTGGGTCTATTCCTCCCAAAGGCTCTACGCCTATCGGTACCTGTTCCCCGGCATCGCCGCCGTGGTGATCTTCGTGGTCTTCCCGATGCTGTACACGGTGGCCATCGGCTTCACCAACTACAGCTCACGCAACCTGCTCACCTTCGAGCGCGCGACCAGCTACTTCCTGGATGAGACCTACCAGGCCGAGGGCCGCAGCTACAACTTTGCCTTGCTGAGCGACGGCAACATCTTCGTAGGCCGCTTCGAGGACGCTGAGACGGGTGAACTCTTCCTCAGCCCTGAGCTCGATCTGGAGGACCCGACGCCCGAGCCGGTGGTCACCCAAGCCGCGCGCCAGGACCCGGACGGCTTGGCACCCGTGGAACTGCGGGAGCTCATCCGCTTGCAACCTCGCTTGCGTGCGCTCACGGTGACCATGCCTGATGGTGGTCTGGTGCGCATGAGCGGCCTGCGTCAGTTTGCGCCGGTCCAGAAGCTCTACGCGCTCAATCCCGACGGGAGCCTGACCAACAGGCAGGATGGCTCGGTGCTGCGCCCGAACTTCGAGCTGGGGTTCTACCAGAACGAGGCAGGCGAAAACATGGCTCCAGGTTTCCAGGTCGGGATCGGCGCCGCGCACTTCAAGCGCATCTTCACCGATGAAGCCTTCCGTGAACCCTTCGTGCGCATCTTCCTCTGGACGGTGGTGTTCGCCGCGCTGACGGTACTCTTCGCCACGTCGGTCGGCATGGTCCTGGCCGTGCTCCTGAGCTGGGAGGCCCTGCGCTTCCGCGGCGTCTATCAGACGCTGCTCTTCCTGCCCTATGCGGTGCCCGGGTTCATCTCGATCCTCGTGTTCAAAGGCCTGTTCAACAACAACTTCGGCGAGATCAACCTGATCCTGAACGGCCTCTTCGGCATCAAGCCCGCCTGGTTCTCGGACCCCTTCCTGGCCAAGACCATGCTGCTGATCGTGAACACCTGGCTGGGTTACCCCTACATGATGGTGCTGTGCATGGGCCTGCTCAAGGCCATCCCGTCCGATCTTTACGAGGCCTCGGCGGTGGCCGGTGCCGGGCCGCTGACGAACTTCTTCCGCATCACGCTGCCGCTGGTCATCAAGCCGCTGGCCCCGCTGATGATCGCGTCCTTCGCTTTCAACTTCAACAACTTCGTCCTGATCAACCTCCTCACCGGCGGGCGCCCTGATTTCCTGGACACCCAGATTCCGGCAGGCACCACGGACATCCTGGTGTCCTACACCTACCGCATCGCCTTCGAGGACTCGGGGCAGAACTTCGGCTTGGCGGCTGCCATCTCCACCGTCATCTTCGCGATGGTGGCGCTGCTGTCATGGATCAACCTGCGCGCCACGCGCATCACCAAGGACGAAGCCCGCTGAGGCCCCGGAGCAACCACCATGGCCATCGTTCTCGACAAATCCCATCGCTGGCGTGTGCTCGCAGCCCACGCATTTCTGATCTGCCTGATCGCCGTGATCATCTTCCCGTTCCTGATGATCCTGTCGATCTCACTGCGGCCTGGAAATTTTGCCGCGGGCAGCCTCATTCCCGATCAGATCAGCCTCGAGCACTGGAAGCTGGCGCTCGGGATGTCCTATGAGGGGCCGGATGGGCGGATGGTCGAACCGCCCTTCCCCGTGCTGCGCTGGCTGTGGAACTCGGTGAAGGTGGCCACCCTGTCGGGGATCATCACCTTGCTGCTGTCCACCACCGCCGCCTATGCCTTCTCACGCATGAAGTTCCGCGGCAAGTCGCAGGCCCTGTCGGCCCTACTGCTGATCCAGATGTTCCCGGCCGTGCTGGCCCTGGTGGCCATCTATGCCATCTTCGATCGCATCGGCAACGTGTTTCCCTTCTTCGGGATCAATAGTCATGCCTCGCTGCTGCTGGCCTACGCGGGAGGCATCGGACTGTTCACCTGGACCATCAAAGGCTACTTCGACACCATCCCCGGTGAGATCGAGGAAGCGGCCAAGGTCGATGGGGCCTCGCCCTGGCAAGCCTTTCGCCTCGTGTTGCTGCCGATGGCGGTCCCCATCCTGCTGGTGGTCTTCCTGCTTGCGTTCATCCACGCCATCATCGAGTACCCGGTGGCCTCCGTGCTGCTGCAGGGGCAGGACCAACTCACCCTGGCCGTCGGCTCCAAACTTTTTCTGTACGAACAACGCTACCTTTGGGGCGACTTTGCGGCAGCGGCCATCCTGTCGGGCCTGCCCATCACTGTCGTCTTCATCCTCGCCCAGAAATGGATGGTCTCCGGCCTGACGGCCGGCGGCATCAAGGGCTGAGATTGCACCCTCTTCCCCAACCGCCCTTCAACCACCGCAAGGAGACATCGCCATGACGCCTGCACACATCTTCGCCAAGGCGGCCGCCGCCGCGCTGACCGCGCTCACCCTGGGTAGCGCCATCGCTCAGAGCTCCGCTCCTCCGGCGGGCTTCGTGTCCATTCACTACAACCGCTGCGACAACAACTACGACGGTTGGGGGGTGCACCTTTGGAAGGACGGCGGCATTCCTCTGCCAGGCATCGAATGGCAAAAGCCCATGATGCCCACGGGCCAGGACGACTTTGGCGTGTACTGGCACACCAAGCTCGACGACTACGTCAAAGGTCGTGTCAACTACATCATCCACAAGGGCGACACCAAGGACCAAGGTGGCCGCGACATGGCTTTCGATGGCAACGCGCACAAGCAGATCTGGGTGAACAACGGCGACCGCGCGATCTATACCTCCCTGGCTGATGCGAAGAAGGCCCGCGAAGCCAAGCCCTGCAAGTGAGCTGAGGTCTTCCGCTCGCGCTCGCGATCGACCCGCTCCGCGCCTTGGCGTGGAGCGGTGCCCACCCTTTCGTCTCTCTCGTGCCATGAAGCCCCACCACCTGGCTCTGCTGCTCGCGCCTCTGATGGCCGCCTGCGGCACCTCTACTCCGTCGACGAAGCCCCAGGCCACCGCTACGCCGGCCATGCAGGCCAGCACGGCCATCCCGGACAGCGTGCCGGGCCGGTTCGCCGACAACCCGATCGTCTACTTCGTCATCACCGATCGCTTCTTCAACGGCAACCCGGGCAACGACAACAGCTACGGCCGCCAGCGCGAAGCCAACGCGCGTGACGACGTGGGCACCTTCCAGGGCGGTGATCTCAAGGGATTGACGGTCAAACTCAAGGAGGGCTACTTCAAGTCGCTCGGTGTCAACGCCCTGTGGATCACCGCCCCGTACGAGCAGATCCGCGGATGGGTGGTCGGCGGCGACAAGGAGTTCAAGCACTACGCCTACCACGGCTACTACGCGCTCGACTACACCGTGCTCGACCAGAACATGGGTACGCCCGATGAACTGCGCGAGATGGTGCGCACGGCTCACGCGCAGGGCATCCGCGTGCTTTTCGACGTGGTGATGAACCATCCCGGCTACCTCGACATCCGCACCGCCTCCGAGCTTGTCCCCAAGGTGCTGTGGCCGGGGCACGAGAACGCCACCTTGCGCAACTACCACAGCTACATCGACTACAACAACTTTGCCTTCGGCGAATGGTGGGGGCGCGACTGGGTCCGCGCCGGTCTTCCGGGCTACATCGACGGCGGACGTGATGACCGCACCATGCAGCTGGCCTACCTGCCCGACTTCCGGACCGAGAGCCAGCAGGCCGTCAAGCTGCCGACCTTCCTGCGCAACAAGCCGGGCACCCGGGCTGTCGACCTGCCGGACACCACCGTGCGTGGCTATCTCATCAAGTGGCTGACTGACTGGGTCCGCGAGTACGGCATCGACGGCTTCCGCGCCGACACCGTCAAGCACGTCGAACCCGAAGCGTGGGCCGAACTCAAGCGCGAGGCCACCAAGGCCTTGGCCGAATGGAAGGCGAAGAACCCCCAGCAGAAGATCGACGACGAGCCCTTCTGGATGGTGGGCGAGTACTGGGGACATGGGCCGCAGCGTACCGCGCTGCACGATGCCGGCTTCGACGCGATGATCGATTTCAACTTCCAGCAGCAGGGGCGGCGATTCAACGAGCCCGAACCGATCTTCGCCCAGTACGCGCGCGTCTATGCGGGCCGGCCGGATTTCAACAATCTCGCCTACATCTCCTCGCACGACACGGAGCTCTTCAGCCGCAAGCGCCTGTATGAAGCCGGCACAGCCCTGATGCTGGTGCCCGGTGGAGTCCAGATCTTCTATGGCGACGAAACCGGCCGTCCCGAAGGCCACCGCCCGCGCAGCGATCCCCAGCAGTCCACCCGTTCGTTCATGAACTGGGACAGCATCGACCAGGACCTTCTGAGTCACTGGCGCAGGCTGGGCACGTTCCGCGCTCGCCATGTTGCACTGGCTCGCGGCGTGCACGAGCAACTGCAGGCCTCGCCCTATGTGTTCAGCCGCATCGACGCGCCCAGTGGCGACCGCGTGGTGGTGGCACTGCCCACGCCGGGTCCGGCAACGATCCCTGTCGGCTCGGTCTTCAAGGAGGGCGAACGATTGCGCGATGCCTACACCGGCCAGCTCGTCAGCGTGGCTTCGGGTCAGGTGCGCCTCGAGGCAGGACGGGTCGTGCTGCTCGAGCGTGCACCGGCTGTCTCGCGCTGAAAGGCCAGGCATGCAGCTCCAGGGTCTTGGCGCCGCCCCTGCCGATCGGTGGCGGGCAATCTTGGGTACAGTGCGCATGGAGAGATCAGCCCATGCCCCTGCCCACCCCAGACGCCGCCGCCTCCGTCCTGACCACCCCCATGCTCGGGTCCGTGGGGAGCGCTAACGTGCCAGGATTCACGCCGCCCTATCCCGACCCCCGCCTGCTCGCCGACATCGGGGCGACCTACGCACGCTTCTGCCTGGAGCATCAGCCTGGGCGATTCGACTACGTGACGGTGCTCCCCTGCGCCGACTACCCGGGTTTCGTGGAGGTCGTCCAGGCCTATCTGGACAGCCTGCCGCCGGGGACGAAGCCTCGCCATGCGGCCGTGGCCATCGCCAATCCCATCGAAGGCGACTGGGTGCGCATGACCAATCGCGACTGGGCCTTCTCCATTGCCGGGGCCCAGCGCCTGCTGGGCCTGTCCACCCTGCTGGTGGTGAACAACTTCACCGCACTGGCAATGTCGCTGCCCCGGGTGGGTGAACAAGGGCGTGAACAGGTCGGTGGCGGCGAACCCCAGGCCAATGGGGTGATCGGCCTGCTGGGGCCGGGTACCGGCCTGGGTGTCTCGGGCCTCGTCCCTGTGGGCGACCGCTGGGCCACGCTCGCCACCGAAGGGGGCCACGTCAGCTTTTCGCCGGCCGACGAGCGTGAGCTCAAGGTGCTCCAGTACGCCTGGAAGTCGCTCACCCACGTATCCGCCGAACGGCTGGTGTCGGGCCCCGGCATCGAGATCATCTACCAGGCGCTGACTGACGGGCGCACCGACCTGCCCGCCCGCCTGAGCACCACCGACATCGTCCAACGCGCCATCCAGAACCTCTGCCCCTGGTGCGTGGAAGCCGTCGAGACCTTCTGCAACATGCTCGGCACCGTGGCGTCCAACCTGGCGCTCACGCTCGGGGCCACTGGCGGCCTGTACATCGGTGGCGGCATCGTGCCGCGTCTGGGCGAGTTCTTCCTGCGCTCGGGCTTCCGGGAACGCTTCGAGGCCAAGGGCCGCTTCTCCGGCTACGTGGCGCGCATCCCCACCTATGTCCTCACGGCAGAGAACCCGGCCTTCCATGGCGTGTCCTCGCTGCTGGCCGAGCATGTGCCGGCCCACGAAGGGGGCAATCCGCTGATGGAGCGTGTGCGGGCCGCCCGCCCCAGCCTCACGCCGGCCGAGCGACGGGTGGCTGATTTCGTGCTCGACAACCCGCGCACGGTGCTGAACGATGCCATTGCCGTGATCGCCCAGATGGCCGAGGTGAGTCAGCCCACGGTGATCCGCTTCTGCCGCTCACTGGGCTTCCAGGGGCTGGCCGACTTCAAGCTCAAGCTCGCCTCCGGCCTGACCGGCAACATTCCCGTGCAGCGGACGCAGGTGCGCCGGCAGGACGCCACCCCCGACCTATGCGCCAAGGTGCTGGACAACACGATCTCTGCCATCGTGCAGTTCCGCGAGTCGCTCAACGTCGAGGCGGTGGACGAGGCCATCGAACTGCTGCGCGAAGCCAAGCGCGTCGAGTTCTACGCGATGGGCAACTCCACGGTGGTGGCGCTCGACGCCCAGCACAAGCTCTTCCGCTTCCGCATCCCTTCCGTGGCCCACACCGATGCCTCGATGCAGTCGATGGCCGCCGAGTTGCTCGGCCCCCAGGACGTCGCCGTCTTCATCTCCAGTTCGGGTCAGCCACCGGAGCTGGTGCGTGCCGCCACACTGGCGCGTGACCGAGGCGCTGCGGTGCTGGCCATCACGGCCAGCAAGTCACCGCTGGCCAAGAAGGCCACCGTGTGCATCCCGGTGGATCACAACGAGGACAGTGCCACCTTCCTGGCGATGATCTCGCGCATCCTGCACCTGCTGGTGGTCGACATGATGGCCGTGGGCGTGGCGATGCGCCGTGAGGCCGGCAGCAGCGTGCCTCGTTCAGCGCAACCGGGCGAGACGCCCGGCGACCATCCGCCGGGCATGCTGATCTCCCACGTGCTCTGACGGCCCCGCCGTCAGCGCACGCAATCCACGTAGTAGCGGCGCGTTCCGGTCGCATCCTCCTCTTCCACCAGGCCGTGCACGTCGGTGTCGAAGCCGGGGAAGGCCGCATTGAACTCGCGCGTGAAGCGCAAGTAGTCGCAGATCTTGCGGTTGAAGCGCTCACCCGGGATCAGCAGCGGGATCCCCGGGGGGTAGGGCGTCAGCAGCGAGGTCGTGATCCGCCCTTCCAGCTTGTCGATCTCGACCCGCTCGGTCTCGCGGTGGGCGATGCGGGCGTAGGCGTCGCTGGGCTTCATCGCCGGGTGCAAGTCGGACAGATACATCTCGGTGGTCAGGCGCGCGATGTCGTTGCGGGCGTACATCTCGTGAATGCCCTGGCAGAGGTCCCGCAGGCCCATGCGCTCGTAGCGCGGGTGCTGTGCACAGAACTCCGGCAGGATGCGCCACATCGGCTGGTTCTTGTCGTAGTCGTCCTTGAACTGCTGCAGGGCCGTCAGCATCGTGTTCCAGCGGCCCTTGGTGATGCCGATGGTGAACATGATGAAGAAAGAGTAGAGCCCGGTCTTCTCGACCACCACGCCGTGTTCGGCCAGGTACTTGGTGACGATCGAGGCCGGGATACCGGTCTTTGCGAACTTGCCATTGAGGTCCAGGCCCGGGGTGACGATGGTCGACTTGATCGGGTCGAGCATGTTGAAGCCTTCGGCGAGCTTGCCGAAGCCGTGCCACTTGGCCGACCCCTTGATGAGCCAGTCCTCGCGCTCACCGATGCCCGAATCGACCAGCTTGTCGGGTCCCCAGACCTTGAACCACCAGTCCTTGCCGAACTCCTTCTCCACCTTGCGCATCGCACGGCGGAAGTCGAGCGCTTCCAGGATGCTCTCGGCCACGAGGGCCGTGCCGCCGGGCGGCTCCATCATGGCCGCCGCCACGTCGCACGACGCAATGATCGCGTACTGCGGCGAGGTGGAGCTGTGCATCAGGTAGGCTTCGTTGAACAGGGCCCGATCCAGCTTGCGGGTCTGCGAGTCCTGCACGAGGATTTGTGAGGCCTGGCTCAGACCGGCCAGCAGCTTGTGCGTGGACTGCGTGGCAAACACCAGCGACTCCTTGGTCTTCACCCGCCCCTTGCCCATGGCGTGCATGCCGGCGTAGAAGTCGTGGAAAGCCGCGTGCGGCAGCCAGGCCTCATCGAAATGCAGCGTGTCGATGTAGCCATCGAGCATCGACTTGATGCTCTCGGTGTTGTAGAGCACGCCGTCGTAGGTGCTCTGCGTGATCGTGAGCACGCGCGGCTTCACCTTCTTCGGGTCCACGCCCTTGAGCAAGGGGTTGGCGGCGATCTTCTTCTGGATGGCCTCGCGGGTGAACTCGCTCTGCGGGATGGGGCCGATGATGCCGTAGTGGTTGCGCGTGGGCGTCAGGAACACCGGCACAGCGCCGGTCATCGTGATCGCGTGCAGGATGGACTTGTGGCAGTTGCGGTCCACCACCACCACGTCCCCCGGGGCCACCGTGTGGTGCCACACCATCTTGTTGGACGTGGAGGTGCCATTCGTGACAAAGAAGCAATGGTCAGCGTTGAAGATGCGCGCCGCATTGCGCTCCGATGCCGCCACCGGGCCGGTGTGATCCAGCAGCTGCCCCAGCTCTTCCACGGCGTTGCACACGTCGGCACGCAGCATGTTCTCGCCGAAGAACTGGTGGAACATCTGACCGATGGGGCTCTTCAGGAAGGCCACGCCGCCGGAGTGCCCCGGGCAGTGCCAGGAATAGGAGCCGTCCTGGGCGTAGCCCACCAGCGCGCGGAAGAACGGCGGCGCCAGCGAATCGAGGTAGCTCTTGGCCTCGCGGATGATGTGGCGTGCCACGAACTCCGGGGTGTCCTCGAACATGTGGATGAAGCCGTGCAGTTCCTTCAGCACGTCGTTCGGAATGTGCTGGGAGGTGCGTGTCTCGCCGTAGAGGTAGATCGGAATCTCGGCGTTCTTGAAGCGAATCTCGCTGACGAAGGCTCGCAGGCCCTTGAGCGCCACGTCCACCTCCTCGCTGGAGCCCGTGCCGAACTCCTCATCATCGATCGACAGAATGAAGGCGCTGGCACGACTTTGTTGCTGGGCGAACTGCGACAGATCACCGTAGCTCGTCACCCCCAGGACCTCGAAGCCCTCTTTCTCAATGGCACCGGCCAGAGCGCGGATGCCCAGGCCCGAGGCATTCTCGGAGCGAAAATCCTCATCAATGATCACGACGGGAAAGTGAAAGCGCAGCATGGCGGCCCCCTGGGCTCAAGTCAGAACGGAAACCGCGAAGTGTAGGGCTTCAGGCACCCTGAGGCGATGACGGGTCCGTCCTGTTCCGCACGCGCCACACCTGGAAGATAAGGCCTTCGGCCATCCGGGCCGCACTGAACGTACACTGCCGTCGGTCCATTGACACCAAGGAGTCCCGTACCGATGGATTTCGAAGCTTCAACCTGGTGGTGGATCCTGGCCGGCCTGGCCGTGATCGCCGAACTGCTCTCGGGCACCTTCTACCTGTTGATGCTTGCCCTGGGCCTGTCGGCAGGCGCCTTGGCGGCGCATGCAGGTGCCGGGCTGGCCGGACAACTGGTGGCCGCCGCACTGGTCGGAGGCGGCGCCGTGGCCGGATGGCGCTGGCGACGGGGCAAGGCCGCCGCCTTGTCCAGCCGAGGTCGGGCCGACCTCAACCAGCTCGACGTCGGCGAACGTGTCACGGTGGAACAGTGGCAGGCCGACCGCACCGCCCGCGTGCACTACCGCGGCGCCACCTGGACCGCTCGCTATGCGGGCTCGGACACGCCCGAACCTGGCGCGTTCGTCATCAAGGCCGTCGAAGGCACCCGCCTGCTGATCGACCGCTGAGCCGCTTTCACCTCAGGAGGACCCATGGACTTTCAGATCGTCGCCCTCGTCATCGCCGCCATCGTGCTGGTGTTCATCATTCGCTCGCTCAAGGTCGTTCCCCAGCAGAACGCCTGGGTGGTTGAACGCCTGGGCCGCTTCCATGCGGTGCTCAACCCGGGTCTGAACATCCTGGTACCCTTCATCGACCGTGTGGCCTACAAGCACTCGCTGAAGGAAATTCCCCTGGATGTGCCCAGCCAGGTCTGCATCACGAAAGACAACACTCAACTGGCGGTGGATGGCATCCTGTACTTTCAGGTCACCGACCCCATGCGGGCCAGCTACGGCTCGTCCAACTACATCATTGCCATCACCCAGCTTGCCCAGACCACGCTGCGCTCGGTGATCGGCAAGATGGAGCTGGACAAAACCTTTGAGGAGCGCGAGGCGATCAACGTTGCGGTCGTCAATGCGCTGGACGAAGCCGCGCTGAACTGGGGCGTGAAGGTGCTGCGCTACGAGATCAAGGACCTGACACCACCCAACGAGATCCTGCGCGCCATGCAGGCTCAGATCACGGCCGAGCGCGAGAAGCGCGCCCTCATCGCCGCTTCGGAAGGTCGCAAGCAGGAGCAGATCAACATTGCCGAGGGCGAGCGCCAGGCCTTCATCAACAAGTCGGAAGGCGAACGCCAGGCCGAAATCAACATCGCACAGGGTCAGGCGGCTGCCATCGTCGCCGTGGCCGACGCCACCGCTGAAGCCATTCGCAAGATCGCCTCGGCGATCCAGCAGCCTGGCGGCACTGAGGCCGTCAACCTCAAGGTGGCCGAGAAGGCCGTGGAAGCCTATGCCCAGCTGGCGCAGAAGAACAACACCATGATCGTGCCCGGCAACATGACCGAGGTCTCTGCGCTGATCGGCACCGCGATGACGCTGATGAAGGGGGCCACCCCCTCCGGCCGCTGATCGGCCGGCCCACTTCGCTCGACCGTGTTCGCAAGCATCGCCAAACTTGCTACAATCTCGCGCTTCGGCCGGTGGGCCCCACAAACACCCTGGAGAGGTGGATGAGTGGTTTAAGTCGCACGCCTGGAAAGCGTGTGTGGGTTAATAGCCCACCGCGGGTTCGAATCCCGCCCTCTCCGCCAGAACCCCGCATGTAGCCTCGCTCTGCGGGGTTTTGCTTTTCCGGAACCGCACTGCCGTACACCGGTATTCGGCGGCGCCCGGTCGTCCTGGCACCCGACTGGCATACTCGGTTACAGGTGCGGCCCGCCTTGGTGGCGATGCTGCACCGTTTTCTTTCAGAGTACCGAGGAGTAGTTTTCGTGAAGTTGGATCGCCGTTCCCTGATTGCAAACGCCGGCATCGCCGGTGTCCTGGCCGCGGGTGTTGCCCCGGCCGTTCATGCTCAAACCGCCGTTCGCTGGCGCCTGGCTTCGAGCTTTCCCAAGTCCCTGCCCACCATCTTCGGGTCGGCAGAGAAGTTTGCCGAGACGGTCAAGGCCCTGTCTGGTGGTCGTTTCGAAGTGTCGCTGCATGCTGCCGGCGAGCTCGTGCCCGCCTTCGGCGTGGTCGACGCGCTCCAGAACAGCACCATCGAAATGGCGCAGACGGCGCCCTACTACTTCACTGGCAAGGATTCGATCTTCGCTTTCGGTTGCGCCGTGCCTTTCGGACTGACCGCGCGTCACATGGACGCATGGATGGAGCATGGCAACGGCCGCAAGCTGATGGACGAGTTCTATGCCAAGTTCAACATCGTCTCGATGAGCGCAGGCAATACCGGCACTCAGATGGGTGGCTGGTATCGCAAGGAAATCAAGACCGTCGCCGACCTGAAAGGTCTGAAGATGCGCATGGGTGGCGGCCTGTTCGGCGAGTCGATGGCCAAGCTGGGTGTGGTGGCCCAGAACATGCCGGCCGGCGAGGTCTACCAGGCGCTCGAAAAGGGCACACTCGATGCCACCGAGTTCGTCGGCCCCTACGACGACGAGAAGCTGGGCTTCAACAAGGTGGCCCCCTTCTACTATTACCCAGGGTGGTGGGAGGGTGGCGCCGAACTCGCCTTCTTCATCAACAAGAAGGCCTTTGACGCCCTGTCAGCCGAGAACAAGGCCATCGTCCGTGCCGCTGGCGCCGTGGCTGCGCGTGACATGACCGCCAAGTACGATGCCGAGAACCCGGCAGCGCTCAAGCGACTGGTCGCCTCCGGAACCAAGCTCGTGGCCTTCCCGAAGGCCGTGATGGACGCGGGCTTCAGGACGGCCATGGAGGTGTTTGCCGAGCACGAGGCCAAGTCGGCCGAGTTCAAGAAGATCCACCAGGACATGCGCGCCTTCCAGCGCGACCAGATCCTGTGGAGCCGCTTCTCGGAGTGGCGCTACGACAGCTACATCAGCACCGCCAAGATCTGAGCGGACTCCCCGGCCGCGAAGGCCGGGCAAAGAAAAAGGCGTCCCGAAGGACGCCTTTTTTCATGGGGCCAAGGACCCCGATGATCAGCGGATCACGGCGAGTTGCTCGCGCTGGCCACCCTTGTAGGTGAACAGGGTCAGGGCACCGTTCTTGATGTCGCCCTTCTCGTCGAAGGCGATCGTACCGGTCACGCCCTTGTATTCGATCTTGGCCAGTTCAGGCAGGTACTTGGCGGGATCGACGGAGTCGGCCTTCTTCATGGCTTCCACCAGGGTCAGGGTCGCGTCATACACGTACGGAGCGTACAGCTGCACGTCGATGTTGAACTTCTGCTTGAACTTGTCCTTGAAGGCGTCCATGCCCGCCTTCTGCTCGCCTTCGACGCCACCCGCCTCGGCACAGTAGACCTGATCGTCCGCCATGCTGCCGGCAGCCAGCTTGGGCAGTTCGCCCGTGCAGATGCCATCGCCGCCCATGAACTTGGCATTGATGCCCAGGGACTTCATCTGGCGCAGCATCGGGCCGGCCACGGCATCCATGCCACCGTAGAACACCACGTCGGGGTTCTTGCCCTTCACCGTGGTCAAGATGGCGGTGAAGTCGGTGGCCTTGTCATGCGTGAACTCGCGCGCCACGACGTTACCACCGGCAGCCTTGACGGCCTTCTCGAACTCGTCCGCCACGCCTTGACCATAGGCGGTGCGATCGTCGATCACGGCGATCGCCTTGCCTTTCAGGGTTTCCACGGCATAGCGGCCCAGCGTGCCACCCAGGTGAACGTCGTCAGCCACCACACGGAAGGCGGTGTTGAAGCCCTGACGGGTGTAGCGGGGGTTGGTAGCCGAGGGAGAGATCTGCGGGATGCCCGCGTCGTTGTAGATCTTCGAGGCCGGGATGGTCGTGCCGGAGTTCAGGTGACCGATCACACCCTTGACGCCGGAGTCCACCAGCTTCTGAGCAGCCGCGGTGCCTTGCTTCGGATCGGCAGCATCGTCTTCGGCCAGCAGTTCGAAGCGGATCTTCTTGCCACCGATGACCAGCCCCTGGGCGTTGAGTTCGTCAACCGCCAGACGTGCACCCATCTCGTTGTCCTTGCCCAGGTGGGCGATGGCACCGCTGGTGGGACCCACGTGCCCGAGGCGAACAACTTCCTCACTGACCGCAGGCGCCGCAGCAGGCGCCGCGGCAGCGGGTGCCTCTTCCTTTTTTCCACATGCGGCCAAACCGGCCAGAGCGACCGCGGATGCCAGGAGTGTCAGCTTCTTCATAGATGTCCTTGAAAGAGATTCAGCGAACTGGGTTGAGGGCGCGGCCAGGCCGCCCCGGAGCTTGAATCGCAAACTGTATATCAATCCGCGTGAAAAACTCCATGGCGTTGCCCCTGATTGATGTTGCGTGGCCGTCACGCTTGAAGCAAGTGGCGGGCCAGCTCAAAGCAAGAGGCCTCAGCCGGAGAGCCCGACCTCGTGGCGCTCGATCGGGTGGCCCGCACCCTGGTAGTGCTTCCAGCGCTGCCGCCCTGCAAGGCGGTCGTCCTCGTCACTGGCAACCAGTTCAATGAGGCGCTCGAAGGCCTCATGACCATCGGGCACCTCCACCCCGATGTTCACCAGCACCGATCGGTGCGGCAAGTCGTGGGCACGCCGGGCCAGCCACAGGCGCGTGCGCGTTGCCACCCGCGAAGGCACCCGGGGCGATCCGTCCGCGATGCTGGCGTGCGGCACGAAATCGACAGGGTCGAAGCTCCACAGGGCCCGATCGAGTTCAGCGAGCTGGCGCTCGCCCCCCACCACCCCCACCGGCACACCTTGCCGCACCGCCTTGCGCAGCAGCCGGCAGGCATAGCCCAGCTTGTCGGGTATGTTGAAGTGGAATGCAATGGCCGTCACGGCCTCACCCTGACTCAATCGGCCTGGCGCAGCAGGTAGCGCGTGAGCAGGCCCACGGGGCGGCCCGTGGCCCCCTTGGCAGCGCCACTCTTCCAGGCGGTGCCAGCGATGTCGAGGTGCGCCCAGCGGTACTTGCCCGTGAACTTGCGCAGGAACATGGCGGCCGTGATGGCCCCTCCTGCTCGGCCGCCCACATTGCCCATGTCGGCGAAGTTGCTCTTGAGCGCCTCCTCGTACTCGTCGTCCAACGGCATGCGCCAGCACGGGTCGAGCGATTCCTGCCCGCTGGCAAGCAAGGCCTGGGCCATTTCATCATCGGCCGTGAACAATCCGGTGTGATGATGACCCAGCGCGATCACGCAGGCACCGGTGAGGGTGGCAATGTCGATGACCGATGCCGGCTTGAAGCGTTCGACATAGGTCAACGCATCACACAGGATGAGACGGCCTTCCGCATCGGTGTTGAGGATCTCGATGGTCTGGCCCGACAGACTGGTCACCACGTCCCCCGGCTTGACCGCACGACCGTCAGGCATGTTCTCGCATGCGGGGATCACCCCGACGACGTTGAGGCGCGGCTTCAGCTGGGCAACGGCCCGCAGGGTGCCCAGCACGCTGGCGGCGCCGCCCATGTCGAACTTCATTTCGTCCATCTCACCCGCCGGCTTGATGGAGATGCCCCCGGTGTCGAAGGTGATGCCTTTGCCCACCAGGACGTGCGGCGCCTCGCCCTTGCGGCCCCCCTCGTAGCGCAGCACGATGAAGCGCAGGGGCTGTTCCGAGCCTTGGGCGACGGCGAGGAAAGCCCCCATGCCCAGCTTTTCCACGGCCTTGCGGTCGAGGACCTCGACCTTGAGCCCGTGCTCGCGCGCCAGCTTGCGGGCTTCCTGGGCCAGATGGGTGGGGGTGCAATGGTTGCCCGGCCGATTGGCGCACTCGCGAGCCAAGGCAACGCCCTCGGCAATGGCCGACGCCTGGATGAGGGCCTGCTGCACTCCCTTGAGCTCTGCCTTGTCCACCAGCACGCTGACCCGGGCAAGGGCCGGCGCGGGCGGAGCGCTGGGCTTGGTGTGCCGGTACACATAGGCGGCGTCTTGCACCGCGCCCACCAGCGCCTGGGCATGCGCCGACTCCAAGCCCTTGGCCCCGCAACGCGCCACGACGACGTGGCGGGCCCCACCGGACTTGAGCGCCTGGAAGGCCCCCTGAGCCGCCGCGCGCAGGCTCTTGGCCGAATCGTTGGCCGCCACCGACCAGACCAGGCGCGGCGCCCGAACGCCCGCCGGACGGTGCGCATACAGCACACGCCCCGCCTTCAGCGCCAGATCACCCGCCTTGATGGCGTCGTCCAGCAGCCCAGCAAGGGCAGGAGGCAGCCCTTGGTCGGCCATGTTGGCGTTGAGGATGATCACCAGGGCATCGCAAGGGGTTTCGGCCCACAGGGTGGCCGCGGAAGAAAGCGCTCGAAAGTCCATAATGTCGCCGTTCATTCAGTGCTTCGATGTTATTCGATTCCTCCGTTCGCAAAGAGCTGGGCCGCAGCTTCGGCGCCACCCTCGTGGTGCTGCTGACCATCGTGCTCACCATGATGCTCATCCGTACCCTGGGCCAGGCGGCCAGCGGTGCGGTGTCCCCTCAGCATGTGGTGCTGCTGATGGGCTACACCGTGCTGGGCTACCTGCCCACTGTCCTGGCACTGTCCCTGTTCGTGGCCACGGTGAGCACACTCTCGCGCATGTACCGCGACAGTGAAATGGCCGTCTGGTTCGCCAGCGGCGTGCCGCTCAGCCGCTTCGTCAAGCCGGTGCTGCGCCTGGGCGCCCCCGTGCTGGCCGTGATCGCGGTGCTCGCCTTGTTGGTATGGCCCTGGGCGAACCAGAGCATCCGGGACTTGCGCACGCTGTATGAGCAGCGCTCCGACCTCTCCCGCGTGACGCCTGGCCAGTTCCAGAGTTCGAGTGACGGTCGTCGCGTGTTCTTCATCGAGCGCAACACCGATGAGGGTCGCGTGGGCCGCAATGTCTTTGTTCTTACGCGCAACGACGAGCGTGAGTCCGTGACGACGGCCAGCATCGGCAGGATCGAGGTGGAGGGCGAGGACCGCTACCTCGTGCTGGAGGCCGGCCAGCAGGCCGACCACAACCAGCGCACGGGCGAACGACGTATTGCGCAGTTCGACAGCTACCGGCTGCTGATCGATGAAAAGGTGCGCACCCAGGAGGTCACCCCGCCTGCGCGAGCCCTGTCCAGCCTGTCGCTGCTGCTGGATCCGCAACCCCGTCACCTCGGAGAGCTCACCTGGCGGGTTGGGCTGCCCCTGACGGCCTTCAATCTGCTGCTCCTCGGGGTGGCCCTGTCAGCCACCTCGCCGCGGCGGGGTACGAGCTGGAACCTGATGGCTGCGCTGCTGGCATTCATCGTGTACTACAACCTGCTGAACCTGTCCCAGGCCTGGGTGGGCACCGGTCGCCTCACGCCGGTGGCCGCACTGCTCCTGATCCATGGTGGCACCGCCTTGCTGGCCTTGGCGCTGCTTCGCTGGCGAGAGCGCGGCTGGGCCGGCTGGCTGCCCTGGCCGCGTCCGGCCCGACCCCGAACTGCTCCATGAAGACGGTCCGCCGCCTGCTTTACACCGACGTGCTGGGTGCGATTGCCTTCGTGGCCATCGCTTTTCTGGCCCTGTTCTTCTTCATCGACGTGGTCGATGAGCTTGAGCGTGTGGGCCGAGGAGGGTACCAACTGCACCAGGCCCTGCTCTATTGCCTGCTGCTGCTGCCGGGCCATCTGTACGTGCTCATGCCCATTGCCGTGCTGATCGGCACCATCTACGCCCTGGCACGCATGGCCCAATCGTCGGAATTCACGATCCTGCGCGTCAGCGGCCTGGGGCCGCAGCGCGCACTCACGCTGTTGCTCGGCCTGGGCCTTGCGTTTGCTGCTGCCACCTTCGTCCTGGGCGACTACCTCTCCCCGGCTTTCGACCGCGAAGCGCATGCCGTGCGGACCGCTGCGCGAGGCGGTACCGTCTATGGGCAGGCAGGCACCTGGCTGAAAGACCGTCAAATCACCCCCGAGGGCGAACGCAGCTATTCCGTCCAAGTGACTGCAGCCGGGCCGGACGGTCGCCTGCGCAACGTCCGGCTCTACGAATTCGATGCCGACGCCCGGCTCATCGGTCAGCTGCAAGCAGACTCCGCGGTGGTGGGCGACGATGGCCTGTGGCAGCTTAGCAGCGTGCAACGCAGCCATTGGCGGCCTCAGGCCAAAGGAGGCGACCTGGAGGTGATTGAAGAGCAGCTGGACCGCTTTGAATGGCGCAGCACGCTCACCCGCAACGTGGTGGTGGCCGCCGTGCGTCCCCCCAGCGAGATGTCCGCGCTCGACCTCTTTCGCTACATGACGCACCTGTCTGACAATGAGCAGGCTGCCCAACGCTACGAAATCCAGTTCTGGAAGAAGGTGCTCTACCCCTTCGCCTGCCTGGTGATGGTCATGCTCGCCCTGCCCTTCGCCTACCTGCACAGCCGTTCAGGGGGCATCAGCCTGAAGGTCTTCGGTGGCATCATGCTCGGGATCAGCTTCGTGTTGCTGAACAACGTCTTCACCCACATCGGGCTGTTGCAGGACTGGACCCCGTGGGTCGCGGCGGCCACCCCCAGTGCCGTGTATTTCCTGCTGTCGCTGCTGGCCTTCAACTGGCTGGTGCGCCACCGCTGAGGCTCATGTTGCGTCCCCACGGCATCATCCTCTTCGCCCATGGCGCTCGCGACCCGGCCTGGGCTCAGCCTTTCCAGGCGGTTCGCACCCATGTGGAGCAGTTGCGCCCGGACACCCGGGTGGCGCTGGCCTTCCTCGAGTTCATGCCCCCGTCTCTTCCCGAGGCTGCGCAGCAGTTGGCCGCCCAAGGATGTGCCGAGGTCCAGGTCGTGCCCCTGTTCCTGGGCGCCGGCGGCCACGTCCGCAAGGACCTGCCGCACCTCATGCAAGCGCTGGAGAAGCAGCACCCGGATGTGCGCTGGACCCTGCAGCCAGCCATCGGCGAGGATCCGGAAGTGATCGCGGCCATGGCGGCGGTGGTGGCGCGCATGGGGCGCACCGGCTAAGCCGGTTTCATTCTTCAGTGACATAATTCAAGACATCTTCAGATGGTCTTGAAATATGAACCTGCACCAGTTCCGCTTTGTCCAGGAAGCCGTGCGGCGCAACCTGAACCTCACGGAAACCGCAAAGGCGCTCTACACCTCGCAACCGGGTGTGTCCAAGGCCATTCTCGAGCTGGAGGAAGAGCTGGGCGTCGACATCTTCGCGCGGCATGGCAAACGTCTGAAACGGGTGACGGAGCCCGGCCAGGAAGTCCTCAAGTCCATCGAGGTCATCATGCGTGAGGTGGGCAACCTCAAGCGCATCGGCGAAGAGTTCTCGAAGCAGGACACCGGCACCCTGTCGATCGCCACCACCCACACGCAGGCACGCTACGTGCTGCCGGCACCGGTCGCACAGCTGCGCAAGCGATTTCCCAAGGTGAGTGTCAGTCTGCACCAGGGCACGCCGGAGCAGGTGGCCCAGATGCTGCTGCAGGAAACCGCCGAGGTGGGTCTGGCCACCGAGTCGCTGGCGGGCTTCGAGGACCTGGTGACCCTGCCGTGCTACGAGTGGTCGCACGTGGTGGTGCTGCCGGCCCAGCATCGCCTGGCCAGCGTCGAACGGCTGTCGCTGGACGACCTGGCTGGCGAGCCGCTCATCTCCTACCACCCCTCGTTCACCGGTCGCACCAAGATCGACCAGGCCTTTGCACTGCGCAAGCTCAAGCCCAACATCGTGCTGGAGGCCATCGACTCCGACGTGATCAAGACCTATGTGCGCCTGGGCCTGGGTGTGGGCATCGTGGCCGAGATGGCCGTGCGAGACGACCCGACCTTTGCTGCGCCCGCAGGCGACCTGGTGTGGCGGCCCGCCGGTCATCTGTTCGGCCAGAACCTGGCGCGCATCGCCTTCAAGCGGGGCGCCTACCTGCGCAGTTTCGTCTATGCCTTTGCCGAGCTGACCTCGGAACGCCTGAACCGCAACCTCATCATGCGGGCCATGGGCGGCGAGTCCAGCTCCTACGACCTCTGAGCCTGCCCATGAACGCTGTCCCCCAACTCACCACCCGCCTGCCCAAGGTGGGCACCACCATCTTCACCGTGATGTCGGCCCTGGCGCAGGACCATGACGCCGTCAACCTGGGTCAGGGGTTCCCCGACTTCGACTGCGACCCCCGCCTGCTCGACGCGGTGAACGCAGCCCTGCGTGCCGGCCACAACCAGTACCCGCCCATGGCCGGAGTGCCTGCCCTGCGCGAGGCCATTGCCGCCAAGATCGAGGCACTGTACGGCCGTCGCTACGACCCGGGTCGCGAGATCACGGTCACCGCCGGTGCCACCCAGGCCATCCTCACGGCCATCCTGGCCGTGGTGCACCCTGGCGACGAAGTGATCGTGCTCGAACCGTGCTACGACAGCTATGAACCCAACATCGAGCTGGCCGGCGGCAAGGCGGTGTTCGTGCCGCTGGGGCGAAGCGCCGAGGCAGGCGACTTCCGCCCTGACTTTGCACGCATTGCGCAGGCGATCACGCCGAGAACGCGCGCCCTCATCCTGAACACCCCGCACAACCCCAGCGCCACGGTCTGGACTGCCGACGACATGCGCGCGCTGGCTGACCTGCTGCGGCCGACCAACATCGTGGTGATCAGCGACGAGGTCTACGAACACATGATCTTCGATGGGCAGCAACACGAGAGTGTGGCGCGGCACGCAGACCTTGCCGAGCGCAGCTTCATCGTCTCGAGCTTCGGCAAGACCTATCACGTCACCGGCTGGAAGGTGGGCTATGTGGCTGCACCGGCCGCTCTGATGGCCGAGTTCCGCAAGGTGCACCAGTTCAACGTGTTCACCGTGAACACGCCCATGCAGCACGCCCTGGCGGCCTACATGGCTGACCCGGCGCCCTACCTGGAACTGCCGGCGTTCTACCAGCGCAAGCGCGACCTCTTCCGCGCCGGCCTGTCGGGCACGCGCTTTCGCCTGCTCCCCAGCCAGGGCAGCTACTTCCAGTGCGTGGACTACAGCGCCATCAGCCCGCTGGGAGAGGTGGACTTCTGTCGCTGGCTGACCACCGACGTGGGCGTGGCCGCCATTCCGCTGTCGGTCTTCTACAGCGACGGCACCGACCGCCGTCTTGCACGCTTTTGCTTTGCCAAGCGCGACGAGACGCTCGGTCTTGCGCTGGAAAGACTGTCTCGCCTCTGAGGGGCTTCAGGCCTGCCGGTCCTTGCCGGGCTCCAGACCGTGCACAGGTTCGTCCGGCGTGAACTCGATCAGGTTGCTGGGCACCGCATCGGACGGCTTGGGGGCAGGCGACAGGTCACGGTCGGGTCCACCGGGGCCCAGGTCGAGGTGCACATCGACTTTGTCCTCTTCAGGCACCGAGGGCGCCTCGAAGGAGGAAGCGCCCTGCACTCCCAGCGTGGGCTCCAGCCGGGTCGCGTAGGGGTCTTCGGGCTCGTCCAGCGGAAGCAGCAGATCGACCTCCGCACCGGTCGAGTCGAGCTGAACCCGGTCACGCGCAATGCCGTAGAGCACCAGCAATTCCCGATAGGCCGGCAGATCGAAGGCCTTGGCGTCGCCATCGCCCCTCAGCAGTGAACCCTGCAGGACTTCCAGGGAACGCACCGGAGAATCCCATAGGCGCTGCAGCCGGGAGATCACCGTGGGGTAGTCTTCCAGAGACCGTCCCTCGGACAAATCCTCCTCCCATGACGGCGCATAGGCATTGAAGCGCTGATTGAACTGCCGGCGCACATCGTCGTATGCCTCGCGATCCCCGCGGCGTTTGTGGATGTCGAGCAGCTTCAGGAAGGGCAGAGGGCTCGGGTCGCGATGTTCCCTGACGTGCCCCTGCAGCAGCTCGATGGCCGATTCATCCTGACCCAAGGCCATGAAGAACTCGGCCTGCTGCTCCAGGTCGATCAATTCCTCGACTGCAACCTTCTCAGGCGCATCTGCGGCCTCGGCCAGGGTGCCGACCGCTGGCCCCGAAGCCGCCGATGCCTTTTGCGCAGGGGCCACCGGGGACGACGGCGGCTTGACAGACGGCGCCCCCACTGGGGCTGCCGGTGCCGCTTCAGGGACGGCCGCCGGTGGGGGTTCCGCCACCTGCGGGGGCGCTGTGTCGACCTTCCTGGACGGCTCATGGGGCGCGGGCGCCGAGGCCAGATCCACCGGGAGGCTGCCCACGGCCGACGCGCGCCACCACGTTCCCGATGCGCTGGCTCGCTGCCGCGCAACCCACACCAGGGCGGTCGCCAGCACCAGGCACAGCGCCAGCAGCACATACACCAGCGGATTGGCGTAGCGCTGCTGTTGTGCCTCGCGCAGGTTGGCCTGCAATGCTTCCAGGGCCTGGCGCGTGGCTGCCGACTCCTGACGCAGCGCGGCCAGGCTTTCTTCCAGCTGGCGCATCCGTTCGCTGTCGCGTGCGGCCTGCTCCGGCGTGGTGTTCAGGGCTTTCCACAGGGCAGCGGCGGCCTGCTGCTGTTCGGGGGAAGCCGGCTCTGTGCTGCCCAGGCTGCCGGCGATGCGCAGCGACGGTGCGCTGAAGAGTTCTGCGTCGAGCGGATCGAGCCGCAGGCGCGGTTGCTCGGCGGCCGGGCGTGAAGGGGCGTCGGCAGTCCTGGGCGACGTCCGCCGACGCGCTGGCGCCGCCGCGTCGGTCGCGCTGGGGGTCGGGGAGCGCACCGCCTTGCCCCTGTCCGTTCGGGAGGGAGGAGCGCTGCTTTGGTCTGCTGGACGCGCGGCCGGTGAGGCGGCCACGGCAGGCGCCGGCGCCTGTGCAGCTGGCGGCGGAGCTGGCATCACCAGGCTTGGAGGGTCAGCCAGCGCAATGAACTGCCGCTGCAGGCGGGACTTGCAGCCCACTGTCACATCGATGGTGATGATGGGTTCGCTCACCGGACCCGCGGTACGCACCCTCAGGGTCTGCTCCAGCCCCGGCGACGGAGGATCCCATTGCGCACGAACCTGACTTCGGCCCAGCCGCGCATCACCGAAGCTCACCTCGGCGCTGACACACTCGGCCTCCCCCCGCTCACCAGGCTCCACCCGAACCTGGACAGCAAAGTCCAGGGGCTGACCCAGGGTGGCCTGGCTGCTGGCTCCTCCGAAGCCGAGGCCCCATGCCCCCCCGCTGACTCCACACAGGGCCAGGGACAACCAGGGCGTCAAAAGACTTTTTCGGCGGGAGGGGCGGAGGCTCTTCATGCGGTGCGTGTCACGCAGGTGAAATGACTCTAGCATGAAGGCCCTCATGTTCCCGTGCGTGGTTCCGCTGATGTGTGGCGGGGTCATGCACAATCGCTTCAGTCCTCAGGCCCGATGAGCAGCCATGTCCAGTGAACTCCTGACCGAACGCATCGACCGCACCCTGGTGCTCACCTTGAGCGCACCCGAGACGCGCAATGCCTTGTCCGAGGAGATCATGGCCGCGGGCGTGGAAGCACTGAACGTGGCCGAGTCGTCCGACGAGATCCGCGCCGTCGTGATCACCGGTGCAGGGGACGCCTTCTGCGCGGGCGGCAACCTGCAGCAGTTGCAGCGCAACGCCCAGCTCGGGCCCGAGGTGCAGACGTCGCGGCTGGAGCGCTTTCACCGCTGGATCGAGGCGATCCGCACTTTCCCCAAGCCCGTGATCGCCGCCGTCGAGACCGTGGCGGCCGGGGGCGGGTGTTCGCTGGCCCTGGCCTGCGACCTGCTGGTCGCCGGCCGCGACGCACGCTTCACGCTGGCCTACAGCCGCATCGCCCTCAGCCCCGACGGAGGCGCAAGCTGGCAACTCATGCAGATGCTGCCGCGCCCACTGGCCACCGAACTGCTCTGGCTGAGCGAACCGATCTCGGCCGAGCGGTTGCACCAGTTCGGCCTTGTCAACAGAGTGACAGACAAGGGTCGCGCCCTGGCCGAAGCTCTGGCCATGGCTGCGCGCCTGTCCGAACTGGCGCCCAACGCCCTGGCCAGCTCGAAGGAGTTGCTGAATCACTGGCCGGCACGCACCCTGCCCCAGCAACTCGACGCCGAACGAGACAGCTTTGTCGACAACCTGCACCACCCCAATGCCCGAGAAGGCATCGCTGCCTTCCTCGAGAAGCGCCCCGCCCGCTTTCGCTGAAGCGGCCTCGCCAGGGGGCCGGCCATGACACTCACCTTGCCCCGCCGTCGGCGCCTGTACCTGATGCGTCATGGCTCCGTGGACTACTTCCTGCCGGACGGCACCCCGGTTCACCCGGACACGGTGCCGCTCAATGCCACCGGGCGGGCGCAGGCGGATGCGGCCGGCGCCGTATTCCGTCAGGCGGGTGTGCGCTTTGACCGGGTGTGGGTGAGCGGCCTGCCACGCACGGTGGAGACCGCCGAGCGTGTGCTGGCCACCGCGGGCCAGCGTCAGCCGCTGGAAGTGAACGAGGCGCTGCAGGAGATCCGCCCCGGACGTCTGGCCGACCTGCCGCGCGACCACCTCCGTGAGGCCTTCCTCGGCGCCTTCCAGGGTGTGGTGGACGAGTCCGCGCGCTTCCTGGGGGGTGAGTCGATCGGCGAGATGCTCGACCGCATCCTGCCGGCTTTCCAGTCAGTGCTGGCCGACCCTGCGTGGGACCAGGCTCTGCTGGTGCTGCACGGTGCCGTCAATCGCGGCCTGCTGTCCTACGCCCTGGCCGGGCAGCGCTGCTACCTGGGCCGCTTCGAACAGGCACCTGCTTGCATCAACATCATCGACGTGGGCACGGACGACCTCGTCGTGCGCGCCGTGAACCTGGCGCCCACCCAGTGGCTGCACGAGCACGAGCGTCACACGACGATGGAAAAGCTCCTCTCGCAGTACCTGCGGCTCGGTCCCGGTGCGTGATCAGCGAGCGTAGCCAGGGCTGCGCCGGTCCAGGCGTCGCAACAAGCCGGGCCAGGTCAGCGCCCCGGCGCCCTGCCCTCGCGTCACCTGCCGGGCCTGGTGGCCCGAGGTTTCGATGATGGCAGGGTCCACCGTGATGAGTTCCGACCCGCCGGCGAGCGCGCGGACCTGGATGTTGCACACGGTCTCGAAGAGGTACATGGCCAGGAAGGCGTCGGCCACCGTCGGCCCCACGGTCAACAGACCATGGTTGCGCAGCATCAGGTAAGTCTTGTCGCCCAGGTCGCGCACGAGGCGCGGCTTCTCGTCGTCGCGCAGCGCCACCCCTTCATAGTCGTGATAGCCCAGACTGCCCAGCACGAAGATCGACTGCTGGGACAGCGGCAGCACGCCATGCTTCTGTGCCGAGACGGCAATGCCATTGAGCGTGTGGGTGTGCAGCACGCAATGCGCGTCGTGGCGAACCGCGTGGATGGCACTGTGGATGGTGAAACCCGCCGGGTTGATCTCGAAAGGCGTGTCGTCCAGCTTCTTGCCCGCCAGATCGATGCGCACCAGACTCGAGGCCGTGATCTCCTCGAACATCAGGCCATAAGGGTTGATCAGGAACTGGTCTTCGGTGCCCGGCACACGTGCGGTGATGTGCGTGAAGACGAGATCGTCCCAGCCGAACAGCGCCACCAGCCGGTAGGCGGCGGCCAGATCGACACGGGTGCGCCATTCGTCTTCGCTCACACGTCCTTTCAGTGAAGGGATCTCGTCGATCGAGAGAGATTGCTGCATCATCTGTCTCCTGGTTGACATGTGGGTGGACAATACGTGGAGCCCCGACAGCCGTTCTGTCACGTCAGCGACAAAACATGCAGACCCCCATTCTTACAATCGCCGAACGCAACACCATCGAGTCCGGCCCTTGGTTTTCCAAGCTTTCTCCTGCGCTGCGCCAAGCCATCCTGTCACGCGCCTCGGTGCGTCGTCTCAGCGACGGCGCGCTGATGTCCTCACGCGGCGAGCCTGCCAGCGAATGGATCGGTGTGGCCAAGGGAGCCGTGCGCGTGAGTTCGGTGTCGCTGTCGGGCAAGCAAGTCACGCTCACCTACGTGGAGCCGGGCGTGTGGTTCGGCGACATCGCTCTCTTCGATGGCCTGCCACGCACGCACGATGCGCATGCGCATGGCGACACCACGTTGCTGGTCGTGCGCAAGCCCGACTTCAAGGAGCTGCTCGCGCAGCATACCGAGCTCTACGAGGCCCTGCTGCGCCTGAACTGCCGCAGGCTGCGCCTGATGTTCAATGTGGTGGAAGACCTCAACACCCTGCCCCTGGCCGCACGCCTGGCCAAGCAGCTGCTGCTGCTGGCACGCACCTACGGCGTGCCGCAGGGCGAACAGGAAATCCGCATCGGCCTGCAGCTGGCACAGGAAGACCTGGCCCAGCTGCTGGGCGCCTCGCGCCAGCGGGTCAACCAGGAACTCAAGGCCCTGGAGCGCGAAGGGGCTGTGCGCATCGAGCCTACGCGGCTGATCGTGCTCTCGCGCGACAAGCTGATGGCCATTGCCGAACACTAGCGGGCTGCGCTTCGGCAGGCGCCCGGCTCACGTTGACCTACAACAGGAACGCCTGATGGAAGCCCAGACCGGAACCCGCCCCGTTGCCGAACAGCACCGCTTCGACACCGCGGCGCTCGAAGCCTATCTGCGCCAGCATCTGCCCGGCTTCGAAGGCCCGCTGTCGGTCGAGCAGTTCAAGGGAGGCCAGTCCAACCCCACGTACAAGCTCACCACCCCCTCGTGCAGTTATGTGATGCGCGCCAAGCCGGGCCCGGTGGCCCGGCTGCTGCCCTCTGCCCATGCCATCGAACGTGAGTTCACCGTCATGAAAGCCCTGCACGGCACCGCCGTGCCGGTGGCCCGGATGCATGTGCTGTGCGATGACGAATCGGTCATCGGCCGCGCCTTCTACATCATGGAGTACGTGGAAGGCCGCGTGCTGTGGGAGCAGTCGCTTCCCTCGTTGAACCCCGCCGAGCGAGGCGCCATCTACGACGAGATGAACCGTGTGATCGCCGCGCTGCACAGCGTGGACTTCCGCGAACGCGGGCTGGCCGACTACGGCAAGCCCGGCAACTACTTCGAGCGCCAGATCGCGCGCTGGACCAAGCAGTACCAGGCCTCCATCACGCAGCCCATCGAGGCGATGGACCGGCTCATCGAATGGCTGCCGGCCCACATCCCCGACAGCGCACGCGACGAGTCGCAGGTCTCCATCGTGCACGGCGACTACCGGTTGGACAACCTCATCTTCCACCCCAGCGAGCCACGCGTGCTGGCGGTGCTCGACTGGGAGCTGTCCACCATCGGCCACCCCCTGGCCGACTTCAGCTACCACTGCATGTCCTGGCACATCCCGCCAGGGGCCTTCCGTGGCATCGGCGGGCTGGACCTGGCCTCGCTGGGCATCCCCAATGAACGCGAGTATGTGCGCCGCTACTGCGAGCGCACCGGCCGCGCCGACCCCGACGCGGTGATGGCGGACTGGAACTTCTACCTCGCCTACAACCTGTTCCGTATCGCCGGCATCCTGCAGGGCATCGCCAAGCGGGTGGAGGACGGCACGGCTTCCAGCGCGCAGGCCCGACAGGCCGGTGCCGGCGCACGACCTCTGGCCGAAATGGGCTGGCGCTTCGCCACGCGCAGCTGACCAGCCCTTCCCACCCACACCCGACGGAGACACCATGGACTTCGAATACACCCCCAGGACGCGGGCACTGCAGGACAAGCTGCAGGCCTTCATGGCCGAGCACATCTATCCGGCTGAGGCCCGCTACGACGAGGAGCAGGCCGCCAACACGGCCGCCGGCAACCGCTGGAAGCCCCTGCAGGTGATCGAGGACCTGAAGGTGAAGGCACGTGCTGCCGGGCTGTGGAACCTCTTCCTGCCGGAAAGCGAATACGGCGCCGGTCTGCTGAACCAGGAATACGCGCCGCTGGCCGAGATCATGGGCCGGGTGCCCTGGTCGAGCGAGGTCTTCAACTGCTCGGCGCCCGACACCGGCAACATGGAAACCATCGTGCGCTACGGCACGGCCGAGCACAAGAAGCAGTGGCTCGAACCCCTGCTCGACGGCAAGATCCGCAGCGCCTTTGCGATGACCGAGCCAGCCGTGGCCTCGTCGGATGCCACCAACATCGAGTCGCGCATCGAGCGCCAGGGCGACGACTACATCATCAATGGCCGCAAGTGGTGGACGTCGGGGGCCGGCGATCCGCGCTGCAAGATCTACATCTTCATGGGCAAAACCGATCCGACCGCGCCCAAGCACAGCCAGCAGTCGATGATCCTCGTGCCCGCCGACACCCCGGGCGTCAAGGTGCTGCGCCCCCTGCACGTGATGGGCTACGACGACGCCCCGCACGGCCACATGGAGGTGCTGTTCGAGAACGTTCGCGTGCCGGCCAGCAACATCCTGCTGGGCGAAGGCCGCGGCTTCGAGATTGCCCAGGGTCGCCTGGGCCCCGGCCGCATCCACCACTGCATGCGCCTGATCGGCCTGGCCGAGCGCTCGTTGGAACTGATGTGCAAGCGCGCCTCCTCGCGCGTGGCCTTCGGCAAGACCATCGCCCAGCAGACGGTCACCCAGGAGCGCATCGCCGAGGCCCGCTGCATGATCGAGCAGGCCCGCCTGCTGACGATGAAGGCTGCGTGGATGATGGACGTGGCGGGCAACAAGACCGCCAAGCTGGAGATCGCGATGATCAAGGTGGTGGCGCCCAGCATGGCCTGCCAGGTGATCGACTGGGCCATGCAGGTGCACGGCGGGGCCGGCATGTGCCAGGACTTCCCCTTGGCCAACTTCTATGCCCACGCCCGCACGCTGCGCTTCGCTGACGGCCCGGACGAGGTGCACCGCAACGCCATCGCGAAGTGGGAACTGGGGCGCCACGCTGCCTGATGCCCCTCGCGCTGATGGGACGCCCGCCTGCGCGCGGGCGTTTTTCATGGGCAGGACGGCACAGGCGCTGAGGATCGGCTAGATTGGCGGCACGCAATCACGCAATATCCCCGCAATCCCAGCCGACGGAGGTCTGTCCATGATCGAGGTGCATTCCTGGGCCACACCCAATGGCCACAAGGTCCACATCATGCTGGAGGAATGCGGGCTGCCTTACAAGGTGGTGCCGGTGGACATCGGCGCCGGCGACCAGTTCCAGCCCGACTTCCTGGCCATCAGCCCCAACAACAAGATCCCCGCGATCATCGATCCCGACGGCCCGGACGGCCAACCGATCTCGCTGTTCGAGTCGGGCGCCATCCTGCTTTATCTGGCCGGCAAGACCGGACGCTTCCTGCCGGCCGACACCCGCGGCAAGTACGAGGTGCTGCAGTGGCTGATGTTCCAGATGGGCGGCGTGGGCCCGATGCTGGGTCAGGCGCACCACTTCCGCATCTACGCACCTCAGAAGATCGACTACGCGATCGACCGTTACACCAACGAGGCCCGACGTCTCTACGGCGTGATGGACAAGCGCCTGGCCAACAGCCGCTACATCGGCGGCCCGGAGTACGGCATCGCCGACATGGCCATCTTCCCCTGGCTGCGGTCCTGGAAGAACCAGGGCATCGACTGGAACGACTACCCGCACCTCAAGGGATGGTTCGACGAAATCGCGGCCCGCCCGGCCGTGCAGCGCGGCGTAGAAGTGCTGGCCGACCGCCGCAAGCCCATCACCGACGACAAGGCCCGCGAGGTGCTGTTCGGCTCGGAACAGTACCGACGCCACTGATGCGCCCCGTCCTGCGTCCGGCCGCCTGGCTGGCGGCCGCCGCGTTGCTGTGGCCCTGGGCGGGTTGGGCACAGCTGGCCGAGAGCCCTGCTGCCGACAATGCGCGAGCGCGCATCGGGCTCGTGCTCTCCGGCGGTGGCGCCCGAGGCGGTGCCCACATCGGGGTCCTGCGCGTGCTGGAAGAGCTTCGGGTGCCCGTGGACGTGATTGTCGGCACGAGCGCGGGATCGATCGTGGGAGCGGCCTACGCCAGCGGCCTGCCCTTGCCGGCCATCGAGGAAGAGATGAAGGGCCTGAGCACCGGCGCCCTCTTCCGCGACTCCCGTCGGGCGGACGAGCCCTATCGGCACAAGGTGGACGATGGCACCAACTTCATCGGTCCTGAGGTCGGTGTGCGGGCTGACGGCCTGGCCCTGCCCAAGGGGGCCGTTGCGGGCGTCTCGCTCGAAGCCGTGCTGCGCCGGCTCACGCGGCGCCAGGCGCACACCGAGTTCGACCGTCTGCCCGTGCCCTTCCGGGCCGTGGCCACCGATCTGGCCACCGGCGAGATGGTGGTGCTGTCCGAAGGCAGTCTGACCCAGGCCGTGCGTGCCAGCATGGCTGTGCCCGGTGCCGTGACGCCGGTCGAGATCGATGGCCGCTTGCTCGTCGATGGCGGGCTCACCCGCAACCTGCCCGTCGACCTGGCGCGCCAGCTCGGGGCCGACGTGGTGATCGCCGTGAACGTGGGCACCCCCCTGCTGAAGCGGGAGGAGATCTCGTCCATTCTGTCGGTCACCGAGCAGGTGATCGGCATCCTCACGCAGGCCAATGTCCGACAGTCGCTGTCCGAACTGAAAGACAGGGACATTCTCATCACGCCGGACCTGGGCAACATCAGCTCGGCCAACTTCGACCGGCTTTCAGAGGCGGCGCAGCGGGGCGAGGAGGCAGCGCGCGCCGCACGCGAGGCCTTGTCCCGTCTGAGCTTGCCGCCGCCAGTCTATGAATCGCTGATGATCGCCCGATTCCAGGGTGAACGGCGCATGGCCACCCGGATCGACGAAATCCGCGTCAGCGGCACCGACAAGGTCAATCCTGACGTGGTGCGAGCGAGCATGCTCACGCAAGAAGGCGATGCCTTCGACAGCCGCCGGCTCGACGCAGACATGAAGCGCATCTTCGCGCGCGGCGACTTCGAGAGTGTGAACTACGCGCTCATCGAAGAGGATGGCCGCAACGTGCTGGTCACCGAGGTCGCGGAAAAGCCTTGGGGGCCCAACTACCTGCGGTTTGGTCTGGCACTGTCGTCGGACTTCAAAGGCAACGCCTACTTCAACTTGCTCGGTACGCATCGATCGACGTGGCTGAATGCCCTGGGCGCCGAATGGCGCACTGACGTCCAGGTAGGCCGCAACGACCTCGTGCGCACCGAGTGGTACCAGCCGCTCGACACCCGGCAGACATTTTTCGTCTCTGGCCACGCGCTACTGCAGCGTGACCCACTCGACATCTTCTCCAGCGACGGCCAGCAGCGTCTCGTGCGCCTGCGCCGCACGCTCAGTGGTGTGGGTGGTGATGTCGGCCTCACGCTGGGGACCGCGGGCGAGCTGCGACTGGGATTGTTCCGCGGCCGCCTGCGCCTGAGCGAAGACACCAATGTGCTCGCTGGCGTCACCGATCTACCCAAGGCGCAGATGGGGGCCGCCCGACTGCAGCTTGGCCTGGACACGCTCGACAATTCGCGCTTCCCACGTGAAGGCTATGCCGTCGACCTTTCGATCTACGCCTCCCACCCCCGGCTGGGAGCCAAGGACCGATACACCAAGGCCTACGCCTCCGCCACCAAGCCGCTCACCCTGGGCGCCCACACGGTCCTGCTGTCGGGCTTTGCGGGCCGCGCGCTGGGCGACACCGCGCTACCCGACTACGAACTGTTCAGCCTCGGCGGCTTCCAGCGCCTTTCGGGCTACCAGACCGGGGAGCTCACGGGCACCGAGGTCGGCTACGCGCGCATCAACTACAACTACCGCCTCGCCCAGGCCGATCTTTTCGACGGGGCCTACCTCGGCATTTCGCTGGAAGCGGGCCGCATCGGAGAATCAGCGTTCGGATCCAGCCGTACCTCGTTGCGACGAGGCGGCTCGATCTACTTTGCCTTCGACTCGCCCCTGGGTCCGGTCTATCTCGCCTATGGGCATGCCGATGGCGGACGCCGGGCGGCCTACTTCTTCCTGGGACGGCCCTGAGCCATCCTTCCTCAACTTCATCGGCCACACACCATGCGCAGCCTCTTCCATCTCGCCTACCACGTGCACGACCTCGACGCCGCGCGCCGCTTCTACGGCGGCGTGCTGGGCTGCCGCGAAGGCCGCTCCACCGACACCTGGGTTGACTTCGACTTCTTCGGCCATCAGATCTCGCTGCACCTGGGCGAGCCCTTCGCCACCACCAACACCGGCCACGTCGGCCAACATCTCGTGCCCATGCCCCACCTCGGAGTGGTGCTGGAGCTGCCCGACTGGCAGGCCCTTGCCGAACGCCTGCGTGCCGCAGGCACCTCCTTCGTGCTGGAACCCCAGGTGCGCTTCGAGGGCGAACCCGGCGAGCAATGGACCATGTTCTTCCGCGACCCGTCGGGCAACCCGATCGAGGTCAAGGGCTTCCGCTCCTTCGACACCGTGTACGACCACTGAGACAGAACACCGGGCACGTAGAATCCTTCTTTTCTGCCCGTAGCTCAACTGGATAGAGCAGCTGCCTTCTAAGCAGCAGGTCGGGGGTTCGAGTCCCTCCGGGCAGGCCAACTGCACGCCAATGCCATGGCCATCTTGCGCCCCGCCGAGCCTCGCGACGTGGACGACATCGTCCGCCTGATCATCGCGCTGGCCGAGTACGAGAAGCTCACGCACCTGTTGCGTATCACGCCCGAGAAACTCCAGGCGCAGCTCTTTGGGCCCCGCCCAGCAGCCGAGGCCGTGGTGGCCGAGGTGGACGAAGCTGGCTCGGTGCGCACGGCGGGCTTCGCCCTCTTCTTCACCAACTTCTCGACCTTCCTGTGCCAGCCCGGGCTTTATCTGGAAGACCTCTTCGTGCTGCCGGAATACCGCGGCCATGGCATCGGCAAGGCGCTGCTGCAGCATCTGGGCCGCCTGGCCGTGGAACGAGGCTGCGGGCGCTTCGAGTGGAGCGTGCTCGACTGGAACGAACCCGCGATCCGCTTCTACGAAGCCATGGGGGCCACCGTGATGCCCGACTGGCGCATCTGTCGCGTCACCGGCGACGCGCTGGCGCGTTTCGCCCACTGAAGCCCTGCGCCGTCCACAGATCCTGTGGATAGCTCTGTGCACACGCCGGGGACGGTGCCGCCAGACGTCGTATCCATCGGGCCTGGGGCTGGATTGCCGAAAATTGAGGCAAGGGAAAGATGGTCGGGGTGACACGATTCGAACGTGCGACCCACTGCTCCCAAAGCAGTTGCGCTACCAGGCTGCGCTACACCCCGAAGTGGCACATTGTAGTCCGGACACCGCCACATCGACGTGATGGTGGCGTCCGAGGGCATCCATCACCGTGATGCGATGGCGGCCGTTGTGGCGCAATTCCAGCGTCCAGGGCGTGCCAGCGGCCGTGCGGCGGTGATGCACGCCGTTCAGGAGCCAGTGCAAGGGGTCGCTCGAACCCGCCACACCCTGGGCCGAGAGTTCGACCCGCACGACGGACTGACCGGGCGACGGCCGCAGCACGGCGCCAGGCTCCAGCCCCTGGATGCGCAGGGCGGTGCCCGGGGCCTCGCAGTCGGTCTGGACCACCCAAGGTGCCAGGGCCACAGGCCAGAGGGCCCGGACCGTGCCTCGACCACCCGAGGCATCCAGACAGCCACCGGCCCGCAGCAGGCCGCTGCTGCGGCCCCGGTCGGGCAAGGTCGGCGGGGCGGCACCGTCCAGCATCCAGCCCGTGCGGCGCTGCAGGCAGTGGGCCGGGTCGGTCGATTCGGCCCGCAGGCCCAGCGGCCAGCAGACGGTGACACGCGCGACACCGGGAGGTGGCTGGCGCGGCACAGGCGGCGCAGTGCCCAACGCGGCGACCAGATCGTGCAGCAGCGGCGCGGCCACGTTGGCGCCGAAGAAGCCCGGGTTGGGCGTGCCATCGGGCCGGCCCACCCACACACCCACGGTGTGCGTGTCGGTGACACCCACGGCCCAGGCGTCGCGGAAGCCGAAGCTCGTGCCGGTCTTCCAGGCCAGGCCGCGCTGAGCTTCGATGCCCGGGCGGTCCGGGTGGCCACCAGCTTCCAGGATGTCGCGCACGATGAAGGCCGCGCCTTCACTCATCAGGCGGGCCTGGACCATGGGGGCGTCGGGTTGCAGGCGTGGCCGGCCACTCAGCCCCGAGCGGGCCAGGGCGCGGTAGGCACCCACCAGCTCTTCCAGCGTGGTGCCGGCACCGCCCAGGATGAGGCTGAGGTTGGGGTCGGCCCCCCGCGGCAGGCGCAGTTGCAGGCCGCCCGCGCGCAGCACCGAGGCGAAATGGGCGGGGCCAAGCCGGTCGAGCAGGTCGACGGCCGGCACGTTGAGCGAGCGCTGCAGGGCTTCGGACACGCTCACCGGCCCACTGAAGGCCGCCTGGAAGTTGCCGGGCGCGTAGCCGCCGAAGGACTGGGGCGCATCCACCAGCAGGCTTTCCGAATGCACCAGACCTTCGTCCAGGGCCAGGGCGTAGAGGAAGGGCTTGAGGGTGGAGCCGGGCGAACGCACGCCACGCACCATGTCCACATGCGCTGCGCGCTCGGCGTCGCTGAAGTCGGCCGAGCCGGCATAGGCCAGCACCTCCAGCGTGTCGTTGTGCATCACGAGCACGGCCATCGACACCTTGGGCGGCAGGCCGGTGCTGCGGTCGAGCAGCAGGCGCTCGACGGTGGCTTGCAGTTCGACGTCGAGCGTTGAGGCCACCTCGGGGGCGCCTGCCACGCGCCGGGCCTGCTGGCGCAGACGTTCGGCCGCCAGCGGGGCGATCCACTGTGCCCGCAAGGGCAGCACCGCCACCCGCTCCAGGCGGGCATCGGCCACCACGTCCAGCGACCACACCCCCTGCCCGGCCAGGCGTGCCAGCACCTTGTCCCGCGCGGCCTGGGCCGCCTGCGGTGCACGGTCGGGCCGCAGACGCGAGGGCGCCTGGGGCAAGGCCGCCAGCAGGGCCGCCTCGGCG
Organism: Caldimonas caldifontis; assembly: GCF_002930615.1. Classification (GTDB taxonomy): domain Bacteria; phylum Pseudomonadota; class Gammaproteobacteria; order Burkholderiales; family Burkholderiaceae_C; genus Caldimonas; species Caldimonas caldifontis. Next base: position 160,130 of record NZ_PSNX01000010.1, on the reverse strand, counting down.
TGGCTCAGGTGGTGGCTGGACTTGCCCAGGTAGAGCCGGCTGGCCATCTCCACCCCTTCGACGATGCCGCCCATGGGCGCATGGTGCAGGTAGAGCGTGAGGATCTCGCGCTTGCTCAGGCGCAGTTCGAGTTGCACGGCGCGCACGATCTGTCGGGCTTTCGCCCCCACGCTGCGGCTGCCGCCCGCAGGCGGGTCGATCAGGCGCGCCACCTGCATCGTGAGCGTGGAGCCTCCAGAGACCACCTGCCCGGTCGTCGCCCACTGCCAGGCTGCGCGCAGCAAGGCCCAGGGGTTCACACCCGGGTGCCAGAAGAACCAGCGGTCTTCATAGCCGAGCAGGGCCTGCAGGTACAGCGGTGACACCTCGTCCACGCCCACCGGCTGACGCCACAGACCGTCGCGGTCCGGGTAGGTGCGCAGTGGCGTGCCGTCGCGTGCCAGCACCACCGTACCGGGTTGCGGCGCCGGGATGGGCGGCGGGAACCATTGGTCGAGCCCCAGCCCCAGTGCGAGCAGCGCAGCCACCCCCCAGCGCAGGCGCCGCCAGCACCGGGAGGAAGCTGCACCGGGGGACGACATGCCGGTCCTCAGCGATGCGGATCGACGATGTTCACCGGCGGTGGGGCCGTGCCCATGCCGCGCAGTTCCGGCCGGTACATGTCTTCCGCAAAGGGCGCGGGCACGACGTAGCGTCCGGGGCTGACCACGCGCAGCAGGTAGAAGACATTGAGCAGGTTGCCGTCCAGGCGCGCCGCCGCCACATAGCGGTCATCGCGGAATTCGCGGTGCTTGATGCGCGCGTCGGCCATGGCCTGGGCCACGTTGACACCTCCCACCGTCAGCTCCTGCGCCTGCGTGCCCTGCGAGAGGTTCAGGTTCTCCACCTCGAAGCCGGCGGGGATGCGATCGACCACCAGGCCGTCCTCGATGCGTTGGCGGGCACGCACCTGCACGCGGGCGATGAGCATGTCGCCCACGCGCAGCGGCTGGCCGTCCGCCAGGGGCTGGCCCTTGAGGTCGAACCACTGGCGCTGCAGCTCGATCACGTCGGACTTCGGTGCGGGCGCCTGCCGAGGGTAGCCCTCGGTCTCGACCTCGATGAACAAGGCATCGCTGTGGCGATTGGTGAGGGACACCCCCTGCGCAAGACGGCGCGCCTCCAGGCTGCGCTGCTCGGTGCTGCGCGAACTGAGCGTCTGCACGGCCTCGCCCTGGCGCAGCTCGGCGCGCCATTCGCTAGCGTCTGCCCCACCGGCGGCCCGCGCGGCCAGGAACAGCGCCAGGCGCTCCTGTGTGGACAGGTAGGAGCGCACGGGCAGCAGCCGGGCGAGATCAAAGACGAGGTTCTCGCGCCGCGGGTGGGCCACCGCATGGCGGGCCAGCAAGGCATAGGACATCGCCAGGTCGCGCAGCTCGGAGCCATAGTCGCCCAGCCACTCGTAGCCGCCAGCCCCACGGTGGATGCCGTAAGGTCTTTGCAGGGCGTCGTTCAGGGCCACGTCGGCGCGCGCCTCATCGCCCATCAGCCGCAGCGCGATGCTCAGATGCACCAGGGGCAGCGGTGAACGGGCGCGGTCGCGCACCTGATCGTGCAGGTAGCGCAGCGTGGCCAGCGGCGCGCGTTGGTCGCGCGCCAGCACATAGGCCACGTGGGCCAGTTCGGCAAAGCGCTGGTGGCTGTCGCGCAGGAGCTGGTACTCGCGCGCGTCGTAGCGCCCCTGCGCGTCGGGTTTGGCCGACGCCGGCAAGGTGGGGAAGCGGTTGGGCGCCTGCTGAAGCTGCTGCAGCAGCCAGGCCTGTCCATCGCGGTAGAGCGACTCCGGCACCTCGAAGCCTTCGGCCCGCGCGTCCTGCAGGAAGCCCTGCACATAGGCCGTGAGCCAGGTCTCGTAAGGCCCGTCACCCCACAAGGTGTAGCCGCCGTTGGCACGTTGCAGCCCGGCAATGCGGCCCAGTGCCACGTCGATGGCCCGTGCACGTTCTTCGCGGGTGCGCGGCGCCAGGCCCACCGCCTTGGCGCCGGCCTCGTCGATGAAGACGTGGGGGTAGGCACTGGAGGTGGTCTGTTCCAGGCAGCCGTAGGGATAAGCCAGCAGGCCTTCGACCAGGCGGCTGATGTTGAGCGGCGGCCGGTTGGACACCGACAGGCCCACCGTGGCCGAGCCAGGGAAGTAGCGGGCCACCCAGGCCGGGTCCAGGGCCAGACTCTGCCCGGGTTCCAGGCGCACGCGCCGCACCTCGCGCTCCAGCGCCACCGGCGGCTGCACCTGCAGGAAGGACTCGCGCTCGATGCGCACACCGCTGGCGGTGCGCACTTCCAGGCGCAACCGGCCCAGGCCGTAGGCGTCCGTGGCCTCCGCCGCGAACCGCACCGTCTGGCGCTGCTGGTGGTTGAGTTGCAGGGTGCGCTCGCCACCATCGACGATGCGCACCGGCGCATCGGCCACCAGCTTCACCGTCACGGTCTGGGCAGCGCCACTGAGGTTGGTCACGTCCAGGGCCAGCGTGGCCGCATCGCCCGGCGAGATGAAGCGCGGGGTGGACAGCTCCGCCACCACGGGGGCAGCCGAGACCGTCTCGGCCTCGGTGCTGCCGAAGCGCTCGGCTGCCGACACCACCGCCATCAGCCGCAGCGTGCCGTTGAAGTCGGGAACGTCGAGCGGGATCTCGGCCTGGCCACGTTCATCCAGGGCCACCGGCCCGCTGAAGAGGTCCACCAGCTTCACCTTGCGCGGCAGGCTCTGCGTGTCACGCACGCTGCTGTCGCCGCCGTAGGCCAGGCGCGCGGCGGTCCCGTCCATCTTCTCGATCAGCTTGCCGTAGAGGTCGAGCATCTCGGGCGTGTAGCGGTGCTTGCCGAAGAAGAAGTCCAGCGGCGCCGGGCTGGCATAGCGCGTGATGTTGAGGATGCCCACGTCCACGGCCGAGACCGTGACGATGCCACGTGCGCCCTGCAGGCCTTCGGCGCGCACCTTCACGAGCATGCGCTTTTCGGGTTCGACCTTGGCCGGTGCCGTGATCGACACCTTCACCGCACGGTCGTCGCGGGCCAGCGGCAGGTGGATCAGGCCCACCGCCCGGGCCGGCGTGACACGGTCGCCCTGGCTGCCGGGCCGGAAGGCCGTCACGGTGGCATAGAGGTCGTGGCGGGCCCAGCCCTCCTCGATGGGGATCTGCACCACCGCGCCCTGGGTGGTGACCTCGATGCGCCGGCTCCACAGCAGCCGGTCCCCCTCCACCGTCACCAGGGCCGTGCCGTCGTGCGGTGGGGTGATGTGCAGCTCGGCTGTCTGCCCGGCGCGCAACGGGGCCTGCGCCAGCTTGAGCAACACACGGTCGGGCCGGTTGCCCAGGGTTTCGGCATCCTGCGCGTTCCAGCCCGCATAGAAGCGGTAGCGCAGCGTGAGGCCGGTCTGCGGGTCGTCCACCTCCAGACGGTAGCGGCCCCAGCGCACAGGCAGGTCCACCGTCGTGCGTTCGGTCAGCGCCACGCTGCGGGTGTCGACCAGTTCGTCGCTGGTGGTGTAGCCAGAATGCCAGCCGCGCTGGTCGTCGAAGCGCCAGTGGTACTGGCGATCCTCGCGCACCAGCCGCAAGGCCGCCTGCGGCAGCGGCACGAATACCCCTTGCGCGTCCACACGGATCAGCTCGAAGCCGGCGCGGCCGCCTTCGGGCGCCACGTCGCGGTCGAACAGCGGACGCACGGCCAGCAGCTGGGCCGCCGGCCACACCGTACGCTCGATGGAGCGCACCACCGGGCGGCCGCCCGATTCGAGCAGGCTGAAACTGCCCCTCACCCGCAGCGGGGACTGCGCGGCATCGACGGAGACCGGCAGACTCACCTGGGCACGACCGCGCTCGTCGAGGGCCACCTCCGGCAGCTCCTCGCGCTTGCGCACGCGGTCATCGTCGGTGTCGCCGAACACGAAGCCGGGCCAGGCCTGGGGCAAGGCCAGGCGCGCTCGCTCGATGCTGCTGGCCACCAGCAGGCGATTGCCGGCCGCCGGCGCACCGAAGAGGTAGTCGCCCTGGACGTCCACGGTGAAGGGCTGGTCGCGCATCAGCGTGGTCGAGGCGTTGCGCAGGTCCAGCTTCATGCGCTCGGGCAGGAACTCCTCCACCTGGAAGCCCCAGGCGGTGTCGGGCTGCCGCGATGACGGATCGGTGCGCAGCTCCAGCAGCCAGCGGCCCGTGGGCGCGTCGGCCGGCAGGCTCAGCTCGTGCTGGAAGTAGCCGGGCCGACCATCGTCAGGACGCCAGGTCATGGTCTGCACGGTGCGCCCGTCGGGCCGCTTGAGGACAGCCTGCAGCGGCGCAGGGGGAAGCAGCCGGCCATCCGGGTCACGAGCCAGCACCGAGAGCGTGAAGCGCTCGCCCGGGCGGTAGAGGTCGCGCCCCGCATAGGCGAACAACTTGGCCGGCCGCGCCAGATGGCCGCCCACGTCGAATTCCGACAGGTCCAGCCCCGGGGCCTGCAGGGCCACCACACTGAGTTCGCCTCCCTGGCGTGCCACCACCAGGCGGGCCGCCTCTGGCAGGTTGGGAAACGACGCCCGCCCCTCTCGGTCGGCCGTGGCCTGCGCCACCCGGCGGGCATGGGTGTCGAGGATCTCCACCTCGATGCCGCCCAGGGCCGATCCCGTGCGCAGGGATGTCGCGAAGACCTCCATGCGCCCGGTGTAGCGCCGCGCATGCAGGCCGATGTCGCTGACGTAGAAGTAGGTGACCTGGTAGTCCTCGCCGAAGCGTCCGGGCTGACCCATCACCGCGATGTACACGCCGGGGTCCTGCAACTGGGGGATCGACTCGACCGGGAGGAAGCTCACATGCCGGCGGTTGGGCGCGTCGTCCGTGCGGAAGCGCCCCAGGTAGACACTGCGCGTGCTTTCGCGCAGGCGGTCGAGCTCCCAGGCACTGACGCGACCCTGCAGGGTGCCGCTTCTGCCATAGTCGTACTCGTCCTCGTCGCGGCGGGTGCCCAGCACCCGCTCGAAGAAGCGCGGCAGCTCGGCCTCGTCCACCTTGAGGAACTGCACGTCGACTTCGGGCTGGTTCACCGTGACGATGGGCAGGCCACCGTTCTGGCGCGCCGGCAGCACCACCCCGCGGCTGGCGAAGTACCACGACGGCGGCATGGCCTCGCTCGTGACCTCGCATTGATGCGCCTGCCCCAGCGGCTTGCCATCGACCGACTGCAGCTCAGCCGACACCTCGATGCGGAAGCGCCGCTGCGGCTGGACGTAGGGGAAGTAGGCGATGCGGGGGTTCTCGCCCAGCGTCCAGCTGCCCCGCACGATGGCCCCGTCCTGGGGTGCAGCGGCCGACGCGGCGGCGCCCTGCGGGCCCAGGTCGGTGACGCGCAGGCGTTCGCCGAGGTTCTGCGCACCATCCAGGGGCTGGGAGAACACCACGGCCAGCGCCAGCCGATCGTCCAGCAGGCGCGGCTTGCATTCCAGCGCGGCAAAGGCCGTGTCCGGGTCTCCCGACCCGCCGCCTGCGGAGGCTCCGGTGTCACGCCCAGCGACATACCACCAGGCCATGCCAGCACCGGCCAGCGCCAGCAGGCCGGCCACCACCGCCACGACGATGCGCCCTCGTCCCGTCATCCTGTCCCCCTGTAGCTTCTTGCGTCCATTGTTGCAGAGCGTTCGCTCAGCCGGACGACGGTCCACCCATCCGGGGGCCTCTTCCCTCTTCCTATACTTCCGCGTGCGTTCCCTCATCCGCCTCCGGAGCCCCAGAAGATGCCCGCCAGCCGACTCGCCGTCCTCCCTCTTGCCGCCCTGCTGGGCCTGATGCCGCTGGCGTCGGCCTCTCAGGCCTTGTCCCCCCAACCGCGGCCGGGCCTGTGGATGTCGGAGTCGATCACGCTGGTGGACGGCAAGGACGTGGCCGAGGCGGTGATGCTGGCCCAGGTGGAGGGCTTGCAGAAGCTGCCCCCCGAACAACGCGCGCTGGTCGAGCAAGCGCTGCGCCAGCGCGCCCAGCAGAAGACCCGGCCGGAATGCCTGACACCGGACGAGGTGGCCCTGATCACGCGCCCCCAGGCGCTGCTCGCCCGTCTGGAAGAGAGCATGCCGGGCTGCCGCTTCCAGCCCGTGATGGCCGGCGGCTCGCGCCTGAGTTTCACCGGGCAGTGCACCAACCCCGATGGTTTCAGCGGCGACCTGCAGGGCCAGTGGACCCTCTCAGGCGATCGCGCCACGCACATGGTCCTGCGCGGCAAAGGCCGCGTCGCAGGGGCCGAGACCCTGGGCCTGAAGGGAGGCGCCCAGGCCTTGCATGAATTCCAGACCGAAAGCCGCTCGACCTGGCAGGCCGCCGACTGCGGGGCGGTGAAACCGCGCACGCCCTGAGGCGCCACCCAATCAGGTCAGCTCACCACCTGCGCCCAGGTCTTCTCCAGGCGCTTCACTGACACCGGCTGCGGCGTGCGCAGCTCCTGTGCAAAGAGGCTCACTCGCAATTCCTCAAGCAACCAGCGGAACTCCTCCAGCCGGGTGTCGCCCTGCCCCTTCAATTCAGCCAGACGGCGCTGGTAGCGTTGCTCGAGAGGCCGCAGCTCCGCCAGCCTTGCCGCATCGCGCGACGGGTCGCTCCTGAGCTTGTCCAGCCGCATCACGATGGCTTTGAGGTAGCGCGCGAAGTGCTGGAGTTGCGCATACGGGGTCGAGGCGATGAAGCGCTTGGGCATCAGCCGCTGCAGTTGCGCCGCGATGTCATCCGCCACGTCCTTGGGAGGCTTGCTGTCCTTGAGCTTGCGCGCGGCCGCCTGGTATTCGGTCAGGATCGTGCCCGCCAGGCGCGCCACCTCCTGCGCAATCAGGTTCAGCCGCGTGCGCCCCTCCTCGATGCGGGCCTTGAACGCACGCTCGTCCTGCGGCAGAGGCTCCTGCAGGAAGGCGCGGTCCAGCGCCACCTCGATGATCTGGTCGCGCAGCTCGTCGGCCGTGCCCAGGCTCATGTAGGCGACCGCCATCTTCTGAAGGTCCGGGATGTTCTTCTCCAGGTACTTCAGGGGCTCCTTGATCTGCAGCGCCACCAGTCGGCGCAGGCCGGCGCGGTGCTTCGCTGCGGCCACCTCGGGTTCGTCGAAGACCTCGATCTCGACATGCGACCCCTTGTCGATCAGCGCCGGAAAACCGATCAGGCTCTGCGCGCCGCGTTGAACTTCCATCAGCTCGGGCAGCTCACCGAAGGTCCAGGCGGTGTGGCGGGCCGATGACGCCACAGAGGGCGCCCCTGCTGCCGCCGGCTTGTCCTTGCCCGACACGGTGGGTGTGGGTGGTGTCGCTGCGGCAACAGGTGCCTCGGCGAGCTTCAGGGCCGCCAGGGCCTGGAAGGCCCCGCGCGCCTGAGCACCAAGCTCGGCCTTCAGGCTCGCCAGGTTGCGGCCCAGGCCCAGCTGGCGGCCATGCTCGTCCACCACGCGGAAGTTCATGAAGAGATGGGGTGAAAGCATCTCCAGCTTGAAGTCGCCGCGCTTGACGTCGAGCTGGGTCTTGTCGCGCACGGCCTTGAGCAAGGCCTCCAGCAGCGAACCCTGCGCGAACTCCTGCGCGTCGATGAAGGCCTGCGCAAACTCGGGCAGCGGCACCAGCCTCGCGCGCGGCTTCTGGTGCAGGCTCTTCAGCAGGGCCAGGACCTTGTCCTTCAGCATGCCCGGCACCAGCCATTCGCAACGCTCTTCGCTGACCTGGTTCAGGGCATAGATCGGCACGGTCACCGTCACGCCGTCCCGGGCGTCGCCGGGTTCGTGCAGGTAGGTGGCGGCACAGTCCACACCGCCCAGCCTCAGTGTCCTGGGGAAGGCAGAGGTCGTGATGCCCGCCGCTTCGTGGCGCATCAGCTCTTCCTTGGTGAGCATCAGCAGCTTGGGCTGCCGCTGGCTTTCCTGCCGGTACCAGCGCTCGAAGGTGAAGCCGCTGTAGACATCGGGTGGAAGCTGCTGGTCGTAGAAGGCGTAGATCAGCTCGTCATCGACCAGCACGTCCTGCCGGCGCGACTTGTGTTCCAGCTCTTCCACCTGGCGGATGAGCTTGCGGTTGTGCGCGAGGAAGGGCAGCTTCGTCTCCCATTCCCCGCCCACCAGCGCCTCGCGGATGAAGATCTCACGAGCAACCCCCGGGTCGAGCTTGCCGAAGTTCACCCGCCGGTTGTTGTAGACCACGATGCCGTAGAGCGTGGCCCGCTCCAGGGCCACCACCTCGGCCGCCTTCTTTTCCCAGTGTGGGTCCAGCCACTGAATTTTGAGCAGATGGCCGGCGATCCAGGGGATCCACTGCGGCTCGATGGCTGCCAGCCCGCGCCCGAAGAGCCGGGTGGTCTCGACCAGTTCGGCCGCCACCAGCCAGCGACCGGGCTTCTTGCTCAGGTGAGCACCCGGGTGACGCCAGAACTTGATGCCGCGCGCACCGAGGTACCAGTCCTCGTCGTCGCTCTTGCAGCCCACGTTGCCCAGCAGGCCGGCCAGCATGGCCAGGTGGATCTGTTCGTAGGTGGCGGGGCTGGTGTTGAGCTTCCAGCCGTGCTCGGCCACCACGGTGTGCAGCTGGCTGTGAACGTCGCGCCACTCGCGCACGCGGCGCGGGTTGACGAAGTTGTCGCGCAAGCGCTGCTCCTGCTGGCGGTTGCTCAGTTTGTGCGAGGCGGTACCGGGCCCGGCGTGGCCCCGACCTTCCTCGATCCATTTCCAGAGCTTCAGGTAGCCCATGAACTCCGACTTCTCGTCGTCGAACTTCCGGTGCTTCTCGTCGGCCGCCTGCTGATGTTCCAGCGGGCGGTCGCGCACGTCCTGCACGCTCAGCGCCGAGGCGATCACCAGAACCTCGCTGAGCGACTGGCGCTCTCGCGCTTCCAGGATCATGCGGCCCACCCGCGGGTCCAGTGGCAGCTTCGACAGTTCCTTTCCGATGGGTGTGAGCTCGTTGGCCTCGTCCACCGCGTTGAGCTCGCCCAGCAAGGCATAGCCGTCGGCAATCGCCTTGCGCGGCGGCGGCTCCAGGAAAGGGAAGTCCTCGACCTGCCCCAGGCCCAGGGCCTTCATCCGCAGGATCACCCCGGCCAGCGAAGAGCGCAGGATCTCCGGGTCGGTGAAGCGCGGCCGGCCGGCAAAGTCTTTTTCGTCATACAGGCGGATGCACACGCCATTGGCCACGCGACCGCAGCGCCCGGCACGCTGGTTGGCTGCGGCCTGGCTCACCGGCTCCACCTGCAACTGCTCCACCTTGTTGCGATAGCTGTAGCGCTTCACGCGCGCCAGCCCGGTGTCCACCACGTAGCGGATGCCCGGCACCGTCAGCGAGGTCTCGGCCACGTTGGTGGCCAGCACGATGCGCCGGCCGCCCCCGGCCTCGAACACCCGGTCCTGCTCGGCCTGTGACAGACGCGCAAAAAGCGGCAGGATCTCGGCCTGCCGGTGCGCGGGATGGTGCGACAGGTGCTTGCGCAGATGATCCGCGGCTTCGCGGATCTCGCGCTCGCCGGGCAGGAAGACCAGGATGTCGCCCGAGCCTTCGCGCCAGAGTTCGTCCACTGCGTCGGCAATGGCGTCGTTCAGGTCAAAGTCGCGGCTCTCTTCAAAGGGCCGCCAGCGCTGCTCCACCGGGTACAGCCGCCCCGACACCTGGATCACCGGCGCCGGCCCGTGGCGGCTGGCGAAGTGCTGGGCGAAGCGCTCGGCATCGATCGTGGCCGAGGTCACGATGATCTTCAGGTCGGGCCGGCGCGGCAGGATCTGGCGCAGGTAGCCCAGCAGGAAGTCGATGTTGAGGCTGCGCTCGTGGGCCTCGTCGATGATCAGCGTGTCGTAGGCCTTGAGCAACGGGTCGGTCTGGGTCTCGGCCAGCAGGATGCCGTCGGTCATCAGTTTGACCGAGGCGCCCGCAGAGAGCCGGTCCTGAAAGCGCACCTTGTAGCCCACCACCTCGCCCAATGGAGAGTTCAGCTCCTGGGCGATGCGCCTGGCCACACTGGAGGCCGCGATGCGCCGGGGTTGGGTGTGGCCGATCAACCCTGCCCCGCCCGCCCCCCGCCCCCTTCCCAGGGCCAGCGCGATCTTGGGCAACTGGGTGGTCTTGCCCGAGCCGGTTTCGCCACAGACGATGACCACCTGGTGCGCATCGAGTGCACGCTGGATCTCCTCGCGCCGAGCAGAAACCGGCAGCGAATCGGGGAAGGTGATCGACGGGATCGGATGGGCCGGTGCCTCGCGGCGCGGCGGTGGGCCGGATGTCATCAGCTCGTGCAAAATCCGTCATTATTTCAAAGCGCTGCACACCGCGTGCGCAGAACCCGCCCAGACCGACCTCGATGAGCCTTGTCTTTCCCCACACCTTCGTCCCGTGGTTCCGCTCGGTGGCGCCCTACATCCATGCCTACAAGGGCAAGACCTTCGTGGTAGGCCTGGCCGGCGAGGCCATCGCGGCAGGCAAGCTCAATGCCTTTGCGCAGGATCTGGCCATCCTGCAGGCCATGGGCATCAAGCTCGTGCTGGTGCACGGCTTTCGTCCCCAGGTGAACGAACAGTTGCGCGCGAAGGGGCACGAGTCGCGCTTCTCGCACGGCATCCGCATCACCGACCCGGTGGCCCTGGACTGCGCGCAGGAGGCGGCCGGCCAGCTGCGCTTCGAGATCGAGGCCGCCTTCTCGCAGGGCCTGCCGAACACACCCATGGCCAATGCCACGGTGCGGGTGATGTCGGGCAACTTCCTCACGGCCCGCCCGGTGGGCATTGTCGACGGCATCGACTTCATGCACAGCGGCGTGGTGCGCCGCGTGGACGCCGGGGCCATCCAGCGTGCCCTTGAAACCGGCGCGCTGGTGCTTCTTTCGCCCTTCGGTTTCTCTCCCACCGGCGAGGCCTTCAACCTCACGATGGAAGACGTGGCCACGAGCACGGCGGTGGCCCTGCAGGCCGACAAACTGATCTTCATGACGGAAGTGCCGGGTATCCGCGAGGACCAGAACGACCCGGACAGTGCCATCGATACCGAACTCGCCCTCGCCGATGCCCAGCGCCTGCTGGCCCAGCTGCCGAGTCCCGCACAGCCCACCGACACGGCCTTCTACCTGCAGCATTGCGTGAAGGCCTGCCTGGGCGGTGTGGAACGCTCGCACATCCTGCCCTTCGCCGTCGATGGCGCCGTGCTGCTGGAGGTCTACACCCACGACGGGATCGGCACCATGGTGGTGGACGAAAAACTCGAAAGCCTGCGCGAAGCCACCGTGGACGACATTGGCGGCATCCTGCAGCTCATCGAACCCTTCGAGAAAGACGGCACCCTGGTCAAGCGCGACCGCACCGAGATCGAGCGCGACATCGGCCACTACACCGTGATCGAGCACGACGGCGTGATCTTCGGCTGCGCGGCGCTCTACCCCTACCCCGAGGCCCACACGGCCGAGATGGCGGCGCTCACCGTCTCGCCCCAGGTGCAAAGCCAGGGTGATGGCGAACGCATCCTCAAGCGCATCGAACAGCGTGCCCGGGCCATGGGCCTGGACACCCTTTTCGTGCTCACCACCCGTACGATGCACTGGTTCATCAAGCGCGGCTTCAGCGAGGTCGACCCCGACTGGCTGCCCGAGGCCCGCAAGCGCAAGTACAACTGGGACCGCCGCTCCAAGGTTCTGGTCAAGCGCCTGCGCTGAAAACGCGCAAGGTCCGTCGGGTCATCGACCCGACGGGTCCGGCCAGCGCGCGACAATCACACCCGACATTCACCCGAAGAGACAAGGCAACCCCATGGCCCGCACCGTTCATTGCGTTCATCTCAAGAAGGAGGCCGAGGGCCTCGATTTCGCTCCCTACCCGGGCGAACTGGGCAAGCGCATTTACGACAACGTCAGCAAGGAAGCCTGGGCCGGCTGGCTCAAGCATCAAACCATGCTCGTGAACGAGAACCGCCTGAACCTGGCCGACGCGCGCGCCCGTCAGTACCTCGCCCGCCAGATGGAGCGCTACTTCTTCGGCGAAGGCGCCGATCAGCCCGCCGGCTACGTGCCTCCCTCCGCCTGAGCTGGCGCTCAGCGAGCCGCGGTCGCCTCGAACAGCACCCGCGGGGGCGGCGCACTCAGCGCGGGCCCCAGGCTGCGGACGATCCAGGCATCCAGCGACCGAGGATCCAACGGCTTGGCCAGCACCTGGGCCTTGGCCCAGGCCGCCCGCCAGCGGGGTCCGCCTGAGAGCCGGCCCATCAACGCCACCTGCGGTGCCGCGCGACAGGCGTGGGGCATGCGAAGCTGGCGAAGCAGACGCATGGCCTCGGGGCCAAGGTGATCCGCATCCACCACCACCAGGCTCACGGGACGGTCGGCGCAGTACTCGATGGCCTCGGCCCCTTCATCGACGTCCGCACAATCGACCCCCCGCAAGCTCAGGCGCCCTCGCAGGTAGTGTCGCTCGATCCCCTCACAGGCCACCAGCAAGGCCATGGGACGAGGTGACGAAGACTGAGCATCGTTTTGCATGCGCGCATCTTGGGGACGTCCGAACGCTGCGACAAGGACCAATTCCACACCTCGCCGCACCGATCGATGACGGATGCCCCTGGATCCAGATCAACAGAATTCAAATCTGTTTGAGAATCATTCGTGTTTTTGTCTAGAATGGTCTCCGTTCCCAAGGAGAACCCATGACCATCCGACGTCTCTCTCTTCCCGCCTGCGCCCTCGTGGCCGCCCTGAGCTTCCCGGTTCTGGCCCAGGACGCCAAAGTGCTCAACCTCTATTCCGCCCGCCACTATCAGACCGATGAGGCGCTCTACAGCAATTTCACGCAGGCCACCGGTATCCGCATCAACCGGGTCGAGGCCGACGACGCCGGCATCCTGGCGCGACTGAAGAGCGAGGGAGCGGCCAGCCCGGCCGACGTGGTGTTGCTGGTCGATGCCGCACGACTCTGGCGCGCCGAGGCCGACGGGCTGTTCTCTCCGGTCAAATCCCCGGTGCTGGAGCAACGCATCCCGGCCAAACTGCGCGGGGCTGACAACGGACAGGGCTCTTCGTGGTTCGGTTTTTCCACACGCGCCCGCGTCATCGTCTACAACAAGGCAACGGTCTCCGCTGACGCGGTGGACACCTATGAAAAGCTTGCCGACCCAGCGCTGAAAGGCAAGGTCTGCACCCGTTCCGGTTCACATCCCTATAACCTGTCGCTTTTCGGATCTCTGATGGAGCATCTGGGGCCGGAAAAGACGGAAGCATGGGCCAAAGCCGTGGTGTCCAATATGGCACGGGAGCCAAAAGGCGGCGACACGGATCAGATCCGGGCCGTGGCCAGCGGCGAATGTGGCGTCGCCATCAGCAACAGCTACTATTTCGCCCGACTGATGCGCTCCACCCGTCCCGAGGATCAGGAGGTCGTGCGCAAGGTGGGCGTCGTGTTTCCCAACCAACAGACTTGGGGAACCCACATCAACGTGGCCGGAGGCGCCATGGCTCGACATGCCAAGAACCGCGATGCCGCGCGACTCTTCCTCGAATACCTGGCCAGCGATCAGGCCCAGATCTACTTCGCGAATGGCAACAATGAATATCCTGCCGTGGCCGGCGTGAAGGCGGGCAATCCGGCCCTGGACGCCCTCGGTGAGTTCAAGACCGAACTGGTGCCCATCGCCACGGTCGGCGCGAACACCGCCAGGGTTCAGCAGATGCTGGACCGCGTGGGCTACAAGTAAACCCACCCTCTCCGAACCCAGGCCCGCCAGCCCTGCGATGGCGGGCTTTTCTTTTGTCTCCATGCTTTGCTGCTCATCGACGCCGGTAACACCTCGAAAAATCGTCACATAACCCTGAGACTTCCCTCTGGGTTTGAATCGGGCTATATTCAGGCCACGTCGTCACCCTCCAAGGTCCATTGCATGTCCACGTACCAGGAACTTCTCGCCCAAAAAGCCGAACTGGAGCGCAAGATCGAAAATGCGCGCAAACAGGAACTTGCCGATGCAATTGCCCAGATCAAAGCACTGATGACCCAATACGGCATCACCGTGGCCGATCTCGCTGGCAAATCGGCACCGGGCAGATCGGGTTCGACGAAAGGCAGCAAGGTGGCCCCGAAGTATCGCAACCCGGCCACCGGCGACACCTGGACCGGACGAGGCCGACAGCCCAAGTGGGTCGAGGCGGCGCTGGCTGGCGGCAAACAACTCAGCGATTTCGCCATCTGAGTTCCAACTCACGATGTCCTTTCTCCAAGCCGGCCAAAGGGCCGGCTTTTTTGTCTCGGGTGGCAGGCGGACGGACGAGCGTGGCGCGCAAACTGTCGATCGACAGACACACATGGACTGCACATTTCGGGCATCCGGCATCCCCGAACCCGCGCAAACAGGGTAAGTTACATAGGTCGCTCCAATCCGCTGTCCATCACGGGTTGGAATCCTTGATCAACTCAGCTGCCCTGCCGCCATGCCCACAGCCTCCTTGAGCTTCACCGTCCGGATCGCCCACTCCAGGGAAGACCTGCTGGCCGCATGCCAGGTTCGATCTGCCTCTTACGGTCACCACGTTCCCGAATGGGGCACAGCCCTCATGCAGCCAGACGCCCTGGACGTGTCACCGGCCACCGCCGTTTTCGTGTGCTGGGACAAGCAGACCGGGCAACCGGTTGGCACCGCCCGTGTGCAGATCAACAGCGATGGCCCCTTGCTCATCGAAAGCAGCGTCGAGATCCCTGAATCCATGCGCTCCGATGCAAGGGCCGAGATCACCCGCCTCGCAGTAGCACCCGGGCGTTGCGACCCGCTGATCAAGCTCGCGCTGATGAAGGCCAGCTACCTCTATTGCATCGCCAACCAGGTGCGCTGGATGGTGATCGGCGCCCGCAGCCCCGCCTTGGTCCGCCAGTACCGTCGCTTGGGGTTCGACAACCTTCGCGACGACGGGGCACCCGTCCCGCTGACCTACGCGGGCCACATCGATCATTGGGTGCTCAGCTTCGACGTGCGGGCGGCCGAGCGTCGCTGGCATGAGGCCAATCATCCGTTGTACGCGTTCATGGTCGGCACCGTCCATCCGGACATCCGGCTCTTCGAGCCAGCCTTCGCCGCAATGGCATCAGGTCGGCAGGAAGCCCTTGCCGCCTAGTGGTTGCGGCGAACCGGTGCCGCCGCTGGAGGTCGAGGACCCCGAGACGGTCGCGCCCGGGCGCAGCCACACGCTCATCAGCGCCATCAGATCGGCATCACTGAAGGGTTTGGCCAGGAAATCATCCATCCCTGCCGACATGCAGCGCCGCCGGTCTTCCTCGGTGGCCGTGGCGGTGAGCGCAATGACGGGCACCCGGGCCAGCCCCAGGGCCTGCTCCTGGTGACGGATCTCCCGGGTGGCCTCAAAGCTGTCCAGGGTCGGCATCAGGCAATCCATCAGAATGAGGTCCGGCCGCCCCACCTCGCGCAGGGCATGACGAACGGCCTCCCGCCCGTCGTGCACGTGCTCCACCTCCAGACCGCACCGCTCCAGGAAGGCCGATGCGACGAGCGCATTGAGATCGTTGTCCTCTACCAGCAGCACATGCGGCTGACGATATCCCACGTCTGCCCTGAGTTGCGAAGCCACCGCGGCATGCACCGCGGACGAAACGCCGGACGACACCGCCGTCTGAACATCCGGGGCCTCCGCCTCGGGCAGGCGGGCTGTGAAGCGGAACAGCGACCCCACCCCCACCGTGCTCTGGCAACTGATGTCGCCCCCCAGCGCATGGGCAATCTCGCGGGCGATGGTCAGCCCCAGGCCCGTCCCCTCCAGCGGGCGCGACGGTCCGGAGGCTGCCTGTCGGAAGGCCTCGAAGATGTGGGCCTGATCGGCATGTGGGATCCCGACCCCCGTGTCTCGAACCTCAAAGACCACGTGATCGTCACCCGGCTCGCGGTGGGCGGACAGGCCGATCCAGCCTTTCTGCGTGAACTTGACGGCATTGCCCAGCAGGTTGTGCAGCACCTGGCGCGTGCGCGCCGGATCACCTTCCACCCAGCACGGTCGCGGCAGGCGAAGATCGGTGGTGAAGACCAGCCCCTTGTCCTCCGAGCGCACGGCATACACGCCGGCCACCCGCTCCAGCTCGGCCGCAAGGTCGAAGACAGATCGCTGGATCTTCAGCTGCCCCGACTCGATGCGCGCAATGTCGAGAAGATCGTTGATCAAGGACAGCAGGTGGGTGCCGGAACTCTCGATGAGCTCGACACGCCGCTGCATGGCCGGATCCTTCGCATCGACATGGATCAGACGGGCCAGGCCCAGAATGCCGTGCAGCGGTGTGCGCAGTTCATGACTCATCGTCGCCAGGAACTGGCTCTTGACCGAGCTTTCGCGCTTGGCGAGTTCCAGCGCCTCAACCTTCTCCTGGGCGATGCGACTGGCATGAAGCCGCAGCAGGAACACCTCGGCCAGTCGTTTTTCGGAACGGAAGGCGGTGGCCAGCAGCAAGCCCAGCATGAGGATCAGACCCACCCCCCCCAGGAAACCGAACTCGTCGCCACGCCACAGCAGAGACAGTGCCGTGGGGCCGAGCATGGGCACGACATAAGCCGCCGTGGCAAGCACCCGCACCTGCAGGCCGAAAGTGGCCACTGCGGCCATGCACGCCAGGCTCGCGGCAATCAGCGAGGCGAGCTGGTTGTCGGCCTGCATCAGCCAGGCCCCCGCCAGCCCCCAGACTGCGCCGTCGAGCCCCAGCAGCCAGTACGTGCTGCTACGCCACGCCGCCCCCCCCGGATAGCCCTGCCGCTTGTAGATCTGAGACTGGACGATGCGCGGGATGGCCACCAGCAGTTTCATCACCAGCCAGGTCTGCACCAGCAGCGGTGGCACGCTGGCCGGCATGTGCAGGGCCATGAACACTGCAAAGGCGGTGGCGATCAGAGTTCCGACGGACGCATGCATCCAGACCATGCGCAGTTGCTCATCGGCAACCCGCTCTGCAAGGTCACGGTCGATCTGGACGCCCAGGGCGTCAGCCATTTTGATCACCACCACGTCGCCGAGTGTATCGTTTCACCTCGTGAGATTGACGTCTGCCAAGACTCACCCTGCCGTCATAACCCGAACTGTCTCATTTGCACCTCACTGGGAAGGCCCGCCGTCACGAGACGGACAGCGGCACCGGCAGCTCGGCCGGGCACTCCACGCCCAGGCGAGAGCATTCCTGACGCATCCGGTGCCAGCGCACCTGCAGGGACTCGCCCGGCATGGTGGCGCTGATATCCGCGAACATCTTCATGAGCGCCCGGCGGCGCGCGGCTTCCAGCGCACGTTGCCAGTCCTGGAGGATGGCCGCCTGCATTGCGGCCTCCAGGCCCAGGAAATCATCGGGCAGGCAGACCGAGCCCTGCCCCAATTCCATATCCGCGTAGAGCCCGAATACAGGGAGGTGAAAGGCGCCGCTGGCGTCTTCCTGGTCATCCAACACGGCAAATACACTGGTCATGGAACATGCTCCTGCACGCTGGGCCCGGGACACCGGCAGCGGGCCACCAAGGGCGGTTGATCACGCATCGGGGGCCGGACTCCGTGCGCCATGCTGCTGTATCGCATGGGAAAGCACATCACTTGACCCTACAACCCCTCAACCCGGGGCATGATGGCGCTTGCAATGTGCACTTCTTCACACTATGCAGGTGTCGGAATTGTCCTACAGTGCGAGCGCTGCGCGGCCTGACGTCCCTGACCCCTTCCCGGCCTCACACTGCGCCTGTCCCGGCTTTCAACCACTCCACACTGCATGCAGCGACGTCAACTGGTCCAGATTCTCGGCCTTCTTCCCTGGCTGGCCGCCCCCGCGGCCCTCAGCGTCACAGCCCGGCGCGGTGAAGCCCAGGCTTTCGATCACGCCTGGCTCAAGGGTCACGCCCGCTGGCTGTCCGAGCGACCGTACCAAGCCCCCTCGCGCCAGCTCCCCCCCGCGGTCGAGGCCTTGGACTGGGATCAGTATCAATCCATCCGTTTCCGGCCGGACCAGGCCCTGTGGCGCAACGAGCGTCTGCGCTTCCAGGCCCAGTTCTTCCACCTCGGCCTGTTCTTCAAGTCGCCGGTGCGTATCCACGAGGTGGTCAACGGACAGGCTCGCGAGATCGCCTACCGGCCTGCGATGTTCGATCACAGCAAGAGCGGGCTGGCCCGTACAGCGCTGCCCGACGACCTCGGCTTCGCCGGCTTTCGTCTCAACTTCCATACCGACCTCGAGCGCGACATCTGCGCCTTCCTCGGTGCGAGCTACTTCCGGGCGGTCGGCGGTGAGTGGCAGTACGGACTGTCTGCCAGAGGCCTGGCCATCGACACGGCCATGCCCTACCCGGAAGAGTTCCCCGACTTCACTGCATTCTGGCTGGAACGCCCTGACCCGCAATCGAGCACCGTGGTCGTTCATGCCTTGCTCGACTCGCCCAGCGTCGCCGGCGCCTACCGCTTCCTCATCACCCCGGGCGACACGCTGGTGATGGACATCGACGCAAGCCTCTACCCACGCAAGACCATTGAGCGACTGGGCGTCGCTCCCCTGACCAGCATGTACCAGGTGGGCGAGAACGATCGCCGCATGGGCTACGACTGGCGCCCGGAAATCCACGACAGCGATGGCCTGGCCCTGTGGACGGGCAACGGCGAATGGATCTGGCGTCCGCTCACCAACCCGGTGAAGCTCGCCTTCAATGCCTTTCAGGACCAGCAGCCACGAGGCTTTGGCCTGCTCCAACGCGACCGGGACTTCGAAAACTACCAGGACGACGGCGTGTTCTACGAGCGCCGCCCCAGCCTGTGGGTGGAACCCAAGGGCGACTGGGGCAAGGGCTCGGTGCAACTGGTCGAGATTCCCACCGTCGACGAAACCTTCGACAACATCGTCGCCTTCTGGAACCCCGAGCGCAAACCGCAGGCGGGCGAGGAACTCCTCTACAGCTATCGGTTGCACTGGGGGGCCCACCCGCCGGCCAAACCCAGGCTCGCGCACTGCGTGGCCACGCGGACCGGCCTGGGTGGCGTGATCGGCCAGCCGCGCAAGTACTTCTCCTGGCGCTTTGCCGTGGACTTTGCCGGCGGCGACCTCTCGCTGCTGGGACGCGACGCCAACGTCAAGGCCGTCATCACCCCCAGCCGCGGGCGCGTCGAGATCGTCTCGGCCCGTCCATTGCACTCCATCCGGGGCTATCGCGCGATGTTCGACCTCGTGCCCCCCGAAGACACCGAGCCCATCACCATCCGCCTCTACCTGGAAAACGCCGGTCAGCCGCTCACGGAAACCTGGCTCTACCAATGGAGCCCGCCGCCGGTGGCCGAGCGCAAGCTGTACTGAGCCCACCGAGAGGCCCAACGAAAAAGCCACCCCGAGGGGTGGCTTGTTCGTTGGCGGAGACGGAGGGATTCGAACCCTCGATGCAGGTTTTGCCCACATACTCCCTTAGCAGGGGAGCACCTTCGGCCTCTCGGTCACGTCTCCAACCGGAAATCTGCGAAGGGCCGCATTCTAACCATGAATGCCCCCCTTCGCACGGGCTTTTCCACTCAGGCGGCGTCCTGGTCCAGGTCGAAGGCCTTGTGCAGCGCGCGCACGGCCAGCTCCATGTACTTCTCGTCGATCACCACGCTGGTCTTGATCTCGCTGGTGGTGATCATCTGGATGTTGATGCCCTCTTCCGAGAGCACACGGAACATGCGGCTGGCCACGCCGGCGTGCGAGCGCATGCCGATGCCCACGATGGACACCTTGCAGATCTTCGCGTCACCCACCACCTCATTGGCGCCCAGATGGGGCACGACCTTTTCCTTCAGCAGGTCGATGGTCTTGGCGTAGTCATTGCGATGCACCGTGAAGGAGAAATCGGTCTTCCCGTCGTGCGAGACGTTCTGCAGGATCACATCCACATCGATGTTGGCGTCGGCGACGGCACCGAGGATCTGGTAAGCGATGCCCGGCTTGTCCGGCACGCCCATCACGGTGATCTTGGCCTCGTCGCGGTTGAAGGCAATGCCCGACACAACGGCTTGTTCCATGTTCTCGTCTTCCTCAAAGGTGATCAGCGTGCCCGACTTGGCTTCCTCGTCGAGGGGGATGTCCCAGGGGGTGAAGCTCGACAGCACGCGCAGCGGCACGCGGTACTTGCCGGCGAACTCGACCGAACGGATCTGCAGCACCTTCGAGCCCAGGCTGGCCATCTCGAGCATTTCCTCGAAGCTGATGGTGTGCAGGCGACGTGCCTCGGGCACGATGCGCGGGTCGGTGGTGTAGACGCCATCCACGTCGGTATAGATCAGGCATTCGGCCGCCTTCATCGCCGCGGCGATGGCCACGGCCGAGGTGTCCGAGCCGCCCCGGCCCAGCGTGGTGATGTGTCCCAGACCGTCAATGCCCTGGAAGCCGGTGATGATCACCACCTTGCCGGCGTCGAGGTCGGCGCGCACGCGCTGGTCGTCGATGCTCTCGATGCGCGCCTTGGTGTAGGAGGAGTCGGTGCGCACCGGCACCTGCCAGCCGGTGTAGCTGATGGCCTCCAGGCCCTCAGCCTGCAACGCGATGGCCAGCAGACCCACGGAGACCTGCTCGCCGGTGGCGGCGATCATGTCGAGTTCGCGGGCGTAGGCGGTGGTGTGGCTGGACGGTGCCAGTTCCTTGGCCAGGCCCAGCAGACGATTGGTTTCGCCGCTCATGGCAGAAGGCACGACCACCATCTGGTGGCCGGCACGGTGCCATTTGGCGACGCGCTTGGCGACGTTGCGGATGCGCTCGGTCGAGCCCATCGACGTGCCGCCGTATTTGTGAACGATGAGTGCCATGGAAGTCGTGCGCGGAAGGGGTGATCGGCAGGGTGTTGCGCCGCGGTCGCAAACAAACCTCACATTGTAGCGGCTGCGCATCCGGGTTGACCCGCATCACTGCCAAGCACCCTCCTGCGACGAGAGCCCGTGGACTCACTGTGGCCGATACAGGCGTCAGGCGAGCGGCTCCCAGAGCAGGCGCCACTGGGGACGACCGGGTGTGGCCCAGGCACGCGCGTCCATGCCCAGTCCGGGCACGAAGAGAAGATGTCCGGCCGCGTCATAGACGAGCGGGCCCTGTCGTTGCCAGGCTGGCACCGCCGCAGCCTGGAACTGCTTTTTCAGCGCACGCGGCGGACGTCCGTGGCCGGATTGGAACTGCTCCCCGCCCTGACGCCCACGCAGCTCAACGCGTCTAAGACGCTCCCAGGCCACACCGCCCTCTCGCACGCGCTCGACCCTCAGTGCGCCCCCCCAACCCGGAACGGCCACGATGCCACCCCCCTTCAGGCTCAGGTGGGTTGCCGGCAGGGCACGCGCCTCAGAGGCGGCCGCAACGACCCGCCCCACCCAAGACAGGCGACCACGATACAAGCGCAGTTCTCCCTTGGCCCAATCCCAGCGCCGTGCGGATACGCCGGCTGATTCCTGCCAGAGTCGCTCCAGGAGGCTGGCCGATGGACGATGGCCGCTCATCCGGCGGATCCACACGCGCAAGGCATTACGGCCTCTGGCCGTGCCCAGACGCCGACAGGCCTGCACATCCAGGCCCAGCCCATCGTCAAGAGAAGCCAGATCGAGCGTGGCCAACGCTTCCAGGCAGGCCGAGGCTTCACCCGCCCAAGCGGCCGCGTCGGCCAAGGCCGCTTCTGCCTGGGGGAAGGCCCCCACCAATGCGGGCCAGACCTGCTGGCGAAGCAGGTTGCGGGCAAAGCGATCGTCAGCGTTGCTCTCGTCGTCGACGTAGGCGAGCCCGTGCTGAACCACGTAGGCTTCGATGTCACTGCGCGGTCGGTTACGCCAGGGCCGCAGCCACGCCACTCCCTCGCGAGTCGCCGTCACAGGCATGCCCGCCAGGCCTGCCACACCACCTCCGCGCAAGGCTTGCAGCAAAAACGTCTCAGCCTGATCGGTGCGATGGTGCCCGAGCAGCACGGTGTGGGCACCGTGTTCCAGGGCCAGGCGGCGCAGGGCCTGGTAGCGCGCGCGGCGGGCCACCGCCTCCACACTGTCACCAGCGGTGAGATGGAGGTGCAGGCGAGTCCAGGCCAGAGTCACCGGCCAGCCTTGGCGTTTCCATGCATCACACTGCTTCCGGCAATGCCTCAGCCAGTCGTCAGCCTTCGCCTGGAGCCCATGGTGGATGTGCAGCGCCACCACCCGCAGGCCCAACGCGTGGGCCACCCGCAAGGTGGCAAACAAAAGGGCCGTGGAATCACGGCCCCCGCTGTAGGCGACCGCCACCACGCCAGGCGCGGCAGCCGCAGGTTTCATCAGTGCGCTTTGGTGTCGGTGAAGCGGCCGTAGCTCTGCAGCCGCTCGTAGCGGCGGTTCAGCAGCTCCTTCGGCTTGAGATCGCTGACCTGACGCAGGGCATCGTTGAGCGCCCGTTTGAGGTAAGCCGCCATCTGTTTGGTATCGCGATGAGCCCCTCCCACGGGCTCGCTGACGATCTTGTCCACCAGACCCAGAGCCTTGAGGCGATGCGCCGTGATGCCCAGGGCTTCGGCCGCATCGGCAGCACGGTCAGCCGTCTTCCAGAGAATGGAGGCGCAACCCTCAGGCGAGATGACCGAGTACACGGAGTACTGAAGCATCAGCACCTGGTCGCCCACGCTGATGGCCAGGGCCCCGCCCGACCCCCCCTCGCCGATGATGGTGGCGATGATGGGCACTTCGAGCTGGGCCATCTCGAAGATATTGCGGCCAATCGCTTCCGACTGGCCTCGCTCCTCAGCACCGATGCCGGGATAGGCGCCAGGTGTATCGACGAAAGTGAAAACCGGCAAGCCGAACTTTTCGGCCAGCTTCATCAGACGCAGCGCCTTGCGGTAACCCTCCGGGCGCGACATTCCGAAGTTGCGCAGCGCACGCTCCTTCGTGTCACGGCCCTTCTGATGACCGATGACCATGCAGGGCTGGCCGTTGAAACGAGCCAACCCCCCGACGATGGACTGATCGTCCGCGAAGTGGCGGTCGCCGTGGAGTTCCTGGAACTCGGTGAAGATTTCGTTCACGTAGTCCAGCGTGTAGGGGCGCTGGGGGTGTCGCGCAATCTGCGTGACCTGCCAGGGCGTGAGGCTGGCGTAGATGTCTTTCGTGAGTTGCAGGCTCTTCTTGCTCAGGCGGTCGATCTCTTCGGAGATGTCCACCGCCGATTCGCTTTGCACGTAACGCAGCTCATCGATTTTGGATTCGAGTTCGGCAATGGGTTGCTCGAACTCGAGGAAATGTCGTTTGCTCATCCCGGTGATCCCGACGTTGGACGAAGCGTCTCGCTGTGGTTCTTGATGTGCGCGAAACGAACGAATCCTAGTACTCCACGGGCAGTGGGTCCAGGCTGCGCCAAATGTACCATGTCGCCACCGAGCGGAACGGGGCCCAGGCGTCGCCCACCTCACGGGCCTCGGCGCGCGACACGGGCTCGCCGCTGAAATAGTTCTGGCTGATGCCCTTGAGCAGGCCCAGGTCGTCATAAGGCATGACGTTGGGTCGCATGAGGTGGAAGATCAGGAACATCTCGGCCGTCCAGCGGCCGATGCCGCGGATGGCCACCAGTTCCTCGATGATCGCCTCGTCGTCCATGCTGGCCCACTGGCGCACATGCACCGCGCCCTCGTCGAAATGGGTGGCCAGGTCGCGCAGGTACTCCACCTTGCGGGCCGACAGGCCGGCCCCCCGCAGGTCGTCCACCCCCAGGGCCAGCACGGCGGCCGGCGCGATGCGGGTCGGTGGCCCGTCGGTGAGCGCCGCGAAGCGATCCCACACCGCCTGAGCGGCCTTCACCGAAATCTGCTGACCCACGATGGAACGTGCCAGCGTGGTGAACGCGTCCCCCCGGCTCTGCAGCCGCGCCTCGCCGAACTGCGGGATGAGCTTGCGCATCACCCGGTCGCGCTTGCTGAGGTACTTGCAGGCGTCGTCCCAGTAATCGGGCGTGACCACACGAGCCATGGCGTTCAGGCCTTCACCCAGGTGGTGCCTTGCGGCGTGTCCTTCAGCACGATGCCCTGGGCCGCCAGCGCATCGCGGATGCGGTCCGCCTCGGCGAAGTTCTTCGCCTTCTTGGCCGCCGCACGCGCTTCGATCTGCGCCTGGATGGCGGCCTCGTCCAGCCCGGCCCCACCCTGCAGGTAGGCCCTGGGGGATCCCTGCAACATGCCAAGCGTGCCGCCCAGGGCCTTGAGCAGCCCCGCCACCTGCGCCGAGCCGGTACGGTTGGTCTCGCTGGCCAGGTCGAAGAGCACGGCCACAGCCTCCGGGGTGTTGAAGTCGTCGTTCATCGCCGCACGGAAGCGCGCCGCGTGAGGCTCGTTCCAGTCGACGGTCACGTCTGCCGGCGCCACGCTGTCCAGCGCGGTGTAGAGCCGACGCAATGCGTGGCGTGCGTCCTCCAGGTTGGCGTCGCTGAAGTTGAAGGGGCTGCGGTAATGGGTGCGCAGCATGAAGAAACGCACCGTTTCGCCATCGAAGCGCTTGAGCACGTCCCGGATCGTGAAGAAGTTGCCCAGCGACTTCGACATCTTCTCATTGTCGACGTTGAGAAAGCCGTTGTGCATCCACACATTGACGAAGGTGCGGCCCGTGGCACCCTCACTCTGGGCAATCTCGTTCTCGTGATGGGGGAACTGCAGGTCCATGCCCCCGCCGTGGATGTCGAAGTGCTCGCCCAGCAAAGCGCAGCTCATGGCTGAGCATTCGATGTGCCAGCCGGGGCGGCCCTTGCCGAAAGGGGCGTCCCACTTCGCTTCCTCTGGCTCGGCGTCCTTGGCCGACTTCCACAGCACGAAGTCCAGGGGGTCCTCCTTGCCATCGGCCACCGCCACGCGCTCGCCCGCGCGCAGCTGATCCAGCGACTTGCCCGAGAGCTTGCCATAGCCCGGAAAGCGCCTGACCGCAAAGTTCACGTCGCCGCCGGGGGCGCGATAGGCCAGGCCTTTGGCCTCCAGGCGGCCGATCAGGTCGATCATCTCGTGCACGTAGTCAGTGGCACGCGGCTCGTGGGTGGGCGGCTCGATGCCGAGCTGGCCGATGTCCTCGTGCATCGCAGCGGTCATCTCGCGAGTCAGCTCGCCGATGGTGATGCCCCGCTCCACGGCCCGTTTGATGATCTTGTCGTCGATGTCGGTGATGTTGCGCACATACGTGACGCGGTAGCCCAGCACCTTGAGCCAGCGCTGCACCACGTCGAAGGCCATCATCATGCGCGCATGGCCGACATGGCAGTAGTCGTAGATGGTCATGCCGCACACATACATGCGGACATGGCCAGGATCGATGGGAGAGAAGGGCTCCTGCCGGCGCGTGAGCGTGTTGTAGATGGAAAGCGTCATGGATGCCGTGAAGTCGGGCCGGGCGCCCAGCGGTCCGCACGGGCGGGGCACCACGATAGAATCGAACGAGTATAGCCCTGCCCGTCCCGAGACCGCTGCTGCATGAGCGCCCCCGGCCCCCGCCTCCGCCGTCCCCGCTGGCTTCATCGGTGGGCCTTGGTCTGTCTGCTGGCCCTGCCGCTGGACGCCGCCTGGGCCAACGACCCGGCCACGGTTCAGCAGTTGCTGCGCGAGGGTCGCACGGCGGATGCCCTGGCGACGGTCGATCGGGGCCTCAAGGCCAGCCCACAGGACTTGCAGTGGCGGTTCCTGCGCGGGGTGGTGCTGACGGAACAGAACAAGCTGAGCGAAGCCGAGGCGCAGTTCCTGCAACTGGTGGCCGAGCGCCCCGACCTTCCCGAGGTCTTCAACAACCTCGCGGTGGTCTATTCCCGCCAGGACCAGTACGACAAGGCACGGCAAGCGCTGGAGATGGCCCTGCGGCTGCAGCCGCTCAATCCCGTGACGCACGAGAACCTGGGCGATGTCTACGCCAAGCTGGCGGCCCAGTCCTACGCCCGTGCGCTCGAGCAGCAGCCCGGGCATGCAGGTCTGCCGGCGAAGCTGGCCCTGGTGCGCGAACTCTTCTCGCCCCGCCCCCGCTGACCGCCGAGGTTTGCACGCAGAGCCGTGACGTGCCTCCAGCCTCGCGCGACAATGCACATCTTCCAAATGCACAGGAGCCTCGCAAGATGACGCAACGCCGTTTCGCCTGGATCGCCACCCTGGGGCTGGCCGCCGCCTTGAGCACGCCCGCCTGGTCGCAGACCGTGCGACTGTCCACCACGCAGGGAGACATCGTCGTCCAGCTGGACGCGGCCAAGGCGCCCCGGACGGTCGAGAACTTCCTGGCCTATGTGAACGCCAAGCACTACGACGGCACCATCTTCCATCGCGTCATCGACGGCTTCATGATCCAGGGTGGTGGCTTCACCCCCGACATGAACCAGAAGCCCACGCAGGCACCGATCCCCCTGGAGGCCCGCAACGGTCTGAGCAATCAGCGCGGCACCATCGCGATGGCGCGCACCATGGACCCGAACTCGGCCACCGCCCAGTTCTTCATCAACCTCAAGGACAATACCTTCCTCGACGCCCCCAACGCACCCGACCGTCAGGGCTATGCGGTCTTCGGGCGCGTGGTTTCGGGCATGGACGTGGTCGACAAGATCAAGGCCGTGCGCACCACCAGCAAGGGCCCCCACCAGAACGTCCCGGTCGAACCGGTGATCATCCGTCAAGCCACTGTGGAGAAATGAATCATGGCTGTTGAACTGCACACCAACCACGGTGTCATCCGCATCGAGCTCGATGCCGAGAAGGCCCCGCTGTCTGCCGAAAACTTCCTGAATTACGTGCGCAAGGGTCATTACGACGGCACGGTGTTTCACCGCGTCATCAATGGCTTCATGATCCAGGGCGGCGGCTTCGAGGCCGGCATGAAGCAGAAACCCACCGACGCCCCCATCCAGAACGAAGCGAGCAACGGCCTGAAGAACGACACCTACACGTTGGCAATGGCCCGCACGTCCGACCCGCATTCGGCCACGGCGCAGTTCTTCATCAACGTGGCCAACAACGACTTCCTGAACTTCAAGTCCCAGACCCCCCAGGGCTGGGGCTATGCCGTCTTCGGCAAGGTGGTGGCAGGCACCGAAGTGGTCGACAAGATCAAGGGCGTCAAGACCGGACGCCGTGGCTTCCATGACGACGTACCGCTGGACGACGTCGTGATCGAGAAGGCCGTCGAGGTCTGAGCGCTTGACGGACACCGTCGCGCCGCACGCTGCCTCGCTGCCACAGGTGGTGCCGGAACTCCACGCCCCGTCGCGCTGGACCGCCATCGACCTGCTGTCCGACCTGCACCTGCAGGCCGGGCTGCCCCGCACCACGGCGGCCTGGGCGCAGCACCTGACGTCCAGCCCTGCGCAGGCCCTGATCCTGCTGGGCGACGTCTTCGAGGTCTGGATCGGTGACGATGCTGCCGAACCTGGCAGCTTCGAAGCCCGGTGCGAGGCCATCCTGCGCGAGGCCGCCCGCAGCAAGACGCTGTACTTCATGGCTGGCAACCGCGATTTCCTGGTCGGCCCGGACTTCCTCGCACGCTGTGGCGTCCAGGCCCTGGCCGACCCCACCGTGCTGGTGGCGTTCGGGCAACGATGGCTGCTCAGCCATGGCGACGCCCTGTGCCTCGACGACACCGACTACCAGGCCTTTCGCCGTCAGGTGCGCGACCCGGCCTGGCAGCAGGCCTTCCTGGCCCAGCCGCTCGCCCAACGGCGCGAGCTGGCCGCGCGCATGCGGGCCGCCAGCGAGGCACGCAAGCGCGAGCAGGGTGTCGAAGGCTATGGCGACCTCGACACCCAGGCCGTGCTGACCTGGCTCGCCACGGCCAACAGCCCTGTGTTGATCCACGGCCACACCCACCGCCCGGCCGATCATGCGCTGCCCCAGGGGGCGCAGCGCCATGTGCTGTCGGACTGGGATTTCGACACCCCCGGCCCGGTCACTCGAGGCGAGGTGATCCGGCTCAGTACCGAGGGACTGCGGCGTGTGCCCGCAAGCCCGCCCGAGGGTTCCTGAGAACCATGCCCAGCTGGTGGCAACGCTGGCAGCAGCGCCGCGAAGCGCGGGCCCTTTCGCGCCGGGCGATCCCGGACGCCTTGTGGGAACTCACGCTCGCCCGCCACCCCTTCCTCGCCCAGCATCGCACCGAAGATCGCGAGGCCCTGCGGCGCCTGGCCACCCTCTTTCTCGACCGGAAGGAGTTCACGGGGGCCAACGGCCTGGTGGTCACCGACGAGATGGCCGTGGCCATCGCTGCCCAGGCCTGCCTGCCCATCCTGCACCTGGGTCTGCAGGCCTATGACGACTTCGTCGGTATCGTGGTCCACCCGGCCGAGGTGGTGGCCCGCCGGGTGGTCACCGACGAAGACGGTGTGGTTCACCACTACGATGAAGTGCTTGCCGGCGAAGCCATGGAAGGAGGTCCGGTGATGCTGTCCTGGGCCGACGTGGCCGACGCGGGTGACCTGGCCGAGTTGGGCTACAACGTGGTGATCCACGAGTTCGTGCACAAACTCGACATGGCCAACGGCGCAGCCGACGGGCTGCCGCCCCTGCCCGACCGGGCCGCCGCCGAGACCTGGATGGCCACCCTGCAAGCGGCCTACGACAGCTTCTGCCGCGACGTGGACGAGGGGCTCGACACCTTTCTCGATCCCTATGGTGCTCAGGGTCTGGAGGAGTTCTTCCCCGTGGCAGCCGAGGCCTTCTTCGTGGCGCCCGCTGCCTTCAGGCAGCACCACCCCACGCTGTACACCCTGTTCGCCGGCTACTTCCGCCAGGATCCCGCCACCCGCGGGGGCTGAACGAGCCAACGGGCCCCGAAGGGCCCGTTGGTGCTGTAGTTGTTGGTGGCGGGTTCCGGGGGCCGCTCAGGCCGTGGCAGGCTCGGCCTTGGGCTTGTCGCTCTTGCGGTTCGGCTGGATGTCCAGCACGACCTCCCCCTTGTCGTCGAGATCCACCACCAGCCGGCCGCCATCCACCAGCCGGCCGAACAGCAGCTCGTCGGCCAGGGCGCGACGGATGGTGTCCTGGATGAGACGTTGCATCGGCCGTGCGCCCATGAGCGGATCGAAGCCCTTCTTGGCCAGGTGCTTGCGCAAGGCATCGGTGAAGGTGACCTCGACCTTCTTCTCGGCCAGCTGGCTTTCGAGCTGGAGCAGGAACTTGTCGACCACCCGCAGGATGATCTCCTCGTCCAGCGCCCGGAAGCTGACGATCGCGTCCAGGCGGTTGCGGAACTCCGGCGTGAACAGGCGCTTGATGTCGGCCATCTCGTCACCCGCCTCGCGGGTGTTGGTGAAGCCGATCACGGCCTTGTTCATGGTCTCGGCCCCCGCGTTGGTCGTCATGATGATGATGACGTTGCGGAAGTCGGCCTTGCGTCCGTTGTTGTCGGTCAGCGTGCCGTGGTCCATGACCTGCAACAGCACGTTGAAGACGTCCGGGTGGGCCTTCTCGATCTCGTCGAGCAGCAGCACGGCATGCGGCTTCTTGGTGACCGCCTCGGTCAGCAGGCCGCCCTGGTCGAAGCCCACATAGCCCGGCGGTGCGCCGATGAGGCGGCTCACCGCATGACGCTCCATGTACTCCGACATGTCGAAGCGGATCAGCTCGATGCCCAGGATGTAGGCCAGCTGCTTGGCCACCTCGGTCTTGCCCACGCCGGTGGGCCCGCTGAACAGGAAGGAGCCGATGGGCTTGTCGGGCTTGCCCAGACCTGAGCGGGCCATCTTGATGGCCGCCGCCAGCGCGTCGATGGCCGCGTCCTGGCCGAAGACCACGCTCTTGAGGTCACGATCCAGGTTCTTAAGCTTGGAGCGGTCGTCGTTGCTCACGCTGGCCGGCGGAATCCGGGCGATCTTGGCCACGATCTCTTCGACCTCGGCGCGCGTGATGGTCTTCTTCTGCTTGCTCTTGGGCAGGATGCGCTGGGCTGCCCCCGCCTCATCGATGACATCGATGGCCTTGTCAGGCAGATGCCGGTCGTTGATGAACTTGGCCGAGAGCTCGGCCGCTGCCTGCAGCGCCCCCAGCGCGTACTTCACGCTGTGGTGCTCCTCGAAGCGAGACTTCAGGCCCTTGAGGATCTCGATGGTCTGCTCGACCGAGGGCTCGACCACGTCGATCTTCTGGAAGCGCCGCGACAGGGCCGCGTCCTTCTCGAAGATGCCGCGGTACTCGCTGAAGGTGGTGGCGCCGATGCACTTCAGCCCCCCCGAGCTGAGCGCGGGCTTGAGCAGGTTGCTGGCATCCAGCGTGCCCCCCGAAGCCGCGCCGGCACCGATCAGGGTGTGGATTTCGTCGATGAAGAGCACCGCGTTGGGTTGGTCCTTCAGCGCCTTGAGCACCCCCTTGAGTCGTTGCTCGAAGTCACCGCGGTACTTGGTGCCTGCCAGGAGTGCCCCCATGTCCAGCGCGTACACGGTGGAATCGGACAGCACCTCGGGCACATCACCTTCGGTGATGCGCCAGGCCAGGCCTTCGGCAATGGCCGTCTTGCCCACACCGGCCTCGCCCACCAGCAGCGGATTGTTCTTGCGGCGACGGCACAGCACCTGGATGACGCGCTCGACCTCATGTTCGCGGCCGATCAGCGGGTCGATCTTGCCGTCACGGGCCAGCTGGTTCAGGTTCTGGGTGAACTGCTCCAGGGGAGAGCCCTTGCCCTCGCCCTCCTCCTTCTCACCCTCGCCGCTGCCCGCCTGGCCCTCGCTGGGCTTGGCCGGCTCGGGCGGGTCGGACTTCTTGATGCCGTGGGCGATGTAGTTCACCACGTCCAGGCGCGTCACCCCCTGCTGGTGCAGGTAATAGACCGCGTGGGAATCCTTTTCGCCAAAGATGGCCACCAACACATTGGCACCGGTCACTTCCTTCTTGCCGCTGCCGGTGGACTGCACATGCATGATCGCACGCTGGATCACGCGCTGGAAACCCAGCGTGGGCTGCGTGTCCACCTCGTCGGTGCCGCCCACGGTGGGCGTGTTCTCCTTGATGAAATGCGTCAGGCTCTTGCGCAGATCATCGATGTTGGCGGAGCAGGCACGCAGCACCTCGGCAGCCGAAGGGTTGTCGAGCAGGGCCAGCAGGAGGTGCTCCACCGTGATGAACTCGTGGCGCTGCTGGCGCGCCTCGACGAACGCCATGTGCAGGCTGACTTCAAGTTCCTGGGCAATCATGTGGCCTCCATAATGCACTGCAAAGGATGCCCCGCGCGGCGCGCGGCGGCAAGGACCATTTCCACTTTTGTTGCGGCCACATCCTTGGTGTAAACCCCGCACACCCCCCGACCCTCGTGGTGGATCTTGAGCATGATGTGCGTGGCCGTTTCCAGGTCGCGGTGAAAGAATTCCTGCAACACCATCACGACAAACTCCATCGGGGTGAAGTCGTCATTGAGCATGACCACCTGGTACATGCGAGGCGGCTCGACCCTGGACGCCTGGCGCTCCGCGACAACCGAACCCTGGCCATCGTCCGGTGCCAACGGGCCACCGGGCGGCTGCGACGGGGGGGGATTCGATGCGTTTTCGGGCATGGATTCATTCTATCGAGTCGGCGCCACCCTGTTGGCCTCTAGCCGATTCCACCGTCCCCGCCGCGCGCGCTCTGTGGGCCTTGCTCACATTTCGAGACAAACCCGTCCCCCCTGGTTCTTGACAAGGCCGGAACGGCAATCTGACAATTCCCTGACATAAGTACCAAATCGAGGGGGAGTCCATGGGGACCGGTATCGTCAAGTGGTTCAACGACGCCAAGGGTTTCGGGTTCATCGAGCCTGAAGGTGGCGGCGCGGACGTTTTTGCCCACTTTTCCGCCATTCAGATGGAGGGTTTTCGCACCCTCAAGCAAGGCGCCCGGGTGGCATTCGACCTGGTGCAGGGCCCCAAGGGGATGCTGGCCCAGAACATCCAGCCTCTGGAATCGCACCACAACCTGATGCCGGGCCTCACCTCGCTGGCCTCGCGCGCCGGGCAGGATGCCTCGGCCCACGGTTCCCCACGAGGCGTCTCCCACGCCGACTGACCGGTGCTGGCGGGTCGGCCCGCTGGTTTGCCCTCGGCGCGCCCCGCGCCCCACATGCCGCCTCCCAGGCGGAATCTGGTGAGACAAAATGGACGCGGCCCCCGCCCCGCGCATGCGGGTCGGGGGCCGCGAGCTCAGGCCTGAGCGACGGGCTGGATCACATGTGGTCGATCATGACCTGGCCAAAGCCGGAGCAGCTCACCTGGGTGGCACCATCGAGCAGGCGGGCAAAGTCGTAGGTGACTTTTTTGCTCAGGATGGCCTTTTCCATCGAACTGATGATGAGGTCGGCTGCTTCAGTCCAGCCCATGTGGCGCAGCATCATTTCAGCCGAGAGGATCTCGGAACCCGGGTTGACGTAATCCTTGCCAGCGTACTTGGGCGCCGTACCGTGAGTGGCTTCGAACATGGCCACCGAGTCAGACAGGTTGGCACCCGGCGCAATGCCGATGCCGCCCACCTGGGCTGCGAGCGCATCGGAAATGTAGTCGCCGTTCAGATTGAGGGTGGCAATCACGGAGTACTCGGCCGGACGGAGCAGGATTTGCTGCAAGAAGGCGTCGGCGATGGCGTCCTTGATGACGATGTCCTTGCCCGTCTTCGGGTTCTTGAACTTGCACCACGGCCCGCCGTCGATCAGTTCGGCACCGAACTCCTTCTGCGCCAGGGCGTAACCCCAGTCGCGGAAGCCGCCCTCGGTGAACTTCATGATGTTGCCCTTGTGAACCAACGTCACCGAGGGTTTGTCATTGTCGATGGCGTACTGGATGGCCTTGCGCACCAGGCGCTCCGTGCCTTCGCGAGACACAGGCTTCACACCGATGCCGGAGGTCTCGGGAAAGCGGATCTTCTTGACACCGAACTCGTCCTGCAGGAACTTGATGAGCTTCTTGGCCTTGTCGCTCTGGGCTTCGAACTCGATGCCAGCGTAAATGTCTTCCGAGTTCTCGCGGAAGATGACCATGTCCGTCTTTTCAGGCTCCTTGACCGGCGAGGGCACGCCCTTGAAGTAGCGCACCGGGCGCAGGCAGACGTAGAGGTCGAGTTCCTGGCGCAGGGCCACGTTGAGCGAGCGGATGCCACCGCCCACCGGGGTGGTCAGCGGGCCCTTGATGGACACCACGTAATCCTTGAGCACCTGCAGGGTTTCTTCGGGCAGCCACACGTCAGGACCATAGACCTTGGTGGACTTCTCACCGGCATAGATTTCCATCCAGTGGATCTTGCGCTTGCCACCGTAGGACTTCGCCACCGCGGCATCGACCACCTTGATCATCACAGGCGTGATGTCGAATCCGGTGCCATCCCCTTCGATGTAGGGAATGATGGGGTTGTCGGGCACATTGAGCGAGAAGTCCTTGTTGACGGTGATCTTCTGCCCACCCTCGGGCACCTTGATGTGCTGGTACATGTCGCAAGCTCCGCGCAAAACCGAATGGAAACTCGGGGTTAGAGGAATTGTTCTAGACCGTTGATTCTAAAGCAGCGCCCCAGGCCTTCGACGCGCGTCTTTCGCACAGTCTCATCGGCATACCGGTGCCCCGAACTGGGCCCACAGGCCGTGCCAGAGCGCCCAGCCGGACGTGGCGGCCAGGACGGCCCCCGCGGCACGCACGGCCCAGGCGCCCCGCACTGCCGCGCCCTGCCCTTTCAACCGCCGCCAGACCCACGGCATGACTTGCAGGCCCACGGCTGAACTGGCGGCGAAGACCGCCATCGCCAACGCCCCATCCCAAGGCGTGGACCCCAGGGCGGCCACCATCAGAGCCGAGTACAGCAGACCGCACGGCAGGAAGGTCCACAACAGGCCGGCACCCGCTGCCGCGAAGCGACCCGGCACCTGGGGCCAGCCCAGGCTGGCATGGCGCAGGCGCTGCCAGACCTGATGTGCGAGCGCGTCCAGCCATCGAGGCTGACGCCCGAGCCAGACCAGCGCCAGTCCGAGCACGATCACCGCCACGTGGACCATGGCCCAGAAGGGTTGCAGCACCGTCACTTGCTGCGCCCCCCACTGCAGGGCCTGAACGGCTCCCGCGGCCAAGGCCCCGGCGGTCGCGTAGCCGGCCAGCCGGCCGGCCTGGAAGGCCCACAAGCTGGGACCATCACGGCCGATGGCCAGCGTGGCTGCGCCGCACATCGCCATGCAATGCACGCTGCCAGCCAGCCCCATCAGCGCGGCGCTGAGCAGGACTGCGGTGATCATGCTCAGATGATGCGCGAAAACCTCTCGCGGTTGCGCTCAGCCTGAAGGTACTTGTCAAAGACCATCGCAATGCCACGCACCACATACCATCCTGCGGGCGACACCGTGAGTCCATCCGTTTCGATACGCACCAAGCCCTGCGCCGCCATGTCCTGAAGCAGGCCCAGTTCTGCCGCAAAGTAGTGGCGGAAGTCGATGAGGTAGGACAGCTCGATGGATTCGAAGCTCACATGGCCCTGGCACATCAGCGCCATGATCACGGCCCGCCGCACCAGATCGTCGCGACTCAGGGCCAGGCCGCGCACCACCGGAAACTGGCCCTGGCGCAAGGCATCGTAGTACTCGGGCAGCGTCTTCGCATTCTGGCTGTAGGTGCTGCCGATGCGACCGATGGCAGACACCCCCAGCGCGATCAGGTCGGAGTCGGGCTGCGTGCTGTAACCCTGGAAGTTGCGATGCAGGCGACCCTGGCGCTTGGCCACGGCCAGGGCGTCGGTGTGCAGCGCGAAGTGGTCCATCCCGATGTAGTCGTAGCCGGCCGATGCGAAGCGCGCGATGGCCCCCGAAAGCATCGCCAGCTTGTCTGCGCCACTGGGCAGTTCGTCGGCATGGATGCGTCGCTGAGGCTTGAAGCGGGTAGGCAGGTGGGCGTAGCCGTACAACGCGATGCGATCAGGCCGAAGCTGGCTGATGAGGTCGAGGGTGCGAGCGAAAGATCCAGGTGTCTGGCGCGGGAGGCCGTAGATGAGATCGGCGTTCACGGACTCGATTCCGAGCCTGCGGGCCTGCTCGATCAGGCCCGCCACGCTCTCGAAGGACTGGATGCGATGGACGGCCTTCTGGACCTCGGGATCGAAATCCTGCACGCCCAGGCTGATGCGATTGAACCCCAGGCCCGCCAGGAAGGACAGCCGTTCGGCGGATACCGTTCTCGGATCGACCTCGATGCTGTATTCACCGCCTGGCACCAGCCGGAAGGCCCGGCGCAGTGAGCCCACGAGGCGCGCAAGTTCCCCGTCACTGAGGAAGGTGGGGGTGCCACCGCCCAGGTGGAGCTGGCTCACCGGCTGCTCGCGGCCCAGGACGCCGATGTAGAGCTCGACCTCCCGCTCCAGCGCGTCCAGGTACTCGGTGGCTCGTTCATGATGGCGGGTGATGATCTTGTTGCAGGCGCAGTAGTAGCACACCGATTCACAGAACGGAACGTGCACATACAGCGACAGCGGCGCAGCGCGGCCTCCCACGGCTCCCGCACCGCCAGCACGCTGCTCCAGCGCCTGCACGAGCTGTGCCGGTCCGAAAGCCTCCACAAAGCGATCGGCCGTCGGGTAGGAGGTGTACCGGGGCCCTGGCACGTCGAAGCGGCGCAGGACATCGGGGGCTATGGGCAGGGAGGTGTCGACCATCATGGTGGGCAATGTGCCAGACCCAGGAAGGACCGACTTGATCTGCCTCAAGAGCCCTCCGCGGCCGCTGCTGAACAATGGGACGCGTTCACTGAGGAGCATCAAACATGTCGCTCAATCCTGCACAAGACCTTTGTGAAGCCGGGGACTGGGCTGGCTCGATGGCCACCGCACCAAAGGCTGTGCCAGCCGGCGCAACCCGGTCCATAATCGAAGTCAAGGAGAGGACTGCGCGCATGATCAAACTCGACACCCTCAAGGTCGCCTGTTCGAGCTGCAACCTGCGGGAGCTGTGCCTGCCGGTGGGGTTATCCAAGCCCAACCTGGAGCGGCTCGACGAACTGGTCGCGTCCCGTCGCACGGTCAAGCGCGGCGAAGCGCTGTTTCACGCAGGAGACCCCTTCCATTCTCTGTACGCCGTGCGGACCGGTTTCTTCAAGACCCGCGTGTCGTCCGAAGACGGCCGGGACCAGGTGACGGGCTTCCAGATGGCGGGCGAACTGCTGGGGTTGGATGCCATCAGCCAGGACCGTCACACCTGTGACGCGGTGGCCTTGGAGGATTCCCAGGTCTGCGTCATCCACTATTCCCAGCTCGAGAACCTGTCACGCGAGTTCACGGAGTTGCAGAGTTCTTTCCACAAGATCATGAGCCGCGAGATCGTGCGCGATCATGGCGTGATGCTGCTGCTGGGCAGCATGCGCGCCGAGGAACGGCTCGCCGCCTTCCTGCTCAACCTGACGCAGCGTCTGCAGGCCCGGGGCTTTTCACCGTCCTCGCTGATCCTGCGCATGACGCGCGAGGAGATCGGCAGCTACCTCGGACTCAAGCTGGAGACCGTGAGCCGCACGTTCTCGAAGTTCCAGGACGATGGCCTGCTGGAGGTCAAGCAGCGCCAGATCCGCATCCTCGATCAGGAAGGCCTGCAGCGTCTGGTCAACAGCGCCTCCTGCTGAGGCGCTCAATGCATCTTCACGGCTGATCCGTCGCAGGCGGGCGGATCAGCGCGGCCATCATGATGCCGGCTGCAACGAACGCAGCCCAGAAGAAAAAGAAGGCGAGCGAATAGATCGCCGAATCGGACAGGGTGACCGGCGCTCCGCCGACCCAGTGCAGGTCCTGCGGGTCCACCATGGCGAACACCACCATCTCCACCACACCGGCCATCAGGAAGGCTGGCCACAGGATGGCCATCCAGGGGAGCTTCTTCACGGGCTCGCTCACTTGGTGTCGTCGCGCGGCAGGTCTGTCGCCGGCGTGGCGGTGTGGTTGCGCGCCTGGTGGGCTGGCATGCGGGTCAACCCTCCCTCCCCCTGCGAAATGGCCGAAGCGGACGCATCCCCGCCGGCAAGCACCGGATCGGGGTGCTTGATGGCCAGCGTGATGGTCACCGCGCAGGCCAGGATCACCAGCAAGGGCCCCCCCACCACCAGCCACATCATGGGTTCTCGCCACCAGGGCAATGCCGGCCGGCTGACGCGCGGGGGGGCGGATGCGATGCTGCTCATCGTGGTCTCCTCATGAGGGCCGTTCAACGCGGCACCAGGAAGGTGGATTTCTCGTGGACACTGCGCACGGGCTCGTCGCCGAGCGGCTGCCGGTCGATGCGGAACTCGATCGGGCTGGACTGGCCGCGCAACGGCTCGGCCACCTCCGGCGGCAACTGCACCCGCACAGGCAGCCAACGCGCCGCAGCACTGTCCACCTCGATCACCGGGTCGGACGCAATGGTCAGCCCCTCCAGCCCCGAGACGCTCACCTCATAGCGCTGTGGCTGCTCCAGGGTGTTCATGATCTGCAGTCGATAGACATTCTCGATGCGCCCATCCTCAACGATGCGCGCCAACGCGCCGCGGTCGCGAATGACATCCACCTTGAAGGGGCTGCGCAGCATCAGACTGACCAGGAAGGCCGCGCTGATGAGCCCCAGGATCAGCGTGTAGATGAGCACCCGGGGCCGCAGCACGCGCCTGAACATCTGACCACGGTTCCACCCCTGGGCCATGCCGTTTTCGGTGGAGTAGCGGATGAGACCCCGGGGGTAGTTCATCTTGTCCATGACGCCGTTGCACACATCGATGCAGGCGGCGCAGCCGATGCACTCGTACTGGAGACCCTTGCGGATGTCGATGCCCGTCGGACAGACCTGGACACACAAGGTGCAATCGATGCAGTGACCCAGACCGAGTTGGGCAGGATCCGCCTTACGTGAGCGTGAGCCTCGCGGTTCGCCTCGGGATTCATCGTAGGTGATGATCATGGTATCCCGGTCGAACATCGCGCTCTGGAAGCGCGCGTAGGGGCACATGTATTTGCACACCTGCTCGCGCATGTAGCCGGCGTTGCCATAGGTAGCGAAGCCGTAGAAGAGCACCCAGAACCATTCCCAGGGCCCCAGCCCGAGCGTGAGAACGGAAGCCCCCAGTTCCTTGATGGGGGTGAAGTAACCCACGAAGGTGAAGCCTGTCCACAGCCCGATGGCGATCCAGACCGACTGCTTGGCTGCCTTGCGCCAGAGCTTCTCGAAGGTCCAGGGCCCCTGGTCGAGCTTCATGCGGGCCGCGCGGTCTCCCTCGATCTTGCGCTCGACCCACTAATAGCCACACCACAGGCGCCCACCCACGGCGGTGAACAGGAAGAGCGCATAGGCGCTGATGATGAGCAGCGCCGTCAGATAGATGAAGTCCTGCGGGTACAGGACAAGGCCGAA
Organism: Caldimonas caldifontis; assembly: GCF_002930615.1. Classification (GTDB taxonomy): domain Bacteria; phylum Pseudomonadota; class Gammaproteobacteria; order Burkholderiales; family Burkholderiaceae_C; genus Caldimonas; species Caldimonas caldifontis. The sequence continues at coordinate 121,881 of NZ_PSNX01000010.1, read as the reverse complement.
GATGTAGAAGCGCCGGGCGGCCAGATCAAACAGCACCGCCTGGCGCTCGTTCCATTCCAGCCAGGGCAGCCCATAGAAGACCAGCTGGGTGGCCCACACCAGGGCCCATCGCCAGGCAGCGAACCACCCATGGACGGCGCGCGCGTAGATCTTCTGCTGCTTCTGGTACAGCGAGACCATCTGGACGGCCGCGTCGCCGTCGTCCTCGGAAGCGGGCTGGATGGGAATGACCCGTGGCTCGGTGCTGCTCAAGGTGGGAAGCCGTGGATGAGAGGGTCAGCGGGACTGTGCCGTCGTGTTGCGCGACAGCCCCCACACATAGGCCGCCAGCACATGGATCTGCGGCTCGGTGAGCTTGTCGGCATGCGCAGGCATCACGTTCGTCTTGCCGTTGTTGATGATGCTCACGATGGCCTGCTCACCCCAGCCATGCAGCCAGATGCGGTCGGTCAGGTTGGGGGCCCCCATGGTCGTGTTGCCCTTGCCGTCGGCACCGTGGCAGGCGGCGCACACACCGAACTTGGCCCGTCCCAGCTGGGCGGCGATCGGGTCATGCGGGCTGCCCGAAAGGCTCATGACGTAGTGGGCCACATTGCGGACGTTCTCACCACCGCCCACGGCCTCGCCCATGGGGGGCATCACACCCGTGCGGCCTTCGGCGATCGTCGTCTTGATGGCGTCGTGCGACCCGCCCCAGAGCCAGTCGCCGTCGGTGAGGTTCGGGAAGCCCCGGCTGCCGCGCGCGTCCGATCCGTGGCACTGCGCGCACCAGTTCACATACAGGCGTTCACCGATCCCCATCGCCTGGGCATCGCCCACCAGCTCTTCGGCAGTCTTGGCCGTGAACTGCGCATACAAAGGCTCGAGCTGGGCCTGGGCCTTCGCCATTTCATTTTCGTACTGGCCAGCCTGCGACCAGCCCCACTTGCCCTGGTAGCTGCCCAACCCCGGGTAGAAGGTCAGGTAGACCGCAGAAAACACGATGGTGATGACGAACAGACCCATCCACCAGCGTGGCAGCGGATTGTTCAGTTCCTTCAGGTCCTCGTCCCAGACGTGGCCCGTGGTGTTGTCGTTGGCCATGACCTTGCGGCGGGCCGCCACCAGCAGCAGCAGCAGGCACGCAGCGATGCTGACGATGGTGGTGACGGCGATGAAGATCGACCAGCCGTCGTTGAAGAAATCACTCATGTTGGGTCCCCGGCTCTGGGCTATTCGGATTGGAAGGGCAGCTGGGCGGCTTCGTCGAAGCGCTCCCGGTTGCGACGGGCATAGGCCCAGCCGCAGATGCCGAGGAAGATCAGCAGCGACACCACCGTGACGATGATGCGCAGGTCGGTCACATCGATGTTCATGGCGTGCTCCTTACTTGTTGGCCGTGCCCAGCACCTGCAGGTAGGCGATCACGGCATCCATCTCGGTCTTGCCCTTGAGTTCGTCGGGTGACTTGGCAATCTCCTCGTCGCTGTAGGGCACCCCCAGACGGCGCAGGGCACGCATGCGGGGCATGGCGTCCTGGGGGTCGAGCGCCGTCTTGTCCAGCCAGGGGTAGGCCGGCATGTTCGACTCGGGCACCAGGTCGCGCGGGTTGATCAGGTGGATGCGGTGCCATTCGTCGCTGTAGCGCCCACCCACGCGGTGCAGATCGGGCCCCGTGCGCTTGCTGCCCCACTGGAAGGGATGGTCGTAGACGAACTCACCGGCCGTGGAGTAAGGGCCGTAGCGCAGCGTCTCGGCGCGGAACGGGCGCACCATCTGCGAGTGGCAGTTGTAGCAGCCCTCGCGGATGTAGACGTCGCGGCCCACCAGTTGCAGCGGGGTGTAGGGCTTCAGGCCCTCGACGGCCTGGGTCGTGGACCGCTGGAAGAACAACGGCACGATTTCGACCAGACCGCCGACCGACACCACCAGGATGATCAGCACGATCATCAGGAAGTTGTTGGTCTCGATCTTCTCGTGGGTGAAGAAGCCGGGCTTCTTGTTGTGGTCAGCCATGATGATTCCTCGTTCTCTTCGGTCCAGGCCTCAGGCCGCCGCGGGCTTCATCGCCGGGATGGCGACGTCGGTCGGACGACCATTGAGCGCCGTCTTCGCCACGTTCCAGGCCATCAGGCACATGCCGCCGAGGTAGAGCAGGCCGCCGAGCAGGCGAATGACGTAGAAGGGGTAGGTGGCCTTCACGCTTTCGACGAAGCTGTAGGTGAGCGTGCCGTCGGTGTTGATGGCGCGCCACATCAGGCCCTGCATCACGCCGGCGATCCACATGGCGGCGATGTAGAGCACGATGCCGATGGTGGCGATCCAGAAGTGGAGCTCGATGGCCCGCACGCTGTACATCTGCTTCTGCCCGAACAGGCGCGGCACCAGGTAGTACAGCGAGCCCATCGTGATCAGGCCCACCCAGCCCAGGGCGCCGGAGTGCACGTGGCCGACCGTCCAGTCGGTGTAGTGGCTCAGGGCGTTGACGGTCTTGATCGACATCATCGGACCCTCGAAGGTGCTCATGCCATAGAACGACAGGGACACGATCAGGAACTTCAGGATGGGGTCGTCACGCAGCTTGTGCCAGGCACCCGAGAGGGTCATGATGCCGTTGATCATGCCGCCCCAGCTGGGTGCGAGCAGGATGAGCGAGAACAGCATGCCCACGCTTTGCGCCCAGTCGGGCAGCGCGGTGTAGTGCAGGTGGTGGGGGCCCGCCCACATGTAGGTGAAGATCAGGGCCCAGAAGTGCACGATGGACAGGCGATAGCTGTACACCGGGCGCTCGGCCTGCTTCGGGATGAAGTAGTACATCATCCCCAGGAAGCCGGCCGTCAGGAAAAAGCCGACCGCATTGTGGCCATACCACCACTGCACCATGGCATCCTGCACACCCGAGTAGGCCGAGTAGCTCTTCATGAAGCTCACCGGCATGGCGGCGCTGTTGACCAGATGCAGCAGCGCAACGGCCAGGATGAAGGCGCCGAAGAACCAGTTCGCCACATAGATGTGGCGCACCTTGCGGATGCCGACCGTGCCGAAGAACACCACCGCGTACGCCACCCAGACCAGGGTGATCAGGATGTCGATGGGCCACTCGAGCTCGGCGTATTCCTTGCCGCTGGTGTAGCCCAGGGGGAGCGAAACGGCCGCGGCGACGATCACGGCCTGCCAGCCCCAGAAGGTGAAGGCGGCCAGCTTGTCGGAGATGAGCCGGACCTGGCAGGTGCGCTGCACCACGTAGTAGCTCGTCGCAAAGAGCGCGCAGCCACCGAAGGCGAAGATCACGGCATTGGTGTGCAGCGGCCGCAGACGGCCGTAGCTCAGCCAGGGGATGCCGAAATTCAGTTCGGGCCAGGCCAGCTGGGCAGCGATCCACACCCCTACCAGCATCCCGACCACGCCCCACACGACGGCGGCAATCGAAAACTGCCGCACCACCGTGTCGTTGTAGTTCACCGCACGGGCCGCGGCGAACGTGGATGACGAAGACATGAGGCCTCTCTCCTAGAAGTCAGTAGGGTTATTGTTCCGGACGGGTCGTTGCAGCAGCTTGATCGGCATCAACCACCTTCGTGGCAGGGGGGGCGTCATCCCAGAGGATGCGCTCGCCCTCGCGCTCCACGTTGTCGAACTGTCCGCTGTGCAATGCCCAGGCGAACAGGCCAAGAATGGCCAGCACCAGCACGACCGACAGCGGGACGAGAAGGAAAAGGATGTCCATGGTGCTCCCTCAGGGCCCCAGGGATGCAGCCGGCGCCACACCGGGGGGCACGGCGCGGCCGACCGCTCCTTGCGGGCGTGTCAGCCGCCAGGCATTGGCAATGACGAGGACCGAACTGGCCGCCATCCCCAGGCCCGCCAGCCACGGAGGCATCCAGCCGATGGCCGCCAGGGGGATGCCGGTCGCGTTGTAGGCTGCCGCCCAGGCCAGGTTCTGACGGATGATGCCAACCGTGCGGCGGGCCAGCGACCAGGCCTCCACCACGTCGCCCAGCCGGCCGCTCATCAGGGTGAAGTCGGCCTGCGCACGGGCCAGTGCGGCGCCCTGCCCCATGGCCAGCGAAACGTCCGCTTGCGCGAGGACGGGCCCATCGTTCACGCCGTCACCCACCATGGCCACCTGGAGGCCTCGGCCCTGCGCAGCGCGCACCACCGTCAGCTTGTCCTCCGGGCCCGCCCCGCCGTACCAGCGATCCATGCCCAGCGCGCGGGCCAAGGCCTCGGCGGCTTCCGGGCGATCGCCGGACAGAAGGATCGTCTCCAGCCCCTCGGCGCGCAAGGCCGCGATCGCGGCACGCGCGTCCGGGCGGACCTGCTCGGTCAGTTCGAAACGGGCGACCACGTGGCCATTGACGCCCAGCCAGGCCTGGGGGCCGGACGGGAGCCCGTCCGTCGCCTCATGGGCCACCTGACCGCCTGGGCCCAGCACATGGCCGAGGGTGCCCAGGCGCCAGCAGCGGCCTTGCGCATCGACCCCCTCCAGGCCCGATCCGGCGAGTTCCTTGACATCAGACAGCTCGGTCAGCCGCTCACTGGAGCCGAAGGCCTCCACCAGCGCCCGGGATACCGGGTGGAGGGAGGCTTGCGCGAGCGTCGCGGCACGGCCCAGCGCCTGCTCGGCGGACAACTCGGTCGAAAGAGGCTCGCACCGCTGCAGCGCAAGCCGGTCTTCGGTGAGCGTGCCCGTCTTGTCGAACACGAAGACCCGGGCCCGTGCCAGGGCCTCCAGCGCCTGCAGCCGCTGGACCAGCACCCCACGCCGGGCCAGGTATCCGGCCGCACTGAGGAGTGCCGAAGGCGTCGCCAGCGACAATGCACAGGGACAGGTCACGATGAGCACGGCCACCGCCACCCAGACGCTGCGGCTCGGATCGATGAAGACCCAGGCCAGGGCACACAGGGCCGCGGCCGCCAGCACGGCCCACAGGAATGGCGCCGCAATGCGATCCACCGCCTGGACAAAGGGGGGACGGTCGGTCGCGGCCCGCTGCATGAGTTCGACGATCTGGGCATAGCGCGTGTCCTGGCCCACCCGTTCCACGCGCACCCAGGTCGGCGCGGACAGATTGAAGCTGCCCGCCACCACGCACTGGCCAGGGCCTCGCTCCACCGGCGTGGACTCGCCGGTCAACAGGGCCTCATCCACCCACACGGTGCCCGCCTCGATGCGACCGTCGGCAGGGAAGGCCTGCCCCGCACGCACCCGTACGCGGTCACCCACCTGCAGGCGCGACACCGGCAGCGTCTCCAGCGTGCCCTGGGGTGTCTCGCGCTCCACCGTCTCGGGCAGTCGCTGCATGAGCGATTCCAGCGCCCCGGCCGTGGCACCGTGGGACCGCAGCACGAGATAGCGTCCGCCCAGAAGGAAGAAGACGAACATCGTGAGCGAATCGAAATAGACCTCCTCACCAAAGAGTCCGCCGGGATCGAAGGTGGCGCCCGTGCTCGCAATGAAGGTCACCACGATACCCAGGGCCACCGGCACATCCATGCCGATGCGCCGTGCCCGCAGGTCACGCCAGGCGCCTTGCAGGAAGGGCCCGGCCGAGAACAGGAGCACGGGGATGCTGAGCAGCCAGCTTGCCCATTGCAGCAGCCGCCAGATGTCGCTGCTCATGTCCTCGCTGCCGCTCGGCGACACGCCATAGGTCGGCACGGCGTACATCATCACCTGCATCATGCAGAAGCCGGCCACGAAAAGTCGCCACAAGGCCAGGCGCTGCTCACGCCGGCGGTCGGCCTCGGCTTGCACCGATAGCGCTGGGTAGGCACGGTAGCCCGCCTCGGCCACGGCCTGGGCGATACGGGAGGCCCTGACGCGATCCGGATCCCACAGGATCCTGGCGCGGCGGGAAGCGGGGTTGACGTCGGCTTCCAGCACGCCGGGGACGCGCATCAGGGCCTGTTCGATGTTCACCGAGCAGGCGGCGCAGTGCATCCCCTCGATGACGAGCACCGAATGCGCCGTCGAGACGCGCGCGTCTTCCGAGGGCACCAGCTGGGTGAAACGTGCCAGCTCCTGCGGATCATCCCAGGCCACCGCCTCGTCGTCGGAGGAGGCGCACACGGCAGGCGGTGGGCGATCAGGGGGGGCTGTGCTGGACATCTCGGGTCGGAAAAAAGCCCGCAGGTCGACACCGGCCGCGCGGACGACGAGAATCTACTGCCGTCCTGCTCATTTCATCATGATCCAGATCAAGTTGCCAACCCTGCCCTCCTCCCCCGCGCGCGTCGGGTCGTGGCTCGTCCTGTGCCTTGCGGGCCTGATCGCACTCGTCGGTCTGGCACAGGCGCAGGAGTCAGCCCAGAAGCTTCCGGCCGTGACCCTGCGTGCCGGTTTCCATGCGATCTCGGCCGAGGTGGCGCGCACACCTGAGCAACGGGCGGTGGGCTTGATGCATCGCAAGGAGATGGCCGCTCATGAAGGCATGCTGTTCGTCTTCGAGACAGCGGGCACGCAGTGCTTCTGGATGAAGAACACCCTCATCCCGCTGTCCATCGCCTTCCTGGCGGACGATGGCCGCATCGTCAACATCGCGGACATGCAGCCCCAGACGCTGAACTCGCATTGCTCCGACGAGCCGGTGCGCCTGGCCCTCGAGATGAACCAGGGCTGGTTTGCCAAGCGGGGCATCAAGCCTGGAATGCACATCCAGGGCGGCCCCATCGCCTCCTTGCGCTGAGGACGACCGGGTTCAGGCCGGCAGCCACACCTCGAACGAGGTGCCGTCGCAGTCGGGGCGGCTGCGCAACGCGATGCGACCGCCCATGCCCTGCACCACCTCTTTGACGATCGCCAAGCCCAGGCCGGCCCCGTCAGTGCTGCGTGTGTCGGCCCGCTCACCCCGCCAGAAGGGCTCGAAGACCAGGGCACGCTGATCGGCGGGAATGCCCTCGCCATTGTCCCGGACCTCGATCCTCACCCCGCCCTCGACAGGCTCCACGGTGAGGTGTATCTCCGGGCCGCCGTGACGCAGCGCGTTGTCCAGCAGATTGGCCACCGCCTCGCCCAGCCACACCGGGTGGGCACGGGCCCGGCAGGGCTGCATCGGGGCGTGCAGGGCCACATGCCGCCCCAGGCGGCTGGCCCGCAGCGCCAGCGGCTCGGCAGCTTCGCGCACGATGGGCACGATGTCCACGGGCTGCAATTCGGCACCCATCCCACGAAGGGCCGCTTCTGAGCGCGCCAGGTTGAGCAGCTGGGACACCAGCCGGCCCATGCGTTCGCTGCTGGACACGAGTTCGCGCAGCAGCCCGGGCGTGACCTCTCCGCCGGAATCCTTCAGTTCCTGCTGCAATTCCTGAGCCAGCACGCGCACACCAGCCACCGGCGTGCGCAGCTGATGGGCTGCATCGGCCACGAAGCGGCGCTGCAGCGCCACGGCGCGCTCCACGTTGGCGAGCAGCATGTTGATGCGCTCGATGAGGGGCACGGCTTCGGCCGGCACGCCTTCCAGCGGCAAGGGCTGAAGATCCTGGGGGTCGCGAGCCTCCACCGCCGTGGCCACCCGCCGCAGCGGGGCCACGCCACGCCGGATGCCCCAGTGCAGCAACGCAAACGTGAGCAGGCCCAGCGCCACCGTGGGCAGCAGCACCGCCAACTGGATCTCGCGTTCGAGCTCCTGGCGGCGGCGGCGGGTCTCGACCACCACGATGGAGACCTCCTGGTCGAGCATCGGTGAGCGGATCGAGTAGATGGCGCCGCGCACCGGCTCGCCCAGATAGGTGGCGTCGAAGAGCTGGGGCGCCTCGAAGCTCGCCTTGTAATCCTCGGGCATGGGCAGGTTGGCCGTGCCTGCCAGGATCTGGCCCATGGTGTCGATCACCATGAAGGCATTGCGGTCCTCACTGTCGCGGGCCAGCAGCTGCTGCGCCTGGATGCTCAGCTCGAGGAGCGGGCCCCGATCGGTCCAGTACACCTGGGTTGCGATGGCTCCGGTCTCGTCCTGCAAGGTCTGGTCGTAGGCGGTGTCGCCGGCGAACTGGGCGAGCCGATAGGCGCCCCAGGCAGCGATGAGCGCCACCGCCACCCAGACCCACATCAGCGGGCCCAGCAATTGACGGCGCAGGCTGGGGTTGGCCGTGCGCACCGAGACCCTCAATCGGCGTCCTGCGAACCGGTGGAGGCGGCTTCCATGAGATAGCCGAAGCCGCGCACCGTGCGGATCACCACGCCCAGGTCGGCAAAGCGCTTGCGCAGGCGGTGGATGTAGACCTCCACCGAGTTTTCGCTGAAGTCGGTTTCCCAGCTGGAGAGCGTGGAGACGATGTGCTCCTTGGGAACGACACGGCCGGCGCGCGCCATCAGCAGTTCGGTGAGGGCCTGCTCGCGCGGGCTGAGGTGCACGCGCTGTCCACGATGACGCAGTTCGCGGTGGCGCACGTCCAGCTCCAGATCGCCCAGCACCAGGCGGTCGTCCACACGGCCTGCGGCGCGGCGCTGCAGCGCACGGATGCGGGCCACGAGCTCGGGCACGTCGAAGGGTTTGACGAGGTAGTCGTCCGCGCCACCATCCAGCCCCTGGAGCCGGTCGGACAGCTCGTCGCGCGCGCTGAGGATGAGCACCGGCAGGTGCGCACCGCGACCGCGCCAGGTGCGCAGCACATCCATCCCATCGCGCCGCGGCAGGCCGAGGTCGAGCACGGCCAGGTCGTACTGGTCGATCAGGCCCTCGGCGCAGGCGGCCGCGCCATCGCTGAGCGTGTCCACATGCCAGCCCTCGCGCTGAAGCGCACGCGCCACGCCCAGGGACAGGGCCGGATCGTCTTCGACGAGCAGGATTCTCATAAGGCAAGCTTGCGCCACGAAGGCGCGCTACGGGGTGCCGTGATTGTGCCTTGCCCAAAGGCACAAGCCGGCCCGCAGGCCGGCTTGCATTGCGGCTTGCCCGTGATGGATCAGGCGAAGTTGGCTTCGGCGAAGTCCCAGTTGGCCAGCGAGCCGAGGAAGGTCTCGACGAACTTCGGGCGCAGGTTGCGGAAGTCGATGTAATAGGCATGCTCCCACACGTCGATGGTGAGCAGCGCCTTGTCGGCGGTGGTCAGCGGCGTGCCGGCATTGCTGGTGTTGACGATGTCCACGCTGCCGTCGGGCTTCTTCACCAGCCAGGTCCAGCCGGAGCCGAAATTGCCCACGGCCGATTTCGTGAAGGCTTCCTTGAAGGCTGCGAAGCTGCCCCACTTGGCGTTGATCGCCTCGGCCAGCTTGCCCTTGGGCTCGCCGCCACCCTGGGGCTTCATGCTGTGCCAGAAGAAGGTGTGGTTCCAGACCTGTGCCGCATTGTTGAACACGCCACCGCTGGACTTCCTGATGATGTCCTCGAGCGACATGGCTTCGAACTCGGTGCCCTTGATCAGATTGTTCAGGTTCACCACGTAGGCGTTATGGTGCTTGCCATGGTGGAACTCCAGCGTTTCCTTGCTGATGTGCGGGGCCAGGGCGTCGATCGCGTAGGGCAGCGCCGGCAGGGTGTGTTCCATCGTGTGGTCCTTTCCTCTGTTTGTGAGAAGCGTTGTCGGAGAACGGTTGGCTTCGATTGTAGGCACTCAGAAAAGGCCTTGCCGTGACACCTGTACGGACCGTGTCGGGGCCAGGGTCAGTCCTTGCGTTCCAGCACCTCGGTCACCAGCGTCCCATCGGCCATCACGGCTTGCACGGTGTCGCCCACCTGGACCTCGGCAGCCGACAGCAGCGCCTGACCATGTGCGTCGGTGAGATAGGCGTATCCCCGTTGCAAGACGCGGTGCGGGTCCAGCGCCACCAGTCGCGCTTGCCAGGCCGAAAGCTGCTGATCGGCGCGCTGGCAGTGCACCTGGGTGGCGCGCATCAGGCGATGCGCGAGGACCGTCTGGCGATCACGCGCGGCGCGCACCTGCTGGCTGGGCGCCCAGGCCAGCCGCTGCCCCAGCAGCGCCAGCTGGCGCCGGCGCTGCGCGAGCACCTGTGCCGGCCGTGCCAGGCGTAGCGCGGCCTGGTCCAGCCGCTGCGCCGCGGCGTCGAGCCGACGCGCCTGCGCCGCGCGCAAGCGATGCGCCAGCGAGGCCAGCACCGCCAGGCTGTCGTCGCGCGCCGGCGTGACCAGCTCGGCCGCCGCGGTGGGCGTGGGCGCGCGCAGATCGGCCACGAAGTCGGCGATGGTGAAGTCGGTCTCGTGACCCACGGCGCTGATCACCGGCAGCGGGCTCGCAGCGATCGCGCGCGCCAGCGCCTCGTCGTTGAAGGCCCACAGGTCTTCCAGCGAGCCGCCGCCGCGGCACAGGATGAGCGCCTCGACCTCGCGCCGCTGCCCAGCCAGGGCCAGGGCCTGCACCAGCTCGCGCGGTGCGGCCTCGCCCTGCACAGCCGCCGGGTAGATCACCACCGCCAGATGCGGCGCCCGCCGCTTCAGGGCCGTCAGCACATCGTGCAAAGCCGCCGCCTGGAGCGAGGTGATCAGGCCCACCCGGAAGACATGACGCGGCAGGGGCTTCTTTCGCGCGGGGTCGAACAGGCCCTCGGCCTCCAGGCGCGCTTTGAGTCTCAGGAACTGCTCATACAGGGCACCCTGCCCGGCTGGCCGCATGGCCTCGGCGACGAGTTGCAGATCGCCGCGCGCGTCGTAGACGGCCAGCCGCCCGCGGATCTCGACGAGCTGGCCTTCGCGGGGCTCAAAGTCGAGCAAGGCCGCCGCGCGACGGAACATCGCCCCCCGGATCAGCGCCAGCTCGGCCGACGCATCGTCCTTCAGGGCGAAGTAGCAGTGCCCGCTGGGGGCCCTCGTGAAGCTGGACAGTTCTCCCTGCACGGAGACGGCCCCGAAGCGGGCCTGGAGCTGGTCGGCCACGGCACGCAGCAGAGCCGCCACGCGCCAGGGGCCGCGAGGCCCGGCGCCCGCGGCCTCGGGGCTGGCAGCAACGAAAGGCATGCGCTGGAATCCCAAGTCTGATGCGTGGTTAAAACTCCACAGCCGCGCCAGACAAGGCCTTGCGGGGTGATATCACCGTCATAGCCTTGTCATATCGTTGCAAGTGGTTGATTTTCATTGTTTTTTCAGTGCCCATCGATGTGGCAATCTGTCCAGACCCCAGCATTTTCGCGCCCTCCCGAGCGACGTGCCCGGGTTTCCCACAAAGTTATCCACAGGAATGGTGGATGCCTGGAGCCTTGGGCAGGCAGCGTCGTGAATGCGCAGCACCTTGCCGCAGCCAGGTGGGTCAGGTCGAGGCTTGGGTTCATAATCACCCCCCGTCGGGCCCCAGGCCCCAGCTTCTTCGAGGAGGATGCTCGTTGTTTTCGATCATACAAGCCGCCGGCTGGCCGATCTGGCCGCTCATCGCGTGTTCCATTGTCGCCCTGGCCTTGATCATCGAACGCTTTTCCAGCCTGCGCGTGGCCCGCATCGCGCCGCCGAAGCTGCTGGACGAGGTCCTGTCGGTGACGCGCGCCAGCCTCCCGGCGCCTGACGTGGTCAACAAGCTGGCTGCCAACTCGCTCCTGGGGCAGGTGCTGGCAGCCGGCTTGCGCAGCGTGATCCAGGAGCCGCGGATCAGCGAGTCCAACCTGCGCATCGCCTTCGAGACGGCCGGTCGGGCGGCCGCACACCGGATGGAGCGCTATCTCAACACCCTGGGCACCATTGCTGCCGCAGCACCGCTGCTGGGCTTGCTGGGCACCGTGATCGGCATGATCGAGATCTTCGCGTCACAAGGAGGCAGCACCGGAGGCAATCCGCAGCAGCTGGCGCACGGCATTTCGATCGCCTTGTACAACACGGCCTTCGCCCTGATCATCGCCATCCCCTCGCTGATGTTCTATCGCTACTTCCGGGGCCGGGTGGACGAGTACCTGCTCGACTTCGAACAGGCTGCCGAGCGCATGGTGCCGCACCTGATGCGCTTCACCGCCCAACGCTGATGCGAGGCCGCGCGTGAAGAAGATGAACTTCAGCCATCGCCGCACGGAAGAGCCGGAGATCGCGCTCATCCCTTTCATCGACGTGCTGCTGGTGATCCTCATCTTCCTGATGCTCACCACCACCTACTCCAAGTTCGCCGAGCTGCAGGTGAACCTGCCGGTGGCCGATGCGGAAGCCCCGCGCGATCACCCCAAGGAGGTCATCGTCTCGATCTCGGCCGAAGGCAACTATGCGATCAACCGCCGCCCGATCGACGGCCGTGCCGTCGACCTCCTGGCGGCCGAGCTGCGGTCTGCCGCAGGCGGGACCGAGGCGGTGGTGGTGATCTCGGCCGATGCCAATGCCGCCCACCAGAGCGTGGTCAACGTCATGGACGCGTCCCGCCGCGCCGGGCTGAACCAGCTCACCTTCGCGACCCGGCTGAGCGAGCCCGTGCGCGGCCGTTGAACCGGTGCTCAGGCCGATGAGTGCCGCCCAACGCCTGGCTGCACAGGTGCAGGCGGCCTGGATGGCCCGCGGCCCGCTCGCCTGGGCCTTGACCCCGCTGTCGTTGCTTTACGCCACCCTCGCACGCGCCCACCAGACCATGTTTGCCCTGGGCCTGCGCCGGGTGCACCACCTGCCCCGGCCGGTCATCGTGATCGGCAACATCATTGCCGGCGGTGCCGGCAAGACCCCGACCGCCATCGCCACCGTTCGCGCACTGCAGGCGGCCGGCGAACGACCCGGCCTCGTCTCGCGCGGCTATGGGCGACGCGACGACGGCGTGCGAGACGTCCATGCCGACAGTGAAGCGGCGGCGGTGGGTGACGAGCCGCTGCTCATGCACCTGCGCACCGGCGCTCCGGTGGTGGTGGGCCGCGACCGCGTGGCCGCCGGCTGGCACCTCCTGAGGCAACACCCCGAGACCACGGTGATCGTGTGCGATGACGGCCTGCAGCATGCCCGGCTTGCGCGTGACATCGAGGTGCTGGTGTTCGACGAACGGGGCATCGGCAACGGCTGGTGGCTGCCGGCGGGGCCTTTGCGTGACCGGCCGGACCGGCACGCCGATCTGGTGCTCTACAACGCGCCGATGCCATCCACCGCGCGACGCGGGGTGCTGGCGCGGCGACAGCTCGGCCAAGCCGTGCCGCTGCAGGCGTGGTGGTCAGGGTCCCGCGACGGGCAAGGCCTCGACGATCTGGCGGGCCACCTGGCGGGCGAGCCGGTGCTTGCGGTGGCCGGCATCGCCCATCCGGCGCGCTTCTTCGGCATGCTCCGCGCCCACGGCCTGCAAGTCGATCCCTGCGCACTGGATGACCACCACCGCTACACCGAAGCCCCCTGGGCGGGCCATCCGGCGCCATGGGTGTTGCTGACCGAAAAGGATGCCGTCAAGCTGCGTCCAGGCGATCGTCTCGCCCAGGACCCTCGGCTGCATGTGGTCACGCTAGACTTTGAGCCCGACCCCGAATATCACCTGGCCGTGCAGCGTCTGCTGCGGGCCGCTCGCGCCGCCCGGCCGGCGCAGGAAAGCCATTGATGGATACCCGACTGATGGAACTGCTGGTCTGCCCGGTGTGCAAAGGCCCGCTGGAGCACGACCGCGATGCGCGTGAACTGATCTGCAAGGCCGACCGGCTTGCCTACCCCATCCGGGACGGCATCCCGGTCATGCTGGAAGGCGAGGCTCGCTCGCTCGATGCGCCCGCCCCCAGCCCGAGTGGCACGGAGGCCGCGTGAGCTTCACGGTGCTGATTCCTGCGCGGCTCGCCTCCACCCGCCTGCCGAACAAGCCGCTGGCCGACATCGCCGGCCTGCCGATGGTGGTAAGGGTGGCCCGCCGCGCCCAGGCCAGCGAGGCCCATCGGGTGGTGGTGGCGGCCGACCACCCCGAGATTGTCCGCGCCTGCGACGCGCATGGCGTCGAGGCCCTGCTCACCCGCAGCGACCACCCCACCGGCAGTGACCGACTGGCCGAGGCCTGCGAGACGCTCGGCCTGGACGGGCACGATGTGGTGGTGAACGTGCAGGGGGATGAGCCCCTGATCGACCCTGCCCTGATCGACGCGACCGCTGCCGCCTTGCTCGTGCGAGAGGACTGCGTGATGAGCACGGCCGCCCACGAGATGAGATCGCCAACCGAGTTCCTGAACCCCAACGTGGTGAAGCTCGTGTGTGATGCCGCAGGGCGGGCCCTGTATTTCTCGCGGGCTCCCCTGCCGTGGTGGCGCGATGGCTATGCGCAAGGCGTGCACACGCTCAGCCAGCCCGCGCCGCTGCGACACATCGGCATCTATGGCTATCACGCCGGCTTCCTGCGGCGCTTTCCCTCGCTGCCCGCGAGCCCCCTGGAGCAGATCGAATCGTTGGAGCAGCTGCGCGTGCTCTGGCACGGTGAACGCATCGCCGTGCATGTCAGCGACACCGCCCCCGGCCCAGGCGTCGACACGCCGGAAGACCTGGAGCGCGTGCGGGCCCTGCTGGCACGCTGACCAAAGCCGTTTCCTGACGGGGGAAACCCCTGTCATCTGCGTCAGGTTCACGCAGGGTACCGCGTGATATCCTCGCCCGCAATTGGTGCCGGGTGTCTCGCGCCCGGCACGGCATTTTCAGAGGACCCCCATGCGATTGATACTCTTGGGCGCGCCCGGCGCAGGCAAAGGCACGCAAGCCGCTTTCATCTGCCAGAAGTTCGGCATTCCACAGATTTCCACCGGCGACATGCTGCGTGCGGCTGTGAAAGCCGGCACCCCGCTGGGCCTCGAGGCCAAGAAGGTCATGGATGCGGGCGGCCTGGTCAGCGACGACATCATCATCGGCCTGGTCAAGGAGCGCATCGCGCAGCCCGACTGCGCCAAGGGCTTCCTTTTCGACGGTTTCCCCCGCACCATCCCCCAGGCTGACGCGATGAAGGCTGCCGGTGTGAAGCTCGATTACGTGCTTGAGATTGATGTGCCCGACGAGGCCATCATCGAGCGCATGAGCGGGCGGCGTGTGCACGTGGCCTCGGGCCGCACCTACCACGTGAAGTACAACCCGCCCAAGGTGGCCGGCAAGGACGATGTGACCGGCGAGGACCTCATCCAGCGTGACGACGACAAGGAAGAGACCGTGCGCAAGCGCCTGGAGGTCTACCAGAACCAGACACGTCCGCTGGTCGATTACTACTCCCAATGGGCTGCCACTGGCGACCCCCAGGCCCCGAAGTACCGCAAGATCGCCGGCATCGGCTCGGTCGAGGACATCACCGCGCGCGCCCTCGCGGCCCTGGCCTGAGGAAGGCTCAGGCTGTGGGAATCACGGCCGTCACCTCGATCTCGACCTTGGCACGGTCCTCGATGAGGGCCGAGACCTCGATGGCTGTCATCGCAGCGTTGTAGCTGCCGATCAGCTCCTTGAAGGCTTGGCCGATTTCCCGCTGCTGCGCCAGGTATTCGCGCTTGTTCGTCACGTACCAGGTCATGCGCACGATGTGTTCGGGCCTCGCACCGGCCTCGTCCAGCACGGCGACGATGTTGGCCAGCGCCTGACGGGCCTGCCCGGCCATGTCATCGGCCGGAAAGCGGCCCTCGGCGTCCCAGCCGATCATGCCGGCCACGAACACCATTTCGCCGCGCACGGCCACGCCGTTCGAATACCCCTTGGGGCGCGGCCAGCCGGGGGGTTGCAGGATCTTCATGCTGTGTCTCCGTGTTGTGTCTGCCCGAAGTCGAGCAAGGCGCGCCGCATGTCCTCGGGGATGGGCAGGGCGCGATGGGTGTCCAGCGAGGTGGTGACCAGCACCTGGCGAGCCTTCACCCGGGCTTCGTCACCGCAACGCACACCCAGGCGCAGGCCGATCGAAGCCCCGCCGATGCGTTCCAGCGACAGGCCGAGGGTGACCACCTCGCCCATGCGGCTTGGAGCCGTGAAGTCACAGGCCAGGCTCACCGTGGGCAGTCCGACGCGACGCGGGCCCAGGATCTCGGCGTAAGGCAGGCCCAGGCCCTCGGTGAACCAGTCCTCGACGAGCTGGTTGAACATCACGAGGTAATGGGGAAAGAAGACGAGGCCGGCGGGATCGCAGTGCGAGAAGCGGATGGACTGTGGGCGCTCGAAGGCGTGGCGCTCGGCAACCTGCGACATGGCGGCGACCCTCACACCCCGATGTAGCGGTGCCACAACGACGGGTCGGCGCCCAGTTGGGCCGAATCGCCCTGCCAGACCACGCGCCCCCGTTCGATGATGGTGTGGCGGTCGGCCAGGCGCACCAGGCGCTGCACGTACTTGTCGATGACCAGGATGGTCTGGCCCTGACCGCGCAAGGCATTCAGGCAACGCCAGATCTCCTCACGGATCAGGGGAGCGAGGCCCTCGGTCGCCTCGTCGAGCACCAGCAGCCGCGGGTTGGTCATCAGTGCACGGCCGATGGCCAGCATCTGCTGCTCGCCACCCGAGAGCTGGTTGCCCATGTTGGCCGCACGCTCCTTCAGGCGAGGGAAAAGCTCGTAGACGCGTTCCAGCGTCCAGGGGTCGCTCGACGCACTGCGGTTGCCGGCAAACGCCAGCAGGTTCTCCTGCACCGAGAGGTTGGGGAAGATCTGGCGGCCCTCGGGCACCACGGCCAGGCCCATGCGGGCGATGCGGTCAGGGTCGCGGCCGTCGATGCGCTCACCCAGGAAGCGCACCTCCCCGCCGCGCGGACGGGTCAGGCCGAGGACGGATCGCACGGTGGTCGTCTTGCCCATGCCGTTGCGGCCCAGCAGGGTGGCCACCTCTGCGGCGCGGATGTCCAGGTCGATGCCGAAGAGCACCTGGCTGCTGCCATAGGCCGTCTCCAGCCCACGCACTTCCAGCAAGGCCGTCATGCGCTCACCTCCTCCATCTCGTCGCCCAGGTAGGCCCGCTTCACTTCCGGGTGTTCGCGGATGGTCTGGGGTGAGCCACTGGCGATGATCCGCCCCGACACCAGGGTGGAAATGCGGTCGGCCAGACGGAAGACCGCATCCATGTCGTGCTCCACCAGCAGCAGGGTCAGTTCGCCGCGCAGGGACTGCAGCAGGTGCACCATCTGTTCGGACTCCTCGGGCCCCATGCCGGCCATGGGTTCGTCGAGCAGCAGCAGCTTCGGCTGCGTGGCCAGCGCGAGCCCCACTTCCAGCTGGCGCTGCTCCCCATGCGCCAGGGCACCGGCCAGCGCACCGAGCCTTGCCCCCAGGCCCACGCGCTGGGCCACGGCGGCCGCCTGCTCATAGCGTGCCCTCTCCTCGCGCGCGCGCGCCCACAGGCGCAGGCTGCTGCCGCTGCGCGCCTGCACGGCCAGCGCCAGGTTGTCGAGCACGCTCAGGCGGCGGAAGATGCTGGTGATCTGGTAGGAGCGCGCCAGCCCGCCCAGCACGCGCGCGTGCATCGGCAAGCCGGTCACGTCACGGCCATCGAATTCAATGCGGCCGGCGTCCGGCGCCAGCGCGCCCGAGATCTGGTGGATCAGCGTGGTCTTCCCCGCCCCATTGGGCCCGATCAGGGCGTGAACCTCGCCGGTCAGGACATCAAACGTGGCATGGTCGGTGGCCGTCAGGCCGCCGAAGCGCTTGACCACGCCGTGAAGCCGCAGCAGGGGTGCCGGGTTCATGAGCGCCTCCGCGCCGTCAGGTCTCCCAACAGGCCCATCAGGCCGCGCGGCGCCACCAGCACGACCGCCAGCAGCACCGCACCCACGCCGAACTGCCAGTGAATGGTGTAGCCGAGCGCGATCTCCTCGAGCATCAGGAACACCACTGCGCCGATGAAGCCGCCGTACAGGTGCCCCACGCCCCCGAGGATGACCATGATCATCAGCGCCCCGGACTGCTGCCAGCTCATGAGCGCCGGGCTCACGATGCCGCTCTGGTTGGCCATCAGCGCCCCTGACAGGCCGGCGATGGCACCGGCCAGGCCAAAGGCCAGCAGCTTGTAGCGATACACCGGAAAGCCGATGGCGGCCATGCGCGTCTCGTTCTCGCGCTGGGCCTGCAGCACATGGCCGAAACGGGCATTGAGCACGCGCCAGATGAAGAGGAAGCAGGCCACGAAGAGCAGCAGCACCACGTAATAGAAGTGCACATCGTCGCGCAGGTTCAGGCCCAGGCCCAGCGAGGACCGCTGGGGCAGTGGCAGGCCGTCCTCGCCGCCGTAGTCGCGCAGCGAGATCATCACGTAGAACAGCATCTGGGCGAAGGCCAGCGTGATCATGATGAAGTAGACGCCGCGTGTGCGCAGACTGATCGCACCGATGCCCAGAGCAAAGAGCCCGCCCATCGCCACGGCCAGGGGCCACGTGACCCAGCCGGACACCACTCCGTGGGCCATGGCAATGCCCACCGTGTAGGCGCCGATGCCGACGAAAGCCGCGTGCCCGAAGCTCACCATGCCGCCGAAACCCAGGATGAGGTTGAGGCTGGTCGCCGCCAGAGCGAGGATGAGGATGCGGCTGCCCAGGCTGATGTAGAAGGCCTCGTCCAGGGCCTGGGCCACCAGCGGGAAGGCGATGAGCAGCGCCAGCAGCGGCAAGGCCCAGCGCAAGTGCAGGGGGTGGTCGAGCAGGCCGGATGGCGGTGTCGAGGATGCGGGCGGCTGCACGGTGGCAGCCGCGAGCGGGGTGGTGGTGGTGCTTTGCATCGGTTCGCTCATGGGGTGTTCAGCCTCGCGCCGGGAACAGCCCCTCGGGCTTCCAGAACAGCACCACGGCCATCAGGACGTAGATCAGGATGGAGGCGAGCGCCGGCCCGACACCGGAGGCGACCGCCGGGCCCAGCAGCCCGCCCAGGGCCACCGGGACGAAGGTGCGGCCGACGGTGTCGACCACACCCACCAGCAGCGAGCCCATCAGGGCACCGCGCACCGAGCCGATGCCGCCGATCACGATGACCACGAAGGCCAGGATCAGGATGTTCTCGCCCATGCCCACCTGCACGGCCACCAGCGGACCGAGCAGGCCACCGGCCACGGCGCACAGGGCCGCACCCACACCGAAGACCGCCGTGAAGAGCTTGCGCACGTCCGAACCCATGGCCAGGGCCATCTCGCGATTGGACGCACCGGCGCGCACCTGCATGCCCACCCGCGTGCGGGTGATGAGCAGGAAGAGCCCCAGCGCCACGAGCAGCCCCACGGCGATGATGAGCAGCCGGTAGGCGGGATAGTAGAAGCCCTCCCACAACTCCACCGGGCCGGCCAGTGCGGACGGCGGGTTGAGCAGGATGGGCTGCGGCCCCCAGATCATGCGCACACCCTCGTTGCACATGAGCAGGATGCCGAAGGTGCCCAGCACCTGCGAAAGGTGGTCGCGCTGGTAGAGCCGGCGCAGGATGGTGAACTCCAGCGCCATGCCGAAGAGGGCCGTGCCGACGATGCCGGCGGCCAGCCCCGCCGCGAAGGACCCCGACGCCTGCGCCACCGCTGCGGTGAGGTAGGCCCCCACCATGTAGAGCGAGCCATGGGCCAGGTTGATCATGTCCATGATGCCAAAGACCAGCGTGAGGCCGGCCGCCAGCAGGAAGAGCATGAGTCCGAACTGCAGGCCGTTGAGGGCCTGCTCGAGGATGAGCGTCAGGGTCACGGTCGCGCCTTTGCGATCACTTCATCTTGCAGGCGCCGACATAGGCATCGGCATGGTTCTTGAACACCGTGCCCAGGGTGCGGTTGGTCACACGGCCCTGCGAATCCTTGTGCACGATGCGCAGGTAGTAGTCCTGGATGGGGTACTGGTTGGTGTTGAACTTGAAGGCGCCGCGCACCGACTTGAAGTTGGCGGCCCTCAAGGCCTTGCCCAACGCGGCCTTGTCCTCGATCTTGCCCTTCACGTCGCGCACCGCGGCGTCGATCAGCATGGCGGCGTCGTAGCCCTGGGAGGCATAGAGCGACGGCAGACGACCGTACTCCTTCTGGAAATCGGCCACGAAGCGTTTGTTCTGCGGGTTGTCGAGGTCGTGTGCCCACTGCGAGGTGTTGAACATGCCCAGCATGGCGTCGCCCACGGCGCGGATGACGTCCTCGTCGGCCGAGAAGCCCGGACCGAAGAGCGTGGTGTCCTTGGACATGCCCGAGGCCACGTACTGCTTGATGAAGTTGATGCCCATGCCGCCGGGCAGGAAGATGTACATCGCATCGGGCTTGGCCGCGCGCACCTGCGCGAGTTCGGGGGCGTAGTCGAGCTGGCCCAGGCGGGTGTAGATCTCCGAGACGATCTCGCCGCCCTGGTAGAAACGCTTGAAGCCCGTCAGCGCATCCTTGCCGGCCGGGTAGTTCGGCGCCAGCAGGGCGATGCGCTTGAAGCCCTTGTCGGCCACGGTCTTGCCCACGGCTTCGTGCAGGTTGTCGTTCTGCCAGGCCACGTTGAAGAAATACGGGTTGCACTGCTCGCCGGCGTACTGCGAGGGGCCGGCGTTGGCGCTGATGTAGTAGGTCTGGCTCTCGAAGATGGGTTGGCCCACGGCCAGCATCACGTTGGAGAAGACCACTCCGGTCATGAAGTCCACCCGGTCGCGCTTGAGCAGACGCTCGGTGGTCTGCTTGGCCGCGTCCGGGCTTTGCTGGTCGTCGGCAATGATGACCTCGGCCGGCAGGCCCCCCAGCTTGCCGCCGGTGTGCTTGAGCGCGAGGTTGAAGCCGTCACGGATGTCCACGCCCAGGCCGGCGCCGGGACCGGAGAGCGTGCTGAGGAAACCCACCTTGACCTTGTCGGCCGCCACGGCCGGCAAGGTCAAGGCGCTGGCCACCAGGGCGGCGGCGAACACGGAGCGTTGGGACAGGCGCATCAGTCTCTCCTTCAGAAAGGGTGGTCGATCGGTCTGGGGGCGAAGCATGCACGAGGAATGCCAGGGGCTGTGAGCGGGTTCACACCGAGCGCAGCTTGAAGCGCTGCAGCTTGCCGGTTTCGGTGCGAGGCAACTGCTCGCGAAACTCGATCGCCCGCGGGTATTTGTACGGCGCCACGGTGCGTTTGGCGAAGTCCTGGAGCTCGCGCACCATGGTGTCTCCCGGCCCATGGCCCTCGCGCAGCACCACGAAGGCCTTCACGATCTGGCCACGCTCCTCGTCCGGCACACCGATCACCGCACACTCGGCCACGGCCGGGTGCTGCAGCAGGCAATCCTCCACCTCCACGGCCGCAATGTTGTAGCCCGCCGAGACGATCAGATCGTCGGTGCGGGACTGGTAGTGGAAGTAGCCATCCTCATCCAGCACATAGGCGTCACCGGTGAGGTTCCATCCCTGCCGTACGTACTGGCGCTGACGATCGTCGGCCAGGTAGCGGCAGCCGGTCGGCCCTTTCACCGCCAGGCGACCGACCGTCCCCGGCGGCACCGGGCGGCCGTCCTCATCGAGCACGCAGGCGCGGTAACCCGGCACCACGGTGCCGGTCGCTCCAGGCCGGGCGTGGGCCTCGTCGGCCGAGATGAAGATGTGCAGCATCTCGGTGGCGCCGATGCCGTCGATCATCTCGATGCCGGTGTGCTCCTTCCACAGCGCCCGCGTGGCCGCCGGCAGGGCCTCTCCGGCCGAGACGCATTTGCGCAAGCTGCCCCCCTGGGCGGCAGCGATGCGGCGCTCACCAGCCTGCACCGCCATCGCACGGTAGGAGGTGGGTGCCGTGAACAGCACGGTCGCGCCGAACTGCGGAATGGCCTCCAGCAGCATCGGCGGGCCAGCCTTTTCCAGCAGCACGGTGGACGCCCCGATGCTCATCGGGAAGAGCAGCAGGCCGCCCAGGCCGAAGGTGAAGGCCAGCGGCGGGCTGCCGATGAAGATGTCGTCCGGGCTGGCCTTGAGCACATGCGGCGGCCAGCAGGCGCAGATGGCCATGACGTCACGATGGAAGTGCATCGTGCCCTTGGGCACCCCGGTGGTGCCGGAGGTGAAGGCGATCAGGCAGGTGTCGTCGGCGGCGGTGTCGACATTGTCGAACCGGCCGGAGTGACGATCCATCCGGCCTTCGAGGCCCTCGGGGCTGTCGTCGTTGAAACAGACGATCTGCCCCAGCACCGGGTGCTGGGTGGCTGCCGCGGCGAGTTCATCCCGAAGCCTCGCGTCGCACAGCGCATGGGTGACCTGGGCCTTGTCGATGATCTGGCCCAGTTCCTTGGCCCGCAGCAGCGGCATGGTGGCCACGGCAATGCCCCCTGCCTTCATCACCGCGAACCAGCAGGCGGCCATCATGGGGTTGTTGGGCGCGCGCAGCAGCACGCGGTTGCCCGGCACCAGGCCCATGTCCTTCACCAGCACATGGGCGATGCGGTTGGCCTTGTCCTGAAGCTCGGCATAGGTCCAGCGCAAGCCGCCCGGGGCCTGCAGGCACAGACGTCCCCCCTGCCCTTGCGTCACCCAGCGATCGAGCAGTTCGCTCGCGCAGTTCAGGCGATCCGGGAACTGCAGCTCGGGCCGTTCGAAAAGGAACTCGGGCAGAAGCTCCGGCGGCGGCAGGCGGTCTCGGGCGAAGCTGTCCACGTGTGCGGATCTCGTCGTCATGGCTGCCCCCTTTCCTTCACGTCCTTGAGCAGTTCCCGGGCGATGATGAGTTGCTGCACCTCGGTGGCCCCTTCGTAGATGCGCAGCGCACGGATCTCGCGGTACAGGCGCTCGACCGGCATGTCGCTCACCACGCCCAGACCGCCGAAGATCTGCACGGCCGCATCGATGACCTGCTGGGCCCCCTCGGTCGCGCACAGCTTGGCCATGGCCGCCTCGCGGGTGACGTTGCGGCCCTGGTCGCGCTGCCAGGCGGCGCGGTAGGTGAGCAAGGCCGCGCTGTCCACCGTGGTGGCCATCTGGGCCAGCTTGGCCTGGGTGAGCTGGAAGTCGGCCAGGTGCTGACCAAACATCCGGCGTGTGGTGGCCCGCAGCAGGGCTTCGTCCAGGGCACGGCGGGCGAAGCCCAGGGCCGCTGCCGCCACCGAGGTGCGGAAGACGTCGAGTGTGCGCATGGCCAGCTTGAAGCCCTCGCCAGCCGGACCGATGCGATGAGCGGCCGGCACGCGGCAGCCCGCGAAGCGCAGGCGCGCCAGCGGATGGGGGGCGATCACCTCGATGCGCTCGGCAATCTCGAAACCCGGCGTGCCCGCCTCGACGATGAAGGCCGAAATGCCCCGTGCCCCGGGGGCCTCGCCCGTGCGCGCAAACACCACGTAAACGTCGGCAATCCCGCCGTTCGAGATCCAGGTCTTTTCGCCGTCAAGGACATAGTCGCCCCCGTCCTCTCGCGCGGCGCAGGCCATCGCCGCCACATCCGACCCCGCCTCGGGTTCGGACAAGGCAAAGGCCGCGATCGCTTCCCCCCGTGCCACGCGCGGCAGCCAGGCGGCACGCTGCTCGGCGCTGCCCCCCAGGCTGATGGCGCCTGAGCCCAGGCCCTGCATCGCAAACGCGAAGTCGGCGAGCCCGGAGTGGCGCGCCAGGGTCTCGCGCATCAGGCAGATCGCACGGGTGTCGATGGCCTCGGCCACCCCCCCATGGGCGGTGCCAGCCACCGCATGGCGCAGCCAACCGCCCTGCCCCAGCGCACGCACCAGGGCGCGGCACTCGGCATCGACATCATGACCATGGGCCTGGGGCACATGCTCGCGTGCCCAGGCCTCGAGCCCATGGGCGAGGTCCCGGTGACGCGGCTCGAAGAAGGGCCAGTCGAGGAAGGCAGTGTCGGCCATCTCAGTTCCCCTGGAACACTGGACGCTGCTTCGCCACGAAAGCCTCGTAGGCGCGGCGGAAGTCTTCGGTGAGCATGCAGATCGCCTGGGCCTGGGCCTCGGCCTCGATGGCCTGGTCCACGCCCATGTTCCATTCCTGGTGCAGCATGGTCTTGGTGATGCCGTTGGCGAAGCTCGGGCCAGCGGCGATCTCGCGGGCCAGCTGCAGGGCCTCGTCCACCACGGCCTCGGGAGCACACAGGCGATTGAAGAAGCCCCATTGCAGGCCCTCCTCGCCTCCCATCGATCGGCCGGTGTAGAGCAGCTCGCTCGCCCGCCCCTGGCCGATGATGCGCGGCAGCATCGCGCAGGCCCCCATGTCGCAGCCGGCCAGGCCCACACGGTTGAAGAGGAAGGCTGTTTTCGCACGCGCGGTGCCCAGGCGCAGGTCGCTGGCCATCGCCAGGATGGCACCCGCCCCCGCGCACACGCCATCGATCGCGGCGACGATGGGTTGTGGGCAGGCACGCATGGCCTTGACCAGGTCGCCGGTCATGCGTGTGAACATCAGCAGCTCGGGGGCCTTGAGCTGCACCAGCGGGCCGATGATCTCGTGCACGTCGCCGCCCGAGCAGAAGTTGCCGCCCGCGCCCGACAGCACCACGGCCTTCACGTCCACCGCGTGCTGCAGCGCGCGAAAAAGGTCGCGCAGCTCGGCGTAGGAGTCGAAAGTGAGCGGGTTCTTGCGCGCGGGGCGGCTCAGGGTGATGTGGGCCACGCCGCCCTCGCAGTGCCACAGGAAGTGGCGGGCGGCGTATCCGGCGAGTGCACGCCGGTTGCCGGCGGCCAGGGCGGGGTCCAGGCCAGAGGGAGGGGTGGAAGTGCTCATGCAGCCTCGCTGGAAGGGGACGGAGAGGTGGGTTCGGCCTGGCGCTGCGCCATGTGCACGCGCAACTGGCCGAGCAGTTCGTACAGCGTCTTGCGCTCGGCCACGCGCAGGTCGGAGAAGAATTCGATGACCCAGGCCTCGTGCTCAGCCGCGATGCGTTCAAACACCCGGCGGCCTTCGGCCGTGAGCCGCAGCAGGAAGGCCCGGCGGTCGTCGGGCGACGGTTCACGCGACACCAGGCCTTCCTTTTCCAGCTCGTCGGTGAGGCCGGTGATGCTGCCGCCGGTCACCATCAGGTAGCGCGACAGGGCGTTCATGCGCAGCCCCTCCGGGTGCCGGTGCAGCTGGGCCAGGTAGTCGAAGCGTGACAGCGTGATGCCAAAGCGCGCACGCAGGCGCTTGCGGATCTCCGTCTCGATCTGCGTGCTGCAGGCCAGCAGGCGCAGCCAGAGCTTGAGCGCCATGTGGTCCTCGGACGACGCGCGCGCTTCCAGGCCGATGCTGTGTTCGTCCAGGCCGGGCATGAAGGCTGCGCGCTTCACATGACCTCCCCGCCGCTGACCGAGATCGCCTGACCGGTGATCGCTGCGGCTTCCTCGCGGCACAGCCAGGCCACCGCATCGGCGACCTCCTCGGGCTGCACGAGCCGCCCCTGGGGATTGCCCGCGGCCAGCTCGGCGCGCGCCTGGGCCTCGCTGCGGCCGGTCTTGGCCACGATGCCCTCGATGCTCTGGCGCAGCAGGTCGGTCTCGGTGTAGCCCGGGCACACCGCATTCACCGTGACGCCCTTCTTCGCCAGCTCCAGCGCCAGGGCGCGCGTCAGGCCCACCACACCGTGCTTGGCCGCGGTGTAGGCCGTGACGTAGGCATAGCCGCGCAGGCCGGCCGTGCTGGCCACGTTGACGATGCGCCCCCAGCCTGCGCCCAGCAGGTCGGGCAGCGCCGCCTGGGTGCACAGGTAAGTGCCCGTGAGGTTGACGGCCAGCATGCGTTGCCACAGCGCGGCGTCCGTCTTCGCAAACGGGGCGCTCTCGGCCTGGCCCGCGTTGTTGACAAGGATCGAAACCGGGCCCAGCGCTTCGCGGGCCCGCGCAAAGGCCTGGGCCACTGAGGACGCATCCGTCACATCCAGCAACGCCACGCCATGCCCTTCGCCGGGGAGGTCCGCCTGCAAGGACTCCAGCGCCGGTGCGGTGCGCCCCATCAGCGTGACCCGATGCCCCTGCCGCGCCAACGCGCGAGCGATGGCGGCACCGATGCCGCGGCCGGCCCCGGTGACAACGGCATGACGTGACAACGCCATCCTCACACCCCCAGCGCGCGGTTGGCCTGCTCGGCAGCGGCCAGCCCGCCCGACGCCGCCCGCTCGCGTTCGAGGTTGCGCTCGAGCTGGCTCTTGGCCGAGAGGTACTGCACCGGCCAGGCGACGTCGGCATAACCGAGCCTGGCCGCCTCCATCAGCGTCCATGACGGGTTGGCCAGGTGCGGGCGTGCGATGGCGCACAGGTCGGCGCGGCCGGCGGCGATGATGCTGTTGACCTGGTCGGCGTCGGTGATCGCCCCCACGGCGATGGTGGCGATGCCCGCTTCGTTGCGCACGCGGTCGGCGAAGGGGGTCTGGTACATGCGGCCGTACACAGGCTTCTGATGCGGACTCACCTGCCCCGAGGAACAGTCGATCAGGTCGGCCCCCGCGGCCTTGAAGGCGCGGCCGATGAGCACGGCATCGTCGGGTGTGAGACCGCCTTCCACCCAGTCATGTGCCGAAATGCGCACCGACATCGGGCGGTCCTGGGGCCAGACCTCGCGCACGGCGGCAAACACCTCGAGCGGATAGCGCAGGCGGTTCGAGAGCGCACCGCCATAGTCGTCGGTGCGCAGGTTGGTCAGTGGGGACAGGAAACTCGACAGCAAGTAGCCGTGGGCGCAATGCAGCTCCAGCCAGTCGAAGCCCGCGTCGGCCGCGCGTCGGGCCGCAGCGACGAAGTCATCGCGCACACGGTCCATGTCGGCCCGCGTCATCGCCCGCGGCACCGCGCCATCGTCGAGGTAGGGCACGGCAGAGGCCGAGATGAGCCGCCAGTTGCCCTGACGCAGCGGCCGGTCGGCCCCGTCGTCCTGCCACGGCGCGTTGGTCGAGCCCTTGGCGCCGGCGTGGCCCAGCTGCATCCCGATCCTGGCATCGGTGTGCGTGTGCACATAGTCGACGATGCGCTTCCAGGCCTCGCGCTGGATGTCGTTCCACAGGCCCGGGCATCCCGGCGTGATGCGGGCCTCGGGCGAGACGCAGGTCATCTCGGCGAACACCAGGCCGGCGCCGCCCATGGCGCGGGCGCCCAGGTGCACCAGATGGTAGTCGCCCGGCACGCCGTCGGTGGCAGAGTACTGCGCCATGGGCGAGACGACGACGCGGTTCTTCAGCGTCACGCCGCGCACCGTGAAGGGCGTGAACATCGGCGGCACCGGCGCTTGGTGAGGCTCGCGCCGCACGCCGGCGCCGGCGGCCAGCCAGTCCTCGAAGTGCTCGACATAGGTCTTGTCGCGCAGGCGCAGGTTCTCGTGGCTGATGCGCTGGCTGCGCGTGAGCAGCGAGTAGGCGAACTGCTCGGGCGGCAGGTGCACGTAGCGCGAGACGTTCTCGAACCATTCGGTCGAGTTGCGCGCCGCGTTCTGGATGCGCAGCACCTCGACGCTGCGCACGGCTTCGTAGTCCTTCAGCGCGCCGGCGAGGTCGCCGGGGCGGCGCTGCAGGCAGCGTGACAGTTCGATCGCGTCTTCCAGCGCCAGCTTGGTGCCCGAGCCGATCGAAAAGTGGGCCGTGTGGGCCGCATCGCCCATCAGGACCACCGGGGCACGCCCGTTGTGGTGCACCCAGGTCCTGCACACCACGCGGGGAAACTTGATCCACTGGGCCGACCCGCGCAGGTGGGCGGCGTTGGACATCAGCTTGTGGCCGTCGAGATATCTGGCGAAGAGCCGCTCGCAAAAGGCGATGGACGCCTCCTTGTCCATCGTGTCCAGGCCCGCCTTGAGCCACACCTCCTCGGGCGTCTCGACGATGAAGGTGGAGGTGTCGGTGTCATAGCGGTAGGCATGGGCCTGGAACCACCCGTGCTCGGTCTCCTCGAAGGCGAAGGTGAAGGCCTCGAAGAGTTTGTGCGTGCCCAGCCACACGAAGCGGCAGCGGCGCGTGTCCACGTCGGGCTGGAAGGTTGCGGCGTACTTGCTGCGGATGCGGCTGTTCAGGCCGTCGCTGGCGATGATGAGATCGGCGTCGGGGAAGTCCTCATCGCTGCCGACCTCCGTCTCGAACACCAGCTTCACGCCCAGGGCCTCACAGCGCGCCTGCAGGATGTTGAGCAGGCGCTTGCGCCCGATGCCGCAGAAGCCGTGGCCGCCCGAGCGGATCGTTCGACCGCGGATGTGAACGTCGATGTCGTCCCAGTGGTTGAAGGCGTCGAGGATCTGCCCGGCCGTCTCCGGGTCGGCCCGCTGCAGATGGCCCAGGGTCTGGTCGGAGAACACCACGCCCCAGCCGAAGGTGTCGTAGGGGCGGTTGCGCTCGACCACGGTGATGTCGTGGGACGGATCGGCGCGCTTCATCAGCAACGCGAAGTACAGGCCAGCCGGGCCGCCCCCGATGCACACGATCTTCATGCCCACGAACTCCGTGGTTGGGATGCAATTAATTTAGATCTCAAGTATTTGAACGTCAAGCAAGTGAGCCGCCGGGACAACCCTGATCGGGTTTATCCGGGGCTTGGGTCACAATTGACGTTTACGTCAACGTCACATCCCTTCACGGGACGCAAGGAGCACACATATGGACATCCAAGGCAAGGTCTTCATCGTCACCGGCGGCGCATCCGGCCTGGGCGAAGGCACGGCCCGCATGCTGGCGCGCGAGGGCGGCAAGGTGGTCATCGCCGACCTCCAGGCCGACAAGGGTGCGGCCGTGGCCAAGGACATCGGCGGCGTGTTCGTGAAGTGCGACGTTGCCAGCGAAGACGACGGCAAGGCGGTGGTCGCCCAGGCCGTGTCGCTCGGCAAGCTGATGGGTCTCGTGAACTGCGCAGGCATCGCCCCGGCAGTCAAGACTGTCGGCAAGGAAGGTGCGCACCCGCTGGCCGTCTTCACCAAGACCATCACGGTCAACCTGATCGGCAGCTTCAACATGATCCGCCTGGCGGCCGAAGCCATGTGCCGAAACGACCCGGAGCCCACCGGCGAGCGTGGCGTGATGATCTCCACCGCGTCGGTGGCGGCCTACGACGGCCAGATCGGCCAGGCGGCCTACGCCGCCTCCAAGGGGGGCGTGGTCGGCATGACCCTGCCCATCGCCCGCGACCTGTCGCGCAATGGCATCCGCAACATGACCATCGCCCCCGGCATCTTCGGCACCCCCATGCTCTTCGGCATGCCCAAGGAGGTGCAGGAAGCGCTGGCCGCGAGCGTGCCCTTCCCCAGCCGCCTGGGCACGCCCGAGGACTATGCCAAGCTGGTGCACCAGATCGTCACCAACGAGATGCTCAACGGCGAGGTGATCCGCCTGGACGGCGCCATCCGACTGGCGCCGCGCTGAGCCCCGCCATGCGCCGAGCCGGTCTTGCCGCCCTCCTGGCCTTGCTACCGGCCTTGCTGCTGGGCTGCGCAGGCCCGCCGGCGCCGGACATCGCGCGCCCCGACCAGCCCGAGGCCGCCACCGGCACGACCGCGCGCGAGGCCGTCCTGGCCCGCCGCCAGGCCATCGCCACCGCCCACCCGCTGGCCACCGACGCCGGCTGGCGCATGCTGCGCGAGGGCGGCACCGCGGTGGATGCGGCCATCGCCGCGCAACTCGTGCTCACGCTCGTCGAGCCGCAGTCCAGCGGCATCGGCGGGGGCGCCTTCCTCCTGCATTGGGATGGCCGACGGCTCGATGCCTGGGACGGCCGCGAAACCGCGCCGGCTGCTGCCGACGAACGGCTCTTCCTCGACGCCCAGGGCCGGCCGCTGCCGTTTCGCGACGCCGTGGTGGGTGGCCTGTCGGTGGGCACGCCCGGCGTGATGCGCCTGCTCGAAGCCACCCACCGCGCCCACGGCCGGCTGCCCTGGGCGCGCCTGTTCGAACCCGCCATCGCCCTGGCCGAAGACGGCTTCCCGGTCAGCCCCCGGCTGCATGCGCTGCTGAAGGCCGACGCGTACCTGCGCCTCGACCCGGCTGCGGCTGCCTACTTCTATCACCCCAACGGCGAACCGCATCCGGTCGGACACCGTCTGCGCAACCCGGCCCTGGCGGCCGTCCTGCGCACACTGGCCCGCGACGGTGCAAAGGCCTTCTATCGCGGGCCGATCGCCAGCAGCATCGTGGCCAAGGTGCGCAGCCACCCCGCGCGGCCCGGGCGCCTGAGCGAGGCCGATCTGGCAGCCTACCAGCCCCGCCGCCGCGACGCCTTGTGCAGCGAGTGGCGCACCTGGCGCCTGTGCGGCTTCCCGCCACCGTCCTCCGGGCACCTGGCCGTGGCTCAGATCCTCGGCCTGCTCGAACACGCCGCGCCCACGGGTTCGCCCCTGCTCGCGGGGCGACCCACCCCGGCCTTCCTGCACACCTACACCGAAGCCTCCCGGCTGGCCTTTGCCGACCGCGCCCAGTACGTGGCCGACCCCGACTTCGCGGCGCCGCCCGCGGGCACCTGGCGCAGCCTGCTGGCACCCGCCTACCTGGCCGAGCGTGCCCGGCTCATCGGCGAGCGGGCCATGGAGCGGGCCCTGCCCGGCCGCCCGGATGGCCAGCCCAGCGCCTGGGCGCCGCAACCCGACGCGCCCGAGCACGGAACCTCGCACCTCTCGGTCATCGACCGCGAAGGCCGTGCGGTGGCCCTGACCACGACGATCGAGGATGCCTTCGGTGCGCGGCAGCTCGTCGACGGCGGCACTGGCCTGCCCGGCGGCTTCCTGCTCAACAACCAGCTCACCGACTTCGCCTTCGTGCCCACCGATGCCGAAGGACGCCCCGTGGCCAACCGCGTCGAGCCCGGCAAGCGCCCCCGCTCGTCCATGAGTCCCACGCTGGTCTTCGATCGCAACAGCGGCGAACTCGTGCTCAACGTCGGCTCGCCGGGCGGGGCACTCATCATCCACTACACGGCCAAGGCCCTGCTGGGCACCCTGGCCTGGGGGCTGGATGCCCAGCAGGCGCTCGACCTGCCCAACTTCGGCACCACCGGCGGACCCCTGCTGCTGGAAGAGGATCGTTTTCCGAGTGCGACCCTCGAGACCCTGCGGCAGCGCGGGCACACCGTTCGAGAGGCCCCCATGACCAGCGGAGCCCAGGCGCTGCAACGCCACCCGCGCGGCTGGCTGGGTGGCGCCGACCCGCGCCGCGAGGGGGCGGTTCGCGGCGATTGACCGGCTCAGCGGCTTGCCACCGGCCGCCCTTGCGACGCCAGCGCACGGATCTGAGCCGCAGCCGCATCCAGCGCCTCACGTGGCCCACGGGTGCCGCTGTTGATCTCACGCAGCGCAGCGGACAGGTGCTGCCAGAACCAGGTCATCTCGCTGTTGCTGGGCATCGGACGCCCCGCGTAGATGGCCTCCATGGAGGCGCGCACGCGCGCATCGGCATACTGGCTCCAGAACATGCGACGCGACGCGGGCACGCCCAGCGGCTTGTCGGCGTTGATGCGCTGCAGACTCTCGGGCTTGAGCAGGTGGTTCTCGATGAAGTCGATCGCCTGGGCCCGGTGCGGCGAGCCCTCCACCACCATGGCACCGAGCACACCCACGAAGGGTCGCGCCGGACGCCCCCCCAGCGTGGGCAGCGGCGCGACGCCGAAGTCGATGCCGTTCGACTTCAGCCCTTCCCACGCCCACGGGCCCGTGATCCACATGGCCTGCTGGCCGTCCTGCATGTCGGCCTCGGCCTCCGAATAGCTCAAGCCGCCCTGGGGAATCACGCCGGCGGCCATCAGCTGCTGGAGGTACTGGCCCGCCCGCACCGCGCCGGGATGGTTGATGCCGGTGTCCCGCGGCTCGTAGCTGCCGTCGATGCGCCGCTGGAAGACATAGGCCCCGCCGGCGGCCATCAGCGGCCAGGTGAAGTACGGACTGCCCGTCTCCCAGCCCAGGGCGCGGATGCCCTTGGGCTTGAGCTTCTCGTGCAGGGCGAGCACCTCCTCGAAACTGGCCGGCGGCTGGGCCACCAGCGCCTTGTTGTAGACCAGGGCCACCGCCTCCACCGACAGCGGGTAGCCCCAGATCTTGCCGCCTTGCGTGAAGCCATCCCAGGCCACCTGCACGATGTCGCTGCGCACAGGTTCGCTCGGCTGCACCGGCGCGATCCAGCCGCGCTGGATCCAGTCGCCGATGCGGTCGTGGGGCCAGATCCAGATGTCCGGTCCGCCCTGCCCTCCCTCCTTCATGACCGCCTCGAAGCGATCGACCGCCTGCTCGAAGTGCTGCACCACCACCTTGCGGCCGCTGCGCTGGGCATAGGCCTCGGCCACCCGGCGCAAGCCTTCGTGCCCCTTGTCGGCATTCACCCAGACCGTCAGCTGCCCGGCGGTCCACGCACCCGCCCGTGTGTGCCAGCTCAGGACCGGCACGCCGGCCACCGCGGAAAGTAGTTTGACTACATCACGTCGACTTTTCTGCATCACTCCTCCATGGATCACGCACCCGTGGACCGGAGTCTAGTTGTTACCAATCTCTTACAAACTAGGATTGACCCGCAGAAAAATCATGCCGAGTCGCGCCTGTATCCGCGGCCTGACCTCTGTACTACATCAAAAGTATTTCGACTACATTCAGTCGCTCCATCGACGAAGCCGAGCCCCAGGATCCAGCGTGACAGGCCCCGGGGTTAGACTCCGCACGTGATCCCACCCGGCTTCAAACAGGACCTGCTCGCCCGCATCGACATCGTCGAGATCGTGGGCCGTTACGTCCAACTCAAGAAGGCCGGCATCAACTTCAAGGGTCTGTGCCCCTTCCACGGCGAGAAAACACCGAGTTTCATCGTCAGCCCCTCACGCCAGACCTATCACTGCTTTGGCTGCGGCGTGCATGGCAACGCCATCGACTTCCTCATGGAGCACGGGGGGCTGGGCTTCATCGACGCCGTGCGCGACCTCGCCCAGCAGGTGGGCCTGGCCGTGCCCGAGGACGACAGCACGCCCGAGGAACGGGCGCAGGCGCAGCAGCAGCGCGAGCGCCAGGGCACCCTGACCGAGGTGCTGGAGCGCGCCGCTGCACACTACCGCAAGCAGCTCAAGGCCAGCCCGCGCGCCATCGACTACCTCAAGCGCCGCGGGCTCACCGGCGACATCGCGGCACGGTTCGCGCTGGGCTATGCCCCCGAAGGCTGGCGCAGCCTGGCCAGCGCCTTTCCTCACTACGACGACCCCCTGCTGGCCGAAGCCGGCCTCGTCATCGTCCAGGATGACGGCGAAGACGCCCGGCGCTATGACCGCTTCCGCGACCGGGTGATGTTCCCCATCCGCAACGTGCGCGGCGAGGTCATCGGCTTCGGCGGGCGTGTGATCGACCAGGGCGAGCCCAAGTACCTGAATTCCCCGGAGACCCCGGTCTTCGTGAAGGGCCGCGAACTCTACGGCCTGTACGAAGCTCGCCAGGCCCTGCGCCAGCTCGGCTACGCCCTGGTGGTCGAGGGCTACATGGACGTGGTGGCGCTCGCGCAGCTGGGCTTCCCCAATGCCGTGGCCACCCTGGGCACCGCCTGCACCGCCGAACACGTGCACAAGCTGCTGCGCTTCACCGACACCCTCGTCTTCAGCTTCGACGGCGATGCCGCCGGCCGCCGCGCGGCCGTGCGGGCCCTCGAAGCGGCCCTGCCGCACGCCAGCGACACCCGCACGATCAAGTTCCTGTTCCTGCCGCCCGAGCACGACCCGGATTCCTACATCCGCGAACATGGTCGCGACGCCTTCGCGCTGTGCGTGGCCGATGCGGTGCCCCTGTCGCGCCAGTTGCTCGATACCGCCCGCCAAGGCCTGGATCTCAGCACGGCCGAAGGTCGGGCCCACCTGCTGGCGGCGGCCAAGCCGCTGTGGAACCAGCTGCCCGACGGCGTGCTCAAGCAGCAGATCCTCGCCGACCTCGCCCAGGCTGGCGGCCTGAACGCGCCCGACCTGCTCGACCTCTGGCAAGGACGCCCCCCGGCGACGGGCAAAGGCCCGCGCAGCCACGCCGGCGATGCCCCGCGGCGAAGAGGATGGCGGGGGCGCGACGAACCGCCCCGCCCTGCCGGCCCCCGCACACCACCGCCCGGCCCCGCCGACAACGCGCTGCGGCTGCTGCTGCAGCACAGCGAATGGTGGGACCGCCTGTCGGCCGAAGACCACCAGTTCCTGCACGAACTCCCGCCCCCGCATGGGGAGCTGTGCGCGTGGATGGAACGCTTCCTGGCCGAGCATGGCCCGGCGCCCTGGCCGGCGCTGGAAAGCGCCCTGGCCGACCACCCGCTGCTCGAGGCGGCGCGGCGCGCGATCAGCGGGTTGGCCGTCGCCGACGTGGTCCGTTTCGATGACCTGCGCCGCTCCATCGACCAGCTCTGGATCGAGCGATTGACGCGCGAATCGCATCAACTGGCCCGCCACGTCGGCGCCGACCCCCTGGCGCTGCATCGGCTGCGCGAAGTCAATGAGCGCATCCAGCGGCTGCGGGCGCTGGCGCAGCCGGGGTGAGGTTTGACGGAAGGCGCTCTGTAAGCGATAATGAAAGGTTACTGAAGCGGCAAGAGTGACAGCAGCACCTCCGGACCCCGGCCACCCGCGACACGGGTTACGCACAACGGCCACCCCTTTCCCGCAAGGGCTGCAATTCATCCAGGTTCACGCGAGCTTGCCCCTTGAGTCGGCGACTGCCGGCCGCATGTGCCGCATTGCAGCGCCGACATGTTTCGTTCGTGCATCTGAAATGACTGTTCCTGCCTGCTGCGCGGGGGGCTCAGACGCATGCATGGACCGGAACCCTTCGTCCCAGACCATTCGAGGAAACGCATGACCGCCAAGAAGAGTGCCAGCCCCAAGGCCGCCACCAAGGCCGCAGCCGCTGAACCCGCCGAGAAGAAGAAAGCTTCCAAGGCAGCCGCTGCCGTGAAGGAGGCGCCGGCGAAGGCCGCCGCGTCCAAGGCTGCGACCAAGACCGCCGGCACCCGTACGTCCAAGGCCGCCGCCGCCGAGGTCGATGCCGCTCCCAAGGGCAAGCGTGGACGCAAGCCGAAGGCGGAGACCGCATCGGCCAAGAAGGGGCGCCCGGCCCTGGATGCCGATGAGGATTTCTCCGACATCGATGCCGACCTCGAAGGTGAAGTGGAGCCCGAGGTCGAAGCCGCCGGCGAGGAAGACGACAAGCCCAAGGCCAAGCCGCTGCGCATGAAGGTCAGCCGCGCCAAGGAGCGCGCGCTGATGCGTGAGTTCGGGCTGGACGAGACCATGCTGACCGAAGAAGAGGTCAACAAGCGTCGCACCGAGCTCAAGACCCTCATCAAGATGGGCAAGACGCGGGGGTTCCTGACCCACGCGGAGATCAACGATCACCTGCCCGAAAAGCTGGTGGAGGCCGAGATCATGGACGCCATCGTGTCCATGCTCAACGACATGGGCATTGCCGTCTATGAGCAAGCCCCCGATGCTGCCACCCTGCTGATCGCCGGAGGCACGACCACCACCGCGACCGAAGAAGAAGCCGAGGAGGAGGCAGAGGCTGCCCTGTCCACCGTGGACAGCGAATTCGGCCGCACCACCGACCCGGTGCGCATGTACATGCGCGAAATGGGCACGGTCGAACTGCTCACCCGTGAGGGCGAGATCGAGATCGCCAAGCGCATCGAAGGTGGACTGCAGGCCATGATGCTGGCCATCTCGGCCTCGCCCACGACCATTGCCGAGATCCTCTCGCTGGGCGAGAAGATCGCCGCCGGCGAGATGCAGATCTCCGAGGTGGTGGACGGCTTTGTCTCGGACGATGAGGCCGACGACTACGTCGCCGAGGAAGACTTTGATGAATTCGACGAGGAAGACGACGACGACGGCAACGGCGGCTCCAAGGCGCTGACCAAGAAGCTCGAGGAGCTCAAGTCCGCTGCGCTGGAGAAATTCGCCCGGCTGCGCGCCGATTTCGACAAGATGCGCCGCGCCTATGAGAAAGACGGGTACAAGTCGGCCTCCTACAACAAGGCCCAGCAGGCGATTTCCGACGAGTTGATGACCATCCGCTTCACGGTCAAGACCATCGAGAAGCTGTGCGACATCCTGCGCTCGCAGGTGGACGACGTGCGCCGCTATGAGCGTGAGATCCGCAAGATCGCCGTGGACAAGTGCGGCATGCCGCAGGAGCACTTCATCAAGGTCTTCCCCGCCAACGTGCTCAACCTCAAGTGGGCCGAGAAGGAAGCCGCGGCCGGCAAACCCTACAGCAGCGTGCTCGTGCGCAACCTGCCGGCCATCCAGGAACTGCAGCAAAAGCTCATCGACATCCAGGCCCGCGCCGTCGTTCCGCTGGAAGATCTCAAGGAGATCAACAAGCGCATGAACGAAGGCGAAGCCGCCTCCCGCGAAGCCAAGCGCGAGATGATCGAGGCCAACCTGCGCCTGGTGATTTCCATCGCGAAGAAGTACACCAACCGAGGCCTGCAGTTCCTTGACCTCATCCAGGAAGGCAACATCGGCCTGATGAAGGCGGTGGACAAGTTCGAATACCGTCGCGGCTACAAGTTCTCGACCTACGCCACCTGGTGGATCCGTCAGGCCATCACGCGCTCGATCGCCGACCAGGCCCGCACCATCCGCATCCCGGTGCACATGATCGAGACGATCAACAAGATGAACCGCATCTCGCGCCAGCACCTGCAGGAGTTCGGTTTCGAACCCGATGCGCCGACGCTGGCCGAGAA
The DNA here is from genome assembly GCF_002930615.1 of Caldimonas caldifontis. Lineage (GTDB taxonomy): Bacteria > Pseudomonadota > Gammaproteobacteria > Burkholderiales > Burkholderiaceae_C > Caldimonas > Caldimonas caldifontis. The sequence goes on along the minus strand of NZ_PSNX01000010.1, from coordinate 85,596 downwards.
GATGGAGATGCCCGAGGACAAGATCCGCAAGATCATGAAGATCGCCAAGGAGCCTATCTCGATGGAAACCCCCATCGGCGACGACGACGACTCCCACCTGGGCGACTTCATCGAGGACACCAACAACACCGCCCCGGTGGATGCGGCCATGCAGGCCGGCCTGCGCGACGTGGTCAAGGACATCCTCGACAGCCTCACCCCCCGCGAGGCCAAGGTGCTGCGCATGCGCTTCGGCATCGAGATGAGCACCGACCACACCCTGGAGGAGGTGGGCAAGCAGTTTGACGTGACGCGCGAGCGCATCCGCCAGATCGAGGCCAAGGCCATCCGCAAGCTCAAGCACCCCAGCCGCTCGGACAAACTCAGGACCTACCTCGACAACCTCTGAAACATCGCACCACCTGCACCGGGCCGGTGCAAAAGTTTGCGATGTGAAAGGTTTTGGCATGAAAGCAACGGCTCGGGGTCAGTCCCGAGCCGTTTTCATGTCGGCTGCCCTCAGGCTGCGGCTACACTGCGCGTGAGTTTTTTCACACTGTGCAGATGGCCTCATCCCGCGAGCGAACCGTCCTGTTTGCCGACCTGCGCGGCAGCACGTCGCTCTACGAATCCCTGGGCAACACCCAGGCCGCCGAGATCATCACCCGCACCGTCGGGGTTCTCACCCAGGTGGTGCGCTCCCAGCACGGCGCCGTCGTCAAGACGCTGGGCGACGGCCTCATGGCCATCTTCGACAAACCGGTTCGCAGTGCGCGCGCTGCCTGCGAGATGCAGGACGCCATCGCCCGCATCATGGCAGACGCCGAAACCGGTGCTGCCTCTCTCAAGCTGCGCGTGGCCCTGGCCCATGGCGAAATCATCGAGGTGGACAGCGATTGCTTCGGAGACGCCGTCAACGTCGCCGCCCGGCTGCTGGAGCATGCCGGCGACAACGAGGTGCTGATCACCGACGCCGTGCATGCCCAACTCAGCCGGCTCGATCGCCAGCGCTTCCGTTGCCTTGACCGACTGCACCTGCGCGGCCGCGCGGAGCCGTGCAAGGTCTTCATGCTGGAAACCTGGGCCGACGACGCCCCGGTCTCGACCCTGTTCTCGGACTTCACCGACACACCGTCGGCCGAATGCCTCCGGCTGACCGTGGGCGGCACCCACCAGACCTTCACCCCACAGCAGACCCCCGTCGTGCTGGGCCGCAGTCCCGAATCGACACTGTGCATCGATGACACCCGCGTCTCGCGCCTGCATGCGCGCATCGAATGGCACGGCGGCAACTTCCACCTCGACGACCAGAGCAGCAACGGCAGCTTCGTGCGCTTTGCCAACGAGCCCGAGACGGTCGTGCTGCGCCGTGGTCGCTGCATGCTGCACGGCCGCGGCGTGATCGGCCTGGGCGCCCCGCCCGATGACCCTCGGGCCGCCTGCCTGCACTTCGAGATCTTCAGCTACGCCACCCCTTGAGCGGCGCCGGCGTCGGTTGCTCAGACGCCCAGCCGGTCCGCCAGTTCGCCCAGGCTCCTCACCACATGGTGGGTCCCCGGCGGTGCACGGTCCACATCCGCGTGGATGTCCGGACGCGCCACCCAGGCCGCCTGCAGGCCAGCCGCCAGCGCCGCCTCCACGTCCAGCAGGAGGTCATCGCCCACGTGCAGCACCTGCGCCGGCGGCGCCTGCGCCTGACGGCAGGCCTCCATGAAGATGTCGGCATGCGGCTTGCCTCGCCCGAACCCCCGTGCACTCACCACGCTGCGAAACCAGGGCGCCAGCCCGATGGCGCGCAGATCGGCATTGCCGTTCGTCAGGGCCACCAGCGGGAAGCGCGAGGCCAGGCGCTCGAGCGCCGGCACCACGTCTTCATAGAGGTCTACCCGGTGCCGCCACTGCAGGAAGGTCTCGAAGGCCGGCTCGGCCAGCCGGACATCGTCGCCCGCGGCGGCCAGCGCGCGCCGCAGGCTCTCCAGGCGCACGGCGCTGAGGTCGTGGGCCCAGTGGGGGTGGGTGCGCGCCACCTCGTCGCGCAGCGCTCGCAGGCCGGCAGTGTCGAAACGGGCCGCGGTGGCCGGCGCGCGCTGCGCCAGCCAGCCATGCAAGTGCACCTCAGCCCGCTCGATGGCCGGCCAGATCGGCCACAGGGTGTCGTCGAGGTCGAGCGTCAGGGCCACAGGGGTCACGGGATTGGCGTGGAAGCAGGACAAGACCGACACGGTAGCGCATTCGTCAACTTCTGCCGCAAACCTCGGACAATCCCGAGGGCCCACCCTGCGGAATGCCACACACCTTCCCCTATAGTGCGCAGCGGACTCATTGCCTACCCCTCACCGCCCCGCTGTTCCGGACACCATGTCCCGCCCTGCCCCCGACGAGAACCGCCGCCTGGAGCGCCTGCACGAGTTGCGCATCATGGACACGGCTGCCGAGCCGAGTTTCGATGCGGCCGTGCAGCTGGCGGCCGGTGTCACGGACTGCCCCCTGGCACTGCTGGGCTTCATGGACCGGGACCGGCACTGGTACAAAGCGATCGTCGGGGCCTCGATCCAGGAAGTGCCCCGGTACCTGGCCTTGTGCAACCACACCTTGCACATCGAGGGTCTGAGCGTGGTCGAGGATCTGACCTTGGACCCGCGCTATGCCGACCATCCTTTTGTCGTGGACGCTTACCGGCTGCGCTTCTTTGCCAGCCTGCCGCTGCGTGTCGAAGGGGAAGTGGTCGCCACGCTGTGCGTGTATGACCTGCAGCCGCGCCCGTTGACCGATGCTGGCCGTGACGGTCTGCTGCGACTCGGGCGGATGCTCGAAGACATGCTCCAGTCCCGCCTCCGGGAGCAGCGCTCGCGGCTGCAGGAGGCCCGGGTGCGCACAGCCAGCCTGGCCGGCAGCGACTGGCTCTGGGAAAGCGACCACAACGGTTGCATCACCTGGGTGTCCGCCGGCATCGAAAAGCACACCGGGCTGCGACCCAGCGACGAAATCGGCCTGCGCGCGCGCGACCTGTTCGCACCCAGCAGTGATCCGGAGCACGCCGGCAGTCACGCCACCTACGTGCGGGCCCGGGAAGCGCGGGAGCCGTTCAGCCACCTGGTGATGGAGCGCGAGACGCCGCGGGGACGGCTCGCGGTCTCGGTGTCGGGTACCCCGGTCTTCGACTCTGCCGGCGCCTTTCGAGGCTACCGCGGTGCCACCCGGGTGGTGACCGAGGAACTTCGCATTCAGCAACAGGCCCGCCAAGCTCAAGGATTGCTGCAGGACGCCATTGACAGCGTCGGCGCGATCATCGTCATCACCGATGCCAGCGACCGCATCGTGCATGCCAACCGAAGCTGGCGCGAGGGTCCGGGACGGCATCTGACCGACCCCCATGGTGCGAACTGGCGGGACGCCGTGCGCCTGGGATTGCAGGCCGGCGACTACCCGGATGCTGCGGGCCAGGAGGACAGCTTCCTCGATTGGCTCACGACGGCCCCAGCCCGCGGCGCTGCCCCCCGGGAGCTGCGCTACCGCGACCGCCGGATCATGCTGACCGAAGAAGCCATCGCAAGCGGCGGGACCGTTCGCGTGGGCATGGACATCACCGAGCGCAGCATTGCCGCCGAAAGGTTGCGCCTGAGCGAAGCGCTCTACCGCTCGGTGACCCTGGCCATCAGCGATGGGCTGATGGTGCTCACCCGCGAGCGTGTGGTGGTGGCCGTCAACCCGGCGGCCTGCCGCATTCTCGACCTGCCCATGGATCAGCTCATGATGCGTCCGGGCCTGGACCTGCTGCGCGAAGACCTGAGCCCGTTGCCAAGCGCTGCCCATCCCGTCCACCGGGCCCTGGAGGCGGGTGAGCCCGTGCCTGAACAGGTCTACGCCCTCAGGACAGCACAAGGAGAGGCGCGCTGGCTGGGCGTGAGCGCCCAGCCCCTGCGGCTGGCCCCCGAAGAGGCGTCCATGTCAGCCGTGATCACCTTCCGGGACATCACCCGCCAGCGCCAGGCCGAGCAGGCGCTGGCCCAGAGTGAGCAACGATGGAAGTTTGCGCTCGAAGGCAGCGGAGACGGTGTGTGGGATTGGGATGTTCGCAGCAACGAGGTGTACTACTCGCACAGCTGGCGGGCCAACCTCGGTCACGGAGACGATGCGCTGAGCAATCACCCCCGGGAGTGGGTGCAACGCATCCACCCCGATGACCTGCCGCGCGTGCGGCGTGCGCTGATTGCGCATTTGAAGGGACACACCGAGGACTACCAGTCCGAGCACCGCATGCGTCACCGCGACGGCCACTACCTGTGGGTGTTCGAACGTGGCAAGGCCATGAGCCGCTCACCGGATGGTCGCGCCCTTCGCCTGGTGGGGACCTACTCAGACATCACCCGGCTGAAGCAGGCCGAGCAGGCCTTGCGCGACAAGCAGGCAGCGGAACTGGCCAGCCAGGCCAAGACCGAGTTCCTCTCGCGCATGAGCCACGAGATCCGCACCCCGCTGAACGCCATGATCGGCTTCGCGCAATTGCTGGGGATGAGTGCCAACAGTGCCAACCCCGCTCAGGTGCAGGACTATGCGGCCCACATGCTGCAGGCGGGCCGCCATCTGCTCGCGCTCATCAACGATGTGCTGGACCTGCAACGCGTGGAGGCCGGCCAGCTCGCCTTCTCGCCTGAAACGCTCCATCTGGGCACCGTGGTCGGTGAAGCCCTGGAGCTGCTCGCCCCCCTGGCCCGGCAAGCGCAGGTCCACATCGACAACCGCATCGACGGCCACTGGAACATCCTGGCCGATGTCCAGCGCACACGACAGGTGCTCATCAACCTCGTCTCCAACGCCATCAAGTACAACCGGTCGCCGGGTCGCGTCGTGCTTCGCTGTGGCGTGGCCACAGGGCGGCACCTGCGCCTGGACATCGAAGATACCGGCGCCGGGCTCGAGCCGCATCAGCTCGAGCGCCTGTTCCAGCCCTTCGAGCGCCTGGGGCGTGAGACGTCGTCCGTCGAAGGCACGGGCCTGGGCTTGCTGATCGCCAAACGCTTCATCGAGGAAATGGGTGGCAGCATCACCGTCAGCAGCACCCCCGGCGTGGGCACCACCGTCAGCGTGGAACTGCCGCGGGCCGACACCCCACTCACCGCGCCCCCGTTGCCAGGGCAGCCCCCACGGACCGAGCCGCCGAGCCTGCCCCGGGAAGCGGGCCTGGTGCGCATGCTCTACGTCGAGGACAACCCCATCAACGCCTTGCTCTTCGAGGAGGCCATGAAGCTGTGTGCCCACGTCGAGCTGCGCGTGGCAGAAGACGGGCCCCAGGCCCTGTCCCTCGTGCAGGGCTGGCGTCCCGACATCCTCGTGCTTGATGCACACTTGCCCGGCAAGAGCGGATTCGAGGTTCTCCAGGACCTGCGCCACCTGCACGGCCTGCAGGATACGCCGGCCTTCATGTGTTCGGCAGATGCGATGCCTGACGACATCGAGCGTGCACGCGCGGCCGGCTTCGTGGGCTACTGGACCAAACCGATCTCGCTGGACAAGGTCCTGGCCGACGTGCAGCGTGTGGCCCCGCGGCCGACGGCCCGCGCCTGAGCCCCCCACCGCGCGGGGCCATCGGCCGTCGGGAATAATCGGGCCCGAAGGAGCCCGCCACCCGCATGAGCTTTGCCCAAGAACCCGCCTACCGCCACGGACAGCCCCCCCTCACCGGCGTGCTGCTGTGCAACCTTGGCACGCCGGACGCACCGACGGCGCCCGCCCTGCGCCGCTATCTGGCCCAGTTCCTCAGTGATCCCCGTGTGGTGGAGATCCCTCGCTGGCTGTGGAAGATCATCCTGCACGGCATCATCCTGCGTGTGCGCCCTGCCAAGTCGGCGGCCAAGTACGCCAGCATCTGGACCGCTGAGGGATCCCCGCTGCGGGTGTGGACCGACAAGCAGGCCAAGCTGCTTCAGGGCTATCTGGGTGAACGGGGGCACCGGGTGAAGGTGGCAGCCGCGATGCGTTACGGTCAGCCGTCGGTCGCCGCGCAACTCGACGCGCTGAAGGCGGCCGGCGCCACCCGCGTGCTGGTGCTGCCGCTCTATCCGCAGTACTCCGGGACCACCACTGCCAGTGTGATCGATGCCGTGGGTGACTGGGCCCGCCGGGTCCGCACACTGCCCGAACTGCGCTTCGTGAACCACTATCACGACCACCCGATGTACATCGATGCGCTGGCTCGCCGCATCAGCCAGTACTGGATGGACCACGGCCGACCGGACCGCCTGCTGTTGAGCTTCCATGGCGTGCCCCAGCGCACCCTGACGCTCGGTGACCCCTACCACTGCGAATGCCACAAGACCGCCCGGCTGCTGGCCGACCGCCTGGGACTGCGCCCGGACCAGTGGGTGATCACCTTCCAGAGCCGGTTTGGCAAGGCTCCCTGGCTGCAGCCCTACACCGAGCCCACGCTGATCGAGCTGGGTCGATCGGGCGTGGAGCGCGTGGACGTGGCCTGCCCCGGCTTCGTGAGCGACTGCATCGAAACCCTGGAGGAGATCGCCATGGAGGGCAGGCAAGCCTTCCTGGGAGCAGGCGGCAAGGACTTCCACTACATCCCCTGCCTGAACGATCAGCATGAGTGGATTGCCGCACTGAGCGCCTTGTCCGAGCAGCATCTGGCGGGATGGCCCACGCGGGAGACGCCGGACGTGGGGGCCCTGGAGCGGCAGCGCGAGCGGGCGCGGGCGCTTGGCGCCACGAACTGACATCCCATGGACACCGTGCGCCTGGACAAATGGCTGTGGGCCGCGCGCTTCTTCAAGACGCGCAGCCTGGCCACCGACGAGGTGGACAAAGGGCGGGTGAAGGTCAATGAGCAGCCAGCCAAGCCGGCCCGCGACGTGCGCATCGGGGACCGACTGAGCATCCAGCAGTCGGGCATCACGCGCGTGGTGGTGGTCCGCGGCCTGAGCGACGTACGCGGCCCGGCCCCCGTGGCCCAGCAGCTTTACGAAGAGACCGTTGAGAGCATTCGGGCGCGCGAAGAGGCGGCGCGCAACCGCCGCTATCTGGCCGACCCCGCCCAGGCCATCGAGCAGGGACGCCCGACCAAGCGCGACCGCCGGCAACTGGCCGACTGGCGGCGCTGGAGCGCCTCGCTGGACGACCTCGGCTGAGTTGCCGTACCCGTCAGGGCGTGTTCAGGCAGTGCACGATCGCCGCCTGAACGTAGGAGCCCTGGGCGCCGGTCTGCACCCCCCCCTCGATGCGCACCCGCTGCCCCACGGTCAGGGCCGGGTTTGAGGGATGCCCGCAGTTCCCGCGGAAGCCGGCACCCTGGGCATTGACCGGAGTCCCACGCACCTGGAAGCGGCCCAGCGAGCTCCAATCTTCCACCGGGCCGGTCAGCTCCACCTCCACGAAGCCGGGGTCGGCCCGCTTGCGCACCTGCACCCGCGTGGCGAGGAAGCTCCCATCCTGAAGGTGGCTGCCGCGCACCCGTACGAAGACGCCATCACCGAGCTGGAACTGCGGCCCCTGCGGAGTGACCTGTGCCCCGGCATAGCGCACCAACACACCCGCCAGCTCGAAAGTCTGGGCGGACTCGTCCAACTGGCCCACCACACCGCCGATACGCCCGGGGGTCGAGATGCTGCCCGGCTCGTTGAGGCGCAGCACCCGCACGCCTTGCACCTGGTCGGTGCCTGGCGAGAACCACACCGCCACACGAAGGCCGTTGGCCACCGGGCCATCCAGCACGGTCGCCTGCGTGGCATCGACCAGGAGGCTGCCCAACGAAAAGCGCAGGGCCCCGCCTGTGGTGTCGAGCGCGCTGACCACCCCCACCACCCGGTCTGCCGCCGGCACCGCCGGCAGCTTCTCGATCCGGCTGGCCCGGATCTCCTGGCTGCTGCCGTTCCTGCGCAAGACCCCGTACACACGCACCTGCTCTCCGGCCGACAGCCCGCTCAGCCCATGGAATCCTTCGAAGAACGTCACCGGGCCCTGATCGGGATCCGTGTTGATCCGCACCGTCTGCGAGCGCACCGCGAAGGTCCCTGCAGACGGGGTTGCGGACACCGCCCCCACCAGCGCGGGTTCCACATCCACGCGGATCGCCTGCTCGGCACCCTCGGGCCCCTGGTAGCGCAAGGTGAGCCCCTGCCCCAGCTCGAGCACGGTGTCACTGAACACGCCGGGCCGGGTCTCCTCACGCACCGTGGCCCCATCGGTGCCATACACGGATCCGTCGGCCACGACGCTGCCAAAGCCGTTCACAGTGGCCGAGCTCACACTCACCGGCGCGCCGGTTCCGCCCGACCCCACCCCATCGCCACCACAGCTGGCCAGCGCTGCGCCCAATGCAGGCAGCAGAACTCCCAGCCAAGAAAGCCTGAACGAACGATTCACTCCGACCTCTCCGTGGAACCCGGGGGTTCCCGACGTTCCGGGCTCATGGGCTCGGTGTAGTAGTAAATGCCAAAGCGCATGCGGTATGCCGGGAAGGCGGGCTGGTCGGCCTGGTGACGGCGGCTCGCCTCCTCCGCCATGCGGGCAAAGGCCTCGGCCCAGAGCCGGCGCGCCAGCACTCCCAGCTCCTCGGCCGACGCCCGCGACAGACCGGTGGCAAAAACGCTCTGCTCGAGCATCTTGGGCCCGGATGTGGTGAGGTTGTGCACGGCCGCCGAGAGGTGGTCTGCGCCGTTGGCGGCAAACAGCTCGGCCATCGCCGCTTCGTCGGCCGAAGGGACGAAACTGTCGGCCGCCAGCTGCACCTCGTCGTCCACGAGCCGAACCAGCTCCAGACGGAGCAACTCGTCCAGCAGGGTGCGCGGGTGCACATCGGTCGAGACCTCGCGGGCCAGGGCCTCGAAAGACGGGGCCGGGCCCAGCCGCGGCAGCCGCAGCGGCTGGCCGCTGATGGGGTCGCGCCACTGGGCATCGGTCGCCCAGCGGGTGAAGACCAGGGACGCCGGTGAGAGGCTCTTGTCGCGCTGAAGGGCGCGGCCCAGCTGGTAGAAGGCCCGCACGTCCTTGCGGTGCACGCCGCTGAGCACACTCACGGCCGAATCGGTGGTGCGGCGCCCGGTGCGCTCCAATTCTTCGGCGGCGACCTTCACGAACACGCGCTTGAGCGCCGTGGCCAGCGCCCCATACTGAACGCCGCGCCGCAAAAGCCAGCGCACCACCGGCGTGACGAGGACCAGGGCCGTGCGCAGCGCCAGGTCAGCGCGACGGGGGCCGGTGAGCGCAGCTGGTGGATCGCTCGGATCGATGACGGGCTTGGGTTCCAAAGGCGGGCCGGACTTCACCCTGGGGGTGCTTCGATGTTCTTGTGGACCGCCACAGCCCCACTCCTCACCGGGGCTGCAGCCGCTTGCAACACCCCGCAGTGTGCCCGATATTGAGACAGTCCCCCAGATTCCGGGGTCAGCTCATCCGTGATTTGCCTCACAATTCACACCCCCGTGGCCCATTGGGCCTTCCATCCTCTTGAAACCCCAGGATGCATCCCCAAGTGGCCGGCATTCTTTGGGAACATGACGTCATGGCAGAAGCACAGAACCCTGAGCAGACTCAACCAGCGCCCGCCGAACTGGCCGCTGAGCCCGCCGAACTGGTGGCCGTCGAACAGAAGCTGGCCGAACTGGAAGCCAAGCACGCCGAGGTCTCCGACGCCTATCTGAGGGCCAAGGCCGAGGTGGAGAACACCCGCCGTCGGGCCGAGGAGGAAATCGCCAAGACACGCAAGTTCGCCATCGAGGGCTTCGCCGACAGCCTGCTGCCCGTCAAGGACAGCCTGGAGGCCGCCCTGGCGGTGGAAAACGCCACGCCGGAACAGATGCGCGAAGGCGTGCACGCCACGCTGCGCCAGCTGGCGCAGGCCCTGGAGCGGAACAAGGTGGTGGAGGTGAATCCGGCCGCCGGTGACAAGTTTGATCCCCACCACCATCAGGCCATCAGCGTGGTGCCGGCAGAGCAAGAGCCCAACACCATCGTGGCTGTGCTGCAGAAGGGCTACGTGATCGCCGACCGAGTGCTGCGCCCGGCCCTGGTGACCGTCTCGGCTCCTCAGTGAGGCTGGACCCTCCACCCTTGAAATACAGAGCACTTATCCACAAGTAACAGACAACCGGATTTCAGCATTCAGGAGCATTGAACATGGGCAAGATCATCGGCATCGACCTGGGCACCACCAACTCGTGCGTGGCCATCATGGAAGGCAATACCGCCAAGGTCATCGAGAACAGCGAGGGTGCGCGCACCACGCCGTCCATCATCGCCTATCAGGAAGACGGCGAGGTGCTGGTCGGCGCCTCGGCCAAGCGCCAGGCCGTCACCAACCCGAAGAACACGCTGTACGCGGTGAAGCGCCTGATTGGCCGCAAGTTCACCGAGAAGGAAGTTCAGAAGGACATCGACCTGATGCCCTACTCGATTGTGCAGGCTGACAATGGCGATGCCTGGGTGGAGGTGCGCGGCAAGAAGCTCGCTCCGCCGCAGGTCAGCGCCGAGGTGCTGCGCAAGATGAAGAAGACCGCCGAGGATTACCTGGGTGAACCCGTCACCGAGGCCGTGATCACCGTGCCGGCCTACTTCAACGACAGCCAGCGCCAGGCCACGAAGGACGCCGGCCGCATTGCCGGCCTGGAAGTCAAGCGCATCATCAACGAGCCGACTGCGGCCGCACTGGCCTTCGGCCTGGACAAGACCGCCAAGGGCGACCGCAAGATCGCCGTCTATGACCTGGGCGGCGGCACCTTCGACATTTCCATCATCGAGATCGCTGATGTGGACGGCGAGAAGCAGTTCGAGGTGCTCTCCACCAACGGCGACACCTTCCTGGGCGGCGAAGACTTCGACCAGCGCATCATCGACTACATCATCGCCGAGTTCAAGAAGGAGCAAGGCGTTGACCTGAGCAAGGACGTGCTGGCCCTGCAGCGGCTGAAGGAAGCCGCCGAAAAGGCCAAGATCGAGCTGTCGAACAGCTCGCAGACCGACATCAACCTGCCTTACATCACCGCCGATGCCTCGGGCCCGAAGCACCTGAACATCAAGCTCACGCGTGCCAAGCTCGAAGCCTTGGTGGAAGAACTGATCGAGCGCACCATCGAACCCTGCCGCACGGCCATCAAGGATGCGGGCGTGAAGGTGGGCGAGATCGACGACGTGATCCTGGTGGGCGGCATGACCCGCATGCCCAAGGTGCAGGAGAAGGTCAAGGAGTTCTTCGGCAAGGATCCGCGCAAGGACGTGAACCCCGACGAGGCCGTGGCCGTGGGCGCGGCCATCCAGGGCCAGGTGCTCGGCGGTGAGCGCAAGGACGTGCTGCTGCTCGACGTGACCCCGCTGTCGCTGGGCATCGAGACCCTGGGCGGCGTCATGACGAAGATGATCAGCAAGAACACGACCATCCCGACCAAGTTCTCGCAGGTCTTCTCCACCGCTGACGACAACCAGCCTGCCGTGACGATCAAGGTTTTCCAGGGCGAGCGCGAGATGGCCTCCGGCAACAAGCTGCTGGGTGAGTTCAATCTCGAAGGCATCCCTCCCGCCCCGCGCGGCGTGCCCCAGATCGAAGTGACCTTCGACATCGACGCCAATGGCATCCTGCACGTGGGCGCGAAGGATAAGGCCACCGGCAAGGAGAACAAGATCACCATCAAGGCGAACTCGGGTCTGACCGAGGAAGAGATTCAGAAGATGGTGAAGGATGCCGAGCTCAACGCGGCCGAGGACAAGCGCAAGCTGGAGCTCGTGCAGGCCCGCAACCAGGCCGATGCACTGGTGCACAGCGTGAAGAAATCGCTCGCCGAGCATGGTGAGAAGCTCGAAGCGTCGGAGAAGGAAGCCATCGAGGCTGCGATCAAGGACGCCGAGGAAGCCCTCAAGGGTGAGGACAAGGCAGCCATCGAGGCCAAGAGCGAAGCGCTGATGACCGCCAGCCAGAAGCTGGGTGAGAAGGTCTATGCCGAGATGCAGGCTGCCCAGGCGGCCGCCGGCGCAGCACAGGCCGACCCGAAGCCGGGTGCCCAGGCTTCGACCAAGCCGGCCGACGACAACGTGGTGGACGCCGAGTTCACCGAAGTGAAGGACAAGAAGTAATCGACGCTTGCCCACGACCGTGAGCCACCCCCGTGGGCAGCCCACACTGCGCACGGGGGATTTGCGTTTTGGAAGGTGACCTAGAACATGGCAAAGCGTGACTACTACGACGTCCTCGGCGTCGCAAAGAACGCGTCGGACGACGAGATCAAGAAGGCCTATCGCAAGCTGGCCATGAAATACCACCCGGACCGCAACCAGGGTGAGAAAGCCAAAGAGGCCGAGGAACATTTCAAGGAGGCCAAGGAGGCCTACGAGATGCTCTCCGACCCCAAGAAGCGGGCCGCCTATGACCAGTACGGCCACGCCGGGGTGGACCCCAACATGGGCGGTGCCGGCTTTCGCGGCGCCGGCCCCGAGGGTTTCGGCGGTTTTGCCGAGGCCTTCGGCGACATCTTCGGCGACATCTTCGGTGCGGCCGGCGGGGGCCGTCGCGGCGGCGGCCCACAGGTCTATCGCGGCAGCGACCTGTCCTACGCCATGGAAATCTCTCTCGAAGAGGCCGCGCATGGCAAGGAGGCGCAGATCCGCATTCCCAGTTGGGAGGAGTGCGACACCTGCCACGGCACCGGCGCCAAGCCCGGCACCAGCGCGAAGACCTGCGGCACGTGCCAGGGCTCGGGCACGGTCCACCTGCGCCAGGGTTTCTTCAGCATCCAGCAGACCTGCCCCCACTGTCACGGCACGGGCAAGGTGATCCCCGAGCCCTGCACCACCTGCGGCGGCCAGGGCAAGCTCAAGAAGTCGAAGACGCTGGAGGTGAAGATCCCCGCCGGCATCGATGAAGGCATGCGCATCCGCTCGGCCGGCAACGGCGAGCCGGGCACCAATGGCGGGCCGGCCGGTGATCTCTACATCGAGATCCGCATCAAGAAGCACGACATCTTCGAGCGTGATGGCGACGACCTGCACTGCACGGTGCCGGTGGGCATGACCACGGCCATCCTGGGCGGCGCCATCGAGGTGCCCACGCTGTCAGGCCGTGCCGAGATCGAACTGCCCGAGGGCACACAGCACGGCAAGACCTTCCGCCTGCGCGGCAAGGGCATCAAGGGCGTGCGCTCGGCCTACCCGGGCGACCTGTACTGCCACATCCAGATCGAGACGCCGGTCAAGCTCACCGAGCACCAGCGCAAGCTGGTGAAGGAACTCGACGAGTCGCTCAAGAAGGGGGGCGAACGCCACTCGCCCAATGCCAAAAGCTGGACCGACCGCGTGAGAGACCTGTTCAAGTGATCGGTGTCCCCGGGGCCAGCCCTCAGGGGAAATGCAGCGACAGCGTGGTCTGGCCGTCCCGCGAGTGGGCCACCGCCCGGCCTGCATGGGCCCGCATGATCGCCTGAGTGATCGCCAGGCCCAGGCCCGTGCCCTCGGTGTCGGCGTGGGTGCGCGACTTGTCCACCCGATAGAAGCGGTCGAAGAGGCGAGGCAGGTCACGCGGGTCGATACACGGCCCCTCGTTGTGCACGCTCAGCACGGTCTCCTCCCCTGCCCCACCCAGCGTCACGCGCACCGCCGTGCCCGGTGTCGCATGGCGCAGAGCATTGGACAGGAGGTTGCTCACCGCGCGGCGCACCATCAGCCGGTCGCCCACCACCTCGGCCTGCCCCTCCAGCGCGAGGCGCAGCCCCTTCTCCTCAGCCAGCGCCTCATAGAAATCGAACAGAGCCCGCACCTCGTCAGACAGGACGATGCGCTCCGGCCTCGGCAATGCCAGACCATGATCCGCCTTGGCCAGGAAGAGCATGTCCGAGACCATGCGCGCCAGGCGCTGGAGTTCTTCGGCGTTCGAAGCCAGCACCTCGCGGTAGACCGCGGCATCGCGTTGCTGTGCGAGCGAAACCTGGGTCTGCGTGAGCAGGTTGCTGATGGGCGTGCGCAACTCATGGGCCAGGTCGCCTGAGAACTGCGACAGGCGCTCGAAGTCCTGCTGCAAGCGATCGAGCATGGTATTCAGCCCCAGGGCGAGGTCGGCCAGTTCCACCGGCACGTCCTGCACCGGCATGCGCTGGTCGAGCTGGCGCGCGGTCACGCGCTGGGCACGCGCCTTCATCTCACGCAAGGGTGCCAGCCCGCGGCGCGCCGACCACCAGCCCAGCAACCCGCTCGCCAGCGCGGCCACCCCCAGGTAGACCGCCAGCGAACGGGTCAGTGCCTGCATGAAGTGCTGGTGGTGGTGGATGTCCAGCGCCAGCGTGAGGACGAGGGGCTGTGAGCCGCCGAGTGCAGCCGGCGCCTCCAGCGGGACCACCAGGGCCCGGAAGGTGCGCCCGGCCTGGGTCCACTCGACGAGCGGCACCGCCCCCTCCAGCCGCTGCACCGCCTGCGCCAGCCCCAGCGCATCCCGGTCGTACACGGTGCGGTCGCCGGCATGGAGTTCGGCGTGCAAGCCCTCGTGGCTGGAGAGCAGGTGGTCCAGGTGGCGGGCCAGCTCGTCCGTCGAGCGACTGTCGGCGACCAGCTGCGCGATCAGGCGCGACTTGTCACGCAGCAGCTCTTCATCGAGTTCCACGAAATGCGCGTTCGTGACCCTGAGCACGAAGAGCCCCAGGCCCAGCAGCACCGCCAGCGACACCAGCGTGTAGAGCAGCGTCAGGCGGGCGGTCAGCGTGAGGCGACGCCTCATGCGACCGCCTCGGGCACCTCAAGGACGTAGCCCATGCCACGCACGGTGTGGATGAGCCGCGGCTCGAAGCCTTCGTCCACCTTGGCACGCAGGCGCCGCACGGCCACCTCGATCACGTTGGTATCGCTGTCGAAATTCATGTCCCACACCTGCGAGGCGATCAGCGAACGTGGCAGCACCTCCCCGCTGCGCCGCATCAGCAGCTCCAGCAGGCCGAACTCCTTGGCCGTGAGATCGATGCGGCGCCCGCTGCGGGTGACGCGGCGTCGCAGCAAGTCGAGTTCGAGGTCGGCCACGCGCAGCGTCGTGGCCTCCAGGCCGGAACGGCCCCGTCGCAGGATGGTGCGCACGCGGGCCAGCAATTCGGCGAAGGAGAACGGCTTGACGAGGTAGTCGTCTGCGCCCAGCTCAAGACCCCGTACGCGCTCCTCGACCTGGTCCCGGGCCGTCAGGAAGAGCACGGGCCGCTCCCAGCCCTGCGAGCGCAGTTCGCGCAGCACGGCCCAGCCATCCATGCGTGGAAGCATCACGTCCAGGATGACCAGATCAGGGTCGGTGGTCGTGGCCAGGTGCAGACCATCGGCCCCGTCGGTGGCAAGGTCCACGGCGAAACCTGCCTCACGCAGGCCCTGGCGCAGGTAGTCACCCGTCTTGGGCTCATCTTCGACGATCAGGATCTTCACGGCCGCTGGTCAGTGGAACACCCGCAAGTGTGCCTGCCCTGCCGAGGGCTGCGCCATACCTGACAGATTTGTCATCTTGCCGACAGCTTCCCGTGGGGGGACTCGGCGAAGAATGCGGCCCTTCCCTTGACGCACATCATGGCAGGCATGCTCTACCTCAAACGACCGTTTCTCGCCGCTGCCCTCTGGAGTGGGCTGGCGGGCGTCGCAGCACCCGCATTGGGCGCAGAGGACGCCCCCCCACTCGACTGGCGCGAGGCCAACGACACCGTCGGGCAGTTCCAGCGTGGGCACATCGACGTGCTGCGCTGGGAGCAGGCCAACCTGAAGGAAACGCCCGAACCGCCAGCGCCAGCGGCGTCCCTGTCCTTGCAGACCGCTGCCGACGCGGTGCGCCGGGCCTGGACGGCTCACCTTTCGCTGGCCGGGGTGCAGGCCCAGCTGGGGCCCGCGCTGACCGAGGCGGTCGCCCAGGGTCGTTGGATGATGGTGGACCCGTCGATGCACCGGCGGGTGCAAGGCCTCGGCGAATTGCTGGCGGTGGCCCGCGAAGCGCGCCAGGCATGGATCCAGGCTGTCGCGGCGCGCCAGGGCGTCGGCTTCCATCGCGAGAGCCTCATCGCCGCCGAAACGGCACACGAACTGGGCCGGCGCATGGTGCAGGTGGGCAACTGGAGTCGTCTGCAGGGAGCACCGGCCTCGCTGGCCCTCAGCGAGGCGCGCATGGCCTTGCAAAGGGCGGAATACGCCCAGGCCCTGGCCGAACGGGAGCTGATCCGCGTGCTGGGCCTCACCGGCCGGCACGACCACGTGGCCCTGCCCGACAGCCTGCCGGCCCTGCCTGACGCACTGATCGGCCCCGACGCGGTGGACGCCCACCTGCAGCGCCTGCGTGCGCAGCTGCAGCGAGCGGAGGCGATGCGCGCGGCCCCGCGCACCCGCATGGCCTACGAAGCGTATCGAGCGAGTCATGTCCTGGCCGCGGGCTACCGCGACGAGATCCTCAAGACGCGCGAGCTGATGGCCGAGGAGGCCGTGCTGCGCTACAACGGCATGCTCAAGAGCGTCTGGGACGTGCTGTCGGAAACCCGTCAGCGCTTCGCGGCCGCGGCCGAAACCGTGAATGCCCAGCGCGACTTCTGGCTCGCCGAGGCCGATCTTCAATGGGTGCTTCAGGGCGGCGAACCTGCGAGCTTCGTGTCTCTGGGCGGCGGCGGTGCCGCCGCCAGTGCTGCCCCCGCCCACTGACCCCCTTTCCGACGACATCATGCAAGCTTCCTCTTCCCGACGCCGCTTCTTTGCAGGCGCTGCAGGCGCGGTGGCCGGGCTGGCCGTGGCGCGCTCGGCACTGGCCACCCTGCCTGAACCGGTCCTCCAGTCCTCTGCCCAGACCGCCCCGCCGCTGACGCCTCCGAACGGCCGCCCCTACAACCCGGTGGTCACGCTCAACGGCTGGACCTTGCCCTGGCGCATGAACAACGGCGTCAAGGAATTCCACCTCGTCGCAGAACCCGTGGTGCGCGAGGTGTCGCCCGGCTTTCACGTGAACATGTGGGGCTACAACGGCCAGAGCCCGGGCCCCACCATCGAGGTGGTCGAGGGCGACAAGGTGCGCATCTTCGTGACCAACCGGCTGCCCGAACACACCAGCATCCACTGGCATGGCCAGCGACTGCCCAACGGCATGGATGGCGTGACCGGGCTGAACCAGCCCCCCATCCCGGTGGGCAAGACCTTCGTCTATGAATTCGAGGCTCGCCGCCCGGGCACCTTCATGTACCACCCGCATGCCGACGAGATGGTGCAGATGGCCATGGGCATGATGGGCTTCTGGGTCACCCACCCACGCGCGAAACATCCGCACATCAGCGAGGTCGACCGCGACTTCTGCTTCCTGCTCAACGCCTTCGACGTGGAGCCGGGCAGCAAGACACCGCGCATCAACACGATGCTCGACTTCAACATCTGGTGCTTCAACAGCCGTGTGTTCCCGGCCATCGACACGCTCAACGTCCGCCTGAACGATCGCGTGCGCATCCGCGTGGGCAACCTCACGATGACCAACCATCCCATCCACCTGCACGGCCACGAGTTCCAGGTGACCGGCACCGACGGCGGCCCCACGCCGCCGGGCACGCGCTGGTACGAGGTCACCACCGACATCGCCGTGGGCCAGATGCGTCAGATCGAACTGATCGCCGACGAGGAAGGCGACTGGGCCATGCACTGCCACAAGAGCCATCACACCATGAACGCGATGGGGCATGACGTGCCCACGATGATCGGTGTGGACCACCGCGGCCTGGTGGGCAAGATCCAGAAGGTGGTGCCCGACTACATGCTCATGGGCGAGCGTGGCATGGCCGACATGGGCGAGATGGAGATGCCCCTGCCCGACAACACCGCGCCGATGATGACCGGCCAGGGACAGTACGGCTCGCTGGAGATGGGTGGCATGTTCACGGTGTTCAAGGTGCGTCGCGATCAGAAACCCGGCGACTACAGCGACCCCGGTCCCTTCAGGCATCCGCCGGGCACCGTGGCCTACGAGTGGACAGGCGCGCCGCCCAGTGCCGTGCGCGCCAGCCCGCCTTCGCCCGAGACGCCCCCCGCCCGCGCCGTGAAGCCGCAGGGCAAGGGCCACGCCCACTGACGCACGGACTTTTCAAGGAGCCCACCGATGACGAAATCTGCCCTCGCCTTCACCCTCGCAGGCCTGCTGCTGGCTCCTGCCGCGACCATCGCTCACGGCGATCGCCATCACGGCGGCCACAGTGGCCCCGTGGTGATGGAGCAGAAGCCCTGGGGCATTGCCGGCGAGGCCAGGGCCGTGAAACGCACGATCGAGGTGAAGATGACCGACAACATGCGTTTCACCCCGAGCGAGATCGAGGTGCGGCAAGGCGAGACCATCCGCTTCATCCACCACAACAGCGGCCAGGTGATGCATGAGTTCGTACTGGGCACCCGCAAGGAACTCGAAGAGCACGCCGAACTGATGAAGAAGTTCCCGGACATGGAGCATGACGAGCCTTACATGGCCCATGTGGCGCCGGGCAAGACGGCCGAGATGATCTGGCACTTCAATCGAGTGGGCGAGTTCGAGTTCGCCTGCCTGCTGCCGGGCCATTTCGAGGCGGGCATGGTGGGCAAGATCCGCGTGGTCCGACGCTGACATTCACTTGCACCCTCGCCGAGCACCATGGCCTATAGTCAGGCGGCTCCCCTGCCAGAGCCGCCATGCCACGACTCGCGTGCTTCACTCACCGCTGTGCTGCTCCGACAATGCGGCGCCTGCTGGCCGCCGGGTTCCTGGTCGCCCTGATCCCCGCTGGAATCGCCGCTCCTGAGGACGAGGAGCCTGCCGTGGCGCAAACACCCCTCGTGGACGCGGCCGTCACAACACGCGAGTCGCTCAGAGCCACGGCCGAGTGGCTGGCACGGGGCGTGGACAGCTGGTTCGGTGATCGCCCGTTCGAGGAAGGCGGCGCCGTTCGAAACGGCCGCTTCGATCTGCGCCTGCTGCTGCGCGAACGCAAGTCACCCGACCTGGGCGCTCGATTCAATGCCAGCTTCCGCCTGCCCAACATCGAGCGCCTGGGAGCCCAGCTCTTCATCGGCCGGGACAATCCTCGCGAGGTGGTCACGGACCAACCCAACGCACTGTCGCGCGAGCAGCATCTGCAACGCCGGGACCGGCGTGACGATGCGTTCTTCGCAGGCTTGGGCGTCCAGGGCACAGGGGGTTTCGATTTTCGCGTCGGCCTGCGCGGAGGCCCCAAACCCTACGCGCAAGTGCGCTATCAGCATGCATGGCGATTCGGACCGGCGGACACCCTGGACTTCCGGGAAACGGTGTTCCTGACCCGCGACGACCGCTTCGGGTCCACCACGGTCCTCTCGTATGACCACGACTTCAGTCCCACACTGGTCGGTCGCTGGCTCAATGCTGCCACCATCACACAGCGCAGCAAACGCTTCGAGTGGTCAAGCAACCTCGGCTTGTACCGCTTCTTTGGCGACCAGCGGCTGCTGTCCACGGAAGCCATTTTTCGCGGTCGCGAAGGGGGTGGTGTCAACATCGAAGAGTACGGCTTGCGGCTGAGCTGGGAACAGCCCCTGCACGACGTCTGGCTGCTTGGAGAAATCTCCGTGGGCCATTTCCGCGAACGCGAACTCGCCACCGACCCTCGCCGCGGCCTGTGGGCTCTGGGCCTGAACCTCAAGATCCGGTTCTGAGTTGCTGCTTCAGAACAACTCCGCCTGGCGCTCGTCGCCCGGGGGGCGGAAAGCGGCCGCATCCAAGGGCGGCGCACGGCGCGACACCCCCGCCCGGGCGCAGGCCTTGTCCACACGCTGTGCGATGAGCTCGGCCCACAAGCCCTCCCCCTTCATGCGCTGGCCGAACGCCGACCGGTAGTCCGCACCGCCACGCAGATCGCGCACCCGGGCCATGATGCGCCTGGCCCGCTCGGGCACGTGCTGTTCCAGCCACTGCTGGAACAGCGGGTTCACCTCCCAGGGCAGCCGCAGCACGGTGTAGTGAATGGAGGTCGCCCCGGCTTCGGCCGCCGCCTCGATCAGGCGCTCGATCTCGGGCTCGTTCAGAAAAGGGATGATGGGTGCCACGTTCACCCCCACCGGGACGCCGGCCTCGGCCAGGGTGCGCACCGTCTGAAGCCGCCGGTGTGGTGCCGCTGCGCGTGGTTCGAGGCGGCGAGACAAGGCCGCATCCATCGTCGTCACGCTCACGAAGACCATCGCGCGCCGCTCGGCGGCATCGGCGGCGATCAGGTCAAGATCGCGTTCGACGCCCGAGGACTTGGTGACGATGGTGTAGGGATGCCGGCAACGATGCAGCACCTCCAGCACGGAGCGGGTCAGACCCAACCGGCGCTCGATGGGCTGGTAGGCATCCGTGGCCGAGCCGATGTTGATCGGGCTGACCCGGTGCCCAGGCCGAGCCAGTTCGCGCACGAGCACCTCGGCGGCATTCACCTTGGCCACCAGCTTGGTCTCGAAGTCCAGCCCGGGCGAGAGGTTCAGGTAGCTGTGCGTCGGCCGGGCGTAGCAGTAGATGCAGCCATGCTCGCAGCCCCGGTACGGGTTGATCGACCACTCGAAGGGGATGTCGGGGGAGTCGTTCGGGCTGAGCAGCGAGCGCACGCACTCTTCCCTCACCTCGGTGCGAGGAGGCAGGGTCTCGGCACCGGCGGGGTCGGCCGCATCGCCCCACCCGTCATCGACCCAGTCGCGCTCGGTGGAGTTGAAGCGGTGGGCCATCCGCCAGCCTGTTCCACGACCCTTGAAGGCGATGGGTTGAGAGGGGGGCGCTGCCACGGGATTGCCAGAATACTGTGTATTTATACAGTATATCCGGCATCCGCTGCCCTGCAATAGGGGGCGACCGGTGCATATTCAGCATCGCCCCTGGGGTGCGAGATTCATGCCTGACACAACTGTGCCTTGGCAGCGAGGTACTCGCTGCGCAGGCGCTCGATGAGCACACGGGCCGGCACGACTTCCTTCACCGCGCCCACGCCCTGGCCTGCGCCCCAGATGTCCTTCCAGGCCTTCTTGGCACCTTCGCCGCCGCCGAAGTTCATCTTGCTGGGGTCGCTTTCCGGCAAGGCTTCAGGGTCGAGTCCGGCTTTCACAATGGAGCCGCGCAGGTAGTTGCCGTGCACGCCAGTGAAGAGATTCGAATACACGATGTCCTGGCTGGTGCTCTCGGTGATCATGCGCTTGTAGTCGTCCACGGCCCGCGCTTCGTCGGTGGCGATGAAGGCCGAGCCGATGTAGGCGAAGTCGGCCCCCATTGCACGGGCCGCCAGAATGGCCCGGCCGTTGGCGATCGAGCCCGACAAGGCCAGAGGGCCGTCAAACCATTCGCGGATTTCCTGCACCAGCGCGAAGGGGCTGGTGGTGCCGGCATGCCCGCCCGCACCCGCAGCCACGGCGATCAGGCCGTCGGCGCCCTTGTCGATGGCTTTGTGCGCAAAGGTGTTGTTGATGATGTCGTGCAGCACCACACCGCCCCAGCTGTGCACGGCGTCGTTGACGTCGGTGCGCGCGCCCAGCGAGGTGATGACCACCGGCACCTTGTACTTGGCGCACAAGGCCATGTCGTGTTCAAGCCGGTCGTTGCTCTTGTGCACGATCTGGTTGATCGCGAACGGCGCGGCGGGGCGGTCGGGGTTCTGGCGGTTGTGGGCGGCCAGCGTCTCGGTGATCTCGGCCAGCCATTCGTCGAGCTGCGAGGCCGGACGCGCATTGAGCGCCGGCATGGAACCGATGACGCCCGCCTTGCACTGCTCGATCACGAGCTTGGGGTTGCTGATGATGAACAGTGGCGAGCCGATGACGGGCAACGACAGGTTTTGCAGCACGGTGGGCAAAGGCACGGAGGTCTCCTCGTGGCACAGCGGGAAGGGAGCGAACGGTCAGTGTGCCGTCCGAGCCCGGGTGGCGCCGTCGCGTGGGCGACAGGGCGCCGTACCGTGGGCGGTCTTCAGAAGGCGTCGGGCGCCAGGGCGGTCACGCTGTCGGCACCTTCGACGATGGCGTCGCGTTGGCCCGGCACCTTGGCCAGGATGTGCTCGGCATAGAAGCGGGCGGTGGCGATCTTGGCCTGCATGAACGCCGTGTCCTCGCCAGCGGCCAGCTTGTCCTCGGCCACCAGCAACGCGCGGGCAAGCTGCCAGCCGGCGATCAGGTTACCGGCGAGCATCAGGTAGGGCACGCTGCCGGCAAAGGCCGCGTTGGGGTTGCCCTTGGCCTGGCCGACCATGAAGTCGACCACCTGCACGAAGGCCTCGCGAGCGGCCTTCAGGCGCTTGAGCATGGCCCGCGCCGCCACGCTGTCGCGGCGGGCCAGTGCCGCCTCCGTGGCCTCGATCTGACCCGCGATGGCCTTGGCCGTCTGCCCGCCGTCCCGCGCCGTCTTGCGGCCCACCAGGTCGTTGGCCTGGATCGCCGTGGTTCCTTCGTAGATGGTGAGGATCTTCGAGTCACGGTAGTGCTGGGCCGCCCCGGTCTCTTCGATGAAGCCCATGCCGCCGTGCACCTGCACGCCCAGGCTGGTCACCTCCAGGCTCATCTCGGTGCTGTAGCCCTTGACCAGCGGCACCATGAACTCGTAGAAGGCCTGGTTCTGCTTGCGCACCTCGGCGTCGGGGTGCGCGTGAGCGGCGTCATAGGCCGCCGCCGCCGTGATGGCCATCGCCCGGCAGCCCTCGGTGTAGGCGCGCATGGTCATCAGCATGCGGCGCACGTCGGGGTGGTGAATGATGGGAGCGCGGCCCGGCATCGAACCATCGACCGGACGCGACTGAATGCGCTCCTTCGCGTAAGCCACGGCCTGCTGGTAGGCGCGCTCGGCCACGGCAATGCCCTGGATGCCCACGGCATAGCGGGCCGCATTCATCATGATGAACATGTACTCCAGGCCGCGGTTCTCCTGGCCCACCAGGTAGCCCACGGCGCCGCCATGGTCGCCGAACTGCAGCACTGCCGTCGGGCTGGCCTTGATGCCCAGCTTGTGCTCGATGCTCACGCAATGCACGTCATTGCGGTCCCCCAGCGAGCCGTCGGGCTTGACCATGAACTTGGGCACGATGAAGAGCGAGATGCCCTTGACACCCTCGGGTGCGCCGTTGACGCGTGCCAGCACGAGGTGGACGATGTTCTCGGCCATGTCGTGCTCGCCGTAGGTGATGAAGATCTTGGTGCCGAAGATCCTGTAGCTCCCGTCAGGTTGGGGCTCGGCACGCGTGCGCACCAAGGCCAGGTCTGAGCCCGCCTGGGGTTCGGTGAGGTTCATCGTGCCGGTCCACTCGCCCGAGATCATCCTGGGGATGTAGGTCTGCTGCTGCTCAGGCGTGCCCGCAGTGAGCAAAGCCTCGATGGCGCCGTCGGTGAGCAGCGGACACAGGGCGAAGCTCAGGTTCGCGCTGTTGATCATCTCGATGCAGGCCGCACCGATGGTCTTGGGCAGGCCCTGGCCGCCAAAGTCGGTGGGGTGCTGCAGGCCTTGCCAGCCGCCCTCGGCGAACTGGCGGAAGGCTTCCTTGAAGCCGGGCGTCGTGGTGACCTGACCGTCCTTCCAGAAGCTGGGGTTGCGGTCGCCTTCGACGTTGAGCGGGGCCACGACCCCCTCGTTGAGCTTGGCACACTCCTCGAGGACCGCCTGGGCGGTTTCCTCGCCGGCCTCCTCGAACCCCGGCAACCGGGCCACGTCGGCCAGACCGGCCAGCTCCTTCATGCAGAACAGCATGTCTTTCACAGGGGCTTGGTAACTCACGGCAACTCCTCGCTTGTCACTCAACGGACAACTTTGACGTCGGGCGGAAAAAAGACCCGTGGCCTGTGCATCGGGCGCACGGGTCGCTGGGGCCGGCGCGTCTGGCGCGCACGGCCCATGGGGCTCACAGGCTCTTGACCAGCTCCGGCACGGCCTCGAAGAGGTCGGCCTCCAGGCCGTAGTCGGCCACCGAGAAGATCGGGGCTTCGGGGTCCTTGTTGATCGCCACGATCACCTTGGAGTCCTTCATGCCCGCCAGGTGCTGGATCGCCCCGCTGATGCCCGCGGCAATGTAGAGCTGCGGCGCCACGATCTTGCCCGTCTGGCCCACCTGCCAGTCGTTGGGCGCATAGCCCGCATCGACCGCCGCACGGCTGGCCCCCAGCGCCGCGCCGAGCTTGTCGGCCAGCGGGGTGAGCACTTCGTTGAACTTGTCGCTGGAGCCCAGCGCCCGACCGCCCGAGACGATGATCTTGGCAGCGGTGAGCTCAGGCCGGTCGCTCTTGGTGACCTCGCGGCCCACGAAGCTGGAGCTGCCGGCGTCATCGACAGCTGCGATGCTCTCCACAGCCGCACTGCCGCCGCTGGTGGCCGCAGCATCAAAGCCGGTGGTACGCACGGTGATGACCTTCACCTTGTCCGCGCTCTGCACGGTGGCAATCGCATTGCCGGCGTAGATCGGGCGCTCGAAGGTGTCGGCACTCACCACCTTGGTGATGTCGGAGATCTGCGCCACGTCGAGCTTCGCGGCCACGCGCGGGGCCGTGTTCTTGCCGTGGGCGGTGGCGGGGAAGAGGATGTGGCTGTAGCTGCCAGCCACGGCCAGCACCTGCGCAGCGACGTTTTCGGCCAGTTGCTCGGCCAGCGCGGCAGAGTCAGCGTGCAGCACCTTGGCCACGCCGGGAATCTGGGCAGCCTGTTTGGCAGCCTCGCCGGCGTTGTGGCCAGCCACCAGGACGTGCACCTCACCGCCGCAGGCGAGCGCGGCGGTCACGGTGTGATGGGTGGCGCCCTTGAGGCTGCCGTGGTCGTGTTCTGCAATGACGAGAATGGACATGACGGGGCTCCTCAGATGACCTTGGCTTCGTTCTTGAGCTTGCTGACCAGGGTGGCCACGTCGGGCACCTTGACGCCGGCGCCGCGCTTCGGGGGCTCGGCCACCTTGAGCGTCTTCAGGCGCGGGGCCACATCCACCCCCAGGTCGGCCGGCTTGAGCACGTCCAGGGGCTTCTTCTTGGCCTTCATGATGTTGGGCAGGGTGACGTAGCGCGGCTCGTTCAGGCGCAGGTCGGTGGTGACGATGGCCGGCAGCTGCAGCTTGACGGTCTCCAGGCCGCCGTCCACCTCGCGGGTAACCACGGCCACGCCGTCGGCCACCTCGACCTTGCTGGCGAAGGTGCCCTGGGGGCGGTCCAGCAGCGCGGCCAGCATCTGGCCGGTCTGGTTGCAGTCATCGTCGATGGCCTGCTTGCCCAGGATGATGAGCTGGGGTTGCTCCTTGTCCACCACCGCCTTGAGCAGCTTGGCCACGGCCAGGGGTTGCAACTCGGCATCGGTCTCGACCAGGATCGCACGGTCGGCCCCGATGGCCATGGCCGTGCGCAGGGTCTCCTGGCACTGCGCCACCCCGCAGGAGACGGCCACGATCTCGCTGACCACCCCCTTCTCCTTCAGACGGGTGGCCTCTTCCACCGCAATCTCGTCGAAGGGGTTCATGCTCATCTTGACGTTGGCGATGTCCACCCCCGTGCCGTCGGACTTCACACGTACCTTGACGTTGTAGTCCACGACGCGCTTGACTGCGACCAGTGCCTTCATGCGACGCTCTCCTTTGGATTGACGTAAACGTAACATCCCATTCTATGTTGCGGTGCACAGCCGGCGTGTTGTCCGGGCGACAAGCCGATTCGGGTTAACCCTGAGCTTTTGTCGCGCGCAAAATAGAACGGTCGTTCGATTTTTTGCATTCTAGCGGATGCCCCCGGGGGGCCGTCCAGTGCCCGCACCTAGAGATGGGTCTCCAGAACCCGCGGCGTTAGACTGCACTCGCCCTATGACGCCCCGTACCGCCTCCCTGGCTCCATTCATCCCGCGTGACGGGGAGCGCCATTGCGTCGGTGTGTTCGACTCCGGCCTCGGCGGCCTGTCGGTGCTGCGCGTGCTGTCGAGCACGCTTGCGGGCGTGCGCTGGCTTTACGCGGCCGACAGCGGCCATGCGCCCTATGGCGAACGCAGCGCGACGCATGTCCTGGACCGCAGCGACCGCATCACCCGCTTCCTGCGTGACCAGGGCGCCCGCGTGGTGGTCCTGGCCTGCAACACCGCCACCGCCGTGGCCATCGACGCCCTGCGGGCACGGCATCGCGATCTGTCGTTCGTGGGCATGGAACCCGGCCTCAAGCCCGCCTTGCAGCACAGTGCCCGGGCCCGGGTGGGCGTGATGGCCACCGAGGCCACGCTGCGCAGCCCGCGCTTTGAAGCGCTGTTGTCCCGCTGGAAAGGCGAGGCCGAGGTGGTGTGCGTGCCCTGCCCCGGCCTCGCCCAGGCCATCGAAAGCGGCGATCCCGAGGCTCCCGCCGTGCGTGCGCTGGTGGCTCGCTACACGGCGCCCCTGCGGGCGCAGGCGGTGGACACCGTGGTGCTGGGCTGCACGCACTATCCCTGGGTGGCGCCGCTGATCCAGGAGGCACTGGGGCCTGCAGTGCACCTCATCGACACGGCGCAAGCCGTGGCCGCACAGACGGCCCGTGTGCTGTCGGATCCCAACGCTCTGGCCGACGAGTCCGGGTGCCTGCCCGTACAGGCCTACACCAGCGGCGACACCCGCACGCTCCAGCAGTTCGCACAGCGGCATCTGCCCGCCCTCGACTGGCACGTGGCCCGCCTGCCCGTCTGAGCCACGCCGGTCAGCCCCCGCGCGCCGCAGCGCGACCGCGTTCGATGTTCACGGGTTTGAGCAGCAACAGCCCCATGACGAAGAACAACCCGGTCGAGACGATGGCCAGACGATGGTTGCCCGCCGTCCACCAGGTGACGAGGCCATAGGTGATGGGGCCGACGATGGCGGCCAGCCGCACCGCGAAGGTCCACAAGCCGAAGAACTCGGCCAGGTGCTTCGGGGGTGCAAAGAGGCCGGCCAGCGCGCGCCCGGCCGACTGGCTGGAGCCCATGCACAGGCCGGCGATCACGGCAGCCACCCAGAACAGCGGGGCCGAGGTGGCCAGGTAGGCGAGCACCACCATCGCAATCCAGCCCACCAGTGTGAGGGCCAGCGAGCCCTTGTGGCCCATCCGGTCCTGCAGGTAGCCAAAGCCGAAGGCCCCCACGGCCGAGGCGATGTTGACAAGGAAGACGAGTGCCATGGTCTGCTGCTGCGCAAAGCCCAGCACCTGCTCGGCGTAGACCGCCGCGAGCGCGATCACCACGGCGATGCCGGCCTGGTAGCTGGTGGTGCACGCCAGCAACCAGGTGAAGTCGCGGTACTGACGCGCACGGTGCCAGGTCTCCAGGAGGCGCTGGATGGAGGCCTTCAGCCCGCCCTCCTGCAGGGCCTGCGGTTGTGGCACCGCTCGCTCCTTCAGCAGCGCGAAGGTGACGAGCGCAGCGCCGCCATAGACCACCGCGGTGATCACCATCGTCACCGGCACGAAATGCGTGGCCGGCAGGCCCTGTCCCTGCGCCCACAGCACATAGGCCAGGCTCAGGCCCAGCGAAAGCATGCCGCCGAAGTAGCCGAAGCTCCAGCCCCAGCCCGAGACGCGGCCCAGCGCATCCTGCTTGGCGAGTTCAGGGAGGAAGGAGGCGATCAGGGATTCGCCATAGGCGTAGAAGCTGTTCGACAGGATGATGGCCACCACCGCCAGCGCCACGTCACCGCGGCTTACCAGTGCGAGGGCCAGCGTGGTGATCACACAACCCGCCGTGGTGAAGGCCAGCAGCCGCTTCTTCGCCGCACGCAGGTCGGCATAGGCGCCGATCGTGGGCATCGTGAGCATCACCAGCAGGCAGGAGGCCGACAGCGAGGCCGTCCAGGCCAGCGTGGCCCATTCGGCACCGTCGGCCACCACGCCCACGAAGTAGGCGTTGAAGACGGCCGTGAGGACGACCGTGGTGTAGCCCGAGTTGGCGAAGTCGTACATCGCCCACCCGAACACCTCGCGCTTGCGCACGCCCTCGTTCAGGGCTTGCTGGGGGAACACGGCCACCATGGAGTCTCCTTGTGCTCTGTGGCGGGCATGATGCCAGAGCCCCGGCTCAGGAGCGTGACGGTGGAATGCCGATGTGGTGCCCCGGGCCGGAATCGAACCGGCACGCCGCGTTTCGGCGGCGGCGGATTTTAAGTCCGCTGCGTCTACCAGTTTCGCCACCGGGGCTCCGGGGGGCGAGTGTACGGGACAGGTCTCCCCCGCGGGAGTGTTCAAGCCTTGCGGCGCTCGGGCGTGGTGAAGAGTTTGCGCAGTTCATCGCGCAGGCTGCGCAGCAGCGACAGGTCACGGTCGGAGAGCCGGAAGCCGTCGGGTTGCGCATGGTCGGCATAGAGTGCGGCCGCCGTGCGCTGCCCGTCGCTGATGGGCAGGAGCATGAAGGCCGGGGCTGCCACGTGGGTGCGGAACCACGCCGGCAGCTTGGCTGCCAGACCCGGCACGGTCGCATCACGGATCAGTGCATCCGCGCCCTTGGCGCACAGGGCGCTGAAAGCGTCGGCCGGGTCGTTGCCCGGAAAGCGGAAGTGCGCACGCAGCGTCTGCCCGTCGTCGCCCCACACCTGACGGGCGAGGAAGAGGCCACTGGCAGGCTCAAGAACCAACAGCGCGACATGGCGGCAACCCAGATGGTTCAACACCGCTTCGCCGGCGATGTCGAGGCAGGCCTCTCGGCCTTCCTGCCGGATCAAGGCCGTCCGCAGATCAAGAATGGCTTGGGACAGAGGGTGAACCGGGGACGGCGCCGCCGCAGGGATAGGACCCGGCTTGGAGCCCGGGGGCGCCACACCGTCCGAGCCCCGTCCTGCTGCAGCGGGTGGCGGTGTGGCCCCGGCAGCCTCCCAGACCTGCTGGGCCTGCAGGCCCAGCGCAGCCGCGTAATGCTCGATGGCCTGTGCCTGCTGTGGCGCCAGGTCGCGACCTGCATCGCGGGTGCGCGTGGCAGCCACGACGTTGCCCACTCCCCCCAGCAGGCGGAACCAATCCCCGCGACGTTCGGGTGCCCGGACCGGGGTGCCCGCCGCCGGCGGACGCATCACGCGCAGCAGTTCATCGGGCAGGCCCCACGTGCGGCCAACGGCCACTCCCAGGTCCTCGAAGGAAAGCCCCAGCATCGCGCGCGCGGCCTGATCCTCGCTCTGCCCCTTGCTGCGGGCGAGCTGACGCACCTGCGCGGCTTCATCAGGGAGGTGATGCTGCACCAGCACGCGGCCGAGGTTCTGCATCAGTGCCGCGATGTAGCTCTCCTCCTCCTCTGCCTGGGTGGGGCACAGGCGGGCGGCCGTTCGGCCGGCCACGCGGCAACGCGCATACTCGTCGGCCAGCGCCTCGCGCTGGGTGCTGTCGCGCAGGTCTTCGAGTTGCGGCAAGGTCCCGGCCAGGTCCCGGATGGCCTCGAAACCCAGCAGTGCAATGCTGCGCGAGACGGTGGTGATGCTCCCGCCTCCCACCGAGCTGAAATAGGCGGCATTGGTCATGCGCAGCAGCTTGTGTGTCAGGGCCACGTCGTCGAGCACCGCGCGTGCGATCTCGTCGAGATTGACACGGTCAGCCGCCGCCAGCCGGCGCACGCGTCTTACGGCCTCGGCCTGCACCGGCAGATCGCCATGCGACGCCAGCCTCGCCAGCAGGGTGTTGAGCGTGCGTTGTGCCAGCGTGTCGCCGCTGCCGTCGAGCAGCGCGGGCGTCAGCCAGTCCTGCAGGGCCTGCCGCAGCGCCTGAGCACTGGCTGGCCGCTGCAGCGGATCGCGCGACAAGGTTCGCAGCAGCAGGCTGCGCAGGCCCTCCTCACCCGGGCCGCGCAGCAGCGGCGCAGGCACCTGGATTTCCTCGGTCTGCAGTCGTTCCAGGGCGCGCCGCGGCTGGGGGTCCGACACGGCCGGGCGACCGGTGATCAGCTCATAGAGCACCAGTCCCACCCCGTGCACGTCGCTGCGCGCATCCGCCCGCAGACCGGCCGCCACCTCGGGGGCCACATACACCCCCCTCGCCGTGGCCAGTCGCTGCAGATCCACTGTTCGGCCTGCAGGTTCGAAGCCGCCCAGCAGGGACCGGCCGGTGATGTCGAGCCACAGGGCATCGGGTCGGATGTGGCCGTGGACGAGACCGCTTTCGTGGAGGTGGGCCAAGGCGTCGAGCATGCCAATGGCCACGAGCACGGCTTGCCGCACCGGCATGGATTCGTGATCGGCCAGCCATTGGGACAGAACCACACCCGAGAGCGGCGCGCACACCAGGACGGCGCGACCGTCTTCGATCACGGCCTCCACGGCCTGAAGGATGTTGGGGTGGTGCAGCGCCCGCAAGGCCTGGGTGGCCTCGCGCCAGGTCACCGGCGTGAGGGCCGGGATCGGTGGCTGCTGCCAGACCTGCAGCAGCCATTCGCGCTCACTGCTGACCTCGCGGGCCTGCCACCAGGCCGTGTCAAGGTCGCTCGTCATCAGGCGCATCAACCGATAGCGCCCGAGCGTCGCGGTGCTGGTGGCGTCTTCAGCGGAACTCACGATGGCAGGCGGGACAAGATGTGCGAAAGTTCACGGACAGGGCGTGGCTACCACGGCCTGCCGTCTTGGGATGGGCCCCTCGATTTCATCACGCGCAACGGTGGATGGCCACAGCGAACTGACAGGTGTTTGCCCGCCTTCTCCTCGAACGGCCTTGCCGGACAAGCGCCAAGCTCAGGGGGTGGCCTGCTTGAATGCCATCACGGCCTGATTGCGCAGGGTGCGCAGCAGCGACAGTTCCCGCTCGCCGATGGCAATCTCGCCTGCTGCCGCCCGGTCCGCATAGATGAGCCCCAGGGGAGCATTGCGCAGGCTCATGGGCAGCAGCAGAAAGGTCGGGGCGCCCACCTCACGCCGGTACCACCCGGGCAGCCGCTCGGCGATGTTGGGCACGGTCGCATCCGAGATCAGCGTGTCGGCGCCCTTCTTGCAGACCAGCGCAAACAGATCAGTCGCCGAGGGTGCGAGGTCGATGCGGAACAGCCCGGCCACCTGCTGCGCATCGGCGCCCAGACCGAAGCGGCCCGTCATCGCGCCGCTGCGAGGATCGCGCAGGCAGAACAGTACGCGTTGGAATCCCAGCGAGCGGTACATCGACTCCAGAACCATGCGCAGCACTTCATTGAGCTTGAAGCCCTCCACCAGAGCATTGCTGATGTCCTGGATGCCGGCGGCCAGCCCCTGCGCAGCCTGCTCGGGCGGCGCCGTCGCCGTTGTCGTGGCCCCACCCTCGCGGGCCAGCACCACGGTGTCCAGGTCGTGAGCGCTCAGGGCGTCGGAGGGTGCCGCCTGGGTGGCGGCCTGCGTCTTCATCAGCCGCTCGCTGCGGCTGCCGGGTGTCACCTGGATGTCCATCGCCGGCACGAGCTCGGCCATCCGTTCACGCGAGCGCTGCACGGCCCCGAGGAAATCCTTGTCGGCCAGGCCCAGCGGCGCAGCATAGCGCGCGGCCACCGCCTTGAGCGCCTCCTCGTGCCGGGCGCGGGGGTGGTGCAGCACGGCATCGGCCAGCTCGTTGGCGGCGCAGGCCACCATGCGCACGCGGTCCAGGGGGCCCTCCGGCTTCTTCAGGGGCCCTTCGGTCGGCAGCTTGCGCATGCTGCGCTGAAGGGCCTCGGGCAGCCCCCAATGCCTGGCCACCCCCACGCCCAGCTCCTCGTAGCGGATGCCCAGGATCCTGACGGCAGCCTGTTCCTCCGTCAAGGCATCGGAGCCATCGGGCTGCATGAGCTGACGCACCTGAGCGGCCTCCTCGGGAAAGTAGAACTGGGCCAGCGTGCGGCCCAGGTTCTGGAACAACGCCGAAATGAACGCCTCTTCGGCATCCCGTGCGCCAGCGGCCAGCTCACGGGCCACGTTGCCGGCCATCAGTGAGCGCAGGAACTCCTCCCGCAGGCTGCCGGCCTGGGCCTTGTCCTGCATGTGCTCCAGCACCACCAGGGACAGTGCCAGATTGCGGATTCCCGCGAAGCCCACCAGCGCAGCCGCGCGCGAGACGGTGCTGATCGTGCCGCCACCCGCCGTTCGGAAGTGCGCCGAGTTGACGATGCGCAGGAGCTTGTTGGTGAGCGCCACGTCCTTCAGGATTTCATTGGCCAGGCTGTTCAGGCTCTCGTGCTCGGAGGCTGCGATGCGCTGGATGCGCCCGACCGCGTCGGTGAGCGCCGGGAAGTCGGTCTTGTGGCGCATGCGGCGCAACAGGAACTCGAGCGTGCTGTTGCGGCTGGCCTCGCTGCCCTCGGCCTGCGGCGCGAGCCAGGCCTGCAGGGCCTTGGCCATCTCGGCGGCGTTTGCATACCGCACTGCCGTGTCGCGCGCGGTCGCGCGGTGCACCACGGCACGCAGGCCATCATCCACCGGGTGGGGCAGCTCGGCCGGCAGGCTCACATCCTCGTGGGCCAGACGGTGCAAGGCCTTGTAGGGGTCGCTCTCGCGCACCGCAGGCCGACCTGCGAGCATTTCGTACAGCACCAGCCCCGCGGCAAAGACATCGGCCTGCACGGTGGCCGGGCGACCCTGGGTGAGTTCTGGCGCCATGTAGCCAGGTGTCCCGACCAGGGCCGCGTCGGCCATGCCGTGTCGCTGGTTGACCGCAATGCCGAAGTCCATCACGCGCGCGCGTCCTGCCGCATCGATGAGGATGTTGGAGGGCTTGAGGTCCCGATGGATGACGCCTGACTGGTGGGCGTGGACGACCCCGTCGAGCACGCCCAGCAGCACACGTACCGCCTCGGCCGGGGCCAGAGCCCCCTGCTCGCGCAGGCGTTGCGAGAGCGTGGGACCTTCCACCAGTTCGAAGACGAGGTAGGGGTGCTGGTCATGCACATCCGCCTCGAAAAGCGGCACGATGTTCGGATGGCTCAGCCTGGCAACGGCACGTGCCTCGTGCAGCCACTGTGTGAGTGCCTCGCCATCGGACGCCTGCGCACGGTGAAGCTTGAGCGCAACCTCCCGGTCCAGCCGCGGATCGAAGGCTCGCCAGACGGCGCTTTGCCCCCCTTGACCCAGCAGTTGACGCAGTTCGTAGCGGCCCAGGGTACGGGCCGGCGGACGGAGGGGAGCAGGAGACGGCATGCCGGCACGCGGGAAACGGATGTTCCGCCATTGGACACCCAAGACAAGCTTCGAAACCGCCGAACAGGGCCTGTCGAAGCGGGCTTATTTCGCGCTGTCGATCACTTCGATCAGTCGTCCGTCCCCGGTGATGAAGGCGGCCCTCACCAGACGCTGCGGATCGGCGCGGCGGATGGCGTGGCGATAGCGTTCCAGCTGGGCCACCAGGGCGGGGTCGGTGTCGGGATGGGTCTCGATCTTGTAGTCGAGCACCCACCACTGCTCGCCATCGGCGGTGTGCTGCAGCACCAGCCGGTCGATGCGCCCCGGCCGGCCGTCGGTGACGACCGGCACCTCGTTACCAGCCCAGGCCACGGGTTCGGCCCCCAGCAAGGCGCCGATCGTCGGATCGCTCGCCATGCGTCGCACGATCTGGGCGGCCGCCCGTGCCATCGCGTCGTCTGCGCTGTGCGCTTCAGCCGCCGCGCGTGCCAGCTCGTCGATGCGCTCGAAGGCCGGCCCTTCCGGGCCCGCCAGCCATTCGAGGCAGCGATGCACCACCTCCCCCAGACGAGCCCCCGCCCCACGTTCGGGGGCAAGGACAGGACCAGGCGAAACGGCGGGCCGCTGAAGGCTCGGCAGGCGCCAGACCTCGACCGCACCGGGCGCGGCCTGTGCAGCCGGGGACGCCTCCTGGCGCTGCACCCAGGCTTCACTCACCGCCGAAAGGCGGGACCACCAGCTCGGCCCGTTCTGGCCGTTGTGCGGCGCGCTCGCACTCACGATCAGGCGTTCGCGGGCGCGCGTCATCGCAACGTACAGGCCGTTCATCGCCTCGCGCGCCCGTTCGGCACGTTCGATGGCCATCGCTGCCTCCAGGCTGGGTGCCACGTTCCGCTCTGACGCCACGAAAGCAAAGCAGCGCGGATGTGCCTCGTCGGCGACCCAGTCCACCAGCACGGTGGCACTGTCATGGCGGTCGGCGCTGCTGCGCCGATCCGGGTCAGTGTCGATCACGAAGACCACACGCGCCTCCAGCCCTTTGGCGGCGTGGACCGTCAGCAGTTGCACTGCGTCCGGCACGCTGCCCAGAGACACGCGAGGGGACCGCCGCCGCAGCGCATGCACGAACTGGTGGGGGGAGGCATAGCGCCCACCGTCCAGCTCCAGCGACCACGCCAGCAGCGCCTCCAGGTGCAGACGCACCGATTCACGCAGCTCGGGTGGCACACGGCGTGCGTACCGCGCCAGCACGTCTCCGTCGGCGTAGATGCGATCGAGCAGATCATGCGGGGGGAGATGGCGAGCCGCCTCGGCCCAGGCCGGCAACAGACGCGCTGCCCGACGCAGCGGCTCGCTCGGCCACCCTCCTGGGCCCTCATGAGTGAGGGCGGCCCACCAGCTGCCCAGTTCCCGCGCCCGCTGGGCCAACCCCACGAGGTCTTCGTCGGTCGCATCGAAGATCGGCGAGCGCAAGGCCTGGGCCAATGAAAGGGCATGCCCCGGCGAGACCAGCGCATCGAGCAGGGCCACGAGGTCGCGCACCTCGAGCGCATCCAGCAGGGCATGGTCTTCCGGACTGGCGCAGGGGATGTGCCTTTCCCGCAGCGCCTGGGCCACCCCCGCCAGCGGCGCTCGCCGCCGCGCCAGCACCTGGATGTCCGCCGGCGCCACGCCGTCCCCACGCACCAGTTGGACGATCGCATCGGCCACCAGGCGCGCCTCCTGGGCACGCCACGGCTCCTGCGCCTCGTGGCGAGGCTGCGACAGGCTGTCGCGCCAGCCGGGCTCACCAGCTTCCCGGGCCCCGCGTTCAGGCCGTTCGACGCGCGGCAGGGCCCATATTCCGCCTCGCACGACATCATCGTGGCGTTCGGTGGTATGGGCCCGAAAACCCGAATAGGCCGCTTCGGCCTGTGCTGCCAGGAAGACCGCATTCACCGCGTCGATCACCCCGGCGGCATTGCGCCGGGTGTGGTCGCATGCCAGGACCGAGCCTCCCAGGCCTCGCACCACCAGGTCCTTGGCAGCTTCGAACACTCGGGGTTCGGCCCGGCGGAAGCGATAGATGCTCTGCTTGGGATCGCCCACGATGAACACGCCGGGTGGACGCTGTCCGCTCGCACCGCCACTGGCGCCGGCA
The DNA here is from genome assembly GCF_002930615.1 of Caldimonas caldifontis. Lineage (GTDB taxonomy): Bacteria > Pseudomonadota > Gammaproteobacteria > Burkholderiales > Burkholderiaceae_C > Caldimonas > Caldimonas caldifontis. Next base: position 50,538 of record NZ_PSNX01000010.1, on the reverse strand, counting down.
TAGGACGACAACCAGTGCGACAAGGCCTGCCACTGCAGCGGATTGGTGTCCTGGAACTCATCGATCAGCACCTGGCTCACGCGCGCGTCCAGCCGCTCCTGCATCCAGGCGGCCAGGCTGTCGTTGCCGAGCAGTGCCAGTGCGCAGCGCTCCAGATCAGCCATGTCGGCCAGCCCGCGACGGCGCTTGATGGCTTCGTAGACCTCCAGCAACACCCTGCCCAGCCGCGTCAGACGCTGATGCTCCCTGTGCGCCGTCTCCTGGGCCATGCCCTGCTGAATCTCGTCCAGCCAGGCTGCGGCTTCCTCCAGGCCAGGGGCCTCGAGGTGCTTGCGCACACTGCCATTGGTGGTGAGCAGGGCCGAACGGGCGGCCGCCAGGGCGGCAGCATCGTCCTCAAGCGACAGTGCTTCCTCGAGGGCTTGCGCGGCCTTGCGCGCGGTGCCCTTGTCCTGCGCCCCCAGCGACCGCGCCACGGCACGCAGGGTGTCGGTCACGGCCGGGTGCCGCAGTCGCTGCGCCGGATGATCCAGGCCGGCGAAGGCGGGACGCCATTGCGCGGCGGACGGCACGCTGGCGGCGAGGCTGCCTGCCGCATCGGCAAGGGCGAACTCGACACGCTTGTCGATCAGCCCCAGCAACCACTCGCGCACCCGACTGCCCGAGTGCTCACGCATCAGGGCTGCGAGGTCCTCTCGCAATGCAGGATCGGCATGCACCCTGTCGAGCCACTCGCGCCAGGCAGGCCCCTGCAGTTCGGACGTGTCTTCGAGCAACTGTGCTTCGGGGGCCAGCCCCAGTCGTTCCAGCCATTGCAGCGGGGCCGCCCGCATGAGCTGGGCAAACCACGCATGGAAGGTCCGCACCTCCACCTGCTCGCCCGATGCCAGCAGGCGTTCATACAGACCCGCCAGGTCCCCCGCCCGCGCCCGCGCGTCCTCGGGGCTCAGGCCCCGGTCCACCAGGGCCTGCACCCTTGCCCCCTCATCGGCCAGCGCCAGATCGCCCAGCCATTCCATCAGACGCCCACGCATCTCGGCAGCCGCCTTCTTCGTGAAGGTGATGGCCAGGATCTCGCGTGCCGGGACCCCGTCCAGCAGAGCCCTCAGGATGCGCGACACCAGCATCCAGGTCTTGCCAGCGCCGGCGCAAGCCTCCACCACCACGCTGCGACGAGGATCACAGGCCTGCGCATAGAACTCGTCGCGCCCGACCAGCCGCCCGTCGATCCGGTAGGCCGCCTGGGGCCCTGGGCCACTGATCCTCATACCTCACCTTCCCTGGGCGGCTCCGCCCAGTGGTCCTTGCGACACAGTCCATCGGCCGCGCAATGCGCGCAGGCCGGTCCTTCTCCCAGGGGCGGCAGCCCCGCGCCTTCGCCCAGGCGACGCAAGTCCTCGGCCAGGCCCTTGCGCAAGGCTGCAGCGCTGTCACTCACGGCCTTGTGCTCGATCCACTGAACCGGCACCTCCAGCGCCAGGTAGCCGGCCTGCAGGTGCTCGCCCCCGGCACGGGCCGCCTCCGGCGAGCCTTCCCACAAGGCCGCATAGAAAGCCAGCTGCGTGTCCTCCAGTCCCCGCCCCAGGCGCACGCGAGACTTCAGGCTGTCAGCCGACGAGGTCTTGTAGTCGATCAGCCGCACCTGACCGGCTGCGGCGCCGTGCTCCCCGCGATCCACACGGTCGAGCACACCGCGCAACTCCACCTCCGCGGGGCCCGGCACCGCCACGGGCCATTCGCCCCTGTCGAAGCCCCACCCCTCGGCCTCCTGCTCATGCAACCACCTGACGTACGCGGGCGCGAGGCGTTCGAACTGCAGCCATTCGGTCAGGAAAGCGGCTTCGTCGAGGCCCTGCGCCTCGCGCCGTTCGCGCCCGATGGCAAGCAGCCGCTGTACATCGCCCTGCACATCCCGACCGCCCCGCTTGCGATCCTGGTGGAAGGCGTGCAGCACGGCATGCAACCACGTCCCCTGATCGCGGCGGTCCGGCTCGTCGTCCAGCGTCTCCACCTCCTCCAGGCCCAGCATGCGCAAGGCGAAGAAACGGTAAGGACAGGCCCGCAGGGCTTCATAACCGGTGGCGCTCAGGCGCTCGGGCAGCAGGTCAGGCGCCGACGGCGCCGTGGGCCCGACCGGCTGGTGGTCTACCATGTCCGGCCAACGTGCCTGGATCGCCGGCGTCCACGAGCGCCCCGCACGCCGCAAGGCCAGCTGCAGCGGCTCCAGCAGCGCCGACATCTGCAACGGCTGGCCCTGGTGGCTGCGCCGCCATGAAAGACTCAGCCGCGGATGGGTGAGCACATGGGCCAGCGCAAGGCGCTCCTCTTGCCAGGCTTGGTCTCGGGTGGGCAACCCCAGGTCTCGCCGCTCGGCCTCGCTCAGGCAGCCGCCCACGCGCGCCGGTGCCCCCAGGTGGCTGTGGTCACAGCCCGGCAGGACCACCGCGGCAAAAGGGCGCAGCATGCAGCGTGACAGCGGCGCGATCACCACCTCCACCGGCTCCATCGCGGCAGGCCGGAAGGAGGACGATTCGAGCACCTCGTCCACCCAGGCCAGATGGTCGGCGCGGTCGAAGTCCACCGCGGACGACTGCTCGGCGTAGGGCCCCAGGGCCCCCGGGCCGTCCAGGCGCAACGCCTGCAGCAGTTGCAGGCCTGCGGGGTCTTGCTGCAATCGCGCCCAGGCCCCGCATCGCTGCAGAGACTCACGCAGGGCTTGCTGCCACTGTGCAAGGCTGCCACGAGAAAGCCTGGAAAGTGGCTGGCTGGTGTCTCGCCAGAACGCCCACAGCGCCCCGACCGGGGCCGGCCACGACGGTGGCGGCGCCCACCCCTCCCCAACCCAGGCCACCTGGGCGCGCCGCAAGGTCGCTTCGAAAAGTGGCAGCGCCTGCGCGGCCTGCGGGACATCGACAAAACCACCCTTGAGCCAGTCCAGCAGATCTTCCGTGGCCGCGCGTGCGCCACCGAGCCGCAGCAAACCCATCACGCAAGCACCCGCCCGCGTGGTCGACAGCTTCCAGCCGGTCTCGTCATGCACGCGCACACGCTCCCGGTCGAGCAAGGCCCGGATGCGCCGCACCAGTCCCCGGTCCTGGGCGACCAGCGCCACCGGCACCTCACCATCGGCCACGTGGCGGATCACCCGGGCCGCCGCAACCTGGGCCTCATCCTCGGCGTCCTGGCAGACCGTGAGCGAGGGCAAGGCGCCCGACGGGGCCAGCGGGAACGCGAGCACAGGATCCAGGTCCAGCCACAAGGCCGGTCTCTTGCTCTGCGCCACCACGGCCTCCATGACCGGATCGGCACCCCCCGCCTGCACAACGGCCCAGGCCGCCGGGCGGGCCGCAAACAGCGCGTCGGTCGGGGCCGCCTGCCGCAGCTGCGCCCAGGCGCAGGCCACATGGGACAACGCGCCTTCCACGTCACCTGCGGCCACCAGGGCCCCGGCGCGGGCGCCGAGGCGGGCCTGGACCTCGGCCCACCAGTGCTCGCGCCGAGCGGGTGCATGGCCCGACGCCGCGTCCATGAGCTGATGGGTCGTCTCCACCAGCAGGCGAACCCAATGCTGAAAGACCGCCGGATCCTGGCGCCGAACGCTCTGCGCCCAGCTCTGGCGCGACAGCAGCAGCGCGGCCATGAGCCGGTCCACCACGGGGTCCCCCGTCGGCGCCTGCGCAGCACTCGGCTCGCGCGGCTGGAGCGCGGCGGTCAGGGTGTCGGTGGTCTCAAAACGTGGCATCCAACCCACACCCACCTGACGAGACCAGGCCTCGCGTGCCAGCGGCAAGTGCTGCGCGAACGGCAGAATGACCCAGAGGTCTCGTGGCGTCACCTCCGCACGCTGTGCGAAGGCCTGAAGCTCTGCGGCAACCGCCCCCCAGGGATCGGGTTGGTGCGGCAGGTGGCGGCGCTCTGTGGCGAGGGTCGGATTCGGATTCATGCGTCCGTCGGGCCGGCCCCGGGGCAGCCCGGCAAGAAGCGGACTCCCTGCCCGGGCAAGGGCCGGCGGGCTTTGTGTCAAAATCATTGTGCCTTGTCGAGCTGCGGGCCCGACACCTATGAGGAACAAGCAATGAGCAGCGAGCTGATCAAACACATCTCGGACGCGTCCTTCGACGCCGACGTGCTGCAGGCCGACAAGCCTGTGCTGGTGGACTACTGGGCCGAGTGGTGTGGTCCGTGCAAGATGATCGCCCCCATCCTGGACGAGGTGGCCAAGGACTACGACGGCCGGCTGCAGATCGCCAAGATGAACGTGGACGAGAACCGCGAGGTGCCCGCCAAGTTCGGCATCCGTGGCATCCCCACGCTGATGATCTTCAAGGGCGGCCAGCTCGCCGGCACCAAGGTCGGCGCCCTGTCCAAAGCCCAGTTGACGGCCTTCGTCGACGGGCATCTATAATCAGCGCAAATGTTGGTTGCGGCCGGAGCCACAAGCCCGCCGCAGTCCAACGGGCAATAGGTCGCTGAACACGCCGCTGCGCCCGATCGACGGCGCCCAGTTTCGGCTCACCATCCTTCCCTGACACCGCGTTCGCCGCTGCGGCGGATGACACGCCCGGTCCCGGCTGACAGGTTCGCATGCCAGGCCGGCATGCGTCGCCGCCTCGACGGGTTCCAGGCTCTCTCCCAGTTTCGACACCACACCGACCAGGGTTCCCACCCATGCATCTTTCAGAACTCAAAGTCCTGCACGTCTCGGAGCTCATCAAGATGGCCGAGTCGCTGGAGATCGAGAACACCGGCCGCATGCGCAAGCAGGAGCTGATGTTCGCGATCATGAAGAAGCGCGCCAAGCAGGGCGAGCAGGTCTTCGGCGATGGCGTGCTGGAGGTGCTGCCCGACGGCTTCGGCTTCCTGCGCTCGCCCGAGACCAGCTACCTGGCCAGCACGGACGACATCTACCTCTCGCCCAGCCAGATCCGTCGCTTCAACCTGCACACCGGCGACATGATCGAGGGCGAGGTGCGCACGCCCAAGGACGGTGAACGCTATTTCGCTCTGGTGAAGGTGGACCGTGTCAACGGCCTCACCCCCGAGGAGAACAAGCACAAGATCATGTTCGAGAACTTGACGCCGCTCTTCCCGAAAGAGCAGTTCAAGCTCGAGCGGGAGATCAAGTCGGACGAAAACATCACCAGCCGCATCATCGACCTCATCGCCCCCATCGGCAAAGGCCAACGTGCCCTGCTGGTGGCCCCGCCCAAGAGCGGCAAAACGGTGATGATGCAGCACCTGGCCCATGCCATCGTGGCCAACCATCCCGACGTCTATCTCATCGTGCTGCTCGTGGACGAGCGCCCCGAGGAAGTGACCGAGATGCAGCGCACCGTGCGCGGCGAGGTCATCAGCTCCACCTTCGACGAGCCCGCCGCCCGCCACGTGCAGGTGGCCGAGATGGTCATCGAGCGGGCCAAACGCCTGGTCGAGCTGAAGAAGGACGTGGTGATCCTGCTGGACTCCATCACCCGTCTGGCGCGCGCCTACAACAACGTCCTGCCCTCGTCCGGCAAGGTGCTCACCGGCGGCGTGGATGCCAACGCCCTGCAACGGCCCAAGCGCTTCTTCGGCGCAGCCCGCAACATCGAGGAAGGCGGCTCGCTCACCATCATCGGCACGGCGCTCATCGACACCGGCAGCCGCATGGACGAAGTGATCTACGAAGAGTTCAAGGGCACCGGCAACTGCGAAATCCATCTGGATCGCCGCATGGCCGAAAAGCGCGTCTATCCGTCCATCCTGCTGAACAAGTCGGGCACCCGCCGCGAAGAGCTGCTGCTCAAGCCCGAGATCCTTCAGAAGACCTGGATCCTGCGCAAGCTGCTCTACCCGATGGACGAGATCGAGGCGATGGAGTTCATCCTCGACAAGATGAAGTCCACCAAGAACAATCACGACTTCTTCGACATGATGCGTCGAGGCGGCTGATTAAGGCTATAATTGCAGGTTTTCCGCATTCCGGAAAGTGCGCCGAGGGGTTCGGCGTGGCTCCCGGCCCACCTGCGACGAGAGGATCCGGCATGAAAGAAGGCATTCACCCCAACTACCGCGAAGTGTGCTTCGTGGACCTGTCCAACGGCTTCCAGTTCGTGACGCGCTCGTGCGCTCCGACCAAGGAAACCATCAAGATGGACGACGGCCGCGAACTGCCGCTGTTCAAGCTGGAAACCACCAGCGAGACGCACCCCTTCTACACCGGCACGCAAAAGAGCGTGGACTCGCTGGGTGGCCGCGTCGAGAAGTTCCGCAACAAGTTTGCGCGCGTCGGCCTCAAGAAGTAACCCCCCCCGGCGTGGCATCTTGCCCGCGCCGAGCATCTCCCGACAAGGCAGCCTGGGCAACCGGCTGCCTTGTTTGTTTCCAGACGACACCGACATTCCACCCCGGCCGCCTCGAATTCCTGCATGATGGCGCCCGAGTCACGTGTGCCCCCGTTCGCCCCTTGAACCACCCCACCCCTGCCATCGTCACCCAGCGCGCGGCGCGGCGACTGCCACGCGTGGCCCTGCTGCTGCTGTGCGCAGCCTATGTGCTGCCGGGTCACTTCGGTCGCGACCCCTGGCGCAATGCAGACGTCACGGCCTATGGCTACATGCACGGGCTGGCCCGTGGGGGTGACTGGTGGCACCCTCTCATCGCCGGAGTGCCCTCGGACGGTGGCTTGCTACCTTATTGGCTCGGTGCACTCTTCATCCAGGCGCTGGGCGGCTGGTTGGGCCCGGAGCTGGCCGCGCGGGTGCCCTTTGCGCTGCTGCTGGCGGCCTCACTGGCTCTCACCTGGTACAGCTGCTATCACCTCGCGCGCACTGAGGCGGCCCAGCCGGTGGCGTTTGCGTTTGGCGGTGAGGCCCATCCGGTGGACTATGCACGCGCCGTGGCCGACGGTGCCGTGCTCGCCCTGCTGGCCTGCCTGGGCCTGCTGCAACTGGGCCACGAGATCACTCCCGAACTGGTGCAACTCGCCGGTGCCAGCCTGGCCCTGTATGCCGTCTCTGCCAGCACCTATCGGGGCTGGCAGCCGCGCGTGGCCATGCTCGCCGCCCTGCCGCTGATGGCCGGCAGCGGCGCTGCCAGCATCGCCCTCGCCCTGGGCATGGCAGGGGGGGTCGTCTGCCTGCGGTCCCACTACGACAGCACGCGGGCGTTTGCGCCCTGGATCCTCGCCTCCGCCGTGCTGGCAGTCCTGCTGGCCACCGCCCTGGGCACCTGGCGCTGGCATGTGCTGGACTGGCCCTCGCCTGCCCAGGTGGCGCGCCTGCTGCTGTGGTTCACGTGGCCCGCCTGGCTGCTGGCCGGCTGGACCCTGTGGCGCTGGCGCCATCACCTGCTGCACCGCCACATCGCCTGGCCCCTGGCCGCAGCAGGCATCGCGGTGGTCGGCTGCGTGGCGATGAACGGCTCCGACCGCGCGTTGCTGCTGGGGCTGCCCGCCCTGGCCGTGCTGTCGGCCTTCGCCCTGCCCACCCTGCGCCGCCCCATGGCGTCGGCCATCGACTGGTTCTCGGTGTGCTTCTTCACCGCCATCGCGCTCTTCGTGTGGGTGATGTACGCGGCGATGCACACCGGCCTGCCGGCCAAACCAGCCGCGAACATCGCCAAACTGGCGCCAGGTTTCGAGGCCCAGTTCTCTTGGCTGGCATTCGGTCTTGGCCTGGCGGCCACCCTGGCCTGGGGCTGGCTGGTGCGCTGGCGCACCGGTCGCCATCGCGAGGCGCTTTGGCGCAGTCTGGTGCTCCCTGCGGGGGGAGTGACACTGATCTGGCTGCTGATGCTCACGCTGTGGCTGCCCCTGCTGAACTACGCCCGCAGTGACCGCCCCCTGGTGGAACGGCTCGCCCAGCATCTGCCCGCCGGCGCTTGCGTGCGGGCCAGCGGTCTGCCCCGCCACCAGTTGGCCGCCCTGGAGGCCTTGGGGGGCTTCACGCTGCATCAAGGGCTGGGCGACCCCGGCAAGCCCTCGTGCGACCATCTGCTGCTGATCGGGACCCGCAACACGCCACCTCAGCCCCCGCAAGGCTGGGTTCAGATCGCCGCCGAGCGTCGCCCCACCGACCGCCAGGAACAGACCTACGTCTTCCGGCGTGACCCGGCAACGTCTGCCACCGAGGCGCGCTGATGGCCCATTGGCGGTCCATCGCCCGCGACGCGGGCTCCATCCTGCTGGGCCAGCTCGCCACCATCGGTTTCGGCGTGGTCGATACGCTGATGGCAGGCCGAGCCTCCCCCGAGGATCTGGCCGCGCTGTCGATCGGTGCGGCCATCTATATCTGCGTCTTCATCGGCCTGACCGGTGTGGTCCAGGCCCTCATTCCCCTGGTCGGTCACCACCGCGGCAGCAATGCCCCCGCCGAGGTCGGCCAGGTCTTCCAGCAAGGGGTCTGGCTGGCGGCCTTCCTGTCGCTGCCTGGGATGGCACTGCTGTTCTTCCCGGGGCCCCTGCTGGCCCTGACCGACGTGGCCCCGGAGGTGGCCCAGCGCACCCGCGACTACCTGCACTGGCTGGGATGGGGCTTGCCGCTGGCGCTGCTGTTTCGCTGCTACAGCGGCCTCAACCAGGGCATTTCGCGGCCCCTGCTCGTGACAGTACTGCAACTCGGCGGACTGGCGCTGAAGGTGCCGCTGAACGCCTGGTTCGTCTTTGGCGGCGCCGGGCTGCCAGCGTTTGGCGCCCCGGGATGTGCCGTGGCCACGGTAATCGTGCTGGCCTTGCAGCTGGCCGTGGGTGGGGCCCTGCTCGCGCGGCATCCGCTTTACCGCCCTTTCGCCCTGTGGAGCGGATGGACCGCCCCCCGCTGGGCCGACCAGAAGGAGCTGCTGCGCCTGGGACTGCCCGCCGGAGCCAGCTACTTCGTGGAGGTGACGGCCTTCGCGCTGATGGCGGTGTTCATTTCACATTTCGGCACCACGGCGCTGGCCGGTCACCAGGTGGTGGCCAACCTGGCCTCGGTGGCCTACATGCTGCCGCTGTCGATCGCCGTGGCCACCGGTGCACGGGTGGCGCAGTTGCGTGGGGCCGGGCATCCGCGAGAGGCGTTCCAGGCCGGCTGGCACGGCATCCGCCTGGCGGCCGGCCTGTCCGTTGCCCTGGGTCTCGTGCTGTGGCTGCTGCGCAGCGCCATCGTCGGCTTCTACAGCCCCGATCCGGCCGTGCGCGCCGTGGCGCTGCAGCTCTTCCTTTTCATTGCCGTGTACCAGATCTTCGATGCGAGCCAGATCACCACGGCCTTCGCGCTGCGCTCCTTCCGCATCGCCCTGGCACCAGCCCTGGCCTATGTCGTGTCGCTGTGGGGCATCGGCCTGGCGGGAGGCTGGCTCCTGGGCTTCAACGTCACGGGCGGTGTGCCCGAGGCCCTGCAGGGGGCGCGGGGCTTCTGGGCCGCCAACCTGGCTGCGCTGGCGCTGGTGGCCAGCTTGCTGGCCCTGATGTATCGCCGCGTGGGGCGTACGCTCAGCCCGGCGTGACCGGTGCCTCGGGGGTGGGAGTGGCCGCACGGCTGCCGCCCAGCTCCCCCGGGCTCACGCGCAGAGCCGGCAGCACCAGCCTGAACTGAGACCCTTTGCCCGGTTCACTCTGGACATCGAGCTCGCCACCGTGGCGCTGCATCACATGCTTCACGATTGACAGACCGAGGCCCGTGCCCCCCGTCTCGCGCGACCGGCTGCCGTCCACGCGGTAGAAGCGCTCGGGCAGGCGAGGCAGATGTTCCTTCTCGATCCCGATGCCGGTGTCCTTCACCAGGAACTCGCCGCTCCCATCGGGCCGCACGCGCCAGCACACATCGATGCGCCCCCCTTCGGGCGTGTAGCGGATGGCGTTGCTCACCAGGTTGCTCAGTGCGCTGAAGTACTCGCTTTCCACACCCGCCAGACGCGCGGGTCGCTCCATCTGGAAGACGATCTCATGCCGGCCCTTGGACAGGGTCTGCGCATCCTGTTCCATCTGCAACATCAGCTTCGACACGTCGCACCACACGTCGGTGGGTGGACGCGGCCCCCCCTCCAGGCGCGCCAGCGTCAGCAGGTCGCTGACCAGGGTCTGCATGCGCTCGGTCTGCTGCGCCATCAGCATGAGCACCCGCTTGCGCTCGACCTCGGTCAGGGGCAGGTTGGTCAGGGTTTCGATGAAACCGGCCAGCACGGTCAGCGGTGTGCGGATCTCGTGCGAGACATTGGCCACGAAGTCGCGTCGCATGAGGTCGGACCGCTCGCGCTCGGTGATGTCCTGAGAGAGCACCAGGCGCATGCCTTCGCCATACTCACGCACATTGACCGACAGCGTCACGCCACCGCGTGCCCCCGCAAATGTCACCGGCGCGGCAAACTGACCCGCCTGGAGGTAGCTCACGAAGGCGGGCGCCCGCACCAGGTTGGTCACCCGCTGATGAAGGTCACGCTGCGGATCGAGCCCGAAGTGCTCGGCCGCCACCCGGTTGCACCATTCGATATGGTCCTCGGGGTCGAGCATCATCACGCCATTGGGAGAGGCCTCGATGGCCGACAGGAACTGCGTCAGCCTCATCTTCTCCTGTGAGGCCTGTTGTTCTCGCAGACGCAAGGAGCGTTCGACCCGATAGCCCACCTCCCCCCACAACCCTGCGTCGCGAGGCGCAGGTGTGTGCTGCGCGCCCCTCAGCCACGCGAGCAGTCGATGGCCGCGCAGGGTGTCCAGCAGGATCAGCAGGGCCGCGGCCAGGGCCGCCCCAAGCAAGCCGAGCGCCGCCGGAGAATCGACGGTCAGCCCTGCCAGATAGCCCAGCAGGGCACCGGACATCACCAGCGCCACGCCGGCCAGTGCCCGGGGAAATAGCCAGTTCATGAAAATGGGCGCGTCACGCCGTGGTGGGCTGCGTCTGCGTCAGCCGATACCCCGCCCCGCGGACGGTCTCGATCATCTGGGAGCACTGCACCGGTGCCAGCGCCTCGCGCAGCCGCTTCACATGGACATCCACCGTGCGCTCCTCGATGAAGACGTGGTCGCCCCAGACACGGTCGAGCAGCTGGGCCCGACTGTGCACGCGCTCGGGGTGCGTCATGAAGAAGTGCAGCAGGCGGAACTCCGTTGGACCCACCTTCACCTCCTGCTGCCCCTTTGACACACGCCGCGTGCCTGGATCGAGGCGCAATCCGCCCACTTCCACCGCACTGTCCAGCGCCTCGGGGGCCTTGCGACGCAGCACGGCGCGGATACGCGCCATCAGCTCATTGGTGGAAAACGGCTTGGTCAGGTAGTCATCGGCGCCAGCATCCAGGCCCGCCACCCGGTCGGGCTCGTCCCCTCGGGCGGTCAGCATGATGATGGGGACGTCCTTGGTCCTCGCCTCACCGCGCCAGCGCTTGGCCAAGCTCAGGCCGCTGTGGCCCGGCAGCATCCAGTCCAGCAGGATCAGGTCGGGGAGCACACGGTCCACCTCGGCGACGGCCTGGGTGGAATCGACCGCCACCGTCACCTCATAGCCCGCGTGACGCAGGTTCAGCGAGATCAGCTCCGCGATCGCACTCTCGTCCTCGACCACCAGCACTCGACTCATGGACCCTCCCCTTCTTCAGCGCACGGCCGATTCGACACTTTCCATCGGCACGTGGCGCACGTCCGTGCCCTTGACGATGTAGATGATCTGCTCGGCCAGGTTCTTGGCGTGGTCGCCGACCCGCTCGATGGCCTTGGCCACGAACACCAGGTCGATGCTCGCCGAGATGGTGCGCGGGTCTTCCATCATGTAGGTGATGAGCTTGCGCATCAGGCCATCGAATTCCTGGTCGATCTGGTTGTCCTGCTTGATGACTTCCAGGGCCTGGTTCACATCCAGGCGCGCGAATGCATCGAGCGTCTTGCGCAACTGAGCCGTGGCCAGAGACGCTTCGAAGGACACGTCACTCACCGGCAGGCGCAGGCGGCTGAACACGCCCGTGTTGATCAGGCGCTGCACGGTGCGGGCAATGCGGGCGGCCTCGTCACCCACACGCTCCAGGTTGCCGATGGTCTTCGAGATGGCGATCAGCAGCCGCAAGTCGCGTGCCGTGGGCTGGCGTCGGGCGATGATCGTGGACAGATCACGATCGATCTCCACTTCCATCTGGTTCACTCGCTCCTCCAGGGACAAAACCTGGGTGGCCGTGTCACCACTGAAGTTGGCCAAGGCATACACGGCCTGGGCCACCTGCGACTCCACCAGGCCGCCCATCTCCAGGACCCGGGTCGAGATGCCCGAAAGTTCGGCGTCAAACTGGGTGGACAGATGCTTTTCAGTCATGGTGTGCTCCGTCGGGTTCGGCTCAGCCGAAGCGGCCGGTGATGTAGTCCTCGGTGTCCTTCTGCTTCGGCTTCATGAAGATCTCCGAAGTGGCCCCGAATTCGATGAGATCGCCCAGGTACATGTAGGCGGTGTAGTCTGAGCAGCGGGCTGCCTGCTGCATGTTGTGGGTCACGATCATCACCGTGTAGTCATTCTTGAGCTCATGGATGAGCTCCTCGATCTTGCCGGTGGAGATAGGGTCCAGCGCCGAGCAGGGCTCGTCAAGCAGCAACACCTCCGGCTTGATGGCGATCCCACGGGCGATGCATAGACGCTGCTGCTGGCCACCGGACAGGCCCGAACCGCTTTGCTCCAGTTTGTCCTTGACTTCATTCCACAGCGCGGCCTTCTTGAGCGCCCACTCCACGCGTTCATCCATCTCCACCCGGGGCAGGTTCTCGAACAAACGCACGCCAAAGGCAATGTTGTCGTAGATCGACATCGGAAAAGGCGTGGGTTTCTGGAACACCATGCCGATCTTGGCCCGGATCAGCGAGACGTCCAGCTTGGACTTCAGGATGTCCTCCCCGTCCAGCAGGATCTGCCCTTCCGCACGCTGTTCGGGATAGAGCTCGAACATGCGATTGAAGGTGCGCAGCAAAGTGGACTTGCCGCAGCCCGAGGGCCCGATGAACGCCGTCACCTTCTTCTCGGGAATCTCGAGGTTGATGTTCTTCAGCGCATGGAACTTGCCGTAATAAAAGTTCAGGTTGCGCACCGAGAGCTTGATCTTCTCGGTCACGGGCACATCGACTTTCGCGTCCATGGGGAGCCTCTCGGTTTCAGTGTTTGTTGCGGAAGAGCACGCGCGCCAGGATGTTCAGCGCAAGCACACCCAGCGTGATGAGGAAGACGCCCGTCCACGCCAGCTTCTGCCAGTTCTCGTAGGGGCTCATCGCAAACTTGAAGATCGTCACGGGCAGGCTCGCCATCGGCTGCGTGAGGTCCGACGTCCAGAACTGGTTCGACAGTGCGGTGAAGAGCAGCGGCGCCGTCTCGCCTGCGATGCGGGCCAGCGCGAGCAGCACCCCCGTGATCACGCCCGCACGGGAGGCCTTGAGCGTGACGCTCATGATGACCTTCCACTTCGGCGTACCCAGGGCATACGCCGCTTCACGCAGCGAGTTGGGGATCAGCACAAGCATGTTCTCGGTGGTGCGGATCACCACGGGGATCACGATCAGCGCCAGCGCCAGGATGCCCGCGATCGCCGAGAACGACTTCACCTGGGCCACCACCACCGCATAGATGAACAGGCCGATGACGATCGATGGCGCCGAGAGCAGGATGTCGTTGATGAACCGGGTGACGGCTCCCAGCCAGCCGCGCTGGCCGTACTCGGCCAGATAGATGCCCGCCAGCACGCCGACGGGCGTGCCCAGGGCCGTGGCCAGGGACACCATGACGATGGAGCCGAAGATGGCATTGGCCAGCCCCCCGGTCTGCGCGAGCGGCGGCGGCGTCATCTCAGTGAACACCGACAGCGCCAGGCCGCCGATGCCCAGCCGGACGGTCTCGAACAGGATCCAGATCAGCCAGACCAGGCCGAAGGCCATCGCGGCGAGTGACAGCGTCAGCGCGATGGCGTTGACCATCTTGCGCCGGCGGTGCATGGCCAGACGGCCGGCATCGAAGCTTGCCAGACTCATGAACGCACTCCTTCACCCTTCTTCAGCTGCATCAGCAGGACTTTCGACAGCGCCAGCACGACGAAGGTGATGAAGAACAGCACCAGACCCAGGTAGATGAGCGAGGCCTGGTGCAGGCCCTCGGAGGCCTCCGCAAACTCGTTGGCCAGGGCCGAGGTGATGCTGTTGGCTGCCTCGAACAGAGACAGCGAGCTGAGCTGGTTGAAGTTGCCGATCACGAAGGTGACCGCCATGGTCTCGCCCAGCGCCCGCCCGAGGCCGAGCATGATGCCGCCGATCACACCCGTCTTGGTGTAAGGCAGCACCACCTTCCAGACCACCTCCCAGGTCGTCGATCCCAGGCCATAGGCCGATTCCTTCAGCAGCGCCGGGGTGACCTCGAACACATCGCGCATCACTGCCGCAATGAACGGAATGATCATGATGGCCAGGATGATCCCGGCCGACAGGATGCCGATGCCCACCGGCGGACCGGAGAACAGCGCCCCCAGATAGGGCACGTCACCAAAGGCCCCCTGCAAGGGCTGCTGCACGTAGGTAGCCAGGATGGGGCCAAAGACCAGCAGGCCCCACATGCCGTAAACGATGGAAGGCACCGCCGCCAGCAATTCGATGGCCGTGCCCAGGGGGCGCTTCAGCCACTTCGGCGACAGCTCGGTCAGGAACAGCGCGATGCCGAAGCTCACCGGCACAGCGATGACCAGCGCGATGAAGGAGGTCATCAGCGTGCCGTAGATCATCACCAGGCCGCCGAAGTTCTCCTCGACCGGGTCCCACTCGCTGCGCCAGAGGAAGCTGATGCCGTACTTTTCGATCGCCGGCGCGGCACCGATGATGAGCGAGACGATGATGCCGGCCAGCAGACCGAGGGTGGTGATCGCCGCGCCGTGCGTCAGGACGGAAAACACCTTGTCCACCCAGGGAGAGGTGCGTCGCACCGGCGGAGGTTCGCCCGCGGGATGGGTCTTGTCCATCTTCTTGGTCTGATCGTAGGGGGAAGCGGGAAGTGTAGCGGCCACGGGTCCTCCGGCTCTCGCGCAAAGGGGGCCCACTGGCCCCCGTCGAAACGTCGATCTTCACGACGCCGCCGGCATCGGGCCCCGGCGCCGTGGAGTTGCATCAGCTCAGTTGGCGAACACGGCCTTGCCGGAGGCGTCCTTCAGCTCGGCGGCCCACTGCTTGCGCACCAGGTTCTTGACCGACTCGGGCAGCGCCACGTACTCGAGCTCCGAGGCCATGGCATCGCCGTTTCTGTAGGCCCAGTCGAAGAACTTCAGAGCATTGACCGCCTGCTGAGGCTTGTCCTGCACTTTGTGCATCAGGATGAAGGTGGCACCGGTGATGGGCCATGTGTCCTTGCCGGGCTGCTCCGTCAGAATCTGGTAGAAGCTCTTGTCCCACTGGGCTCCAGCAGCCGCCGCCTTGAAGTTGGCCTCGTCCGGCGCCACGTACACGCCATCCTTGTTGCGCATCAGGACATGCGACATCTTGTTCTGCTTGGCGTAGGCATATTCGACGTAGCCAATCGAGTTGGGCAGACGCTGCACGAAAGCCGACACACCTTCATTGCCTTTGCCACCGGCACCCGTCGGCCAGTTCACGGCCGTGCCTTCACCCACGCGGGTCTTCCACTCTTCATTCACTTTCGAGAGGTAGTTGGTGAAGATGAAGGTGGTGCCCGAACCGTCAGCACGGCGCACCACGGCGATCTGGGTGTCAGGCAGCGGCACCCCCGGGTTCAGCGAGGTGAGCGCCGGATCATTCCAGCGGGTGATCTTGCCCAGGTAAATATCGCCCAGAACCTGGCCCGTCATGCGGATCTGGCCCGGCTGGATACCACGGATGTTCACCACCGGCACCACGCCACCGATCACGGTGGGGAACTGGATCATGCCGTTCTTCGCAAGGTCTTCGTCCTTGAGCGGCATGTCCGAAGCGCCGAAGTCCACCGTCTTGGCCGTGATCTGCCGGATACCAGCCCCCGAACCGACCGACTGGTAGTTGATGCGTGCGCCGGTGGCCTTGTTGTAGGCGTCGGCCCACTTCGCGTAGATCGGCGCCGGGAAGGTGGCGCCCGCGCCGGTCACGTCCTGGGCATGCGCCACGGTGGCCACGCTCACCAGGGCCGTCACGGCCAGGGCAGATCGGAACAGGGAGAACTTCATGAAAGCACCTTTCAGCAAGGGTTTGAAGGGAGACCGCAGCCTCGGGAATGCGCCGCACTGTAGGCGGGCTTTGTGACATCACCGTGACATGCATGTCACAAGCCTCACCCGCTTCGCACACGCAGCCCACTGTCACCGAAAGGTCACGGGACCGTCACAAAGCCGGCCTAAGCTCCCCGGCGCTGTCGGCCCCACAGGGGCTGGGCACACAACCTCTTAGGAGATTCCATGAAAAAACGTACCTGGTTGCTGGCCGCCAGCGCCCTGTCCCTGGCGGTGATCACGGGCTGCGCCACCTCGCCGGCGCCCAAAACCATCGCCGACACTGCAGCAGCCACGCCGCAGCTGTCCACCCTGAACAAGCTGATCAACGACGCCGGCCTCGCCGACACCCTGCGCGGCCCGGGCCCCTTCACCGTGTTTGCGCCGACCAACGAAGCCTTCCAGGCCTTGCCCAAGGCGACGCTCGACGCTCTGGCCAAGGACAAGGATCAACTGGCCGCCGTGCTGCGCTACCACGTCGTGCCGGGCAAGGTGATGGCCGCCGATGTCAAGACCGGCAAGGCCAAGACGGTGCAAGGCGCCGAACTGAACCTGTCCAAGGCGGGCACCTACGTGACCGTCGAGGAGGCCATGGTGGTCCAGGCCGACGTGAGCGCCACGAACGGCGTCGTGCACGTGATCGACCGTGTGCTGATCCCGCCGCGCCGTTGACACCAGAGGACGGCCCTCTCGAGGCGCGTCCCTCCTCCGGACCCCGGCCAGCCGCTCAGCTGCCGGGGTGCTCCCGTTCCACGCCAAGCAGCTCATCCACATGCGCCAGGGCGCCGGGGTCTTTCAGCACCGTCTGCAGCCACTGATGCAGCGGCATGTTGCCCCAACGCGCAGCCTTGTCGGCCAGGTAAGCGACGGGACTGTGAGGTTCGGTCCGTCGGAAGAACGCCGCCACCTCGCGCAACTGCTGCAGGGCCTGCTCCCGGCTGTGCAGCCCATGCGCAGCAGGCGCCGCAGCCTTGGGCGGGGCAGCCGTCGCAACAGCCTCCTCGACCTTCTCCTGCTCAGCGGTCTCGCCGTGGAGCCCCACGCTGCGGCACAGACGCGTCATGTCGTCTGCCGCGGCGTCCAAAGCCTCGCGGGCAGCCGCAAAGCTGGGGCCTTCGTCGCCCAGCTGGGCGTCGCAGATCCGCTGCAGCACCTCGAGTTGCTCCAGACAGCGACGTATCGACGACACCGCACCCAGAAGTTGCTCTGCGGGCGTCTCGCGCACTGCGCGCTGCACCTGCTCCAGCGTCAGACGCCCCTCGGCCGCTTGGGATGCCTCTTCGGGGCGCCGCTCCATCTGCTGCTGAAGCTGGCGCGCTGCGGCCAAGTCTCGCAGCGTGTGACGGGCCGCATTGATTGGCAAGGATGCCGACAGCGCCACCACCCGGTTGAGCAACCACGCCAGGTTGCCGATGCGCTGGGACGCATCACCGTCTTCAGGCAAGGGGTGAAGGTGTTCCCAGTGCAACTCACACATCGACGCACACAGCGCCAGCCCGTCCGCCAAGCCGGCATAGCCGCGCTGCATGGCGGCCGCCTCGGTCCACCACATCGCCAGCCTGAGATCCTTGCTGCGCTCGCGCAGCAACTGCGCGCACAGCGCCTCGACGCCCGGCCAGTCGGCCACCTTCAAGGTGGTGACCCAGGCCCCCTGATCGAGGCTGGGATCATCCTCACGTCGCATCTCCCGGATGGCGTCGAAGTGCCCAGAAAACGAAAGATCGTCGCCACAAGGATGGGTCTCAGACAGGGGGGCGAGCAAGGAGGCGTCCATGCGCAGGGTCAGGGGTTGTTCCACAGAGACGCGCAGGATACTGAAGGGCAGCGGCGCAAGACGCTACAAATTGCGTCGGAACCCTCAAGCGCGGGGGCGCGAGGCGAGCTCAGCGCGGCCGAGCCGACAGAGGAAGAGAGAAGGAAGAGGATGGAGGCGGAGGCCGGAATCGAACCGGCGTGGACGGCTTTGCAGGCCGCTGCATAACCACTTTGCTACCCCGCCTTGTGGGGTGGGTCCGGCGGCTTGCGCCGGGCCAGATCATCGGCAACGAATGCTACCAATGAAAAAGGGAAGCTGCCTGGATCGAGGAGATCTGAGAAGCTTCCCTTTCAGCATCTGGAGCGGGAGACGAGTCTCGAACTCGCGACCTCAACCTTGGCAAGGTTGCGCTCTACCAACTGAGCTACTCCCGCATTGCTCCTTGATTCGCCGCCTGTTTTTCAGAACATTCAGCGTTTCGCGGAAGCTCGCATTATATGCCAGATTTTTTCTGTAGTGCAAGCCCTCTTTGGCAGATGCTGACAGATCGGCGTCCTCAGTGGGTGAGCACGTCGGAACTGCCAGCGGCTGGCGCTTCCTTCGCCGTCTCGACCTTCACCGCCTCCTCTTCGGGGAGGGCCTCAGGCTTGGACACCAGCGCCGTCTCGAGCACCTTGTCGATCCATTTCACGGGCACGATTTCGAGCTGATCCTTCACGTTCTCGGGGATCTCCTGCAGGTCCTTGACGTTCTCCTCGGGAATCAGCACCGTCTTGATGCCACCACGGTGAGCTGCCAGCAACTTCTCCTTCAAGCCACCAATGGCCGTCACTTCGCCGCGCAAGGTGATCTCGCCCGTCATGGCAACGTCGGCACGCACCGGGATGCCCGTCAGCGCGGACACCATGGCCGTGGTCATCGCGATGCCAGCGCTCGGGCCATCCTTGGGCGTGGCGCCATCGGGCACGTGGATGTGGATGTCGCGCTTGTCGAACATCTCATCCTTGATGCCCAGGCGCCGCGCACGCGAGCGCACCACCGAACGCGCCGCCTCGACGGACTCCTTCATCACGTCGCCCAGCTGGCCGGTGCGGATGATGTTGCCCTTGCCCGGCATCACCGCCGCCTCGATGGTGAGCAGGTCGCCGCCGACTTCGGTCCAGGCCAAGCCCACGACCTGTCCGACCTGATTTTCCTGCTCGGCACGGCCATACTGGAACTTGCGCACACCGAGGAATTCGTTGAGGTTGTCCTCAGTGACGACGACCTTGCCGTCGTACTTCTTCAGGGCCTGGCCCTTGACCACCTTGCGGCAGATCTTGGAGATCTCGCGTTCGAGCGAGCGAACGCCGGCCTCACGGGTGTAGTAGCGGATGATGCCTCGGATGGCCGATTCGGTCACCTCGAGCTCTTCTTCCTTCACGCCGTTGTTCTTGCACTGCTTGGGTAGCAGATAACGTTGGGCGATGTTGACCTTCTCGTCTTCGGTATACCCCGACAGGCGGATCACTTCCATCCGGTCGAGCAAGGCCGGCGGGATGTTCAGCGAGTTCGAGGTGGCCACGAACATCACGTCGGACAGGTCGAAATCGACCTCGACATAGTGGTCGCTGAAGGTGTGGTTCTGCTCGGGGTCGAGCACCTCCAGCAGCGCCGAGGACGGATCGCCGCGGAAGTCCATGCCCAGCTTGTCGATCTCATCGAGCAGAAACAGCGGGTTGCGCACACCGACCTTGCTCAGACTCTGCAGCACCTTGCCCGGCATGGAGCCGATGTAGGTACGCCGGTGCCCACGGATCTCGGCCTCGTCACGCACGCCCCCCAGGGCCATGCGCACGAACTTGCGGCCCGTGGCGCGCGCCACCGACTGGCCCAGCGAGGTCTTGCCCACGCCCGGAGGCCCCACCAGGCACAGGATGGGGGCCTTGACCTTGTCCACCCGCTGCTGCACTGCGAGGTATTCGAGGATGCGTTCCTTGACCTTCTCCAGGCCGTAGTGATCTTCGTTGAGGACCTCCTCGGCATGTACGAGGTCGTGCTTGACCTTGCTCTTCTTGCTCCAGGGCAGGTTGACCAGGGTGTCGATGTAGTTGCGCACCACGGTCGCTTCGGCCGACATGGGCGACATCAGCTTGAGTTTCTTGAGCTCGCCCTCGGCCTTCTTGCGGGCTTCCTTGCTCATGCGGGCGGCAGCGATCTTCTTCTCGAGTTCTTCGAGGTCAGCACCCTCCTCGCCTTCGCCCAGTTCCTTCTGGATGGCCTTGACCTGCTCGTTCAGGTAGTACTCGCGCTGGCTTTTCTCCATCTGGCGCTTGACGCGGCCGCGGATGCGCTTTTCCACCTGCAGGATGTCGACTTCGTGCTCGAGCTGCTCGAGCAGA
Organism: Caldimonas caldifontis; assembly: GCF_002930615.1. Taxonomy (GTDB): domain Bacteria; phylum Pseudomonadota; class Gammaproteobacteria; order Burkholderiales; family Burkholderiaceae_C; genus Caldimonas; species Caldimonas caldifontis. The sequence continues at coordinate 30,249 of NZ_PSNX01000010.1, read as the reverse complement.
CGCTCCAGGCGCCTGGACACCGAGAACAGGTCGAGCACCGACTGCTTGTTCTCGAGCTTGAGCGGCAGGTGGGCGGCGATGGTGTCGGCCAGACGACCGGCGTCATCGATGCCTGCGATGGATGTGAGGATCTCGGGCGGGATCTTCTTGTTGAGCTTGACGTACTGGTCGAACTGCTGGGTCACAGCGCGGCGCAGGGCCTCGATCTCGGGAGAGGAGTCGGCCTCCGGGGGCACCGGCCGCACCACGGCGACGAAGTGCTCGCCACTGTCGTCGATCTTGTCGGTGGTGGCGCGTTGCAGACCTTCGACCAGCACCTTCACGGTGCCGTCCGGCAATTTGAGCATCTGCAGGATGCTCGACACACACCCCACCTCGAACATGTCGTCGGCGCGCGGCTCATCCTTGCCGGCGGCTTTCTGGGCCACCAGCATGATCTGGCGGCCCGCCTCCATGGCCGATTCCAGTGCCTTGATGGACTTGGGCCGGCCCACGAACAGCGGGATGACCATGTGGGGGAAGACCACGACGTCACGCAACGGCAGCAGGGGCAGCTCGATGGGATCGGCGGGCAAAACGGGATGTCCAGACATCTCAGACCTCTCTTTCTCAAGCCGGATGTGGGGCTCGAGAGTTCAATTGCAAGACCGGGACCCGTCGGGTGGGTCCCGCTCCTTCAGGCGCTCGCCTTGGCCTGCTCTCGATAGACCAGCAGGGGCTTGGAACCTTCCTCGATGGTGTGCTCATCCACCACCACCTTGGCCACGCCGTCCAGGGCGGGCAGGTCGAACATCGTGTCGATCAGGGCCTGCTCCATGATGGAGCGCAGGCCTCGGGCGCCGGTCTTGCGAGCCAGCGCCTTGCGAGCAATGGAGTTGAGCGCGGATGGCCGGATTTCCAGCTCGACGCCATCCATGGAGAACAGCTTCTGGTACTGCTTCACCAGCGCATTCTTGGGCTCGGTCAGGATCTGCACCAGGGCGTCCTCGGTGAGCTCACCCAGAGTGGCCACCACCGGCAGACGGCCCACCAGTTCGGGAATCAGGCCGAACTTGATGAGATCCTCGGGCTCGACATCACGGAAGACCTCCGACAGCTTGCGCTCGGTCTTGCTCCTCACGCTGGCGCCAAACCCGATGCCAGACTTCTCCGAGCGGTTCTGGATCACCTTTTCCAAGCCATCGAAGGCACCGCCGCAGATGAACAGGATGTTGGTCGTGTCGATCTGCAGGAAGTCCTGGTTCGGGTGCTTGCGCCCACCCTGGGGCGGCACCGAGGCCATCGTGCCTTCGATGAGCTTGAGCAGGGCCTGCTGGACCCCCTCGCCCGACACGTCTCGGGTGATGGAGGGGTTGTCCGCCTTGCGCGAGATCTTGTCGATCTCGTCGATGTAGACGATGCCTCGCTGGGCGCGCTCGACTTCGTAGTTGCAGTTCTGCAGCAGCTTCTGAATGATGTTCTCGACGTCCTCGCCCACGTAGCCGGCTTCGGTCAGGGTCGTGGCATCGGCGATCACGAACGGGACGTTGAGCAGGCGCGCCAGGGTCTGGGCCAGCAGGGTCTTGCCCGAGCCGGTCGGGCCGATGAGCAGGATGTTGCTCTTGGCCAGCTCGACCTCGTCCTTCTTGCCGGCGTGGGCACCCATGTGCTTCAGGCGCTTGTAGTGGTTGTACACGGCCACCGACAGCGTGCGCTTGGCAGCGTCCTGGCCGATCACGTACTGGTCCAGGCTGGCCTTGATTTCCGACGGGGTGGGCAGGTCCGAGCGCGAGGACCGGTTTTCCGGGGTCTCGGCCGGCACTTCGTCACGAATGATGTCGTTGCACAGGTCGATGCACTCGTCGCAGATGAAGACCGACGGCCCGGCAATGAGCTTCTTCACCTCGTGCTGGCTCTTGCCGCAGAAGGAGCAGTACAAGACTTTCTCGCTGGAAGAGCCTTTTTTCTCGGGCATGGTTCGGGACTCGACTGGGGGTGCTTCGTTGGGATGATAAGTCAAAAGAAAACGGGGCCCGGGAGGGTAGAAAGGCCCCGTTTGCTGTCCTGTTTTTCAGACCGACCGCCACGGGCGGCCCACCCGGCGTTCAGCTCTGTTCGCGCCGCTCGAGCACCCGGTCGATCAGGCCGTAGGCCTGGGCGTCCGGGGCACTCATGAAGTAGTCGCGCTCGGTGTCGGCCTGGATCTTCTCCAGGCTCTGACCCGTGCGCTCGGCCAGGATGCGGTTGAGTTGCTCGCGGGTCTTGAGGATCTCGCGCGCATGGATCTCGATGTCGGTGGCCTGTCCCTGGGCGCCCCCCAGAGGCTGGTGGATCATGATCTTGGAATTGGGCAGCGCGAAGCGCTTGCCCTTGGCGCCCGCCGCCAGAAGGAAGGCTCCCATGCTGGCGGCCATGCCCATGCACAGGGTCGACACGTCAGGCTTGATGAACTGCATGGTGTCGAAGATGGACATGCCCGCGCTCACACTGCCCCCCGGGGAGTTGATGTAGAGCGAGATGTCCTTGTCGGGGTTTTCGCTCTCCAGGAACAGCAGCTGGGCGACCACCAGGTTGGCGGTCTGGTCGTTCACCGGCCCCACGAGGAAGACCACCCGCTCGCGCAGCAGGCGGCTGTAGATGTCGTAGGCGCGCTCGCCGCGGCCGGATTGTTCGATGACGATGGGCACCATGCCCAGGTTCTGGATGTCCAGGGAGCTCATGAAGGCGATCCTTGCGAAGCGGAGGATAGGCAGACGACGTTGCAATGCAACGGTGATTATGGCCGCTTGGCCAAGCCCTCGCCGGAGGGCGGCCGGACAATGAAACGGGGCGCCCGCCACCACCGGCGAAGCGCCCCGAGAGTGGCAGGCACCAGACGAGCTCAGGCGCCCATCAGTTCATCGAACGGCAGGGCCTTGTCCACCACCTTGGCGCGGGCCAGCACGAAGTCGGTGACGTTGTTCTCCAGCACCACCGCCTCGACCTCGGCCAAGCGTTGCATGTCACTGTAGTACCAGCGCACCACCTCCTCGGGTTTCTCGTAGCTCTGGGCCATTTCTTCGATGTGGGCCTTGATCTGGTCGGGCTGGGCCTTGAGGTCATTCGTCTTGACCAGCTCGGCCACCACCAGACCCAGACGAACACGGCGCTCGGCCTGGGGCTGGAACATCTCGGCCGGGATCGGCGCCTTGTCCGCATCCTTGACGCCACGGGCCTTGAGGTCAGCGCGGGCCGCTTCGGTCATGCGCTCGACTTCGCCTTGCACCAGAGACTTGGGCACATCGAGCTCCGCCACCTTGAGCAGGGCGTCCATCACAGCGCCCTTGTTGCGGGCCAGCACGCGGAACTTGACCTCGCGCTCGAGGTTCTTCTTGATGTCGGCGCGCAAGGCGTCCACCGAGCCGTCGGCAATGCCCAGTGACTTGGCGAAATCGTCGTTCACCTCGGGCAGTTGCTGTGCCTCCACCTTCTTCAGGGTCACCAGGAAGTCGGCCTCCTTACCGGCCACGTCCTTGCCGTGGTAGTCGTCGGGGAACTTCAGCGGGAAGGTCTTGGACTCTCCGGCCTTCATGCCACGCACGGCCTTCTCGAAGGCTTCGAGCATGCGGCCCTCGCCGAGCAGGAACTGGAAGCCTTCGGCCTTGCCACCCTCGAAGGGGACGCCATCGATCTTGCCCTCGAAGTCGATGGTGACGCGGTCACCGTCGGCGGCTGCCTCGGCGGCGGGTCGCTGATGGAACGTGCGACGCTGCTTGCGCAGGATGTCGACGGTCTTGTCAATGGCCGCCTCGGTGACTTCGGTGGAAACACGCTCCACTTCGGTGCCTGCCAAATCGCCGATCTTGACGTCCGGGTAAACCTCGAAGGTGGCGTCGAACGCCAGTTCGCCCTCGGGAGCGCCTTCCTTTTCGGTGATGCGCGGGGCTCCGGCCACCTTCAGCTGGGCTTCGTTGGCTGCCTTGGCGAAGGCTTCGCCGACCTTGTCGTTCATCACCTCGTACTGGACGGAAAAACCGTAACGCTGGGCGACGATGCTCATGGGCACCTTGCCGGGACGGAAGCCATCGGCCTTCACGGTGCGAGCCAGGCGCTTGAGGCGGGATTCGACCTCGTTCTTGATGACGTCGGCCGACAGCGTCAGCGTGATCTTGCGTTCCAGTTTGTCGAGGGTTTCAACAGTCACGGCCATGGTGATCTCTCTCGTTTGAATGTGGTGCGCGGGGGGGGACTCGAACCCCCACACCATCGCTGGCGTCAGGACCTAAACCTGGTGCGTCTACCAATTTCGCCACCCGCGCAAATCAAAAGGGGAGCGGCCTGCTCCCCTTCAGGTGTTCCTATGGGTGTTCCAGGAAACCAGGGATTTTAACCCGGCGCCACCGCCCCGGGCTCTTTCACCCTGAACCAGGCGGCGTACATCGCCGGCAAAGCCAGCAGGGTCAGCACGGTGGCCACGATGAGGCCGCCCATGATGGCCACAGCCATCGGACCCCAGAAGATGCTGCGCGACAGCGGAATCATCGCAAGCACCGCGGCTGCGGCCGTGAGCAGGATGGGCCGCAGCCGGCGCACCGCTGCCTCCACCACCGCCTGCCAGTCGGGCACGCCCCGGGCGCGATCCTGCTCGATCTGGTCGATCAGGATGACCGAGTTGCGCATGATCATGCCCATGAGCGCGATCACCCCCAGCAGGGCCACGAAGCCGAACGGTCGGTCGAGGATCAGCAGCGCGGCGGCCACCCCGGCGATGCCCAGCGGCGCCGTCAGGAAGACCAGCACCGCGCGGCTGAAGCTGTGCAGTTGCAGCATCAGCAGCGTGAAGGTGATGAAGAGCATGGCGGGCACGCCGGCAGCGATCGAGCCCGTGCCCTTGCTGCTCTCCTCCACCGTTCCGGCCATGTCGATGCGATAGCCGACCGGAAGCTGTGCGCGGATCCTGTCGAGCTCGGGGTTGATCTGAAAGCTCACCGTGGCCGGTTGGAGCCCCTCCACGACATCCCCCTGCACGGTCACGGCGTAGTCGCGGCCCTCGCGCCACAGCACGCCGGGCTCCCAGACGAACTCGGGCCGGGCCACCTGGGTGAGCGGGATGCTGCGGCCGCTGGCGGTGGGCACATAGGCGTTCTGCAGATCGGTCAGCGCCGAGCGTTCTTCGGCCGGTGTGCGCAGAACGATGTCGATGAGCTTGTCGCCGTCGCGGTACTGTCCGATGGTGTTGCCCGTCTGTGCCGTGCGCAGGGCCTGGGCGATGGCCTGGCTGGTCACGCCCAGGGCGCGGGCGCGCGTCTGGTCGATGTCCAGGCGCAGCACCTTCACGGACTCGTTCCAGTTGTCGTTCACGCCGCGCAGGTTGGGATTGGCCAGCATGACGGCTTTGACCTCGTCGGCAATGCGACGAACCTGGGCCGGCTCGGAGCCAATGACCCGAAACTGCACCGGGTAGGGCACCGGGGGGCCGTTGGGAAGCAGCTTGACGCGGCCCCGCACTTCGGGGAACTCCTCGGCCAGCAGGGCCGGGAGCCGGCGGCGCAGCGCCTCACGTGAGGTGATGTCCCTGGGCATCACGATCATCTGGCTGACATTCGACTGAGGGAAGATCTGGTCGAGCACCAGAGCGAAACGCGGCACCCCGCTGCCCACCCAGGTACTGACGCTGGCCACGCCCTCCTCCTTCATCAACCGCGCCTCGACACGTCGCGCCACATCCTCGGTGGCCGCATACGAGGCACCCTCGGGAAGCCAGAGATCGACCAGCACCTCAAGACGGTTCGAGTCCGGAAAGAACTGCTGCTGCACCCGGCCCATGCCCACGACACCGAGCACCAGGGACAGGCCGGTCAGACCGATGGTGATCCAGCGATGACGCACACACCAGTCGACCACGCGCCGGAAGCGGTTGTAGAAAGGCGTGTCGAAGAGTTCGTGAGGCTGGTCGCCGGCATGGGGGCGCGTCCTGAGGAGCACGGTGCCGAGATACGGCACGAAGTACACCGAGACAACCCACGAGATCACCAGCGCCGCGGCCGTGACGGCGAAGATGGCGAAGGTGTACTCGCCGACCGCTGACTTCGCCATGCCAATGGGCAGGAAGCCCACAGCGGTGATCAGCGTGCCGGTGAGCATGGGCATGGCGGTGATTTCATAGGCCGCCGTGGCCGCACGCAGCTTGTCGTAGCCTTCTTCCAGCTTGCGCACCATCATCTCGACCGCGATGATGGCGTCGTCCACCAGCAGACCCAGCGCGATGATGAGCGAACCCAGCGAGATCTTGTGCAGGCCCACGCCCCAATAGAACATGGTCACGAAGGTGATGGCCAGCACGAGCGGGATGGTGATGCCCACCACCATGCCGGGGCGCCAGTCCAGACGCAGCGGCCGGGTGTGCAACCCCAGGCTGATGAAGCTCACCGCGAGCACGATCACGACGGCCTCGATCAGCACCTTGATGAATTCATTGACCGATCGAGACACCACCGTGGACTGATCCTGGAACTGGGTCATCTCGATGCCCACCGGCAGCTCGGCACGGATCTGCTCCACGGCAGTTCGCAATTCCTTCCCGAGGCGAATGATGTCACCGCCCTTGGCCATCGAGACGCCCAGGGCCAGCACCTCCTGCCCCTGGTGGCGCACCTTGACCTGCGGCGGATCGACATAACCGCGGCGCACCTGCGCAATGTCGCCCAGTCGCAGTGTGTTGCCGGCCGCCCGGATGGGGAAGGCGCGCAGTTCCTCCTCGGAGTTGAACTGCCCACCCACGCGCAGCTGCACCTGATCGGTCGGCAGATGCACGACCCCGGCCGATTCGATCGCGTTTTGCTGACCGAGCTGGGCAATGACCTGGCTGAAGTCCAGACCCAGCTGTGCCAGTCGGGCCTGCGAGATCTCGATGTAGATCTTCTCGTCCTGCGCACCAAAGATCTCGACCTTGGCCACATCTGGCACGCGCAACAACTGCTGCCGCACGCGATCGGCGTGCTCCTTCAGTTCGCGCGGGCTGAAGCCGTCGGATGACAAGGCGTAGATCGCGCCGTACACGTCCCCGAATTCGTCGTTGAAGACGGGGCCGATGACGCCCTGCGGCAGGCTGCCGCGCATGTCGTTGACCTTCTTGCGCGTCTGATACCAGATCTCCTGCAGCTGCTCGGGCGGTGAAGAGTCGGCCACCTGGAAGATGATGAGCGTCTCGCCCGGCTTGGAGTAGCTGCGGATGATGTCCGCATACGGCACCTCCTGCAGCGTGCGCTCGATCTTGTCGGTGACCTGATCGGCGATCTGCTGTGCCGTGGCCCCGGGCCAGTAGGCCCGCACCACCATGGCCCGGAAGGCGAACGGCGGATCTTCGTCCTGCCCGAGCTGAAAGTAGGCCGCAAAGCCCAGAACCATCAGCACCACCAGCAGGTAGCGTGTCAGCGCGGAATGCTCGAGCGCCCAGCGCGAGATGTTGAAGCGGCGCTCACCCGAGGCCGGCAGAGGAAGTGAACTCACGGAAGACCTCGCGGGGCTCAGGGAGTGGAAGGCGATGTCGCAGCCAATGCGCCGGACGCAGGGTTCGAAGCGGTGGGGGGCTGACCCTCGTTGTAGATCCTGACGCGCTGCCCCGGGTTGAGGACGTGCACCCCGGCCGTCACGACCGTCTGACCCGGCGCCAGGCCGCTACCGATGACCACCTCATTGCCTTGCGCCCCGACCACCTCCACGGGGCGCAGGTTCACCGTCATGCTGTCGGGATCGAGCACCCACACCTGGGTCTGACCTTGATGCTCGCGCAGCGCCGAGAGCGGCAGCCTTGCCACACCCGTCTGTGCGGGCAGCTCGATGATCACCGTGGCCGTGCGTCCGAGGGGTGCCGCGGCGCCGCCCAGATCGGCCTTGACGGCGTAGGTGCGCGTGACCGGGTCAGCCGCAGCAGCCACCTCTCGAATGCGGGCCTCGATGCTGGCCCCCTCCTGTCCCCACAGGCGCACCCGCACCGGCGTTGCCGAGGCTGCCAGGGTTCGCATGACTTCGCGCCGATCCTCGGGCACGGCAAACACCGCATCGCGAGGGCCGTCATGCGCCAGACGCAGCACCGGCGTCCCCGCACCGAGCACCATCCCGGGTTCGGCGTCGATGCCGGTGATGACACCAGCCACATCCGCCACCAGGCTGGCATAGGCCGCTTGGTTGCCCTGCACGTTCGCCTGCGCTCGGGCCTGGGCCCATTGCGCCCGGGCGGCCTTCAAGGCCGTCTCGCGACGCTCCAGTTCGGCCGAACTGATGAAGCCCTGGGCCCGCAGCTCGGTAAACCGCTTGAAGTCCGCCTCGGCCTGGTCGAGGTTGGCCTGAGCAGCCGACACGGCGGCGTGCGCCGCCTGCTCGCCCAGCCGCAGGTCCTGAGCATCCAGCACGGCCAGCACCTGACCGGCTCGCACCGTGTCACCCAGGTTCACCCGTCGCTGGACCATCTTGCCCGCAACGCGGAACCCCAGCCGCGATTCGGTGCGGGCCCGCACCTCGGCAGCGTACTCCTGCTGTGCAGCTGCGGGCTGCGGTGCCAGGGTGAGCGTGCGCACGGCGCGGACCGGCTCCTGCGGTGAGGGCGACTTGGAACAGGCCGCCAGCAGCGCCAGGACTGCAACGAGCGCGATGGAAGTTCGTAGAGGAGGCGTGGACATCGGGAAGCTCTGGTGCAGGGAATCGAAGGCCGTCGCGCAGGGCACCGAGCGCATTGCGGCCGCGTGTTGAGCGCCAGCCAATACTGACTGACCGGTCAGTACTCTAGAGACTGATTTGTGCGATGTCAAGATCCCGCGACGTCGGCCCCTCACCGCCCAAGAGCGTGGACAATCCCGGCCGTGAGCGTGGACCACTATGAGAACTTCCCTGTCGCGTCGTGGCTGTGCCCCGCGGCATTGCGCCCCGCCGTGGCGGCCCTGTACTGGTATGCCCGGACGGCCGACGACCTGGCCGACGAGGGCCGCCGCAGCCCGCAGCAACGCCTGGCCGACCTGGCCGACTACCGGCGCGACCTGGCGGCCACGGTGGCCGGGCAGCCTGCGTCGGCACGTTGGCCTCATGTCTTCGGGCCCCTGGGCGAGGCCCTCGCCCGCCACCACTGGCCGGTGCCCCTGCTTGAGGACCTGTTGAGCGCCTTCGAACAGGATGTGGAAAAGCACCGTTACGTTGATCGCGCCGAACTGCTCGACTACTGCCGACGCTCGGCCAACCCGATCGGACGGTTGCTCCTGCATCTGCTTGGCGTGGCCGATGAGACTTCGCTGCGTCAGTCCGATGCCATCTGCTCCGCCCTGCAACTCATCAACTTCTGGCAGGACCTGAGCATTGACACCACCCGCGGGCGCCTCTACATCCCGCTCGAGGACTGCGCCCGCCATCGTGTTCCCCCGGCGTCGCTGCTGGCCCGCCACGAAACTCCCGATACCCAGGCCCTCATGCAAGAGATGGTCGAGTGGTCGCAAGCCCTGATGCTCGAAGGTGCACCGCTGGTGCACCGCGTGCGCGGTCGATTCGGCTGGGAGTTGCGGCTGGTCGTGCAAGGAGGACTTCGCATCCTTGAGAAAATCCGCCGCCTTGACTATGCGACCCTGCACGCCCGCCCCGTGCTGCGCCGGCTCGATGCCCCGGCGTTGCTGTGGCACGCTGCGCGCATGTGACACCAGCCCATGACCCCACAACAATACGTTCAGGACAAGGCCGCGGCCAGCGGGTCGAGCTTCTACTACGCCTTCCTCTTTCTCCCGCCCGACCGCCGGGCGGCCATCACCGCCTTCTACGCCTTTTGCCGGGAGGTGGACGATGTTGTGGACGAAGTGACGGATCCGAGCGTGGCCCAGGCGAAGCTGGCCTGGTGGCGCAAGGAAGTGGCCGCCGCATTCGCTGGCCAGCCCAGCCATCCAGCCTTGCAGGCGCTCGTGCCGCACGCAGCGGCCTTCGACATCCGCGCCGAGCATCTCCAGGCCGTGATCGATGGCTGCCAGATGGACCTGGACCAGACTCGCTACCTCGACTACCCCGCCCTGCAGCGCTATTGCCATCTGGTGGCCGGCGTGGTGGGCGAGGTGGCCAGCGGCATCTTCGGCCGGACCGACCCCGCCACGATCCGCTACGCACACCAGCTCGGCCTGGCCATGCAGCTCACCAACATCATCCGGGACGTGGGTGACGACGCACGTCGTGGCCGCATCTACCTGCCCATCAACGAGCTGCAGCAGTTCGACGTCAAGGCTCATGAAATCCTGAATCGCGTCTACAGCGAGCGCTTCACCGCCCTCATGCGATTCCAGGCCGAACGTGCGCACCGTTGCTATGACGAGGCGCTGGCCAGCCTCCCGCAGGCGGACCGCGTCGCGCAAAAGCCTGGGCTCATGATGGCCAACATCTACCGCACGCTCCTGCGCGAAGTCGAGTCCACGGGCTTCCAGGTCCTGCATCAGCGCATCGCGCTCACCCCGTTGCGCAAGCTGTGGATCGCTTGGCGCACCCACTGGCGGGGCTGGTGACCATGCCGCGCACACTCGCGGTCGTCGGCGGGGGCTGGGCCGGCTGCGCTGCCGCGGTCCAGGCCGTCGATGAAGGCTTCGAGGTCACCCTCTTCGAGATGGCAACCCAGCTCGGGGGGCGGGCGCGCCGGGTGGACATCGAAGGCGTGGCCCTGGACAACGGCCAGCACATCCTCATCGGTGCCTACACGGAATGCCTGCGGCTGATGCGCCAGGTGGGTGTGCGCACCACCCTCGACCTTCTGCGCCTGCCGCTGCAGCTCGCCTACGCCGATGGAACGGGGCTGCAACTGCAGGCAGGGCACCCCGTTCCGGCCCTGATCAAGGCCATCGTCGGCTACCCCGGCTGGGGCCTGCGCGAGCGTGCCGCCCTGCTCTCGGCGGCCACCGGCTGGGCATGGCGCCGCTTCCGGTGCGACCCGATGCTCACCGTGGCACAGCTGTGTGCCGGCCTGCCACAGCGAGTGCGTCACGAGCTCATCGACCCCTTGTGCGTGGCAGCCCTGAACACCCCCACCACCCAGGCCAGCGCAGAGGTTTTTCTTCGCGTCCTGCACGACACCTTGAGCGCCGGCCCCGGCAGCAGCGACCTGTTGCTGCCCCGCACCGACCTGGGCCGCCTCTTCCCCGAGACCGCCGCGGACTGGCTGGAGCACGCGGGCGCCACGGTGCGTCGTGGCTCGAGGGTCTCTGACCTGCAGGCGCTGCCCGATGGGCGCTGGTCGGTGAATGGCCAGGCCCATGATGCCGTCATCCTGGCTTGCTCCCCCACCGAGGCCGCGCGACTCGCCCATGCCCATGCACCGGAGTGGGCCGAGTGCGCGCAAGCCCTGCGTTTCGAGCCCATCGTGACGGTCTACGCCCATGCGCCAGGCGCGCGCCTGCCCCTGCCCATGCTCGCCCTGCGCAGCACCGACATGGCGCCGGCTCAGTACGTCTTTGACCGCGGGCTGCTGGGTGGCCCCACGGGTCTGCTGGCTTTCGTGGTCAGTGGTGCGTCCTCCTGGGTCACCCGGGGTCTGGAGGCCACCGCCGAGGCCGTCATGGCGCAGGCCGAGACCGAACTCTCGCGCTTCCTGCGCCCGCCACTGCGCCTGGTGCGCACCATTGTCGAGCGCCGCGCCACCTTCCTGTGCGAACCCGCCCTGCGTCGGCCCGCGGCTTCCGTGGCGCCTGCGCTCGAAGCGGCCGGCGACTACATCGCCGGCCCCTACCCGGCCACGCTGGAAGGCGCCGTGCGCTCCGGCGTGGCAGCAGCCCAGCGACTGAGGCGCCGGCTCGCCTCGCAGCGCTGATTTCGCCATGCAAAAACACCCCGTTTCGGGTGAAAATCAAGCGCATGAAGAAGTCCGAAGGACACGCCCCCACCATCCAGGTCCTCGAGCGCATGTTCTCGCTGCTCGATGTGCTGGCCTCCCACCAGGATCCTGTGTCGCTCAAGGAAATCAGCGCGCAGACAGGGTTGCACCCCTCCACCGCCCACCGCATCCTCAACGATCTGGCCGTTGGCCGATTCGTCGATCGTCCGGAGGCCGGCAGCTACCGGCTGGGGATGCGCCTCCTCGAACTGGGTAACCTGGTCAAAGCCCGGCTCGATGTGCGCGATGCCGCCCTGGGCCCGATGCGCGAATTGCACAAGCTCACGCACCAGCCGGTCAACCTGTCCGTTCGCCAGGGCGACGAGATCGTCTACATCGAGCGGACCTACAGTGAACGCTCCGGCATGCAGGTCGTGCGCGCGGTCGGAGGACGGGCCCCGTTGCACCTCACCTCGGTTGGTAAGCTGTTCCTCGCACAGGATGATGCCCAGCGCGTGCGCGCCTACGCCACCCGGACCGGCCTGGCCGGCCATACGCGCAACAGCATCACCGACCTGGGGACTCTGGAGCGTGAGCTGGCAAGAGTGCGTCAATACGGCTGCGCACGCGACAACGAGGAACTCGAACTGGGCGTGCGCTGCATGGCGGCCGGCATCCGCGACGACCAGGGCAAGCTGGTTGCCGGACTGTCGATCTCGGCACCGGCCGATCGGCTGGAGGAAGCCTGGCTGGAGCGGCTGCAAGCCACCGCGGCGCAGATTTCCTCCGCGCTCGGCTACCGGGGCTGAAGCCCCCGGTGGCAGTGCAGGCTCAGGACGTCACGCGAGGCACGTCCACGTCATCTTCCGCGGGAAGCGGGCTGGCCAGGCCGTGATCGAGCAGCCAGCTGCGCACCCGCTCGGCATCACCCAGGCGCGAGAAGCGGCCCGCTGAATCCAGGAAGACCATGATCAGCTTGCGGCCGGCCAGTTCCGCCTGCATCACCAGACACCGCCCGGCTTCCGAGATGTAGCCCGTCTTCTGAAGGCCAATCTCCCAGTTGGGATTGAACACCAGACCGTTCGTGTTGCGGTACTGCAGCTGGCGTTTCCCCACCACGACCTGGTACTCATGGGAGGTCGACAACTCACGGATGAGCGGCACGCCATACGTGGCCTTGACCAGCACCGCCAGATCGCGCGCCGAGGACTGGTTGCGGCTGGACAGGCCGGTTGGCTCGACGAAGCGCGTGTCGTTCATGCCCAGTTCGCGAGCCTTGCGGTTCATCGCCGCCACAAAAGGCCGCAAACCGCCCGGGTAGTGACGCCCCAGGGCATTGGCCGCCCGGTTCTCGGACGACATCAGCGCCAGATGCAGCATTTCCTCGCGGCTCAGCCGCGTCCCCACCGCCAGGCGGGAACTGCTGCCCTTCTCGGTGTCGATGTCCTCGCGGGTGATCGTGAGCATCTCCTGCAGCGGCTGATCGGCCTCGATGACCACCAGCGCGGTCATGAGCTTGGTCAGCGACGCAATGGGCAGCACCGCCTGGGAGTTCTTGGCGAAGAGGACTTCTTCGGTTTCCTGGTCGAGCACCAGAGCGACACTGGATTTCAGGTCCAGCGGGTCCTCGACCGCGTGCAGGCCGAACGCCTGGCCGTAGGACACACGCGCCGGTGCAGCCGCCACCGCACGCTGAACGGTGGCCGACTGTTTGCGAGGTGAGGCCGCGGCCTGCGAACGGGCCTGAGGGCGAGAAGGCGATGTCGCCGCGCTGCGTTTGACCGGCGCTGGCTGGGCGGACTTGCGCACCGGTTTGTCGGCCGCGGGTCGCTTGTTGGATGCCTGGGCACTGCGCTTGGCACCGTCCTGCGCCACCGCAGGCGCCATGGTGGCCGCCCCCCAGGCGAGGGCCAGCGCCAGCGCCAAACCTCGCCCTAAGCTCCAGAAAACCGCTCTTGTCACTGCCCTACTCCCGCAGTCGCTTGACGGCGAGTGTAGGAGATCAGAAAAACATACGCAAGATCAAAAACTTACGCACTATTTCTCAAGTGAGCCCTGAAAGTGCAACTTTGTGACGGTTTCACCCCTGAGCCGCGACCCGCTCGCCCTTGCTGTGCAATTTGTTCAGGGCGGCCAGATAGGCCTTGGCCGAAGCCACCACGATGTCCGGATCCGCCCCCACGCCGTTGACCACCCGCCCGCCATGCTGCAGACGGATCGTCACTTCACCCTGCGATTCTGTGCTTCCCGAGGTGATGGCATTGACCGAATAGAGCAGCATTTCGGCACCACTTTGCACATGGGCTTCGATGGCCTTGAGGCTGGCATCCACCGGGCCGTTGCCGTCGCTTTCGCCGTGGAATTCCTGGCCGCCGGCCGCAAACGCGACGCGCGCGTGCGGGCGTTCGCCCATTTCCGAACGTTGCGAGAGCGCCAGCAGCCGATAGTGCTCCTGCTCGCTGGTGACGCTCTCATCACCGACCAGCGCGATGATGTCTTCGTCGAAGATCTCGCTCTTGCGATCCGCCAGATCCTTGAACTTCGCAAAGGCGGCATTGACCTCGGCCTCCGAGTCCAGCTCGATGCCCAGCTCCTGCAGGCGCTGCTTGAAGGCATTGCGGCCTGACAGCTTGCCGAGCACGATCTTGTTGGCCGACCAGCCCACATCCTCCGCACGCATGATCTCGTAGGTGTCACGCGCCTTGAGCACGCCGTCCTGGTGGATGCCGGAGGCGTGCGCAAAGGCATTGGCGCCCACCACCGCCTTGTTGGGCTGCACCACGAAGCCCGTGGTCTGCGACACCAGGCGCGAGGCCGGCACGATCTGGCTGGTGTCGATGCCCAGTTCCAGGCCAAAGTAGTCGCGCCGGGTGCGCACGGCCATCACCACTTCTTCCAGCGAGCAGTTGCCTGCACGCTCGCCCAACCCGTTGATGGTGCACTCCACCTGCCGTGCGCCACCGATCTGCACGCCGGCCAGGGAATTGGCGACTGCCATGCCCAGGTCGTTGTGGCAATGCACCGACCAGACCGCCTTGTCGGAATTGGGTATCCGCTCGCGCAGCGTCTTGATGAAGTTGCCGTACAGCTCCGGCACGGCATAGCCCACGGTGTCGGGAATGTTGATCGTGGTCGCCCCTTCGTCGATCACGGCCTCCAGCACACGGCACAGGAAATCGAGCTCGGAGCGGTAGCCGTCCTCGGGCGAGAACTCCACATCGCCGCACAGATTGCGGGCGAACTTCACCGCCAGCTTGGCCTGCTCGAACACCTGTTCGGGTGTCATGCGCAGCTTCTTCTCCATGTGCAACGGGCTGGTCGCAATGAAGGTGTGGATGCGCGACGAAGCCGCGCCCTTCAGGGCTTCGGCAGCACGGCCGATGTCACGATCGTTCGCGCGGGCCAGTGAACACACCGTCGAGCCCTTGATCGTGTCGGCAATCGCCTTCACGGCCTCGAAATCACCGTTCGATGAGGCCGCAAAACCTGCTTCGATGACATCCACGCGCAGCCGTTCGAGCTGGCGCGCGATGCGCAGCTTCTCGTCCTTGGTCATCGACGCGCCGGGAGACTGCTCGCCATCGCGCAAGGTGGTGTCGAAGATGATCAGCTTGTCTGCCATGGTCGGCTCCGTGCAGGGAGGGGATCAAACGATAAGCGATAAGGCCCGCAGGCCACGACACCGTCAGCGGTGCAGGCCCTGCTCGTCGGGCTCGTCGGTGGACACGGCGATCACGCTCACCGGCTTGCCCTTGGCCTTGCGGAAAGCATAGACGCCGTAACCCGAAAAACCATAGACCACGAACAGTGCGAACAGCACCGCCGGCGGGTGGTAGGCAATCAGCGCAAAGGCCAGCGCGATGGCCACCACCACGATGAAGGGCACGCTGCGCCTGAAGCTCACGTCCTTGAAGCTGTAGAAGGGTACGTTGGTGACCATCGTGAGCCCGGCATAGAGGGTCAGCGCAAACGCACTCCAGGTCAGCCAGTCGATGCGCGAGGCGCCCCGGTAGCCCAGATCATCCATCACCCAGATGAATCCCACGACCAGGGCGGCCGCCGCCGGGCTCGGCAAGCCCTGGAAGAACCGCTTGTCCACCACTGTGATGTTGGTGTTGAACCGCGCCAGGCGCAGTGCCGCCCCGGCGCAGTACACGAAGGCCGCGATCCAGCCCAGCTTGCCCAGGCCCTGCAGAGCCCATTCGTACATGATGAGCGCCGGCGCCGCGCCGAAGGACACCATGTCCGAGAGGCTGTCCATCTGCTCACCGAAGGTACTCTGGGTATTCGTCATCCGCGCCACGCGCCCATCCAGGCTGTCGAGCACCATGGCGCAGAAGATGCCGATGGCGGCCAGCTCAAAGCGCTGGTTCATCGCCATCACGATGGCGTAGAAGCCCCCGAACAGCGCGGCCAGCGTGAACAGATTGGGCAGGATGTAGATGCCCTTGCGACGCGGGCGCACCACGTCCTCATGCGGCATATCGACAGGGTCGGGCGTCTCGTTCATTGCTGGGGCAGCACGGCCAGGATGGTGGAGGTGGCCGAGACCTTGTCGCCGGGGGCCACGCGCGGCGTGGCCTCGACCGGCAGGTACACATCCACGCGGGAGCCAAAGCGGATGAAGCCGTAGCGCTGGCCTTTGGCCACCTCGTCGCCGGGCTTCACGTAGCACAGGATGCGCCGTGCGATCAGGCCAGCCACCTGCACCAGGGTCACGGTGTGGGCCCCCGACTCGATCACGACGGCATTGCGCTCGTTCTCCGTGGAAGCCTTGTCCAGGTCGGCATTGATGAACAAGCCCGGGAAGTACTGAACCTTGCTGACCCGGCCATCGATGCTGATGCGGTTTGAATGCACATTGAAGACGTTCATGAACACGCTGATCAGGAGCGCATCGCGGTCGGCATACGGGTCGCGCACTTTCTCGACCTTGACGATACGCCCGTCCGCCGGGGAGAGTACCGCACCCACGTCGGCCGGGATGGCCCGCGGCGGGTCACGGAAGAACTGAACCACAAAGGCCAGGGCCAGCCAGCACAGCAAGGCCAGGAAGCCCGGCAGGAAGAAGGAGGCAAACACTGCGACAAAGAAGGCGATGGCGATGAAAGGCCAGCCTTCCTTGGCGAGAAAGGGATGGGGATAGTTCATGGGCGGGAGGATACAACAGGCGAGCAACAAAAAAGCCGCGAGGAAGCCCTCGCGGCTCTGTGCGGCGGCGCAACGCGGATCAGTTCTTGGACTGGTCGACCAGGCGGTTCTTCTTGATCCAGGGCATCATGGCCCGCAGCTGCTCGCCCACCACCTCGATCTGGTGCTCGGCCGTGATGCGACGGCGCGACAACAGGGTCGGGGCACCGGCCTTGTTCTCCAGGATGAAGCTCTTGGCGTACTCGCCCGTCTGGATGTCCTTCAGGCACTGGCGCATCGCTTCCTTGGTCTGCTCGGTCACCACGCGCGGGCCGGTGACGTACTCACCATACTCGGCGTTGTTCGAGATCGAGTAGTTCATGTTCGCAATGCCGCCCTCGTAGATCAGGTCCACGATGAGCTTGAGTTCGTGCAGGCACTCGAAATAAGCCATCTCGGGTGCGTAGCCAGCTTCCACCAGGGTCTCGAATCCGGCCTTGATCAGCTCGACGGTGCCGCCGCACAACACGGCCTGCTCGCCGAAGAGGTCGGTCTCGGTCTCCTCACGGAAGTTGGTCTCGATGATGCCGGCTTTGCCACCGCCATTGGCTGCGGCATAGCTCAGGGCCAGGTCACGCGCCTTGCCGCTCTTGTCCGCGTGCACGGCAATCAGGTGGGGAACACCGCCGCCCTGGGTGTAGGTCGAGCGCACGGTGTGGCCCGGAGCCTTCGGGGCCACCATCCACACGTCGAGGTCGGCGCGGGGCACCACCTGACCGTAGTGCACATTGAAGCCATGGGCGAAGGCCAGCGAGGCGCCTTCCTTGATGTTGGGCTCCACATCCTTGGCGTACACGCTGGCGATCTGCTCGTCGGGCAGCAGGATCATCACGACATCGGCGCCCTGCACGGCGTCGGCCACCTCGGCCACTTTCAGGCCCGCCTTCTCGGCCTTGGCCCAGGACGCGCCACCACGGCGCAGGCCCACGGTCACCTTGACCCCGCTGTCGTTGAGGTTCTGGGCATGGGCATGGCCTTGCGAGCCGTAGCCGACGATGGTGACGTTCTTGCCCTTGATCAGGCTCAGGTCAGCGTCCTTGTCGTAGTAGACCTTCATGGTGTTCTCCAGGTTGTCCGGTTGGAATAAGTTGGGTTCGGGGATCAGACGCGCAGGATCCGCTCGCCGCGGCCGATGCCGCTGGTGCCGGTGCGCACGGTTTCGAGGATGGCGGTGCGTTCGATGGCCTCGATGAAGGCATCGAGCTTGCTCGCGTCGCCAGTCAGTTCAATGGTGTAGGTTTTCTCGGTGACATCGACGATGCGGCCGCGGAAGATGTCCGCCATGCGCTTCATCTCCTCGCGCTCTTTGCCCACCGCGCGCACCTTGATCAGCATGAGCTCGCGCTCGGTGAAGCTGCCTTCGGTGAGGTCCACCACCTTCACGACCTCGATCAGGCGGTTCAGGTGCTTGGTGATCTGTTCGATCACCTCGTCGGAGCCGGTGGTGACGATCGTCATGCGCGACAGCGACGGGTCTTCCGTCGGCGCCACGGTGAGGCTTTCGATGTTGTAGCCACGGGCCGAAAAGAGGCCCACCACGCGGGAGAGGGCCCCGGCCTCGTTCTCCAGCAGGACTGCAATGATGTGTTTCATGGGTCGTTGTTCGCGCTCTTCAGGCCGACGGCGGTAACCGGCGGCCCTTGGCCACGTCCTTCGAGAGGGTGATTGTCGTTCCGAAACCGTTCGCCGCGTCCGGCCGGCGCCTGACGCCACGCGGCAACGTGACGCCCTTGCCGGCCCGCGCGCGGGTCACAGATCTTCGGATCCCAGCAGCATCTCCGTGATGCCCTTGCCTGCCTGGACCATGGGCCAGACGTTCTCGGTCGGGTCGGTGCGCACGTCCAGGAAGACGGTGCGATCCTTCAGGCGCATCATCTCGCGCAGCGCCGGCTCCACTTCGGACGGCTTCTCGATCTTCAGGCCCACGTGCCCATAGGCCTCGGCGAGCTTGACGAAATCGGGCAGCGCGTCCATGTAGCTGTGCGAGTAGCGGCCGCCGTAGTCGAGCTGCTGCCACTGGCGCACCATGCCCAGGTAGCGGTTGTTGAGCGAGATCACCTTGACCGGCGTCTGGTACTGCTGGCAGGTGGACAGCTCCTGGATGCACATCTGGATGGAACCTTCGCCGGTGATGCAGAACACGTCGGCTTCGGGCTTGGCCAGCTTGATGCCCATGGCGTAAGGCAGGCCCACCCCCATGGTGCCCAGGCCACCGGAGTTGATCCAGCGACGCGGCTCGTCGAAGCGATAGAACTGGGCCGCCCACATCTGATGCTGGCCCACGTCGGAGGTGATGTAGGTCTCGCGGTCGCGGGTCATCTCCCACAGCGTCTCGACCACGTACTGGGGCTTGATGACCTCATCCGAGTGCTTGTATTTCAGGCACTCGCGCTTGCGCCACTCGTTGATCTGCCCCCACCAGGCCGACAGCGCCTGGGCATCGGGTCGGGCCTGAGCCTCGCGGATCTGGGCGATGAGCTCCTGCAGCACGTCCTTCACGTCGCCCACGATGGGGATGTCGACCTTCACCCGCTTCGAGATGGACGACGGGTCGATGTCGACGTGGATGATCTTGCGCTCCACCGACGCGAAATGCTTCGGGTTGCCGATCACGCGGTCATCGAAGCGGGCCCCCACGGCCAGCAGCACGTCGCAGTTCTGCATGGTCATGTTGGCTTCGTAGGTGCCGTGCATGCCCAGCATGCCCAGGAAGCGCGGGTCCGTGGCCGGGAAGGCGCCCAGGCCCATCAGCGTGTTGGTGCAGGGATAGCCCAGCAGATCGACCAGCTCGCGCAACTCGGCCGAGGCATTGCCCAGGATGACACCACCGCCTGTGTAGATGTAGGGCCGCTTGGCCTGCATCAGCAGCTGGACGGCCTTGCGGATCTGCCCGCCATGGCCCTTGCGCACCGGGTTGTACGAGCGCATTTCCACGCCGTCGGGGTAGTGGAATTCGGTGGTCTTGAGCGACACGTCCTTGGGCACGTCCACCACCACCGGCCCGGGACGGCCCGTGCGAGCGATGTGAAAGGCCTTCTTCATCGTCACGGCCAGATCCTTGACGTCCTTCACGAGGAAGTTGTGCTTGACGATGGGCCGGGTGATGCCCACGGTGTCGCATTCCTGGAAGGCGTCCAGGCCGATGGCCGGCGTGGGCACCTGTCCGGTGATGATCACCATGGGGATGGAGTCCATGTAGGCCGTGGCGATGCCGGTGATGGCATTGGTCACGCCCGGGCCGGAGGTGACGAGCGCCACGCCCACCTCGCCGGTGGCGCGAGCATATCCGTCGGCCGCGTGCACGGCAGCCTGCTCGTGGCGCACCAGCACGTGTTGAATGGTCTCCTGCTTGTACAGGGCGTCGTAAATGTAGAGCACCGCGCCACCCGGGTAGCCCCAGATGTACTTGACGCCCTCGGCCTGGAGGCAGCGCACCAGGATGTCGGAACCGTTGAGCTCTTGCGTGGAGGAGTGCGGGGGCGGCGTGCCATCGGTGGCAGCGGCACGCTTGTGTTCCGCGGCAGACATGTCCATATGTCGAACCTTTCTGAATTTCTCTGACGAAAAACGATCGGTGCCCCTCTCCTCGCCCTCGTGAGGCGGGTGTGGAGCCTGCGCGGTCATGAACGAGGCGCCCGGGTCGGGCGTCCGAGTCGAGACCCAATGTTGTGCAGGGCAGCATTATGACATTGCCCGCGCACCCCATGTCAGGGCGATGCGATAATTTGACGTTACGCTCTCGCACGCCCACGACGCGACTCCTTTCCCTTGGCGACAGAACAAGAACTCAGCGACTTCCTCAGGAGCGTTGACAAGCGCGCCTTCAAGCGGGTCGTCTATGCCGTTCGGGATGCGGATGCGGCCCTGGACATCGTGCAGGACGCCATGATCCGTCTGGCGGAAAGGTACGGCGACCGGCCGGCGTCTGAACTGCCCCTGCTCTTCCAGCGCATCCTGTCCAATGCCACCACCGACTGGTTCCGGCGGCAGAAGGTGCGCGGCGCCGTGATGCAGTCGTTCTCGGACTTCGAGGGGCATGACGGCGAAGAGCCCGTGGATCTGCTTGACACCCTGGAGGCGCTGCAAAGCACGGAAGGCACGGAAAGTGCTGCAGAAGCCCTGTCGCGCAGCCAGCTGCTCCAGATCATCGACAGCGAGGTGCAGAAGCTCCCGCCCCGTCAACGGGAGGCCTTTCTGATGCGTTACTGGGAAGAATTCGATGTCGCCGAGACCGCGTCCCTCATGGGCTGCTCTGAGGGCAGCGTCAAGACCCATTGTTCCCGAGCCGTGCACGCCCTTGCGCGCGCGCTCAAGCTCAAGGGGATCACGCCATGAACCATTCGCCCTTGCAGTCTGCTGAAACCGAGGTCCTGGAGGCCCGGGTGGGCCTCTTGCTGGCAGCCCACCTGTCCGACGCCCCATTGCCGCCGGACATCACCGAGCGCCTGCGTTTTGCGCGGGCGCAGGCGGTCGCGCGCAGGCGCGTGACCGCTGCAACGACCAACTGGGTCGTCAGCGCCTCCGGGGCCGCAGCGCTCGGTCGTGGTCCTGCCGGCCAGGGCGGCGAGCGCAGATGGTGGGCTGCCTTGGGAGGGCTGCTGCCCTTGCTGGCCTTGCTGGGCGGCCTGCTGCTCATTGACCACTGGGAAACGGAGCGCCAGATCCAGCTGGCCGCCGAAATCGACGCCATGCTGCTGGCCGACGATCTGCCTCCGGCCGCCTATGCCGACCCCGGCTTCCTAGAGTTCCTGAGAACCCCGCGAGAATGATGGTTCGTCCGCCGTGCTTGCGCCCCCTCCTGCTGCGTCTGGCGTCCCTCGGGGTGCTCGGCCCGGTTCTGGCCGGCAGCGTGTGCGCGCAACCGCCCCCGGCCGGTGGAGCCGAGCCGGCCCGGCTGACCGCAGCGTCCCAGGAGGGACCTCGCTGGAGCCAGCTCGCCCCCCCCCAACGGCAAGCCCTCAGCCCCCTCAAGGGGGTCTGGGACACGCTCGATGGCCCTCGCAAGCGCAAATGGCTGGAAGTCGCCCAGCGCTTTCCTTCCCTGAACGAGGACGAGCGCCGTCGGGTGCATGAACGTATGGGCGAATGGGTGGCGCTGTCTCCCCAGCAGCGCACACTGGCGCGCATCAACTTCGGTACGGCCAAGGACCTGCCGGCTTCCCAGCGGGTGGATCGCTGGGAGTCCTACAAAGCCCTGCCTCCGGAGGAACGCCAGGCGCTGGCGGCCCAGGCACAGCGATTCGACGTGAAAGCCTCGCCTGGGGCACGTCAGCCCGTGTCGGTGCCCGCGTCTCCCACGACCCAGCAGGTCCGCCCCGGGGTCACGACGGTCCCCGTCACCCAGCGCGCTCAGCCCACTTGGCATCAGCAGCCCGGATTGCCGAAAATCGCGACTTCGTCCCGACTCATCGACCCTCAGACGCTGCTGCCGGTGGCAGGCCCGCAAGGTGCGGCTGCCATGCGCCCCGTGATGCCCTCTGCGCGTGCACCCAAGCCGGCGGCGCCGTGAAAGACGCCCGAACTTGTCCTCCACCGTCACTTCCCCTCCCCCGGCACCGCTGACCACCGCCCCGACCCTTCGGCGCCGGCTGGCCTGCCTGACCTACGAAGCGGTCCTGCTCTTCGGGATCGTCATGATCGCGGGCCTGCTGTACGGCATCCTGCTGGGACAGCGCCATGCCTTGCAAGGCCGTGTGGGGCTGGGCGCGTTCATTGTCGTCATCCTGGCCTGGTACTTCGTGTGGTGCTGGACACGCAGTGGTCAGACCCTGCCCATGCAGACGTGGCGCATCCGACTCGAGGGCCGCGACGGACGCCTGCCCGGCCGCGGGCGAGCGCTGCTGCGCTTCGTGACCGCCTGGGTCTGGGTGATACCGGGCCTCGCGCTGGCCCATGTCCTGGGTGTCGCCGGCAACGGATGGGCCGTGTTCGGTTCGGTGACGGGCTGGATCGTGGGCTATGCCAGCCTTGCCCTCCTGCGCCGCGACCGGCAGTTCTGGCATGACGCGGTCTGCGGCACGCGCCTGGTGACCGTGCCACCCGCAGCGCAGCCGAAGCACTGACATTCACGCGCCGCCTCGGGCAGGCACAATCGTTCCATGACCAATCCACACAAGGGCCGCACAGGTCTGACCCGCATAGCCCATGCCCTGCGCTACTCCATCGACGGCCTGCGAGTGGCGTATCAGAGCGAAAGCGCCTTCCGTCAGGAGTTCTGGCTCGCAGTCGTGATGGTGCCGTTCGCGTTCTGGCTGGGTCGGAGCTGGGTCGAGGTGGCGCTCCTGGCCGGTTCCGTCATGCTGGTGCTGATCGTCGAACTGCTGAACTCCGGCATCGAGGCAGCCATCGACCGCGTGTCCTTCGAGATGCATGACCTGTCCAAGCGCGCCAAGGACCTGGCCAGTGCGGCCGTGCTGCTTTCGCTGCTGCTGTGCGGCGGGATCTGGGTCGCAGCCCTCTGCGCTCGCCTGCTCCCTCTGTCCTGATCCCTTCGACCGTTCGACTCATGCCCTCTTTTTCGCTGTGTGTCTATTGCGGCTCGCGTGACGGCAAGCACCCTGCCTACGTACGGGCTGCAGACGCGGTCGGCCGGTGCCTGGCCCGCCAAGGTGGGCGGCTTGTCTACGGAGGCGGCCGCGTCGGCCTGATGGGGGTGGTCGCGGACGCCGTCCTGGCCGAGGGGGGCGAGGTGGTCGGCGTGATCCCGCAGACCCTGATGGACCGCGAAGTGGGCCACCCCGGCCTCACAGAATTGCACGTGGTGCAGACCATGCACGAGCGCAAACGCCTGATGGCCGAGCGTGCCGATGCCTTCCTCGCCCTGCCCGGCGGCATCGGCACCTTCGAGGAGCTGTTCGAGGTCTGGACCTGGCGCCAGCTCGGCTACCACGACAAGCCCGTGGGCCTGCTCAATGTCCAGGGCTACTACGACGGCCTGCTCGGCTTTCTGGGCCATACCGTGGCGCAGGGCTTCCTCAGCCCCGCGCAGCATGGGGTCCTGCAGGTGAGCACCGATCCGGCCGCCCTGCTGGAAGCTTTGCGCACCCAGGCACAGCAGGCCACCGCACCCGACGACTACCGGAAGATCTGACCGCGTGAAGATGCAAGAAGCCCACCGAAGTGGGCCTCTCGCAGCATGAACGTGCCGTCCGCAGCCTCAGATGGCGGCGTCGTCCGTTTCTCCCGTGCGGATGCGCACCACCTGCTCCACCGGGGTCACAAAAATCTTGCCGTCGCCGATCTTGCCGGTCTTGGCCGCCTTGATGACCGCCTCGATGCAGCGGTCCACGTCCTCATCCTTCACCACCACCTCGATCTTCACCTTGGGCAGGAAGTCCACCACGTACTCAGCACCACGGTAGAGCTCGGTATGGCCCTTCTGACGGCCGAAGCCCTTGACCTCGGTGACGGTCAGGCCGGTCACGCCCACATCGGCAAGTGCTTCACGCACCTCCTCGAGCTTGAACGGTTTGATGACGGCAGTGATCTGCTTCATGTGCGGCTCCGTGGGAATGTCAATCTCGATGCGGGTAGTTTAAGCGCGGAACTTCGAGGTGATCGGATAGCGCCAGTCGCGTCCGAACGCGCGGTGCGTGATGCGGATCCCCACCGGCGCCTGGCGGCGTTTGTACTCGTTGATCTTCAGCAGCCGCGTCACGCGTTCGACGTCTTCCCGCGCGTAGCCCGCCGCCACGATGTCCTCGATGCTCTGGTCGTCCTCCATGTAGCGCTGCATGATCGCATCCAGCACCTCATAGGGGGGCAGGCTGTCCTGGTCGGTCTGGTCGGGCCGCAGCTCGGCTGATGGCGGCCTCGTGATGATGCGCTCGGGAATCACAGGGCCGGTGCTGCCGTCGGCACGACGTGTCGGTTGCTCGTTCTTCCAGCGCGCCAACCGATAGACCAGGGTCTTGGCCACATCCTTGATCACCGCAAAGCCGCCGGCCATGTCGCCATAGAGCGTGCAGTAGCCGGTGGCCATCTCGCTCTTGTTGCCGGTGGTCAGCACGATGCTGCCGTGCTTGTTCGACAGGGCCATCAGCAGCGTCCCGCGCACACGCGCCTGGATGTTCTCCTCGGTCGCGTCCTCGGGAAGGCCCGCAAACTCCCCGGCCAACGTCGCCTTGAAAGCCTCGAACATCGGCGTGATCGAGAACTCGTCGTAGCGCACGCCCAGGCGCTGCGCCATGTCGCGCGCATCCAGCCAGGAGATGTCGGCCGTGTAGGGCGACGGCATCATCACCGTGCGCACCCGCTCTGCCCCCAGCGCATCGACCGCCACGGCGAGCACCAAAGCCGAGTCGATCCCCCCGCTCAGGCCGATGATGGCCCCGGGGAAACCGTTCTTGCCCACGTAGTCACGCACCCCTGTGACGAGGGCCGCCCAGACCTGGGCCTCCGTTGGCGGCAGGGGATGCAGCTCGCCCTGCACCCGCTGGGGCGACACGTCCAGCACCATGAGGTGTTCCTCGAACATCGGCGCACGAGCCGTCACCGCACCGTCCGCATTGAGGGCAAAGGACGCGCCATCGAAGACCACCTCATCCTGACCACCCACCTGATGCGCGTAGATGAGCGGCAGCCCGCATTCGCGCGCTCTCTCCGCCATGCGCTCCTCGCGCTCCGCCACCTTGCCCAGGTGGTAGGGCGAGGCATTGAGCACGACGAGCACCTGCGCCCCTGCCTCGCGCGCGCTGCGCGCCGGCTCGACGAACCAGGCATCCTCACAGATGTTCAGACCAAAGCGGATGCCGTCGACCTCGAAGACCACCGGCCCTTGGCCGAGCTCGCGGCCCGACACGAAGTAGCGCCGTTCGTCAAAGACCTGGTAGTTCGGCAGTTCGCGCTTGGCGTAGGTGGCCCGCACCTTTCCCCCCGCCAGCACCGAGGCTGCATTCACCCGTTGCGGCACGATCACCGACCTGGTCCTAAGATCGCCCGATCCTGTCCACGAACGCGGATGACCCACCACCACATGCAAACCCTCCAGGTCGGCCAGACGAGCCGCACACGCCGCCAGCGCCTCCTCGCAGGCCTGCAGGAAGGCCGGGCGCAGCAGCAGGTCCTCGGGGGGATAGCCACACAGCGACAGTTCCGGCGTGATCAGCAGGCGCACCCCCTGGGCGTGCGCCCGGCGGGCCCAGGCCTCGATGCGCGATACGTTGCCGGCGAGATCGCCAACAGAAGGGTTGAACTGCGCAACGGCAACCTTGACCACGGCTTGGGCTGACATATGAAAGTGGAGAAGAGGTCGGTCGATTATGTCATCCGGGTCCATGACGACCCCGCACAGATCGCCTCCGCGGACTGGGACCACCTGCTGGATGCCAACGGCGGTGCGCCCTTCTTCCTTCGGCACGCCTACCTCCAGGCCTTGCACCGGTCAGGCAGCGCCACCGCCGACACGGGCTGGCTGCCGCAGTTCCTGACCGCCTGGCAAGGCGACCGCCTGCAGGGGGCCCTGCCGCTCTACCTGAAGTCACACTCCTATGGCGAGTATGTCTTCGACTGGGCCTGGGCCGATGCCCACGAGCGCCACGGGCTGCCCTACTACCCCAAGCTCACTGGCGCAATTCCCTTCACGCCCGTCCCCGGCCCCCGACTGCTCGCGCTGGACGAGGGTGCGCGCCTTGCCCTGCTGCAGGGGCTGCGCGAGTTGCTTGCCGAAGGCCTGGTTTCGTCTGCGCACCTGCTCTTCCTGTGCGATGCCGATCGCGCCGCAGCCGAATCGCAGGGGTGGCTGCTGCGCCGCACCGTTCAGTTCCACTGGCACAACCGCACCCCCGACCCATATGGCAGCTTTGGCGATTTTCTGGCGCAGCTTCAGCGCGAAAAGCGCAAGAAGATCGCTCAGGAGCGCCGCAGGGTCGCCGAGGCAGGCATCCGCTTCGAGACTCGTCAGGGTTCGCAGATCACCGCTGACGACTGGGACTTCTTCTACCGCTGCTATGTGGCAACGTACCATGCCCACCGCTCGACGCCCTACCTCACACGGGCCTTCTTCGACGAGATGGCGCAGCACCTGTCGCAGCACTGGCTGATGTTTCTGGCCTACCGAGGGACCGAGCGCATCGCGAGTTCGCTCGTCGGTATCGACCCCGGACAGCGCATCGCCTACGGTCGCTACTGGGGATGTGTGGAGCCTGTGCCCTGCCTGCATTTCGAGGCCTGCTACTACCAGCCCCTGCAATGGTGCATCGATCAGGGCTACCAGCGCTTCGAAGGTGGAGCGCAGGGCGAACACAAGATGGCCCGCGGGCTCCTGCCTGTCACGACATGGTCGGCCCACTGGTTGCGCCACCCTGCCTTTTCGGACGCAGTGGCGCATTTCCTCCAGCGAGAGGGGCGCGGCATCGCCGCCTACGTCGACGAACTGCGCGAGCGCAACCCGTTCCGCGACGTCAGCGCACCGCCTCCTTGAAGTCGCCGCCAACGGCCCAGACCCAGCGGTCCGGGCGCAGATGGTTGCGCAGCGCGGCATGCACCTCCTGCGGGGTCAGGCGCGCAATCCGTTCGTCCACCGCCTGCGACACCTCGAAACGACGCCCCAGCCGCAGATTCTCCGACAAGGCTGCCGCCAGCTGAGCATCCTGGGCCCGCCCCAGTCGTCGCAGCGCCAGCAGCCCTTTGCGCGCGGCCTCCACTTCCTCTGCGGTGAAGCCCTCCAACAGGGCCTTTGTCACCTCCTCCTCGACAGCCTGTCGCACACGCATCAGGTTTTCAGGAGCAAAGATGGCAGACACGGTCCAGGTCGAATTGGGTTCCCAGGCATTCCACTCCACATAGGACTGGATGCCGTACGACAGGCCTTCCCGCTCGCGAACACGGCTCCACAGTCGCGAACTGCCGCTCTGGCCCAGCAGATAGTTCGCCACCAGGAACGCGGCATAGTCGGGATGGGCATCGGACATGGGCAAGGGCTGGCTGGCACGCAGATAAGCATTGCGCTGGTCCGGGGTGGTGAACCTGAGTTCCGCCGGTAGGACCTCGGCGAATGGCCGGGGAATGCGCTCGTACACCTCCGCGCTGCGCCAACCCCGGAAATGCTGTTCCAGGGCGTCGAGCACGGCCTGTGTATCCATGTCTCCCACAGCAGCAAACTGAGCATGGGACGCACCATAGAAGCGCTTGTGGAAGGCCCTGACCTGTTGCAGGGACAAGGCCTGCACCGACTGACGCTGCCGGTCCAGATCCGCCACATGACGAACATCGCCCGGTGGGTACGGGCTCAGACGCCCCTCCACAGCATTGTCCACGCGGTCCTCCGGCGAGCGCAGAGCCTCCTGCAGCCCGGCCAGCCACTGACGCCGAACCTCGTCGAACGCCGCCGCCTCCAGGGCCGGTTCTCGCAGCATCTGGGCCACGACAGCCAGCAGGCCGGGGAGCTGGTCCCGCGAGGTCCTCATCGACACACTGACCCCCCCTGCGACGGACTGCACCGAGACATCCGCACGCAAGCGATCGAGTTCGTCCGACAGGGCCTGGCGTGACAGGCGCCGGGTGCCCTTGTCCAGCAAAGCTGCAACCATGCTGGCAGCCTCGCCCTGGCCCTGCAGGCTCGTAACCGATCCGAAGCGCAAGTCCAGCCGCGCATGGACCAGCTGCCCCCGCGTCGGTTTCGGCAGCAGGGCCACCTGCAGCCCCTCACCCACCTGGTGCACGACCGTGTTCGCGTCGATGTTGGCGGGCGTGGGCTCGAATGTCTCGATCACGCCTTGCCGCACATCCCCCACATAGCCCGCCAGCTGGGCCGCCACATCCACGCGCTGCGGCTCCGGCGCCCGGCGCGGAGTTGCCTCCGGCACGTAGCGGGCCACCGTGCGGTTGTCTCGGACCAAGTAGGCCTGTGCCACCCGCTGCACATCTTCAAGACGCAGATCGCGGATGCGGTCTCGTGTGAGAAAGTGCAGGCGCCAGTCCCCTTGAGCGATCGACTCCGACAGCGCGACACCGACACGCTGCGCATCGGCAAAGGACAGTTCCCATTGCTTGAGCCAACGGGCCTTCGCTCGGTCGAGCTCCGCCTGAGTGATGGGCGCGTGCTCCAGCCCCTCGACCACACGCAGAAGCGCCTCTTGCGCCCGCGTTACATCACCGTCGGCAGCCAGTTGCAGCCCGAACAAGGCATAGCCCGGGTCAGCCAACCCCTGGGTGAAGGCAAAGGCAGCAGCGGCCACGGAAGACTCGACCAGTTCGCGATGCAAGCGCCCCCCCGGGCTGTCTCCCAGAATCAGGGCAAGCGCCCGGAAGGCCGCGTGGTCCGGGTGCGGCCCCGGCGGGACGTGGTACATCGCATAGATCAGCGGTACGCCCCCAGGGCGCCGAAGAACTGCCTCGCGTTCGCCGTCCTGAACCGGATCCAGCGTGACGGGCACCGGTAACGGCGCACCTGGTCGCGGGAGGGGCGCAAAGTAGGTCTGGACCCAGTCCAGAACCCTCTGCGTCTCAAACAGACCCGAAACGATCAGCGTCGCGTTGTCCGGACGATAGTGCGTGCGGTAGAAGCGCCTCAGGGCCTCGATGTCGACGTTCTCCACGTCGCTGCGTGCGCCGATCGTGCTGTTGCCGTAGTTGTGCCAGAGGTACATGGTCGACAGGCCCCGCTCGAGCAGGACACGTCCGGCGTCGTTCTCACCCATCTCCATCTCATTGCGCACCACCGTCATCTCGGCGTCCAGCGCACTGCGCTCCAGCGAGGCATTCACCATCGCATCGGCAAGCCAGTCGAGATACCAACGCAGGTTATCGTCGTCTGCAGCAAAACTTGCAAAGTAATTGGTGCGGTCATACCACGTCGATCCGTTGGCTCGAAGGCCCCTGCGGCTGAATTCCGCCCAGGCGTCTGGGTGCCTGGCACTGCCTTTGAAAAGCAGATGCTCCAGCAGATGGGCCATCCCCGTCTCGCCATAGGATTCGTGACGCGATCCCACTCGAACCGTGAGGTTCACCGTGGTCGTGGGCTTGCTCGCGTCGGGCACCAGCAGGATCTGCAGGCCATTGTCGAGCCGATACTCCTGCACGCCTTCGACCTGGGCCACCGGTGCAGGCAGCGTGCCGGGCATCTGGGCCCAGGATGCCGGCAGCGCCCCAAAGAAAAACAATCCCACCAAGCCACAGCGCCACCAAGACATCGTCACGTGCCTCCAGAAGATCACCGCTGTCTGAACGTCCCGGCCAGAAGAGGTTCCGAACCCCAAAAACGAACCCCCACCGCCTTGTCGGGGGTGGGGGTTTGGGGGTTAATAGCCTGACGATGTCCTACTTTCACACGGGAATCCGCA
>NZ_PSNX01000001.1 GCF_002930615.1 Caldimonas caldifontis | reverse complement strand
TTCGAAAAGCTCGACATCATGTTCCTCGGCTTCATCACCTTCGTTCTCGTCGCTGATGGACTGCGGATGTGTTAACAGGCCCTAGCGAGGCAGGTCCACCATGCCGGGGAAGAGCCACAGCAGCGCTGTGGTCATCAACAGATAGCGCAGGAACTTCCCGATCGCCATGTAGAGCACACAGGGCCAGAAGGGCAATTTCAGCCAACCCGCGACGCCACACAAGGGATCACCGATCACGGGCAGCCACGACATGAGGCAGGCCTTCGGCCCGAAATCACGCAGCCAGACCAGGGCCCTCGCCTTCACAGGGTGTTCCTTGTGGGTGATCCGGTCGTAGGCTTTGTGCGCGCCGTAGCCCATCCACCAGGTCACGGCACCACCCAGGGTGTTGCCCACGGTGGCCACGAGAATCGCGGGCCAGAACAGCGAGGCATTGAGCTTGATCAGACCGAACACGGCGGGCTCGGAGCCCATGGGCAAAAAGGTGGCCGACATGAAGGCCACCACAAAAACCGTGCTCAGGCCGAACTCCGGCAGGGCCAGGGCATTGAGCAGCGAGTAGAGCCAAGCTTCCATCGCCCGCGATTATCGGTGTGCGCCGCAGCAAGACCGGGTGCCGTCTGTTTCATTTCCTGAAAGGTGGCAAGGCTATACTCTGCCTCCTTTTTCAGCAGCTTCCACCATCCCCTCCCCATGCGCATCGGCCCCCACGAGTTACCCAACTCGCTCTTCGTCGCGCCCATGGCCGGGGTGACGGACCGCCCCTTCCGGCAGCTGTGCAAGCGGCTGGGAGCCGGCTATGCGGTCAGCGAGATGGTGACCTCGCGCAAGGAACTGTGGAACAGTCTCAAGACCTCGCGCCGGGCCAACCATGATGGGGAAGTCGAGCCCATCGCGGTGCAGATCGCCGGCACCGAGCCCGAGATGATGGCCGAAGCGGCGGCCTACAACATCGACCGCGGCGCGCAGATCATCGACATCAACATGGGCTGTCCGGCCAAGAAGGTGTGCAACAAGTGGGCCGGCTCCGCGCTGATGCAGGACGAAGCGCTGGCCCTGTCCATCGTGGAAGCCGTGGTGGCGGCCTGCCAGCCCCACGGCGTGCCGGTGACCTTGAAGATGCGCACCGGTTGGTGCCAGCAGCACAAGAACGCGGTCCGCCTGGCCCGTGCGGCCGAGCAGGCTGGCGTGGCCCTGCTCACCGTGCACGGCCGCACGCGGGAGCAGGGCTACAAGGGCCAGGCGGAATACGACACGATTGCGGCGGTGAAGGCTGCCGTGAAGGTGCCGGTGGTGGCCAACGGCGACATCGACTCGCCTGAAAAGGCCCTGGCCGTCCTGCGCGCCACTGGTGCCGACGCCCTGATGATCGGCCGCGCCGCCCAGGGGCGCCCCTGGATCTTCCGCGAGATCGAGCATTTCCTGTCCACCGGCACCCACCGGGCGCCGCCGCTGGTGGCGCAAGTGCATGGCTGGCTCGTCGAACACCTGCATGACCACTACAGCCTCTACGGCGAGTGGAGCGGCGTGCGCACCGCCCGCAAGCACATCGGCTGGTACGTGCGCGGCCTGCCCGGCGGCGAGGCCCTGCGCCAGCACATCAACACCCTGGAGAGCAGCGATGCGCAGCTCTCCGCCCTGAACGACTACTTTGAAGCCCTGTCGCAGCGCCATGTGCATCTGCCTGACGCACCAGCGGCGCAGGTCGAGCAGCCCGAACCCGAGGTCGCATGAGCAAGAAGCAGATCGAAGAATGCATCCGCGCCAGCCTGGAGTCCTATTTCAAGGACCTTCGGGGCGAAGAGCCCCACTCGATGCACGAGATGATCATCTCCGTGGTCGAGAAACCTCTGCTGGAAGTGGTGATGCAGCATGCCGAAGGCAATCAATCGCGCGCGGCCGAGTGGCTGGGCATCAACCGCAACACGCTGCGACGCAAGCTCGTCGAGCACAAACTGATCAAGTAAGACCAAGGCCCACCCATGTCGAATCCGCAACTCACCGCCCTGCTCTCGGTCTCTGACAAGACCGGCATCCTCGAACTCGCGCGCGAACTGGCCGCGCTCAAGATCCGGCTCGTCTCCACCGGCGGCACGGCCAAGCTGCTGGCCGAGGCAGGCTTGCCTGTCACGGAGATGGCTGAACTCACCGGCTTCCCGGAGATGCTCGACGGCCGCGTGAAGACCCTGCATCCGCGTGTGCACGGCGGCCTGCTGGCGCGCCGCGACGTGCCCGAGCACATGGCCGCCCTGAAAGAACACGGCATCGGCACCATCGACCTGCTGGTCGTGAACCTGTACCCGTTCGAGGCCACCGTCGCCAAGCCCGGCTGCACGCTGGAAGAGGCGATCGAGAACATCGACATCGGCGGGCCCGCGATGGTGCGCTCGGCCGCGAAGAACTGGAAGGACGTTGCCGTGCTCACCGACGCGAGCCAGTACGCCGGCGTCATCGAGGAATTGAAGCGCAACGGCACGACGAGCGCCGACACGCGCTTCAAGCTCGCCGTGGCCGCCTTCAACCGCATCGCCGACTACGACGGCGCGATCAGCGACTACCTGTCCTCGCTGCAGGCCGACGGCACCCGCAGCCTCTTCCCCGGCCAGAGCAATGGGCGCTTCGTGAAGGTGCAGGACCTGCGCTACGGCGAGAACCCTCACCAGCAGGCCGCCTTCTATCGCGACCTCTACCCGGCCCCAGGATCCCTGGTCACCGCACGCCAGCTGCAGGGCAAGGAGCTCTCGTACAACAACATCGCCGATGCAGACGCCGCCTGGGAATGCGTCAAGTCCTTCGAGACGCCCGCCTGCGTGATCGTCAAGCACGCCAACCCCTGCGGCGTGGCCCTGGGCGCCGACGCGGCCGAAGCCTATGCCAAGGCTTTCAAGACCGACCCCACCTCGGCCTTCGGCGGCATCATCGCCTTCAACCGGGCCGTGGACGGCGCCGCGGCCCAGCTCGTGGCGAAACAATTCGTCGAGGTGCTGATCGCCCCGGGCTTCTCGGACGAGGCTCGCGCGATCTTCGCTGCCAAGGCCAACCTCCGGCTGCTTGAAATCGCCCTGCCCCCTGGGGGCCCCACCGCCTGGGACCAGGGTCGCAACCTCATGGACGCCAAGCGCGTGGGCTCCGGGCTGCTGCTGCAGACGGCCGACAACCGCGAGGTACGCCTCGACGAGCTGAAAGTCGTCACGAAGAAGCAACCCTCGCCCGAGCAGCTGGCCGACCTGCTGTTCGCCTGGCGCGTGGCCAAGTACGTCAAGTCGAACGCCATCGTCTTCTGCGGTGGCGGCATGACCCTGGGCGTGGGCGCTGGTCAGATGAGCCGCATCGACTCGGCCCGCATCGCCTCGATCAAGGCTGGCAACGCCGGGCTCACACTGCAGGGTTCAGCCGTCGCCAGCGACGCCTTCTTCCCCTTCCGCGACGGCCTGGACGTGGTCTGCGACGCCGGCGCCACCTGCGTGATCCAGCCGGGTGGCAGCGTGCGGGATGACGAGGTCATCGCCGCCGCCGACGAGCGGGGCATCGCGATGGTCCTGACGGGCGTGCGGCACTTCCGACACTGAGCATCGGCGCGCGGCTCATGACGCTTGCCGACGCCACCGGTCTGCTGCTGTCGGCCCTGGCCCGCCTGATCACCGGCGCGCAGGGCCACTGGCTGGGCTGTGTGCCCAAGGCCGAGCAGCGCATCTACTTCGCCAACCACCAGAGCCACCTCGACTGGGTGCTGATCTGGTGCGCGTTGCCGCGCGAGCTTCGATCGCAGACCCGCCCGATCGCGGCCAAGGACTACTGGACCTCCGGCAAGCTCAAGCACTGGATCACGCGCGAGGTGTTCAACGCCGTCTATGTGAACCGCACACGCACCGACGACCAGGATCCGCTGGAACCGCTGGTCGATGCTCTGAAGCACGGCGACTCGCTGGTGATCTTCCCGGAAGGCACCCGCAGCAACCTCGGCGACCCTCAGCCTTTCAAGTCGGGTCTGTATCACCTGGCCGAGCAGTTCCCCGAGGTGCCGCTCATTCCGTGCTGGATCGACAACGTCCAGCGCGTGATGCCCAAGGGGGAGGTCGTGCCCGTACCCATCCTGTGTTCGGTGACGTTCGGCGCGCCGATGCAGCTGAACCCTGGCGAGGACAAGCGCGCCTTCCTTGAACGTGCCCGCGCCGCCGTCATGGCCTTGCGCAAGCCCGGGAGGGCCGGCGCATGAACATCTTCAAGACCTTGCGCGGCTGGACGGCCAGCGAGCAGATTGGCCTGCTCTTTTTCATCGTCTTCGGCCTGCTGGCCCTGGCTTCGATGCTGGCCACGGTGATGAGCCTCAAGGCCGAGACGGAGCACCAGCTGGGCCGGGTCGAACGCTTCAAGCGTGTGCTGCGCGACTCCTGGGTGTGGGTGTCGGTGTTCTGGTTCGCCTGGATCGCCGGTGCCTTCGTCTCGATGCTGCTCTTCGGGCTGCTGTCCTTCTACGCCCTGCGCGAGTTCATCACCCTGAGCCACACACGCCGCGGTGACCACCGCAGCCTCATCCTGGCCTTCTTCATCGTCCTGCCGCTGCAGTACTACCTCGTGGGCACACGGCAGTTCGACCTTTTCTCCGTGTTCGTGCCGGTCTACGTCTTCTTCGCGATCCCCGTGATCAGTGCTCTGGCCAACGATCCCGAGCGCTTCCTCGAGCGCAATGCGAAGATCCAGTGGGGCATCATGGTCTGCGTCTACGGCCTGAGCCACGCCCCCGCGCTGCTGCTGCTCGACTTCCCGGGCTATGCGCAGCGCGGCGCCTTCCTGCTCTTCCTGCTCGTCTTCGTGGTGCAGACCTGCATGCTGGTGCAGGCCTACGTGGCGCGGCACCGCCAGCTGCCCGCCGTGGCACCGGCCATCAGCACCTCATTCTCCTGGGGCGCCGCAGGTGCCGGCGTGCTGGTCGGCAGCCTGTGCGGCGCCCTGCTCTACTGGATCACCCCCTTCAAGGCCGGCCAGGCCTTCGGGATGAGCTTCATCGCGTGTGCCGCCGGCATGTTCGGTCACTTCGTGATGAAGGCCCTCAAGCGCGACGCCGGCGTGCAGTCGGCCTGGCACGCGGAGGGCCACATGGTGACCGGTGCCGTCGGCCTGCTCGACCGCATTGCCGCCCTGAGCTTCGCCGCCCCGGTGTTCTTCCATTCGGTGCGCTGGTACTTCGAGCTGCAGCTATGAGGGTGCTCGGCATCGACCCCGGCCTGCAGACCACGGGTTTCGGCGTGGTGGACGTGGAAGGCCCGCGGCTGCACTACGTGGCTAGCGGAACCATCAAGACCAAGGCGGCCGACCAGGGCGATCTGCCGACGCGTCTGAAGATCCTCTACGAGGGCATTCGCGAGGTGGTGGAACGCTACCAGCCCACCGTCGCTTCGGTGGAGATCGTCTTCGTGAACGTCAACCCGCAGTCCACGCTGCTGCTGGGCCAGGCCCGCGGCGCCGCGCTCGCCGCGCTCGTGAGTTGCGACCTTTCCGTGCACGAATACACCGCGCTGCAAATGAAGAAGGCCATCACCGGCCATGGCCTGGCCCGCAAGGAACAGATCCAGGCCATGGTGGCACGGCTGCTGCAACTGCCCGGGGAGCCCGGCAAGGACGCCGCTGACGCCCTGGGCCTGGCGATCTGCCACGCGCATGCTGCGACTTCCTTCGCGGCCGTGGCCAAAGCCGGGGGCACACTCAGGCGGCGCACGCACGCACAGCTCAAAGGTGGGCGCAGTTATTGACGGGGCGACAAGATCATGTCGGCCATCAGTACGGCAAAAAAGCCCAGCGCCGCCACGAGGGTCCACTTGGTGATGGCCACACCCAGCGCAAGATAGCGCCGGTCGTTGCGCACCAGGTAGACGCCAAAGCAGACGATGGCTGCCACGAGCAGCAGCAGGATCGCAAGGCGAAAGACAAGCATCGGATCAGGTGCTCACCAGGCCGGCGCGAGTTGCGCGAAGCCTTGCGGCGCCTGGCGTTCGTCCTCGAAGGTGACGATCTCGTACTGGCTGGCGTCGGCCAGCACGGCGCGCAGCAGCTTGTTGTTCAGGGCATGGCCCGACTTGTAGGCGCTGTAGGCGGCCAGCATCGGTTTGCCGATGACGTAGAGGTCGCCGATGGCATCGAGGATCTTGTGCTTGACGAACTCGTCGTCGTAGCGAAGGCCTTCGGCATTGAGCACACGGTAGTCGTCGACCACGATGGCGTTGTCCATGCTGCCGCCCAGGCTCAGCCCGCGCGAGCGCATCATTTCGACGTCCTTGGTGAAACCGAAGGTGCGGGCGCGGGCGATGTCACGGCTGTAGCGGCCGCTGGCGAAGTCGAACTCGACGCGCTGGCCGGTCTGGTTGACGGCCGGATGGTCGAAGGCGATCTCGAAGGTGAGCTTGAAACCGTGAAACGGGTCGAGCCGCGCCCACTTGAGGCTGCGACCCTCCCCCTCACGCACTTCGACAGGCTTGACGATGCGCAGGAAGCGCTTGGGCGCGCGCTGGAGTTCGATCCCGGCGCTCTGCAGGAGATAGACGAAGGAGGCGGCAGAGCCGTCCAGGATCGGAACTTCCTCGGCCGTGATATCGATGTAGAGATTGTCGATACCCAGGCCCGAACACGCGGACATCAGGTGCTCCACCGTGTGCACCCCCGGCGCGCCGGGGTCGCCGCCGGCCGAGAGGGTCGAGTTCAGCCGCGTGTCGGTGATGGCGGTGGCCGACACGGGGATCTCGACCGGCACGGGCAGGTCGACGCGCCGAAACACGATGCCGGTGTCAGGTGCCGCAGGGCGCAGCGTGAGTTCCACGCGCTGACCGCTGTGCAGCCCGACGCCGACCGCGCGGGTCAGCGACTTCAGGGTGCGTTGTTGAAGCATGATGCCCTCATTTTAGGCAATGCCTATAGACCTTGCACTTCCAATGGGAGCGGAGGCAGCCCGGCACAGGCTATCGCTTCGATAGCCTGACCGAGACGGCGTTCCCGGGAGAAGATTCAGTCGGCCTGCTTGCGCAGGAAGGCCGGGATCTCGATCTCATCCATCCCGTTGCTGGCCAGCGCATCGACCTTGGCCGCCGCCTGGGTACGACCCGAACGCCACACGCTCGGGGTGTTCAGGCTGGCGTAGTCATGCGCCTGGGGCGCCTGCGCCGGGGCGTGCACGGCCGTGTTCAGCACCGGGATGTTGTCGGTACCGGTGCGCAGGGCCGGCTGCGAGTGCACGACGCTGATGGGAGCCTGCTGGCGGCGCGCCTGGGGCGACAGTCCGGTGGCGATCACGGTGACGCGCAGCTGGTCGCCCAGGCTTTCGTCGTAGGCGGTGCCATAGATCACGTGGGCGTCCTCAGCGGCATAGCGGCGGATGGTGTTCATCGCGTTGCGCGACTCGCTCAGCTTGAAGGTGCTCTTGCCGGCGGCGATCAGCACCAGCACGCCGCGCGCGCCGGACAGGTCGATGCCTTCCAGCAGCGGGCAGGCCACGGCCGCCTCGGCGGCCTTGGTGGCGCGGTCGGGGCCGGACGCCACGGCCGTGCCCATCATGGCCTTGCCGGGCTCGCTCATCACGGTCTTCACGTCTTCGAAGTCGACGTTCACCAGGCCCGGGATGTGGATGATGTCGCTGATGCCGCCCACGGCGTTCTTCAGCACGTCGTTGGCCTGGCAGAAGGCCTCTTCCTGGGTGATGTCATCGCCCAGCACCTCCAGCAGCTTCTCGTTGAGCACCACGATCAGCGAATCGACATTGGCCTCCAGCTCGGCCAGCCCCGCGTCGGCCTGCTTCATGCGGCGGTTGCCTTCGAACTCGAAGGGCTTGGTGACCACGCCCACGGTCAGGATGCCCATTTCCTTGGCCACGCGGGCGATCACCGGCGCGGCACCCGTGCCCGTGCCGCCGCCCATGCCAGCGGTGATGAAGAGCATGTGGGCGCCGTCCACGGCTTCGCGGATGCGGTCCACGGCTTCCTCGGCCGCAGCCTTGCCAGCCTCCGGCTTGGACCCGGCACCCAGGCCCGTGGTGCCAAGCTGAATGAGCTTGTGCGCCGCCGAACGGTTGAGCGCCTGGGCATCGGTGTTGGCGCAGATGAACTCCACGCCCTGCACCCCCTGAGCCATCATGTGCTCGACCGCGTTGCCACCGCCGCCACCGACACCGATCACCTTGATCTGCGTGCCCAGGTTGAACTCTTCAATCATCTCGATAGCCATGATGAACCTCCTTCGTCGTTGCAGTTGCCATCACACAAGAAACACATGCGGGAGCTGTTTGCGCCCCCGCGCTTAGAAATTCCCGATGAACCAGTCCTTCACCCGCCCGAACATCGATTGCACGGAACCGGCCTGCTGGGCCGCCCGGTGGCCGCGCACGCGCGACAGACGCGCTTCCTCCAGCAAGCCCATCACGGTGGCCGAGCGCGGGTTGGCCACCATGTCGTGCAAGGCCCCCGAATAGGTCGGGATGCCCTTGCGCACCGGCTTGAGGAAGATGTCTTCGCCCAGTTCGATCATCCCGGGCATCACCGCCGAGCCACCGGCGAGCACGATACCCGAGGACAGCAGTTCCTCGTAGCCGCTCTCACGGATCACCTGGTGCACCAGCGAGAAGATCTCTTCCACACGGGGCTCGATCACGCCGGCCAGAGCCTGGCGGCTGAGCATGCGCGGCGCGCGGTCGCCCAGGCCCGGCACTTCCACCTGCTCGTCCGGGTCGGCCAGCATCTGCTTGGCCACCCCTGACTCCACCTTGATCTCCTCGGCGTCCTTCGTGGGCGTGCGCAGCGCCATCGCGATGTCGCTGGTGATCAGGTCGCCCGCGATCGGGATGACCGCGGTGTGGCGGATGGAGCCGTCGGTGAAGATGGATACGTCCGTCGTGCCGGCACCGATGTCCACCAGACACACGCCCAGGTCCTTTTCATCCTCGGTGAGCACCGCCGCCGCCGACGCGCTCGGGTTGAGCACGAGCTGTTCGACTTCGAGCCCGCAACGGCGCACGCACTTGATGATGTTCTCCGCCGCGCTCTGCGCGCCGGTGACGATATGCACCTTCACCTCCAGGCGCCCACCGCTCATGCCGATGGGCTCCTTGACCTCGTGACCGTCGATCACGAACTCCTGAGGCTCGACGAGCAGCAGCTTCTGGTCGTTGGGGATGTTGATCGCCTTGGCCGTCTCGACCACGCGCGCCACGTCGATGGGTGTGACCTCCTTGTCGCGCACGATCACCATGCCCGTGCTGTTCTGCCCACGGATGTGGCTGCCGGTGATGCCGGTGTAGACCCGCGTGATCTTGCAGTCGGCCATCATCTCGGCCTCTTTCAGGGCCTGCTGGATGGACTGCACGGTGGCGTCGATGTTGACCACCACGCCACGCTTGAGCCCATGCGAGGGGGCCACGCCCAACCCTGCCACACGCAGTTCGCCGCTGGGCAGCACCTCCGCCACCACCGCCATCACCTTGGCGGTGCCGATGTCCAGGCCGACGACGAGATCCTTGTATTCCTTGGCCATGAAAGTCCTCAGTTCCTTGTAGCCGGGGCCGTCTGGGTGGTCACACCGCGGATGCGCACCGCATAGCCGTCGCGGTGTCGCAGGTCGGCCGATTCCAGCGGTCCGGGGTAACGCGCGGTGACCTGGCCGATGGTGGCCACCAGGCGATCGATGCGGGCCAGCACCTCGGCGGCTTCCCCGCGGCCGAGTTCGATGCGGGCGCCATTGTCCAGCTCGGCGCGCCAGTGCCCGCGCTCGGACAGGCTCAGCACCGTGACCGCGCCGCCCAGGCGGGCCAGCACCGGCGAGGCCTCCCGGTAAAGGGCCAGCACCTGGGCCGAACTGCCCTCGGGGCCCGACAGCACGGGCAGGTTCTCGTCCTCGACATCGCCCAGATTGGCCTCGAACACCTCACCGAAACTATTGACGATGCGGTCCTCGCCCTTGGCTCCCCGCCAGTAGGCCACCGGCACATGCTCTTCCAGGGTCACGGCCAGGCGGTTGGGCCACACCCGCCGCACCACCGCCTGACGCACCCAGGGCACGGCCTGGAACGCCTGCTGACTGCTCGGCAGATCGAGCGTGAAGAGGTTGCCGCTCAGGCGCGGCAGCGCATTCGCGCGGATCGTGGCGGCTGAATTGCGGGCCACGTCTCCATCGATGCGGATGGCACGGATCGAGAACACCGGCCAGCGCACCACCCAGCTCGCCGCCGCCCACAGGAAGGCGAGCACGGCCAGTGCACACAGCACGGCCGCGGTCGCGTTCATGAGGCGGATGTCGAGAGGGGCGTTCATCGTCGTTCAGCCCTGCACGCTGTGTTCCAGCGACGCCTGAGACACCAGCCACAGGCACAGCTGCTCATAGGACAGGCCCGCAGCGCGCGCCGACATGGGCACCAGCGAATGGCCGGTCATGCCGGGAGAGGTGTTGATCTCCAGCAGGAAAGGTCGGCGATCGCTCGCGCGGATCATCACGTCGGCACGGCCCCAGCCGCGGCAACCCAGGGTGCGATAGGCCTGCACGACGATGCGCTGGATCTCCCGCTCTTCGGCTTCCGGCAGGCCGCTCGGGCAGTGGTACTGCGTGGTGTCGGTGAAGTACTTGTTCTGGTAGTCGTAGTTGCCCTCGGGCGCGACGATGCGGATCACCGGCAGGGCCCGGGCCGACGCGCCCTCGCCCAGCACCGGGCAGGTGGTCTCGTCGCCGGCGATGAACTCCTCGCACAGCACCTCGGGGTCGTATTTCGCCGCCAGGGCGTAGGCCGCGTCGCACTGCTCGACGCTGACCACCTTGGTCAGGCCGATGGTGGAGCCCTCGCGCGAGGGCTTCACGATCATCGGCGCCCCCAGGGCCTGCAGGGCGGCGCGGGTTTCCTCGGCGCTGTTCACCATGCGCCAGTCGGGGGTGGGCAGCCCCTCGAAGCGCCACACGCGCTTGGTCATGATCTTGTCCATGGCCATGCTGGAGGCCATCACGCCCGAGCCGGTGTAGGGAATGCGCAGCAGTTCCAGTGCCCCTTGCACCGTGCCGTCCTCGCCGAAGCGTCCGTGCAGGGCGATGAAGCAGCGCGCGAACCCCTCTCGCTTGAGCTCCGACAGCTCGCGTTCAGCCGGATCGAAGGCATGAGCGTCCACGCCCTGCGATTGCAGGGCCTGCAGCACCCCCGATCCGGACATCAGCGACACCTCGCGCTCGGCCGACAGTCCGCCCATCAGCACGGCCACCTTGCCCAGCGCCTTCACATCGATGGAAGACAGGTCGAACTTCATGCAGATTCCTTCAACAACTCCAGCACCCGGGCGGGCACCCCGCCGATGCTGCCCGCACCCATGGTGATGACGACATCGCGGTCACGTGCGTGGTCGATGATGGCCTGGGCCAGTTCACCGATCTCATCGACAAAAACCGGATCGAGCTTTCCCGCCACACGCAGCGCCCGTGCCAGCGAGCGGCCGTCGGCGGCCACGATGGGCGATTCGCCTGCGGCATAGACCTCGGTCAGCAGCACCACGTCGGCCCCCTGGCCGATGACTTTCACGAAGTCCTCGAAGCAGTCGCGCGTGCGGGTGTAGCGGTGTGGCTGGAAGGCCAGTACCAGGCGGCGGCCGGGGAAGGCGCCGCGTGCAGCCGCCAGCGTGGCGGCCATCTCCACCGGATGATGGCCGTAGTCGTCGATCAGCGTGAAGTGGCCGCCCCCCGAGGCCGGCAGGTCGCCGTAGCGCTGGAAACGCCGACCCACCCCCTTGAACTCGGCCAGGGCCTTGAGCACCGGGCCGTCAGGCAGCTCGAGCTCGGTGCACACGCCGATCACGGCCAAGGCGTTGAGCACGTTGTGCTCGCCCGGCAGGTTGAGCGTGACCTCGAGATCAGGCATGGCCACGCCATTGCGGCGCTGGCAGGTGAAGTGCATCTGACTGCCTTGGGTACGCACGTTGACGGCACGCACCTGCACGTCGGCACCGAAGCCGTAGGTGACCACCGGCCGCGAGATCATTGGGATGATCGAACGCACGCCGGGGTCGTCGGCACACAGGATGGCCGCGCCGTAGAAGGGCATGCGGTGCAGGAAATCGACAAAGGCCGACTTGAGCTTTGCGTAGTCGTGCCCGTAAGTCTCCATGTGATCAGCGTCGATGTTGGTGACGACCGAGACGATGGGCATGAGGTTCAGGAAGGAGGCATCGGATTCGTCTGCCTCGACCACGATGTACTCGCCCGTGCCCAAGCGCGAGTTGGCACCGGCGCTGTTCAGCCGTCCGCCGATGACGAAGGTCGGGTCGACGCCGGCTTCGCCGAGCGCGCTGGCCACCAGGCTGGTGGTGGTGGTCTTGCCGTGCGTGCCCGCAATCGCGATACCTTGCTTCAGGCGCATCAGCTCGGCCAGCATCACGGCGCGCGGCACCACCGGCACCCGGCGGGCGCGGGCGGCAATCACCTCGGGGTTGTCACCGCGCACGGCGGTGGAGGTGACGATGGCATCGGCCCCGGCGATGTTCTCGGCCTCGTGGCCGATGGTCACCTTCAGGCCCAGGGCTGCCAGGCGGCGCACCGTTGCGCCGTCGCTCTGGTCAGAGCCCGAAACGGTGTAGCCCAGGTTGAACAGCACCTCGGCGATGCCGCTCATGCCGGCACCGCCGATGCCCACGAAGTGGATGTGTTTGACGGCGTGCTTCATCGCGCGCCTCCTTGGTGGGAGTTCACCAGTTTCTCGATCTCGTCCGCCACCTTGGCGGCCGCCCGCGGGCGGGCCAGCGTGCGGGCCTTTTGAGCCATGGTTTTGAGGGTGTCGCGGTCCAGTCCGCGCAGGGTCTCGGCCAGGCGCTCGGGCGTGAGCTCGGCCTGCGGCAGATGCAAGGCTGCGCCGTGCTGGGCCATGTAGAGGGCATTGTCGCGCTGGTGCGAGGTGGTACTCACCAGCAGCGGCACCAGCACGCTGGCCACACCAGCAGCGCACAGCTCGCTCACGGTGACTGCACCGGCACGGCAGACGATGACGTCACACTCGGCCAGCCGGCGGGCCATGTCGTCGATGAAGGGCAGGACCTCGACATCGTGTTCGGGATCCAGACCCTCGGCCTGGTAGAGCGCCTTCACGGCGTCGCGGTTGAGCGCGCCCGTCTGATGCACCACGTGCGGGCGCTCGCCGACCGGGATGCGTGCCAGCGCCTTGGGCAGGGTTTCGTTGAGCACACGAGCGCCCAGGCTGCCGCCCACCACGAGCACGCGCAGCGGGCCTTCGCGGCCAGCGAAGCGCTCGTCGGGTCCGGGGAGGGCTTCGATTTCTTCACGGACGGGGTTGCCCGTGACGACGGCCTGCTTCGTCTTCGTGGCGGCGGCCCCATCGAAGCCGAAGGCCACGGCATCGGCCACCGGGAGCAGCGCACGGTTGCTCATCAGCATCGAGGCGTCCGCGTTCACCAGCACCAGCGGCTTGAAGCGCGCGGCCGCCATCAACCCGCCAGGAAAGCACACATAGCCGCCCATGCCCAGCACGGCATCGGCCCGGCGCTCACCCAGGATGCGCCAGCACGACACGAAGGCCGCCAGCAGGCGAAGGCCGCCAGTGAGGCTGTGCCACAGACCCTTGCCACGCAGGCCCGAGAAGCCAATGGTGTCCAGCGCGATGCCGGCCGCCGGCACCAGGCGGTTTTCCATGCCCGTGGTGGTGCCCAGCCAGCTCACACTCCAGCCGCGACGCTGCATTTCCTGGGCCACGGCGAGGCCCGGGATGATGTGTCCGCCGGTGCCGGCCGCCATGATGACGAGGTGATGGGTCATGCCCTCCCTCCCCTCATGAGCTGCCGGTTTTCCATGTCGATGCGCAGCACCACGGCAATGGCGATGCAGTTCATCAGGATGGCCGAGCCGCCATAGCTCAACAGCGGCAGCGTCAGGCCCTTGGTCGGCAGCACGCCCAGGTTCACGCCCATGTTGATGAAGGCCTGGCCACCCACCCAGATGCCCACACCCTGAGCCAGCAGGCCCGAGAACACACGGTCCAGTGCGATGGCCTGGCGGCCGATGTGGAAGATGCGGCGCGTGAGCCAGAAGAAGGCGAAGATCACCGCCGCCACGCCGATGAAGCCCAGTTCCTCGCCGATGACGGCCAGCAGGAAGTCGGTGTGGGCCTCGGGAAG
Organism: Caldimonas caldifontis; assembly: GCF_002930615.1. Lineage (GTDB taxonomy): Bacteria > Pseudomonadota > Gammaproteobacteria > Burkholderiales > Burkholderiaceae_C > Caldimonas > Caldimonas caldifontis. The sequence goes on along the minus strand of NZ_PSNX01000001.1, from coordinate 338,551 downwards.
GTAGTGCAGCTTCTCGACGCTGGAGCCCAGTCCCTGGCCGAAAATCTCGCCGCGACCAAAGGCAATGAGCGAGTGAGTGAGCTGATAGGCACGCCCCAGGCTGTGCGCCTCGTTCCAGGGGTCGAGGTAGGCGAAGATCCGCTCGCGCCGCCATTCGCTCAGGCTGACCATCAGCACGAAGGCGCCCACGACCAGGGCGGCCATCAGGAAGAACATGCGGCCGTTCACCCCCCCCAGGAAAAGAACCCCCATCGCGATCGCAGCGATCACCATGAAGGCGCCCATGTCGGGCTGTGCCAGCAGCAGCAGCCCCACCAACACAAGCGCAGCAGCCATGGGGGCCACCGCCTGGAAGAAGCGCTCCTTCACATCCATCTTTCGCACCATGTAGCCGGCGGCATACATGGCGATCGCCAGTTTGGCCAGTTCGGACGGCTGGAAGTTCAGAAAGCCCAGCGGAATCCAGCGACGCGCGCCGTTCACGCCTTTGCCGATGAAGGGCAGCAGCACCGCAACGAGCAGAACCAGGGCCCCCACGAAGAGCCACGGTGCGTGCTTCTCCCAGACTTGCATGGGAATCTGCAGCACCACCAGGCAGGCGATGAAGGCCAGCCCGATCGACAGCGCGTGACGCACCAGGAAGTGCGTGGGCTCGTAGCGGGCAAAGCGCGGGTTATCCGGCAGGGCCACCGAGGCCGAATAGACCATCACCAAGCCCAAGGCCAGCAGGGCCACCACCACCCACACCAGGGCCTGGTCGAAGCCCTGCAGGCGCGTGGGCTGGCCGGTGGACACCCAGTCGCGCACCGGCACGTCTTGGCCCTTCTTGCCGGACGCGGGCCGCAGCGCACCCAGGCGTGCCTTGAAAGCCTCCCACCCACTGGCAGCACGTGAGGTGGTGCTCATGCCAGCTCCCCGCGTTCTTCGGCCAGGGCATGCACCGAAGCGATGAAGACCTCGGCGCGATGTCCGTAGTTGCGGAACATGTCCAGACTGGCACAGGCCGGGCTCATCAGCACGACGTCGCCCGACTCGGCCCGCTCGGCACAGCCCCGCACAGCCGCTTCCAGACTGTCGAAGCGAGCGTGGGTGACGCCGGTGCCCGCCAGCACGGATTCAATGGCGGCCGCATCCCGGCCGATCAGGGCCACAAAGCGCGCATGCCGCGCCACGGGCTCGTGGAGCGGGCTGAAGTCCTGCCCCTTGCCGTCACCGCCCAGGATCACGAGCAGGCGACGGCCCATGCGGTCGGCACCAAGGCCATTCAGAGCGGCCACGGTGGCACCCACGTTGGTGCCCTTGCTGTCGTCCACATAGTCCACGCCGCCCACGGTGGCCACGTGTTGCACACGGTGCGGCTCGCCGGCGTAGTCGCGCAGGCCATGCAACATGGGCGCGAGCGGGCAACCGATGGCGGTGGCCAGGGCCAGCGCCGCCAGGGCGTTGGCCGCGTTGTGGCGACCGCGCACACGGAGGGCATCGGCCGGCATGAGGCGCTGGATGTGCAGCTCTTCGTCGGCGTCGTCATCCTTGCGGCGGCGCGCGGTCTTCAGGGTCTCGTCGGCTTCCATCGCCCGCACCAGCCAGGCCATGCCGCCTTCGACCACCAGCCCGTAGTCGCCGGGGCGGGTGGGGGCATCCAGGCCGAAGCGCACCACCTGGCGTTCGATCACTTTCGCCGAGCGCCCCTTGCCCACAGTCTGAGGGGCCGGCACCATCGCTTCCACCAGGGGATCGTTGCGGTTGATCACCATCACCGCCTCACGCCCGAAGATGCAGGCCTTAGCCGCGGCATAGGCCTCCATGCTGCCGTGCCAGTCGAGGTGATCCTGGCTGAGGTTGAGCACCGTGGCGGCGCTGGGTTCGAATCCCGACACACCGTCCAGCTGGAAGCTGGACAGTTCCAGCACCCACACATCCGGCAGATGCTCGAACACCGGGGGTGGCGGTGGGGGTGGCACGATCCTGATGGCCGGCTCGTCCTCGCCGCCGAGGGCCGCAACGGCTTCCAGGGTCTCCTCGATGTGGCGCTCGGCCTCATGGATGGCTTCGACCGCCTCGGCGTCATCGTCCACCAGCGTCGCTTCGGTCGGGGGGAGCGTCGCCTCGACGGTCTCGGTGCAAGGAAGCGTCGCATCTGCGGGGGCCGCCTCGGGTTCCCGGTCCAGGGCCGCGCCGAGGGTGTCGAGCATCGTCGGACCGATGTTGCCCGCCGTGGCCACGCGGCGCCCGGTGCGCTCGATCAGCAAGGTGGTCATGGCCGTGGTGGTGGTCTTGCCGTTGGTGCCGGTGATGGCCACCACCTGGGGTGCGTAACGCCGTTCGGCCTTCAAGTCAGCCAGCGCCTGGGCAAACAGGTCCAGCTCCCCCTGCACCGGCACACCGCGCCGGGCGGCCTCGGCCAGCAGCCCCTGCAGGCGCTCGTCGTGGGGAGACAGCCCCGGGCTCTTGAGGATGCGTTGCACGCCCTCGGCGTGCGCAGGCCCCAGGGCGCCCGACATCAACTCGACCTGGGGCAGTTCGTCGCGCAGCGTGGCGGCCTGTGGGGGCTGCTCGCGCGAATCCCAGACCTTCACGTGGGCCCCGCAGCGCACGCACCAGCGCACCATGGCCAGGCCGGAGGCGCCCAAGCCCAGCACGAGAACGGTGATGCCTTGCAGATCCTTCATGGTGAATGTGTTCGTGTCCGTGTTCAGCGCAGCTTGAGCGAGGCCAGACCCACCAGGCACAGCAGCATGGTGATGATCCAGAAACGCACCACCACCTGCGTTTCCTTCCAGCCGGATTTCTCGAAATGGTGGTGCAGCGGCGCCATCTTGAGGATGCGCCGGCCCTCGCCGTATTTGCGCTTGGTGTACTTGAAGTAGACGACCTGCAGCATCACCGACAGAGCCTCCACGACGAAGATGCCGCCCATCACGGCCAGCAGGATCTCCTGCCGTGTGATGACCGCGATCGTGCCCAGGGCACCGCCCAGGGCCAGGGCGCCCACGTCGCCCATGAAGACCTGGGCGGGGTGGGTGTTGAACCATAGGAAGGCCAGGCCCGCGCCGGCCATGGCCGCACAGAAGATCAGCAGCTCGCCCACGCCCGGGATGTAGGGGAACAGCAGGTAGCGCGAATAGACCGCGTTACCCACCACGTAGGCGAACACGCCCAGGGCCGAGCCCACCATCACCACCGGCATGATGGCCAGCCCGTCCAGGCCATCGGTGAGGTTCACGGCGTTGCTCGAGCCCACGATGACCAGGTAGGTGAGGATGATGAAGCCCCACACACCCAGCGGATAGCTGACTTCCTTGAAGAAGGGCACGAAGAGGTCGGCGTTGGGCGGCAGCGGGTTGGAGAAGCCCGACTGCACCCAGCGCAGGAAGAGTTCGATCACGCGCACGTTCGATGATTCGGACACCGCGAAGGCCAGGTAGATGGCGGCCACCAGCCCGATCACCGACTGCCAGAAGTACTTCTCGCGCGAGCGCATGCCCTCGGGATTCTTCTGGACCACCTTGCGCCAGTCATCGACCCAACCAATGGCGCCCATGCCCAGCGTCACGATCAGCACGATCCACACAAAGCGGTTGGACCAGTCGAACCACAGCAGCGTGGACACCGCCACGCCCAGCAGGATGAGCACCCCACCCATGGTGGGCGTGCCGCTCTTGGACAGATGGGCCTGGACGCCGTACTCGCGGATGGGCTGGCCGATCTTGAGTTCGGTCAGCTTGCGGATCACCCAGGGTCCGAAGACCAGGCCGATGAGCAGCGAGGTCATCGCCGCCATCACGGCGCGGAAGGTGAGGTACTGCACCACGCGCAGGAAGCCGAACTCCGGCGACAGGCCTTGCAACCACTGAGCCAGCGTGATCAGCATGGCGTGTCCTTTCCCTGCATGCCGCCACGGCCGGGCATAGCCAGGGCCGAGACGATCTGTTCCATCTTCATGAATCGTGAGCCCTTGACCAGGACGCTGCGCACGCCGGCGGGACCCTGCCCCAACGCCGCCAGGGCCTGGGCGGTTGACGCAAAGTGCCGGGCACCGCTGCCGTAGGCGCTTGCCGCTTGCTCGCACAGGCTGCCGACGGCCCACAGGTGATCGATGCCGCGCTCGCGCGCGTAGGCTCCCACTTCGCGATGAAAGGCCTCCCCCTGGTCCCCGACCTCCCCCATGTCGCCCAGCAGCAGCCAGCGAGGTTCCGGCAACTCTGCGAGCACATCGATGGCGGCGCGCACCGAGTCGGGGTTGGCGTTGTAGCTGTCGTTCACCAGGGTGACCGACTCGCCGCCAAGGCTGATGACCTGCAGCTGCGAGCGCCCGGACACCGGCTCGAAGGTGCGCAGCCCCCGGGCGATGGCCTCCAGCGGGGCGCCGGCTGCCAGCGCGCAGGTGGCAGCCGCCATGGCATTGCGCACGTTGTGACGCCCGGCGATGCGCACCTGGGTCGTCAGCGTCCCCACGGGCGTGTGCAGGGAGAGATGCCAGCCCTGCGGGCCCCAATGGGCCTGCCCGCTCACGTCCGCCCCGGGGGCGTCGCCGAACACGAGCACCGGACGCTGGCCCGCCATGCCGCGCCACAACAAGGTGTAGGCATCGTCCGCGGGAAACACGGCCACGCCCGTCGGGCCGAGCGCTTCGATCACCGCGCCGTTCTCTCGCGCCACCGCCTCGACACTGCGCATGAACTCCTGGTGTTCACGCTGGGCGTTGTTGACCAGCGCCACCGTGGGTGCCGCCATGCGGGCCAGCAAAGCGATCTCGCCCGGGTGGTTCATGCCCAGCTCGACCACCGCAGCGCGGTGCCAGGTTTCATCGTTCTGCCGCAGGCGCAGCAGGGTCAGCGGCACACCGATGTCATTGTTGAAGTTGCCCTGCGTGGCCAGCGCCCCTTCGCCCACCCACTCCTGCAGGATGGAGGCGATCATCTGGGTCACGGTGGTCTTGCCGTTGCTGCCCGTCACCGCAATCAGGGGCAGGTGCATGCCCGCGCGCCAGGCGGCCGCCAACTCCCCCAGGGCCGCGCGGGTGTCCGGCACCAGCAGGCCGGGCAGACCGGCCTCGGCCAGGCCGCGCTCGGCAAGAGCCGCTGCCGCCCCGGCTTCGCGGGCCTGGACCAGAAAGTCGTGGGCGTCGAAACGCTCACCGCGCAGGGCCACGAAGAAATCGCCTGCGCGCAGGCTGCGGGTGTCCGTGTGCACGCGCAGCAGCACGGTTTCACCGTCGCCCACGAGGGTGGCGCCGCTCAGCAGACCGTGAGCCGTGGACAACGTCATCATGCGCGTGCCCTCCGCATCGTCTGGGCGGCCTGGGCTTCTTCGATATCCGAGAAGGGCAGCCGCTGGCCCGCCACTTCCTGGTAATCCTCGTGGCCCTTGCCGGCCAGCAGGATGACGTCGCGCACGTCGGCCGCTGCAACGGCAGTGGCGATCGCCACCCGCCGGTCTTCGATGGCCTGCAGCATGGGGGCCGGGCGCATGCCGGCAACGATCTCTTCGATGATGCGCATCGGCGCTTCGCTGCGGGGGTTGTCGCTGGTGACGATCACCCGGTCGGCCCTCGCCTGGGCCACCGCCCCCATCTGGGGCCGCTTGCTGCGATCGCGGTCCCCGCCACAGCCGAAGACGCACCAGAGTTGCCCGCCCCGCTCCCGCGCGAAGGGGCGCAGCGCCAGCAGCACCTTGTCCAGCGCATCCGGGGTGTGCGCATAGTCCACCACCACCGAGGGGGCACCCTCGCCATCGATGCGCTGCATGCGGCCGGGCACCGGGCCGAGCCGGGCGCAGGCCGCTGCGGCATCGCCCAGAGACACGCCCAGCGCACGCAAGGCACCCACCACCGCCAGCAGGTTGGACACGTTGTATTCGCCGATGAGTGCGGTCTGCACCCGGGCGGTGTCATGGCCTTCGACCAGCTCGAAACCCAGTCCGCCGCCGCTGTAGCCCACCGCGCGCGCGTGCAGGTCGGCCTGCGGGTGCAGGCCGTAGCGGCACACCGACACATCGCCCCCCCGCATACGCGACACCAGGTCCTCGCCCTTGGGGTCATCGAGATTGACCACAGCCGAGCGCAGGCCCGGCCAGGCGAAGAGCTGGGCCTTGGCCTCCCAGTACGCTGCCATGCCGCCGTGGTAGTCGAGGTGGTCGCGGGTGAAGTTGGTGAACAAGGCCACGGCAATGCGTGTGCCATTGAGCCGGTGCTCATCCATGCCGATCGACGACGCCTCGATGGCACAGTGACGCATCCCGGTCTGCGCAAATTCGCGCAGCGTGCGGTGCAGGGTGATGGGGTCGGGCGTGGTCAGGCCGGTGGGCGTGAGCTCGCCCGGGCGCCCCACTCCCAGGGTGCCGATCAGCCCGCAGGGAATGCCCAACGCCGCCAGCGCCTGCGCCACCCACCAGGAAGTGGACGTCTTGCCGTTCGTGCCGGTGGTGGCGATCAGTGTGACCTCGCGCGACGGCTCGCCGAACCACTGGTCAGCCAGCTGGCCCGTCAGGGCCTTCAGCCCGGGCATCGCCGCCACACGCTCGTCGTCAAAGCCGAAGGCCTCGACACCTTTCTGTTCCACCAGGCAGGCGCGTGCGCCGGCCGCCAGCGCAGCGCCCACATGCTGGCGCGCGTCGGTGGCGTGGCCGGGCCAGGCGATGAAGCCTTCGCCACCACGGATGCGCCGGCTGTCCAGCGCCAGGTCGGTACAGCCGCGCTCACGCAGCCACTGGAGCGCCGCACCGGCAGTGTCGAGCATGCGCACGGCCATCAGAAGCTCTCCTCCACTGCCTCGCCCTGGCGAGCGACGATCTGCGGCTGCACGGCGATGTCGGGCTGCACCCCCATCATGCGCAGGCTCTGCTGCACCACCTCGGCAAACACGGGCGCGGCAACGATGCCGCCGTAGAAGTGTCCCGCGGTGGGCTCGTCGATCATGACAGCCACGACGATGCGAGGCTGTTCGATCGGCGCCACTCCCACGAACCAGGAGCGATACTTCTTGTCGGCATAGCCTTTGCCCTCCTGCTTGCGCGCCGTGCCGGTCTTGCCGCCCACGGAGTAGCCCACTGTCTGGGCCAGCGGCGCCGTGCCTCCGGCACTGGCGGCCATCTGCAACATCCTGCGCGTGGTCTGGGCCACGCGCACAGAGAACACACGCGGCCCGTGGGCCTGCTCGTCCGACTTGAGCAGGGTCACCGGGATGAGTTCACCGTCGCGGGCAAACACGGTATAGGACTGGGCCAGCTGGAAGAGCGAGGCAGACAGTCCATAGCCATAGCTCATGGTGGCATGCTCGATGGGTCGCCAGGTCTTGGGCGGACGCAGGCGGCCGCTCACCACCCCCGGGAAGGGCAAGTGGGGCTTCTGACCCAGACCGATCTCGGTGAACATCTCCCACATTTCCTGCGACGGAATCTGCTGGGCCAGCTTGACGGTGCCCACGTTGCTGGACTTCTGGATGACTTCGGCCACCGACAGGCGGCCGTACGCCCGGGTGTCACGGATGGTCGAGCCCGTCACCGTGATCCAGCCTGCTCCGGTGTCGATCGTGGTGTTCGCGGTGACGCGACCCGTCTCCATCGAGAGGGCAGCCACAAAGGGTTTCATCGTCGAGCCCGGTTCAAAGGTGTCGGTGAGGGCTCGGTTGCGCAGCTGCGCACCGCTGAGATTCTGACGCTTCGCGGGGTTGTAGCTGGGGTAGTTGGCCAGCGCCAGCACCTCTCCCGTGCGCACGTCCAGCACCACCACGGACCCTGCCTGAGCCTTGTGCTGCGCCACCGCCTCGCGCAGTCGCTGGTAGGCAAAGAACTGGATCTTGGAGTCGATGGAGAGCTGGATGTCCTGACCATCGACCGGGGCGACGCTCTCGCCGATGTCCTCAACGATGCGTCCCAGGCGGTCGCGGATGACACGGCGCTGCCCATTGCGGCCGGCCAGCTCACGCTGGAAGGCCAGCTCGACACCTTCCTGGCCGCGATCCTCGACGTCGGTGAAGCCCACGACATGGGCCACCGCCTCACCTTCCGGATAGCGGCGCTTGTACTCCTTGACCTGATGCACGCCTTTGAGACCCAGCGCCTTGATGCGCTCGGCCACGTCCTCGTCGATCTGGCGACGCAGCCAGACGAAATTGGGATTGTCCGTCAAGCGCTTGTCCAGGTCGGCGGTCGTCATCCCCAGCAAACGAGCGAGTTCGCGCCGCTGCGTGTGGTCGGCTTCAAAGTCCTTGGGGATGACCCAGATCGACGGAGCCGGCACGCTGGAGGCCAGGATCAGGCCGTTGCGATCCAGGATGCGGCCACGATTGGCCGGCAGTTCGATCGTGCGGGCATAGCGGCTTTCACCCTGGCGCTGGTAGAAATCGGTGCCGATGATCTGCACATAGACCGCGCGGCCCAGCAGGACGCAGAACGACAGGCCGATGCAGGCCACCAGAAACTTCGAGCGCCAGGGCGGCGTCTTGGACGCCAGCAGCGGGCTCGTGGCGTAGCGCACCTCGTGCAGTGCGTGCGCGGCCGGCATGCGTGCCTTGCGCCGCGCGGGGGCCGCACCCTTGCCGCGACGGGACAGAAGCCGCGCGAGCCAGTTCATGGCCGAGCTCCATGCTCCGCCGAGGCAGCGCCTTCGTACTGCACGTACTGCGTCACCGCCGCGGTGGGCGTGCGCATCTGCAGTCGCTCGCGGGCTACCTTCTCCACACGCAACGGTGTGGCCTGGGTGCGCTTCTCGAGCTGGAGCTGCTCATGCGCAACGTCCAGCGCGCGCTCTTCGGCCTGGGCCCGCTCCACCTGGGTGAACAGACGCCGCGCCTGATAGGACACATGCACCAGGTACAGGCCGCTGGCCACCAGCGCCACGAAGAGCAGCACGTTCAGGCGGGTCATGCGAGCTCCCGAAGCGGCACTGCCGTGCGCTCGGCCACGCGCAGGATGGCAGAACGGGCTCGCGGATTGGCCGACACTTCCGCCTGCGAGGGGCGGATGCGCGCAAGCGCCTTGAGCAGCGGCTCGGGCAGCGGCGCCAGACCCAGGGCTTGCGGGCTGCCTCGCTTCACCTCGGCACGCGAGTGAGCGGCGATGAACTGCTTGACCCGGCGGTCTTCCAGCGAGTGAAAGCTGATCACGGCCAGGCGACCGCCCGGAGCCAGCAGAGACAGCGCCGCATTCAGGCCTTGTTCGAGTTCCTCAAGCTCGGCGTTGACGAAAATCCGAAGAGCCTGAAAGGTCCGCGTTGCGGGATCCTGGCCCGGCTCGCGTGTCTTGACCGCACCAGCCACGACTTCGGAAAGCTCGGCTGTGGTTCGAACAGGACGCCCGCTCGCCCGGCGAGCAACAAGCGCCTTTGCAATCTGTAGAGCAAACCGTTCTTCCCCATGATCTCGTATGACCTCCGCGATGAGTTTTTCGTCCGCGCGCGCGAGGAAGTCGGCGGCACTTTCGCCGCGCGAGGGATCCATGCGCATGTCCAGGGGCCCGTCATGGCGGAACGAGAATCCGCGCTCAGGGTTGTCGATCTGGGGCGACGAGATCCCCAGGTCCAGCAGGACACCTTGCACCTGGGCAATGCCGCGGCGCGCGCAGGCCTCGGCCATGGTGGCGAAACCGGCATGCTCGATGGCAAAACGCGGGTCCTGGACCCGCGCGGCATCGGCAATCGCTTCGGGATCCTTGTCGAAGACCAGCAGACGCCCCCCAGGGGTCAGCCTGGACAGCAGCAGCCGCGAGTGACCGCCGCGGCCATAGGTGCCGTCGATGTAGGTCCCGTCGGGAGAGGTCAGCACGGCCTCCACCGCTTCGTCGAGCAGGACGGTGCGGTGCGTGTATGGGGAAGATTGAGCAGCCGGGGCGCTCATGGCCGTCAGAAGCTGAAGTCCTTGAGGACGTCCGGCATGCCTTGCTGCATGACCGCGGCCTCGTGGGCCGCATAGCGCTCGGCGTCCCACAGTTCGAAGTGACTGCCCATGCCCAGCAGCATCACCTCCTTGTTCAGACCCGCTGCGGCGCGCAGCTCGGGCGAGATCAGCACGCGCGAGGCGCCATCGATCTCCACATCCATGGCGTTGCCCAGGAAGATGCGCTTCCAGCCGGCGGCCGACATCGGCAGTGCGGCGATCTTGTCGCGGAACTGCTCCCAGGCCGGGCGGGGAAACACCATCAGGCAGCCCTCAGGGTGCTTGGTCAGCGTCAGCTGCCCTCCGGCGATGGCGGTCAGCACGTCGCGATGGCGCGCCGGGACGGTCAACCGCCCTTTGGCATCCAGCGACAGGGCTGAGGCCCCTTGGAAGACGACTGAAGACACAAAACCCCACTAAGTTGCACTTTCTCCCACTTTAGCGACGCACTCGCCCCCGGTCAAGCGAAATCGGAAAAATTGCCAATGAAATCAAGCACTTACATTTGATTTCGAAGAAATCGGCGCAGAAAAAGTGCAGCAAAAATAAGGACTTGCGAAGGGGTGTGAAAGCGAAGCATGAGAAGTCCCACCCCCGAAGAAAGGGGGGTGAGGATCGCGCGACAACGCCGCAGGGAGGTGGCGGCCCCGCCCGCCAACACGGGGGCGCTCAGGCCACGGTGTGACTGGCGCTGACCGTGTCTGTCTGACGCCCGATGTCGGGCCAGCGGTGGTGCAGGTAGATCCAGGCCATCAGGCCAATGGCCATGAGCGCGAGGGAGGTGGCGGCCAGGCCCACCGTGCTGCCCATCACCAGCGGCGCCAGCACCCCGGCCACGACGGCGTTGGCCAGCGAACCCACAGCCGCCTGCAGCGAGGAGGCCATGCCACGGCGCTGCGGAAAGAGGTCCAGCACCAGCAGCGTGACCACGGGCACCATCAGCGCCCAGCCGAAAGCAAACGCCGCGATCGGCCAGAGGGCCCACGACACATGCGCCTCGAACAGGAGATTGGCTGCGAGATTGAGCACGCCGACAACCGCCATGATCACGAAGCCATGGCGGATCTGGCGCTTGGGCGCGATCTTGCCGGCCAGGCGGCCGCTCCACCACGCGCCCCCCATGATGCCGCCGATGCTCAACACGAAGAACCAGAAGAACTCGGTGGGCGACAAGGCCAGGTGCACGCCCAGGAAGGCGGGCGCCGACAGCACATACAGGAAGAGCCCGTTGAAGGGCACGCCGCTGGCCAGCACCAGCAGCACGAAGCGCGGGTCGCTGCACAGCTGCCAGTAGCCGCGCATCAGGTGGCGCACTTCGAAAGCCTGACGGTGATCGAGGTGCAAGGTCTCCGGCAGCAGCCGGTAGTTGGACACCCACAGCGCCACGCCCACCAGCGCCAGAAACCAGAAGATCAGGTGCCAGTCGGCCAGCACGAAGATCCAGCCGCCGATGATGGGGGCGATGGCCGGCGCCACGCCGAAGTAGATCGTCACCTGCGCCATCACGCGCTGGGCTTCGGCCGGCGGGAACATGTCGCGGATGATGGCGCGCGAGACCACGATGCCCGCCCCGGTGGACAGGCCCTGCAGGGCGCGGAAGAAGACGAGCTGGCCGATGGTTTGCGACAGCGCGCAGCCCACCGACGCGACCGTGAACACCGCCAGCCCCCACAGCACCACCGGGCGGCGCCCGAAGCTGTCCGACAGCGCCCCGTGGAAGAGGTTCATGAAGGCAAAGCCGAACAGGTAGGCCGACAGCGTCTGCTGCATCTGCACCGGCGTGGCGCCGAGCGAGCCGGCAATCCCGGCGAAGGCCGGGATGTAGGTGTCGATCGAGAACGGCCCGAGCATGCCCAGCAGCGCGAGCAGCACGGCCAGGGCCCAGCGCGGAGCGGGCCAGATCTTGTGGGCGTCGGGATTCATCGGCTTGTGATGCTTGAAATGTGTGAAGCAAGCCGATAGGCCGGATTCTGTGCGGCGGGTTGCCCCGCCGTGACCGCCATTCCTCTGGGCCGCCCCTCACGGAAGCGGCTCGATGCCACCTACCCGCACACTCCCCGGGCCGGATCGACGTGTGCCTATTTGGTGTTGCTGCGCGTAGAGATTGCCCGTTTCACCCGGACCGCCACTTGCGCCGCGGCCCGACTCGTCTCTGTTGCTCTGATCCTCGCCTCACGGCGGACAGGTGTTACCTGCTACGCTGCCCTGTGCAGTCCGGACCTTCCTCCAGTGCGGCCTTTCGGCACCTGCACCAGCGGCGGTCTGGCTTGCTTCACATGGCAATTATCTCAGGCCGGCGACCGGCCCGCTCGCGACGGGGTCGGAAGACCTCGGCATCGTCGTAGAAGGCCGGGGCCTCGTTGGCCGGCCACCAGCCGGGCACCCCCAGCACGGGCAGCGGCAGGAAGGGCTTGGGCGCCAGGCCTTCGGCGCTGAGCCCCAGGTCGGGTGCGGCGCCCTCTTCCACCACCCAGACATGGGCGGTGATGCTCTTGTAGGGAGTCACCAGCTTTTCCAGCAGCGCATGGCCGAAGAGTTCGAGGCGGGCCCGGGCCCACAGCGCCCGGTGATCGATGAAGAGCCTGCGCCACTGACGCTCGCGCAGCGCCTGGACCAATTCGGCCGGCGCCTGCAGCAAGGCTGCGTTTTCGTCGAAGAGCGTCAGGGCGTCGCGCACCGGCCCGCGTCTGGCGCCCACACCCGCCTGCGCGATCTGGGCGGCCTGCAGTTCGTTCAGTCGGCGTTTGAGCGCAGGTCGCAACAGCCACATCAGGCCGTTGAAGAAGTCGTGCAGGTTGTGGCGCGTGGGCACGCAGCCGGTGCGGAAGATGAAGGCCTCGTAGGGTTCGCGGTCGGGCAGCGCCTCCTGGGGCACAAAACGCACCGGGCCGCCACAGGTGTTGAGTGCGTCGGCCACCGAGGCCCCGTCACGCACGAGCGCCTCGACCTCGTTGCCCACGGCGGCAAGCGGCGCAAACCAAGGAGTGCGCCAGTCGATCGCCGGCAGCGTCATGGCCGGGTTCAGCCCTCCACCATCCGCCAGGCGAGGGTCTCACCACCGCGCAGCGGCTTGAGCGTGGCCTCGCCGAAGGGCAGGGTTTCGGGCAGCTGCCAGGGCGACTTCTTCAGCGTGACCGTGCCGGTGTTGCGCGGCAGGCCGTAGAAGTCGGCACCGAAAAAGCTGGCAAAGCCCTCCAGCTTGTCGAGCGCACCGGCCGCCTCGAAGGCCTCGGCGTAGAGCTCCAGCGCCGACAACGCGGTGTAGCAGCCGGCGCACCCGGTGGCGTGCTCCTTCAGGTGTGCCGGATGCGGCGCGCTGTCGGTGCCGAGGAAGAACTTCGGCGAGCCCGAGATGGCGGCGGCCACGAGGGCGCGGCGGTGCTCCTCGCGCTTGAGCACGGGCAGGCAGTAGTAGTGCGGCCGGATGCCGCCGAGGAAGATGGCGTTGCGGTTGTAGAGCAGGTGGTGCGCCGTGAGGGTGGCGCCCACGAACCGGTCGGCATCGGCCACGTACTGCGCGGCTTCCTTCGTGGTGATGTGCTCGAAGACGATCTTCAGTTCGGGGAAGTCGCGGCGCAGCGGGATGAGCTTGTCGTCGATGAAGGCCTTCTCGCGGTCGAAGAGGTCGATCTCGGGGTCGGTCACCTCACCATGCACCAGCAGCAGCAGGCCGTGCTTCTGCATGGCCTCCAGCGTCTTGTAGGTCTTGCGGATATCCGTGACGCCGGCGTCGCTGTTGGTGGTGGCCCCGGCCGGGTAGAGCTTGAGCGCCACCACCCCGGCCTCCTTGGCCCGCGCGATCTCGTCGGCCGGCAGCTTGTCGGTGAGGTAGAGCGTCATCAGCGGCTCGAAGCTCAGGCCCGGCGGGACGGCCGCGCGGATGCGTTCACGGTAGGCCAGCGCCTGCTGTGCCGTCGTCACCGGCGGCTTGAGGTTGGGCATGATGATGGCGCGCGCGAACTGGCGCGCCGTGTCGGGCACGACGGCGGCCATCGCGGCGCCATCGCGCACGTGCAGGTGCCAGTCGTCGGGGCGGGTCAGGGTCAGGGTGGTCGGGCTCATGACCCCGATTGTCCCACCGTCTGGAGCGACACTCAGGCGCCCGGATCCCGCTCGTAGCGGGGCATGCGCACGCCGCAGTGGCGGCAGAAATTCGCGTCGGGCAGGTGGCCCTCGGTCAGGCATTCCGGGCAGGTGCGCGTGGTGGTGGGCCGGCTCATCCGCTGCGCCGCCATCTCGGTGGTGACGATGCCGGTGGGCACGGCCAGCACGCCCCAGCCCAGCAGCATCATGGCCGAGGCGATGAAGCGCCCCACCTCGGTCTGCGGCGTGATGTCGCCGAAGCCCACGGTGCTCATGGTGGTGATGGCCCAGTACATGGCCATCGGGATGCTGGTGTAGCCGTTCGCGGGGCCTTCCACCACGTACATCAGCGTGCCCATCACCAGCACCACCATGAAGACGAAGGACAGGAAGACAGCGATCTTGCGACGGCTGGCCCGCAGGGCCTCGCCCAGCGCGCTGTATTCGGCCACGTAGCCGGTGAGCTTGAAGACGCGGAACACCCGCAGCAGGCGCAGGATGCGCACGTCGATGAGGAGGTGGGCCTCGGGGATGAAGAAGGCGATGTAGGACGGCAGGATCGCGATCAGGTCGATCACGCCGAAGAAGCTCGTGGCATAGCGCAGCGGATGACGCACGCAGGCCAGCCGGGTGAGGTACTCGACGGTGAAGATGGCGGTGAAGACCCATTCCAGCGCACGCAGGGTGCTGCCGTGCTCGGCCCGGATGCCGGCGACACTGTCGAGCACCACGGTGAACACGCTGAGCAGGATCAGTGCGATCAGCCACTGGTCGAAGCGCTTGCCGGCCCGTGTGTCGGCTTCAAAGATGACGATGTAGGTCTTGTGGCGCCAGCCAGCTTCGGGCTTGCCGAAGCGCTCGGCGTCGGCCCGGGCGGCGGCTTGCAAGGGACTGCGCGAACCTTCCTCATTCATGGTGGGGTCGCCCTTCGTTCAAGCCCTGGTTTCACCCAGGGAGATGCCCAGAGAACGCGCTGCCTTCAGCAGGGGATGGCCGAGCGGCACCGTGCGGGTGCGCCCGGCCACCTCGGCCAGCGGCACGCTGTCGCAGCCATCGCCGCGCAGTACTACCATGCGGCCGAACTCGCCGCGCGCCACCATGGCAGCCGCATGGCAGCCGAAGCGGGTGGCCAGCACCCGGTCGTAAGGCGTGGGGGTGCCGCCGCGCTGCACATGGCCCAGCAGGGTGCTGCGCACTTCACCCTGCAGGTGTGGTTGCAACTGCTCGCGCAGCACGTTGCCCACGCCGCCCAGGCGGATGGGGTCGGGGCTGTCGGCCATGTGGGCGGCCACCGTCATCGCCCCGCCCACCGGCCGGGCGCCCTCGGCCACGCAGATGAGCGTGAAGCCCTGGGCGGCCTCACGCTTGCGGCACAGCGTCGCCACCGCCTCCAGGTCGTAGGGGATCTCGGGCAGCAGGATCACGTCGGCCCCACCGGCCAGACCGCCTTCGAGCGCAATCCAGCCGGCATAGCGGCCCATGGTCTCGACGATCATCACGCGGCCATGGCTGCGCGCCGTGGTCTCCAGCCGCGCCAGGGCCTCGGCCACCACCGCCACCGCGCTGTCGAAGCCGAAGGTGCGCTCGGTGTGCATCAGGTCGTTGTCGATGGTCTTGGGCACGCCCACCACCGGCAGGCCCAGTTGCTGGAAGCGGTGGGCGATGCTCATGGTGCCATCGCCGCCGATGGCCACCAGCGCGTCCAGGCCCAGCTCGCGCACGTAGTCCATCACCGCACCGGAGACATCGGCCCCGCCGGCGCCGAACCAGGCAAACGGGTCGGCCTTGTTGTGCGCCCCGAGGATGGTGCCGCCCTGGTGCAGGATGCCGCTGACGGCCCGCCGGTCCAGCGCCACCACGCGACGCTCGATCAGGCCGAGAAAGCCCCGTTCGATGCCGGTGACGCGCGCGCCGCAGTCGTTGATGAGGGACTTGGTGACCGCGCGGATCACGGCATTGAGCCCGGGGCAGTCGCCGCCGCCGGTGAGCACGCCCACGTGCAGGGAAGATGAAGTGGTCATCCCGCAAGGTTAACGTGCCTGACGGCTCGGCTCTAGAATCCAGAGGCCCTTCCTTGTGAAGGGCAGCGTTCTCAGGGCGGGGTGGAAGTCCCCACCGGCGGTATCCGCAAGCGATTGCGGGAGCCCGCGAGCGCCCGGAGCCGCTCTTGCGGCTCCGGGGTCAGCAGACCTGGTGCGATGCCAGGGCCGACGGTCACAGTCCGGATGAAAGAGACACGCGTGAGTCTCGGCCGCCGCATGCCTTCGTGCCTGCGGCGCCGGTGTTTGCGCTCGCCCTGATTCTGGTGATTCCAACCCAAGGAAAGTCCATGAATCAGACCTTCAGCTCCTCCCCCTCCCGCCCCGCCGGCCCCTGGCGTGTGGCCCTTGTCTGCGCGTCCTGGCATGCCGACATCGTGCATCGCGCCCGCGATGCCGCCGTGCAGGCCCTCACCGCCGGTGCCTCACCTCCCGCCGAGGTGCAGCGCCTGGACGTGCCGGGCGCCTTCGAGATCCCGCTGCAAGCCCTGCGGCTCGCCCGCTCGGGCCGCTTCGATGCCGTGATCGCCTGCGCGCTGGTCGTCAATGGCGGCATCTACCGCCACGAGTTCGTCGCCTCGGCGGTGATCGACGGCCTGATGCGCGTGCAGCTCGACACCGGCGTGCCGGTGTTTTCGGCCGTGCTGACACCACGCGACTTTCATGAGCACGAAGAGCACCGCGAGTTCTTCACACAGCACTTCGTCAAGAAGGGCCGCGAGGTGGCCCAGGCCTGCCTGCAGACCCTGGCGCTGAGCCTGCCGGTGCCGGTGGCGCAAGCCGCCTGAGCGCGCCACAGCCGGGGCTCAATGGAAGTCCCGGCTGTGCAGCCCTGCGTCGGCCAGGCGGCCCAGCAGCGGCGTGAGGTCTTCCAGCCGCTGCGCCACCAGGTGGCGCACCTCGCCTTCGCGCTGCCACTCGCCCTGCACGACCAGCAGGCGCGAGTGCAGCAGCTCGCGGCGGAAGCGCTCGTGCACACGACGCCAGACGATGACGTTGACCACGCCGCTTTCGTCTTCCAGGGAAACGAAGATGGTGCCGTTGGCTGTCTGCGGCTGCTGGCGGCCGGTGACGATGCCACAGGCGCGCACCCGCCGGCCGTGCGGCAGGTCGTGCAGCTCGCGGGCCGTCTGCAGGCGCCGCCGCCGGAGTTGCTCGCGCAGCAGGGCCAGCGGATGGCGGCGCAGCGTGAGGCCCAACGCGGCATAGTCGAAGACGATCTCCTCGCCCTCGGCGGCCAGCGGCAGTTGCAGAGGGGTTTCGTCGATGGGCGCGTCCTCCAGCAGCGCCGGCGGGGGCGTCCAGGCGGTGGCCTCCCAGACCTGCTGGCGGCGGTGGCCGGCCAGGCTCATCAGGGCGTCGGCGGCAGCGAGCTGGCGCAGGTCCTGGGCGTCGAGCCGCGCGCGGCGGGCGAGGTCCTGCACGTCGATGAACGGCGCTTCGGCGCGCGCCAGCACGATGCGCTGGGCGGCGGCGGCACTCAGCCCCGCCACCAGCTGCAGCCCCAGACGCACCGCTGGCTGCGGCTGGCGCGTGAGGTCCTCCAGGGTCGCCTCGACCTCGCTGTGGCTCACGTCCACCGGGCGCACCTCCACCCCGTGGCGGCAGGCATCCTGCACGAGCTGGCTGGGCGAATAGAAGCCCATCGGCTGGGCATTCAGCAAAGCCGCGAGGAAGGCCGCGGGCTCATGGCATTTCAGCCAGGCGCTGTCGTAGGCCAGCAGCGCAAACGACGCGGCATGGCTTTCCGGGAAGCCATATTCGCCGAAGCCTTCGATCTGCTTGAACAGGCGTTCAGCGAACGCCTGGGGATAGCCGTTGGCGGCCATGCCATCGACGATGCGCTGGCGAAACGGGTGCACATTGCCATGGCGCTTCCAGGCCGCCATCGCGCGGCGCAGGCGGTCGGCCTCGCCGGGGGTGAAGCCGGCGCACAGCATGCACAGCTGCATCACCTGCTCCTGGAAGATGGGCACACCCAGCGTGCGGCCCAGCGCCTCGCGCAGGCCGTCTGTGGGCAGTTCGGCCACCACGTCGCGGCCGGCACGCTGCTTCTCGCGCTGCTTCAGGTAAGGGTGCACCATGCCGCCCTGGATGGGGCCGGGCCGCACGATGGCCACCTCCACCACCAGGTCGTAGTAATCGCGTGGCTGCAGGCGCGGCAGCATGCTCATCTGCGCGCGGCTTTCGATCTGGAACACACCCACGGTATCGGCGCGGCGGATCATGGCGTAGGTCGCCTCGTCCTTGTCGGGGATGTCCTGCATCCGGAAGGGTATGCCGCGCCGACGGCTCACAAACTCCAGCGCGCGGCGCAAGGCGGTGAGCATGCCCAGCGAGAGCACGTCGACCTTCATCAGGCGCAGGGATTCGAGGTCGTCCTTGTCCCACTGGATCACGGTGCGCTCGGGCATCGCCGCGTTCTCGATGGGGACGATGTGCGACAACTCCCCCTTGGCGATCACGAAGCCGCCCACATGCTGGCTCAGGTGGCGCGGAAAGCCGCGCAGCTGCCCCACCAGTTCGATCCACTGCGCCACGCGGCGGTCAGCGGCGTCCAACCCCACCTCGGCCAGGCGCTCGGGCAGGGCCTCCAGACTGTCCCACCAGAAATGGCTCTTGGCCAGGGCATCGACCTGCGCCTCGTCGAAGCCCAGGGCCTTGCCCACGTCGCGGATGGCGCTGCGCGCGCGGTAGCAGATGACGGTGGCCGCCAGCGCCGTGCGACCGCGGCCGTACTTGCCGTAGAGGTGCTGGATGACTTCCTCGCGGCGCTGGTGCTCGAAGTCGACGTCAATGTCCGGCGGCTCATCGCGCTCGGCGCTGATGAAGCGCTCGAAGAGCAGGTTGGCACGCGCCGGGTCGATCTCGGTGATGTGCAGGCAGTAGCACACCGCCGAGTTGGCGGCCGAACCGCGCCCCTGGCAGAGGATGTTCTTCGAGCGTGCGAAGCGCACGATGTCGTGCACGGTCAGGAAGTACTTCTCGTAGCGCTTGAAGGCAATGAGCGCCAGTTCCTTCTCGATCTGGCGCTGCACATGATCAGGCACGCCTGCGGGATAGCGCTCGCGCGCGCCCTGCTCGGTGAGATGGCGCAGCCAGCCAGCCGGGGTCTGGCCTGGCGGCACCACCTCCTCGGGGTACTCGTACTTCAGCTCATCCAGGCGGAAATGGCAGCGCGAGGCCACTTCCACCGAAGCGGCCATCAGCTCGGCGCCGTACAGCCGTGCCAGCGTGGCGCGCGCTCGCAGGTGGCGCTCGCCATGCGGCTGCAGGGCCGTGCCGCATTCGGCCACCGGGCGGCCCAGGCGGATGGCGGTGAGCACGTCCTGCAGGGGCTTGCGCGAGCGCAGGTGCATGTGCACGTCGCCCGCCGCCACCAGGGGCAGGCCGCTGCGCCGCGACACCTCGCGCAGGGTATGCAGCCACAGCGGGTCGTCGATCTCGTGGAAGAGTTCCACCACCCCCCAGGCGGCTTCGCCAAAGGCCTCCCGGAACCCTGTGGCCTGCAGGCACAAGGCTTCGAATGGCGCGCCGCGCGGCGGCACCCACAGCAACTCGTTGCCGGCCAGACGATCGGTGCGCAGATCCTCTGCGTCCAGACGGTAGCTGCCCTTCGGGCTGGCGCGGCGCAGGTCGGTGATGAACTGGCTCAGGCGGGCATAGCCCTCGCGGTCGCGGGCCAGGGCCACAAGCCGGAAAGGCACGGAGGCGTCCACCTGGAACTCGCTGCCGATCAGCAGCTTCAGGACAGGCTCGGGCCGGCCCTGCTCTTTCGCGGCCACGCACACGTCGACCAGGGCCTGATGGGCCCGCACCACACCCGCCAGCGAACACTCATCGGTGATCGCCAGCGCGCGGTAGTCCAGCGCCAGCGCGCGTTCCACCAGCTCCTTCGGCGACGACGCCCCGCGCTGGAAGCTGAAGTGACTCAGGCAGTGCAGCTCGGCGTAGTCGGGCAGGTCCATGGGCGGCCTCATCCGAAGCGCCCGTGCAGGAACCAGCCGCCGCCCTCTTCCAGGCGGCGCTCGCGATAGATCCACACCAGCCCGACGCGCTCGTTGCTGGCCACGTAGTAGTCGCGCGCTGCGGCCGCATGCCCGGTATCCCACCAGCCGGCCTCGATCCGGTGTGGGCCGGCCAGGAGGGCCAGGTCCCCTTGAAGCTGCGGCCGCTCCATGCGGGTGGCCAGCGGCAGCGGCACGCTCAGCAGCCAGGCGGGCTGCGGCACGGCAGGCTCCTCCGGGGTGTCCGTGGCCGGCGCTTCGGCCGCCGGCCGCCAGGCCTGTTGCGCTTCGGGGCGGTGGTCGGATCGTGGCACCGGCCGGCACACCTGGGTCGGCCCCAGCCGGGCCGACAGACGCTCGATCAACTGGGCCAGGCTTTCGCCGGCGGTGGCCTCGGCCACCCCGGGCAGCAAGGAGGGCGTGGCCTCGACCAGCGGCTCGATCTCGTCGCAGAACAACGAAAGTTCGCCCACCGGTGCGGCCAGGCGCACCTGCGCCAGCCACTCGCCCAGCAGGCGCAGCAAGTGATCGGCCTGGCGGGTGGGTTCGGCGGTACGCACCGGCAACTCACCCAGCGGCGGGTCGTCGCGGCGATGGAAGTCGTGCCGCCAGCGCAGCACGAAGCTGCGCAGACCGGCCTGGCGTGCGGCCAGCCAGCCACACAGCTGCAGCAGCAGGCGACGCGCACCGAACATCAGGGCCGGGGCCGATTCCACCCGCCCAGGCAGTTCCAGCCGGGCCTCGAAGACTTCGGGCAGCGTGAGCCACGGCGCCGACCAGGGCTCTTCGCCATAGGCCTGGCCCAGCGTCTGCAGCAAGGCCCTTTCACTGCGCCGTGCCAGCCCGGCGCGGGGCAGCCGACGCACATCGCCCAGGTGGCGACAGCCCAGGCGGCTCAGCCAGGCCGCTTCGGCCGCCACCTCGCGCAGGCTGTCCAGCGGCAAGCCGTCCAGCAAGGCATTCAGGCCGATGCCCCAGGCGCCCGCGCGCCCACAGCGTGCCAAGGCCAGCGCGCCCAGCGCCGTCGGCGCTGCCGCACACTGCGCCCAGCCCAGTTCTGCCGCCCCGGCCACGATGCGTTCGTGCAGGATCCGCTCACCCCCGAACAGGCGCAGGCTGCTGCTCACTTCCATCAGAACCGCCTCGTCGTGGCGACACACCCGGGGGGTGAACTGCAGCGCCCACCAGCCCAAAGCCTCGGCCGAGGCCGCAGCCAGCGGCTCAGCCGAACCCTCAGCCGGCGACGACGTGCAAGCCAGGCCGGGGCACAGGGCGAGCCAGCAGGGGTGGGCAGACATCGGACAGCTCCGAGGAAACGGCAGGTGATGCGGCGCGGGCCGCCAGCTTGTGGGCCAGCACCTCGCCCAGGCCCTCAGGCCCGGTGGGCAATTCGATCGGCAGTTCGTGCGCCGGCCCCCGGCGCTTGAGCAGGCGCAGTACCAGGGCCAGCGGCCGGCTGGCTTCCAGGGCCAGGCGCAGGGGCGCCGGCGAGGATTCGGCCTGCGCCGCCAGCGGCCGGAACATGAACACCGGCCGCCGCCCCTGCAGGCTGTGCACCTGCAGCCGCCGCAGCCCCACCGTCTGCCCCCGCCCGGGTGGCAGCCACAGCAGCACGGCCGCCACCTGGGGGCAATGCAGGGCCTGTTCGGTCGCCCACAAACGCTGTTCGGGCCGGGCCGTGTCCACCCAGACCATCGAGGCCGCCGTGAGCCCCGCCGCGCGCCAGCCCGGCAGGTGGGGTGGCTCGGGCGAGCCGATGAAGAGCACGGCCTTTCCTCTCCCGTCTCCCGCCAGGGCTCGCGACAGGGCCGGCGCCGTCAGCCGGCATTCCGCCAGCCCCCAGGCCGGCAGCAGGATCTCGCTCAGGCCCTGGCAGGGCCAGCCCCCGCCCGGCAACAGGGCATCCAGCGCGGCAAAGCCGGTGGGGCACACCGGGGCCTCGCCGGCGCCGGGCAAAGCGTCGCCTTGCCAGACGGCGGCGGCCACCCCGGAGGGCAAGGACAGTGGGTGCATGATGAATAAAACTGTATAAAAACACAGTATATGATCATCGCTTCCCCTGCCAAGCCCCCGAGCACTTCGAAAGGCCCGCCGTGGGGATATATGCACACCAGCAGGACCGCCCCATCCTGCCGACAATGCCCCCATGAAGTTGTCCGTCCTTGACCAATCCATCTCGCTGGCCGGCGCCAGCGAAGACGCCGCCCTGCGCGATACGCTCGACCTGGCCACGCATTGCGAAGCCCTGGGCTACCACCGGTTCTGGGTGAGCGAGCACCACAGCCTGCCCACCATCGTGGGCACCGCGCCCGAAATCCTGCTGGCCGCCATCGCCGCACGCACCCAGCGCATCCGCCTGGGCAGCGCCGGGGTCATGCTGCCCCACTACTCGGCCCTGAAGGTGGCCGAACAGTTCCGTGTGCTCGACGCCCTGGCCCCGGGCCGCATTGACCTGGGCGTGGGCCGTGCGCCTGGCGCCGACATGCGCACCGCCGTGGCCCTCAACCCGAATGCCTACGCAGCCGCCGAGCGCTTCCCCGAGCAGATCCAGGACCTGCAGGCCTGGCTGACCGGCCAGGCGCACCAGGGCATCGTCGCCCATCCGCGCGCGCCGGCGCCCTCCCCCGACGCCCCGTGGGCGCGCATCCCGGACGTGTGGGTGCTGGGCAGCTCCGACTATGGCGCCCGGCTGGCGGCTCACCTGGGCCTGCCCTATGCCTTTGCCTATTTCTTCATGGACGGCCAGGGCGTGGAACAGGCACTGCACCTCTACCGCAGCCTCTACCGACCCAGTGAACGCCACCCCAAGCCGCAGGCCACCATCTGCGTCTGGGCCCTGGCGGCCGACACGGACGAGGCGGCCCGCCACCACGCCCTGAGCCGCGAGCGCTGGCGGGTGGACCGCATGCGGGGCCGCCTGGGCCCGCTGCAGGCACCGGCCCAGATCGCCGAGCAAGGCTTCACCCCCGAGGAATGGCCCACGGTGGACGCCTTGCGCCGCAAGGCCTTCGTCGGCAGCGCCGCCACGGTGGCCGACCAGTTGCGACGCCTGGCCGACGAACTGGCGCTCGACGAGCTGGTGATCAACACCTGGGCCCACGATCCAGCGGTGCGGCGGCACTCCTACGCCCTGCTGGCGCGGGAATTTGGGCTGTCCTAAGCCAAGCTCTTCTTCATAAGTTTCCGCTATGGTTGTCATCAGGGTTCCCCCTGATGGGTGTTTAGCACTCGCGTCAATCGAGTGCTAATATTGTCGGAACCAAAGGAGGTTCAGGATGTCTATTGCAACCATGAACACCCCCACCGCAGCGCTGACCGTCCGTGACCCCTGGGCCCTCGTGCCCTCGCTGGGCAACCTGGATGCCTACATCACGGCCGTCAACCGCCTGCCCCTGCTCACGCAGGAAGAGGAAACCTCGCTGGCGCGCAAGTGGCGCAGCCAGCAGGACCTGGAAGCCGCCGGGAAACTGGTGCTGTCGCACCTGCGTCTGGTGGTGTCCGTCTCGCGCCAGTACCTGGGCTACGGCCTGCCGCATGGCGACCTGATCCAGGAAGGCAACGTGGGCCTGATGAAGGCCGTCAAGCGCTTCGACCCCGACCAGGGCGTGCGTCTGGTGAGCTACGCGCTGCACTGGATCAAGGCCGAGATTCACGAGTACATCCTGAAGAACTGGCGCATGGTCAAGGTGGCCACCACCAAGGCCCAGCGCAAGCTGTTCTTCAACCTGCGCTCGATGAAGCAGAGCCTGAAGGAAGACGCCGCCGAGGCCGACCTGCATCGCAGCACCCTGACCGACCGCGAGATCGACGCGGTGGCCGGCGAGCTCAAGGTCAAGCGTGAAGAAGTCATCGAGATGGAAACCCGCCTGTCCGGCGGCGACGTGGCCCTGGAGCCCACCATGGATGATGGCGAGGAAAGTTACGCGCCCATCGCCTACCTGGCCGACGAAAGCCGCGAACCGACCCGTGTGATCGAGGCCCACCGCCGCGACGT
This sequence comes from Caldimonas caldifontis, assembly GCF_002930615.1. GTDB lineage: Bacteria > Pseudomonadota > Gammaproteobacteria > Burkholderiales > Burkholderiaceae_C > Caldimonas > Caldimonas caldifontis. The sequence goes on along the minus strand of NZ_PSNX01000001.1, from coordinate 314,556 downwards.
GCTGGCCACCGACGGCATCGCCCAGGCCCTGGATACCCTCGACGAGCGCAGCCGCCGCATCGTGGAGGAGCGCTGGCTCAAGGTGAACGACAACGGCAGCGGCGGCATGACGCTGCACGAACTGGCGGCCGAGTACGGTGTGAGCGCCGAGCGCATCCGCCAGATCGAGGTGGCCGCCATGAAGAAGATGCGCAAGGCCCTGGCCGAGTACGCCTGACCTGGCCCCCGCCCTTCGCACACAACGGCCCCTTCGGGGGCCGTTGTCGTTGAAGTCGCTCGGTCTTTGGTTTGGTTGATCAGGGGTTAACCCATAGACTGAACTGCATGAGCCGGCGACGCATCCGACGCATCGATCTGGCGCTGCAGGGAGGCGGCGCCCACGGCGCCTTCACCTGGGGCGTGCTGGATCGACTGCTCGAGGAAGAACGCATCGAATTCGACGCCATCAGCGGCACCAGCGCGGGCGCGATGAACGCCGTGGTGCTGGCCGACGGCCTGATGGCCGGTGGCCGGGCCGGCGCGCGTGAAGCCCTGCGGCGTTTCTGGACACGTGTGAGCCGTGCCGGGGGCGGCGCGCTGGCCGAGCCCTTTGCCGCCTTCTTCGGCGGCTGGACGCTGGCCGCCTCACCCATGCAGGGCTATCTCGACTGGCTGGGCCGCATGTTCTCACCCCAGCAGCTCAACCCGCTGGACATCAACCCCCTGCGCGACATCGTCACCTCCGAGGTCGACTTCGAGCGCGTGCGCCGCTGTGACCGGGTGCAGCTGTTCATCTCGGCCACGCATGTGCGCACGGGGCGGCTGCGCGAGTTCCGCCAGCACGAGCTCACGCCCGATGTGGTGATGGCCTCGGCCTGCCTGCCCCTGCTCTTTCGCGCCGTGGAGATCGACGGCGAGCCCTACTGGGACGGTGGCTACCTCGGCAACCCCTCGCTGCTGCCACTCATCACCGAAAGCCCGGCGCACGACCTGGTGCTGGTGCAGATCAACCCGTCGTGCCGCGACGCCGTGCCCGTCACCTCGCAGCAGATCCTGGACCGGCTCAACGAGATCACCTTCAACAGCAGCCTGGTGAAGGAGCTGCGCTCCATTGCCCTGCTCCAGCAGTTGCTGGACGACGAGGATCCGGCGACCGAAGACACACGCCGTCCGCTCTTCCGCCAGATCGCCGCACTGAAGCTGCACCGCATCGACGCCACCGAGGCGCTCGCGGACTTTGGCGCTGCGAGCAAGCTGCGCACCGGCTGGAGCTTCCTGCAGCAGCTCTACCGCCTCGGCCACGACACGGCAGACGCCTGGCTGGCCCGTCACTTCGGGCAGATCGGCCGCCGCTCGACGCTGGACCTCTCCGCCTACCGCTGATGGCACCCGCATTCCTGGAGTCACCATGTTGAGCATCGCCGGGATCCTGCTGTCGCTGACGCTCCTGATGGTGCTGGCCTACCGGGGCATGAGCATCCTCGTGCTGGCGCCGCTGGCGGCGCTCGCGGCCGTGCTCTTCAGCCCCGGTACGCCGCTGCTGGCCAGCTACACCCAGGTCTTCATGCCGGCCCTGGGCCGCTTCATCGTGCTGTACTTCCCGCTCTTCCTGCTGGGCGCCCTGTTCGGCAAGCTCATGGAAGCCACCGGTGCGGCACGGGCCATTGCCGAAGGCATCGTGGCACGCCTGGGCGGCGAGCGGGCCCTCATCGCCGTGGTGCTGGCCTGCGCGGTGCTCACCTACGGGGGAGTGTCGCTTTTCGTGGTGGCCTTCGCCGTCTACCCCATCGCGGCCGAGCTCTTCCGTGCCGCGTCCGTCCCCAAGCGGCTCATTCCCGCGGCCATCGCGCTGGGCGCCTTCACCTTCACGATGACGGCCTTGCCCGGCACACCAGCCATCCAGAACGCGATTCCCATGCCCTACTTCGGCACCACGCCGTTCGCGGCGCCTGGCCTGGGGGTGATCGGTGGTGCGGTGATGCTGGGGCTGGGCCTGGCCTGGCTGCTGTGGCGCGCGGCCAGGGCCCGTGGCGCAGGCGAGCGCTATGGCGAGGATGCCCAGGCGCCGGTCACCGTGGACCGCAAGCTGCGCGAGCATGCCCAGGGCGAGGGCTATGACCTCGCCGAGGCCGCGCCCAGTGCTGCGGCGACGGCCCCGCCCGGCCTGGCCCTGGCGTTGTCGCCCATCGTGCTGGTCGTGGTGCTCAACTACGTCCTGGCCGAACGACTGCTCCCGCGGCTGGACACAGCCTATCTCGCCGAGGCGATGTATGGCAACACCTCGCTCGAGGCCGTGCGCGGCGTGTGGGCCATCATCGTGGCACTGGCCGTGTCCATCGTGTGGCTGCTGGCCACACTGGGCCGGCGCCTGCCGTCGTGGCGCGAGACGATCGATGCCGGCGCGTCGGCCGCCGTGCTGCCCATCTTCAACACCGCCTCGCAGGTGGGCTACGGCGCGGTGATCGCCTCCCTGGCCGGCTTCGCGCTGATCCGCGACGCGGTGCTGGGCCTGTCGCCCGGCAATCCGCTCATCTCGCTGTCGGTGGCCGTGAACGTGCTGGCCGGCATCACCGGGTCGGCCTCGGGCGGCATGAGCATCGCGCTGAGCACACTGGGACAGACCTACCTGGAACTGGGTCAGGCCGCCGGCATCGCACCCGAGCTGCTGCACCGGGTCACGGCCATCGCCACGGGCGGGCTCGATGCCCTGCCCCACAACGGCGCGGTGATCACGCTGCTGTCCATCTGCGGGCTCACGCACCGCCAGTCCTACGCCGACATCTTCGTCGTGGCCGTGGCGGTGCCGCTGGTGTCGCTGGCCGTGGTGGTGACGCTGGGCAGTGTGTTCGGCAGCTTCTAGGCGAGCTTCAGGCGCCGCACCGCGAGTTTCTCCAGTTCCAGCAGCACGAGCACGGCCACCCCCACGCCAATCACCTGCAGACCCTGGGTCACACTCAGGCCCTCGGTCTGGAAGAGTGCCTGCATCCACGGCGCGTAGGTGAAGGTCATCTGCAGCAGCACCACGCCGCCCACAGCCATCAGCACACGCGGCGTTCCCTGCACCCCCTGCCAGGTGAAGGACGGGGCCTTCAGGTAGCGCACGCTGAAGAGGTAGAAGACTTCCATCACCACCAGCGTGTTCACCGCCACGGTGCGGGCCGTCTCCACGCTGTGCCCTTGGGCCAACGACCACTCATACATGCCGAAGATGCCCGTGAGGAACAGGGTGGATACCAGTGCAATGCGCCACAGGACGAAGCCCGACAACAGCGGCTCGTCGGGTGCGCGCGGCGGACGTCGCATCACGTCGGCCTCGCGCGGCTCGAAGGCCAGCACCATGGCCAGCGCAATCGAGCTCACCATGTTCACCCAGAGGATCTGTGCCGGCAGGATGGGCAGGGCCACGCCCAGCAGCACGGCCACCAGCAGCGAGAGCGACTCGCCGCCGTTGATGGGCAGCAGGAAGGTGACGGTCTTGCGCAGGTTGTCATACACCGTGCGCCCCTCCTCCACCGCATGCGCGATGGAGGCGAAGTTGTCGTCGGCCAGCACCATCGCCCCGGCCTGCTTGGCCGCCTCGGTGCCCTTGCGCCCCATGGCCACGCCCACGTCGGCCTGCTTCAGCGCCGGCGCATCGTTCACACCGTCGCCCGTCATCGCCACGATCTCGCCGTTGGCCTGCAGTGCGCGCACCAGGCGCAGCTTGTGTTCAGGGCTGGCGCGTGCAAACACCTCGGTGCGGCGCACCGCCTCGCGCAAGGCCTCGTCATCGAGCGCCTCGATCTCGGGGCCGGTCATGGCCACCAGCCCCTCGCCGAGGCCGAGCTGCCCCGCGATGGCGCTGGCCGTGACGCCATGATCGCCGGTGATCATCTTCACGCGGATGCCCGCCTGCAGGCATTGCGCCACGGCAGCAATGGCCTCCTCGCGGGGCGGGTCGATGATGCCCACGAGCCCAAGCAGGGTCAGTCCCTGATCGACGTCGCTCGTCTCCAGCCGGCTGTGCGTCGCCGGCAGCGCCCGCCAGGCCAGGGCCAGCACGCGGCGTCCCTCGCGCGCCTGTTCATCGATGCGCGCCTGCCACCATGCCGCGTCGAGGGGCCGATCCGCCCCTTCGCCGCCGGCCTCGTGGCTGCACATGGCCAGCACGCGTTCCGGCGCGCCCTTGACCACGGCGAAGCGCCCTCCCGCATCGTCCGGATGCAGGGTGGCCATGTAGCGGTGCTCGGATTCGAAGGGGATGGCATCGAGCCTGGGATGCCGCTGGCGCAGCGTCGCCAGGTCCAGGCCGGCCTTCATGGCCAGTGTCAGCAACGCGCCTTCGGTGGGGTCTCCGGCCAGCTGCCAATGCCCCTGGGTTTCACGCAGGCTCGCGTCGTTGCACAGCGCACCGGCCTGGGCCAGCCGGTGGGCCAGTGGCCAGCGTGCCGGCAGATCGGGGAGGTCGATCCCCTCTCCTTGCACCGACCAGGCGCCTTGAGGCGCGTACCCGGCGCCCTCGACGGTCAGCACGGCTTCGCGCAGCACCACTTGCTGCACCGTCATCTCGTTGCGGGTCAGTGTGCCCGTCTTGTCCGAGCAGATCACCGTGACCGAACCCAGCGTCTCCACCGCCGGGAGGCGCCGGATCACCGCATGGCGGGCGGCCATGCGCTGCACGCCCAGCGCCAGCGTGATGGTCATCACTGCGGGCAGGCCTTCGGGGATGGCCGCCACGGCCAGACCCACTGCGGCCATGAACATCGCCTCGACCGAACCGCCTCGCACGACGAGGCCGAACACGAAGAGCACACCCGCGGCCACCAGGATGGCCAGCGTCAGCCATCGTCCGAAGGTGGCCATCTTGCGCAACAGCGGGGTGGTGGTCTCTTCCACCGTTTCGAGCATGCGGCCGATGCGGCCAATCTCCGTGCGTGCCCCGGTGGCCACCACCACAGCACGTGCCTGGCCCTGCGTCACGAGGGTCCCCGCATAGCCCATGTTGAAGCGATCACCGATGGCGGCCGTTGGTTCTACCGGTTCGGAGTGCTTGTCCACCGGCACTGACTCGCCCGTGAGCATCGCCTCATCGATGCGCAGGTTGCGCGCCTGCAGCAGGCGCACATCCGCTGGCAGCCGGTCCCCCGAGGCCAGCAGCACGACATCACCAGGCACCAGATCAGCGGCATCGACATCGTGGGCATGCCCTTCGCGCACCACCACGGCATGCGGTGCCAGCATGTGACGGATGGCCCGCAAGGCCCGCTCGGCCTTGCCCTCCTGGATGAAACCGATCGCGGCGTTGATCACCACCACTGCGACGATCACGCCCGTATCCACCCAGTGCCCCATCGCGGCAGTGACCCCGGCTGCGGCCAGCAGCACATAGATCAGCAGGTTATGGAACTGGCGCGCCAAGCGCCACAGCGGATGCACAGGCGGCGCCTCGGCCAGCCGGTTCGGTCCGTGCTCAGCCAGGCGCCGTCGCGCCTCCTCGGGGGTCAGCCCCTGGAGATCTGTGCGCTGCCCCTGCAGGACCTCCTCGACGGGCTGGGCATGCCAATCGGACGCCGCTCCCATCGATTCAGCGCGCGAGGTAGCCGCCATCGACCGCGTAGTACGCCCCCGTCACGAAGGAGGCACGATCGGAACTGAGCCACACCACCAGTTCGGCCACCTCCTCGGGCTGGCCCAGGCGCCCGATCGCATGCAGGCTCACAAGCTGTTGCTGGGTGGCCGGGTCGGATTCGAGGCTCGCGATCATCGGCGTGTGAATGAAGGCCGGACCCACGGCATTGATACGCAGACCCTGAGCGCTGTACTCCAGAGCAGCCGTCTTGGTGAGCCCCACGACACCGTGCTTGGCAGCCACATAGGCGGGTGCTCCGGCAAAGCCCACCTGCCCCAGGATGGACGCCATGTTCACAATGGCTCCACCCCCGTTGCGCAACATGGCCGGGATCTGATGCTTCATGCAGTAGAAGACCCCCGAGAGGTTCACGCCGATGACCTGCTGCCAGGCTTCGTCGGCATAGCCGGCCGTGGGGCCGAGTTCTCCTCCGATGCCGGCGTTGTTGCATGCGACATCCAATCGGCCGTAGTGGGACACCGTGCGTTCCACGAGCCGCTGGCAGTCCTCGGGGCGGCTCACGTCGGCGGGCACGAAGATGGCGTCGCCACCCCGCTGGCGCACCAGCGACACGGTTTCCTCAGCCCCCGACACATTCACGTCGGAGACGACGACCTTGGCCCCTTCACGGGCATAAGCCAGCGCGATGGCGCGGCCAATGCCGGACGAGGCGCCAGTCACGAGCGAGACTTTTCCTTGCAGCATGAGGTGTCCTCCTTGATGACGAGGCCCGTGGGGGGCCGGGTGGAATCAAGGCTATGACACCACGGGAGACCGGAAGAATCCTTGTCTCAGGTCAAAGGGGGGGACGGAACCTTCCTGCGAACGGCACCCCGCCGACTTGGCATCGGTCAAGGCGGAGCGCGAGTCTCAGCCCGAGGTCAGCAGACTCCGGATGTCCTGCGTGAGCAGCTGTGCACCCATGCCGTGACGCGCATAAAGCCGAACCCGACCTTGGGCGTCGAAAACGTACAGCCCCGCCGAATGGTCCATCGTGTAACTGTCCGGAGTCTTGCCCGGCACCTTGTTGTAGTACACCTTGAACTCTCGCGCCACCGCTGCCGTCTGCTCGGGCGAACCTCGCAGCGCCACGAAACTTGGGTCGAAGGCCTGGACGTAGGCCCCCATCACCTCGGGGGTGTCACGCTCGGGGTCCACGGTGATGAAGACGCCCTGCAGCTTGTCACCATCGGCGCCCAGGGCCTGCTTGACCTGGGCCAGCTCGCCCAACGCCGTGGGGCAGACATCCGGACATTGCGTGAAGCCGAAGAAGATCACGACGATCTTGCCCCGGAAGTCAGCCATCGTGCGCTCGCGCCCTTGGGCATCGACCAGCGCGAAGTTGCGTGCGTACTGAGCACCCGTGATGTCGATGGCATTGAATTTCGGGCCCGATTCGAACAGGGTTTTCACCCGATCGCAGCCGGCCAGCATCAGCGAAAGGCCTCCCAGCAGGAGAAGTGATCGGCGGGAGGTCATAGCCAGGCTCCAAGATAGTGGTCCAGCAACAGCGCAGCGAACAGCAGCGACAGGTGGAGGATGGAAAAGCGGAAGGTGCGGCGCGCCAGCTGGTCGGAGTAGTCGCGCCACAGGCGCCAGGCATACGCAATGAAGACGCTCCCCAGAACGATGGCGGCCGCCAGATAGATCCAGCCGCTCATGCCATAGACGAAGGGCAGCAGCGTCCCCGAGAACAGCATGAGCGTGTAGAGAAAGATGTGAAAGCGCGTGAGCTCCGCGCCATGGGTGACCGGCAGCATCGGCAGGCCGGCCTTGCGGTAGTCTTCGGCGCGGTACAGCGCCAGCGCCCAGAAGTGCGGCGGCGTCCACAGGAAGATGATGAGGCACAGCATCAGCGCCTCAGGCCCCACGTCGCCGCGCATGGCGGCCCATCCCAGCACCGGCGGCATCGCACCGGAAGCGCCGCCGATGACGATGTTCTGCGGCGTCAGTGGCTTGAGCACCACGGTGTAGATCACCGCATAGCCCACGAAGGTGCCGAAGGTCAGCCACATCGTCAACGGGTTCACCGCGGCGTACAGCAAGGCCATGCCAGCCGCACACAGCAGGGCTGAGAACAGCAGGGTCTGGGCATTGGTGAGCTCCCCCTTCGCAGTCGGGCGCCACGCGGTGCGCTGCATGCGCGCATCGATGTGCTGCTCGACCAGACAGTTGAAGGCTGCGGCCGCACCGGCCACCAGCCAGATGCCTGCCGTCGCTGCCAAGGCCACGCGCCAGTCGGGCACGCCCGGAACGGCCAGCAGCATGCCGATCACGGCACAAAAGACGATGAGCTGCACCACGCGCGGCTTGGTCAGCGCATAGAACTGCGAAAACCGCGAAGGCGGTGCGGCGGAGGTGGCGAGGGTTCCGGACATGGGCAAGGTTGGGAGGATTCTAGGAGGCCGTCCGACCGCTCGCCGATGACAGCGGCACCATGGATGCATGCGCAGCCGTCACGGCGCGACGGGCTTGGTGGGCCTGGGTCAGCAAGGCGGTGAGCACGATCACGAGCCCGGCCGCTCCGGCCGTATGCGCGAGCGCGGCCACCAGCGGCCACCCCAGCACCACGTTGCTCAGGCCGCTGACGAACTGCCACAGGGCTCCACCCAGCAGCCAGCCGGCGTAGCGACGATGCGCCGCACCTCGCCGCCACAGGGCCGCGGCATAACCCACGAGCGCTGCCAGCACGACATAGGCGGCCAAGCGGTGCGTGTAGTGAATGGCGGTGAGTGCATCAAAAGTCAGGTAGCCCCCGTCGCGCCGCTCCCCGAGCGGCCGCGCAATCTGGAACCCCTGATGGAAGTCCATGGCCGGCCACCATTGCCCGTGGCAGGTGGGAAAGTCCGGGCAAGCCAGAACAGCGTAGTTGGTGCTGACCCAGCCACCCAGCGCGATCTGCAGCCACAGCAGCATGAACAGCCCCCAGGCCAGCCGGTGCATGCCGCGACTCAGCACGAGCTGCCGGGCCCGGTACACCTGGTGCTGCGCCGCCAGCAAGGCCAGCAGGCACAGCCCGCCCAGCAGATGGGCGGTGACAACGGCCGGGTAGAGCTTCATCGTCACGGTCAGCGCACCAAAGGCCCCCTGGACGCAAACCCACACGAGCGTGGCCGTGGCCCACCACGGCGACAAGGCCAGACGCCGGCGCTCCAACCAGCTCGTGATGGCCATCACCATGATCAGCACCCCTACCCCGGTGGCGAGATAGCGGTGAATCATTTCGATCCAGGCCTTCTTGTGCGTCACTGGCCCCGTGGGCATGGCCGTCTGCGCGGCCGTGATCTCTGCGCGAGCCCCCACCGGGCTTGCGGCGCCATAGCAGCCAGGCCAGTCCGGGCACCCCAGACCGGAATCGGTGAGCCGGGTGAAGGCACCGAACACCACCAGGTCGAAGGTGAGAAAGAGCGTCAATGCCGTGAGTGCTGCCAGCCGCACGCTCGGCGCCGCATGGCGATTGCGCAACCACACCCAGGCCAGGGGGCCAAGCGCGATCACGATGCCCAGCAGCGCCAGGCGCGCGATGGGGGTCAAGTCGTAGAGTGCCTGCGTTTCCATGGGGACCCCCGCTTCAACGACCTGCCTTGTCCCAGTGCCGGGAGGCGTTGAGCAGCCGATTCAGATCACGCTTCACCCGGGAGGGGTCTGCGTCCGCGGGAAAGCGCATCATCCAGTTGCCCAGAGGATCGACGATGTACAGGTGTGCGCCCAGCGACTGGCCGGCTTCCGGCTCCAGCCAGGCAGCCACCTCTTCGGCCGAGGCACGCAGCACCTGAGCCCCGGCAATGCCTTGGAGCAGCGCCGGTTGGATGGGCTGCGCATCGGTCACGAGCCACACCTTGTCAATGCGGTCGCGGTCCTTGCCGGTCATCTCTCGGAGCTGGCGCTGGAGGTAAAGGTTGCGCTCACAGACCGCGTCGCAGGCCCCTCCACCCACCACCACGATCAGCCACTGGTGGCGCAGGCTGTCCGGTGACACAGCCTGCCCTTGCAGATCCTGCAGGTGCAGGGCCGGCAGGGGACGCTGAGGGTCGATCAGCTGGCCGTAGTTGCTCCGCCCCTCAGGCCGGATCACGTAGTAAGTGAAGTAAGAGGCAATGACTGGGGCGGCGCACACCAGCAGCACCAGGAACATCTTGATCCGCCCCATGCGCACCCGGACCCGCGCATCCACGGCCGGACGCGGCATGCTGTGGACCGTGAAGCTCCGCGGTTCAGGCGCCGCGCTGTCGGCGGGGGCGGAGGATTTGGAACCAGACATACAAACCTGCCATCAGTGCACACAGCGCGAACCACTGGAACGCATAGCCGTAGTGCTTGTGAACGTCCACCGAGGGTTCAGGCCACTGCCGCAGCAGGCCGTCGGCGGCCCCAGGGCTCGTGGGCTCGGTCTGGACGAGGGTGACCGGCCACACCGGCCGGCGAACTTCTTGCGCAAACTGCGTCAGATCGAGATTTTGCCGAATCGCGCCGGACTCCTGGGCCGAGAACTGATAGAGCTTGGCCGGCGGCGGGGCAATCCGCCCCGCCAGGGTCACGGTCTCCTCCCTGGGCGTGGCCACCTCCGGCACCCGGGTGCGATCGACCACGTCGCGTGCCACCCATCCACGCTGGACGATGATCACATCCTCTCGCCCCTCGAGCTGTAGGGCGGTGAGTACGAAAAACCCTGGCTGGGGGCCCTGCATCTGCCGGTTGTCGAGGTACACGGTGTGCTCGGGCAGCCACCGCCCACGCACCACCGCCGGGCGGTGCAGCCATGCCGGAGTGGCATCGGGTGGCGTGGCCACGTCGTTCAGTGACAGGGGTGGCAGGGTCGCCTGCGCACGCAAGGCCGACTGAAGTGCCTCCTTCTGGGCTGCGCGGTCAAGCTGCCACCGTCCGAGCGAGGCCGTCACGCCAATCCCCACCAGGGTGGCTGCAAGCACCACAGCCGCTCGCCAGCGTCTGGAGGCCACAGCCTCAGCCATGCCACGCTCCCAGGCGCATAATCGAGACCATGAAACTCTTCATCGTCGTCGCGTTCGTGCTCATCCTGGCCAGTCTGGCCTCGGCCCTGGTCTTCATGATGAAGGACGGCCGCGATGGCAAGCCCAAGACGAACAACATGGTGCGTTCACTGGGCCTGCGGGTGGGCCTGTCCGTCGTGCTGTTCATCTGCATCCTGGTGGCCTACCAGCTGGGCTGGATCCAGCCGACGGGCGTGCCGGTGATCAAGTAAGCTCTCACTGAAATCTGTTTTCCTCAAGAACAAACGCCGCTGCACCGCAGCGGCGTTGTCGTTTCGGGCGGCCCCTGTGACGGGCGCCACGACGGTCGTTACATCCAGTACACCACCACGTACAGGCCCAGCCACACCACGTCCACGAAGTGCCAGTACCAGGCGGCTCCTTCGAAGCCGAAGTGACGCTCCGGCGTGAAATGACCCTTGTGCAGACGCAGCGTGATGAACAGCAGCATCAGCATGCCCACGAACACGTGGAAGCCGTGGAAGCCCGTCAGCATGAAGAAGGTGGAGCCGTAGATGCCCGACGACAGCTTGAGGTTCAGGTCCCTGTAGGCGTGCATGTATTCATAGCCCTGCACGAACAGGAAGATCAGGCCGAGGAGAACCGTCACCCACATGAAGGCGATGGTCTTGGCACGATGCCCCTCACGCAGCGCGTGATGCGCAATGGTCAGCGTCACCCCCGAGCTCAGCAGCAACGCGGTATTGATCGTGGGCAGCCAGAACGGGCCCATGGTCTGGAAAGGCTCCACCGTACCCGCCGGTGAAGCGGTGACACCGGGAGCTGCGCTGGGCCACAGGGCCTTGAAGTCCGGCCACAGGATCTGGTGATCGAGGTTGGCCAGCATCGGGACCGCGTGAACGCGTGCCCAGTACAAGGCGCCGAAGAAAGCTGCGAAGAACATCACTTCCGAGAAGATGAACCAGCTCATGCTCCAGCGGAAGGACACATCGATGCGATCGCTGTACAGGCCGTTCTCGCTCTCACGGATGGCATCGCCAAACCACTGGAACAGGACCACGGCCCACCACAACAGACCGAAGAGCAGCGAATAGGCGCCCCAGCTGTGGCCGTTGATCCACTGCCCCGCCCCCAGGATCACGAAGAACAGGCCGATGGCGGCCATGACCGGGTGCCGCGAGGGCCCGGGAACGAAGTAATAAGGCGTCTGGCCCTGATGTGTCGCTGCCGACATGTTTTCTCCTAAGAACTCTTCTCGATCCTTGGCCTCGTCCTCGACGAGGCTTGTTCATTCGCCATCAATACCCGGCAGCCACTCCACTGCCGATCACCCAGTTCACCAGTGCCACCAGACCCAGGACGAACAGTGCTGCGAGGGTCAGCCCCACGATCACCACGTGAACGGGGTTGAGCTTGCTCACGTCCTCGGCGTGGTCCACCGATCGGCGCACGCCGAAGAACGACCACAAGACCGCCTTGACGGTCTGCGGCAGCGAACCCCGACGCTGCACGGCCTCGCGCAGGTCGGCTCCGGGGCGCTGCGGCACGTTCATGAACGAGGCTCCTGCGCCGGGGCCGCCGACTGGAAACCCGCCGGCGCCGCCGGCACGCGGCCACCCACCTCGAAGAAGGTGTACGAGAGCGTGATGGTCGTTACGTCACGCGGCAGCTTGGGGTCGATCACGAACACGACCGGCCACTGCTTGGACTCGCCCGGCTGCAGCATGTACTCGTTGAAGCAGAAGCACTCAAGCTTGTTGAAGTGCGCCGTGGCCTGCTTCGGGGCGTAGCTCGGGATCGCCTGCGCGGCCATGGTGCGGTTCTGCACGTTGCGGAATTCGTACATGACCGTGGCCATCTCGCCGGGATGCACGGTGATCGAGCGCATGGCCGGCTTGAAATCCCACGGCCCGCGGGCGTTCGCATCGAATTCGACCGTGATGGTGCGGGATGTATCGACCTGCGTGTTCACGGCCGTGGCACGGTGCGACGCATTGCCCGGCACGAGGCGCTCGCTCAACGAAAGAACGTTGATGCCCAGTGCATCGCAGATGGCCTGGTACATCGGCACCAAGGCGTAGCCGAAGCCGAACATCGCCACCGTGACGACCAGCAGCTTGCCCACCATGCGCCGATTGTCGCGGCGGATGGCTTGGCGGCCAGATTCGTTGGGGCTCGTCATGCGCTCAACCACCGAAATAGGTCATGCGCACGATGAATCCGATGAAGAAGGCGGCCACAACGCTCGCCAGGATCAGGCCCAGACGGACATTGCGTTTGCGCTGATCTTCGTTCATCGTGCGTGCTCCTCTCCCGTGTCAGGCTCAGCCCACCACTTTCGTGGCAGCGGCATTCAGCTTCGGCGGGTTCTCGAAGGTGTGGAAGGGGGCCGGCGACGGCACTTCCCATTCCAGGCCCTCGGCACCCTGGCCGTCGGGGTCATTCCAGGGGCGCTGCGGCGCCTTCTCGCCCTTGCCCATCATGGCCGGCAGCACGATGAAGACGAAGAAGTACACCTGCATCAGGCCGAAGCCGAAGGCGCCCACCGAGGCGATCGCGTTGAAGTCGGCGAACTGCATGGGGTAGTCGGCATAGCGGCGGGGCATGCCGGCCAGACCCAGGAAGTGCATCGGGAAGAAGGTGATGTTGAAGAAGATCAGCGAGCCCCAGAAATGGATCTTGCCGCGGGTCTCGGAATACATCACGCCGGTCCACTTGGGCGCCCAGTAGTAAAAGCCGGCAAACAGGGCGTAGAGCGAGCCGGCCACCAGCACGTAGTGGAAGTGCGCCACGACGTAGTAGGTGTCCTGCAGCTGGATGTCGATCGGCGCCACCGACAGGATCAGGCCGGTGAAGCCCCCCATCGTGAACACGAAGATGAAGCCGACAGCGAACAGCATGGGCGTCTCGAAGGTCATCGAGCCGCGCCACATGGTCGCAATCCAGTTGAAGATCTTCACACCCGTGGGCACGGCGATCAGCATGGTCGCGTACATGAAGAAGAGCTGACCGGTCACCGGCATGCCCGTCGTGAACATGTGGTGGGCCCACACGATGAACGACAGGATGGCAATGGAAGCCGTGGCATACACCATCGAGGTATATCCGAACAGGCGCTTGCGGGCGAAGGCCGGGACGATGTGGCTGATGATGCCAAACGCCGGCAGGATCATGATGTAGACCTCGGGGTGGCCGAAGAACCAGAAGATGTGCTGGTACATCACCGGATCGCCGCCGCCGGCCGGGTTGAAGAAGGCCGTGCCGAAATGGCGGTCGGTCAGGGTCATCGTGATGGCACCGGCCAGCACGGGAATCACTGCAATCAGCAGGTAGGCAGTGATGAGCCAGGTCCAGCAGAACATCGGCATCTTCATCAGCGTCATGCCCGGGGCACGCATGTTGAGGATGGTCACGATGATGTTGATCGAGCCCATGATGGAGCTCGCGCCCATGATGTGCATGGCGAAGATCGCCGCGTCCATCGAGGGGCCCATCTGCAGCGTGAGCGGCGCATACAGCGTCCAACCCGCCGCCGGCGCGCCACCGGGCATGAAGAACGATGCCACCAGCATGATGGCCGCGGGGATCATCAGCCAGAAGCTGAAGTTGTTCATCCGCGCAAACGCCATGTCGGAGGCGCCGATCTGCAGCGGGATCATCCAGTTCGCGAAGCCCACGAAGGCCGGCATGATGGCGCCGAACACCATGATCAGGCCGTGCATGGTGGTGAGCTGATTGAAGAGCTCAGGGTTCACGACCTGCAGGCCGGGCTGGAAGAGCTCGGCACGAATCAGCAGTGCCAGGACGCCGCCGACCATCAGCATGGCAAAGCTGAACAGCAGGTAGAGGGTGCCGATGTCCTTGTGGTTGGTGGCAAACACCCAGCGGCGCCAGCCATGCGGATGATCGTGCGCATGGTCATCGTGGGCGTGGCCGCCTACTGCATGACCGTGGTTGTCGAGAACAGCACTCATGTTGTCGGTCCTTTCTTCAACTGCTCAGCGGGCGGCGGTGATTTCAGCCGGCTGCACCAGCGTGCCGGTCTTGTTCGACCAGCTGTTCTTCACATAGGTGATCACCGCGGCAATCTCGGTGTCGCTCAACTGCTTCCAGGACGGCATCGCACCGTTGCCCGCACCGTTGAGGAGGATGTTGATCTGCTTGCTCTTGTCGGCATCGAGCACGATGGCCGAGCCGTCCAGCGCCTTGATGGGGCCAGCCCCCGAGCCGTCGGCCTTGTGGCAAGCCGCGCAGTTGGCGGCATAGACCTTCTCACCGCGCGCCACGAGGTCGGCCAGTTCCCAGACCTTGGTGGGATCATCGGCGCGCGCCTGCATCAGCTTCTGCTGCTCTTCGACCCACTTGCTGTACTCCTCGTCAGTGACGACCTTGACGTGGATGGGCATGTAGGCGTGCTCCTTGCCGCACAGCTCAGCACATTGGCCATAGAAATCACCGGTCTTCTCGGCGCGGAACCAGGTGTCACGCACGAAGCCGGGGATGGCATCCTGCTTCACACCGAAGGCAGGCACCATCCAGGCGTGGATCACGTCGTTGGCCGTGGTGATGACGCGGATCTTCTTGTTGACGGGCACCACCAGCGGGTTGTCAACCTTGAGCAGGTAGTCGTCGCCGACAGGCTGACCGGCATCGGACGCCTGGCGGTGGGTGGCATCGAGCGTGGACAGGAAGGACACGCCGGCACCTTCACCGTTGATGTAGTCGTAACCCCACTTCCACTGGTAGCCGGTGGCCTTGACCGTGATGTCGGCGTTGGTGGTGTCCTTCATCGCGACCACCACTTTCGTGGCCGGGAGGGCCATGCCGATCACGATCAGGAAGGGCACGACCGTCCAGACGATCTCGACGGTGGTGCTTTCGTGGAAGCTGGCGGACTTGGCGCCCAGCGACTTGCGGTGCTTCAGGATGGAATAGAACATCACCGAGAAGACACCGACGAAGATCACGAAGCAGATGACCAGCATCATCCAGTGCAGAAAATGCTGCTCTTCGGCGATGCGCGTGACGGGCGGGTGCAGGTTGAGCTGGTTGACGGCGGGGCCGCCAGGCAGACTGTTGACGGAAGCCAGCGCGGCCGAGGAGGCCAGCCAGGCCCCCAGGCCAAGGCCCGCACGTCCCGCCTGCTGCCAAAGAGCTTTCATGATCTTCATCGTGGTCATCTCAGTTTCCAAACCCCAGCTCACCCCTGCCCGTACGAGCCGCGCAGGGCTGCGCGCAATTCCTCGGCGAGTTGGGAGCGGTGCTGAGCTCTGATGTGACGACCGACACTCACCCGCCGCCCCGCCGCCGACAGCTCTACCAAGCCCGCGCTGCCACCACGCTGATCGATGCGCACATGTGCGGCATCGAAGCTGAGGCGGCTCACGCGCCCGGCCACTTCCTGCTCGACCTCCACCCGCCCCCCAATGATCACGATGCTTTCGCGATCCAGGGCATGACGGGCATAGATCCACAGGGCGAATCCGACACCGGCCATTTCGATCCAGGCAAACGGCAGGACCAGGTGGGCTCCCGACGCCCAGAACCCCAAGCCCACACCGAATGACACCACGCACAGAACCGCGTACATGCACAGCAATTGGCGTGGCGTGAGACAGCAGTTGCGCTTGAGGATCCAGCGGGTCCCGGTGCCGTCGGACAGCGTCGGCCCCTGAGGAAACCGACGATTGCGAGGACTCCAAGCCGAGGTGACCGCCACCATGGGTGCTACTGCTCCACTCACCTGGTTCGGAAAGGGCCCGGACATCAGACCTAGAGGCACCAACCCAACCAAACTGCGAGAGTTTAACTTACCGCAAAGCCCCCTCACAACGGCGTTTGAGGGCGATCAATGCAGGTGGGTGCGAAAGACGTTGCGCCAACTATTGATCGGCGTTCATTCCCGGACCGGCGAGCGCGCACGTCGCACCATGGTGCGCATGTCGTCCAACGACACATGGGCCTGTTCGGTGACCCTCACGCGCGGGACCGGCTTGTAGGCATGTCCATAAACGATCTCGAAGCTCAGGCCCCAGCGCCCATCCGGCCGGCGCGCAAGCAGTTCGAACCACCGGTCGCGCCAGCGGGGCGTGCGCAGTCCCGCAAAGCGCTGGGGATGCAGGTTGTGACCGAGTTCACGCAATTCCGACAGCATGCGGGTGCTGTCATCCCACGTGAGGGTGAGGGTCTCCATGTCCATCACCGGGTCGGCGAACCCGGTGCGCACCAGCATGTCACCCAGGTCGTGCATGTCCACGAAGTCCACGCCGATGGGGCCATATCCCTGCTCGGCAAAGACGGTACGCAGTTCGCGCAAGGTGTCCGGACCAAAGCAGGAGAACATGACGAAGCCCTCCACCGCCAGGGCCTGGTGCCACTGTTGCATCACCCGCATGGGGTCGATCGCCCAGTGCAGCATCATGTTGGCCCAGACCAGATGGGCCTGCGCCGCAGGGACCGCGTCTTCGGTCCAGGCGGACCGGGATGGGCGCCGCAAGCGCTCCCACCAGGAGGGCAGCGCTTCGGGAAGCAACCCGGCGGGCTCGACAGCGCGGATGCGGGCCCTCGGGCAGGCCGCGCGAAGGCTCTGCGCGCCCCCGCCGCTGGTCGCCCACCAGTCCAGCACCTGCGTGGGAGGCTGTTTCACGATGGACAGACGCTCGGCCATGCGCCGCGCCACTTCGCCGTGGAGCCAGGGCACAGGGCCGCGCCGGCGCAGCTGCGCGCGCAGGGCCGTTTCGTCCAGGGCTCTGAGGGAAGCCGGCTTCGAGGGGGACGCAGGTGCTGACATGCGCGGCAGTATATTGAGTGCCCATGCGCTTCTCCGACCTGGTGCTTGCTGCCGAACGCCTGGGCCACCGGCTGCCGAGCCAGTGCGCCGTCTGCCGCAGCTGGCAGGCGCTTCGGCTGTGCCAGGCCTGCCTGGCGCGGCATCACCAAGCCCTGCCCCGCTGCACATCGTGCGCCATCGAGGTGCCACACGGACAGGGACGATGCGGCCGCTGCATCGCCGAGGCACCGCCCTTTGATCGCGCCGTCACGGTGTGGACCCATGCCTACCCCTGGAAAGGCCTGGTCGAACAGCTCAAGTTCCATGACGGGCTGGATCTGGCAGGCACCCTGGCCGCACATCTGGCCCGCGCCGTGGCGCAAGCCGGCCACCCTCGTGTGGATCTGGTCGTGCCCGTGCCCCTCGCCCGTGCGCGCCTGAGCGAGCGCGGCTACAACCAGGCCTGGGAGCTGGCTTGGCGAGTCGCCCACCACGTAGGGACGACAGCCCGAAGTGATCTTGTCGAGCGCCGGCGCAGCACGGCCCCTCAGATCGGCCTGGATCCGGCCGGGCGTCAACGCAACCTGCGCGGCGCGTTCATGGCAACACCGGGTGCATCGGCCGTCTTGCGCAGCCGCCGTGTGGCCGTGGTGGACGACGTGATGACCACCGGCGCCACGGCCGCGGCGGTCAGCCGGGTGCTTCGGGAGGCTGGCGCCCGTTCAGTCCACGTCTGGGTGCTCACCCGTACGCCTCTGGATTGACGGACGCCTCGCCGGCATGCAGGACAATGCCGGCATGTTCCACATCGTCCTGGTCGAGCCCGAGATCCCGCCCAACACCGGCAACGTCATTCGACTCGCCGCCAACACCGGGTGCAGCCTCCACCTGATTGAACCGCTGGGCTTTTCGATGGAAGACCGGCTGATGCGCCGGGCCGGCCTTGACTACCACGAGTACGCCACGGTCCAGCGCCATGCCCACTGGGAGGCCTTCCTGGATCGCGCAGGGCCACCCCCGGAGCGTCTCTTCGCGTTCACGACGCGGGGCAGCCACCTGCTGGGCGAGCAGCGCTGGCAGGCGGGCGACTGGCTGGTGTTCGGCTGCGAGACGCGGGGGCTGGATGCCGCCCTGCTCGAGCGTTTCCCGACCTCACAGCGCGTGCGCCTGCCGATGCGGCCGGGCCAGCGCAGCCTGAACCTGAGCAACGCGGTGGCGGTGGCGGTCTTCGACGCCTGGCGGCAGCTGGGCTATGAAGGCGGCGGCTGACCCGCCTGTGGCCCTCACTCGGGCTGGACGCCTGCGGCCTGGATCACGCGGCCCCAGTTCTCGCGCTCGCTGCGCATGAGATTGGCCAAGGCCTGCGGGGCCGTCCCGGCCGCGCTGAAGTACTGGCCGAGCATCTTCGTGCGCACCTCGTCGCTCTTGATGATGCGCACGAGCTCGCTCGACACCCGGTCGATGACGGGCTTGGCCGTGCCCGCCGGCGCCAGCACAGCCTGCCAGGAAATGACCTCGAAACCGGCGTAGCCCTGCTCGGCGAAGGTCGGCATCTCGGGCAGTGCGCTGCTGCGGCCCAGGGTCGTCACGCCCAGGGCCTTGAGCTTGCCTGCACGCACCTGGCCCATCGCCAGGCCCGGCACCATGAAGCCGGCCTGCACCTGCCCGGCGAGGATGGCGTTCACCACGGCCGGAAACCCCTGGTAGGGCACATGCACGAGGTCGATGCCTGCGCGGGTCTTGAACAGTTCCATGGCCAGGTGCGAGGCACTGCCGTTGCCCACCGATCCGTAGTTGAGCTTGCCGGGCTGGGCCTTGGCCACCCGCACGAAATCGGCCAGCGTCTCCACACCCAGCTTCGGGTCGACCACCAGCACATTGGGGCTCGTGGCCACCAGACTCACCGGCGCCAGTTCCTTGACCGGGTCGTAGGGCAGGCTCTTGCTGAGCATGGGGGCCGTCACCAGCGGGCCCTGGATGGTGAACAGGAAGGTGTAGCCATCCGGCGCGGCCTTGGCCACCACCCCGGTCCCGATGTTGCCGCCGGCGCCGGGGCGGTTGTCGATGACCACCGGCTGGCCGAGCGCGGCCCCGAGCGGCTCGCTGACCATGCGGGCGATCAGGTCGGGTGAGGTCCCGGGCGGAAAGGGCACGACCATCCGGATGGGGCGCGCCGGCCAGGCCTGGGCCCGGGCCGGCCAGCTGCCGGCCAGCAGGCTTGCAGCGGCTGCGCCCAGGAGGTGTCGTCGTTGCATGGCTTGTCTCCTTGTGATGAAGCCTGGGCACGGGCTCAGGCCGATGTTCTGAATTCTTCGGTGACGGCGCGCGACATCAGCAGGCGCACGGCTTCGGGCGCCGTCAGCCGCGATTCGATCAGTTCCACCACGGCGGCCGCGATGGGCAGGTCCACCCCCACCTGGCGGGCCCGGTCAACGACGGTGTGGGCGCTGTACACGCCTTCGGCCACGTGGCCAAGCTCCTCCAGGATCTGGGGCAGGCCCTGGCCGCGTGCCAGTCGGAGCCCGACCTGACGGTTGCGAGAAAGGTCGCCCGTCGCGGTGAGCACCAGGTCGCCCAGACCGGACAGGCCCATGAACGTCTCGGGGCGGGCGCCCAGCGCCAAGCCCAGGCGGGTCATCTCGGCCAGGCCGCGGGTGATGAGGGCGGCGCGGGCGTTGAGCCCGAGCCCGAGGCCATCGCACACGCCGGTGGCGATGGCCAGCACGTTCTTCACCGCCCCCCCCACCTCCACGCCAACCGGATCGGCCGACGGGTAGATGCGCAGCGCGTCGCCATGGAAGGCTTCCACAGCGGCCTCACGCAGGGCCTGATCGGCACTGGCCGCCACCAGGGCGGTGGGCTGCGACCGGGCCACCTCCTGGGCGAAGCTCGGGCCGGAGAGCACGCCCACACGGGCCTGCGGGCAGACCTCGCGTGCCACCTCGTGGCCCAGCAGGCCGGTGCCGGCCTCGAAGCCCTTGCACAACCACCAGGCGCGGGCATCGTCCGGCAGCCGCGACAACATCTCGCGCAGCGCTGCCATGGGCGTGGCGATCACGATGAGGCCGTCGCGGGCATGGGCCAGGGCAGCATCGAAATCGGACGTGATTTCCAAGCCGGGGGGCAAGGCGACACCCGGCAGATAGCGCGCGTTGCGACGCTCGGCGGCCAACGCGCCGGCCTGGGCAGCATCACGCGCCCACAGCAGCGTGGGATGGCGCTGCGCCACGCTGATGGCCAGCGCCGTGCCCCAGGCGCCGGCGCCGAGGATGCTGAGCTTCAGGGGCATCCAGGCACCCCGATACTCAGGCGCTGGTGATGATGGGCGAGCCGCCGCCGTTGGCCTGGGCCTGGGCCTGGGCCTGCTGGGCTTCGTACATGGCCTGGAAATTGACTTCCGCCAGATGCACCGGTGGGAAGCCCGCCCGGGTGATGGCGTCGGCCACCACAGCGCGCAGATAGGGATAGACGATCTGCGGGCAGGCGATGCCGATGATGGGGTTGACCTGCTCTTCCGGGATGTTGCGGATCTCGAAGATGCCGGCTTCCTTGGCCTCGACCAGGAAGAGCGTCTTGTCCTGGATCTTGGTGTGCACGGTGGCGACCACCGCCACCTCGAAGATGCCTTCGGCAACCGGTTGCGCCTCGATGCCGAGGTTGATCTCCACTTGCGGCTGTTCCTGCTCGAGCAGGATCTGCGGCGAGTTGGGCTGCTCGAGCGAGAGGTCCTTCAGGTAGACACGCTGGATCTGGAACACGGGGGTTTGGTCTTGCTCGGCCATGATGGGAGTCATCCTCAGAAAGTGAAAAGCCCGCAACCGCCGATGGGTGCGGGCTGCAGACCAGCGATTATGGCCGAGCCTGGAGACTCGGCCGCCACCGCCAGGTCAGGCGGTCGCTTCTCCTCTCAGGAGGGGATCGAGCCCTCCCCGCTGGTCGAGTGCGTAGAGGTCGTCGCACCCTCCCACGTGGGTGTCACCGATGAAGATCTGTGGCACGGTGCGGCGCCCGGTGAGCTCGACCATGCGCTCGCGCAGTTCGGGCTGCAGGTCCACGCGGATCTCCTCGATCTGCTGGACACCGCGCTGGGCCAGCAGTTGCTTGGCGCGCTGGCAGTAAGGGCACACCTGGGTGGTGTACATCGTCACGGTGGGCACAGGCTCCTCCCTCGCAAAGCTCACTTCTCGACCGGCAGGTTGGCTTCGCGCCAGCCGGCCATGCCGCCGGCCAGAACATGGGTGTTCTGGTAGCCAGCCTTGCGAAGCGTAGCGGCGGCACGCGACGCGCGTGCACCAGTGGCGCAAACCACGATCAAAGGCAGGGCCTTGTTCGAAGGCAGTTGCGCGCTCGATTCGATCTGACCAAAGGGGATGTTGCGGGCGTCCTTGATATGGCCTTTCGCGAACTCATCAGGCTCGCACACATCGATGACCACACCCTTCTCTCGGTTGATGAGCCGCACCGCCTCGCTCGGGCTGACGGTACTGCCTGCTGCACCCCGGGTGACCAGCGGCCACACGAGCAGGCCTCCGGACACGAACGCGGCGAGGATGAGGATCCAGTTGTTGATGAAGAAGTCCACGGCGTCGTCTGCCCTTCTGTTCGGCGGCAGCGCAATGCCGCACTCGGTTGTAACGGGGGCGGATTATAGAATTCGCGGTTTCCCACGGGGCACCCGGCCCGTCCTTTTCGACCGCGAGGAGATCCGCCGCATGTACAAGCTCGTGCTCATCCGCCACGGAGAGTCCACCTGGAACCTGGAGAACCGCTTCACCGGCTGGACAGACGTGGATCTGACCCCCACGGGCGTGGAGCAGGCCAAGCAGGCTGGCCGCTTGCTCAAGGAAGCCGGCTACGACTTCGACGTGGCCTACACCTCGGTGCTCAAGCGCGCGATCTGGACCCTGTGGCATGTGCTTGACCAGATGGATCGCACCTGGCTGCCGGTGGTGAATTCCTGGCGCCTGAACGAGCGCCACTATGGCGCGCTGCAGGGGCTGAACAAGGCCGACATGGCCAGGCAGTACGGCGATGAGCAGGTGCTCGTCTGGCGCCGCAGCTACGACACCCCGCCACCCGCCCTGGAGGCCTCCGACCCCCGCGGCCAGCGTGGCGATGTGCGCTATGCCAAGCTCCGCCCCGAGGAGATCCCGCTGACCGAGTGCCTGAAGGACACCGTGGCACGTGTGCTGCCCTACTGGAACGAGACGCTCGCCCCGGCCATCCGCTCGGGCCAGCGCCTGGTGATCGCGGCACACGGCAACAGCATCCGTGCGCTGGTGAAGTACCTGGACAACATCTCCGACAGCGACATCGTCGGCGTGAACATCCCGAATGGCATCCCGCTGGTGTATGAACTCGATGCCGACCTGAAGCCCCTCAAGAGCTACTACCTGGGGGATGCGGAGGCCGCCGCCAAGGCCGCCGCCGCCGTGGCCCAGCAGGGCAAGGCCTGACCTGCTGCCCTCAGGCGGCCAGCGCCTCTTCGATCAGGCCGCGCACACGCTGGGCGAGCGCACGGCGATCGAGGTGGCGTGTGCCCTGCGCTTCAATCAGCGTAGCCGTCACCTGCAGCCCGTCGGCACGGGCCACCCACCACAGTGACTGCACCAGCGTGGTGTCACCCACATAGGCCACGGCGGCGCTGATGGTGGCGCGGCGGTCGCTGTAGCGCAGCGCAATGGGTTGCACGGGGGTCTCGGTGGCGATGGCGGCCTGCAGGATGTTGGCGTGGAAGGGCAGCAGCTCGTGACCGGTGCCGGTCGTGCCCTCCGGGAAAACCGCCACGGTGTCGCCCGCCTGCAGGGCTTCGGCCACCTGGTGCACGACACGCAGCGCGTCACGTCGCTTCTCGCGCTCCAGGTAGAGGGTGTCGGCCGCCGACACGAGCCGATGCAGCACCGGCCAGCGCCTCACCTCGGCCTTGGAGACAAAGCGCGCCGGCGCCGTGGCATTGATGGCCACGATGTCCAGCCACGAGATGTGGTTGGCAACGAACAGCTTGGCGCCGGGCCTCGGGCTGCCTCGCACCACCAGTGTGATGCCCAGGTGGCGCAGCAGCGCGCGGGACCACCACAGCACCCGTTCACGCCGACCGGCGGCGTCCAACGTGCCGAAACGCCACCACACGATCACCAGCCCGTGCAGCACGTGCACGATCACCCGGGTGAGGCGCCAGCAGGCACGCAGGGAGCGCAGCATCCTCAGGCAGCGACGGACTCCGCCGCCGCCTCATAAGCCACCTGACCGGCCACCACGGTATAGCGCACGCGGCCGGGCAGTTCGTAGCCGCTGAAGGGCGTGTGCTTGCCCTGGCTGCGCAAGGCCGCCGGGTGGACCGACCAGTTGGCCTGCGGGTCAAAGACACAAAGGTCGGCCACGCCCCCTTCCACGAGGCGCCCGGTGCTGGAGGCGAGCGAGCCCAGGGCCTCCCCCAGCACACGCACCGGCTCGCTGGTGAGCACGGCCAGCGGACGCATCAGGCCCACGCCGCTTTCCTGCCCCCATTTCAGGGCGAGGCTGAGCAGCAGTTCCAGGCCGGTGGCGCCGGGCTCGGCCTCACCGAAGGGCAGGGTCTTCTGGTCATCGTCCACCGGGGTGTGGTCGCTCACCAGGGCATCGATGGTGCCGTCGGCCAGGGCCTCGCGGATGGCGTCACGGTCGCGCTGCTGGCGCAGCGGCGGGGTCAGGCGCATGTCGGCATTGAAATAGCCGATGTCCACGTCGGTGAGGTGAAGCTGGTTCACGCTCACATCGCAGGTGACCGGCAGGCCTTCGTCCTTGGCGGCGCGCACCAGCGCAATACCCGCCGCACTGCTCAGGCGGCACAGGTGCACGCGGGCGCCGGTGACACGCACGAGTTCGAAGATTGTGTGAAGGGCAATGGTTTCGGCAATCACCGGCACACCGGACAGGCCCAGGCGCGTGGCCACCGGGCCGCTCGCCGCCACGCCCTTGCCGAGGTGGGCATCCTGAGGGCGCAGCCAGACGGTGTAGCCGAAGGTGGCGGCATATTGCAGGGCGCGCTGCAGGATGAGGGTGTCGGACAGGGCCACCTCGGCCTGCGAAAAACCCACACAACCGGCTTCGGTGAGTTCGGCCATCTCGGTGAGCGTGGTGCCGGCCAGCTGACGCGTGAGCGCACCCAGCGGGTACACCCGCGCCTGGTTGAGGTTGCGGGCGCGGAACTTCAGCATTTCCACCAGTCCAGGCTCGTCCAGCGGCGGGTCGGTGTCGGGCGGGCACACGAGGCTCGTGACGCCGCCGGCCACGGCCGCGGCCATCTCGCTCTCCAGCATGCCCTCGTGTTCATGACCCGGCTCGCGCAGGCGCGCGGCCAGATCGACCAGGCCCGGCGCCACGATGAGGCCTCGCGCGTCGAGGGTGCGGTTGGGGTGAAAGTCCGGACTCACGGACCCCAGCGCCACGATGCGGCCCGCGGCAATGGCCACGTCGCCCAGGCGGTCGGTGTTGCTGGCCGGATCGAGCAGCCGGCCGTTCTTGATCAGGATCTTCATGCTTCGTTTCCGGCAATGATGGACATCACGGCCATGCGCACGGCGATGCCGAAGGTCACCTGCGGCAGGATCACGCTCTGGGTGCCATCGGCCACGGCGGAGTCGATCTCGACGCCGCGGTTGATCGGGCCGGGATGCATCACGATGGCGTCGGGCGCGGCCCAGGCCAGCTTGTCAGGCGTGAGGCCGAAGCTCTTGAAGAATTCGCCAGCGCTGGGCAGCATCGCGCCGCTCATGCGCTCGTTCTGCAGGCGCAGCATGATCACCACGTCCGCGCCCTTGAGGCCTTCCTTGAGGTCGTGGCACACGCGCACGCCCATCTCGCGCAGGTCGCCGGGCACCAGGGTCTTGGGACCCACCGCACGGATCTCCGGCACGCCCAGGATGGACAAGGCATGAATGTCCGACCGGGCCACGCGCGAATGCACGATGTCGCCCACGATGGCCACCGTGAGCTGGGTGAAGTCCTTCTTGTAGTGCCGGATGGTGTACATGTCCAGCAGGCCCTGCGTGGGGTGGGCGTGGCGCCCGTCGCCGGCGTTCACCACGTGCACATGCGGCGCGCAGTGCTGGGCGATGAGATAAGGCGCCCCCGACTCGCTGTGGCGCACGACGAACATGTCGGCATGCATCGCGCTGAGGTTGGCGATGGTGTCCAGAAGGCTTTCACCCTTGGCCGTGGACGAGCGCGCGATGTCGAGGTTGATGACATCGGCCGACAACCGCTTGGCCGCGATCTCGAAGGTGGTGCGTGTGCGCGTGCTGTTCTCGAAGAAGAGGTTGAAGACACTCTTGCCGCGCAGCAGCGGCACCTTCTTGACTTCGCGTTCGTTCACGCTGAGGAAAGTGCCTGCCGTGTCGAGGATGTGGTGGATGACGTCGCGCGGCAAGCCCTCGATGGACAGCAGATGGATCAGCTCACCGTTCTTGTTCAGCTGAGGATTGCGTTTGTAGAGCATGGGATCGGTGGGCTCAGAGCTGGGCGGTCTGGATGTCGAAGCTGAAGCGCCCCGCCTCGTTGCGGGCCAGGCGCAGGCGCTGGGTGGCCGGCAGCGTCACGCGGGCGGCGGAGAACGCGGGCTGGATGGGCAGTTCGCGCCCGCCACGGTCGACCAGCACCGCCAGCGTCACGCTGGCCGGGCGACCGAAGTCGAAGAGTTCATTGAGCACGGCGCGCGTGGTGCGGCCGGTGAAGAGCACGTCGTCGATCAGCACGATGTGGCGGTCCTTCACCTCGAAGGGCAGCCGGGTGTGATCGGCTGCCCCGGACAGGCCGCGGGAGCCGAAGTCGTCACGGTGCAAGGCGCTGGAGATCACCCCGTGCTCGCCCGGCAGGCCCAGGTCGTGCTGCAGGCGCTCGGACAGCCAGGCGCCGCCCGACCACACACCCACCAGCACGGCATCCGCGCGCAGCAGCGGACGCACGCCTTGCTTGAGTTCCAGGTAGAGCGCCTCGGCGTCGAGATGCAAGGTCGTCATGCGGGGGTCTTTCGTGATGCACGCAGGAACTGCTCGAGGATGAGGCAGGCCGCTGCCGCGTCGGCATCGCGGGCACCCTCGGCCAGGGCCTCGGCGGTGGTGTAGCGTTCGTCCACCTCGTGGACCGGCAGGCCGAAACGTCCGTGCAGCTGGCGCGCGAATCGGCGCGCGCGGCGCGTGTTCTCGTGCTCGGCGCCGTCGGGATGGAAGGGCACGCCCACCACCAGGGCGTCGGGCTGCCACTCGCGGATCAGACGCCCCAGGGCTTCGAATCGGGCCTCGCCCTCGGCGGCCACGGTGCGCAGCGGCTCGGCCGTGTTCAGCAGCCCGTTGCCGCTGGCCACGCCGACGCGCTTCATCCCGAAGTCGAAGGCCAGGAAGCGCTGGGCCGGATCAGGCATGACCGGCCTCGCCGGAGAGCATGCGCGGATCGATGCCCAGCAGCGACAGTGCGCGGTCGTAGCGGTCCTGCACCGGCGTGTCGAAGATGATGGAGGGCTCGGCGTTCACAGTGAGCCAGCCGTTGCGGCTGATCTCGTCCTCCAACTGGCCGGCGCTCCATCCGCTGTAGCCCAGGGTGACCAGCACCTTCTTCGGGCCGGCGCCGTGCGACAGCGCCTCCAGGACATCCTTGCTGGTGGTCATCTCCAGCCCGCCGGGGATGCGCAGCGAGGAGGTGTAGTGCCCCCCGTCGCCGCTGAGCGGCTCATGCAGCACGAAGCCTCGCTCGGTCTGGACCGGCCCGCCGAAATACACCGGCTGCTCGGCCAGGTCTTCGCGATCCAGCGTGAGATCGACCTTCTCGAACAGGTTCTTCAGCTTGATGTCGATGGGCTTGTTGATCACCAGGCCCAGGGCCCCCTTCTCGGTGTGCTCGCACAGGTAAACCACGGCACCGGCAAAAGTGTCGTCGGCCATGCCGGGCATGGCGATGAGGAACTGGTTGGTGAGATCGATGGAATGCGGGCCGGCCATGGCAGGAATTCTATTCCTCTGCGAACATCCCGCTCCATGGACAAGCCCCTCGACACCGCGCTCGTCTGGTTCCGCCGGGATCTGCGGGCCCAGGACCATGCCGCCCTCTACCACGCACTGCGTTCGGCGCGGCGGGTGTGGTGTGCCTTTGTCTTCGACACCGACATCCTCACCCCCCTGCCCCGGGCCGACCGCCGGGTGGAGTTCATCCGCGAGAGCCTGGTGGATCTGGACACCCAGTTGCGTGCCCTGGGCCAGGCGCATGGGCAGACGCACGCAGGGCTGATCGTGCGCCACGGCCCGGCAGCATCGGAGATCGTGACCCTGGCCCGGCAGCTGAGGGTGCAGGCGGTCTATGCCAACCGTGACTACGAGCCTCACGCCGTCGAGCGTGACAACCGGGTCCGGGGTGACCTGGCCCATGCCGGCATCGCGTGGCACACCTCGAAAGACCAGGTGGTCTTCGAGACGGACGAGGTGATGACGGCCGCCGGCACACCTTACGGCGTGTTCACTCCCTACAAGAACGCCTGGCTGAAGAAGCTTTCTCCCTTTTATGTGCGGGCCTACCCGGTGGCTCGTCATGCCGCCGCGCTGGCCGCTCGTCCGGACGGGTGGGCGGCCGGGGTGCCCACGCTGGGCGACATCGGATTCGAGCCTGCCGGCCTCCAAGACCTGCCCATCCCCACCGGCGGCACCGGAGCTCGTGCCCTGCTCGACGATTTCCTCGAGCGCATCGACGACTACCACGACACGCGCGACTTTCCGGCCGTGAAAGGGCCGAGCTACCTGTCGGTGCACCTGCGTTTTGGCACCGTCTCGATCCGTGAACTGGCCCGGCTGGCCTGGGACCGTGCCCGAGGCGGGTCGCGTGGCGCCGAGGTCTGGCTGAGCGAGCTCATCTGGCGGGACTTCTACCACCAGGTGCTGCATCACCACCCACACGTGGTCAAGCGCGCCTTCCGCCCGGAGTACGACCGCATCCGCTGGGAGCATGGCAAGACGGCCCAGGCGCACTTCCAGGCCTGGTGCGAGGGACGGACGGGGTATCCGCTGGTGGATGCCGCCATGGCCCAGCTGAACCACACCGGGTACATGCACAACCGCCTGCGCATGGTGACAGCGAGCTTCCTGGTGAAGGACCTGGGCATCGACTGGCGCTGGGGCGAGCGTTATTTTGCCGAGAAGCTCAATGATTTCGACCTGGCCGCCAACAACGGGGGCTGGCAGTGGGCGGCCTCCAGCGGTTGCGACGCCCAGCCCTGGTTCCGCATCTTCAACCCCGTGACGCAAAGCGAGAAGTTCGACCCGTCAGGCCGGTTCATCCGTCGCTACCTGCCTCAGCTGGCTGGCTTGCCCGATGCCGCATTGCATGCGCCGTGGAAGGCTCGCCCGGTGGACCTGGCAGCCGCAAACCTGGTTCTGGGTGAGCACTATCCGCAGCCCATCGTGCAGCACGATGTCGCGCGCGAGCGCACGCTGGCGCGCTATGCGGTGGTGAAGGAAGTGCGCTGACGCAGTGCCTCAGAAGAGCTCGACGTCACCGACCTTGTCGTCCAGGTGCAGCTTGCCCTCGCGCACCAGGGCCTCATGGCCGCACACACGGTTGCGGCCATTCTGCTTGGCGTAGTACACGGCACGGTCGGCCCGCTCGAAGGCCCCGCTGGGTGCATCGGTCGGCAGCACCTGGGTGAAGCCGATGCTGGCCGTCACATGGCCCGCCTGGGGAAAGACGTAGGCTTCCATGTTGGAGCGCAGCCGCTCGAACGCATGGGCCGCATCGGCCTCGTCCGAGCAACGCAGCAGGACGACGAACTCCTCGCCACCGAAGCGATAGAGGCGGTCCTGGAAACGGAAGGTGCTGCGCAGGATGCGCGCGACCAGCAGCAGCACCTCGTCGCCGATCAGATGGCCGAAACGATCGTTGACCTGCTTGAAGTGGTCGATATCGACCACGCCGAGCCAGTGTTTCACCGGCCCCACCCCGCCATGCCGGCGGTCGTCCCCGCTTTCGCTCAGCGAAGCCGCACCTTCGTGGGCCGTCTTGAGGAAGGCCTCGTCGAAGGTCTTGCGGTTGAGCAGGCCTGTCAGCGTGTCGCGCTCGCTGTAGTCGAGCAGCCCGTGGAAGTTGCGGTAGATGCGCAGGATGCTGCACACCGTGCGCTTCATGCCGGCGGTGAGCTTCTCGGACGACTGCACTTCGACCACCCCCAGCGCATCCCCTTCGGCCACCAGCGGAAAGACCGTGGTCGTCACCGCCTCGTCGGCCTCCTCGTCACCGGCCGACACCGAGATGACGGTTTGGGTCCGGAGGCCTTCGTCGAGATGCCCCAGTTCCTCGCGGGGCGGCAGGGCCTCGAAGCCCACCCACGGGGGGTCGGAAACCGCTGTGGGTTGTCCGCTGTCCAGTCGTGCTCGCAGCAACCAGCGCTGATCGCCCTCGTCACCCACGAGCTTGTACACAGCCACCCCCCTGGGCGTGAGCAGGTCCATGAGGGCATGGGCCAGCGTCACGTCCAGCAGATCGCGGTCCCGGTAGCCCGTGAGGGCTGCCAGGTGGTCGATGGCCGTGGGGACGGGCTTGTTCATGGGATCCGGTATGCCGGGAGACGCACCGGGTCAGTGTACGACCGGCGCCTCGGCCCCCTGCGCCACATAACGGCCGATCAAAGCCAGCAATTCCTCTTCACTATAGGGTTTGCCCAGGTAGTGATTGACGCCCAGTTCGACTGCATAGTCACGATGTTTCTGGGCGATGCGCGAGGTGATCATGATCACGGGCAGGTCGGCCAGCCGGCTGTCGGCGCGGATGTTGCGCACCAGGTCGAAACCATCCATGCGCGGCATCTCGATGTCGCTGAGCACCACCGCCGGGCGCTCCTCGGCCAGGCGCTCGAGGGCTTCCAGGCCGTCCTTGGCCAGCGATACGCGGTAGCCTTCACGGGCCAGCAGACGCTGCGTCACGCGGCGCACGGTGAGCGAATCGTCCACCACAAGCACCAGCGGCGTGGCTGGCTCCTCAGCGGCGGCACGCTCCTGAGCGGCCACCTCGGCCAGGCGCGCGGCTTCGGCGGACGGGTGCAGAGCCGCCGCCGTGAGGGCCCGCGCGGCTTCACCGTACACCGTGGCCAGCGCCACCGGGTTGTAGATCAGGGCCACGGCACCAGACGCCAGCAGCGTCATGCCCGCCAGGCCCGGCAGGCGTGACAACTGGGGACCCAGGTTCTTCACCACCACTTCCTGCGTGCCAAGCACTTCATCGACGTGCAGAGCGACCCGTTGCTGGGCACTGCGCACCACCACCACAGGCAGGGTGCGCCCCCCCTCCAGGCCGCGCCCGCTGGACTGCAACAGGGCCCCCATCCAGAAGAAGGGCAGCATCTGGTCGCCCAGCAGGTACACACCGGTTTCGTAGGCCCGGTTGACCTCTTCAGTGCTGGCGCGACGCACGATCTCGATCAGGCTGGCAGGCACGCCCACCGTGACGGTGCCACACCGCAGCATCACGATCTGCGTGACGGCCGTGGTCAGGGGCAAGACCAGCTTGAAGCTGGTCCCCTGGCCAGCAGCCGTGGCCGTCTCGATGCGTCCGCCCATCGCGGCCACGTCGGAGCGGACAACGTCCATCCCAACTCCGCGGCCGGCCAGCTCAGTGACCGCATCGGCCGTGGAGAAGCCCGGCGTGAAGATGAGATTGGCGAGGTCGGCGTCGCTGTGCTGATCCTCGGCGCGGATCAACCCCATGGCCACGCCGCGCTCACGGATGCGGGCCAGGTTCAGACCTGCGCCATCATCGCGGAACTCGATCGCGACTTCGTTGCCTTCCTGATGCAGGGCCACCACGATCGTGCCCGCCGGATCCTTGCCTGCGGCGGCGCGCTGTTCGGGAGGCTCGATGCCATGCGTGACGCAGTTGCGCAGCAGGTGCTCGAAGGAGGCCGTCATCCGGTCCAGCACACCGCGGTCCACTTCGATCGCGCCACCGACGATGTCCAGGCGCACCTGCTTGCCCGTTTCCTTGGCCGCCAGGCGCACGACACGATACAGCCGCTCGGACAGCCCCTCGAACTCCACCATGCGCGTGCGCAGCAGGTCGTCCTGCAGGTCGCGCGTCAGACGTGCCTGAGCCGCCAGCTCATCTTCCGTGGTCTCCAGCGTGCGCTGCAGGGCGCGCTGCACGGTCGCCACGTCGTTAACCGACTCGGCCATCATGCGCGTGATTTCCTGGAAGCGCGTGAAACGGTCAAATTCCAGTGGGTCGAAGGCCTGGCCTTCGGCCTTGGCGGCTTCCATGCGGGACGCCATCTGGGTTTCGGCTTGCAGCTCGATGTCGCGCAGCTGCTGACGCAGACGTTCCAGGTTGTCGGTCAGATCGGTGAGCGACCCCTTGATCTGGCTCACCTCCGATTCCAGTCGCGCGCGGGTGATGCTCACCTCGCCGGCCTGGTTGACCAGGCGATCGAGCAGTTGTGGCCGCACGCGCACCGCAGCCTGGTTGGCCTGGACGGTCGTGCGCGGCGTGGCTTGCTGTGCACCGCCTCCAGCCGTCGCAGCCCGCGTGAAGCGCGACCAGTCGATGCCCATCGGGGGCGTTGGCGCTGCATCCCCGGCCGTCGTCGCAGCCGGCGCCGTTTCGGCCACGGAGGTGGCCTTCGGGGCGGTTTCGACCGGCACCGGCGCCACCGGCTCGGCCACCGGGAGGTCCACGTGCTCCATCAACGGCATCGGCGAGGACGGCGCCTCCAGCACAGCCGCGTCATCCGGGCGGGCCTGAACGGCCGCCGTGGCGTCGGCATAGGCCTGGGCGTCCCGATGGCGCAAGGCCTCGAAGACCGCCGTGATCACATCGACCCGAGACTCCAGCGGCTCCACGTCCTCGGCGGCGACATCACCGCGCGCCAGCAGCCGTTCAATCGACGTCTCGAGCCGGTGAGCGAGTTCACCCAGGCGCATGGCGCCCGCCAGGCGGGCCCCCCCCTTGAAGGTGTGCAACGTGCGCATGCAGGCATTGCCCGCACGGACGTCGGCCGGCTGACGCAGCCACTCACGCAACTCGCCGGCCAGCTGCGGCAGCAACTCCAGCGCCTCTTCTTCGAAGATCGGGAAAAGGTCAGCGTCCACGGCATCGACGGCGTCGATATCGTCATCGATGTCCAGGCCTTCACCCGGCAACCCCGTCACATGGGTCACGCCCCCTGCAAGCGTCTGCATGGCCGGCAGCTCGCGCAGCTCTGTACGGCCGAGGTCAGGCAAAGGGGCCACAGACGTGGGCTGTGCCGGCGCCGGGACGACCGGGGGGGACATGGGCTGCTGCGGCGCTGGCTCGGGGGCAGGCTCCAAAGCCGGCTCCAACGCCGGCTCCAACGCCGGCGCCTCGGCCAGCACCGGCATGTCGAGCTGGTCCTCGGGCTCAGCTTGAGCATTCAGGGCCTCGAGCTGACGCGCCGAGCGCAGCTCGTGCGCATCCAGGCGCGCCAGCAGTTCGGGGGAAGGCTCCTTCAGGAAGCCGGCAGCGAACTGGTGCAGCAGACGCCGCACCTCATCGGCCACATCCACGAAAAGCCGGGCTTCTTCCTCATCACCGCGGCCGATCGCCTGCGAGCGCATCAGGGCATGTTCGAGCCGGCGCGCCAGTTGCGACAGGTCGCTGAAGCCGACCGTGGCCGAGCTGCCAGCCAGCGAGTGGGCGTGCGCCACCGCGGCCTCGCCCACCGGGCGGTCAAGCTCCATGGCCCATTCGGCCAGCTCGGTGCTCAACCGGCGCGACAGCTCATCCGCTTCGGTGAGATAGATGTTGAACAACGGAATGCCGATGCGCAGGTGCCCCACCACCTTGACCTGGTCGCTCACGGCTTCTGCGGCCACAGGCGGCGGCGTTTCACCCACCGCCGGACCCCGCACAGGCAGCGGCACGACGTTGTCGGGCAGCGCCGGCGCGGCTTCGATCACCTCGGTCGAAGCCCCATCTCCCAGATCGAGGTTGAGATCGCCGAAATCGATCACCGCCTCGGCTACGGGGAGCTCCATGTCGGGCGCCGGCACTGCGGCCGCGGGCTCTGCAGGAGCCACCGTCGCGGCGGCGTCTTCGAACGCCGACAGGTCGAGCGAGAACGCCGGCAATTCGACCGCAGGGGGGGCCGGCGGCGTGGCGGGCTCAAGCACTGGCAGCTCCGCGGGCATCGACACCGCCGTGGGGGCCCCCGGGGCATGGACGGCGGTTCGACGTCCTTCCAGACGCATCACGTCAGCGGCTGCCCGCACCGGCGCGCTGTGATGGGTGGGTACCACACGCGCTGCAATCTCACCGATCCAGGCCGCCAGGTAGTCGAGCACCTCGCCGGTGAAGGCCATCAGGTCTTCACTGGCCGGCTTCTGATCGGCCAGCCAGGTGTTGTAGAGCTGTTCACAGGCCCACGCCGCCTCACCAAAGTCGTTCAGACCGACCATGCGGGAGCTGCCCTTGAGCGTGTGGAAGGCTCGGCGCACGGTGGTGAGCTGTTCGATGTCGTCCGGGGACCGGGTCAGCAGGTCCAGCGCTCCACTGGCGGTGCCCATCACTTCCTGAGCTTCCTCCAGGAAGATGGAGCGCATCTCGTCATCGTCTTCCAGGCCGGAGTGCGTGGCAGGCGTCGGGGCCGCAACGGCTGGCTTCGGTTCCGGCGCCAGCGTTGCCGCGTCCGAAGCGGTCGAGACGAAATCGGCGACCGCCTGCACGACCTGATCGCGCACGAACTGGACATCGGCCTCGCCGCGCGTGGCCTGCTCGACAGCAGCATGGGCCTGATGCAGAGGCTCTGCCAGGGCTGGCTGGTCCGCCACGACGATCTCGTCCGACAGGCGTTGCAACTCGGCCGACAAAGCCTCCAGGGGCAGGTCCTCGCGTTCCACCTGTTCGGCCAGCGCCTGCGCTTTTTCGATCAGACGTGGCTCCACCAGCGTGACCGGTGGCGTCGGTGGCTCGGACGATCGCCCCATCACCGGACGGAGTTCGCCGCGCTGAGCATCAAACGTGAAGAGCGACTTCGCCATCTGCGGCTGGTAGCTCAGCATGTCGATGAGGAAACCCAGCGCGCCAAGATTGCCGGCCAACCGTTCGAAGGTGGCGGTCGCCGCAGCAGACTGAGGATTGACCTCGGTGGCCAGGAGATCGTCGATCACATCGCGCATGCGCAGCACGGCCTGGGAGGCCTGGTCCATGCCCAGCACCGACAGCACCCCACGCATCGCTGCCAGTTGCCCCGGCACAGGGGCCAGCACCGAGCGGTCGGCAGGATTGCGGAAGAACAGATCGATCTGCTTCTCGGCCTCGCCCAGCGAAGCCCTCAGTTCCTGCACCACGCTGCCCATGGTCTGTCGATCGGACACGCGGCGATACAGGTCCTCCATCCAGGATTCCAGCGGCTGCGCCGGTTGACCCTGCCGCACCGACTCGATGCGCTCGGCCAGTCGGTTGCTCCGCTCGGCCAACTGCGGATCGTCGAAGTCGGCGTCTTCCAGCGAAGCCTCGAGGTAGAGGACGCTCGTGGCCACCTCCATGGCCAGCGCGGCCGGCGGCGCACTGGCGGCTTCCACCGTCTGGGACACTGAACGCAGCAGGGCATCGGCCAGGGCTTCTCCGGCCGGATAGATCTTGCGCAAGGAATCGCCCACGAGGCTGAACTGCTCGTTCAGGCCCTGGAGGCGGTGCATTTCGCCTCCTGCGACCGCCGACCAGGCATCCTTGGCGGCCGCCACACGCTTGCGGGCCTGCACCAGGAGGGATGGGTCGAAACGGCCGAGGTGCGACACCTCATAGTTGACCGGTTCGTGGGCTTCCAGGCGATAGGCCCGGCGCACCGCCTGCACACGCGGCGCCTGTGCCCCCTCGGGGCGACACTGGGCGCAGAAGAAGAGCAGGTCCTGCGCCAGGCGGTCGGAGACAGCCGATTCACCGCGCTCGATCATCCCGAACTGGGCCAGGATGCGTGATGCCACACGCTTGCTGTAGACATCCAGAGGCAACAGCTTGACCGAGAGCGCCTCGAAGAAGGCCGCCGCCAGCTTCCAGAAAGTCGCGGCATGCGGGTGGTGCGCACCCGCGCCCAGCCCGGCGCACAGATCGCTCATCTGCTGTGCCGCGCGGTTCGCGGACTGGTTGCGCATGAGCGCCAGCAGCAGGCGTTCGAGTTCTGCGCGCGTGGCAGCGTCGGCCGCCCGCGGGGTGACCCCGGCCACGTCGGCCACCTCGGTCCATTGCCAGTCGGCCGCCCAGAGGTCGGCCGGATGAATCCGATCTGCGCCGGCCAGCTCCTGCACCACGCGGTACTGCGGGAACAGCGACACCGAAGAAACCTTGCGCCCGGCCAGCAGGCGGGACAGATAGTCCAGCAGACCAAAGGACGCCTTCTCGATCGCCTCGACGGCCGCCGCGTCGAGTTTCTGCGGCTTCTGGATGTAGCGCTGAACGGCCGCCTCGCTCGCACGCAACACGGTGGCTGCGGCGGGCATGCCCACGAGTTCGAGGGCCCCTACCCCCTGATGAAGCTGCTGGCGCGCCGTGCGCAACACGGAAGGATCGACAGCGTCCACATCGGAGCCCGCCGCGCTCTCCGCTTCCTTCAGAAAGCGACGCAGCGCCTTGTGAGCATTGTCGAGCGACTTGCGCAACTCCTCCTGGACCCACGCCAGGGAACTCAGGTCGTCGCTCGTCAGACTGTCACGCTTGCTGTCCATCCACTGCCCCCCAAAGGCATCCTCATTTCATTCATCAACCCATCCAGCAACCGAAGGCGCTTCGGGGGTGGTTCATCACCCGATCTTGAATCGCGACACCGATTGCTTCAGTTCTTCAGCAGTCTTGGACAGTTCGCGCACCAGCTGGGCCGTCGAGCGCGTGCCCTCGCCAGTCTGTTCCGTCACGGCGAAGATGTGCTGGATGTTGCCGGCCACGATGTTGGCCGATTCAGCTTCGCGGGATGCCTGCGCCGAGATCTGCTCAATCAGTTCAGCAAGCTGACGTGACACGCGGTCGATCTCGCCCAGTGCCGTACCGGCGTTGTCGGACAGCTTGGCCCCTTCCACCACACCCTGCGTGGACCGTTCCATGGCGGCCACGGCGTCGGCCGTATCGGTCTGAATGGTCTTCACCAGGGCCGCAATCTGCTTCGTGGCATCGCCCGAGCGTTCGGCCAGCCGCTGCACTTCTTCGGCCACCACCGAGAAGCCTCGACCCGCTTCCCCCGCGGAGGCCGCCTGGATGGCAGCGTTCAGAGCCAGCACGTTCGTCTGCTCCGTGATGTCGGAAATCAGTTCGGTGATTTCACCAATCTCCTGGGAAGACTCGCCGAGTCGCTTGATCCGCTTGGAGGTTTCCTGGATCTGCTCGCGGATGGAGTTCATGCCGCCGATGGCGTTCTGCACGGCCTGCAGACCGGATTCGGCGGCCAGCAGCGATTGGCGGGCCACCTGGGCCGACTGCTGAGCCTGCGCCGAGACATCGTTGATTCGGCTCGCCATCTGGAGCACCGACTCGCCGGTGTCGCGGATCTCGCGCAGCTGTTCGGTGGAGGCGGCCAGCAGCTCGGTGGACGTTGCTTCCACCTGCTGTGTGGTTTCCGTCACCCGCGACACCGTGCCTTGCACCTGCGACACCAGCGTGCGCAGCTCTTCCACCGTGTAGTTCACCGAGTCGGCGATGGCGCCCGTGATGTCCTCGGTCACCGTGGCCTGTTGCGTCAGGTCGCCTTCGGCCACCGTCTGCAGTTCGTTCATCAACCGCAAAATGGCCGCCTGGTTCGCGTCGTTGACGCGCTTGGCTTCCTGTTCCTGGCGTTCGGCTTCCAGCCGCTGCTGTTCGGCCAACTGCGCACGAGCCCGCTCGGCCTGGAACTGCACCCTCAACAGACCGAGGATACCGGCCAGGGCCATGGCGATGGACAGCACCAGCATGATGATGTTCGGTGCACCGAATCCGGCTTGTGCCGACAGGCGCTCCTGCACCTGCTCCAGCCCCTGCCGCAGCGCTTCGGAGTCATCGATGATGGCCACCTGGGCTTCGCGGGCCGAGACCAGACCCTGCAGGTTGCCCAGGATGGCGCCCGCCTGGGTGCGGGTCTGTTCGTACAGTTCCTGCAACGCTTGCAGGCGCTCCTTGGTCTGCTCATCGCGCGTGGGCGGCAGACGCAGCTCGGCGCTGCCTTCGAGCAGACCCTGCGAAATCTCGCGGAAGGAGTTCAAGTCCTTGCCCAGCAGGAACACCGCCTCAGGCGACACACCTTCCATCGTCAGGAATTCGTTGGCCGACTTACCGATGCGCTGCGTCAACATCACCAACTGACCGGTGGCGGAAATCTCAGCTGGCGATGCGTTCTGCTGCAGCTTGAGCGACGAGATCGTTTCGGCGATTTCCAGCAGGTCGGCCGACTGGCGGTTGATGGTGCGAAGGGCCTCACCCACCTGGGTCAGGATCTGCTGCTGGCTGAGCACCACCTGGGCGTTCTTCTCGGCGCGGTCCACCAAGGGCATGATGGGTTGCAGCACTTCCTGCACCGCTGGGGACACGGCTGTCAGCTCGTCGTTGCCGCTGCGCAGGCCGCGCGCGCCGCTGGCCAGCACGGTGGAGCTCTCGCGCACTTCGGGGAAGGCCTGCGGACTGCCCACCAGAGCCTGCGACACGGACTTGGCCAGACGCTGCGACTGCATCAGCACCTGACCGGTCGTCCCCACCTGGGCTGCCACGTTGTTGGCGGCAATCTGCGACACCGCCACCACCACCAGCAGGCCGGCCAGACCCAGCACCGTGAGCGCACCCAGGATCCGCTGCTGCCGAGCCACTGGCAGGTGGCCAATCAACGGCAGACGCGTGGCCGACTCAGCGCCCTCAGCCCCCGCCTGCATGCGGGTTTCGGCGAATTCGCCGGGCAGTTCGGACGGCGCCACCTCGGAGATGATGGACGAGTCCTTGCCGGGGCCCGACCCGTTGGACGGGCGCGTTTCCATCGAGCTCGTGGCGCTTGCGCTTGCCTGCGGCAGCTCGTTCAAGGTGCGAGACGCATCATCGAACGGCGTGCCCAGCGAGTCGTCGTCCGGCGACTGCTTGCCTTTGCCGGTGATCTTGCTGATGAAACTCATATTCCCCTCTAGCTTTCTGCTCGAACGTCACTCATACCAGGCCGGTCTTGGGCTGCATCGCCCTGTCAGCCCACGATCCTCAGGAATGCCTCGTCTCTGGCCAGGGCCGCGAGGTTGAGTTCCTGCCACACACGCCCCTGGGGGTCGCGCAGGCGCTGCCCCACGAAGTCCGGCCGGGCCTCGGCAGCCGCGGCGTCATCCGCAGGCGCAAGCTGGTCCCGGTTGCGCAGGCCCGCCAGTCGCTCGACCAGCAAGGCGCAGTTGATGTCCAGCGACGGGTTCAGCGCCACGAGGCGCAGCTGGTCGCGAAGGCTGTCCGTGGTGTTCAGGTTGACCGGCTTGAGTCCCAGAAACCCGCCCAGATCCACCACCCCGTGCAGGCCGCCGCGCAGGTTGGCCACGCCCAGGAACCACGGCGAGGTGTGGGGCACGCTCACGCATGACGAGAATGGAAAGATCTCGCCGGCTTCTTGCAGCGGCAGCAGGAAACGCTGACCGGCGGCCTCCACCGCCAGCCAGCTCGCCGTGCGCGCCTCGGTACGGGCTGCCTGCAAACGCTCCGCCAATCGGCTTTGCAGTTCACGCAGCGCTTCTTTGTTCGCCATTGTGCTTGCCTGTTATTGCAAGGATGTGATCCGGCAGGCCTGTGCTCCCATGCCCGATCCGCCCGGTCAGTCGAAGGCGCGGATCTTGCCGATCAGTTCATCGGCATCGACGGGTTTGACCACGTAGTCGCGTGCGCCCTGTCGCATGCCCCAGACCTTGTCGGTTTCCTGGTTCTTGCTCGTGCACATGATGACGGGCACGTCAGCAAAGTTCGGGTCGCGCGTGATCGCCCGCGTGAGCTGGAAGCCGTTCTGGCCGGGCATCACCACATCCATCAGGATCAGGTCGGGCTTGTCCTCGGCCAGACGACGCCAGGCCTCTTCGCCGTTCTCGGCGGTGCGCACGCTGTAGCCGCGCTTGGTGAGCAGTTCCGACAGATGATGCAACTCGGTCTTGGAGTCGTCGACCAACAGGATTTTCTTGACTGGCATGGTTTCCTACCTCACTCGATCAGGACCTGCCCCGGGGCAGGTTCCGGCAAACGGGATGCAATGAGAAAGGGCGCCGGCTCAGGGCGCCCAGATGTCTTTACGCAGCTCGGCGATGCTGTTCCACGGCCTGCAGCAACTGGTCTTTGGTAAATGGCTTGGTCAGGTAGTCCTGGGAGCCCACCATGCGTCCACGGGCCTTGTCGAACAGACCATCCTTGGACGAGAGCATGATGACCGGCACACCCGAAAACTTCGGGTTGCGCTTGATGATGGCGCAGGTCTGGTAACCATCGAGCCGCGGCATCAGGATGTCACAGAAGATCAGGTGCGGCTCGTGATCGTTGACCTTGGCCAGAGCGTCGAAACCGTCTTCGGCCAGCACGACGTCATAGCCGCCTTGCTTGAGGAAGATCTCGGCGCTGCGGCGAATGGTGTTGCTGTCATCGATGACAAGCACCTTGGTCGCCGCATCAGACGGCGTTTGACTGATCGAAGCAGCGGTGTCGCTCACTGAAGCCCTCTCCTCAACGACTTGAAATGACCGTCCCGCGCCGGTTGCGCTAGATCTGCACCATTTCGAAGTCTTCCTTGCGAGCGCCGCATTCAGGGCAGACCCAGTTCATCGGCACATCGGCCCAGGCAGTGCCCGGTGCGATACCGTGTTCAGGGTCGCCGGCGGCCTCGTCGTAGATCCATCCGCAAATCAGGCACATCCAGGTTCGAGACTCGCTCACTTTGTATCAGTTTCACTACAATGATGCGAGGCATTGTAGCCTTGTGAACACACAAAACCGCGAGGGTTTGTGCGAACTTACACGTGATTGTTCATGTGAAGTTCCTTGTAACCACCCTCCCCCACCGCACCGGCACAACTCCATGTCCCCAACCTCCCCCGACCCAGCCCCCGGCACCGAGATGCCGGAAGAGGCTGGCGCCCCTCCGTGCGTCATGAGCTTCAATGCCAATGACCCCAGCGGTGCCGGCGGCCTCGGTGGCGATGTCGCCACCCTGTGTGCCATGGGCGCACATCCATTGCCGGTCGTCACTGCCATCCTCTTGCGCGACACCGCCGAGGTCTTCGATCACCATGTGCTCGATGACGAGGCTGTGGTCGAGCAGGCCCGCAGCATCCTCGAGGATGCCCCGATCGCCGCCTGGAAGGTCGGCTTCCTTGGCAGCGCCGAGACCATCGGCGCCGTGGCCGAGGTGCTGTCCGACTACCCCGAGGTTCCGCTCGTGGCCTACCTCCCCAGCCTGTCGTGGATGGAGGAGTCGGCTCATGAGGCCTACCATGAAGCCTTTCGCGAACTCGTGCTGCCCCAGGCCGAGGTGCTGGTGGGCAACCACAAGACGCTCACCGATTTCCTGCTGCCCGACTGGGACGCCGACCGCCCGGCCTCGCCGCGTGAGCTGGCCGTGGCTGCCGCCGAGCATGGCACGCGCTTCGTGCTGGTGACGGGCATCCAGCTGCCCGACCAGTTCATCGACAACGTGCTGGCCACCGCCGAGGGCCCGGTCAGCGGCGAGCGCTTCGAGCGCTTCGAGGCCGGCTTCGTGGGCGCAGGCGAGACCCTGTCGGCTGCGCTGGCGGCGATGCTGGCCAACGGTGCCCAGGCGCCCGATGCAGCAGCCGAGGCCCTCGCCTTCCTCGACCAGACGCTGGATGCGGGCTTTCGCCCCGGCATGGGCAGCGTCGTGCCCGACCGCTTCTTCTGGGCCCTGCCGCCGGCCGAAGGTGAAGACGGAGCGGCCAACGACGCCAACGGCGACGATACGCCCGACCCCCGCCACATCCACTGACCCGAGCACCGCATGGCCACCAACGCCCAACTCTTCGAACGCGCCCAGCAGGTCATCCCCGGCGGCGTGAACTCGCCCGTGCGCGCCTTCCGCGCCGTGGGCGGCACGCCCCGCTTCATCACACGCGCCGAGGGCGCCTATCTGCACGATGCCGAAGGCCGCCGCTACATCGACTACATCGGCTCCTGGGGGCCGATGATCCTGGGCCACGGCCACCCCGCCGTGGTGGACGCCGTGCAGCGGGCCGTGCGCGAGGGCTTCTCTTTCGGCGCGCCCACCGAGCGCGAGATCGAGCTGGCCGAGGCCATCCTGGCCCTGGTGCCCTCCATGGAGCAGGTGCGTCTGGTGAGCTCGGGCACCGAGGCCGCCATGAGCGCGATCCGGCTGGCGCGCGGCGCCACTGGCCGGCCCAAGCTCATCAAGTTCGAAGGCTGCTACCACGGCCATGCCGATGCGCTGCTGGTGAAGGCCGGCTCGGGACTGGCCACGTTCGGCCACCCCACCAGCGCCGGGGTGCCACCCGAGGCCGTACAGCACACCCTGGTGCTGGAGTACAACAACCTCGATCAGTTGGAGGCGGCCTTCGCCGAGCACGGCGCACAGCTGGCCTGCGTGATGATCGAACCGATCGCCGGCAACATGAACTTCGTGCGCGCCAGCGTGCCCTTCATGACGCGGCTGCGCGAGCTGTGCACACGGCATGGTGCGCTGCTGGTCTTCGACGAGGTCATGACCGGCTTCCGGGTGGGACTGCAGGGGGCGCAGGGCCTCTACGGCCGGCTCATCCCGGGCTTCAGGCCCGACCTCAGTGTCTTTGGGAAGGTGATCGGCGGGGGCATGCCGCTGGCGGCCTTCGGCGGCCCGCGCGCCA
This sequence comes from Caldimonas caldifontis, assembly GCF_002930615.1. Lineage (GTDB taxonomy): Bacteria > Pseudomonadota > Gammaproteobacteria > Burkholderiales > Burkholderiaceae_C > Caldimonas > Caldimonas caldifontis. The sequence goes on along the minus strand of NZ_PSNX01000001.1, from coordinate 272,442 downwards.
TCATGGAGCACCTCTCGCCCACGGGCCCGGTCTACCAGGCCGGCACCCTGTCGGGCAACCCGGTGGCCACGGCCTGCGGTCTGGCCACGTTGCGCGAGATCAGCCGACCCGGCTTTTTCGACGCCCTGTCGGCACGCACCCGCTCGCTCGTGGAGGGCTTGCAGGGCGCGGCGCGTGAGGCCGGCATCGCCTTGGCCGTCGACTGCGAGGGCGGCATGTTCGGCTTCTTCCTGGCACACGAGCTGCCGCAGAACTACGGGCAGGTGATGGCCACCGACAAGGAAGCCTTCAACCGTTTCTTTCATGGCATGCTCGATCGTGGTGTTTACCTGGCGCCGGCCCTGTACGAGGCGGGCTTTGTCAGTGCGGCCCACACCGCCGAGGACATCGCCGCCACCATCGACGCCGCCCGCGCCGCCTTCGCCTCCTGATTCCCTGGGCCCCGGACTCGCGCCGGGCTTCACGCATGCACCTTCACATCCTCGGCATCTGCGGCACCTTCATGGGCGGGCTGGCCGCCCTCGCCCGCGAGGCGGGCCATCGCGTCACCGGCTGCGATGCCGGCGTCTATCCCCCCATGAGTGACCAGCTGCGCGAACTGGGCATCGAGCTGATCGAGGGCTACGGGGCCGACCAGCTGGCCCTTCAGCCCGATGTCTGGGTGGTGGGCAACGTGGTGAGCCGCGGCAACCCGTTGATGGAAGCGCTGCTGGAGGCCGGCGTGCGCTACACCAGTGGCCCCCAATGGCTGGCCGAGCACGTCCTGCATGGCCGCCATGTGCTGGCCGTGGCGGGCACGCACGGCAAGACGACCACCACATCCATGCTGACCTGGATTCTGGAGGCCGCCGGGCACCAGCCGGGCTTTCTGGTCGGCGGTGTGCCCCAGAACTTCGGGGTGTCGGCAAGACTGGGATCGGGGCCTGCCTTCGTGATCGAGGCCGACGAGTACGACACGGCCTTCTTCGACAAGCGCAGCAAGTTCGTGCACTACCGGCCGCGCACCGCCGTGCTGAACAACCTCGAGTTCGACCATGCCGACATCTTCGATGACCTGGCGGCGATCGAACGCCAGTTTCACCACCTCGTGCGCACCGTGCCCTCGAGCGGCCGCCTCGTGGTCAACGCCCGCGAGGCGAGCCTGCAGCGTGTGCTGGACAAGGGCTGCTGGAGCGAGGTGGTGCGCTTCGGGGGGACCGGCGGCTTCGAGGCCTTCGGCGAGCCGCACGACTTCGAAGTGCGCCGCGGCGGACAGACCGTGGGCCAGGTGCGCTGGGAGTTGCTGGGCGAACACAACCAGCTGAACGCGCTGGCCGCCATTGCCGCAGCCGAGCACCTGGGGGTGGCCCCGCAAGCCGCAGCCGAGGCCCTGGGCCGCTTCCGCAACGTGCGCCGGCGCCTGGAAGTGCGCGGCGTGGCCGGCGGCGTGACCGTGTACGACGACTTCGCCCACCATCCCACGGCCATCCGCACCACGGTGGACGGCCTGCGCCGCCGCGTGGGCGCGGCCCGTATCCTCGCCGTCTTTGAACCGCGTTCGAACACGATGAAGCTGGGCACGATGAAAGCCCAGCTGCCCTGGTCGCTGGAGGAAGCCGATCTGGCCTTCTGCCACAGCGGCGGCCTGGGCTGGGATGCCGCCCAAGCCCTGGCCCCGATGGGCGCCAAGGCCCAGGTGGCCGACAGCATCGACGGCGTGATCGCCCAGGTGCTGGCCTCAGCCCGCCCGGGCGACCACGTGCTGTGCATGAGCAACGGCAGCTTCGGCGGCCTGCATGGCCGATTGCTGGAGGCGCTGGCGGCGCGCTGAGCCACGCTGCCCAGGTCAGCGGTGCTTGAACGCTGCGGGGCGCTTGGCCAGGAAGGCCTCCATGCCCTCCTTCTGGTCCTCGGTGGCAAAGAGGGCATGGAAGGCGCGGCGCTCGAAGAGCAGGCCTTCGTTGAGGGGTGCCTCATACGCCCGGTTCACGCACTCTTTGGCCGCGATCAGGCTGGGCAGCGAATAGCTGCAGATGGCATCGGCCGCGGCAAAGGCCTCGTCCAACAGCTTGTCGGCCGGCACCACGCGCGACACCAGCCCGGCACGTTCGGCCTCGGCCGCATCCATCATGCGCCCGGTGAGCGACAGGTCCATGGCCTTGGCCTTGCCCACCGCGCGCGGCAGGCGTTGCGTGCCCCCCGCTCCGGGAATGATGCCCAGCTTGATCTCGGGCTGGCCGAACTTGGCCGTCTCAGCCGCAATGATGATGTCGCACATCATCGCCAGCTCGCAGCCACCACCGAGCGCGAAGCCCGAGACCGCCGCAATCACCGGCTTGCGCACGCGCTTGAGGGTTTCCCAGTTGCGGGTGATGAAGTCGGACTTGTAGACCTCCATGTAGGTCCACTTCGCCATGGCGGAAATGTCCGCGCCGGCCGCAAAGGCCTTCTCGCTGCCGGTGATGACCATGCAGCCGATGGACTCGTCCGCATCGAAGGCCAGCAGCGCGGCCCCGAGCTGGTCCATCAGCGCGTCGTTCAGGGCATTGAGCTGCTTGGGCCGGTGGAGGGTGATGACGCCCACTTTCAGCGCGGCCTCGCCGCGGACTTGGGTCAGGATCAGGGGTTCGCTCACGAGGGTTCTCCTTTCGAGACCGCCACTATACGGAACGGCACCAGGGTGTGAAATCCGTCCGCTTGCACCGGCCTTTTGCCCGGTTTTGTAAGCGTATCTATGGTGGCAAGAGCCATGACCAGCCTGTAAGCTGAAGGCATCGTACAACCAGGGTGACCGATGGCTACGGTATACCGCAAAACAGAAAAGGGGCAGGCCGAGATCGCCACGCGCCAGAACCAGCTGGCGATGAAGCTGCGGTCTGCCCTCATCATGGTCGACGGGAAGCGCACGGATGAGGAGCTGCTGCGCATGATCCCGGGCGACGCCCACGATCTGCTGCAATCGCTGCTCGATCAGGGCTTCATCGAGGTGATCGCCGTGACGGCCAACCGGCCGGCACCGGCGGCGTCCCGGGCGCCCGATTCCGTCCCCCCTGTGGAGTCCACGCTGACGGGCGGGCCCACCGGGCCGGAGTACACGAGCCTGCGGCAGCAAGCGGCGCGCTTCGTGTCGGAGCAGCTGGGTCCCATGGGTGACGATCTGGCGGTTCGGCTGGAGAAAGCCAAGAGCTGGGCGGAGATCAAGCCCATCCTCAACATGGCGCAACGGGTGTTGCAGGACAACCGCGGCCCGACCACGGCGGAAGCCTTCCGGCTGCGCTTCCTGGATCCGTACTGACCCGCCGAGGGCAGAGACAACGAGGGAGCGAGGACGGCTCAGCGGGCTTTCAGCCAGTCCTTGCGCCGGGCGGCGGCAGCAGCATCGGTGTTGTCTGCGATCGACAACACGACCGCTCCCAGACCCGCCGGGAGGTCCAGGCCCAATGCCAGCACACGCTGGTCGCGCGCGACCAGCAAGCTCAGGTCCGCCGGCGCCGACGCCCGGGGCAGGTAGAGCGCCAGGTCATCGAGCTTGCGCACCCGCCACCCGTTGACTGCCAGCAGTTCATCGCCGGGTTGCAGTCCGGCGCGTTCGGCTGGCCCCCCGCGCAGCACCATCTTGATGACCACCCCGGTTGCTTCGCTCACCCGCACACCCAGGCGCTGAGCCCAGCCCGGCGCCTCACGATGCCAGCGAACACCCAGCCCTCGCAGCAGTTCGTCCAGCGGGAGATCTTGGGTGCCATGCACCCAGGCTTGCAGTTCCTTGCGGAAGCTGCGCCCGCCCACCGCTTCGAGCGCCTGCGCGAACAGGGCTTCGTCCATCGGGCCGCCACCGGTTTCGCGCCAGAGCCAGCGCATCACCTCATCCAGCGTGCCCCGCCCTTCCGATCGCAACCGCAAATCGAGCGCCAGGGCCACCAGGGCACCCTTGGTGTAGTAGCTGATGGTGGCGTTGACGGTGTTCTCGTCCGGACGGTAGTACTTCACCCAGGCATCAAAGCTGGCCTGGGCCACGCTTTGCACCTGACGGCCCGGCAAGGTGATGGTGTTGGTGATGGTGCGAGACAGCAGCTTGAGGTAGCGGGTCTCGTCGATGAGGCCGGCTCGGCGCAGCAGCAGGTCGTCGTAGTAGGAGGTGAAGCCCTCGAAGAACCACAGCATCTGTGTGTAGTTCTCGCGGGTATAGTCGTAGCGCGTGAACTCCGACGGGCGCAGCCGCTTCACGTTCCAGGTGTGGAAATACTCATGGCTGATCAGGCCCAGCAAGGTGACATAACCGTCGGACTGCCCCTCATCGCCCAGGCGCGGCAGGTCGCGCCGGCCGCAGATCAGTGCCGTGCTGGCCCGATGCTCCAGCCCGCCATAGCCGTCGTCCACCACGTTGAGCAGGAAGACATACCGGCTGATCGGCGGCTTGCGGCGACCGTGCCAGAAAGCGATCGCGGTCTCGCAGATGCGCTGGGTGTCACGCAGCAGGCGTTCGCCGTCAAAGCTGGGCGCCGCACCGGCCACCACGAACTCGTGCGTGACGCCCTGCGCCTGGAAGCGACCCCGCCAGAAACGTCCCAACTCCACCGGGTGATCGACCAGTTCGTCATACCCGGTGGCCTCGTAGAGGCCCTGGCCGCGGGCATCGGTCTTGACCGCCGGCAAGGCCGTGGCCACCTCCCAGCCACGCGGCAGCCCTCGCAGTTCAACGCGATGGGGGTCGTCCTCGCGGCCGTGGACGCGCAGGAACACGCTGGTGCCATTGAAGAAGCCTCGGTCGGCATCCAGATAGGCCGCACGCACCGAGGTGTCAAAAGCATAGACCTGGTACTCGATCTCCAGCGCCGCGGTGCCGCTGCAGCGGGCCTGCCAGGTGCACTTGTCGAGTTGATGCAGCGCAACGCTGCGGGCCCCCTGGCGGGCCTTCAGCTGCTGCAGGTGCCGCGCAAACTCACGCACCAGGTAACTCCCGGGGATCCACACCGGCAGTGACACCCCCTGCTCGGCCTCGGGCCGGGGAATGCGCAGCACCACCCGGAAAAGGTGCGCCTGGAGGTTGGAGGGCTCGATTCGGTAGGAGATCATGGGGCGCCGCGCTCAGCGGGTCTTGATCTGGGCCAGTTGCTGTTCGATCTGCGCGGTGTTGAGGGCCCCGGGCACACGCGTGCCATCTTCGAAGATCAGGGCCGGTGTGCCGTTGATGCGGTGCTTGCGCGCGAGCTCGGTGGAGCGGGTCACGGCCCGCCAGTCGCAGCCGGCAGGCGCCGCCGGCGGCGCAATGCCTCGCAGCATCAGATCCTGCCAGGCCTTGAGGCGGTCCTTGGCACACCACACATCACGCGACTTGGCTTCGGAATCGGCCCCGATGGGAACCGGGTACAGGAAGGTGTAGACGGTCACGTCCTTGACCTGCTGCACGTCGCGTTCGAAGCGCTTGCAGTAGCCGCAGTTCGGATCGGCAAACACGGCAATCTTGCGCTTGCCGTTGCCGTTCTTCATCACGATCGCGTCCCTCAGCGGCAGACTGGCGAAATCGATGGCCGTGAGCTTGTTCACCCGCTCCTCGGTGAGGTTGCGGCGCGCCATCAGGTCGATGAGTTCACCGCGGATGAGAAAGCTGCCCTGGGCGTCGGTGTAGACGATGTCGTGGCCAATGCGCACCTCGAACAGGCCGGGCACCGGGGTGGCCGTCACTTCGTCGATCGCGGGCACATTGGGCATCAGCTCGGCAAAGCTCTTGCGGATCGCTGCCTCGTTCGCCAGGGCGGGCAAGGCCAGCGCCGACAGCAGCAGCGCGGTGAGAGTGGTACGGAAAGACATCGTGGATTCCTTCAGGAGTCGAGCGCCCGGGCGGTGAGCCAGCGCTTCAGGGGCGGCAGTGCATTGACCAGACTCAGCCCACGGTTGCGGAGTTCCTTGAGCGGTGTGGATGAAGTCGCAAACAGGTGGAGCAAGCCATCGGTGACCTGGCCCATGACCCAGGTGGGTGCGCTGCGCGCACGCGCGTAGCGGCGCAGCAGGCGCTCGTCGCCGAGGGAGCGCCAGCCCTCGCGCGCGCCCAGCACCTCGGCCAGGGCCTGCACGTCGGCCAGCCCGAGATTGAGCCCCTGACCCGCCAGCGGGTGCACCACGTGGGCGGCGTCGCCCAGCAGCACCCAGCCGGTGCCGCAGACCCGGTCTGCCCGGGCCAAGGCCAGTGGCCAGCCGACAACGGCGCCACGCAGTTCGAGCCGGCCGACAGCACCGCCGGTGGCCTCGTTCAAGGCACGCTCCAGTTCGGTCGCGGGCGCCTCCATCCAGGCCTGCGCCTGGGCGTCGGGCAGCGACCAGACCAGGCCGTAGGAGCGCCCCGCCTGCGGACGGTCGAAGGGCAACAGCGCCAGCACGTCGGGCGAACGGAACCATTGCCGCGCCACGCCGCGGTGAGGCGTATCGGCCACCAGGCGCGCTGCCAGCGCCGTCTGACCATAGCCGTGACGCATCCATTGCACCCCGAGCTCGGCCCGCCGCGCCGAGAACTTGCCTTCGCAGATGGCTTCGAGGCTGGCCGATACAGGACGATCCACCACCGTCACATGGGGCTGGAACCGAAGCACTTGGGCCAGTTCGTGCTCCAGCGCCGCGGCATCGACGATCCAGGCCAGCTCACGCACGCCCTGCTGCCAGGCCGAGAACTCCAGCGTCGCGCCGGGCGCATCGCCCTCCACACGCATGTCGTGCACGGGCGTGGCAGCACCGTCGGGAAGATGGGCCCAGACCTTCAGCGCCTCCAGCAAGGCCACCGAGCGAGCGTTCAAGGCGTAGGCCCGCACGTCCTCGGCCTGGGGTGCTGCGGGTGGTGCGGTGATCGCCACGCGCAGGCCCTCACGGGCCAACGCCAGCGCCAGCGTCTTGCCGACGATGCCGTGGCCCAGGATGGAAACGTCGTACGAGGTCATGACGACTCATTGTAGGGGTGGGGGCTCTATGATCCGCCCATGTCCGAAACGATGTCTTCCTGGCTCAAACGACTGGCCTGGGTGGTGGCCGGCGTGGCCGGCCTGGCGGTGATCGCCGCCGCCTGGCTGGTGCTGCAGTTCGACGCCGAGCGCTACAAGGGCCTGGCGATCGACTGGGTGCGCGAGCACCACCAGCGCGAGCTCAAGCTCGAGGGGCCGGTGAGCCTGCGCCTGCTGCCGCGGCTGGCCGTGCGCATCGAGCAGGCCTCGCTCAGCGAACAGGGGCACCCCGATACCTTCGCCAGCGTGGAGCAGGCCTCGCTCTCGGTGGCCGTGTGGCCCTTGCTGCGGGGAGCGCTCGAGGTCGATCAGATCGAGCTGCGCAATGCCAGCGTGCGCCTCATCCGCGACAGCGAAGGTCGACGCAACATCGATGACCTGCTGAAGAGGTCGGGCCCGCCCGAAGGCAGCCCCCCGGCAGCGAGCGAGCCGGCGGCGGCCGGGCCGCTGCGCTTCGACGTCCAGGGGGTGCTGATCGAGAACCTGCGCCTGCAGATCGACGACCGCCCTGCCGCGCTGCGCGGTGAGGTGCAGCTGCGCCGCCTGCGCACCGGGCGGCTCGCGCATCAGGTGCCCACGGATGTCGATCTCGACCTGCGTGCCGAGATGAGCGAGCCGCTGGCGCGCGTGGAGGTGCAAGGCCAGTCTCGCGTGCAGTTCGACCTGGACACCGCCTCGGCCGCCCTGCGCGAGATGGCCCTGAGCGTGCGCGGGGACGCCGCCGGCCTGAGCGGCATCGAGGCGCGACTGAGCGGCATGCTGGCCTACGACGGCACCCAGCGCGCCGTGCAGGCCGAGGGCCTGCGGCTGACCCTGCGGGCCAGCCAGGGCAAGATGCAGATCCAGGATGGCCGCCTGGACATCCAGCGCTTTGGCTTCGAGCCCGAGCGCAAGTCGCTCGTCGTCGATGCGATGGCCTTGCGCCTGAAGGCACAGATCGACACGCAGGCCGTGGCGCTCGAACTCGACTGGCCCTCGTTGCGGGTCGCCGGCGAAGCGATCGAAGGGGGTCCGCTGCAGGGCCGTCTCTCGGCCACCGGTCCCACCAGCGCCCAGGCCGAGTTCCGTTCCGGTCCACCGCGGGGCCGGTTCGACCTGGTGGAGCTGCCGGGCCTGCAACTGCGTCTCAAGGGCCGCAGCGGCTCGCACCAGCTTGACGGCGAGGCGCAGGCCCTGCTGACGGTGCAGCCCCAACCCCTGCAGGTGAGCCTGCGCAACCTGCGCAGCTCGACACGCGTGGAGACCCCAGGCCTGCAGCCGCAGAACCTGCAACTGCAGGGGGAGCTGCAGGGCTCGGCCGGGCCCTCGCGCTGGCAACTGGAAGGCCAGCTCGGCAACAACCGCTTCACCACCCGCGGCGAGCTCGACCTGGCCCCCAGCGTGCCCCGCCTCCAGGCCCAGGCGCGGTTCGACCGGCTCAACCTGAACGAGGTGCTGGCTCCCTCGGCCGCCCCCAAGCCGGCCCAGCCTTCGCCCCCTCCGGCGGGCCCCACCCCGGTGGACCTGTCCGCCCTGCAGGCCGTGCAAGGCCGCTTCGAACTGCAGGCCGGCGAACTCCTCTACCAGCGCTATCGCCTGGCCGACGCCCGCATCACCGCCGAACTGAAGGAGGGCACCCTGGTCGTGCCGACGCTGGCCGGCCGGATCTGGGGCGGGCGCTTCGACGGCAGCGCTCGCGCCGAATCCGGCAGCCGGCGGCTGGCCTTGCGCGGCGCGGCCCAGGGCATCGACGTGGGCGCGGCGGTGCGCGACGTGGCTGACAAGGACTTGCTCGCCGGGCGGGGCGACCTGCGCGTGGACCTCACGACCGGGGGCAGCACCGTGGAGGCATGGCGCTCGGCCCTGGCGGGCGAGGCGGCCCTGCAGGTGCGCGACGGGGCCATCAAGGGCTTCAACCTGGCGCGCGCGTTGCGCGAAGCCAAGGCTGCCCTCACCCTCAACCGCGACGCGCTCCAGCAGGCCCGCGCCACCGAGCAGACCGACTTTTCCGAGCTGAACGTGAGCTTCCAGATCGCCGAGGGCGTGGCCCGCAGCAACGATCTGGACATGAAAAGCCCGTTCCTGCGCGTGGGCGGCGAGGGACAGATCGACATCGGCCGCAACCGCATCGATTACACCGTGCGCGCCGCCCTCACCTCCACGGCCCAGGGCCAGGGGGGGGCCGAACTCGCCGCGCTGCGGGGTGTGACCGTACCGGTGCGGCTGACCGGCCCACTCGAAGCCATCGAGTGGAACGTGCGCTGGTCGGCCGTGGCCGCCCAGGCTGCCACCACGCAGTTGCGCGACAAGCTCGAAGAGCAGCTCAAGGGCCGGCTCGGCGGCAAGGCAGCACCCGCCGAAGGCGCCGCCTCGGAGCCTGCCGCCCCGCGCAGCCTGGAAGACGCGGCCAAGGACAAGCTGAAAGACAAGCTGAGAGGAATCTTCAAGTGAGCGACGTCAACTTTCGCGTGGGGGCGCTCTACGTGCACCCGATCAAGTCCTGCGCCGCTGTGCCGGTGAACGAGGCCCTGGTGATCGAGACCGGCCTGGAGTTTGACCGCGCCTGGATGGTGGTGGACGAGCGTGGCGACTTCCTCAGCCAGCGCGAGCTGCCGCGCATGGCCCTGATCCGGCCCACCTTGCGCGCCGCCGACATGGTGCTGCGCGCCCCGGGCATGCTGGCCCTGCACATCGCCTACGACACCGTGGAGTCGCCCACGCGCGTGACGGTCTGGGACGACACGGTATCGGCCTACGACATGGGTGACCTGGCCGCCCAGTGGTTCAGCGACTTCCTGGGCCAGCGCGTGCGCCTGGTGCGCTTCGATCCCGAGCACAAGCGCCTGTCCAGCGTGAAGTGGACCGGAGGCCTCGAGGCCGAGAACCAGTTCGCCGATGGCTTTCCCCTGCTCGTCGTCACCCGCTCGGCGCTGGACGAGCTGAACACGCGACTCGCCGCACAGGGGCAGCCGGCGGCCACCATGGAACGCTTCCGCCCCAACCTCGTGCTGGATGCGGTGGACGACACGCTCCTGCCCCACGGCGAAGACCACCTGGACGAACTGAGCATCGAGACCGATGACGGCCCTGTGCGCCTGAAGCTCGTGAAACCCTGCGTGCGCTGCTCCATCCCGGACGTGGACCCGGTCACCGCCGAGACCGGCCATGCCGTGGGCGACGCCCTGGCCGGCTACCGCGCCGACGCCCGCATGGACGGGGGCCTGACCTTCGGCATGAATGCCATCGTGCTGGAAGGCGTGGAGCGGCTGCTGCGCGTGGGCGCCACGGGCACGGCGGGCATCCGCTTCTAGGGCTTTGGGGCCGGGCCGCTAAAATCGCAGGTTTCCCCTGCCCGAAAGACGCCCGCCATGAGCCTGAAATGCGGCATCGTGGGCCTGCCCAACGTGGGCAAGTCCACCCTCTTCAACGCCCTCACCAAGGCCGGCATCGCCGCCGAGAACTACCCCTTCTGCACCATCGAGCCGAACGTGGGGATCGTGGAGCTGCCCGACCCGCGTCTGCAGGCCCTGGCCGATATCGTCAAGCCCGAGCGCGTGGTGCCGGCCATCGTCGAATTCGTGGACATCGCCGGCCTGGTGGCCGGTGCCTCCAAGGGCGAGGGCCTGGGCAACCAGTTCCTCAGCCACATCCGCGAAACCGATGCCATCGTGAACGTGGTGCGCTGCTTCGAGGACGAGAACGTGATCCACGTGGCCGGCCGTGTCGACCCCATCTCCGACATCGAGGTCATCCAGACCGAACTCTGCCTGGCCGACCTGGCCACGGTGGAAAAGAGCCTGCAGCGCTACACCAAGGTGGCCCGGGCTGGTGGTGACAAGGAGGCCCAGCGCCTGGTGGACGTGCTGAACAAATGCCAGGCCGCGCTGAACGAAGGCAAGCCGGTGCGCACCATCGACTTCAGCAAGGAAGAGCTGGCCGTGCTCAAGCCGCTGTGCCTGATCACCGCCAAGCCGGCCATGTTCGTGGGCAACGTGGCCGAGGACGGCTTCGAGAACAACCCCTTCCTCGACCGCCTGAAGGACTACGCGGCACAGCAGAACGCACCGGTGGTGGCCATCTGCGCCAAGACCGAGGCCGAACTGGCCGACATGGGCGACGAAGACCGCCTGATGTTCCTGCAGGAGATGGGCCAGGACGAGCCCGGCCTGAACCGCCTCATCCGCGCCGCCTTCAAGCTGCTGGGCCTGCAGACCTACTTCACTGCCGGCGAGAAGGAAGTGCGTGCCTGGACCGTGCCCATCGGTGCAACCGCGCCCCAGGCCGCCGGCGTGATCCACACCGACTTCGAGCGCGGCTTCATCCGTGCCCAGACCATCGCCTACGACGACTTCATCGCCTACCGGGGCGAGCAAGGCGCCAAGGATGCCGGCAAGATGCGCGCCGAAGGCAAGGACTACGTCGTCAAGGACGGCGACGTGATGCACTTCCTGTTCAACGTCTGAAGCACCCCCATGCCCCTGGACGAGGCGCCCTTCACGGGCGCCTCGTTCGTTTCCAGCCGAGGTAACCGCCATGAAACCCGCCATGCCCGCCCTGCTCTCGCCCATCGTGGCCGGCTGCTGGCGCCTGGACCAGTGGGGCTGGACGCCGCAGGAGCGGCTGCGCTGGATCGAGCAGTGCGTCGAGCTGGGCGTGACGAGCTTCGATCATGCCGACATCTATGGCGGCTACACGGTCGAAGCCCTGTTCGGCGAGGCCCTGGCGCTGGCGCCGCAGCTGCGCAACCGCCTGCAGCTGGTCAGCAAGTGCGGCATCCAGCTCGTGTCGCCCCAGCGCCCACAGCACCGCGTGAAGGCCTACGACAGCTCGCGCGCTCACATCGTGGCGAGCGTGGAGCATTCGCTCAAGACGTTGCGCACCGATCACCTGGACCTCCTGCTGCTGCACCGCCCCGATCCGCTGCTGGACGCCGACGAGGTGGCCGAGGCCTTCGAGCACCTGCGCGCGGCGGGCAAGGTCAAGCGCTTCGGCGTGTCGAACTACTCGCCAGAGCAGTTCGAACTGCTGGCCAGCCGCACGAGCCTGGTCACGAACCAGGTGGAGTGCTCGCTGCTGCACCTGGTGCCCTTGCATGACGGCAGCTTCGACCAGATGCAGCGGCTGCGGCTGTCACCGATGATCTGGTCGCCGCTGGCTGGCGGCCGGATCTTCAGCGGAAACGGGGAAACCGAGCAGCGCGTGCGCTCGGCCCTGGAGGCCGTGGCGCGCGAGCACGGCTGCAGCGCGGCCACCGTGGCCCACGCCTGGCTGCTGCGCCTGCCCTGCCGGCCCCATCCCATCGTGGGCTCGCGCCGGATCGAAGCGATGCGCGAGGCGGTGGCGGCGCTGTCCCTGCGGCTGGATGCGCCCACCTGGCATGCGCTATGGTCGGCCAGCACCGGGCATCCGGTGCCCTGAAGGCCTCAGGCCAGCGTCATCAAGGATGCGTTGCCACCGGCGGCCGCCGTGTTCACGCTCACCGAACGCTCGACGATCAGACGCTCCAGCGGCACGGCGGTGTCGCCGCTCGCCAGCCGCGTGAGGCTCACCACCGGGCCCGGACGCTCGGCCAGGGCCTGCTGCAGTGCCAGCGCCTGGTCGGCGCTGCCGTGCAGCAGCACGGCATCCAGCGGCTCGCCGGCCCCCAACGCTTTCGGTCGCAGGCGCAGATGGCGACGAACCTCGTCGGGCAGGCGCTCGGCCAGGGTCCCATGGTGCGCGGGCCACACGGCCTGCCCACCCACCGCCAGCACAGCGGCGAGTTGCACCAGCCGGTCGGCCTCGTCGTCGGCCAGGCAGAGGACGGCGCTGCGTCCCAGGACGCGATAGGTGTTGCGTTCCCCTGTGGGGCCGGGCAAGGTCAGCGCACCGTCCACCGGCGAGGCCGCGGCCAAACGGTCGCAGACGCCCACCAGCGCCGGGCGCTCGACCCCAGCCCAATCGCGCAAGGCCCTCAGAGCCGGTCTCATCGGTGCAGGCTCGGCACTTCGCAGCCGGGCCAGCACCTCACCTGGCCCGCGAGCCAGCAGGCGATGCAGGTAGAGCGGCCCACCCGCCTTGGGCCCCGTGCCCGACAGCCCCTCGCCGCCGAAGGGCTGCACCCCCACCACGGCACCGATCATGTTGCGGTTGACGTACACGTTGCCCACATGGGCGCTGTGCAGCACACGCGTCACGGTCTCGTCGATGCGAGTGTGTACGCCCAGCGTCAGGCCATAGCCTGTGGCGTTGATCTGCATGACGAGGTCGTCCAGTGCCTCGCGCCGGTAGCGCAGCACGTGCAGCACGGGGCCAAACACTTCGCGGTCGAGTTCGGACAACTGCTCGATCTCGATCAGGGTGGGGGGGACGAAGTGACCCGTCGGCAGCGGCCCGGCATGGCGTGCCTGAAGCACGTGGATGCGCCGGCCCCGTGCACGCATCCCTTCGATATGGGCCTCGATGCGCGCACGGGCGTCCGCATCGATCACCGGGCCCACATCCGCGGCCAGCCGATCCGGCCGGCCCAGCGCGAGTTCCTCCATCGCCCCCTTCAGCATCGTGAGGATCGTCTCGGCCACCTCGTCCTGCAGGCACAGCACGCGCAGCGCCGAGCAGCGTTGGCCGGCGCTGTCGAAGGCCGAGGCCAGCACATCGGCCACCACCTGCTCGGGCAAGGCCGAGGAGTCCACGATCATGGCGTTCTGCCCGCCCGTCTCGGCGATCAGCGGCAGGGGCTGCCCGCGCTCATCGAGGCGGCCGGCCAGGGCGCGCTGCAGCAGCCGCGCCACCTCGGTGGACCCGGTGAAGAGCACACCTCGGATGCGTGCGTCGGCCACCAGCCGTGCACCGACGGTTTCGCCCCGCCCGGGAAGCAGTTGCAGCGCCTCACGCGGCACCCCGGCCTGCCACAGCGCCTGCACCGCCTGCGCGGCGATCAAGGGTGTCTGCTCGGCCGGCTTGGCGAGCACCGCGTTGCCCGCGGCCAGGGCCGCCGCCACCTGCCCCACGAAGATGGCCAGCGGGAAGTTCCAGGGGCTGATGCACACCACGGGGCCCAGGGGGGCGTGGTCCACGCCATCGAGTTCGGCGCGCAGCTGGGCGGCATCGAAGCGCAGGAAGTCCACCGCCTCGCGCACCTCGGCCACGGCGTTGGCAGCCGTCTTGCCCGCCTCGCGCATCAGCAGGCCCATCAGCACCGGCATCTGCGCTTCCAGCGCGTCGGCGGCGCGGTCCAGCACGGCGGCCCGCTCGCGCGCGGGCGTCGAGGCCCAGGGTCGGGCCTGCTGCACGGCCCGGTCGACAATCTCGGGCGAGGCCTCGACCACCGTGCCCACCCGGTCGTCGGGATCGGCCGGATTGCACACCGGCTCGGCCTCGCCTTCAGCCGTCGCGTCGCCCGCCACCTTCGGAACACACTGCCAGGTCTCGCGCCGGCTCGCCTCCAGGGCCGCGGACACCGTGGCGAGCACCCGCTCGTCGGTCAGGTCCAGCCCGCGCGAATTGCGGCGGGCCGCACCGAAGAGGTCGCGCGGCAGCGCAATCGCCGGATGCGGCCGGCCCAGGCCGCCCTCCTCGGCCGCCGATTGCGCAACCTGTGCCACCGGGTCGCGCACCAGATCGTCCAGCGGCACGGTGGTGTCGGCCATGCGATGCACGAAGGAGGTGTTGGCGCCGTTTTCCAGCAGGCGGCGCACGAGGTAGGCCAGCAGGGTCTCGTGCGTGCCCACCGGCGCATAGATGCGGCAGGGACGGCCCAGGCCGCCGTCGGCCGGCGCCGCCACCACCTGCTCGTACAGCGGTTCGCCCATGCCGTGCAGGCACTGGAACTCGTACTGCCCGGGCTGCCAGCGCGCGGGGTCGGCCAGGTGATAGACCGCGGCCAGCGTCTGCGCGTTGTGCGTGGCGAACTGCGGGTACACCGCCTCGGGCGCGGCGAGCAAAGCCCGCGCGCAGGCAAGGTAGGACACGTCGGTGTGCACCTTGCGCGTGAACACGGGGTAGTCGTCCTGGCCGTCCACCTGGGCGCGCTTGATCTCGCTGTCCCAGTAGGCACCCTTCACCAGGCGCACCATCAGCCGCCGCCGGTGGCGCCGGGCCAGCTCGATCAGGTGCTCGATCACCGGCAGCGCGCGCTTCTGGTAGGCCTGCACCACGAAGCCCAGGCCCTGCCACCCGGCCAGCGTGGGCTCGCCGCACAGCCGCTCCAGCAGGTCGAGCGACAGCTCCAGCCGGTCGGCCTCCTCGGCGTCAATGTTCAGGCCCAGATCGTGCGCCCTGGCCCGCTGCGCCAGGCCCAGCAGCACGGGATAGAGCTCGTCCATCACCCGCTCCCGCTGCGCACGGTGGTAGCGCGGATGCAGGGCCGAGAGCTTGATCGAGATGCCGGGGCCGTCGATCACCCCGCGCCCCCCCGAGGCATGGCCGATCGCATCGATGGCCGCCTCATAAGCCTGCGCATAGCGCCGCGCATCGGCGGCCGTCATCGCCGCTTCGCCCAGCATGTCGTAGGAATGGCGGAAGCCCTCGGCCTCGCGCGCCTTGGCGCGCTGCAGTGCCTCGCCGATGGTTTCGCCGGTGACGAACTGTTCGCCCATCAGGCGCATCGCCAGGTCCACCCCTTTGCGGATCAGCGGCTCGCCCCCCGCTGCGACCAATCGCGTGAGCGAAGCCGACAGGCCCGTCTCGCTGTGGGTGGCCACGAGCCGGCCCGTGATCAGCAGGCCCCAGGTGGCCGCATTCACGAAGAGCGAGGGGCTGCGCCCCAGATGGGTCTGCCACTGGCCGCGCGCGATCTTGTCGCGGATCAGCGCATCCCGCGTGGCGGCATCCGGGATGCGCAGCAGCGCCTCGGCCAGGCACATGAGCGCCACGCCCTCCTGCGACGACAGCGAGTACTCGTGCAGCAGGCCCTGCACCAGACCCGCCCGCCCGGCCCCCGCCTGGCGCTCGCGCAAGCGCAGCGCCAGGCGTCGGGCCAGGGCCTCGACCGGCGCCAACAAGTCCTGCGGCAGCCGCGCGCGCTCCACCAGGGTCGTCATCACCTCCGGCTCGGGCCATCGCGTGGCGGCCGTGATGGCGCGCCTCAGCGGCTGCTCGGCAAAGGGGCTGGTGGCATGGAAAGACAGGGCGACAGGTGACGGGTTCATGGTTCAGACCAGGGGGACAATTGCCGCCATGGTGCGCCTGCGCCGGATGGATTGTTGGTGGATTTCGATCGGTCCCACAGGATGGGAATCGAAGTCCAGCGCCCAAGAGCTGAACAAAATCCAGCGCACCGCGTCGCCCATGGGGCGCCCATGACACATCATGACGCGCGCGCGTAGGACAGCACCGACACCTGGATGCGCCTGCAAACCCTTGTCCGGCCGCCTCAGGCCCTGCTAAGGTGAGGCTTCCATCCACTTCCGAGGGAGGCCCCCATGGGCATCGAAGTTGGCGGACTCTTCGGCCTGCTCTGGCTGATCGTCGTCGTCTACGCGATCGTGAAGGTGGCCGGCAGCGGCGCCAGCACCGGATCCAAGGTGTTCTGGATCGTGCTGATCATCGTGCTGCCGGTGATCGGTGTGATTGCCTGGTTCCTTGCGGGGCCGAAGTAGCGCCCGCCGAAAAGACAAACGCCCGCAAAGCGGGCGTTTTTTCTTTGGCGGAAAGGGAGGGATTCGAACCCTCGATACGGGAGACCCGTATACCGGATTTCGAGTCCGGCGCATTCGACCACTCTGCCACCTTTCCTGTGAGCATCGGCTCGCGGGTGGTCATCCGCAAGCGAAGCTTTGAATTATAGCCTGTCAGGCCCGAAGCTCGGCAAGCCCGCCCAGGTAGGGTCGCAGGGCCTCGGGCACTTCGATGCTCCCGTCAGCACGCTGGTAGTTCTCCAGCACGGCCACGAGCGTGCGGCCCACTGCCAGGCCCGAGCCGTTGAGGGTGTGCACGAGCTCGTTCTTGCCCTGGGCGTTCTTGAAGCGCGCCTGCATGCGACGGGCCTGGAAGGCTTCGCAGTTGGAGCAGCTGGAAATCTCGCGGTAGGTGTTCTGCGCGGGCAGCCATACCTCCAGGTCGTAGGTCTTGGCGGCGCCAAAGCCCATGTCGCCGGTGCACAGGGTGATCACGCGGTAGGGCAGACCGAGCTTTTGCAGGATGGCTTCGGCGTGGCCCACCATCTCTTCCAGGGCCTCGTAACTCTTGTCGGGGTGGACGATCTGCACCATCTCGACCTTGTCGAACTGGTGCTGGCGGATCATGCCGCGGGTGTCGCGCCCGGCGCTGCCGGCTTCCGAGCGGAAGCAGGGGCTGTGGGCGGTGAGCTTGATGGGCAGCTGGTCGGGGGCCAGCAGCTGCTCGCGCACGGTGTTGGTGAGCGAGATCTCGGAGGTGGAGATCAGGTACTGCTCGTGCGACTCCTCATCACCGCCCCGCAGCACCCAGAACATGTCCTCCTTGAACTTGGGCAGCTGCCCCGTGCCTTCCAGCACCTCGCGGTTGACGATGTAGGGCGTGTAGCACTCGGTGTACCCGTGCTCGGTGGTCTGCACGTCCAGCATGAACTGCGCCAACGCACGGTGCAATCGCGCGATGGGGCCGCGCATGAAGGTGAAGCGAGCACCCGAGAGCCTGGCGCCGGTTTCGAAGTCGAGGCCCAGGGGGGCGCCCAGGTCGACGTGGTCCTTGGGCTGGAAGCCGAAGGTCTTGGGCGTGCCCCAGCGGCGCACTTCCACGTTGGCCGATTCGTCCGAGCCCACGGGCACGCTCTCGTGCGGCAGGTTGGGCACGGACATCAGCAGCGCGTTCATCTCCTGCTGCACCACGTCGAGCCGTTCGGCGCTGGCCTTGAGTTCGTCGCCGATGCCCCCCACTTCGGCCATCACGGCCGAGGTGTCTTCGCCCTTGGCCTTCAACTGGCCGATGCTCTTGGACAGCGCGTTGCGCTTGGCCTGCAGCTCCTCGGTGCGCGTCTGGATGTACTTGCGCTCGGTCTCCAGCGCGGTGAAGCGCTCGACGTCGAGGAAGGGCTGGGGCGACTTGCGCGTGGACAGACGCTGCACGACGGTGTCGAGGTCCTTGCGCAGCAGGGTGATGTCAAGCATGGTGGGTCTTCTTCTTCGGAGGAGGCTCAGCCCTTGCTGGGATGCAAGTGCGAGGGAATGGGAGGCTGGGCGCCCATGGACTTGTCGCCCAGGCCGCGGGGCAGGGGGAAGCGCATGGTTTCCTGGATGCCGTCCATGCGACGTACCGAGGCTGCGCCCAGGCCCTTGAGGCGGGCAATGACCTGCTGGACCAGGATGTCGGGCGCGGAGGCGCCGGCGGTCAGGCCCACGCGCTGCTTGCCCACGAACCACTCGGTGCGCAGGTCATCGGGCTGGTCCACCATGTAGGCCGGCGTGCCGAGGCGGTCGGCCAGTTCGCGCAGGCGGTTGCTGTTGGAACTGGTGGGGCTGCCCACGACGATGACGATATCGACCTGGGGCGAGAGCACCTTCACGGCATCCTGGCGGTTCTGGGTGGCGTAGCAGATGTCCTGCTGCTTGGGTTCGCGCACCTGCGGGAAGCGGCGGCGCACGGCGGCCAGGATCTCGGCGGCGTCGTCCACCGACAGCGTGGTCTGCGTCACCACCGCCAGCCTGGCCGGATTCTTCACCTGCACACGCTCCACGTCGGCCACGTCCTCGACGAGATAGATGCCGTCGTTCAACTGGCCCATGGTGCCTTCGACCTCGGGGTGGCCCTTGTGGCCGATCATCAGGAACTCGTAGCCTTCCTTGTGCAGCTTGGCCACTTCCACGTGCACCTTGGTGACCAGCGGGCAGGTGGCGTCGAACACCGTCAGGCCACGCCGCGCCGCCTCGACGCGCACGGCCTTGGGCACGCCGTGGGCGCTGAACACCAGCGTGGCGCCCTCGGGCACGTCGGCCAGGTCTTCGATGAAGATCGCCCCCTTGGACTTGAGGTCGTTCACCACATAGGTGTTGTGCACGATCTCGTGGCGCACATAGACCGGCGCGCCGTACTTCACCAGGGCGCGCTCGACGATCTCGATGGCGCGATCGACGCCCGCGCAGAAGCCGCGCGGCTCGGCCAGCACGACCTCCTGGAGCTTCACCTGCTCGACCGCCGGCATCACAGCACCCCGATCAGGTGGACTTCGAAGGACACCGGCACGCCTGCGAGGGGGTGGTTGAAGTCGAAGAGGATCCATTCCTCACCCACCTCGCGCACCACGCCGGCATAGGCGCCGCTGCCATCGGGCGTGGGGAACTGCACCACGTCGCCGGGGTGGTAGTCGGCGTCCGGGTCGCCCAGTTCGTCCATCAGGCTGCGCTTCACACGCTGCAGGAGGTCGGCGTTGCGCTCGCCGAAGGCTTCGCCGGCGGGGATCTCGAAGACCTGGCGGGTGCCCTCTTCCAGGCCCAGCAGGCGCTGCTCCATGGCCGGGGCCAGTTCGCCCGTGCCCAGCGACAGCGTGGCGGGCTTGTCGTGGAAGGTGTTGATGATGTCGGCCCCGTCGGGGCCGGCCAGGCGGTAGTGCAGGGTCAGGAAGGACCCAGGTTGGACGGTGGCCACGGCGCGCGTTCCGGTTTTGTAGACTGGGCACCATTGTAGAAGTCCGGCCCCAACCCCTCGGCCGTCACGCTGGACGGCCCCTCCCCCGGATCCCCCATGTCGATCAAGGACCTGCCCGCCGACGCCCGCCCGCGTGAAAAACTGCTCGCCCTGGGCCCCGCGGCCCTGGCCGATGCCGAACTGCTGGCACTGCTGCTGCGCACCGGCATGAAGGGCACCCCGGTGCTGCAGCTGGCCCAGCAGTTGCTGCAGGGCTTCGGCGGCGTCGCCGGCCTGCTGCACACGGGCGCCGACGAACTCAAGCGGGTGAAAGGCCTGGGACCGGCCAAGCGGGCCGAACTGGTGGCCGTGCTGGAACTGGCCCGCCGCGCCCTGGCGCAGGCGCTGCAGGCGCGGCCGGTGTTCGAATCACCCACCCAGGTGAAGGACTACCTGCGCCTGAAGCTGGCCGCCCTGCCCCACGAGGTGTTTGCCGTGCTCTTCCTCGACGCCCAGCACCGGCTGCTGGCGATGGAAGAACTCTTCCGCGGCACGCTCACGCAGACCAGCGTCTATCCGCGCGAGGTGGTCAAGCGCGCGCTGGCGCTGAATGCGGCGGCCGTGATGCTGGCGCACAACCACCCCTCCGGCGTGGCCGAGCCGTCCAAGGCGGACGAATACCTGACGCGCACGCTGCAGTCGGCCCTGGGCCTGGTGGATGTGCGGGTGCTCGACCATTTCGTGGTGGCGCGCGAGCAGGTGGTGTCGTTTGCCGAACGGGGCCTGCTGTAGATGAAAGCCAAGAGCCTCGCCGACCTGGCCGCCATCAAGCAGGCGCTGCAGGCGCAGGCCCGCGAAGCCGCGGAGCGCGAAGCGAAGCGGCGCGAGCAGGAAGCGCGTGAGCGACGCGAACGCGAGCTGTTTGCCCGCAGCGTGGGGCCGGTGCAGGGCCTGAAGGACCGCGGTCTGGCCGAGCTGGACCGCCCGCGGCCCCGTCCCGAACCTCGGCAACGCGCGCTGGACGAACAGTCGGTGCTGCGCGAGGCGATTTCCGACGAGTTCGACGTCGAGACCCTGCTCGACACCGACGAGGCGCTGTCCTTCCGCCGCCCCGGCGTGGGGCCCGAGGTGGTGCGCCGCCTGCGCCGCGGCGAGTGGGTGATCCAGGCCCAGATCGATCTGCATGGCCTGCGCCGTGACGAGGCGCGTGAACAACTCGCCACCTTCCTGCGTGAGGCACTCAAGCAGGGCCTGCGCTGCGTGCGCGTGGTGCACGGCAAGGGCAATGGCTCGCCAGGGCGCGAGCCCGTGCTCAAGGCCAAGGTGAAGACCTGGCTGGTGCAGAAGAACGAAGTGATCGCCTTCACCCAGGCGCGCGCTTCCGACGGCGGCAACGGCGCCCTGGTGGTGCTGCTGCGGCCCTCGCAGGGACGACCCGGCAGCTGAGCCCCGCCGCAGGCACGGAAGCTGCGAAGCCTGGGGATGGACAAGCTCGACAGCACCCTGCTCAACCTCCTGATCCGCGATGCGCGCGCTTCGTACGCCGACATCGCCCGCCAACTGGGCATCTCGCGCGCCCACGCGCGCAACCGGGTGCAGGCTCTGGTGAACGCCGGCGTGATTGAACAGTTCTCGGCAGTGGTGAACCCCGAGAAGCTGGGCAAGGTGGTGTCCACCTTCCTGGATCTGCGCGTGGCACCTGTGGCCCTGGAGCCCATCTCGCAGGAGCTGGCCGCCTGCCCCGAGGTGGTGAGCCTGTACATCATGAGCGATTTGCAGAGCCTGCACATCCACACGCTGACCGACAGCTACGAAAGCTTTGATGCCTTCGTGCGCAAGCACATCTTCAACCGGCCGGAGATTCTCTCGGTGGATTGCAAGACGCTGATGACCCGGGTGAAAAACCGCCGGGGCGGTGCACGCCTGTGAGACGGCGCGCGCAAGGCGCACGCCGGCACCGGGATGGCGCCCTGGGCCCACCCGTGCGCCGTGGCGGTGCAGGATCGCCAAATGGCCGCCGCACCGATCCCCACGCGACGATTGGTTCAGGAAAGCGGATGCCCCGTTGACAAATGGACATGCAGATGGCCGACGGTGTCATTTGTGAAGTCCACATGGCCGGCCAGGCCCACAGCCGCATGTCGTTTGACAGTGCGCGCGTGAGCTCTCTCCATCTTGAAATCTATGCAAATCAAGGACTTGCCAGGGCATTCGCGGTGGCATGGCGCTTGCGTAACGAGGGACATCTTCGTCTTGACAAATGTCGTCCCCCAAGGAGCAGCACCATGACCCTCTCGCGTCGCCACCTCGTGGCTGGCTCTGCCGGCCTGGCCCTGGCCGCCCCGGCCCTCGTTCGCGCCCGGTCGCGCAGCGCATTCACTTGGCGCATGACCAATGCCTACGGGCCGGGCTCGCCCTTCTATGTGCAGGGCCCGGGCAGCCCCACCGACTTCTGCAAGAAGGTGGAAGAGATGTCGGGCGGCCGCCTGAAGATCCAGCACTTCGCCGCGGGCGAACTGATTCCTGCGCTGGAGGGGTTCGACGCCGTGGCCAAGGGCATGGTCGAGATGAATGCTGCCAACGCCTACTTCTGGGCCGGCAAGGTGCCTGCAGCACAGTACTTCACCACTGTGCCCTTCGGCATGAACACCCAGGGCATGAACGCCTGGCTCTACCACGGTGACGGGCTGAAGCTGTGGCACGAGCTCTATGCGCCGCTCGGGTTGATCGCCTTCCCGATGGGCAACACCGGCGTGCAGATGACGGGCTGGTTCCGCAAGCCCATCAACAGTGTGGCCGACCTGAATGGCCTGAAGATGCGCATCCCGGGGTTGGCCGGCAAGGTGTATGCCTCACTGGGGGTGGCCGTGCGCCTGCTGCCCGGCGGCGAGATCTTCCCGGCGCTCGAGCGGGGCGTGATCGATGCCGCCGAATTCGTCGGCCCCTTCCAGGACCGGCGCCTGGGCTTGCACCGCGCTGCCAAGTTCTACTACACCACCGGCTGGCACGAACCCACCAACGTGACCGAGCTGCTCATCAACAAGAAGGCCTGGGACAGCCTGCCCAAGGACCTGCAGGCCATCGTGCAGGCCGCCGCGCAGGCCTGCAACAACGAGAGCCTGGCCTGGTGCGAGGCTGTGAATGCCGACGCGCTGGCCGACTTGGTGGCCAACCACGGCGTGAGGGCTGCGCCGCTCCCGCCGGACGTGGTGGCCCGACTCAAGGAGGTGACGGCCGACACGCTGGAAGCCGGTGCCAAGGCCGACCCCGCCACCCGCAAAGTGCACGACGCCTTCATGGCCTTCCGCAAGAAGCACGAGTCCTGGGCCGCCGTGAGCGAAAAGACCTTCCTGTTCCTCTGAACTTCGTTCGCCATGTCCGTCGTCCTCAAAAGCCTGGAGCGGGCCGTGCTCGCTCTGGGATGGATTGCACGCGCCTGCGTGCTGGTGCTGGTGCTGCTCGTGGCCTGCAACGTGCTGCTGCGCTATGTCTTCTCGTGGAGCCCCGTGGGGTTGCAGGAACTGGAGTGGCACCTGATCTCTCCCATCGCCCTGCTCGGTATGGCCTACGCCGTGCACCACCGGGCCGATGTGCGGGTGGACTTCCTGCATGAGCGTATGAGCAGGCGCGCCCAGGCCCTGGTCGATCTGCTGGGCGCAATGCTCACCCTGGGTGTCGGGGCATTGATCGCCTGGTTGTCCTGGCCGTATGTGATGCAGTCCTATGCCATGGGAGAAGGGTCGCCGGACCCAGGTGGTCTTCCCTATCGGTATGGGCTCAAGGCCTTTCTGGTGCTGGGGTTCGCCGCGCTGGCCCTCCAAGGTCTGCTGGATGCGGTGCGCACGGTGATGCGTCTTGCGCAAGAGAGGGCGCCGGCATGAGCCTCAACGAATGGCTGGCGATCGGGATGATCGCGGGCTTCCTGGCGCTGATGATGATCGGCGTGCCGGTGGCCATCGCCCTGGCTGTCTCCGGTTTTGCGGCGGGCTACATGGGCTTCGGGTCCATGCTCTTTGCGCTGCTGCCCGCACGCCTGTACGGTGTTGTCACCAACTACACGATGATGGCCATCCCGCTCTTTGTCTTCATGGGCGTGATGCTGGAGAAGTCCCGCGTGGCCGAAGACATGCTCGACACCATCGGACGGGCCATGGGTGGGCTGAACGGCGGCATGGGCATCGCCATCATCCTGGTGGGCGTGCTCATGGGCGCCTCCACCGGCATCGTGGGTGCCACGGTGGTAACGGTGGCGATGTTGACCCTGCCCACACTGCTGCGTCGCGGCTATGCACCCACTGTGGCCTGCGGCACGATCTGCGCGTCGGGCACGCTGGGGCAGATCATCCCACCCAGCCTGGTGCTGATCCTGTTGTCGGAGATCGTCGGCGAATCGGTAGGCACACTGTTCGCAGCCGCCTTCCTGCCGGGACTGATGCTGGCGACGGTGTATGTGATCTACCTGCTGTTGCTGGGCTGGCGGCGACCCCACCTGGCGCCCGCCCTGCCCGCCGAAGAGCGTGAGCGCATCGACCGGCGTACGCTGGGACGCGACCTGTTACGCACCGTGGTGCCGCCGCTGCTGCTGGTGGTCGCGGTGCTGGGCTCCATCGTGGGCGGCATCGCCGCACCCACCGAGGCCGCCTCGATGGGTGCGCTGGGCAGCGTGCTGATTGCCCTGTGGGCGCGACGCCTCAATGCAACGCTGCTGCGCGAGACCCTGCACGGCACACTCACGATCACCGCCATGGTGTTCTTCATCCTGCTGTGCGCCCAGCCATTTGCGCTGGCGTTCCGGGGACTGGGGGGTGAGGCCATGGTGCACAGCCTGTTCGAGGCCGTGCCCGGCGGCGAGATGGGCGCGCTGCTCTTCCTGATGGCGCTGCTCTTCGTGCTGGGCTTCTTCCTGGAGTGGATCGAGATCTCCTACATCGCCCTGCCCATGTTCCTGCCGGTCTTCCAGGCCTATGGAACCGACATGGTCTGGCTGGCCACGCTGGTGGCGATGAACCTCCAGATGTCCTTCCTCACGCCACCGTTCGGCTGGGCCCTGTTCTTCCTGAAGGGCGTGGCACCACCGGGTGTCACCACCCGCCACATCTACCTCGGTGCCCTGCCCTTCGTGGGCTTGCAGATCGTGGCGTTGGGGCTGCTCTTTGCGTTTCCCCAGGTGGCCACCTGGCTGCCCAAGGCCATCGGCTGGTAGCGCAGCCTCACGGCACCCAGATCGCCCGGAAGTCGTTGACGTTGGTGAAGGTGGGCCCGGTGATCACCAGATCGCCCAGGGCCTCGAAGTAGGGGTAGGCGTCGTGGCGGTCGAGCGCGTCCTGGGCTTGGCGGCCCAGGGCTTCGCCGCGGGCCAGGGTGTCGGGCGTGACGAGCGCCCCGGCGTTGTCCTCCACGCCATCGATGCCATCGGTGTCGGCCGCCAGCACGAACACCCCGGGCTCGCCCTGCAGGGCCAGGGCTGCGCCCAGCAGGAATTCGGTGGCGCGGCCGCCCCGGCCGCCCGAGGCACGCACGGTCACCGTCGTTTCCCCGCCGGAGAGGATGACGCAGGGGCGCGCAAAGGGCTGGCCCCGGCGGGCCACCTGGCGGGCCAGCGCCGCATGCACCTGCCCCACCACGCGCGACTCGCCCTCGATCTCGTCGCTGAGAATGTGCGCCTCGATCCCCAGGGCGCGGGCAGCGTCGGCCGCCGCTTCCAGCGCCTGCTGGGGCGTGGCGATCAGGTGGACCTCGTGACCCTCGAAAAGCGCGTCTCCGGGCTTCGGGGTCTCCAGCTCGCCGCGTTCCCAGGCCGCCTCGATGCCCTCGGGCAGGGCGATGCCGTAGCGACGCACGATGGCCAGGGCGTCGGCGCAGGTGGAGGCATCGGGCACGGTCGGGCCGCTGGCGATCACGCTGGGGTCGTCGCCGGGCACGTCGGAGATCACGAGCGTGACCACACGCGCCGGTGCGCACAGGGCCGCCAGCCGTCCGCCCTTCAGGGCCGAGAGATGCTTGCGCACGCAGTTCATCTCACCGATGGACGCGCCGCTTTTCAGCAAGGCGCGGTTGATGGCCTGCTTGTCGGCCAGCGTGATGCCCGGCGCCGGCGCACTGAGCAGGGCGGAGCCCCCGCCGGAGATGAGACACAGCACCAGATCGTCCTTCGTGAGGCCCCGGGTCAGCTCGATGATGCGTTGCGCGGCGGCCTGTCCCGCTTCATCCGGCACCGGGTGGGCCGCCTCCACCACCTCGATGCGCCCGGGTGCTGCCCGGTAGGCGGGCGGTACATGGTGGTAGCGGGTCACGACGAGGCCGCTCAGCGGAGCGTCCCGGGGCCACAGGGCATCGACTGCGGCCGCCATCGCCCCGCCCGCCTTGCCGGCGCCCAGCACCAGCGTGCGTCCGCGCGGCGGCGCCGGCAGGCGGCCCGCCAGGCCCTGGGCCGGCTGCGCGCGTGCGATGGCCGCATCGAGCAGGTGGCGCAGCAGCGCGCGGGGGTCCATGGCGTGGGCCGGGTCAGTCATCTGCAAGCTCCGGGAGTTAGGGTCGGCAGCCGCGAGCCTACCTCAGCCGGCACGCAAGCCGCAGCAGGACACTCGCCCAAGCTTGACCGCAGCGGCGGCACCGCCTGAAGATGAGGCCCGGGACGAGGCTGCACAGACGAGGACGACCAGACCACACCATGGGCATACGACTTCCGGCCGGACTCGAACTTGCCACGTTCCGCCCTCGCCTGCTCGACGACCTGCGCGACTACAACCGTCAACGCTTCGCGCGCGACATCTCGGCGGGCCTGACCGTCGGTGTCGTGGCCCTGCCCCTGGCCATGGCCTTTGCCATCGCCTCCGGTGTCAAACCGGAACAAGGTCTGTTCACGGCCATCATCGCCGGCTTCCTGATTTCGGCGCTGGGCGGCTCCAGTGTGCAGATCGGCGGGCCGGCCGGCGCCTTCATCGTCATCGTCTATGGCATCGTGCAGCGCTACGGCCTGGGCAACCTGCTCATCTCCACGGTGCTGGCCGGCGGCCTGCTCTTCCTGATGGGCCTGTTCAAGCTCGGGGTGCTGGTGCGCTACATCCCGGTCACCATCGTGATCGGCTTCACCAACGGCATTGCGGTGCTGATCGCGCTGTCGCAGGTGAAGGACCTGCTCGGCCTGTCGATCGATAACCTGCCGGCCGACTTCTTCAGCCAGATCGGCACACTGGGCCGGCATCTGCACACGCTCAACCCGCTGGCCGTGGCGGTGGGCCTGGCCTGCCTGGCCATCGTCATCCTCTGGCCCAAGCTCTATGCCTTGCCGGCCATTGCCCACTCGCCCGTGCAACGCGGACTGAAGGTGGTGGCGCGGCTGCCCGGCACCATCGTGGCGCTGGGCCTGGCCACCATGCTCACCGCCCTGTTCGCACTGCCGGTGGAGACCATCGGCTCGCGCTTCGGCGGCATTCCCCAGGGGTTGCCCAGCTTCGAGTGGCCGGCCTTTTCGTGGGACGGCATCCGCCAGCTCTTCATCCCGACGCTCACCATCGCGATGCTGGGCGCCATCGAATCCCTGCTGTGCGCGCGGGTGGCCGACAACATGAGCGAACGCCCCCGCCACGATCCCAACCAGGAACTGATGGGCCAGGGCGTGGCGAACATGGTGGTGCCCTTCTTCGGCGGCATTCCGGCCACGGGTACGATTGCGCGCACGGTCACCAACGTGCGCTCCGGGGCCAGCAGCCCGGTGGCCGGCATCGTGCACGCGTTCACGCTGCTGGCCGTGGTGCTCGTCGCCGCGCCGCTGGCCTCGCACGTGCCGCTGGCCGCCCTGGCCGGCATTCTGCTCTTCGTGGCCTGGAACATGGGCGAGTGGCGCGAGTTCGTGCGGTTGCGCCAGTTTTCGGTGCCCTACCGCGTGCTGCTGGTGGGCACCTTCGTGCTCACCGTGGTGTTCGATCTCACGGTGGCCGTGGAAGCCGGCCTGGTGATGGCCTGCGTGTTCTTCATCTATCGCATGAGCACGCTGTTCCGCATCGAGGCGCTGCACCTGCCGGCGGGTGTGCCCGACACGGTGCAGGCCATGAAGCTCTATGGTGCGCTGTTCTTCGGGGCGGTGGCCAAGGTGGAAGCCATCACCCAGCGCCTGCACCCGAACACCCGGGTGCTGGTGCTGGAGATGCACCGCCTGATCTCCATCGACACCACCGGTCTGGATGCGCTGGAGCAGCTTCACCGCAGCCTGCAGCGCCAGGGCATTCGCCTGGTGCTGTGCGACCTGAACGAACAGCCACGCAGCCTGATGGAGCGCTCGGGCTTTGCGGACCACCTGGGCCGGCACAACCTCGTATCCGACCTTCACGCCGCGGTGGCAGCTGCCACCTGAAGATCAGCCACAGAGGGCGCGAATGTCCTCTGGGATGGGCACAGCGCGGATCGCATGCGGGTCGGCGCCGGTGCGTTGTGCAAACACGCGCACCTCGTTGCACTCGCACAGCAGTTCCTCGCCGCGCAGGATGCGATGCTTCATCACGAAGCTCTTGGTGCGCCATTCGGGGATGCTGGTCTCCACGACGATCTCGTCGCCATAGCTCGCCGGGCGCACGAAGCGCGCCTGGGTGTCGACCAGGGGAGTGCCGATGATGCCGGTGGTCTTCTCCAGTTCCTTCCACGTCGGCACCCCGCAGGCGACGAAGAAGCGACGTGAGCCCGCATCGAACCAGCGGAAGAAGTTGGGAAACCAGACGATGCCGGCGGGGTCGCAGTCGCCGAACTCGACGTGCAGGGGCAGGTGATGGATGCGGCTCATGGGGGAATGCGGGTCAGGACGCTGGGCGCCGTTTGTACCACTGGATGGGTTGGGGTTTGACCGGTCGGGCCGGGGCGCCATGCTGGACCAGGGCCTGATCGAGCGCCTTGCCGGCGTCGTCGGCCAGCGCGGCCACACGCGCGGCACGGATGGCGGCCGCGCGTTGCCCGGGGGTCTCGAACGATGCTGCCGTCGCCAGATGATCGAGCACATGCAGCAGGTTGTCCTTGCCGCGCTCGTTCGTCGAGCCGTAGCCCTTGATGAGACGGCCACACTCGGCGATTTCGTGGCCGAGCGGCCACGCCGTGCGCGTGCCCTGCTCCACCCCCGCCAGCCAACGCTCGATCATGGCCTGCTCGACCGCAAAGCGGCTGCCGCGACGGCGCAGCCATTTCAGGCTGCCGAGCACGCGCAGGGCCAGGAAGCCGGTGACGGTGTGGGCGCCGATCTTCAGCGGCACGGCGAACGGGCTCTTGCCGGCGGCCACGCGACGACGGTCCCATCGCAGCAGACGCTGGGCCAGACCGTCGGGCAGCAAGGCGGCGAACTCCGGCACGCCCGGCTTGAAGTGGTCGTAGATGTAGAGCAGTTCCTCGTCGGCCGCCTTCACTTCGCGGCGCACGCGAGCGTGGCGGCTGGCGCGGCACTTCAAGTCGGCCACGCGCACGATGTCGTCAAAGGCCATCCACAGCGCGAGGTAGCGTGCCGTCTCACGCGTGATGACCCAGCCCTGCTGGCCCTGAGGGTCGACGGCGCGTTCGGCCTCGAACACCCGGGTGAGCCGCTCGATGTACAGCCGCGCGTAGTCGGCGTCCTGGTATTCGAGCAGGCGGGCGTGGCCGGCTCCCACCATCTCGTGCGTGGCCGCCGGGAACCGCTGCGCCAGGGCAGCCGGCAGCACCGGGGCCGGTGGTGCGATCGCGGCCGTGGCGGCCTGGGCAGCCTGCAGCACCACGTCCTGCTGGGCGCGCGCGGCCGCCACGGTGTCGTAGGCTCGCGTGAAACCTCGCAGGCTGGCGTCCACACCCTTGCCTGATGCGCGGATCACCCCTTCATAGGCCTCGCGCGCAAACGGCAGCAGACCGCTGGCCGCCACCGCTCCCAGAAGCACCGCGCTGATCACGGTGCCCGTCTGCTCAGCCATGGCGGCCATGTCGAAGACCCTGGCCTCGCGGCTGTAGCGCTGAACCATGGCGAGCAACTGCTCTGCGCTGGCGCGGCCGTCGGCCAGCTGCATCTTCTCGGCCACCGTGAGCGCACGGCTGCTGGAGCTGATGACGGTGGTGCGTTCGGGGCTGGCCAGCCCCAGTCCGATCTGGCGCACGGTCTCCAGCAGTTCGGACGACACCAGCAGGTCCAGCGCACCTGGCACCGGGTAGAGACTGAAAACCGGCTTGCGCCCCCCCAGCTCGGCGTCGGGCCGGGGGTGGATCTCCAGGTAGTAGGTGGTGGCCCCGGTGCGCTGCGCCACGCCCGGGATGGAGGTGCTCTGCGCGCTGTGGCCGCATTGCAGCGCTGTCTCGAACAACCATTGCGAGAGCACCCCGCCACCCTCGCCGCCGAGGGCACAGATCAGCACGGTGACAGGACGGTCGGCGGAAAGGGGCTGGGACATGGTCTTTGGAGCGATCAGTCGAGCTTGATGCCAGCCTGCTGGATGAAGGCCCCCAGACGGGCGCGATCGGAGCGCTGCCGGTCGGCGAACTCCTTCACGCTCAGGGTCTGGATGTCGGCGCCGATGGCGTTGATGGCGGCCACGGCCTGCGGTGAACGCAGCACCTTGTTGATCTCGGCATTGAGCTTGTCGATGATGGCCGCCGGCGTGCCGGCAGGTGCGTAGATGCCGAACACGGTATCGGCATCAAAGCCTGTCAGCCCCGATTCGGCCAGGGTGGGCGTGTTGGGCTGCTGCGAGGCGCGCTGCGGGCTGCCCACGGCCAGGAGCTTGAGCTTGCCGGCCTCAGCGTGCTTGAGGCCCGGACCGGAGTCGAACATGAAGTGCACCTGGCCGGCCAGCAGGTCGTTCAACGCCGGGGCAGCACCGCGGTAGGGCACGTGCGTGGCCTCGATCCTGGCGTCGCGCTTGAGCATCTCGCCAGCCAGGTGCAGCGAGCTGCCATTGCCGGCCGAACCGTAGCTGAGCTTGCCGGGGTTGGCGCGGGCATAGGCGATGAACTCCTGGACCGAGTTCACCGGCAGCGAAGGATGCACCATCAGGTAAGGGCGCACCACGGCCGTGGAGGCGACAGGAGTGAGGTCCTTCTCAGGGTTGAAGGACATCTTGCTGAACAGGAAGGGATTGGCCGTGATGGTGCCGCCCGAGCTCATCAGCAGCGTGTAGCCGTCGGGTGCCGCCTTCGCCACCGCATCGGCACCGATGTTGCCGTTCGCACCCGGGCGGTTCTCGACCACGATGGTCTGCTTGAAGGCCTCGCCCAGGCCCGTGGCAATGGTGCGCCCGATCACGTCAGCGGCGCCGCCCGGCGGGAAGCTCACGATCAGGCGGATCGGCTGGCTGGGGTAGGTCTGGGCCCAGGCGGGCACGCACGCGGCCATGCCCAGGATGGCGGCGCACAGCACACGTCGGGTAAGGCCGGCAAGGCTTGGCGAGGTCTTCATGGTCAGTCTCCTTTGTGTTGTCGAACGAAAACCGGAAAGCATCAGGCCGGCTGCAGCCAGCGCAAGGTGGTGCTACGCACGGCGGCCAACAGCCGCTCATGCCACTTGGGGTTGCGGATCACCTCGGTCCGGTAGAACGAGGGGCACAGGGTGGCCGCATGGGCATTGGCGCCGCACAGGCCGCAACCCACACAGCCGTCGATCACCGTGGCCACCGGGTCCACCTTCAAGGGGTCGGGGCTGTCCTTGAGCGTGAGCGTGGGGCAACCGGACAGGCGGATGCAGGCGTGGTCGCCCGAGCACACGTCTTCGTCCACACCGTACTTCACGCGCGCCACGCGCTTGCCCGCCTTGAGCAGCCCGGCAATCCAGGGCTTGATGCGGCGCTGTCGCTCGAGCTGGCACTCGCCTTCGGCGATGATGACCTTCAGGCCGTTGAACTCGCTGGTGAAGGCCTCCTGCAGCGTCTTGCGCATGGCGTCCACGTGGTAGGTGTGCACGGTGCGCATCCATTGCACACCCAGCCCCTTGAGCGTGGACTCGATGGTGGTGTTGCGGTCCACGAGGCTTTGCTGCTTGTCCTCGGCACGCTCCTTCACCTCTTCGTCGGGCGTCGAGATGATGTCCTGGGTGCCGGTGGCCGAGGTGTAGCCGTTCTTCATGATGACGAGCACTGCGTCATCGCCATTGAAGAGCGCACTCTGCACTCCGGTGAGCAGGCCGTTGTGCCAGAAACCACCGTCGCCCATGATGGACAGCACGCGGCGCTGCATCATCGGCGACACGCCCGCGCGGCTGGCCAGGCTCATGCCGTAGCCGAGGATGGAGTGGCCCGACGAGAAGGGCTCGAAGGTGGCCAGCGCGTGACAACCGATGTCGGCCGCGATGTGCACCGGGCCCACGTCCTGCTGCGCCAGCTTGAGCGCCGCGAACACCGGTCGCTCGGGGCAACCCACGCAGAAGCCGGGGGGGCGCGCGGGCAGCGGTGCACCGAGCTGCTGCGCCACGTCCTGGCGGCGCCTGGCGTTGCCTTCCAGCCAGGCCTGCGCCGCATCCACCGCGTACTCGGGCAGGTACTTGGCAGCAAACTTCGCCAGGCCCGTGGCCATGGCCTCGACGGTGTATTCGCCGGTGGCCTGCAGGAGGTCCTTGCCGTGCAGCGGCGTCTGGATGTCCAGCCGGTGCAGGGTGCTCAGGATGTCCTGCTCGATGTATTCGGGCTGGCCCTCTTCCAGCACCAGCACGGCGCGCTTGCCCGCGCAGAACTGCGTGATCTCTTGCGGCACCAGCGGGAAGGTGACATTGAGCGCCAGGATGGGCCATTCGCTCTGGCCAAAGGCATCGGCCAGGCCGAGCTGCTGCAGCGCACGGATCAGCGAGTTGTAGAGCCCCCCCTGCACGATCAGCCCCACATCGTCGCGCCGGCCGGCGAACAGCTCGTTGAGCCGGTGCTCGGCGATGTAGCGGCGTGCGGCCGGGATGCGTTCCTCCACCTTGAGTTTCTCGTGGCGGAAGGTCACCGGCGGATGCGCCAGGCGCATGTAGTCGAAGCCGGCCGGCTCGTCGATCAGGTTCTGCGTCGACAGCGCCGGCTTGAGGTTGTCCTTGCACTCGAAGCTGCCGCGCACGTGGCAGGCACGGATGCGCAACTCCAGGATGGCCGGCATGTTCGAGGCTTCCGACAGCGCAAAGCCCTCCTCGACCATGCGCACCATGTTCGAGAGTTCCGGCCGCGGGTCGAGCATGAGCATCGACGACTTCAGCGCATAGGCGTGCGTGCGCTCCTGGATCACGCTGGCACCTTCGCCGTAGTCTTCGCCCACGACGATCAGCGCCCCACCCTTCACCCCCGGTGACGCGAGGTTGGACAGCGCATCGGCCGCCACGTTGGTACCGACGATGGATTTCCAGGTGACCGCGCCGCGCAGCGGGTAATGGATGGAGGCGCCGAGCATGGCGGCGGCCGAGGCTTCGTTCGAGCAGGCCTCGACGTGCACCCCCAGTTCCTGCATGTATTCCTTGGCCTGGACCATGACGTCCAGCAGGTGCGACACCGGTGCGCCCTGGTAGCCCCCCACATAGGCCACACCCGACTGCAACAGTGCCTTGGTGATGGCGAGGATGCCTTCGCCGTGAAAGGTGTCGCCGGCCCCCAGGCGCAGGGCCTGGACTTCCTTGCTGAAGGACACTTCCATGTGTCTTGTCTCCGGCCGGCTTCGCACCGGCTTTGTCGTGGAATGGCCTGCAAAGGCCTGTTGGGTCGCCACTGTAGGGAGGCCCGCTGGATTCATCCAGCAGACGCAACGACTAAGTCATATTCATCGCATGCATAATGCGACGCCTTGCGGGCCGCTCTGCTACGCTGCGAGCCGATACCTGCTCCCAGGCATCGCTTATCCAGAAAGTGCACATGGACACGCCGGGCCCGGCAAACCCCTCATCCCACACTGACGCCACCACCGCTTCGGCCCCGCGCACGGGCTACGCCTGGTACGTGGTGATCATCCTGATGCTGGCCGCAGTCGTTTCCCTGGTGGACCGGCTGCTGGTGGGCCTTCTGGTCGATCCCATCCGGCGCGACCTGCAGATCAGCGACTTCCAGATTTCGCTGCTGCAAGGCCTGGCGTTTTCGTTGTTCTTCTGTCTGGCTGGCCTGCCCATCGGGCGGCTCGTCGACCGCTCCCACCGTCGCAACATCGTGGCGATCGGCATCAGTTTCTGGAGCCTGATGACGGCTGCGGCCGGCCTGGCGCAGACCTACTGGCAGCTCTTCCTCACCCGCGCCGGTGTAGGGGTCGGCGAGGCAGCGTTGGGACCTGCGGCCTACTCGATCATCAGCGACTACTTTCCCAAATCGCGCCTGCCACTGGCCCTGGGCGTGTTTGCGCTGGGCACGGCCCTGGGCTCGGGCGTGGCCTTCGTGATCGGTGGGGCCGTGGGTGGCATTGCCGCACGGGGTGACGTCGCTGTGCCGGTGCTGGGCGTCGTGCATGGCTGGCAGCTGGCCTTCATCCTGGTGGGCCTGCCCGGCTTGCTGATGGCCGCGCTCACCCTCACGATCCGCGAGCCCGCCCGACGCAACACCATCGCCGGCGGCAGCGCCGTGCCCATCTCTGCCGTGGTGGACTTTCTGCGTGAGCGCCGCCGCCTGGCCCTGTGCTTCGTGGTGGGCATCAGCATGGCGTTCACGGTGAGCTATGCCCTGCTGGCCTGGGTGGCCACCTTCTTCATTCGTGTGCACGGCATGGCGGTCGGCCAGGTCGGCACGCTGCTGGGCGCCATCATCCTGTCCATGAGCACGCTGGGCATCTTCGGCGGTGGCTGGCTGGCCAGCCTCTTCCTGAGACGAGGGCAACGCGACGCCACGCTGCGCACGGCCATGTGGACCATGGCTGCTGCCATCCCCTTCCTGATTGCGGCGCCGCTGCTGTCCACGCCTGAGCTCTCGATGCTGGCTTACGCCCCGGCCATCCTGCTGTCGAGCGTCTTCATCTCGCTGGGCACCTCGACCATCCAGCTCGTCACGCCCAACGAGATGCGCGGCCAGGTCTCGGCGCTGGGCCTGATGCTCACCACCGTGGTGGGTTCCGTGCTGGGCCCGAGCCTGGTGGCCGCCTGCACCGACTACCTGTTCGCCGACGAAAAGATGGTGGGCGTCTCGCTCGCCCTGGTGTGCGGGATCGTCGCCCCCATTTCCGCGGCCACCCTTGCGTGCAGCCTCAAGCCCCTGCGCACCGCCGCCGAGCAGGCCGAACGCTGGGCCGCGCCCGACGAGAGGGCTTGAGGCGCCCTGCAGGCCGCCGGGTCAGCGACTGCGCTTGAGCATGTAGCGCAGGTAAGCACCCTGGCCGTCGAAGATGGCCGATTCGTCCACCAGCCCTTCGCGCTTGTAGATCTCGTGCACCTTGGGCAACTGGGAGAACGACACCCCCGGGTGGGCGTGGTGGTAGGCGTGCATCGCGAAGTTGAGGTCGGGGATCAGCAAGCGCTGCCAGGGCTTGAGGCGGATAAGCGGGGTCGTCTCATAGACCGTCGCGTTCTCCATGTTGTACTTGTGCTCGATCACGGCGATCCAGCGCACGAGCAGCTGGGTCACCGTGAGCAGCGGGATCACCCAGTACACCAGGAACACGGTCCAGCCCTCCACGAGCGTCAGCACCACAGCCAACAAGGCGTAGAAGCCCAGGCGCAGCCACAGCGGTGAGGGGTTGGTGCGGGTGAACTCGTCCATTGCCGCGGTGCCCGTCTTGCCCTTGATCAGCGCCACCGTGTTCAGCCCCGTCAGATCGCGCAGCACCAGGCGGGCCAGCACCTTCCAGTCGGCGGGAAAGGTCCAGTCCTCGCCCGACTTGCGGATGAAATCCGGGTCCTTGCTCGTGAAGAAGTACTTGTGGTGCGACAGGTGGACCTTGGCGTAGTCCTCCACCGTGGTGGCGAACAGCGGATAGACCGCCAGCACGTTGACGATCCAGTCGCCGTACTTGCCGCGCAGCCCCAGACGGTGCACCTGTTCATGCAAGAGCAGCCCGAACACCATCTGGCGCGTGCCGACGATCAGGATGCACAGCACGGTCACGAAGACATTGGAGGCCAGCACCCCAAGCGTGATGACACCCGCCACGACCAGCCAGTTCCAGGCCAGCTCCAGCAGGAAGCGCCCGGGCCGGTGGCCCGACAGCTCGCGGATCTCGGCCCGCGCGGCGCTGGAGAGCGCTTCAGGGCCCGCCAGCACCGCAGGGCGCAGGGGGGGGGTCTCTGCGGCAGCAGGAGCCGCGGGATTCATCTCGGCGGAGGGCTGCATGGCGTTCCCGTTGGGTTCACAGGCCGGGCCACCTGCGGCCCCGCGCGATCCATCTTACCAACGGCCCCTCACCCGCCAAAGCCGTGCCCGTCCGGGGTCACTCGTAAACCGTGACGGTCTGTGCAGAACGGCCAAGCACCATCGCCCAGCCCAGGCCCACGCTCCAGCCCGAGCGACGCTCCACGAGCGGGCTGTCGGCAAACACGGCCCCACCAACGTGGTCATGGCGCACGAAAGCCCCCACCCAGTGCGCGCCGATGCGGCGCGACACCGCCCCCAGCGTCTGCCAGCCGCCGTAGCCGGCCCGCGCCTGGTAGGCAGGCCTCTCGGGCAGCGCTTCGCTGGCGGCCACTCCGTAGTAGTGCCGATGATGCGCTGCGGTCCCATACACCGGGCCGGTCTGCAGACTGAGGCGCCAACCGCCGTTCAGGCTGGGCGAGTCGAGATGCAGGTGCGGCTGGAAGACCGCCCCCGCCGAGCGCGGCGAGCGTTCCAGCGTGAAGACCGCACGCAGCGGCAGCCGCAACTGCAGTTGCAGGTCGCGGCGCGCGGTGCGCCAGAGGTTGATGCTGGCATTCGGCCCGATCTCGAAGGTGGCTGGCAGGTCGTCCATGCCGGCCCGGATGCCTTCGCTGCGCCCACGCGCCGGTGGCGACCCGGCCAGGCTCAGGTCGATCGCCCAGCTCGGTGCGTCGACGAGCACGGCGCGCGCGCCGTCTCGATCGGCGCGCAGCCAGTCCCCCCGGTAGACCACATAGGGCAGCGGCAGCACATAGTTGCTGCGGGTGGCCGCACCCCGGTAGTCGGGCAGGCTCAGTCCCCCCAGCCCCAGCCCCGCTTCCCACAAGGGGCGCTCCACGCTGCGCCGTTCCGGCAGAGGTTCCGCCCAGGCCTGCAAGGCCAGGGCACAGGCGCCCGACACCAGGGCACACGACCACCACATCCTCATGACGCCTCCTGCGGTGCCAGACGCACCTGGGCTTCGATTTCCACCAGCAGTTCGGCCCGGCATACGTCGGCCTGCAGGTACACCGCCGCCTCGGCAGCAGGTGTGCCAACACCCAGTCGCCCAGAGATCACCTCGCGCACCGCCGCCAGGTCTTCAGGGTGTCGCAGATAGACGGTGCACTCCAGGCGCTCGCGCAGGGCCGCCAGAGTCCAGGGCCCGCCCACGTGGGGTAGAGCCGCGGCCAGCACGGCATCGATGTTGTCCAGGCATTCGCCGGCCTGGCGCACCACATCGCCCAGGTGGACCGACTCATGCCCCACGATGCTGGCCGTACCCGAGATGAAGAGCACATGCACCCCCTCGCCCAGGTCGGCCAGGGCTGCGCGCGAGAAGGTGGGGCTGCGCGGTCCGTAGCGCTGGGGATAGCGGTAGGCGCTGACCTGGCGCGGGTTCTCGATGGCCAGGGGGCTGTGGCGGCCGGCAAGGAAATGCACCGTCAAGGGCCCCTGCGCCGTGCCCATGGCGCAGGCGGCCGGCGCCCCGTCTTCCAGGCCCCGACCTGCATCCAGGAAGGCCTGCGCGCGACCGAGATTGAAACGGCGGTAGCGCTCCAGCCCCGCCTCTTCGGCGTTGATGGCGCGCATGTAGTTCCACAGGCGCTGCAGCTGCGGGCAACCCTCGCGGTCGAGCACCTGGAAGACATCGGCATAGGCGCGCTGCGCGGCCTGTCGCATACCCTGCTCGCGGTCGTCGACACAGGCCGTGCCGAACACCCAGCTCCCATTGCTGCGATAGCTCACGCAGCCCAGCCGGCCGTCGCTCAGCGGGCCGCTGGCGAGCCACTCCTCGCACAGCGCCGGCGCAGGCCACAGCAGCCGCGGTGCAGCGAGGGAAGGCGCTGCGGGCCACAGGCGGCCGAGCAAGCCATGAGCTGCGCCCGGTTCGGGCCAGGCCAGCGCCGGGCGCCCATGGCGATAGCGCAGCTCCCCGCCATGCGGGAAGCGGCGGGCCAAAGACACATCCTGAGCAGAGACCAAGAGCATGAGGGCGTGAGATCGTGCGCGACGCGCCGCGGATTCTAGGCGCCCCCTTCGGGCCGGATGCGTCAGGACTCCTTGCGCCGGATCACGCTCGCCCGCTGCGCATCGATCGGGTACAGGTACTGCACCTCACCCCCCCGCCACACGCTCAGCCACAGCATGTTGATCGAATAGGCTTCGTGGTCCTTCACAGCATAGGGGCGCTCGTAGGTGGTCACCACCCCTCGGTAGGGCCGCTCCAGGGCCTCCAGCGACTGCTTCAAGGCATCACCGCCACCGCCTCGCGCCTGGAAAAACGCCGACACGAGCAGGTACATGGCATCATAAGTTTGTGCCGCCACGGTGAGCGAGCCCATCTTGCGTCCACCCGCATGGGCCGCATAACTGGTCAGAAAAGTGGCCCGGCGTTCGTTGGCCATGTCGTGGTGGACCGTCTGCACCATGATCGCGCCGTCCAGCAGGGCTGCACTGGCACCTTCGAGGGCCAGCCGCGACGCCAGCGTCGGTGGCGCGAAATAGGGGACGGCCCAGCGCAGTTCGGCGCGCGAGCGCAGGGCCGTCGCATGGTCAGGCCCCCGGCCCCAGACGATGAGGGCCTCACTGCCGAGCGCACGCGCCTGACGCAGTTCCTCGGTCAATGTCCTGACGCCCCTGTCGAAGCGGCCGACATACACCGGTTTGAGCTCGCGCTGCGCCAGCTCATCGGTCAAATCCTTCAGGCCGCCTTCACCGTAGGCCGTTCGGTCCGCCAGCACCGCGATCTTGCGCAACTTGCGGCGATCGACCAGCTCCCCGACCAGCACGCGAGCCGACAGCTCATCCGGTGGAGCCAACCGGAAAATATAGCTGTCGCCCCGCAGGGCACGTGCCGTGAGCGCCGAGCCCGTGTCGCAGGGCACCATCAGAACCTGCCGCTGCTCCTGGAAAACGTCGAGCGAGCGCTGCGCCACTTCACTGTCGCAGAAGCCAAGCGTGAACGCCACCTTCTCCTGCTGCACCAGTTCCACAGAGGCCTGCCGACCTCGCTCAGGGTCGGACTGGTCGTCGCGAACGACCAGCTCCAGTGGACGCCCCAGGTAGCCGCCCACGGCGTTGATCTCCTTCACGGCCAGCTCCGCAGCCAGCTGCATGCTCTGCCCCATGTCGGAAGACCCGCCGGTAAGCGGGGCGATCAACCCCACCTTCACGGGCTGCACACCCTGCGCCAAGGCGCCTGCGCACCACAGCAGGCCGCACGCCATGGCAAACCACCGATGAGCTCGCCTCATGTCATCCTTCCTCCGTCTCAACCCCACCTCGCACCAGCAAGTCCCGTGCCGGCACACGCCGTCTTTTGCGCCTTCTTGGACAGCCCCTTCGCAATCGGATCAAGGCTCCTTGCGACGGATGAACGCGGACCGCTTCGCGTCCTCCGGGTAGTAAAACTGGATTTCGCCACGACGCCACACGCCCAGCCAGATCATGTTCACCGAGAAGGCGTCGTGATCGGTGGCGCTGAACGGTTCTCCATAGGTGGTGACCACGCCCCGATGCGGACGGTCGAAGTTCTCCAGGGCCTTCTTCAGCGCATCGCCCGACACGTCGCCCTTGGTCTGGAACAGGGCCCTCAGCATCAGGTAAACCGCGTCGTAGGACTGGGCGGCCGCCATCAGCGAACCGATGCGCTTTTCCTTCGAGTGGCGGAAATAGCTCGCCAGGAAGGATACGCGGCGCTCATTGGCAAGGTCCTGGATGATGGTCTGCGTCATCATCGTCCCCTCCAGCGCCTCGGGCCCCGCCAGTTCCAGCACACTGCGGAAGGACAGCGGCCAGGGTGCGAAATAGGGCACCTGCCAGCGCAATTCAGCGCGGCTGCGCACTGCGGCGGCCTGTTCCGGCCCCACGGTGTAAACAACGAGTGCCTCCGCCGAGGCGGACTGGGCGGCTCGCATCTCCTCGACCAGCGTCTTCACGCCCAGATCGAAGCGGCCCACGTACACCGGCTGGAGATTGCGTTTGGCCAGCTCGTCGCTGATGTCCTTCACGCCACCCTCGCCATAGCCCGTACGGTCCGCCAGGATGGCCACCCGCCGCAGCTTGCGCCGATCGACGATCTCGCTCACCAGGAAGCGGGCGTTGAGGATGTCCGGCGGGGCCACCCGAAAGATGTAGCTTTGCGCCGGCGGGTACTTCGTGGTGACCGCCGTGCCCTGCGAGCAAGGCACCATCAGCAGGTGCTTGTTGTCCTGGAACACATCGAGCGAGCGCATGGCCACGCCGGTGTTGCAAAATCCGATCGTGAAATCGACCTTCTCTTTCAGCACAAGGTCTTCCGACACGCGGCGCCCCTCGTCGGGCACCGCCTTGTCATCGCGGATCACGAGTTCGAGCGGGCGCCCCAGGAAGCCGCCCACCTCGTTGATCTCCTTCACCGCCAACTCGGCGCCATAGCGCACGCTGTTGCCGAAATCGGCCGAGCCGCCGGTCAGCGGCGCGATCAGGCCCACACGCACGGGTTGACCGGTCTGGGCCTGCGTGGCCAGGGCCAGGCACACACCCAGCGCCCCGGTGATCAAGGAACGTCTCAACATCACATCTCCTCGGTCATGCGCTTTTGGCGCAGCGGCGCGATGGTGCCATCATGCGTGCGACACGCGCACCGAGGAAACCCGCGGCACAAGCCTTGTCACCGTGGAGGCTTTCACGCCAGGCCGCGGCGCAGGCCTCATTCGCCCAGGTAGGCGGCGCGGACCTTGGGGTCGTTCAGCAAAGCCTTGGCCTCGCCTTCCATGGTGATTTCACCCGACTCCATCACGTAGCCGCGGTTGGCCAGTTGCAGAGCCCGGCTGGCGTTCTGCTCGACCAGCAGCACGGTCACGCCCTGCTTGTGGATGTCGTCCACCACCTCGAAGATCTTGTCGACCATGATGGGCGACAGGCCCATCGACGGCTCGTCCAGCAACAGCACCTTCGGACGCGCCATCAACGCCCGGCCCATGGCCAGCATCTGCTGTTCGCCGCCTGACATCGTGCCGGCAAGCTGGTTCCTACGCTCTTTCAGCCGCGGAAAGAGGGCAAACACCTTCTCGACATCGGCATCGATCTCCTTGTCATTGCGGGTGAAAGCCCCCATCAGCAGGTTCTCGGTGATGCTCATGCGGGTGAAGGTGCCCCGTCCCTCGGGCACCATGACCAGACCTTGCTTCACCAGGTCCCAGGCTCCCTGTCCGCGAATGGACTTGCCCTGGTACTCGATGTCGCCCTCGGCCACGGGCTGGGTGCCCGTGATGGCCTTCAGCGTGGTGGTCTTGCCGGCGCCGTTGGCGCCGATCAGGCTGACGAGCTCGCCCTGGCGCACCTCGAGCGAGGCGCCCTTGACGGCCTGGATGCCCCCGTAGGCCACCCGCAGCCCGCTGATCTTCAGCATCGTTTGACTCATGTGTACTGGCTCCGCGTGCGTGAGGTTCAATGGGCCGTGTGTCCGGCGCCGAGATAGGCCTCGATCACCTTCTCGTTGCGCTGCACCTCGTAGGGGGTGCCTTCGGCGATCTGCTTGCCGTAATCGAGCACGGTCACGCGGTCGCACAGCCCCATGACGAGCTTCACGTCGTGCTCGATCAGCAAGATCGTACGCCCGTCGTTGCGGATGCGGTCGATGAGCTCGCGCAGCACGACCTTCTCGGTGGCGTTCATGCCGGCCGCGGGCTCG
The DNA here is from genome assembly GCF_002930615.1 of Caldimonas caldifontis. Taxonomy (GTDB): domain Bacteria; phylum Pseudomonadota; class Gammaproteobacteria; order Burkholderiales; family Burkholderiaceae_C; genus Caldimonas; species Caldimonas caldifontis. The sequence goes on along the minus strand of NZ_PSNX01000001.1, from coordinate 231,106 downwards.
TCCAGGGCGATCAGCTTCGGGTCGGTCGCCAGTGCGCGGGCGATCTCCAGGCGGCGCTGGTCGCCATAGCTGAGCGTGCGGGCACGGAAATCGGCGTACTTCTCGATGCCCACGTAGGCAAGCAGTTCCATCGCGCGGTCACGGATGGCTTTTTCCTCGGCCTTGAAGCCCTTGGTTCGGAACACGGCGCCCAGCACACCCGTGCCCGTGCGCACATGCCGCCCCACCATGACGTTCTCGACCGCCGTCATCTCGGCAAACAGACGGATGTTCTGGAAGGTGCGCGCGATGCCGGCCTTGGCCACCTCATGCACGGCCGTGGGTTTGTAGGGCTTGCCCTCGAGCTCGAAGCTGCCCGAGTCCGGCGTGTACAACCCCGTCAGCACGTTGAAGAAGGTGGTCTTGCCAGCGCCGTTCGGGCCGATCAGTCCGTAGACCTGACCGCGATGGATTTCGATGCCCACGTCGGACAGGGCCTGCAGGCCACCGAAACGCTTGGACACACCCTGGACCTTGAGGACGATATCAGTGCTCATGTCGTGCATCTCCTCACTTCGTCACGGGGCTGGGTGCCGCCTTGCCGTGCTCGCGGGCCGGCCACAGGCCGCGCGGCCGGATCAGCATGATGGTGATCATCGCCAGGGCAATGAGCAGCTGGCGCAGGATGGCGGCATCCAGCCGCCCGCCGGTCATGTTCTGCAAGGGGCCCGCCACGTAGCGCAGCACCTCGGGCAGGGCGGCCAGGAGCAGCGCCCCCAGGATCACGCCAGGCAGGTGGCCCAGCCCGCCCAGCACCACCATGGCCACCAGCATGATGGACTCCATCAGGCCGAAAGACTCGGGCGAGATGAAGCCCTGGAAGGAGGCGAACATCGCGCCGGCCACGCCGCCGAAGGTCGCGCCCATGGCGAAGGCCAGCAGCTTCATGTTGCGCACGTTGATGCCCATGGCCTTGGCGGCCACGTCATCCTCTCGAACGGCCATCCAGGCCCGTCCGATGCGGGAGTTCTCCAGGCGATGGCAGATCACGATGCTGGCCACCACCAGGAGGAGGAACAGGTAGTAATACAGCACCACCGGCGGCATGCGATAGGTCCAGTCGCCGATCGTCAGGATCTGCGCCTTGCCGAAGTCGAACCCGAAGATGTTCATCGAGTCGATGCCGCTCAGACCCCGCGGTCCATTGGTGATGTTGACCGGGTGTTCCAGGTTGTTCATGAACACACGGATGATCTCGCCGAAGCCCAGTGTCACGATGGCGAGATAGTCCCCGCGCAGGCGCAGCACCGGCGTGCCCAGGATCACCCCCGCGATGGCTGCCAGCCCGGCGGCCAGCGGAACCACGACCCAGATCGGCGTGTGCAGACCATTGGGGAACATCGCGGCAATCGCTGGAAACGTATCCCACAGGTGGGGCGAGGCCAGCAGGGCCATCATGTAGGCCCCCACCGCGTAGAAGGCCACATAGCCCAGGTCGAGCAGACCGGCGTAGCCCACCACGATGTTCAGGCCCAGGGCCAGCAGCACGTAGAGCAGGGCCAGGTCGATGATGCGCACCCAGCCCTGTCCGAAGTACAGCGCAAAGTGCGGAAGGATGAGCAGGCCCAGACCGGCCAGGATCATCACGATGAGCTTGTTGCGTTGCGTCATGGTGTTGTCTCCAGCAGCCTCAGGCGCGATCGGCCACACGCTCGCCCAGCAGACCCGACGGGCGCAGCGTCAGCACGAGGATGAGCACGATGAAGGCGAAGATGTCCGAATAGTGACTGCCCAGCACGCCGCCCGTCAGCGCGCCCAGATAGCCCGCGCCGATGGCCTCGATCAGCCCCAGCAGCACGCCCCCCACCATTGCGCCGGTCAGGTTGCCGATGCCGCCGAACACCGCCGCCGTGAAGGCCTTGAGGCCGGGCAGGAAGCCCATGGTGTGTTGAACCGTGCCGTAGTTCGAGGCCCACATCACGCCAGCCACCGCCGCGAGCACGGCGCCGATGATGAAGGTGGCCGAGATGACCATGTCAGGCTTGACGCCCATCAGGCTGGCCACGCGCGGGTTCTCGGCGGTCGCACGCATCGCCCGGCCGAGCTTGGTGCGATTTACCAGCCACAGCAGTGCAGCCAGCAGGATCACGGTACTGCTCAGGATCACGATCTGCGTGACCGTGATGACCGCCCCGCCGATGGGAATGGTCTCGGTGGGCAGCAACTGCGGATAGGGTTTGGGATTGGGCTTCCAGATGATCATCGCCAGCGTCTGGAGCAGGATGGACATGCCGATGGCGGTGATGAGGGGCGCCAGTCTCGGCTGTCCGCGCAGCGGCCGATAGGCCACCTTCTCGATGGTGAAGTTCAGCGTGGCGCACACCACGATGGCGCACAGCAGACCGATCAGCAGCATCGCCCAGCCCGGCAGGCCCGGCGCCGACTCCTGCAGATGGGTGATGATCATCCAGCTGGTGATCGCTCCCACCATCAGCACCTCGCCGTGGGCGAAGTTGATGAGGCTGATGATGCCGTAGACCATCGTGTAGCCCAGTGCCACCAGCGCGTACATGCTGCCCAGCACCAGGCCGTTGATGACCTGTTGTATGAAGATGTCCATCAGTCGGTCTCCGACGAAAACAGGAAGGCGCCCGGTCGGGCGCAACAAGCGCGCGGGGCTCGCAAGTTCCGGGCCATGCCACAGCCTCCCCGCGCCCGTCGCGACGACTCTAGGCGCTAAAGCGAAGCCGACCATGAGGGGACAACCCGCCCCCGCCTGCGGTCGGCTTCAAAGTGGCGCGGATTGTATCGAGGCGCTGGATGGTGAAATCTTCGGGGTTTTCCCTTCAAACACCGTCATTCCAACGAAGATTCCGAAAAATCATCGTCTTTTGCGCGACTGTTCGTCCTTTTGGCGCAGTTCCTGGAGTTTTTCACCGATCCGGATCTCGAGCCCCCGGTTCACGGGTTGGTAAAAGCGCGGGGGCTCGACCGCATCCGGGAAGTAGCGCTCGCCAGCGGCGTAGCCGCCTTCCTCGTCATGGGCATAGCGGTAGTCCTGGCCGTAGCCCAGATCCTTCATCAGTCGCGTCGGTGCATTGCGCAGATGCAAGGGCACCGGCCGCGTGCCGTCCTGCTTCACGAAGGCCCGCGCCGCCTTGTAGGCCGTGTAGACCGCGTTCGACTTCGGTGCCACGGCGAGATAGACCACCGCCTGCGCGAGGGCGAGTTCCCCCTCGGGCGACCCCAGGCGCTCGTAGGTCTCGGCCGCATCGAGCGTGAGGCGCAACGCACGCGGGTCGGCCAGGCCGATGTCTTCACTGGCCATGCGCACGAGGCGGCGCGCGATGTAGCGGGCGTCCACGCCGCCATCGAGCATGCGCACGAACCAGTAGAGGGACGCATCAGGATCGGAGCCCCGTACCGACTTGTGCAGCGCCGAGATGGTGTCGTAGAACTGCTCGCCCCCCTTGTCATAGCGGCGCAGTTGCTCACCCAGCGCGCGTTCGAGCAGGGCCTCGTCCATCTCCGCCAGCCCCTGGGGCTGGGCCACCCGCGCGAGGTTCTCGTAGGTGTTGAGCAGCCGGCGCGCGTCGCCGTCGGCATAGGCGATGAGTCGCGTGCGCGCCGCCGCGGTGAGCCCCGGGGCCTGCAGCAGGGCCTGGGCCTTCTCCAGCAGCGCCACCATGTCGTCGTCGCCCAGGGCCTGCAGCACGTGCACCGTGGCACGCGAGAGCAAGGCCGAGTTGACCTCGAAGGACGGGTTTTCGGTGGTGGCCCCGATGAAGGTGAACAGGCCCGACTCCACGTGCGGCAGGAAGGCGTCCTGCTGCGCCTTGTTGAAGCGGTGCACCTCGTCCACGAACACGATCGTGCGCCGCCCCTGACTCCTGGCCACCTGGGCCTGCTCCACCGCCTCGCGGATGTCCTTCACGCCCCCCAGCACGGCCGAGATCTGCAGGAACTGGGCATCGAAGGCATCGGCCATCAGCCGTGCCAGCGTGGTTTTGCCCACCCCAGGCGGACCCCACAGGATCATCGAGTGGGGCCGGCCTGACTCGAAAGCCACGCGCAGCGGCTTGCCCTCGCCCAGCAGGTGGGCCTGGCCGATCACGTCGTCGAGCGTGCGCGGGCGCAGCCGCTCGGCCAGCGGGGCGTCATCGGCGGGGTTGGTCGAGGCAAACAGGTCAGCCATGCAGGCATTGTGGCAGCCCGCCGCGGCAGGGCGCCTAGAATCACGGGGTTTTCCTGGAGACCTCCCGTGGCAGCGACCATCCTGCAAAAACTCCCCGTCGGCGAGCGCGTCGGCATCGCCTTTTCCGGTGGCCTGGACACCAGCGCTGCGGTCCACTGGATGCGCGGCAAGGGCGCCATTCCCTGCGCGTACACCGCCAACCTGGGCCAGCCCGACGAGTCCGACTACGAGGAAATCCCCCGCAAGGCCAAGGCCTATGGCGCCGAGATTGCCCGCCTGGTGGACTGCCGCGCGCAGCTGGTGGCCGAAGGGATCGCCGCCATCCAGTGCGGCGCCTTCCACATCAAGAGCGGGGGCGCGACCTACTTCAACACCACGCCGCTGGGCCGCGCCGTCACCGGCACCGCCCTCGTGGTGGCCATGCGCGAGGACGGCGTGAACATCTGGGGTGACGGCTCCACGTTCAAGGGCAACGACATCGAGCGCTTCTACCGCTACGGCCTGCTGGCCAACCCGGCACTGAGGATCTACAAGCCCTGGCTCGACCAGGCCTTCATCGACGAGCTGGGCGGGCGCAAGGAGATGAGCGAGTACCTCATTGCCAACGGCTTCGACTACAAGATGAGCGTCGAGAAGGCCTACTCGACCGACTCGAACATGCTGGGCGCCACCCATGAGGCGAAGGATCTGGAGTTTCTCAACAAGGGCATCAACATCGTCAACCCGATCATGGGCGTGGCCTTCTGGCGCGAGGACGTGGTGATCAAGCCCGAGACCGTGACGGTGCGCTTCGAGGATGGCGTGCCGGTGGCCCTGAACGGCCGCAGCTTCGCCAGTGCCGTCGAGCTCTTCGCCGAAGCCAATGCCATCGGTGGTCGGCATGGTCTGGGCATGTGCGACCAGATCGAGAACCGCATCATCGAGGCCAAGAGCCGCGGCATCTACGAGGCCCCCGGCATGGCGCTGCTGCATATTGCCTACGAACGCCTGGTGACCGGCATCCACAACGAGGACACCATCGAGCAATACCGCATCAACGGCCTGCGCCTGGGCCGGCTGCTCTACCAGGGCCGCTGGTTCGACCCGCAGTGCCTGATGCTGCGCGAGACCGCCCAGCGCTGGGTGGCGCGCGCCATCACCGGCGAGGTGACGCTGGAACTGCGCCGCGGCAACGACTACTCCATTCTCGACACGGTGAGCCCCAACCTCACCTACGCGCCGGAGCGACTGTCGATGGAAAAAGTGGAAGACGCGCCCTTCACACCGGCCGACCGCATCGGTCAGCTCACGATGCGCAACCTCGACATCGCCGACACGCGCGACAAGCTGGGCATCTACTCCCGCACCGGCCTGCTCGGCACCAGTTCGGACGGCAGCATCCCGCTGCTCACCGGCGGTGACGCAACGACCACCCCTTGATCACCGTGCAGCGACGGGCCCCCGGGAAGGCGGTCACCTCCCTGACTGGACCCTGGATCCTTCCAGGGTCCGCCCCGTTCTTCTGACCGCTCCCGAGGAATCTGTTGCCTGAGGCGTGGAAGAGAGTGTTCCACGCTGATCGCAGCGGCACCATCCCTCGGGAGAGGGACGCCCCGGACTCGCTACCATTGAACTTTCCCCTCTCCCAACTGCTTGCCATCATGACGTCCCAGATCGCCAACGTTTCCGTCAGCACCCAGGCCAATGTCTATTTCGACGGCAAATGCGTGTCGCACACCGTCACCCTGGCCGACGGCACGCGCAAGAGTGTGGGCGTCATCCTGCCCGCCACGCTCACCTTCAACACCGGTGCGCCGGAAGTGATGGAGACCGTGGCCGGTGCCTGCGAAGTGCTGCTGCCGGGTCACTCCGAATGGCAGCGCTTCGAGGCCGGCCAGTCCTTCCCGGTGCCGGGCAACGCCAGCTTCCAGATCCGGGTGGAGGGTGCGCCCTACCACTACATCTGCCACTTTGGCTGAGGGCGTCAGACCTCATACCACCACCGGCTCCGGCTCCAGGCGGATGCCAAAGCGCCCGTAGACGCTTTCCTGGATGGCCCGCGCCAAGGTCACGACCTCGGCGCCTCGGGCACCCCCGCGGTTCACCAGCACCAGGGCCTGCTTTTCGTAGACACCGGCGCGGCCCACGGTCTTGCCCTTCCAGCCGCAGGCGTCGATGAGCCAGCCGGCAGCCAGCTTGAAGCTGCCATCGGGCATGGGGTAGTGCACGATGGCCGGGTCGCGGCCGATGATGTCGCGGCATTGCTCGGCGGTGACCACCGGGTTCTTGAAGAAACTGCCCGCATTGCCGATGACCGCCGGGTCGGGGAGTTTGGCGCGGCGGATCTCACAGACCCACTCAAAGATCTGGCGCGCATCGGGGGACGTGATCCCGGTCTCGGCCATGCGCCGCTCCAGGTCGAGATAGCCCAGCACCGGCTGCCACGGGCGGGGCAGGCGCAGTCGCACGCGCGTGATCACGCTCTTGCCGGCCAGCGCCTGCTTGAAGATGCTGTCTCGGTAGCCAAAACGGCACATCGTGGCATCGAGCCGCACGCTGCGTCCGGTCACCAGGTCCACCGCGTCGAGCGACTCGAACCGATCCTTGAGCTCCAGGCCATAGGCGCCGATGTTCTGCACGGGCGCCGCGCCCACCGTGCCGGGGATCAGCGCCATATTTTCCAGGCCCGGCAGGCCCTGGTCCAGGGTCCAGGCGACCAGGTCGTGCCAGGACTCCCCCGCCCCCGCCTCGACGATCCAGGCGTCGGAGCGCTCCTGCACCAGGCGCAGGCCACGCACTTCGACCTTGAGCACCACCGCCGTGAGATCACGCGTCAGCACGATGTTGCTGCCGCCTCCCAGGACGAACTTCGGGGCGGGCCCCAGGCGGGGATGGTCCAGCACGGCGCGCACATCGGCATCGCCGGCAATGCGCACCAAAGTGTGCGCCAGTGCCGGCAAGGCGAAGGTGTTGTAGGGCTTCAGGCTGACGCCGGTCTCGATTTGCATGGCAGAATTTTCCCCGATTGCCACCCTTTGCACGCCGCTTCCCCACCATGCCCAGTTTCGACACCGTTCTCGAGCCCGATTTCGTGGAAGTCCGCAATGCCGTGGACCAGTCGGCCAAGGAAATTGGCACGCGCTTCGACTTCAAGGGCACCAGCGCAAAAGTCGAGCTGAAGGACAAGGAGATCACCCTCTTCGGCGACAGCGACTTCCAGATCGGTCAGGTGATGGACATCCTCACCAGCAAGCTGGCCAAGCGCAATGTGGACGTGCGCTTCCTCGACACCAGCGCCAAGATCGAAAAGATCGGCGGCGACAAGGTCAAGCAAGTGGTGAAGGTGAAGGCCGGCATCGAGTCGGACCTGGCCAAGAAGATCCAGCAGATCATCAAGGGCAGCAAGCTCAAGGTGCAGGCCGCCATCCAGGGCGATACGGTGCGGGTGACCGGTGCCAAGCGCGACGACCTGCAGGCGGCCATCGCCCTGCTGCGCAAGGACGTGACCGAAGTGCCCCTGAGCTTCAACAACTTCCGGGATTGACCTGCATGGGCCGCGCCGCTCTCCTCCTGCCGGCGCTGGCCGCCACCCTGAGCGCCTCGGCTGCCTGGGGCCAGAACGTCGCCATGACCGGCAGCATGGGCTCGAAGGCCCTGCTGGTGATCGACGGAGGATCGCCACGTGCGGTCGGCGCGGGCAGCACGGTGCAAGGCGTCAAGGTGCTGAGCGTGTCACCGACACACACCGTGGTGGAGGTGGCGGGGCAGCGGCGCACCGTGGCGCTGGGGGCTTCGCCGGTGAACCTGGGAGGGACTGGAGCTTCGTCCGGTGGCTCACGGATCGTCTTGAGCGTCAGTTCAGGCGGGCATTTCCGCGCCCAAGGGTCGATCAATGGTCGTGCCACGCAGTTTCTGGTGGACACGGGAGCCACGTCGGTCGCGCTGGGGCGTGCCGAAGCCCAGCGCATGGGGCTGGACCTCAGTGCCGCGAGCCCCGTTCGCGTGCAGACCGCCAACGGCACGACCCAGGCTCACCGCATCACGCTCTCATCGGTGCGCATCGCCGAAGTGGAAGTCCACGGCGTTGAGGCCCTGGTCGTGCCGCACGACATGCCCTATGTCTTGCTGGGCAACAGTTTCCTGAACCGCTTCCAGATGAAGCGGGAAAACGACCTGCTCGTCCTCGACCGTCGCTACTGAGGTCCGCCCGCGCTGCGGAATGACCCTGTCGGCGCCCCCTGATGTCGCTCCTGGGACAGCAGGCCTCGAACGATCGTGCGTAAACTGTCTGGCACGATACGCGTTGCCGCGGGCAGCGCCTTCAGGAGACAGCCATGGATTTGAACTTCACGGCGGAAGAGCTCGCCTTCCGCGACGAGGTGAGAACCTGGGTGCGGGCCCACCTGCCCCAGGACATCGCCCACAAGGTCCACAACGACCTGCGGCTCACCAAAGACGATTTGCAGCGCTGGGCCCGCATCCTCGGCAAAAAGGGCTGGCACGGCTATGGCTGGCCCAAGGAGTTCGGTGGCCCCGGCTGGAATGCCGTCCAGAAGCATCTCTTTGAAGAAGAGTGCGCCCTGGCCGGCGCACCGCGCATCGTGCCCTTCGGCCCGGTGATGGTGGCTCCCGTGATCATGGCTTTCGGCACTCCCGAGCAGCATCGGCGCTTCCTGCCCGGCATCATGAGCGGCGAGGTGTGGTGGAGCCAGGGCTATTCGGAGCCCGGCTCCGGCTCGGACCTGGCCTCGCTGAAGACCCGCGCCGAGCGCAAGGGCGACAAATACATCGTCAACGGCCAGAAGACCTGGACCACCCTCGGCCAGTATGGCGACTGGATCTTCTGCCTGGTGCGCACCGACACCTCGGGCAAGCCGCAGACGGGCATCAGCTTCCTGCTGATCGACATGAAGTCGCCTGGCATCACCGTGCGCCCCATCATCACCCTGGATGGCGAGCACGAGGTCAACGAGGTCTTCTTCGACAACGTCGAGGTGCCGGCCGAAAACCTCGTGGGCGAGGAGAACAAAGGCTGGACCTATGCCAAGTACCTCCTGGCCCATGAGCGCACCAACATCGCCGACGTCAACCGCGCCAAGCGTGAGCTGGAGCGGCTCAAACGCATCGCCAAGGCCGAGCGCTCCGGTGGCCGCCCGCTCATCGACGACCTGCGCTTCCGCGACCAGATCGCCCAGCTCGAGGTGGACATCGTCGCTCTCGAGATGATGGTGCTGCGCGTGCTGTCGGCCGAGCGCGGCGGCAAGAAGGCGCTGGACGTGGCGGCGCTGCTGAAGATCCGCGGCTCCGAGATCCAGCAGCGCTACACCGAGCTGATGATGCTCGCCGCAGGCCCCTACGCCCTGCCCTTCATCTACGAGGCCATGGAAGCCGGCTGGCAGGGTGACTACGTCGGCGCGATGCACTGCGCGCCGCTGGCCTCGACCTACTTCAACATGCGCAAGACCACGATCTACGGCGGCTCCAACGAAGTGCAGCGCAACATCGTGGCGCAGATGACCCTGGGGGTGTGAGATGGACTTCGATTTTTCCGACGACCAGGAACAGCTGCGCGATGCCGTCAAGAAGTGGGTGTCCAAGGCTTACGATTTCGAGCGCCGCCGCAACATCGTCAAGTCGGGGGGCTTCTCCCGCGACGCCTGGGGCGAGATGGCCGAGCTGGGTCTGATGGGACTGGCGGTCCCTGAGGCGCACGGCGGCATGGGTTTCGGCCCGGTGGAAGCCATGGTGGTGATGGAGGAGCTGGGGCGCGGCATCGTGCTCGAGCCTTACGCGGCCGTCTCGCTGGTCGCCACGAGCGGCCTGGCGGCCTATGGCAGTGCCGAGGTGCAGTCGGCCTGGCTGCCGCGCATCGCCGAAGGCTCGGCCCTCGTGGTGCTGGCCCACCAGGAACGCGAGGCCCGCCATGTGCTGCGCCATGTGAAGACGCGCGCGACCGAGTCGAAGGGCCAATGGCGCGTGAATGGTGCCAAGAGCGTGGTGCCGGTGGGCGACCAGGCTGACGCCTTCCTCGTGCCCGCCCGCGTCTCGGGTGCCGACGACGAGGCCCAGGGCATTGCGCTCTTCCTGGTGGAACGCGGCGCCGCCGGCGTGGCCACCCGCGGCTACGCACTCCAGGATGGCAGCCGCGCTGCCGAGGTCAGCTTCTCCGACTCGCCAGCCACCTTGCTGGCTGGCCCGGCCGACGGTCTCAAGGCCCTGGAAGCCATGGTCGATGTGGCCATCGCCGCCCAGTGCGCCCAGGCCGTGGGGGCGATGGACCAGCTCTTTGCGATCACGGTGGACTACCTCAACACCCGCAAGCAGTTTGGCGTGCCCATCGGCACCTTCCAGGCCCTGCGCCACCGCGTGGCCGACATGAAGATGCAGCTGGAACTCGCGCGCTCGATGAGCTACTACGCCACGCTCAAGCTGGGCGAGCCCCATGAGTTGCGTCGCCGTGCCATCTCGCAGGCGAAGGTGCAACTCGGCCAGTCGATGCGCTACGTGGGCCAGCAGTCCATCCAGCTGCACGGTGGCATCGGCGTGACCGACGAATACATCGCGGGCCACTACTTCAAGCACCTCACCTGCCTGGAGCTGAGCTTCGGCGACACCCTGCACCATCTGGGCGAGGTGTCCGAGCGCATGCAAGACACCGCCGGCGTGTTCGCCTGATCGCGAGGCTACACTGGGCACCGGCCAGCCGCCTACGGGCGGCTGTCCTGTTTCCAGCATTCCTCTCATCATGCGATTGCGCGACGTGCTCTTCAGCCAGGGTTTCGGGACCCGCCGGCATTGCGACGCCCTCATCCTCTCGGGTGAGGTCCGCATCGCGGGGCAGGTCTGCGATGACCCGGGCGAAGCGGTCGACACACAAGGCCTGGTGTTCAACCTGGAAGGCCAGGACTGGCCCTTCCATGCCAAGGCGCTGGTGATGCTGCACAAGCCGGCCGGCTACGAGTGTTCTCAGAAACCCTCGGCCTGGCCCAGCGTGATGACCTTGCTGCCCGGCCCTTTGCGCACCCGCGGCGTGCAGGCCGTGGGCCGGCTCGACCAGGACACCACCGGCCTGCTGCTGCTCACCGATGACGGCGCGCTGATCCACCGCCTCACCTCGCCGAAGAAGCATGTGCCCAAGGTCTATGAGGCCCTCACCGCCGACCCGGTGACGCCCGGGCAGGTGGCCCAGTTGCTCGGCGGCGTGGTGCTGCATGACGACCCCAGGCCCGTGCGTGCGGCGGCCTGCGAAGCCACCGGCGAGCGCTCGCTGCGCCTCACGCTGACCGAGGGCAAGTACCACCAGGTCAAGCGCATGGTGGCGGCCACCGGCAACCATGTGGCACACCTGCACCGCAGCCAGTTCGGTGCACTGCCGCTCCCGGCCGACCTCGCCCCGGGCCAGTGGCGCTGGCTTGCGGGGCCGCAGGACATCCTGGGGCCGGGCGGCGGATAATCGGCGCCCATGCGTGTCTTCCGCGGCTTTCATCACCAAGGTCTGGCGCCCGCCTGTGCGTTGACCATCGGCAACTTCGACGGCGTGCACCGCGGCCACCAGGCCATGCTGGCCCTGCTGCGCAACGAAGCCCAGCATCGCGGTCTGCCCAGTTGTGTGCTCACCTTCGAACCCCATCCGCGGGACTACTTCGCCCAGGCGCTGGGCAAGCCTGAGATGGCCCCGGCCCGCATCGCTCCGCTGCGCGACAAGCTCACCGAACTGCAGCGCTGCGGCATCGACCAGGTGGTGGTTCTGCCCTTCGACCAGCGGCTGGCCAGCCTCGCGCCCGAGGCCTTCATCGACGAGGTGCTGGTGCATGGCCTGGGCGCCAAGTACGTGCTGGTGGGTGATGACTTTCGCTTTGGCGCCAAGCGGGCCGGCGACTATGCCCTGCTCGACCGGCTGGGCGACCAGCGCGGCTTCGACGTGGCGCGCATGATGAGCTACGAGGTGCATGGCCTGCGCGTGTCGAGCTCGGCCGTGCGCGAGGCCCTGGCCGCCGGCGACATGGACCGCGTGACCAGCCTGCTGGGCCGCCCCTACAGCCTGAGCGGTCACATCGTGCATGGCCGCAAGCTGGGCCGCGACCTGGGATTCCGCACCCTCAACCTGCGCTTTCCCCACCCCAAGGCGGCCGCCCAGGGCATCTTTGCCGTGCGCACCTACGGGCTGACCGACGAGGCGCTGGACGGCGTGGCCAGCCTGGGACTGCGCCCGACCGTGGACCACAGCGGCCGGGTGCTGCTGGAGGTCTATTGCCTGGACTGGCCTGCCCACCTGGGGCTGGAGGGGGGCTACGGTAAAATCGCCCGGGTGGAACTGCTGCACAAACTGCGCGACGAAGCCCGCTACGACACGCTGGAGGCCCTGAAGGCCGCCATCGACCGTGACGTGGCCAACGCGCGCGCCTACTTCGCCTCGCTGCACGGCCAGACGCGCCGCCAGACCACGCGCGACCGAATTTGACGCTGCCCTGAGCGGCGACACCGGGCCCCCGCCTGCCCCGCCCCTTTGGGGCCCGAGACCCTGAAGCGCCTTGCGCGCGCCCCACGACCATGAGCGACGCCAAAGACTACCGAGCCACCCTGAATCTGCCCGACACGCCCTTCCCCATGCGCGGCGATCTGCCCAAGCGCGAGCCGGGCTGGGCCCAGGCCTGGGACGAGCAGGGGATCTACAAGCAGCTGCGTGATGCCCGCTGCGGCAAGCCCAAGTTCATCCTGCACGACGGCCCGCCCTATGCCAACGGCAAGATCCACATCGGGCATGCCGTCAACAAGGTGCTCAAGGACATGATCGTCAAGGCGCGCCAGCTCGCCGGCTTCGACGCGCAGTACATCCCTGGCTGGGACTGCCATGGCCTGCCGATCGAAAACGCCATCGAAAAACTCCATGGCCGGGGCCTGAGCCGCGACGAGATGCAGGCCAAAGCCCGGGCATTTGCCACCGAGCAGATCGCCCAGCAAATGGCTGACTTCAAGCGCCTGGGCGTGCTGGGCCAGTGGGACCGGCCCTATCGCACGATGGACTTCGTGACCGAGGCCAACGAGATCCGCGCCTTCAAGCGTGTGATGGAGCGCGGCTTCGTTTACCGCGGCTTGAAGCCCGTGTACTGGTGCTTCGACTGCGGCTCGTCGCTCGCCGAGTTCGAGATCGAATACCAGGACAAGAAGAGCCAGACGCTGGACGTGGGCTTCCTGTGCGCAGAACCGGCCAAGCTGCTGCAGGCCTTCTTCCGCGAAACCGGCCTGCCCCATGGCAGCCCCGAGGGCCTGGAAGGCCGGCCGATGTATGCGGTGATCTGGACCACCACCGCCTGGACCATCCCCGCCAACCAGGCACTCAACCTCAACCCCGAGATCGTCTACGCGCTGGTGGAAACCTCGCGCGGCCTGCTGGTGCTGGCCGAGTCGCTGGTGGAGGCCTGCCTGAAGCGCTACGGCCTGGAGGGGCGCGTGCTGGCCACCACCCAGGGCCGTGCGCTGGAGAAGATCCATTTCCACCACCCGCTGGCCCATGTGCACCCGGGCTACGACCGGCTCTCGCCCGTCTACCTGGCCGACTACGCCACCGCTGATGACGGCACCGGCATCGTGCACTCGGCGCCCGCCTACGGCGTGGAGGACTTCAACTCCTGCGTCGCCCATGGTCTGGCCTACGACCAGATCCTCAACCCCGTGCAGGGCAACGGCCAGTACGAGGCCGCGCTGCCGCTGTTCGGCGGTCAGAACATCTGGAAGGCCTGCCCGGCGATCATCGAGACGCTGCGCGAGCATGACCGGCTCTTCGCCACCGAGACCATCACCCACAGCTACCCGCACTGCTGGCGCCACAAGACGCCGGTGATCTACCGCGCAGCCGCCCAGTGGTTCGTGCGCATGGACGAGGGCGAGGGCATCTTCACCACCGACAAGGCCCCCAGGACCCTGCGCCAGATGGCGCTGGAGGCCATCGACCACACGCAGTTCTATCCCGAGAACGGCCGCGCCCGGTTGCGCGACATGATCGCCAACCGGCCCGACTGGTGCATCAGCCGCCAGCGCAGCTGGGGCGTGCCCCTGCCCTTCCTGCTGCACGTGGACAGCGGCGAGCCGCACCCGCGCACACCCGAGATCATCGACCTGGCCGCCCAGGTGGTGGAGGCCGGCGGCATCGAAGCCTGGAGCAAGCTCACCACGGCCGAGATCCTGCAGCGCATCGGCGACGCGACCGACCCGGCGCAGTACACCAAAAGCACCGACATCCTGGAGGTGTGGTTCGACTCGGGGACCACGCACACCACGGTGCTCAAGGGCAGCCATGCGGGTGCCGGCCACGACAGCGGGCCCGAGGCCGACCTGTACCTGGAAGGCCATGACCAGCACCGCGGCTGGTTCCATTCCTCGCTGCTGACGGCCTGCGCAATGTACGGCCGCGCCCCCTACCGCGGCCTGCTCACCCATGGCTTCACCGTGGATGGCCAGGGCCGCAAGATGAGCAAGTCGCTGGGCAACACCGTCGTGCCGCAGGAGGTGAGCGACAAGCTGGGCGCCGAGATCATCCGCCTGTGGGTGGCCTCCACCGATTATTCCGGCGACCTGGGCATCGACGACAAGATCCTGGCCCGCGTGGTGGACGCCTACCGCCGCATCCGCAACACCCTGCGCTTCCTGCTGGCCAACACCAGCGACTTCAACCCGGCGAAGGACGCCGTGCCGGTCGAGCACATGCTGGAGGTGGACCGCTACGCGCTGGCGCGCGCCGCCCAGCTGCAAGCCGAGATCCTGGCCCACTACGACGTGTACGAGTTCCACCCGGTGGTGGCCAAGCTGCAGGTGTACTGTTCGGAAGACCTGGGCGCCTTCTACCTGGACGTGCTGAAGGACCGGCTCTACACGACCGCGCCGGGCTCGCGCGCGCGCCGCTCGGCCCAGACCGCGCTGTGGCACATCACCCACGGCATGCTGCGCTGGATGGCCCCCTTCCTGAGCTTCACCGCCGAGGAGGCCTGGAAGGTGTTCGCCCCCGGTGCTTCTGCGTCGATCTTCATCGAGACTTTCTGGGGCTTTCCGGCCGCCGGTGACGAGGCACTGCTGGCCAAGTGGTCGCGCATCCGCGAGATTCGTGACGTGGTCAACAAGGAGATCGAGGCGGTGCGTTCCACGGGGCAGGTGGGCGCCTCGCTGCAGGCCACCGTGCGCATCACGGCCGGCCCTGAGGACCGCGCCCTGCTCGAAAGTCTGGGCGAGGACTTGCGCTTCGTGCTCATCACCTCGGCCGCCACCGTGGTCGATGGCACCGAGCTGACCGTACAGGTCACGCCCAGCACGGCCACGAAGTGCGAACGCTGCTGGCATTACCGCGACGACGTGGGCGCCGACAGCCAGCACCCCACACTGTGCGGCCGTTGCGTGAGCAATCTCTTCGGTGCCGGCGAGACCCGCGAGGTGGCTTGATGAACGTCAAGACGGCACCCACCCCTCACCTGGGCCGCTGGCTCGGTATCGCCCTGGCCATCATCGTGCTGGACCAGCTCACCAAGGCGCTGATCGTGCACCACTACCAGCTCGGAGACAGCACGCCCATCACGTCGTTCTTCAACATCGTGCGCGTACACAACCCCGGTGCGGCCTTCTCTTTCCTGGCCTGGGCCTCGGGCTGGCAGCGCTGGTTCTTCATCGTGCTGGGCATCGCCGCCTCGATCTTCATCACCTGGCTGCTGCACCGTCATGGACACGAGAGGATGTTCGCCTGGGCGCTTGCGCTCATCCTGGGCGGCGCGATCGGCAACGTGATCGACCGTGTGTGGCACGGCTATGTGGTGGACTTCTTCGATTTCCACGCCGGAGGACGTCACTTCCCGGCCTTCAACCTGGCCGACAGCGCGATCACACTGGGGGCGATCCTGCTGATCCTCGACGAGATCCGCCGCATGCGGCGCGCGCGCGCCAGCGCAGGCGTCCCGGGGAAGTCCTGAGCACTGCCGGGGGCGCCGGCTTGCAGAATCGTCGGCATCCGCTGCCGACGGTTCTGCCATGAACGCCCCCGAGGTCTCGCCCCCACCCCCCACTGTCTTCGATCTGCCCCTGCACCCGCTGGGCTTTGCCGACCCGCTGCGCTGGCTGGCCCGTGGCTGGAAAGACTTCATCCGCTGTCCCGGCCTGGGGCTCTTTTTCGGGGCCTGCTTCGCCGTGATGGGCTGGCTGCTGCTGGCCGTGTATGAGCATGCCCCCGCCTACACGCTGGCGCTGAGCGCAGGCTTCCTGCTGATGGGTCCCTTCCTGTGCCTGGGCCTGTACGAGGCCAGCCGCCGACTGGAGCAAGGCCAGCGGCCGGACCTGGGCAGTTCGCTGCTGGCCTGGGAAGCCAAGGTGGGCACCATGGCCATCTTCGGCGGCGTGCTGCTCATCCTCGAGATGCTCTGGGGCCGCGCCTCGCTGGTGGTGTTTGCCGTGAGCTTCGACCAGGTGCCCGACTTCCAGGGCTCGCTGTGGAAGCTGCTCGCGCCGGAGAATCTGAACTTCATCCTCGCCTACCTGGCCGTGGGCGGTGTGTTCGCCGCGTTGATCTTCGCTGTGAGCGTGGTGAGCCTGCCCATGATCCTCGACCGGCAGACCGATGCGATCTCGGCGGCCCTCACCAGCCTGCGCCTGTGCCTCACGCAGACCGGCGTGATGCTGTGGTGGGGCTTCCTGATCACGGCGCTGGTGGTGCTGGCGCTGCTGCCGGCCTTTCTGGGCCTGCTGGTCATCGGCCCGGTGCTGGGCCATGCCAGCTGGCATGCCTACCGTGGTGCGGTGGGCCATCACCCGGGGCAGGACACCCCCGCCCCAGGCGCCTGATCAGGGCAGCAGCACCGTGGAGCCGGTGGTCTTGCGCGCTTCCAGGTCGCGATGGGCCTGGGCCACATCGGCCAGCGGGTAGCGCTGGTCGATGCGGATCTTCACCTGCCCACTCGTCACCATGCCAAAGAGATCATCGGCCATGGCCTGGGTGGATTCGCGAGTGGCCAGATGGGTGAAGAGCGTGGGTCGGGTCACGTAGAGCGAGCCCTTGGCCGCCAGGGTGCCCACGCTGAAGGGCGGCACGGGCCCCGAGGCATTGCCGTAGGTGACCATCAGACCCAGGGGGCGCAGGCAGTCGAGCGAGGCCTCCCAGGTGTCCTTGCCGATGGAGTCATAGACCACCTTCACGCCACGCCCGCCGGTGATCTCCTTCACCCGGGCCACGATGTCCTCGGTCTTGTAGTTGATGACGTGGGCGGCACCCATCTCACGGGCCAGCGCACACTTCTCGTCGCTGCCGGCCGTGCCGATGAGTTGCAGACCCATCGAGCGGGCCCACTGGCAGGCGATCAGGCCCACGCCACCGGCCGCGGCATGGAAGAGCACAGGGTCGCCCGGCTGCAGCCCCCCCTGGGGCTGGGTCTTGCGCAGCAGGTACTGCACCGTCAGGCCCTTGAGCATCATGGCCGCGCCGGTCTCGAAGTCGATGCCGTCGGGCAGTTGCACCACACAGCGCGCCGGCATCACGCGCACTTCGCAGTAGGCGCCGGGCGGCTGGCTGGCGTAGGCCACGCGCATGCCGGGCGCCAGGTGCGTCACCCCCTCCCCGATGGCCTCGACCACCCCGGCAGCCTCCATGCCCAGCGTCAACGGCAGGGCGCCCTGGTACAGGCCGGTGCGCTGGTAGATGTCGATGTAGTTCAGGCCACAGGCATGGTGGCGGATGCGCACCTCGCCGGGGCCGGGCTCGCCGACGTTCACGTCCACGAGCTGGAGCTGCTCGGGCCCGCCGAACTGCTGGATCTGGATGGCCTTGGGCATGTCGTTCTCCTCGATGGTTGGGGGTTCTCAGGCGCCACGATAAGCCCGCCTGGACGAGTTTGCACGACCAGGGGCATGATGCCGGCATGAAACGCCTCGCACAGGCCCCCAACGTCACCGTCGCCACGCTGTGGGCCGACTGGCTGACCCACGCCGGCATCGAAGCCAGCGTGCAGCGCTATTTCGCCGGCGGCATCGCGGGCGAAATTCCCCCCGACCAGGGCCTGCCCGAGGTGTGGGTGAAGCATGCCGAGCAATGGACGCGTGCCCGCGAGCTGCTGGAGGCCTTGCAACACCCACGCGAGCTGCACTGGACCTGCCCCGCGTGCGCAGAGCGCATCGATGGGCCCTTCGAGCAATGCTGGCAGTGTGGCGCTAACATGCCGCCTCCGTGACGCGTCTCCCTCCCCTGACCCTGCTGTGGCTCGTGCTGCCGCCCCTGCTGTGGGCTGGCAATGCCGTGGCCGGCCGCCTGGCGGTGGGCTCGGTCTCGCCGCTGCTGCTCAATGCCGTGCGCTGGGCCATTGCGGCGCTCATCCTGCTGCCCCTGGGCTGGCGCATCCTGAAGGCCCAGGGCCCTCTGTGGCCCCGCTGGAAGCGATTCACCGTTCTGGGCCTGCTGGGCATGGGCAGCTACAACGCGCTGCAATACCTGGCGCTCACCACCTCCAGCCCGATCAACGTGACGCTGATTGCGGCCAGCATGCCGGTGTGGATGCTGTGCGTGGGCGCGCTTTTCTTCGGCGAGCGGGTGCGGCGCGCGCAGCTGCTGGGCGCCGTGCTGTCGCTGGCCGGCGTGCTGCTGGTGCTCTCGCGCGGCGACTGGCACACGCTGATGCAGGTGCGCCTGGTGCCGGGCGACCTGTACATGGTGGCCGCGACGATCTCCTGGGCCTTCTACAGCTGGATGCTGGCGCGCCCCGCGCCCGGCGAACGCGCCTGGCCCTGGGCCGAGTTCCTGATGGCGCAGATGGCCTTCGGCCTGGTGTGGGCCGGTGGGGCCGCGGTGGGCGAGTGGGCCGTGGGCGCCGCCCACCTCGAATGGAACGGCTGGGTGCTGGTGCTGCTGGCCTACGTCGCCATCGGCCCGTCGCTCATTGCCTACCGCTGCTGGGGCGTGGGTGTGGCGGCCGTGGGCCCCACGATCGCCGCCTTCTTCGGCAACCTCACGCCGGTGTTCGCCGCGCTGATGTCGGTCGCCCTCCTGGGCGACCTGCCGCGCTGGTTCCACGGCGCGGCCTTCGTGCTGATTGCCGCCGGCATCGTGGTGTCGTCGCGGCGCTGAGGTGCCGCGGACTCAGTGGGCCTGGTCCCAGTTGGGGCCGACGCCCACCTCGGCCACCAGGGGCACCGAGAGTTCGGCCACCGAGGCCATGATGCGCGGCACCTCGGCCTTCACCCAGTCGAGCTCGGCCTCGGGCACCTCGAAGACGAGTTCGTCGTGCACCTGCATCACCATCAGCGTCTCTCGATGGTGTTCGTCGAGCGCGGCCTGCACCGCGATCATCGCGAGCTTGATGAGGTCGGCCGCCGTGCCCTGCATGGGCGCGTTGATGGCCTGACGCTCGGCCGCGCTGCGTCTGGGCCCGTTGCCGCCGCGGATCTCGGGCAGCACGATGCGGCGACCGAAGAGCGTTTCCACATAGCCCAGCTCGGCCGCGCGTGCCTTGGTGGTGTCCATGTAGCGCTTCACGTCGGGGTAGCGCTGGAAGTAGCGGTCGATGTAGTCCTTGGCCGCCTTCTGCTCGATGCCCAGGCTGGCGGCCAGACCGAAGGCGCCCATGCCGTAGATCAGGCCGAAGTTGATGGTCTTGGCGTAGCGGCGCTGCTCGCTGCTCACCTCGGCAGGCCCCACGCCGAAGATCTCGGCCGCGGTGGCGCGGTGCACATCCATGCCTTCGGCGAAGGCGCGGCGCAGCGTGGCGTCGCCCGAGATGTGGGCCATGATGCGCAGTTCGATCTGCGAGTAGTCGGCCGAGACGATGACCCGCCCAGGCGGCGCCACGAAGGCCTCACGGATGCGCCGGCCTTCCGGTGTGCGGATGGGGATGTTCTGCAGGTTGGGGTCGTTGCTCGACAGCCGCCCCGTCACCGCCACGGCCTGGGCGTAGTTGGTGTGGATGCGGCCGGTGTGGGGGTTGACCATCAGCGGCAGCTTGTCGGTGTAGGTGCCCTTGAGCTTGGACAGGCTGCGGTGCTCCAGGATGCGCGCCGGCAGCGGATAGTCGGCGGCGAGCTTTTCCAGCACCTCCTCGTCGGTGGAGGCAGCCCCGCTGGCCGTCTTCTTCACCACCGGCAGCCCCAGCTTGCCGAAGAGGATCTCGCCGATCTGCTTGGGGCTGCCCAGGTTGAAGGGCTGGCCGGCCAGTTCATGGGCCTCGGTCTCCAGGGTCAGGATGCGCTGGGCCAGTTCCTGGCTCTGCCGCTCGAGCACCTGGGCATCGACCATCACGCCGTTGCGCTCGATGCGTGCGAGCAGCGCCGAGGTGGGCATCTCGATGGATTCATACACGTAGCGCAGGCCCGGCGCGGCCTCGATCTGCGGCCACAGCACCTCGTGCACCTGCAGGCACATCTCGCTGTCTTCACCGGAATACTCGGTGGCCCGCTGCACATCGACCTGGGCAAACGGGATCTGGTGCGCTCCCTTGCCACACAGGTCTTCGTACTCGATGCCGCGACGGCCCAGATGGCGATCGCCCAGGCTGCCCAGGTTGTGAGGCCTGTGGGCTTCGAGCACATAGCTCTGCAGCATGGTGTCGTGCACGTAACCGCGCACGGTGATGCCGTGGTTGGCGAACACATGCAGGTCGTACTTGACGTGCTGGCCGAGCTTCTTGCAGCGTGCATCCTCCAGCCAGGGCTTCAGGCGCGCGAGCACCTCGTCCAGCGGCAGCTGCGCGGGGGCATCGGCATAGGTATGGCCGGTGGGCACATAGGCGGCCTCTCCCGGCTGGACCGCAAAGGAAATGCCGACGATGCGCGCGCGCATCGCCTCCAGGGAGTCGGTTTCCGTGTCCAGTGCCACCAGGGGGGCCTGCTTCAGCCGGGTGATCCATGCATCCAGGCGTGCCCAGTCCAGCACGGTCTCGTAGTGCCGATCGACGGGTGCCGACGGCGCGGGTGGCGGGTCGGCGAACAGGTCGCTGGTGGCGCCGGGCGGGGAAGCCGCCGGGCTCGTGACGGCAGCGCGTGACTCCAGTTCACGCTTCCAGGTCTTGAAGCCGTTGCGCGTATAGAAGTCCAGCAGGGCCGCCGTGTCGATCTCGCGCATCGCCAAGGCATCCAGACGGGGCCACATCGGTACATGCGCCGACAGATCACAATCGGTCACCACCGTGATGAGGCGTCTGCCAAGCGGCAGCCAGTCCAGCGCCTTGCGCAGGTTCTCGCCCGCCACGCCCTTGATGGTTTCGGCCGCAGCGATCACGCCGTCGAGCGAGCCGTGCTCGGCGATCCACTTGGCAGCCGTCTTGGGGCCGACCTTGTCCACGCCGGGCACGTTGTCCACCGCATCGCCGATGAGGGTGAGGTAGTCGACGATGCGCTCAGGGGGCACGCCGAACTTGGCCTTCACTCCGTCCACGTCCAGCGACTCGTTGCTCATCGTGTTGATGAGCGTGACGTCCTCGTTGACCAGCTGGGCCAGGTCCTTGTCGCCCGTGGAAATGACAACCCGGTGACCGGACTCTCGCGCCACGCGGGCCAGCGTGCCGATCACGTCGTCGGCCTCGATGCCCGGGACCTCCAGCACCGGCCAGCCCAGCAGCTTCACCACCTCGTGGATGGGCCCGATCTGGGCTGCCAGATCCTCGGGCATGGGCGCACGCTGCGCTTTGTATTCGGGGTACCACTCGTCACGGAAGGTGGGGCCCTTGGCATCGAAGACGCAGGCGGCATGTTCGGCCGGGAACTGGTCGCGCAGGCGCTTGAGCATGGCGATCAGGCCGTGCACGGCGCCGGTCGGCTGGCCTTCCGGCCCGCGCAGGTCGGGCAGCGCATGATAGGCACGGTAGAGATAGCTGGAGCCGTCAACCAGCAGCAGGAGCGGCGCGGCACTGGGGGTGTGTTCGTCCATGGGCGGCATTGTCGGGCATCGGGCGCTGCCGGGAGGGGCTGCGCCTACAATGGCCGCATGCCGTACCGCACCTGCCTCGCCATCCTGCTGGGGATGCTGTCCGGGCCCTCCTGGGCTCAGGCACCCTCGCCTGCGCCGTCGAGCGGGCCGCCGGAGCCGGCGGTCCAGGTCATTCGCATTGAGGACGAATCCACCCGCATCGACGAGCTGCGCGTGCGCGGGGAAACGCGTCACATCAGCGTGCAGCCCAAGAAGGGTGGCCGAGCCTACGAAGTGGTCCCCCCTGACAGCGGGCGTGATCCGTCGCAGCAGGGCGCCAGCGGCGCCACGGGCCAGCGTGTCTGGCGCTTCCTGACTTTCTGAGGCCGGGCCCGCCCGGCAACCGCCTGTCCATGGCCGTATTCACGACCGTTTCGCCCGAGGAAGCCTCCGCCCTGGTCCAGCGCCTGCAGCTGGGCACCCTGGTGGACCTGCGCGGCATCACGTCCGGGATCGAGAACACCAACTACTTCGTCACCGCTGAACGCGAGGGCCGGCGCACTGAATACGTGCTCACGCTGTTCGAACGACTGGGCTTCGAGCAACTGCCGTTCTACCTGCACCTGATGAAGCACCTGGCGGGCCGCGGCATCCCGGTGCCCGACCCGAAAGCCGACGCATCGGGTGAGATCTTGCACGCGGTGTGCGGCAAACCAGCGGCCCTGGTGGACAAGTTGCGTGGCAGCCACCAGCTGGCCCCCAGCAACGTTCACTGCCATCAGGTGGGCGCCATGCTCGCGCGCATGCACCTGGCCGGGCAGGACTATCCGCGCGTCCAGCCCAACCTGCGCGGGCTCCCCTGGTGGGTCGAGACCGTGCCCTCCATCCTGCCCCACCTCGACGGGGCGCAGAGACAGCTCCTGGAAGACGAGCTGGCCTTCCAGCGCTCGCACGCCCAGTCACCCGCCTACCTCGCGCTGCCACGCGGCCCCATCCACGCCGACCTGTTCCGTGACAACGTGATGTTCGAGGGCGACACGCTCACGGGCTTCTTCGACTTCTACTTTGCCGGTGTCGACACTTTCCTTTTCGATGTTGCCGTGTGTCTGAACGATTGGTGCACCGATCTCGACTCCGGTCGGCTGGATGAGGGGCGTGCGCAAGTCTTCGTGGCCGCCTACCAATCGGTGCGCCCGCTGACCCATGACGAGGTTCGCCTGATGCCGGCCCTGCTGCGCGCCGGCGCGCTGCGCTTCTGGATCTCGCGCCTGTGGGATTTCCATCTGCCGCGCGACGCCCACATGCTCAAGCCCCACGACCCTGGTCACTTCGAACGCATCCTGCGCCAGCGCGTGGAGACGCCCTGGCACCCCGAACCATGAAGCTGCAACACGTCAAGCCGCTGCAAGGCATCGTCTGGGTGCGACGCGGCTTCCAGGTCTTCCTGCGCCAGCCGCTGGCCTACACGGCGCTGTTCTTTGCCTTTCTGTTCGCCGCCTTCATGCTGGTCATCACGATGCGGCAGCTGGGCGCGCTCACCGTGCTGGTGCTCATGCCTCTGGTGTCGCTGGGCTTCATGCTGGCCACCCGCAAGGCCTTGGGCGGGGAGTTCCCGCTGCCCTCGCTGTTCATCGAGCCGCTGCGAGGCTCGCGCCGCCAGACCGCGGCACTGCTGCAGATCGGTTTGGCCTACGCCGTGCTGTCGATGGCCACGATGTGGCTGGCCGACGTCATGGATGGTGGCAAGGTCGATGCGCTGCAGGGCGCCATGGCCACGGGTGACGCCACGGCCGAGATGATGGATGACCCGTCCATTCAAGGTGCCCTCGTGACACGCCTGTTGCTCACCGTGCCCTTGAGCCTGCTGTTCTGGCATGCCCCGGCCCTGGTGCACTGGGGCGGCAAGGGCGCGCTGCAGTCGGTCTTCTTCAGCGTGGTGGCCTGCTGGCGCAACCTGGGTGCCTTCGTGGTGTACTTTCTCACCTGGGCCGCGGCGGTGCTGGTTTTCGGTGTCGTGGCCACCCTCATCTTCTCCTTGCTGTCGGCCCCGCAGCTCATGGCCCTGGTGGCCTTCCCCGCCACGCTGATGTTCGTGACAGCGTTCTACGCATCGCTGTACTTCACCTACGCCGACTGCTTCGCCGACGAGCCGCCCGAGGCAGAACCCGCCTCGCTCGCGGCGCCTCCCGACGCGTCCTGAGCCCGGGCCACACGCGTGCGAACGGCGGGCATGTGACAGCCGCGTCACGAAGGCGTCACGGCTTCGTCACTGCGCTTCACCATCATCGCGCTCGCTGAGGCGTGACCCACGTCACGCCCAGGTTGTCCAACCCACGAGCAGGAAACCGCGATGAGCGTCATTGACACCGAAGACATCCCCACCAGCCCCGCTTCTCAGCCCCACTTCAACGAGATCGTCGAAGCCGCGCGTTCGCGTCGCGGCTTCCTCAAGGCCGGCCTGGCCGTGGGCGCCGTGAGCTTCCTGGGCGCCGGCCTGAGCGGCTGCGGTGGCGGCAGCGACAACGATGACGACACCCCGCCCGCCCCCGTGATGCTGGGCTTCACGGCAGTGTCCGCCAACTCGCTGGACACCGTCACCGTGCCCACCGGCTACCGCTCGGCCGTGTTCTGCCGCTGGGGCGACCCGCTGTTCCCGGACTCCCCGGCCTGGCGGCCCGATGCCACCAACACCGCCGAATCTCAGCGCCGGCAGATCGGCGACAACCACGACGGCATGCACTTCTTCCCCATCAACGGAAGCAGCACCGAAGGCCTGCTCGTGATGAACCACGAGTACCTCAACGACGAATACTTCTACCCTGCCAGCGTGACACCCGGTGGCACCGGCTGGAGCCTGGAGCAGGTGCGCAAGGGTCAGTACGCCCACGGCGTATCGGTGGTGCATGTCCGGCGGGTCAACGGCAACTGGGAAGTGGTGATCCCTTCGCAGTACAACCGCCGCATCCACGGGCTCACCGCCATGGCGATCACCGGCCCCGCCCGCGGCCATGCGCTGATGCGCACCAGCGCAGACCCCGAAGGTGAAGTCGTGCTGGGCACGCTGAACAACTGCGGCAACGGTACGACGCTGTGGGGCACCTACCTCACCTGCGAAGAGAACTTCAACGGCTACTTCAGCAACCTCGGCGGCGTGACCCGCACCCCCAACGAGGCTCGCTACGGGCTGCCCACCGGCAACTCCGGCTACCGCTGGGCTGATCATGATCCGCGCTTCGATTACTCCACCGAGCGCAACGAACCCAACCGTTTCGGCTGGATGGTCGAGATCGACCCGTTCGACCCGACCTCCACCCCCAAGAAGCGCACCGCGCTGGGCCGCATCAAGCACGAGAACGCAGCCATGACGCTGTCGGCCAACAACCGGGTGGTCGTCTACATGGGCGACGACCAGGCGAACGACTACGTGTACAAGTTCGTCTCCAGCGGCACCTACAACGCCAGCACCCCGCAGCTCAACCGCGACCTGCTTGATTCGGGCACGCTCTACGTGGCGCGCTTCGACGCCGGTGCCACGACCAACGACATGATGGGCTCGGGCGTGTGGATCCCGCTGGTGCTGACGACGCCGACCACGACCGCCGGCCAGACCCTGGGTGACCTGTACGCCGACATGGGCGAGCTGCTGGTGAATACCCGCCTGGCCGCCGACGCCGTGGGCGCCACGCGCATGGACCGCCCGGAATGGGTCACCGTGCACCCCACCAACGGGGAGGTGTACATCACGATGACCAACAACAGCGGACGCACCACGGCCGACGAGGCCAACCCACGCGCCAGCAACGTGTATGGGCAGATCCTGCGCTGGCGCGAAGCTGGCAACGATGCCGCTGCCACCACCTTCGAATGGGACATCTTCGTGCTGGCTGGCAACCCCACTGTTCACACGACCGCCGGCGACCTGCGGGCCGGCTCGTCGAACGTGACGGCCGACAACCTCTTCAACAGCCCCGACGGCCTCGCCTTCGATGCGGACGGCCGCCTGTGGATCCAGACCGACGGCAACTTCTCGAACGTGGGCAACTTCGCGGGCATGGGCAACAACCAGATGCTGGTGGCCGATCCGCAGACCCGCGAGATCCGCCGCTTCCTGGTGGGCCCCTCGGGTTGTGAGATCACCGGCATCACCTGGACGCCGGACAAGCGCACCATGTTCATCAACGTGCAACACCCGGGTGAGTACGGCAGCCATCCCAACCGCCCCAGCATCGACCCGAAGGACGATGCCCTGGCCTTCTCGCAGTGGCCAGAAGCCGCGGGTGGCCGTCCGCGCTCGGCCACCGTGGTGGTGTGGAAGGAAGACGGCGGCGTGATCGGCACCTGATCGCCGACCATCCGTCATGCAAATCGGGCCCTCAGGGGCCCGATTTACATTGGAACGCAGCGTGCCTCAATGCCCCGCATGCTCCAGTCGCGCGCCCAGTGCCATCAGGCGGGGCCGCACCTCGTTCATCAGGAAGTCCGGGCTCAGTGCAAAGGCCGGGCCACCACAATTGATGGCCATCAGCGAGCGGCTGCCTGCGGGCCGGAACGCAATCGCGATGGCGTTCACGTCCTTCTGCCAGTCGCCGAAAGACGCACACACCCCGAACTCTCGGTACTGCTGCACCGCCTGCTCGATGCCCTGACGGATGCGCGGCCAGGCCACTTCGTCCAGTTCGCGGATGCGGTCCATCAGGTCATGGCGTTCGCCGTCTGCGCACATCGCCAGGTAGGCGCGGCCCATGGCCGTGGTGGCGAGCGGGATGCGCGATCCCACGTCAAGGCTCAGTGTGAGAGCCGCCGGGCTGCGGCAGTTCTCGACATAGATCATGCTCAGGCGGTCGCGCGTGCCCAGCGACACCATGGCCTGCGAGAAATCAGCCAGCTCCTGCATCAGCGGGCGTGCAATCTGGCGGGCATCCATGCGGGCCAGCATGGTACTGCCCAGCGACAACGTGGCACTGCCCAGGCGGTAGCGGCCGGTGTCTTCCACATATTCCAGGTAGCCCAGCTTGGTCAGCGTGTAGGTCAGGCGCGAGATGGTGGACTTGGGCAGCTTGCAGCGCCGCGCCAGTTCCTGGTTGCCCAGCATGCGGTCGCCCGAGCGGAAGCAGGCCAGCACCTCCAGGCCGCGCGCCAGGGCCGTGACGAAGTGCCGGTCTTCCTTGATGCGGCCGGTCGCGCCGGCGGAGGGCTCGTTCATGACGTCAGAGGAGATCGGGTGGTCCATGCGGTCAGGCCTCCTTGGGTGAAGAAAGCTGCAGCGCCTGTTCGCGCAGGCGCTGCTTGTAGAGCTTGCCCGTGGCCGACGCCGGCAACTGAGGCATGACGATGATCTGCGCCGGCAGCTTGTAGGGCGACAGCCGCTCGCGCAGCCAGGCCATCAGGGCGTCGGTGTCGAGGCTGCGGCCGGGCACGGGTTCGACGAAGGCCACCACCTCCTCGTTGCCCGGGACCGGGCGGCCCACCACGGCCGACAGCACCACATCGGGATGGGCGTTGAGCACGTCTTCCACTTCCACCGGGTAGACGTTGAAGCCCGAGCGGATGATGAGCTCCTTCGAGCGGCCCACGATGGTGAGCGTGCCGTCGGTTTCCACGCGGGCGAGGTCACCGGTGTTGAGCCAGCCCTCGGCATCCACCGTCTCGGCCGTGAGCGCCGGGTTGCGGTAGTAGCCCTTCATGACGTTGGGCCCGCGCAGCCAGAGTTCGCCCGTCTCACCCACCGGTACGGGCGCCCGCGTGGCCAGATGCACCACCCGCACCTCGATGCCGGGTATGGGTGGGCCCACCGAGCAGTCGCGCCGCGGCGCATCCAGGCGGGTCTGGCAGATGGAGGGCGACGCTTCAGTCATGCCGTAGCCGTTCTGCAAAGTGAGGCCGAAGTGCTGCTCGAAGCGGTCCTTCAGCGCCTGGTCCAGCGGCGCGCCACCCGACTGCGCCACCCGCAACGCGGGCGCGCGCAGGGTGTTGCCAGGCCGATCGCCCCACGCCAGCAGCTTGGCGTACATGGCCGGCACGCCGTGCAGCACGGTGATGCCTTCGTCCGCCAGCGCCCGGGCCATGGCCTCGGGGGCGAAGCGGGCGGCCAGCACCAGGCTGGCGCCGGCCGAGAGCGTGGCCAGCAGCACGGCGGTCAGGCCATACACATGTGACAGCGGCAGCACGCCATAGACGCGGTCCGTGCTCGAGAGACGGCGCTGGCGGCGGCTGTTCGCCGCGATGAAGAGCAGGTTGGCGTGGGTGAGCATCACACCCTTGGGGGCGCCGGAGGTGCCCGAGGTGTAGATCAGTGCGGCGACCTGTTCGGCCGCCGCCTCGCTCACCGGTTCGGGCGAGGCCTCGGGGTGGCCGGCGGCGAGCAGCACGTCCCCCGCGCCGGGCCAGCGCCGCGGCTGGCCGGCCAGGCGCTGCAGATGACGCACCGCCTCGGTCGAGGCCTCGGCCAGGCCGATCACCACGCGGGCCCGGGAATGGTCGATGAAGGTGTCGATCTCGCGCTCGGACAGACGTGCATTGACCAGCGAGACCCAGGCGTCGAGCCGGCTGCAGGCCAGCACCAGCAGGGCGGCCGCATTGCAGTTCTCGCCCACCACCAGCACGCGGTCGCCTGCCTGCACACCCGCCTCGCGCAGACCCTGCACCACCCCATCCACGGCCGCCGCCAGGGCGCCGTAGCTCAGGGCAGCGCGCTCGTCCTGCAGCGCAGGCGCATCGGGCTGCCGCTGCGCCCAGTGGTCGAGCCAGTGGTGCAGGCGTTGCGGCCGCAGGTCTTCCGCAGCGTCGAGGCTGAAGGTGTCTGTTGAACTCAAGGCAAAGGCTCCTCTCCGCGCCTGGTCAGGTACCGGGCCGCCAGATGATAGAGCCGATTCTGCTTCTCAGTTCTTCATTCTGCAATGCAGAATCACCACGGCGTGCTGATCAGCTCTCCACGGGGGTGAGCTTGGCCACGCTCAGGGCCAGCCACTTCATGCCATGGCGGCCGAAATTGATCTGGGCGCGTGCATCGGCCCCGCTGCCTTCGATGGTGAGGATCACGCCCTCGCCGAACTTGTTGTGGAACACACCCTGGCCGGCACGCAAGGCCTGGCCCTCGCTGGTGGTGGCCTTGGGTGCGGCCCAGGCCGGCGGGGTGTCGGGCTGGCGGCCGGCGCCCACGATGCCGCCCAGGCCCGAACCACGCTGCCAGGCGGCGCGGTAGTCGCGCTCGAAGCCCGAGCCGAAGCCCTGGTGGCGTGGCGTGATCCACTTCAGCGCGCTTTCGGGCAGTTCGTCGAAGAAGCGGCTCTTGACGTTGTAGCGTGTCTGGCCATGCAGCATGCGCGTCTGGCTGTGGCTGAGGTACAGGCGCTTGCGCGCGCGGGTGATGGCCACATACATGAGCCGGCGCTCCTCTTCCAGCCCGTCGGCATCCGACAGCGAGTTTTCGTGCGGGAAGAGGCCCTCTTCCAGGCCGGTGATGAAGACCACGTCGAACTCCAGGCCCTTGGCCGCGTGCACGGTCATCAGCTGCAGCGCATCCTGACCGGCCTGGGCCTGGTTGTCCCCGGCCTCCAGCGCCGCGTGGGTCAGGAAGGCGGCCAGCGGCGAGACGATCTCGCCGGTTTCAGCGTCCGGCGCCAGGTCCACCGCAGCCACGGCCGGGGGGCTGCCTTCGGCGATGGCGCCGGCCTGCTCGTCCACCGGCAGGGCCACGGCGTCCTTGCCGAAGCCCTCCTGCGTCACGAAGGCCTCGGCGGCATTGACCAGTTCGTCCAGGTTCTCCAGCCGCTCCCGGCCTTCCTTTTCGGTGCGGTAGAAGTCGGCCAGGCCCGAGGCCTCGATCACGTGCTCGATGATCTCGCGCAGCGTGAGGCCCTGCGTGGCCTCGCGCATCGCATCCACCAGCGCCACGAAGGCCGCGAGGTTGGCCCCGCCCTTGCCCGCCACGGCGCCCACGCTCTGGTGCAGGCTGCGGCCGCTCGCGCGGGCGGCGTCCTGCAACTGCTCGATCGTGCGTGCGCCGATGCCGCGGGTGGGGAAGTTCACCACGCGCAGGAAGCTGGTGTCGTCGTTGGGGTTCTCGATCAGGCGCAGGTAGGCCAGCGCATGCTTGATCTCGGCCCGCTCGAAGAAGCGCAGCCCGCCATACACACGGTAGGGGATGCCGGCATTGAAGAGGGCGCTTTCCAGCACGCGCGACTGGGCGTTGCTGCGGTAGAGCACCGCTGTTTCACTGCGCGCCACGCCGTCGCGGTGCAACTGCTGCGCCTCCTCGATCAGCCACTGCGCCTCGGCAAAGTCGCTGTTCGACTCGTACACCCGCACCGGCTCGCCCGGGCCTGCCTCGGTGTGCAGGTTCTTGCCCAGGCGCCGCGTGTTGTGCGAGATGAGGGCATTGGCCGCATCGAGGATGTTGCCGAAGCTGCGGTAGTTGCGTTCGAGCTTGATGACCTGGTCCACGCGGAACTCGCGCTCGAAGTCGGCCATGTTGCCCACCTGCGCGCCGCGGAACGCATAGATGCTCTGGTCGTCGTCGCCCACGGCCATCACGGCGCTTTCGGGGCCGGCGAACATCTTGAGCCACGCGTACTGCAGCTTGTTGGTGTCCTGGAACTCGTCCACCAGGATGTGGCGGAAGCGCCGGTTGTAGTGTTCGCGCAGCGCCGCGTTGTCGCGCATCAGCTCATAGGTGCGCAGCATCAGCTCGCCGAAGTCGACCACGCCTTCGCGCTGGCACTGGTCTTCGTAGGCCTGGTAGACCTCGATGAGCTTGCGCGTGTGCTCGTCGCGCACCTCCACGTCCTTGGGCCGCTGGCCGTCTTCCTTGCAGCCGGCAATGAACCACGTCACCTGCTTGGGCACGAAGCGTTCCTCGTCGAGGTTCATCGCCTTGATCACCCGCTTGACGGCCGAAAGCTGGTCCTGCGAGTCGAGGATCTGGAAGCTCTGCGGCAGGCCGGCCAGCTTCCAGTGCGCGCGCAGGAAGCGGTTGCACAGGCCGTGGAAGGTGCCGATCCACATGCCGCGCACGGGGATGGGCAGCATCGCGCTCAGGCGCGTGAGCATCTCCTTGGCCGCCTTGTTCGTGAAGGTGACGGCCATCACCCCGCCCGGCCCCACCTGGCCGGTCTGGATCAGCCAGGCGATGCGGGTGGTGAGCACCCTGGTCTTGCCCGAACCCGCGCCGGCCAGCACCAGCACGTGGCGCGGCGGCAGCGTCACCGCCGCGTACTGCTCGGGGTTGAGATGCTGCAGCAGGCCGGCCGGGGCCGTGGGAGGCGCCGCGGCGGGCTCGGAATCGGAAGGAAACAGGCTCATGGGCTCATTCTAGGAGGGGCATGGCGCAGCCCGCCCTTGCGCGTAGAATGCGCTACCGGGCCCAAATGTTGGAGCCCGGTTTTTTGTGTCCACCGCCCCCGCTGACGGTTTCGGACCCGACCGGCTCCAAATCAAGCGCTCGCAGCCATTGGGCCGCGCACTGCCTCAACGCGCCGCCCGCCCCACTGCAACCCGGAGCCTTGACCATGGAAATCTTCGACTACGACAACATCCTGCTGCTGCCGCGCAAATGCCGCGTGGAAAGCCGCAGCGAATGCGACCCCTCGGTGGAATTCGGCGGCCGCCGCTTCAAGCTGCCGGTGGTGCCGGCCAACATGAAGACGGTGCTGGACGAGCGCATCAGCGAATACCTGGCCGCCAACGGCTACTTCTACGTGATGCACCGCTTCGACCTGGACAACGTCGCCTACGCCAAGAGCATGCGCGACAAGGGCTTGTTCGTCTCGATCAGCTCGGGTGTGAAGGCCGCCGACTACGCCGTGATCGACCGCCTGGCCGCCGAAGGGGTGGGCGCCGACTACATCACCATCGACATCGCGCACGGCCATGCCGAAAGCGTGCGCAAGATGATCGAGCACATCAAGCACAAGCTGCCGCAGGCCTTCGTGATCGCCGGCAACGTGGGCACGCCTGAGGGCGTGATCGACCTGGAGAACTGGGGGGCGGATGCCACCAAGGTGGGCATCGGCCCCGGCAAGGTCTGCATCACCCGGCTCAAGACGGGCTTCGGCACTGGCGGCTGGCAGCTCTCGGCGCTGAAGTGGTGCGCCCGTGTGGCCACCAAGCCCATCATCGCCGACGGGGGCATCCGCCACCACGGCGACATCGCCAAGAGCGTGCGCTTCGGCGCGGCCATGGTGATGATCGGTTCGCTCTTCGCCGGCCACGAGGAATCGCCGGGCACCACGGTCGAGGTGGACGGCAAGCTCTACAAGGAGTACTACGGCTCGGCCAGCGACTTCAACAAGGGCGAGTACAAGCACGTGGAAGGCAAACGCATCCTCGAGCCCATCAAGGGCCGGCTGGCCGACACCCTGCGCGAAATGCGCGAAGACCTGCAAAGCTCCATCAGCTATGCCGGTGGCCGCACCCTGGCCGACCTGCGCAAGGTCAACTACGTGATCCTTGGCGGCGAGAACGCCGGCGAACACCTCTTCATGTAGGCCTGACGGCCGCAACGCCTAAAATTGCGGCAAACCCAGGTTGGGCGGCGTCCTGCGGGGCGCCGCTTTCGTTTTTCCTTCTTCCCGATAAGCCCCGGCCCATGTCCGAACTTGCCAAGTCCTTCGAGCCCGCCGCCATCGAAGCCCACTGGGGCCCGCTGTGGGAGCAGCGCGGCCTGTACGCGCCCACGCTCGATCCGGCCAAGCCCTCGTTTGCCATCCAGCTGCCGCCGCCCAACGTCACCGGCACGCTGCACATGGGCCACGCCTTCAACCAGACGATCATGGACGCGCTCACGCGCTACCACCGCATGCGCGGCCACAACACCCTGTGGGTGCCCGGCACCGACCACGCCGGCATCGCCACGCAGATCGTGGTGGAGCGCCAGCTCCAGGCCAAGACCGGCCAGACGCGCCACGACCTGGGCCGCAAGAACTTCGTGGCCAAGGTGTGGGAATGGAAGGAGGAGTCGGGCTCCACCATCACCCGCCAGATGCGTCGCATGGGCGACTCGGTGAGCTGGGCTCACGAGTACTTCACGATGGACGAGAAGCTGTCCAAGGTGGTGACGGAAACCTTCGTACGGCTGTACGAGGACGGCCTCATCTACCGCGGCAAGCGCCTGGTGAACTGGGACCCGGTGCTCAAGTCCGCCGTGTCCGACCTGGAGGTCACCAGCGAAGAAGAGGACGGTCACCTCTGGCACATCCGCTACCCTCTGGCCGATGGTTCGGGGGACCTGGTCGTGGCCACCACCCGCCCCGAGACCCTGCTGGGCGACACGGCCGTGATGGTGCACCCCGAGGACGAGCGCTACACCGCCTTCCACGGCAAGCAGGTGAGGCTGCCGCTGACCGGCCGCACCATCCCCGTGATCACCGACGAGTACGTGGACCGCGAATTCGGCACCGGCGTGGTGAAGGTCACGCCGGCGCACGACTTCAATGACTACGCCGTGGGCCAGCGCCATGGCCTGCCGAGCCTCACCATCTTCACGCTCGACGCCAGGACCAACGACGAAGTGCCCGCCGCCTACCGCGGCATCGACCGCTTCGAGGCCCGGAAGAAGGTGGTGGCTGATCTCGAAGCCCAGGGTCTGCTGGTGGAGGTGAAGAAGCACAAGCTCATGGTGCCGCGCTGCGAGCGCACCGGCCAGATCGTGGAGCCCATGCTCACCGACCAGTGGTTCGTGGCCGTGAGCAAGCCCGGCCGTGACGGCAAGAGCATCGCGCAGAAGGCCATCGAGGTGGTCGACAACGGCTCGGTGAAGTTCTTCCCCGAGCAGTGGGTGAACACCTACCACCAGTGGATGAAGAACATCCAGGACTGGTGCATCTCGCGCCAGCTCTGGTGGGGCCACCAGATCCCCGCCTGGTACGGCACGAACGGCGAGCTCTTCGTGGCCCGCAGTGAAGAGGAAGCCCACGCCAAGGCGAAGCAGGCCGGCTACTCCGGGCCGCTCACGCGCGACGAGGACGTGCTCGACACCTGGTATTCCTCGGCCCTGGTGCCCTTCTCCTCGCTGGGCTGGCCCGAGAAGACGAAGGAGCTCGACCTCTTCCTGCCTTCATCGGTGCTGGTGACCGGCTTCGACATCATCTTCTTCTGGGTGGCCCGGATGATCATGATGACGGTGCACTTCACCGGCCAGGTGCCCTTCCACCATGTCTACATCCACGGCCTGGTGCGCGACGCCCACGGCAAGAAGATGAGCAAGTCCGAAGGCAATGTGCTCGACCCGGTGGACCTGATCGACGGCATCGCGCTCGAACCCCTGCTCGAGAAGCGCACCACCGGCCTGCGCCGCCCTGAGACCGCCCCCAAGGTGCGCGAATCCACCAAGAAGGAGTTCCCCGAGGGCATCCCCGGATACGGCGCCGACGCGCTGCGCTTCACCTTTGCCGCGCTGGCCAGCCTGGGCCGCAACATCAATTTCGACAGCAAGCGCTGCGAGGGCTACCGCAACTTCTGCAACAAGCTGTGGAATGCCACCCGCTTCGTGCTGATGAACTGCGAAGGCCAGGACTGCGGCCTGGCCGAACACGGTGCGCAGGAATGCGTGCCCGGCGGCTACCTGGATTTCTCCCAGGCCGACCGCTGGATCACCAGCGAGCTGCAGCGCGTGGAAGCCGCCGTGGCCCAGGGCTTTGCCGACTACCGCCTGGACAACGTGGCCAACGCGATCTACCAGTTCGTGTGGGACCAGTACTGCGACTGGTACCTGGAGATCGCCAAGGTGCAGATCCAGACGGGCGACGCCGCCCAGCAGCGCGCCACCCGCCGCACCCTGATCCGCGTGCTGGAGACCGTCCTGCGCCTGATGCACCCCATCACGCCCTTCATCACCGAAGAGCTGTGGCAGAAGGTGGCGCCGGTGGCCGGCCGCAAGGTCGCGGGCTCGGACGATGCCATCGTGCGCGCCCCCTACCCCGTGGCCCAGCCCGAGCGCATCGACGCCCAGGCCGACGCCTGGATGGACAAGCTCAAGGCCCTGGTGGGCGTGTGCCGCAACCTGCGCGGCGAGATGGGCCTGTCGCCGGCCGAGCGCGTGCCGCTCTATGCCCAGGGCGATGCCGCCTTCATCGAGGCCGCAGCCCCGGTGCTCAAGGCCCTGGCCAAGCTCAGCGACGTGAAGGTGTTTGCCGACGCCACGGCGTTTGCCGACGCCACGAAGATGGCCCCGGTGTCGGTGCTGGGCGAGGCCCACCTGGCCTTGCACGTGGAGATCGACGTGGCCGCCGAGCGCGAGCGCCTGGGCAAGGAAGTCAAGCGACTGGAAGGCGAGATCGCCAAGGCCAACGCCAAGCTGGGCAACGAGAGCTTCGTGGCCCGCGCGCCGGCCGCCGTGGTGGAACAGGAAAAGCAGCGCCTGGCCGACTTCGGCGCCACACTGACCAAGCTGCGCGACCAGCTCGCCCGCCTGGGTTGATGCACAAAGGCCCCTTGTTCAGGGGCCCCCTGTCCGCGGGAGGCTGACAGACAGCGGTCAGAGGAAACAGGTACAAACACGCCCATGATCACCAAAGCCGTTTTCCCCGTTGCCGGCCTCGGCACCCGCTTCCTGCCCGCCACCAAAGCGCAGCCCAAGGAAATGCTGCCCGTGGTGGACAAGCCGCTCATCCAGTACGCCGTCGAAGAGGCCTACGACGCCGGCATCCGCGAGATGATCTTCGTCACCGGCCGCACCAAGCGCCCGATCGAAGATCACTTCGACATGGCCTACGAGCTGGAAACCGAGCTCGAAGCCGCCGGCAAGCACGAGCTGCTCAAGGTGGTGCAGTCCATCAAGCCGGACGACATGGAGTGCGTGTTCGTGCGCCAGCCCAAGATGCTGGGCCTGGGCCATGCCGTGCTGTGCGCCGAGCGCCTGGTGGGCAACGACCCGTTTGCCGTGCTGCTGGCCGACGACCTGATGGTGGGCGAGAAGGGCATCACGCGCCAGATGGTCGAGATCTTCACCGAATGGCGCGCCTCCATCCTGGCCGTGCAGGAAGTGCCCTCCGAGCAGACGCGCCGCTACGGCATCTGCGCCGGCACGCCGGTGAACGATCGGCTGATGGACCTGACCCAGATCGTCGAGAAACCCGCCCCTGAAGACGCACCCTCGCGCCTGGGTGTGGCCGGCCGCTACATCCTCACGCCGGGCATCTTCGAGGAAATCCGCCGCCAGCCGCGCGGCGTGGGTGGCGAGATCCAGCTCACCGATGGCATCAGCGGCCTGCTGCGCCGCGAGAAGGTCTTTGCCTACCGCTACGAAGGCATCCGCTACGACTGTGGCAGCAAGGAAGGCTTCCTGCAGGCCACCGTCGAGCTGGCCCTGCAGCACCCCGAACTGGGCGCGAGCTTCCGCACCTACCTCCAGGGCCTGGAGCTCTGAGGCACGCTGCCCCTGCATGACAAAGGGCTGCCAGCGGCAGCCCTTTTTGCGTGATGGCAGTGCGGTGCGTCAGCGGCGGCGCAGCACGTGCACGAATTCCTTGTCGAGGGTCTGCTGCTCCACCAGCTCATTGCCGGTCTGCTTGGCAAAGGCCTGGAAATCGCGCAGCGAGCCCGGGTCGGTGGCCACCACTTTCAGCAGCTCACCGCTGTGCATCTCCGTCAGGGCCTTCTTGGCCTTGAGGATGGGCAGCGGGCAGTTCAGGCCGCGGGTGTCGAGTTCCTTGTGAACTTCCATGGTGTATCCAGTCGATCGAATCCGACAATTTTACGCAGGATCGGACACCGAAGAGGTGATCGCCTAGCGAACATCTACGACTTGCCGGCATCCAGCCACTGCACCGCATGCCCCCGGGAGCGCAGCCAGTCGGCCAGGGCCTGGCCGGTGCCGGCCGGCCAGCATTTCACCGCTTCTGGCGGCAACAGCTTGTATTCGGCCAGTTCGGGGGACAGCACGATCTCGCCCTGGGCCACCGCATGGTAGGCGATGATGACCTGGTTCATGCGCTGAAAGTCGTAGGCGCCGATGATGGACAGCTGCGTCACCGTCAGGCCGGTTTCCTCGGCCACCTCGCGGGCCACCCCCTCCTGGGGCGTCTCGCCGGCCTCCATGAACCCGGTCACCAGCCCGAAGAAGCGGCCCGGCCAGGCGGCATTGCGGGCCAGCAGCAGCTGCCCGCCCCGATCGGCCAGCTCGATCACCGCCGCCAGCACCGGTGTGGGGTTGTTCCAGTGCGTGAAGCCGCAGGCCACGCAGCGCAGGCGCGACTTCTCGCCACCGTCTTCCAGCTGCGTCAGCCACTCCAGCGGCGTGGCGCACTGCGGGCAGAACTTGTAGGCCTGCGTCGTCATCGGGCACCGCCCGCTCAGGCGGGGAAGACGCCGGTGGAGAGGTAGCGATCGCCCCGGTCGCACACGATGAAGGCGATGGTGGCATTCTCTACCCGCTGCGCGATCTGCAGGGCCACCCAGCAGGCGCCCGCCGCCGAGATGCCGGCGAACAGGCCTTCCTCGCGCGCCAGGCGCCGGGCCATGTCCTCGGCATCGGCCTGGGTCACATAGACCAGCTCGTCCACCGCCGAAGGCTCGTAGATCTTGGGCAGGTATTCCTGCGGCCACTTGCGGATGCCCGGGATGCGCGAGCCCTCGCTGGGCTGGGCGCCGACGATGCGAACCGCCGGGTTCCTCTCCTTCAGATAGCGCGACACGCCGGTGATGGTGCCGGTGGTGCCCATGGCGCTCACGAAGTGGGTGATGCGGCCCTCGGTGTCTTCCCAGAGTTCGGGGCCGGTGGTCTCGTAGTGGATGCGCGGGTTGTCGGCGTTGGCGAACTGGTCGAGCACCACGCCTTTGCCTTCGCGCTGCATCTGCTCGGCCAGGTCGCGGGCGTATTCCATGCCGCCGGCCTTGGGCGTGAGGATGAGCTCGGCCCCGAAAGCCTTCATCGTCTGCGCCCGCTCGATGGACAGGTCCTCGGGCATGATCAGCAGCATGCGGTAGCCGCGGATGGCCGCCGCCATCGCCAGCGCGATGCCGGTGTTGCCCGAGGTGGCCTCGATCAGGGTGTCGCCCGGCTTGATCTGGCCGCGCTCCTCGGCGCGGCGGATCATGCTGATGGCCGGACGGTCCTTCACCGAGCCGGCCGGGTTGTTGCCTTCGAGCTTGCCGAGGATCACGTTGCCGCGACGCTCGTTGTCGGCGCCGGGCAGGCGCTGCAGTCTCACCAGCGGCGTGCGGCCGATCGCGTCTTCCAGGGTCTTGTAGGTGGGCATGGCAGGTCTCTCCTGCCGTCATTGTGGCAGGCCGGCCATGCCCGTACCGCACGTGACATAATCGCCCCCTCTGTCCAGCACCCCGCCCGGGTGGCGAAACTGGTAGACGCAGCAGACTCAAAATCTGCCGGTGGCAACACCGTGCCGGTTCGATTCCGGCCCCGGGCACCATCCTCTCCAGGCCGGCACACGCTCACGGCCCCCGGATCGCAGGATCTTGCGATGCACCCCCTCGACCGCCGTGGCCACGCAGATCGAAGCCCGCGGCGAACGGCCCTTCCTGCACGCCCGGCACAGCAATCGCGCGGCCGTCACACGGTATGAAACCCTGGGGTTCGTGCTGCGCACCGAGGTGAGATGTGGCGGTGGTGGCGCGGGCCGCGGCTTGAGGTCACTGCGCCAGGGCCGGCCGGAGGCTCGGGAATGGCATATACTGTTGCCATATCCCACCCGCAGTTCCGCCATGAGCATCACCTCCGTCTTCACCAACAACCGATCCCAGGCCGTGCGCTTGCCTGCGGACGTGCGTCTGCCCGAAGGCGTGAAGAAGGTGCAGGTGCGCGCCCGCGGCGTGGACCGCATCATCTCGCCCGTGGGGCACACCTGGGACGAGTTCTTCCTGAACGGACCGCAGGCATC
The DNA here is from genome assembly GCF_002930615.1 of Caldimonas caldifontis. GTDB lineage: Bacteria > Pseudomonadota > Gammaproteobacteria > Burkholderiales > Burkholderiaceae_C > Caldimonas > Caldimonas caldifontis. The sequence goes on along the minus strand of NZ_PSNX01000001.1, from coordinate 192,264 downwards.
CGAGGACTTCATGGCCGAGCGGGCGAGCCAGCAGCAGGCCGAACGCGAAGGTTTCTGACGTCGGCGCCGGCATGCTCAAGTACCTTCTCGACACGAACATCGTCATCTACGTGATCAAGCGGCGGCCCATCGAGGTGATGGGCGTCTTCAACGAAAACGCCGGCCGCATGGCCATCTCGGCCATCACACTGAGCGATCTCTACCATGGGGCCGAGAAGAGTGCCAAGGTGGCCCAGAACCTGGCCGTGGTGGAGGAATTCGCCAGCCTGCTCGACGTGCTGCCCTACACCGCCAAGGCCGCCGCGCACTATGGCGCCATCCGTTTTGCACTGGAAAAGGCGGGGCGGCCCATCGGCGTCAATGACCTGCACATCGCGGCCCACGCCCGCAGCGAAGGCTTGACCCTGGTGACCAACAACCTCAGTGAATTCGAGCGGGTGCCCGGGCTGCTGACGGAGAACTGGGTCGCTGGACTGGCTTGAGAGCGAGGCCTTTGCAGCGTTGGGCTGGAGCGGGGAGGACCACCGCCATTCCCAGCGGCTCACGGGTGTCTAGGAAACCCGGGGCGATTCAGGCTTGAGTGCACCGCCAGGGGAGATGCCATGGCCGTCCTCAGGCGTTGTACCGGCGATATAGTTGACAGCTGACCTCACTGAACGCGACAGCGCGCTGACAACACATGGTGACTTCCGGCACAGAAGAGGAGATCTTGCGTGCCGCTGCCGAGGTATTGGAGCGTGGTGGCCCTGCTGGTCTGACGACACGCGCCGTCTGCGAGGCAGCTGGGGTGAAGTCACCGACCCTCTACCATCACTTCGGCGACAAGGATGGACTCGCGGCGGCTCTGGTTCGGCGCGGGCTGGCCGAGTTCATGGGGCGCAAGCGGGCGCGCCCGGACACAGACGACCCGATGCTGCTGCTGCGCTCTGGTTGGGATCAAACCGTCGAATTCGCACTCGAGCGACCGGCGCTGTACGCGCTGTACGCCGAGCAGCTGCGTACCCAGCCGCAGCTCGCAGACCCTGCCTACGAACTGACGCGGGCGCGCGTTCAGCGCCTGGTGGACCGAGGTGTGTTCAAGGTCGGCCTCGAGCAGGCCACACGAATGGTGTGGGCGGGCTGCAACGGTGTTCTGGCCTTGATGGGCTCAGGCCTCACGCGGCGCGAGATCGAAGCGACGAGTGAGATGCTGTTCGAGGCCGTTGTTGCCAGGCTCAGGCAGCCCTCATCGCTGTCAAACCCTGCTCCCAGGTGACGACGGGGCTGTAGCCCAGGTCGCGCTTGGCCTTGGTGATGTCCACCGTGAAGGGTTGTCCGATCAGCCGCAGCATCTGGCGGGTGATGGGCGGTTCGCCGGCGCGGCGGAAGGTGCGCCACACCCATTCCATCACGCGGGCGAGCATCCAGGCGACGGGGAGCGGTGCTGACGTCTTCGGAGGCTCGACCCCCCGCGTACGCAACAGCGCCGAAATCACCTCCCGAAGGGTGCCGTCGCGGCCGTCGCTCACGAAGTAGGCCTCGCCGCCGTGTCCACGAACGAGCGCAAGCGCTGCCGCGTGGCATACGTTGTCCACATGGGCCGTGGACATGGCCTGCGACCCATCACCGACCCAGCGGAATTGTCCCGCGCGGACGTTGTCGATCATGTGGTCCAGTGTCGGCATGCCGCGCCCCCAGATCATCGGAGGCCTCAGGACAATGGTCTCGAACCGGCCGGGGACGTTGGCCGCGAGCACAAGAGTCTCCGCCTGGGCTTTGGAGGCGCTGTAGGGCGCCCACTCGCGTTCCTGGCGCGGCAGCGACTCAGTCGCGCCCAGCATGGGCTGCATGTCGCCCATCACGACAGCCGCTGCGCCAACCTGGACGAACCGCTTCACCGTTGAGGCGGCCGCGGCGGCGAGCAGGTTTCTTGTGCCATCGACGTTGGCGTGCTCGAACTCCTCCCGCGTTCCCCAGAGCTTGAACACGGCAGCCACGTGCAGCACCGCCTCGCAGCCTTGGACGGCTTGCTTCAAGGCGGTCAGGTCGTCCAGGTCCCCCGGGACGGCCTCGGCGCCAAGGGAAGCCACGCGCCGCTCTGCCTGCGGTGAGCGTGCCAGCGCGCGCACATGCCATCCGAGCGCCTTCATGTGTTGAATCAGGCGTCCCCCGACGAATCCGGAACCGCCGGTGATGAGAACCATTCTTGCGTCCATGCTCAGCCCTATATCGTTGATATACCTATAGTATATCGTCGATATAGATTCATCAACCTGGATCGCGGCCGTCGCTCGCAGGGTCTTGGCGTGGGTCGCTCTCGTTGGTCGCTGTGTCAGTCAGCGCAATTCACGCCCCTCCGGAAGGGACGGTCGCTGACTGGTCGGGATGCCGCCTGCACCACCCCGCCCCACGCTCGGTGCATGCCCCACGATGCGCTTGAAGGCGCGGCTGAAGGAGGCTTCGGAGTCGTAGCCCAGGCGGTGGGCGGCCACGGCGATGCGCATGCCGTCGTGGGTGATCCAGCGACGGGCCTGGAACATCTTCACCTTGGCCACGTACTTGGCCGGGGTTTCGCCCAGCGTGCGGGTGAAGGCCTCGGCAAAGCTGGAGCGTGAGGCGCCCATCAGGCGGGCGAGTTCGGGCACGGTCCAGTCGTGTTCGGGGTTCGCGTGGATGGCGGCGATGACCTTGCCGATGCGGGGGCAGCGCACGGCGGCGATCCAGCCGGTGGGGTCGTTGCAGCCGCATTCGACCCAGGCGCGGATGATGCTGGCGGCCAGCACGTCGGCCATGCGGGCCATGATGCCGCAGGCGCCTATGCGCTGCAGGCTCACTTCGCGCTCCATGGCTTCCAGCAGGGCCGGCACGGTGGGGTCGCGCTGGGCCAGGTCGCCGGCGTGCATCACCTCGGGCATCATGGCCACGAGGGGGTGCAGCGGGTCGAGGTTGAAGCGCAGGGTGCCGCAGAACATCACGTCGGGCAAGGGGCCGTCATCGCTTGGGGCCGCAGCCGCGGCGTTCGGCGGGCCGCCCACGAGGTAGATGTTGTCGGACACGGCCACGCGCGACAGGGTGTGGATGTCGACGGCCGGCACCTCGGGCGCACTGGCCAGCACATGGAAGCTGCCGCGCGGCAGCAGCACGGCGTCGCCGGGGTTCAGGCGTTTCCAGTCGGTGGTGGCAGTGCGCAGCCAGGCGCCACCGCGGGCCACGAAGTGAAAGCGCGCAAAACGCTGCGCCGGGAAGGCCACGGCCCAGGGGGCGTGCAGTTCGCAGCGGCCGTATTCCAGGCCATCCAGGCGCAGGCCCACGAGGATCTGGGTCAGCAGATCGGGGCTGTCGGGGGCGGCCAGCTCTTCGGAGGAATCGTCAAGCATTTCGGCTTTTTTGGCATGGAAACGCCGGCATCTTATCCCTAAGCTGCCAGCTCGTTCCACCACTTTGCCCCTGCCATCGTGTCTGCCACTCCCTCCTCTGCCGGCTGCCTGGGCTCTGCCTCCGGCGCCCCTTGCCTTCCCCCTCCTGCCTCTTCCGACCGCGCCCGCTGGCCCGCCATTGCCTCGCTGGCCCTGGGCGTCTTCGGGCTGGTGACGGCCGAATTCCTGCCCGCGAGCCTGCTCACGCCCATGGCGGCGGACCTGGGTGTCTCGGACGGCGCCGCGGGCCAGGCCGTGACGGCCACGGCGCTGGTGGGGGCCGTGGCCGCGCCCACGCTGCCGCTGCTCACCCGCCGCTTCGACCGCCGCACGGTGCTGCTGGTGCTCACCGCGTTGCTGGTGGCGTCAAACGTGATGGCGGCCACTGCCGACAGCCTGTCGCTGTTGCTGGTGGCCCGCGTGATGCTGGGCGTGGCCCTGGGCGGCTTCTGGGCCATGGCCGCGGCGCTGGCGATGCGGCTGGTGCCCGAGCGCTTGTTTGCACGGGCGATGGCGGTGATCCTCACCGGCGTGTCGGTGGCCACCGTGTGCGCCGCCCCCATCGGCGCCTGGATGGGCGACCTGTGGGGCTGGCGCAGCGCCTTCGTGGCCGCCGGCGTGGTGAGCCTCCTCACGCTGGCCGCGCAACTGCTCACCGTGCCCGCCCTGCCGCCGCGCGACAACCCCGACCTGCGCGTGCTGGGCCGGCTGCTCACCCGCCCCGCGGTGCGCGTGGCCCTGCTGGCGGTGCTGCTGGTGATCTCGGGCCACTTTGCAGGTTTCACCTACATCCGCCCGCTGATGGAGCAGGTCACGCAGTTGTCGGTGGGCGCCATCACGGCCGTGCTGCTGGGCTACGGCGTGGGCGGCTTCTTCGGCAACTTCGCCGGCGGCTTCCTGGCCGAGCGCAGCGAGCGCCTGGCCATCGTCAGCGGCGGCACGCTCATCGCCCTGCTGGCCGCCACCTTGCTGCTGGCCGGCCAGTCGCCCGCCGCCACCGCCGTGGCCGTGGCGCTGTGGGGCTTTGCCTTCGGCGCCTTCCCGGTGGGCTTCCAGACCTGGATCGTGCGCGCCGCGCCCGACCACACCGAAGGCGCCAGCGGCCTGCTGGTGGCCGCCTTCCAGATCGCCATTGCCAGCGGCGCCATCGGTGGTGGCCTGCTGGTGGACCACATCGGCGCCCTGGGCGGCCCGGCCTTTGCCATGGTGGCCGTGGCGCTGGGCACCCTGGTCACGCTGCGCCATGGGCCGCGGCCGCAAGGCATCTGACGCAGGCCTGACCATGTGCCAGACCACCGAACGGCAGGTGGGACTGCACCGTCTGCGCGCGACAGGTGAATCTTCGCTATGACACCAGGGCAACAGCGCGCTTCGGAAAGGCCTTGAGCACCTTCTTGTCCATGGTCACCAGTCTTGCGTCCAAGCGTTCCGCCAGCGCGACGAATTCGCAATCGTGGGCAGAACAATCACTCTCACGCGCCAACGCCATCACGTCGCGCGAATGCACGTCGAACTCGAATCCCTCCATCAGGGATTCAGCCTCGGCCTGAAGGCTGCAGGCCTGTTCGAAACTCAGCATGCTGCGGCGCACGTAGCCCAAGAGGATGTTCCGCAACTCGCTGCGCCACAGCGGTGGCGCAGCCCACGCCGGTTCTCGCTCGAGCAAGGCCTCAGCGGCGGCCGTGAACTCGCCAGGCAGGTACAGGTAGGCCAGGATGTTGGTGTCCACAACAATCACTTGCGCCCCGCCCGCTTGGCCGCATCAATGTCCTTGGCCGTGAACTGCCCTGGCGGCAAGCCGGCCCTGAGTTCACGGGCGCGCGCCAGGCGGTCGCTCGGCGTCACCCGGCTGGGAAGCAGCACCGACTCCAGACACACGATGGCCTCGCTGTTCAAGCTGCGGCGGTGCAGTTCGGCCGCCGCCTTCAGCCGCTCGTACACGGCGTCGGGGATGTTCTTCAGGGTGAGGGAGACCGGCATGGCGAAGCCCACGTGATAACCAAAACGGTTCCTTTTCGAAGCATGGAAGGACCATAAGCAACCGATGCAGGTGGGGTGAGGATTGGGGGCTCGTGATCTTAGGGGCGGGTGCCGGGCCACCCGCGGATCAGGCAAAGTGCACCTTGCGAACGCTGCGCCAATTTGCGACAACCAAGATGCTAGATTTGCTCTCCATGGCCCGACTCCTCGCAAACTTGCAACGCCCCGGCAGCCCGTCCGCCGGGTGCATTGGTGTCGCTCTACAGGCCTCGTGCTCGCAACCTACGGCGTCACAGGGGGCGGGCTACCCGAGTTCGCGAAGCCATCTTGTCTGGGCCTATCAATGAGCGCTGATACGGTACTCGAAATATTGGCTGAGGCGAAGACTCTCGCACGGCGATACCGTGCCCATACTGGCAAGCCATTGGGCATCACCGGAGAGGTTGCGGAGTATGAAGCTGCTCGCATTCTTGGCGTTGAACTCACTCCCGCGAGACAAGCTGGCTATGACGCAATCGAAACTCGTGATGGTCAAACCGTTCGACTTCAAATCAAAGGTAGGTGTGTGCTCGAAGGCAGCAAGCCCGGCCAGCGCATGGGCTCCATCGACATACGAAAGGAATTCGATGCTGTCCTGCTTGTTCTTCTCGACGGGAACTTGGAGGCCACCGCCATTTACGAGGCACCGCGTCAGGCCGTAATTGCTGCTCTCATGGCGCCGGGTTCCAAGTCACGAAACGAACGGGGAGCTTTGGGTATCTCCAAGTTCAAATCCATCGGGGCCGTTCGGTGGCTACGTTCAGCATAGTCCCAACCCATCGTTCCACCGGACCTGCGCGAAAAGCCGCCCAGTCCGCTCACTTCTACGCTGGACACCGACCGAATCGACGACGCGACCCTCGCGCTGCTGTACCTCGGCCTGCATGACGGCCAACGCGCCTGGAGTGTTTCGACTGGAACGCGATGGCGCGCCTTCACGAGAAGAGACTCATCTCTGACCCCGTGAGTCGGACGAAGAGTGTCGCCTTCACCGACGAGGGCCTCGCGAAAGCTGCTGCTTAGGCTACGGCAGGTGCCCTGGCCTCCACTACCCCCGCCTGAAATCCACCCCCGCCGGCCGCCCCGGCAGGTTCAGGCTCGCCGTGGCCGCCGGGGTGCGCGCGATCACCTCGCCGTGGCGGATGACCGCCAGCCGTGTGGCGCGCAGGCGGATGGCTTCGACGGGGTCGTGGGCTTGGAGCAGCACGAGGTCGGCGCGGCAGCCGGGGGCGAGGCCGTAGGCGTCGAGGCCGAGGATCTGGGCTGGGGTGGTGGTGATGGCCTCGAAGCATTGGCGCATGGCCGCCTGGCTGGTCATCTGCGCCACGTGCAGGCCCATGTGGGCCACGTCGAGCATGTCGGCGCTGCCCAGGCCGTACCAGGGGTCCATCACGCAGTCGTGGCCGAAGGCCACGGGCACGCCGGCGGCGAGCAGCTCGGGCACGCGGGTCATGCCGCGGCGCTTGGGGTAGGTGTCGTGGCGGCCTTGCAGGGTGATGTTGATGAGCGGGTTGGCCACGGCGGACACGCCCGCTTCGGCAATGAGCGGGATGAGCTTGGAGACGTAGTAGTTGTCCATGGAATGCATGGACGTGAGGTGCGAGCCGGTGACACGGCCGTGCAGGCCCAGGCGCTGGGCGTGGTAGGCCAGGGTCTCGATGTGGCGGCTCATCGGGTCGTCGGTTTCGTCGCAGTGCATGTCCACACGCAGGCCACGCTTGGCCGCGATCTCGCACAGCAGGCGCACGGATTCAGCCCCGTCGGCCATGGTGCGCTCGAAGTGGGGGATGCCGCCCACCACGTCCACGCCCATGTCGAGCGCCCGTTCGAGCTGGGCCAGCGCGCCGGGTGAGCGCAGCACGCCGTCTTGCGGGAAGGCGACGAGCTGCAGGTCGAGGTAGGGCTTCACGCGCTGCTTCACGTGCAGCAGGGCTTCCACGGCCAGCAGGCGGGGGTCGCACACGTCCACGTGCGAGCGGATGGCCAGCAGCCCGCGGGCCACGGCCCAGTCGCAGTAGGCCAGCGCGCGTTCGACGATGGCCTCCTGCGTGAGCTGGGGCTTGAGCTCGCCCCACAGCGCGATGCCTTCGAGCAAGGTGCCCGACTGGTTCACGCGTGGCAGGCCGTAGCTGAGCGTGGAGTCCATGTGGAAATGGGCATCGACGAAGGGCGGCGAGACGAGCTGGCCGGCAGCATCGATTTCTTGTGGGGCGCTGGCCGCCAGCGCGGGCTGCACGGCCACGATGTGGCCGGCCTGGATGCCGATGTCCTGCCCGCGGCGGCCGTCGGGCAGGCTGCAGTGGCGGATGACGAGGTCGAGCATGGTCAGCGTTCTCCCTTGCGGTAGGGCTTCATCAGGGCCTGAGGATAGGCCGCGCGCCGCGCCATGATCACCAGGGCCAGGATGGACAGCGCGTAGGGCAGCATCAGGTACAGCTGATACGGCAGGCCGCCCCCGCCCCCTTGCTGCAGACGCAGTTGCAGCGCATCGAAGGCGGCAAAGAGCACGGCGCCCAGCAGGGCCTTGCCCGGACGCCAGGAGGCAAACACCACCAGCGCCACGCAGATCCAGCCGCGGCCGTTGATCATGTTGAGGAAGAAGGAATTGAAGGCCGACAGCGTGAGGAAGGCCCCCGCCAGCCCCATCAGGCCCGAGCCCACCACCACCGCCCCAAAGCGCACCGCCCCCACGCGGATGCCCTGCCCTTCGGCGGCCTGCGGGTTTTCGCCCACCATGCGCACGGCCAGGCCCAGGGGCGTGCGGTACAGCGCATAGGCCACCAGCGGCACCAGCCCCAGGGCCAGCAGCGTGAAGGCGGTCTGCGCGGCCAGCACGGGGCCGAGGATCGGCACCCCCTGCAGCCCCGCCAGCGGCGCAAAGGGCGTGATGGTGGGCGGGGTGGACACGGTGGGGAAGCTCACGCGGTAGGCGTAGTAGGCCAGGCTGGTGGCCAGCATCGTCACGCCCAGGCCCGACACGTGCTGCGACAGTGCCAGGTTCACCGTGAGGAAGGCATGCAGCGCGCCGAACACCATGCCGGCCAGGCCCGCCGCGGCCACGCCGCCCCACAGCGAGGCCCCCTGGTACACCGCCAGCCAGCCCACGAAGGCGCCGGCCACCATGATGCCTTCGATGCCCAGGTTGAGCACGCCCGCGCGTTCGCACAGCAGCACGCCCATGGTGCCGAGGATGAGCGGCGTGGCCACGCGCAGGGTGGCGATCCAGAACGGCGCCGAGGTGAGGATGTCGAGGAGGTCGCTCATGCCCTTCCCCACCGGATGCGGTAGCGTGCAAAGAGCGCGGCCACCAGCATGGACACCAGCGACACGGCGACGATGACGTCGGCCAGGTAGGTGGGCACGGCCATCGCGCGGCTCATGCTGTCGGCGCCCACGAGCACGCTGGCCACGAAAAACGCCGAGAGCACCACGCCCAGCGGGTGCAGCCCGGCGAGCATGGCGATCACGATGCCCGAGTAGCCGTAGCCGGGCGACATGTCGAGCGTGAGGTAGCCCGCACGCCCTGCCACCTCGCCCACGCCGGCCAGGCCCGCCAGCGCCCCCGACAGCAGCGCCGTGCCCAGCACCACGCGCGTGACAGGCAGGCCCGCAAAGGCCGCCGCGCGGGCGTTGGCGCCCACCGCCCGCATCGACAGGCCAAAGCGTGTGTAGCGCTGCAGCGCCCACACCGCCACGGCCAGGCCCAGCGCCAGCAGCAGGCCGGAGTGCACGCGGGTGCGTTCGATCAGGCGGGAGAATTCCAGCTCGGGCAGCAGGGCCACGCTTTGCGGCCAGCCCAGGGCCAGCGGGTCTTTCATGGGGCCGTCGAGCATCATCGACACGAAGAGCAGCGCGATGAAGTTGAGCAGCAGCGTGGTGACCACCTCGTCCACGCCCAGGCGCATCTTCAGCCAGGCGGGGCCCAGCAGCAGCAAGGCCCCCGCCACGGCGCCGGCCAGCATCATCGTGGCAAAGAGCAGCGGCAGCGGCAGGCCCAGCGCGCCCCCGGCATGGTCGCCACCGATGGCCACGGCCGCCAGGGCACCCAGGTAGAGCTGGCCTTCGGCGCCGATGTTGAACAGCCGCGCACGGAAGGCCACCGCCACGGCCAGGCCGGTGAGGATGAGCGGCGTGGCGCGGGTGAGGGTTTCGGTGAGCGCAAAGCGCGAGCCCCAGGCGCCTTCGAAGAGGCGCACATAGGCCAGCCCCACGGGCGCGCCCGCCCAGGCCACGAGGCCCGCACAGGCCAGCAGCGTGAACGCGATGGCCGCAAAGGGGGCGCCGATGAGCCAGGCGCGCGACAGCTCGACGCGCGCTTCAAGCCGCATGGGCGCCCTCGTCGGTCGTGCCTGCTTCCGTCGTCCCCGCCATCGCCAGGCCGATGGCACGCAGGTCCCAATCCTCGGTGGGGCGAGGTGCAACCAAACGACCGTGGGTCATCACGCCGATGCGGTCGGCCAGCGCAAAGAGTTCGTCCAGGTCTTCGGAGATGAGCAGCACGGCCGCGCCCTGCGCCGCGGCATCGAGCAGGCATTGGTGCACATAGGCCACGGCTCCAACGTCGAGGCCCCAGGTGGGCTGGTTGGCCACCACCAGCACGGGCGCCGCCTGGCCGCGCACGCCCAGGGCCCGGCCGAGGATGAGCTTTTGCAGGTTGCCGCCCGAGAGCCGGCGCGCCGGCACCTCGGGGCCGCCGCCGCGCACGTCGAAGCGGCGCAGCAACTCGGTGGTGTAGGCCCGCGCGGCCTGCTCGCGCACGAGGCCGTGGCGCGAGAAGCCGGGCTGGTGCAGGCGTTCGGCCACGGCGTTTTCCCACAAGGGCAGGTCGCCCACCGCACCCACGGCATGGCGGTCTTCGGGCACGCGGGCCACGCCGGCATCGACCCAGTCGCGCGCCCGGGCGCGCATCACGCGGCCCGACAAGGCCACCTGGCCGCGATGGGCACTGAGCAGGCCGCACAGCAGGTCGGCCAGGGCCGCCTGGCCGTTGCCCGACACGCCCGCGATGCCCACCACCTCGCCGCTGTGCACGGTGAGGTCGAGTTCTCTCAGCAGCGTGCGGCCGCGGGCATCGCGCACCTCCACGGCATCGAGGCGCAGCACCTCGGGGCCCACGTTACGCCGCGCCCGCTCGGGCAGGGTCACCACCCGGCCCACCATCAGCTCGGCCAGCTCGGCGCGCGTGGCCTGTGCCGCCTCGCGCGTGGCCACGAGGCGGCCGCCACGCAGCACGGCGATGCGGTCGGACACCCGCAGTACCTCGTCGAGCTTGTGGCTGATGAAGACGATGGACAGGCCCTCGGCCACGAGCTGGCGCAGGGTGGCGAACAGCGACTCGCTTTCCTGCGGCGTGAGCACGGCGGTGGGCTCGTCCAGGATGAGGATGCGGGCGCCGCGCACCAGGGCCTTGAGGATCTCGACACGCTGGCGCTCGCCCACCGAAAGATCGCCCACGCGGGCGTCCGGGTCCACCTTCAGGCCGAAGCGCTGCGCCGTGGCCAGCAGCCGCTCCCGCATGGCCCGCGCGCGCGACCAGGGCTGCCACAGCGGCTCGGTGCCCAGCAGCACGTTGTCGAGCACGCTGAGGTTGTCGGCCAGCGTGAAGTGCTGGTGCACCATGCCGATGCCGGCCGCCAGCGCCGCCTTGGGCGCCCCCGGCGGCAGCGGCTGGCCGAAGGCCTCGATGTGGCCGGCATCGGCCAGGTAGTGCCCGAAGAGGATGGACACCAGCGTGCTCTTGCCGGCCCCGTTTTCGCCCAGCAGGGCGAGCACCTCGCCGCGTGCCAGCTCGAGCGAGATGTTGTCGTTGGCCACCAGCGCGCCGAAGCGCTTGGTGATGCCCGACAGGCGCAGGACTGTGTCAGCCATCGATCAACGCGTGGATTTCGGCTCGGAGTCGTTCACCTTCACCGTGAACTTGCCGTCGAGGATGGCTTTCTCCTTGGCGCGCACCTTGGCCATCAGGTCGGCCGGCACCTTGGATTCAAAGGTGCCGAGCTTGGACAGCTCGGAGCCCTTGTACTTCATCATCGAGTATTGGCCATAGTCTTCCGCAGTGAACTTGCCGGCCTTGACCTGGGCGATGGCGCGATCCACCGTGGGCTCCATGTTCCACAGCGCCGAGGCGATGACGGTGTCGGGGTACTGCGGCTGGGTGTCGATCACGTTGCCGATGGCGAGCTTGCCGCGTTCCTTGGCCGCATCGCTCACGCCGAAGCGTTCGGCATAGAGGATGTCGGCGCCCTTGTCGATCATCGCGAAGGCCGCTTCCTTGGCCTTGGGCGGGTCGAACCACGAGCCGATGAAGGTGACGGTGAACTGCACCTTGGGGTTGATCTCGCGCGCGCCGTCCATGAAGGCGTGCATCAGGCGGTTCACCTCGGGGATGGGGTAGCCACCCACCATGCCGATCTGGTTCGTCTTGGTCATGCCGCCGGCGATCATGCCGGTGAGGTAGGCGGGCTCCTGGATGTAGTTGTCGAAGACCGAGAAGTTGGGCGCCTGCGGCTTGCCCGACGAGCCCATCAGGTAGGCGGTCTTGGGGTAGTCCCGCGCCACGCGGCGGGCGGCGGCCTCGACGCCGAAGACCTCGCCGATGATGAGCTGGTGGCCGGCTTCGGAGTACTGGCGCATCACGCGCTCGTAATCGGCATTGGCGACGTTCTCTGAAAACACATACTCGATCTCGCCACGGTCCTTGGCGGCATTGAGCGCCTTGTGGATGCGCGACACCCATTGCTGCTCGACCGGCACGGTATAGATGCCGGCCACCTTGAGCTTGGCCTGGGCCAAGGCTGGCAGGTGCAACAGGCCGGCCGACAGCGCGAGGCTGGTGCCGAGCAGGAGACGACGGGACAGGGTCATGGCAGTTCCTTTCGGTGCAGGGATCAGGGGGCGGGAAGAAGCTTGATCAGGCAGTCAGGGTCCGTGGGCCACGAGGCCGCAGCCGCGCAGCACCAGGTTCAGCACGTGCTCGGTGGCACGGTCGAGGTCGCGCGCGCGCAGGCGCTCGACGCCCAGCACCGCGCACACCTGGGGCTCGAAGTCGGCATAGGTCTGGGTGGCGGCCCAGATCGTGAAGAAGAGATGGGTGCTGTCCACCGGCGCCATGCGGCCGGCAGCGATCCAGCCGTCGATGACCGCCGCCTTCTCGCGCACCAGGGCACGCAGGTCGCTGCGCAGCACCTCGCGCAGCTGGGCCGCGCCGTGGATGAGTTCGTTGGCGAACACGCGCGAGGCATCGGGCCGTTCGGCGCTCAGGCGCATCTTGTGGCGGATGTAGGCCGACAGCGCCTGCGCCGGGTCGGCCTCGGGCACCAGGGCCTCGGTGCCCACCAGCCAGGTGGCGAGGATGTCGTCCAGCACGGCGCGATACACGGCCTGCTTGGTGCGGAAGTAGTAGTGCAGGTTGGCCTTGGGCAGGCCGGCGCGCTCGGCGATCTCGGCCATCGTGGCGCCCTGGAAGCCATGGCGTGCGAACACGGCCTCGGCCGCGCGCACGATGGTGGCGGCATGCTCGCGCCCCACGCGCGAGCGCGACCCTGCCCGATCGGCCGCCAGCGTGTTCACTTGGTGCCGAAGATGCGGTCGCCGGCGTCGCCCAGGCCGGGCACGATGTAGCCGTGCTCGTTGAGCCGCTCGTCGATGGCCGCCAGGGTGATGGGCACGTCGGGGTGGGCAGCCTGCACGGCGCGGATGCCCTCGGGTGAGGCCAGCAGGTTCACGAGCTTGAGGCTGCTCACCCCCACCTCCTTGAGCCGGCTGAGCGCGGCGATGGCCGAGTTGCCGGTGGCCAGCATCGGATCGACCACGATCACCAGGCGGTCGCGGATGTCCTCAGGCACCTTGAAGTAGTACTCCACCGGCTCCAGCGTCTCGGGGTCGCGGTACAGGCCGATGTGGCCCACGCGCGCGCCGGGCAGCAGGTCGATCATGCCGTCGAGCATGCCGTTGCCCGCGCGCAGGATGGACACCAGGCACAGCTTCTTGCCGCTGATCACGGGCGACTTGCACGAGGCCACCGGCGTCTTGATGTCGATGAGCTCGGTGGGCAGGTCGCGCGTGACTTCATAGGCCAGCATGGAGGCGATCTCGCGCACCAGGCGGCGGAAGTTGTCGGTGGTGGTGTCTTCGCTGCGCACATAGGTGAGCTTGTGCTGCAGCAGCGGATGGTTGACGACAATGACGCTCATGGTGGGTGCTCCCTCGTGGGTGTTGGCTGTTCAGAAGACGGTGCCATCGCTGGCGAGGTGCACCGGCGGCAGCCCGCCCCGGCGTGCGTTGGCGATGCGCCGCCCGGCCGCCCAGGTGCCGCCTTCCAGCACGCGGGCCAGCGGGAACTGCGCCGCCGTCAGGCCCAGTTGGGCACGCACGGCCTCGGCAATGCGGTCCAGCGCCATCACGGTGACGGCTCGCCACTCGACGACGGCCGGCTCGTCCACCGTCAGCTCGCGCTCGAAGAAGGCCGGGTCGCGCGGGCGCAGCAGGCCGTGGTCGAGCAGCAAGCCGCCGTTGCGGTATTCAGGCAGGCCGGTGAGTTCGTCCAGGCCGGTCACGGACAGGCCGGCGTCTTCCAGCGGCTCCAGCAGCGAATAGGTGAGCCACTGCGTGAGCTTGTGAAAGGGCACCAGACCATCGGCCGGCGCGGGGTGGCGCCAGCAGTCACCCAGCGAAACGCCGTCCAGCGCGATGCGCCCGGGCCACACGGGGCCGAGCGCGCGCAGCAGCGTGGCGAGCACGAAGCTGGCGGCGATGCGCCCGTCGCGCGCATGCGCCAGCAGGAAATCGAGCAGATGCCCCAGGCGGGCCGGGTGGCCGAACACCGCCGGCGTGGCATGCATCACCTCGCCCAGGCGGCGCAGCAGCGCGGCGCGGCCGTCCAGCCCCACCAGCGGGTTGTCGGCGCGCACCTGGAAGCCCTCGGCCAGGCGCTCGGGCGTCAGATGCGCCAAAGCCGTGGCATCGCTGTGCAGCGGGTGATCGTCGCCGCGTGACGAAAACGCGCCCGATTCGAACAGGTCGAAGCTCGCCACGCCCAGGCCTTCAGAGCGTGACAGCGTCTGCCCACGCGCTTCGTCCACGTAGCGCCAGTCGGGCCCGGCGCCGGCGTCGAGCAGCACGCTGGGGATGACGAGGTCGATGCGCACCCGGGCGCGCTCCAGCGGGTCGTCCAGGCGGGCCCGTCGGGCCAGGTCGGCCCAGCGGTCGATGCCGCCGGCCTCGAAATGGCGCCAGCGGCTGTGATACGGCACGGCCAGGTCGGGGTAGCGCTGGCGGATGGTCTCGGCCACGTAGGCCGCCACCACCTCCAGGCGGTCGGCATGCCAGGTGAAGTGAGGCGAGGCACCCTCCTCCACGGGCTGCATCACCGCGGCGCAATGGCTGCGAACGGCCTCGGCCGTGAGCAGCCTGGCGGCCGGGTGGTCCTCGGGCACGGGCGTGTGCCAGCCCGGGCCGTGCGACAGGGTGAAAGGCGCAAGGCTCATGGCCTCACTCCTGCAGGCCGCGACCCTTGGGCACGGCCAGTTCGTTGGCATCCGGCGTGTAGTGCGAAAAATAGCCCGCGGCCTTCTTCGCATCCATCTCGACCCGCGCATCGGCGGGGATGAGTTCGTCGGGGATGGGCACACGCTCGACCACCTCGATGCCCGCGGCCGTCAGCGCGCCGTGCTTCATGTTGCTCATCGAGGCCCAGCGGTCGATGCGGGTGATGCCCAGCCAGTGGAAGACGTCGGGTGTCAGTTCCTGGAAGCGCATGTCCTGCACCCCGGCCACACATTCGGTGCGCTCGAAATAGGTCTCGGCCCGGTCGCCGCCGGTCTGGCGCTTGCGGGCGTTGTAGACGAGGAACTTGGTGACTTCACCGAGCGCGCGGCCCTCTTTGCGGTTGTAGACCACCAGGCCCACGCCGCCTTGTTGCGCCATCTCGATGCACACCTCGATGCCATGCGCCAGATAGGGGCGGCAGGTGCAGATGTCGGAGCCGAACACGTCCGAGCCATTGCATTCGTCATGCAGCCGGCAGGCCACCTTCGTCTCGGGCCGGCCGAGCTTGGCCACGTCGCCGAAGAAGTAGAGCGTCATGCCCCCGATGGGCGGCAGGAAGACCTTGAGGTCGTTGCGCGTGACGAGCTCCGGGAACATGCCCGCCGTCTGCTCGAAGAGGTTGCGGCGCAGCGTGCTTTCCTTGATGCCGAAGCGCTTGGCCAGGCCCGGCAGGTACCACACCGGGTCGATGGCCGCCTTGGTGACGCGCACGTCGCCATTGGGCGAAAGGATCGCCCCATCGGGCTGCAGGCGGCCGGCCGTGACGGCTGCCTGCAGCTCGGGCATGTTGATGTGGGCCTTGGTGATGGCGATGGTCGGTCGCACGTCCAGGCCGGCGGCGATGCGGTCCGCAAAGGCCGTGGACACCAGGTGCCCCCAGGGATCGAGCGAGACGATCTTGTCGGGATCGGCCCATTGCGGATGGGGGCCGATGGCCTCGGCCGGCGCGGTGTTGGTGAGGTCGGGACGGTGGTCGCGCTGCAGGGCGCCGGAGGCCACCGCCAGGGCACGGTAGACCGCATAGGCTCCAGAGTGCGAGCCGATGACGTTGCGGGCGGCCGGGTTGGTGAGGCTGGCCACGAGCGGCCCGCGTTCCTCCGGGGTGGGCGCACCCCAACGCACCTCGGGCACCGTCGCATCACGGCGGGGATGGGAGGTCAGGACGATGTGGGCCGACATGGTGCACTCCAGGAGCCAAACTTGACCAATTGGTCAACTCTGCAGTGCCCAAGCGAGATGTGTGCCAGCACAAACCCTGATCACGGCCGCGCGCAACGGCGGCGGTCGGGGATTCCATGGATGAATGGCAGCAATTAGTTCAATAACATAACTATCCAGGATCCAGAAGGCCGCCCGCGGCTCAGGTCAGCCGGTACACCTCCAGCACCACCCGATGCGCTTCACGACGCCCACTGGCCACGGCCATCACCCGGTTCAGGTACGCCCAGGCGGGCGCGCCAGTGGTGAAACGCATCATCGTGCGGAAAAAGTATTCGCCCGGGTCGACCGCCTCGCCACGCGCCAGTCGCGCCATCACCGCGGCCGGCCCGTGCCGCAGGCCTTCACTGCGCACCTCCACGAGCGCACCATCGTCCAGGCGCAGCACGTAGTGGGCCGCAATCTCGAGCACGCCATCGGTGCGCGCAACCTGCCAGTCCACGCCGCCTTCCACCAGGGTGCCGTTCAGCTCGGGCCCGCTCACCGTGCCGCCCCCCAGGGGCACGTAGCGGCGTTCGCCCAGCGGGGCTGGCCCCAGGCTCACCAGCGGGCCGACCTCGCAGTGGATGCGGGCCATGGGTTGCAGGACGGGGGCGGGTGCAAGGTCGAATTCGGATCGGTTCATGGTGCAGGCAGCCAAGGACGGTGCATGGACCATACGGCGCGAGCCCGCCCACTGCGGTCATCCCTGAGGATGACGAAAGGATGCCCATGAACGCGTGGTCCCTGCCCGCCACGGCGCCCTCGCCCGACACCACCGCAAGGATGGTGGCCGCCCTGGGCCGGCCCGGTTTTGCGGGCGAGGCGCTGGAAGCCGTCAACCACAGCGTGGCCGCCGGCTCCTGGGCCGTGTACCAGGTCTGGCCCGATCGCGCACCGGTGATGCACCTCTCGGCCTGCCGGCTGGGCCCGGACGTCACCCACGACTGCTTCGCGATCTACCGTGACCAGGGCCTGTACCGCCGCGACCGCAGCTTCGAGGCTGTGCGCGCGTCGAAGCGGCCCGGCCACGCCATGGTGCTGCGCATGCACGCCAACGATGCGCCCAGCGCCGACCACCGTGAGGCCATCTACCTGCGCCACGGCATGCTGGAGCGCCTGTCGGTGGCGCGCCTGGAAGCCGACGGCTCGCTGATGGCGGTGAACCTCTACCACCACCAGCACCAGGGCTGCTTCGACCCGGCCGAGGTGGAGCGCTTTGCCGCGCTGGCACCTTTGCTGCTGGCCTGTGTGACGCGCCAGCTGCAGTGGCAGGCGCAGGCGCCCGCCACCGCGGTGCGCGAGCGCCTGCTCGCACGCTGTGCCGCGCTCACCACGCGCGAGCTCGACGTGCTGGAGCGATTGCTGCAAGGGCTGAGCTACGACGGTATCGCCGCTGACCTCGGCCTGTCGGTGGCCAGCGTCAAGACCTACCGCGCGCGGGCCTTCGCGCGCCTGGGACTGCATTTCAAGAGCGAACTCTTTGCGGCCTTCCTGCCCTGAGCGGCGCCGTCGCTGTCGTCCTCTGGGATGACAGGGCCGACCACAGGCCCACTCCAGACTGGCGGCACCGAAGAACCCCAACGGAGACGACCGTCATGCTGCGCCGCACCCTGCTCCGGGCCTCGATGCTGGCCCCTCTTCTCGTGCCCCCCCTTCTCCTGGCTCCCCAGATGGCGGCCGCCCAGGACTTCCCCCAGCGCAACCTGCGCCTGGTGGTCGGCTTCCCGCCCGGCACCGGCCCCGACGTGGTCGCCCGCACGCTCGGTCAGCAGCTCGGGGAACGCCTCAAGCAGACCCTGATCGTGGACAACGTGGCCGGCGCCGGCGGCCAGATCGCCGCGCAGCAGGTGGCCAAGGGCACCCCGGACGGCCACACCCTGCTGCTGGGCGAGGTGGGCTCGATCAGCATCGCGCCGGCCACCCACGCCAAGCTGCCCTACAACCCGGCGCGCGAGCTGGTGCCGGTGTCGGAAGTGGTGCGCGCCGACTTCGTACTGGTGGTGCCCGCCACCTCCGCGCACACCGACGTGAAGGCCCTCGTGGCCGCTGCGCGCGCCGACAAGGACAAGTTCAACTTCGGCACCTTCGGTGCGGGCACGCCCGGCCACTTCGGCGCCGAGATGTTCGCCACGGAGGCCGGCTTCAAGATCGAACCCGTGCACTTCCGCGCCACCGGTGACGCGATGACCGCGCTCATCAACGGCAGCGTGCAGGCAGCCTTCGTCAGCACCGCGCTGGCTGCCCCGCAGGTGAAGGGCGGCAAGCTGCGCGCCCTGGCCACCACGGCAGCGCAACGTTCGGCCCTGCTGCCCGAGGTGCCCACCTTCACCGAAGCGGGCCACCCGAACGTGAACTTCTCGGCCTGGTTTGCGGTGTTTGCACCGGCCGGCACGCCGGTGTCCGCCCTCGATGTGCTCAACCGGGAAGTGGTGGCTGCCTTGCAGTCCCCGAACGTGAAGAAGCAGCTCGAAGACACCGGCTTCACCGTGCGGGGCACCTCGCGCGCCGACACCCAGCGCATGCTGGAAGCCGAAGCGCAACGCTGGTCCGCGGTGGCCAAGGCCACGGGCTTTCGCATCGACTGAGGATGGCTGAAAGCCCGCACCTGCGGGCCTCGTGGGCGTGGCCGCTATGATCCCGGGCACTGCATTCCAACCGCCCGAGCCTCATGCCGCCACTGCCACCCGTCACCAAGGCCCTGTTGCTGATCAACGTGGCCGCCTTCTCGATCGACATGCTGCTGGGCCTGGCGCTGACGCGCTACTTCGCGCTGTGGCCCGTCACCAGCGATCTTTTCATGCCCTGGCAGGTGGTGAGCTATGCCTTCCTGCACGGTGGCATCGGCCACCTGTTCTTCAACATGCTGGGCCTGTGGATGTTCGGCAGCGAGCTGGAGCGCCTGTGGGGCCAGCGCCGCTACCTGCAATTCCTGGCCGCGAGCATCCTGGCGGCAGCCGCGTTGCAGCTCCTCGTCACCTACCTCACCGGGGCACGCTACCCCACCGTCGGTGCCTCGGGCGGCCTCTTCGGCCTGCTGCTGGCCTTCGGCATGCTGTTTCCCAACCGCATCATCGTGCCGCTCTTCCCGCCCATCCCGATGAAGGCCAAGTACTTCGTGGCCGTCTTTGGGGCGCTGGAGCTCTTCTTCGGCATGTCGGGCACGGCCTCGGGCATCGCCCACTTCGCCCACCTGGGCGGCATGCTGGGCGGCTTCCTGATGATCCAGTACTGGCGCGGCAAGCCGCCCTTCCAGGGGCGCCGCCGCTTCTGATGCGCACCAGCCCGGGGCCAAAGCCCCTGGGCTCAGCAGGGTCGCGCGAAAGCGCGATGCTGTGGCCCTCGACACCGCCTCGGCGTGGAGGTCTGCCATGCGTGCCCTGCCCCGTCCCAGCCTTTGGGGGCTGACACTTGCTGCTGCAACCCTGCTGGCACTGGCCACGGCAACCCGTGCTCAGACGCCCCCCAACGCAGAAGCTGCCAGCGTGGCCGGAAGCCCCGCACAGATTGCGGCACTGGAGCGGGCGCGTGATGCCGTGGTCGGCCTGCGCATCCGCGTGGCGCGCGACGCACGCTCGGCCGCAAGCCTGGGCACGGTACGTGAAGGCTCGGGCGTGGTCATCGGCAATGACGACCTCGTGCTGACCATCGGCTACCTGGTGCTGGAAGCCGAACGCGTGGATGTGCGCACTGGTGCCGGGCGCACACTGCCGGCCCGTGTCCTGGCCTATGACCTCGCCACCGGCTTCGGCCTGGTGCAGCCGCTGGTCCCCCTGGGCGTGACGGCCGCGCCGCTGGGACGATCGACCGGCACGCCTGCGGATGAGCCCTACATGATCGTCAGCGGCGGCGATGACGGCGGCATCAGCCTGGCACAACTCGTCTCGCAACGCGCCTTCTCCGGCTATTGGGAATATCACATCGAAGGCGCCCTCTTCACCTCGCCACCACGCACCGACCACAGCGGCGCCGCCCTGTTCAATGCCCGCGGCGAGCTGGTCGGCATCGGTTCTCTCCTCCTGTCCGACACCGGTGCCGGCACCCGCCGGCCGGGCAACATGTTCGTGCCGGTGGACCTGCTCAAGCCCGTGATGGCCGAGCTGCGCGAACGCGGTGCCTCGCGCCAGAGCACACGGGCCTGGCTGGGCCTGAACTGCGTGGAAGCCGGCGGCGCGGTGCAGGTGATGCGCGTCACCGAGGAGAGCCCCGCCGAGGAAGCCGGCCTGGCACCCGGCGACCGCATCCTCAGCATCGACGGCACCGCGGTGCAGAACCTCGAAGGCCTCTACAAGCGCCTGTGGGAAGGCGGCCCGCCCGAGCGCGAAGTGACCCTGGAGGTGGCCCGTGGCCCCGTGGTGCGCACGGTCAAGGTCCAGTCCATGGACCGCATGAAGCACCTGCGCGGGGCACAGGGGATCTGACCTCTCACGACGACGCCAGCAGCCCCTCACGCACCGTGGGGTAGCGCAGCCGCAGCCGCAGCTCGCGCACCAGCCGGTCGTTCTTCAGCCGGCGCGATTCGCTCATGAAGGACAGCAGCAGGGGCGACAACTGCTCGCGCGCCTGCGCCCGGCTGATGCGCGGCGGGCGCGGCAGGCCGCACAGGTCGGCCGCCAGGTCGAAGTACTCGCCCATCTTCAGCTCGGTGTCGTCGCTGGCATGCACCACGCGCTGGGGCTTGCCGCGCAGCAGGGCGGCCACACAGGCACGAGCGAGGTCGTCGGCATGGATGTGGTTGGTGTAGACGTCGTCCTCGTCGCGCAGCACCGGCGTGCCGCGCGCCAGGCGTTCGCGCGGGTGTCCGCCAGGGCGGTCGCCCGCATAGATGCCGGGAATGCGCAGGACGGTCACACGCACGCCGAAGGCACGGCCGAACCAGCGCACGCGCGCTTCGGCGTCCACACGCCGCCGCGCGCGGTCGGACCGCGGTGCGACCGGGCGGGTCTCGTCGAAGCGCGCGCCGCCGGCATCGCCATAGACCCCAGTGGTGCTGCCATACACCAGGCAACGGATCGCCGGCTTGCGTGACAGCGCGTGCAGCAGAGCTGCGGTGCGCAGATCGGTGTCGCCCTGGCCCGGCGGCGGTGCCAGATGCAGCACCGCATCGGCCAGACCCGCCAGGCGCGCCAGCGTGGCCGGCTCGTCGAGGTTGCCCACGAGCGGCACGATGCCGGCGGCACGCAACTCCGCCACGCGCGCAGGCTGCGAGGTGAGCGCCAGCACCCGCCAGCGCGGCACCAGCAGGCGGGCCACGCGCAGGCCCACATCACCGCAACCCACGATGAGCAATCGGGGACGGCGTGGCAGGCGGGTGGGAGCAGGGGCAGGCTGGTACACGGCGGGCAGCAGGAGGGTTTTGCTCCAGCGGGCAAAATACGAGGTTTCGCAGTTTAAGAGGCCCCGCCATGACCTTCACCGTGACCGTGCAGCCCAGCGGCCACACCTTCACCGTCGAGCGCGACGAAGCCGTGCTGCCCGCGGCCATCCGCCAGGGCGTCGGCCTGCCCTACGGCTGCAAGGACGGGGCCTGCGGCTCGTGCAAGAGCCGCCTGCTCGACGGCCGCGTCATCCATGGGGCCCACCAGCTCAAGGCCCTGAGCCCGGCCGAGGAAGAAGCCGGCTTCGTGCTCACTTGCTGTGCAACGCCACAGACCGACCTCGTGATCGAATCGCGCGAGGTGGTGGGCGCCGGCCAGTTCCCGATCAAGAAGATGCCCTGCCGCGTGAGCAGCATCGACAAGCCCGCGCCCGACGTGGCCGTGCTCAAGCTGCAGCTGCCCGCCAACGACCGCCTGCAGTACCACGCGGGCCAGTACGTCGAGTTCATCCTGCGCGACGGTTCGCGCCGCAGCTACTCGATGGCCAATGCGCCGCACACGCAGGAGGCCCAGCCCGGCATCGAACTGCACATCCGCCACATGCCCGGCGGCAAGTTCACCGACCACGTCTTCGGCGCGATGAAGGAGAAGGAAATCCTGCGCATGGAAGGTCCCTTCGGCAGCTTCTTCCTGCGCGACGGCACCGACAAGCCCATGGTGCTGCTGGCCTCGGGCACCGGCTTTGCGCCCATCAAGGCCCTGATCGAGCACCTGGAGTACAAGGGCATCACCCGCCCCGCGGTGCTCTACTGGGGCTGCCGCAGCCGCGCCGACCTCTACCTGCACGACTGGGCCCAGGCGGCCGCCGACCGGCTGCCGTGGCTCACCTATGTGCCCGTGCTGTCCGAGCCCAAGGCCGAGGACGCCTGGAGCGGCCGCACCGGCTTCGTGCACCAGGCCGTGATGGCCGACCTGCCCGATCTGTCCGGTCACGAGGTCTATGCGTGCGGCGCGCCGGTCATGGTGGAATCGGCCCAGCGCGACTTCGTCGAACGCTGCGGCCTGCCGGCCGAGGCCTTCTACGCGGACTCGTTCACCTCCGAGGCCGACAAGCACTGACCCCCCGCACGAGCACAAGGAGACGCCCATGAAACGCCGCGACTGGCTGCTGGCCCACACCGCCCTGGCCACCTCCCTCGCCCTGCCCGGCCTGGCCAGCGCGCAGGCCCGCACGGTGCGCCTGGTGGTGCCCTACCCGGCCGGTGGCCCGCTCGACACCATTGCGCGGCTGCTGGCCGAGAAGGCCAAGGACAGTCTGGGCACCGTCATCGTCGAGAACCGTGCCGGCGCGGGCGGCAACCTCGGCGCCGACCATGTGGCCAAGGCCGCGCCGGATGGCAACACCATCGTGATGGGTGCGGTGGCCACGCACGCCATCAACCCCTGGCTGTACGCACGCATCCCCTACGACCCCATCCGCGACTTCGCGCCCATCACGCTGGTGGCGCGCGTACCCAACGTGCTGGTGATGAACGTCGAGACCACCCAGCGCCTGAAGATCAGCTCGGTCGCCGACCTGATCGCCTATGCGCGCGCCAACCCGGGCCGCCTGAACTACGGCTCGGGCGGCAATGGCAGCGCCGGGCACCTGGCCGGCGAGATGTTCAAGGGCCAGGCCAAGGTGAGCATGGTGCACATCCCCTATGCGGGCGCGGCGCCGGCCCAGCTCGGCCTGCTGGCCGGCCAGGTGGACCTGAACTTCGACAACCTCGCCGCGGCCTCCGGCAACATCCGCACCGGCCGACTGAAGGCGCTGGCCGTCACCACGGCCCAGCGTTCGAGCGTGATGCCCGAGCTGCCCACCATCGCCGAATCGGGCCTGCCCGGCTTTGCGATCGACACGTGGTTCGGCCTCTTCGCGCCGGGCGGCACCCCGGCCGATGTGGTGCAGCGTCTCAACGACGTGTTCGTGAAGGCGCTGCAGGAGCCCGACGTGAAGGCGCGCTTCGCGCAGCTGATGGCCGAGCCCTCGCCCACCACGCCGGCCCAGTTCGGCGACTTCGTGAAGGCCGAGCTCGCAAAGTACGAGAAGGTGGTGAAGGCCAGCGGCGCCTCGCTCAACTGAGGCCGGCCCGTGGCAGGCTGACGGCATGGACCTGCGCGACCTCGACCTCAACCTGCTGCGCATCTTCGATGCCGTTCACCAGCAGCGCAGTGTGAGCCGTGCGGCCGAGGTGCTGGGCCTGTCACAGCCGGCCGTGAGCCACGGTCTCACGCGCTTGCGCCTGCTGCTGGGTGACGCCCTGTTCGTGCGCATGGCCGGCGGCGTGGCCCCCACGGCCAAGGCCGATGCCCTGGCCGATGCCGTCGCACAGGCGCTGCACCTCATCGAAGAGGCCCTGCACGCCACCGGGGGCTTCGATCCGGCACGGGCGCGCAAGACCTTCCGCATCCACATGAGCGACATCGGCGAGGGCGTCTTCCTGCCGGCGCTCATGCATGCCGTGCGGCGGGTTGCGCCGGGCGTGCGCATCGAGACCCATCAGCTCGAACATGGTCAGATCCAGGACGCGCTGGACACCGGCAAGATCGACCTGGCCTTCGGCTACCTGCCGGGGGTGGATGCCACCGAACGCTGCGCGCTGCTCCACGAGAAGTACGTGGTGCTGGCCCGGGCCGATCATCCGTTGCTGCGCGAGCCCCCCACGCGCGACTGGCTCGCGCGGCTGGACTACATCGTCGTGCGCCAGCACACCGAAACTGCACGCGTGCTGCACACCCTGGCGTTGCAGGACAACATCCGCCTGAGCATTCCGCACTTCATGGTGATCCCGTCCATCGTGCGCGAGACGGACCTGGCCGTGATCCTGCCGCGCCGCACGGCGCTCACCTTCGCGCGCGACGGCACGCTGGGCGTGGTCGAACCCGAGATGGGTCTGCCGGTCTTCACCGTGGCCCTGCACTGGAGCCACCGCTTCCACAATGACCCGGGCAACCGCTGGCTGCGCGAGACGGTGATCGACCTGTTCGGCGAACTCGACGGCCGCACGCCCCGGGCGCCAACCTTCGTCGAGGCCTGCGGGTCAGCGTGACGCCGCCGCAGCGGGGCCGGGCACCCGCGCGGCAGGCGCCGAGGCAGCCGACTCGGACGGCGCAGCGGTGGCTGGCTGCGCGCCGGTCTGCGCCTGCCCGGCGTCGTCGGCCGGCGACTCGCGCGACAGCGTGGGCGGCGGCAGCGTGACCGACGG
This sequence comes from Caldimonas caldifontis, assembly GCF_002930615.1. GTDB lineage: Bacteria > Pseudomonadota > Gammaproteobacteria > Burkholderiales > Burkholderiaceae_C > Caldimonas > Caldimonas caldifontis. Next base: position 167,541 of record NZ_PSNX01000001.1, on the reverse strand, counting down.
CGCGGGAGGCTCCATGAACCACACGCTCGCGAACAAGGCCAGGAGACCTGCACCCACCACAGGCTGCTGCCAACGGGCCCACCACCCTCGCCACCCGGGCTCGGGCTGCGCCTGGCGAGCGGCACGCAGACGCTCCAGGGCCGCATCCATCGACGCTGGCGTCGCGGCGGCTTCATCCAGCGGCACCGGCCCGCTGCGATGCGCCAGAGGATCCAGCGGCATCGGCTTGGACGTCCTGGGCTGCGGCGAACGCTCGGGAGCGGACTGGGACGCTGCCGGGGCATCGAGGGCCTGCTGCGCCATGGCCGTCAGCGTCTCAGCCCGTTCGACGGGCCGCGCCGGTGACGCCGCCGGTACCGGTGCAGCATCGAACCACAGCCACCGCTCCGGCAACAAGGGCCCCAGGCGCTCGCGGAACTCGGCCACGCTGCGAGGCCGTTCGCGTGGCAGCGGCAGCAAGGCCGCATCCAGGGCCTCCAGCAGGGCCGAGGCGTAGGGCCGCTGCGGCCAGGCGCCATAGAGGCGGCGCATCAACTCCCCCATGGGCTCCAGGCGCCGGCCGGAGGCCACCTGGGCCGCCGACGGCGGGGCGGCACCGGTCATCCACCAACGCAGCACGGCCGCCAGCGCATAGAGATCACTCCAGGGCCCCGGTGCGTGATCGCCAATCGACACGCTCAGCTCGGGCGGCGCGAACGAAGGCTCGAGCCGGGCCATCAGTGATTCGACCAGGTCGCTGGCCGTGGCCCGGCTCGCCCGACCCGGTCCCAGCAGCATGGGCATGCCCCCTGGGCGCAGGAGGATGTTGGACGGACGCACGCCCCCGTGCGCGGTCCCGGCCACCGCGTGGAAGTTGGCCAGAGCCCCCAGCAGGGCATCGAGCATCTGCAGCACCTGGGATTCCGTAGGTAGCCATTCCGGCGACTCGCGCGCTTCGGACAGTCGCTTGCCCGGGAGGTAGGGCATGGCGCAACACGCCGTCCCGTGGGCCTCCCACAGCCTGAGCACACGCACCAACGCGGGATGGTCCATGCGCGCCAGCAGGCGGGCCTCCCCGACAAAGGCTCGCAGCCCCGCATCCCAGGCATCCGTCGGGCGCCCCGCAGCGGGACGCACCTGCCCGGCGGCATCACGCCAGGCGAGTTGCAGCGGCATGTACTCCTTCACCGCGACCTGCACCTCCAGCGCATGGTCGGTGGCGAGATACACCACGCTGGTGGCCGTCTCGCACAGCACGCGCTCGATCTCGAACTCGGCCCAGCGCATACCGGCCGCCAGCGCACGGGTGCTGGCACGCGGGGGCTCGCCGGTGGACGGGCTGTCGGACAGGGGGTGGTCTGGCATGCAGGGGCGACAAGATCGGGATCAGGGCGGGAGCCTAACAGGCCGCAGCCGCGGGGCACCCCACCAGTCCAGGTGGTCGCTCATGCACGCCCCGCCTTCTTCCAGAAACGCGGCGCCTGGGCCAGGGCCTGAAGTGCGCCCTGGCAGGCCGGCAGGGCCATGTCGCGACGGCCCCTGAGCCAGCCTTGCGCAAACCAGGCCGACGGCCCCTCGTACCCCTGCAGCAGGGCCTGGGCCACGGCCAGATCGTTGAATTCGCCAAAGCGCTCCTGCGCCGCAGCCAGGGCGCGCAGATACGCCTTCACGCGTCGCCGCTCGAACAGCCCGCCGGCAAAATCGACCGCATAGCGCAGCCGCTTGATGCGCTTGCGCAGATCGTGGCGCTGCGGATCTTCCATGGCGAGAAAGTCCTCGGCATGTCGCGCCACCGCGCGATGCCAGGCCTTGATCCGCTTTCGGGCGCGGGCAGCGAAGGCGGGGTCCTGGCACCCGGGCTCCAGGGCCTCGATCTGCCAGCGCAGCAGCCGCAGCAGCAAGGTCTGGGCCACAGGCCCTCGCAGCATCGCCGCCGGATCGACCTCGTCGCGCCCCTCCCCGGTCTTCCACGCCACGGGCGGCAGGCCGTGGGCCTGCCAGACCGGGTCCAGCAGGGCCGCCACGACATCTCTGTCCCGGGCCTGGCCCAGGTGGGCAAAGACCTCCCGGATCCCCACCTCGGCCTCGGTGGCATCAGGCACCCCCGGCCACCCCCGGAAGAAGCGCAGGGCCGTACGCAGGCGGCGCAGGGCCACACGCGCCTGATGCACCTGCTCCACGCGGTGAACGTCTGCCTCCGGGGCCTGCACCCCCGCCTCGCACAGCTCGCAGACATTGGGCAGCAGGTGAGCCATGGCGGCCGCCAGCACCTGCCGCCATGCCGCCCCCGTGCCCACGCCTGCCGGCAGCTCGATGGCCGAGGCCCGCGTGGCGGGCACGCTGGTCACGCCCTGTGCCAGGCGATCGCCCCGCTCGGCCTTGGACCGCACGTCCAGCCACAGGCCGAAGCGATTCATCCAGCGCTCGGCCACCGCCAGCACCGCCTGCGCTTGGCCCTCGACCAGTTCCACTTCGAACTCGCACACAGGCAGGCGCCGATCGCCACTGAGGATCTCCCCCACATCGAGTGCCATCTCCACCGTGCCCAGCCGATGCCTGAGGCGACGCAGGCGGCGCCACACATCGGTGCGGTAAGTCTCGACCAGGCCCCCACCGGCTTGCACCAGGGCCAGCAGCCGGTCCCCCGGCGCCGTCCCGGCGTGGCGCACCGGATCGACCTGCGGCCGGCCCGCGCCCAGCGCGACGTTGTGCTCGAAGCGCGTCAGCGCATCAGCGCCCCCGGCCTTGAGCGTCTGCACCCAGCGCCGCCCTTCCTTGCGCAGCCTCAGCGCCATGCCCGCCCGCGCGAGATCGCGTCCCGGCGTATCGAAATACGCCGCCTGCAGGTGGATGCGCTGGGTGGTGGCGCGCTGCTGCAAGGCCGTCTCCAGGGCCGCACGCCGCTGCGGTGGCACCTGGTACTTGATCTCGAATTCCTGCATGGGGGTCCCAGGAAGGTCGGTGCTCATTTCCCGCCCGGCATCGCCTCGCGCGGGTCGAGCTGCGACGCCGTGTGCAGCAGGCGGCCTTCGGGGTCGAAGCTGGCATGGAAGACCCGGCTCTCCGGTCCGTTCAGGTAGCGCCATTCCCACAATTCCTCGTTCTTGAGCACGTAGAACTGGGTCGTGGCGGGCCGTCCGAGCAGGCGGCGCACCTGGGCCTTGTCCAGGCCGGGCGTGAGCTGGGCAAACACCTCCTCGCGCAGCACCTGGTCGATCCGACGCAGCCGCCCGTCCGGGCCCAGGGTGATCATGTAGTTGACCTGGCCCTCGGGCTGGCGCGGGTACTCCAGCGTCTTGCTGCCATCGGGCTCCGGGTGCACCGCCGCCGGCTCGCCGAACTGGGCACGCACGTCGGCCTCGGTGGACACACCCACTTCCAGCTGGGCGATGCGCTGCGAATCGCAGCCCACCAGCAGCCCCAGCGCCGCCATGGCGCCCGTCACCGCCGCCCACCATCGAGCCATCTCGCCACCCCGGTAAAATGCCAAGCCTGACTTTAGCGGCTCGTGCCGCCTGTGAACCATGCCGCTCTTCTGGAAGCCCTACAAGTCCGACGTCACGAACTTCATCGAGGAACTCAAGGCGAGGAAGCCCAGCCTCGAGGACGAGCAGCGCCGCGGCCGCGCCCTGCTGTGGGACCGCGACATCGATCGCCAGGCACAGAGCGACTACCAGAAGGCCCGGGTGCCCCAACAGCCCTACGTGTATCAGACCAAGGGACTGGGCGAGTGAGCCCACGCTCACCATCTCTCTGAACGGCCCCGGTGAGCGACCAGGTTTTGGCCCCCGAGGCCGATCCACAGCACCCGACGCTGGCGCCGGGCGACGACGGCCTGCCCGAGGTCGTCGACAGCGTGGCCGCGGTGGCCAAGCTCTATGGTGCCCCGCTCTTCCAGCTGCCTCAGGACCTCTACATCCCGCCCGATGCGCTGGAGGTCTTCCTCGAGGCCTTCGAAGGCCCGCTGGACCTGCTGCTCTACCTGATCCGCAAGCAGAACTTCAACATCCTCGACATCCCGCTGGCCGACGTCACACGCCAGTACCTCAGCTACGTCGAGCAGATCCGCAACCGCAACCTCGAGCTGGCCTCCGAATACCTGCTGATGGCGGCCATGCTGATCGAGATCAAGTCGCGCATGCTGCTGCCGCCGAAGAAGACCGAGGAAGGCCAGGAACCCGAGGATCCGCGCGCCGAACTGGTGCGCCGCCTGCTCGAGTACGAGCAGATCAAGCTGGCGGCAGCCAAGCTCGACCAGTTGCCCGTGCTAGGCCGCGACTTCCTGCGCGCCCAGGTCTACATCGAGCAGTCGCTGCAGCCCCGCTTCCCCGACGTCAGCGTCAACGAATTGCGCGAGGCCTGGCTCGACATCCTCAAGCGCGCCAGGCTCGTGCAGCACCACAAGATCAGCCGCGAGCAGCTGTCGGTGCGCGAGCACATGAGCATCGTGCTGCGCACCCTCCAGGGCCGCCGGTTCATGGAATTTCATGAACTGTTCGAGCCCAGCCGTGGCCCCCAGGTGCTGGTGGTGACTTTCATCGCCATGCTGGAACTGGCCCGGGAACGCCTGCTCGAAATCACCCAGGCCGAGGCCTTTGCGCCCATCTACGTCCGGCTCGCCTATCAGCCAGCCTGATGCCATAGCGACACCATTTGGTGCGCTGCAGCGAAGATCGCACACGCCTCGCTAGAATCCGCGCACTTTCTCACGGAGCCGGTGTCCGCGATGAGCAGCCATGCGTCCCCTGCCGACGATTCTTCCACCCGCGCGCGCAAGCCGCTGAGCCTGTTCCGCCTGCGCGAGATGCAGGCCTCGGGCGAGAAGATCGCCATGCTCACCTGCTATGACGCGAGCTTTGCGCGCGTGCTCGATGAGGCCGGTGTGGACTGCCTGCTGGTGGGAGATTCCCTGGGCATGGTGCTGCAGGGCCAGGCCAGCACCGTGCCGGTCACGCTGGACGAGGTGGCCTATCACACCCGTTGTGTGGCCCGTGGCAACCGCACAGCCTGGCTGATCGCCGACCTGCCCTTCGGCAGCTACCAGGCCAACCGCGAGCAGGCCCTGGCGTCCAGCGTGGCGCTCATGCAGGCCGGTGCCCAGATGGTCAAGCTCGAAGGCGGCGGCTGGACGGCCGAGACGGTACGCTTCCTCACCGAGCGGGGCATCCCCGTGTGTGCCCACCTGGGGCTCACGCCGCAAAGCGTGTTCGCCCTGGGCGGCTACCGCGTGCAGGGTCGCAGCGATGAAGGGGCCGCCAAGCTGCGGGCCCAGGCCCGGGAACTGGCCGATGCCGGCGCCGCGATGCTGGTGCTCGAACTGGTGCCCGCCCCCCTCGCCGCAAGGGTGAGTACCGAGAACCCCCAGCTCCTCACCATCGGCATCGGCGCGGGCACGGCCTGCGCCGGCCAGGTGCTGGTGCTGCACGACATGCTGGGCATCACGCGCGGCAAGCTGCCGCGCTTCGTGCGCAACTTCATGGCCGAGGCCCATGACGTGGAGGCCGCCGTGCGGCTGTACGTGTCCGAGGTCAAGGCCGGCCGCTTCCCCCACCCCGAACATCACAGCTACTGAGCCCCACCGAAGGGCCCAACGCCATGCGCATCGTCCACACCATCGCCGAGCTGCGGCAGGCCCTGGCCGGCAGCACCCGCACCGCCTTCGTGCCCACCATGGGCAATCTGCACGAGGGGCATCTCTCGCTGGTGCGCCTGGCCAAGGAGCATGGCGGGCCGGTCGTGGCCAGCATCTTCGTCAACCGCCTGCAATTCGCGCCGCACGAAGACTTCGACACCTACCCCCGCACCCTGGAGCGCGACTGCGAACTGCTGCGCAGCGTGGGCTGCAACCTGGTCTTTGCACCCAGCGAAGCCGAGCTTTACCCCGAACCCCAGGCCTACACCGTGCAGCCGCCCGCCGAATTGGCCGGCCTGCTCGAAGGCGAGTTCCGCCCCGGCTTCTTCACCGGCGTGTGCACGGTGGTGCTCAAGCTCTTCAACTGCGTGCAGCCCCGCGTGGCGGTCTTCGGCAAGAAGGACTACCAGCAGCTCATGGTGGTGCGCCGCATGGTGCAGCAGCTCGCCCTGCCCATCGATGTGATCGGTGCCGAAACCGCCCGCGCCGAAGACGGGCTGGCGCTGTCCTCGCGCAACGGCTACCTGAGCGAGGCCGAGCGCGCCGAAGCCGTGCAGCTGTCGATGACGCTCAAGGACGTGCAGCTGAAGCTGCGCCGCGGTGAACGCGACCTGCCGGCGATCGAAGGTGCCGCGATGGCCCACCTGCGCGGGCGCAACTGGCAGCCCGACTACGTGAGCGTGCGCCGTCGCACCGATCTGCGGCCACCCACCGCCGAGCAGCTGGCCGCAGGCGACCCCCTGGTGGTGCTGGCCGCCGCCCGACTCGGTACGACGCGGTTGATCGACAACCTGGAGGTCTAAGCCACCCGGAGCAGATGTTGCTCCAGCGCCTGCCGGATCTGCGCAACCGTCGGAGGGTGCGCGAAGTAGCCGGTGTGGAACACCGGTGAGGCGTCGTGTGCCCGAGGCAGTCCCTCGGGCTTGGACGAGTGCAGTGGCACGATGCCGTCGCCGTCGGCTTCCAGACCGGCAAAATCCTCGATCACGCGGTGCCACACACGGTCCTCCACGGGGCGCCCGCGTGGCGGAGCCCATTCAGATCCCCAGGCCGTGAGCTCTTCGGGCAGCGGCTGCCCCTTGGCCATACGGGCCACGCCGGCAGGCTCCACGTCCTGAAAGCCCGGCGGAATGTCGTACGCCAGCGCCCGCTCCAGAATCAGCAGCTCGGTCATCTGCTGCTTGTCCAGCACGCCGGAAGCCACGTCGCGGAAGGCCCCCACCAGCATGCTCAGGCCTGCCCAGCGGCGACCGATCTGTCGGAAGACCTTGGTCCCCAGGTGCGGGCTGCCCGCCGTCAACGCGTGGAAATCCCAGTGAGGCCAGCGCTTGCGCAGCCTCGGCAAGGCGAAACGCGCCACGTTCCCTCCCCGCGAATGGGCCAGCAGCACGAGCGTGCCCCGCTCTGCGCGGCCGATGACCTGGCGTTCCAGCTGGTCGATGAGCTGGTTGATATTGCGGTCCACGCGCAGGAAGGTGTCGTGCTCGAACCGCCAGACCCGCTGTGCATCGAGCAGGGGCAACCCCTCCCACGGACCGGGCCGTGTCGAGGCCTCGGCGGCATCGCGGGCCAGCCAGGCCGACCAGCCGCTGCGCGCGGAGGTCAGCCCCCCGTGGAGCAGCAGCACATGCGACAGGACGGCGTCGGCATCGGCCCCTGGCTGGTGGACGGCCGCAGGACGGGAGGCCGGCGCCAGCCGGGCACCCTGCTTGACGTGTCGTGCCAGATCGGCATCCGCCAGTGGCGGCAGGCCCAGCGCCTGGGACCACCACGCCTCGTCCGTGCGCAGGCGTCCTTCGAAGGTCGGGTCGCGGTCGACCATCGGCTGCTTCCAGCCGAACCACCGCAAGGCACGTCGGGCCTGGCGCATCAGCCAGCCCGTGGCGCCTTCCTGCAACTCGAAACTCACCACCGGTACGGCCACCAGCAGGCCGACCCCGGGACGCAAGGTGCGGCGGATCAACGGCGCCTGCGCCTCGTTGGTCGGCACCAGCCAGCGGGGTCGTCCGCGCTTGAACTCCAGGAGATTGTCCGAGGCCCCCACACCATCGCCGCGGAAGCTGCAAGGTGACCAGATCTGCGGTCCATCACCATCGGGGTCGAGCAACCCGCACCCACCCCAGTAGATGTGCGTCTCGACCTCGAGCTGCACCTTCACGTGCTGCTTGCGCCAGGCCTCGGGCAGATGCTCGGCAAACGCCTGCGCCAGCGCCTGCTCGCAGTCTGCCAGGGGCACGCGCATGTTGAGCGGTGTGTCACGCCGACGCACCAGGGGCGAAAGCCACCAGACCTCTGGATGCCACAGATGCAGACGACGTGTGGTCGGGTCGGCACTGGGTTTCACACAGGCGGAGCTGGAACAGAGGTCGGGGTGATCGCAGCCCGGCAGGCCGTCGCACGCCTCGCTCAAGCGTGCCTCTTCCACAAGCTGACGTTCGATGCCCTCCACGAAAGGGGCCAGCTCATCGGAGTACCACACCTGTCGCAGGGTGCGGAACCGGTCCAGCACGTCGATGGCCGTGATACGGCCTTCGACCCGTTCGATCAGTGGCTTGCGGCGCCGCGTCGGACGATCGTCCTGGTCGTCGATCGAGAGCTGCAGATGCACCTCGGACATGAGGTTCTCCTCAGTGCGAGCGGACGCCCAGCTTGAAGGCAATCATGGCCCGCAGCTTGTTGGGCACGACGGGTTTGATCAGCAGATGGAAGTCATGGCGCTGAGCTTCTTCCTCCAGCCCCGCGGTGGTGCTGCCGGTCACGACGATGGCAGGCAACTCGGGCCCGAACACCTTGCGCAGGACCTGGATCGCGTCGATCCCGGTGTGCTGATGGTCAATGCGGTAGTCGACGATGGCGAGGTCTGGCCGCTGGCCCTGATGGTGAGCCTGTTCGGCCCATTGGCGGCAGCCTTCGACGGTGTCGAAGGCCGCCACGGTGGCGCCCCAGCCCTTGAGCAACACCTCGAGCCCGTCACGAACCGAGGGTTCATCCTCCACCACAGCGATCAGCTTACGCTCCAGGGTGAGGCCCAGCGGTGCGCGCCCCGGCAGCGGCTCGAGCGAGCGCTGAGCCTTCCCCAGCGGAATGACCAGCGAGAAGACCGTCCCATGGCCAGGTCGGGACTTCAGCGTCAGCGACGCTCCCATGAGGTTGGCAAGGCGCCTGACGATCGACAGGCCCAGGCCCAGGCCCTTGCGATGATGCGCGGGCAAGGGACGGTCGGCCTCGACCTGGTAGAACTCTTCGAAGATCCGGTCCTGCTCCGATGCTCGGATGCCGATGCCCGTGTCCCAGACCTGGATCAGCAGCCGGTCGCCGCGCGGGCGGCATGTCACGAGGATGCCACCGTCTTCGGTATAGCGGATGGCATTGGAGATGAGGTTGCGCAGGATGCGGTCGACCAGCACGGGGTCCGCGTAGGCGTGGTGCTGTTCACCCCGGAACTTCAGCATCAGCCCCTTTTCGAAGGCGGTGGGCTCGTAATGCAGGCGAAGGCGGGCAAACAGATCCTTGAGCTTGAAATGCTGAGGATTCACCTCGACCGCGCCGGTGTCGATCTTGGTGATGTCCAGCAGCTCGGAGAAGAGCCCCTCCAGCGCGTCAACGGAGCTGTTGATGCTGTTGACCAGCTGGATGACCTCCTCATCGCGGCTCTTGTTGCGCAAGGCTTCGGCGAACAGGCCCACCGCGTGCAGAGGTTGGCGCAGATCATGGCTGGCCGCAGCAAAGAACTGCGTCTTTGCGCGGTTGGCCACTTCCGCTTCCTGTCGCGCAAGGTCAGCCGCTGCCTTCTCCTTGCGAAGCTGCTCCAGCAGATGCTCGGTTCGCAGCTTGAGCTCGATCACGCGTTCCATGGCCTGTCGGTAGTTGCGCCCGAGCAGCGCTGTCATGGCCATCGCCAGCAGCAGCACCCCCGCGAGTTCGTAGCTGTAGAGCGAGCCCTCCAAGGCGATCCGAGTGATCGTGGGGACGAAGCAAAAGCCGAGGAAGGCGAGAAACGCCCGGCGTTGGTCAGCCAACACCGGGACCGAGGCCACGCAATAGCTGTAAACCGTGATGATCAGCCCGATCTGCTGGATGCTGTCGCCAGCCCCATAGAACATCCAGACCGCAGCCCCCCACAGGGCACCCGATGCAAGCACGCCCGCATTCCACAGCCTGCGCCAGCGAGGAAAGTCGGTGTCGGGATTCAGTTCGATGCGCTTGAACCGGGCCGCGATCCACGCCCGGTACACCCACACGACCGTGAAGGCCACGCACCACAGCGACAACGAAAGCAGCGAAGCAAAGCCCGCATAGAGCAACACGATCACCACAGCGCCGATCAGATTGCCGGCCAGACTGGATGGTGTGTAGGTGTAGAGATTTCGAACGTGATCGGGCAGGTCCGGATCGTGCGAGGTCATCGCATGAGGTGATGTTCCGGGGGGCGTTTGCATCGTGGTGGTGCTCATGTCAGGCAATCACGGTCGTCTTGCGCAGCGTGTTCACGTTGAACACCTTGTCGTGGTGGCGCCAGCCGGGTAGCACTCGTCCGTCCTCGTCGGTGACCAGGGTGGGGCTGCACAGATCAAGCTGCTGTGCTTCGCAATCGAAGTCGTCGCGGGAAAACGGCACCGTCTCTGGAGGAGGCGTGTCGGTGCCGGCCATGAAGGTGCGGCCCGGCACCGGATCGAAGCGCGTTGCCCACATGTCGCCCACATCCAGGGCGGCGGCGGTCCAGGACCCGCGGCGCAGCAGGCGCGGCAGGTCGTCCGCGAGCTTGGCCAGCCGATGCGAGGGTGCGTAGATGTGGCGCATCGTCTCGTCATAGGCCTTCAGGAAACGATCGAGCGGCGCCTTCTGGGGCTGCAGCACCAGGGTGTAGGCACTGAAGTCGTAGAGGTTTGCGTTGGGCAGGAACATGGGCCGCTCGCTCCCAGCCATGCGGTCGAAGAACGGTGTGCCCGGGATGGGGGTCTCGAAAGACACGAAGCTCGGCACGTGCAGGCCGCATGCGTCGAGGTGATCGGGCAACGAGCGGATATAGGCCTCGTCGTCGTGGATCGGGCTGACAATGAGGCCGGCGATCACCAGAATGCCCTCGTCGCGGCTCTGGGCGATGGCCTGGGCGATCTTGCCGATGTTGTTCTGGGGCTTGGTGATGTCCGCCAGCGTGGCCGGATTGAAAGTCTCCAGACCGACGAACACGGCCCGGCAGCCGCAGTCGTACATCAGCTTGAGCAGTTCGCGGTTGGCGATGACGTTGAAAGTGAGGCAGGCCCCCCACAGCACCCCCAGGGGCTTGAGTGCCAGGCACAGCTCCCGAAACCACTTCAGGTTGCCCGCCAGGTTGTTGTCGTAGAAAACAATGAGGCGCTGCTTCCAGCCCGCGACCTTGGCGTCTCGCAGAGCAGCCTGACCCGCCAGGATGTCGCGCACGACGGTGTGTACGGGGCGCAGCGCATGGCGGGTGCCCACCGCGGTCAGCGCGCAGAAGTCGCAGGCATAGGGGCAGCCGCGCGTGGCCTCCACCGACAGCGGGAAGACCTGCTTGCGCGCCACCGGCGCAATGCGCGGCACCGGCACCAGGTCGGCAAAGTACCCCGCAGAGCGATACACCGGCTGCAGCCGGTTGTCACGGGCATCCTCCACCACCCGCTGCACGGTGTCCTCGGGATCACCGATCACGACGGCATCGAAGTAGGGGGCGCACAGGTGCGCATAGGTGCCCGCCATGCCCCCGCCTAACACCGTACGGGCCCCGCGTCGGCGGTAGTAGTGACTGATCTGCCGCGCCCGGTCCCAGTCAGCGTGCACGCAGGAAAGGAACACCAGGTCGTAGGACTTGGACCAGTCCGGATCGTCCCAGGTGTCGTTGACGATCTCGACATCACACCAGTCGGGCAACAGGCCGGCGATCAGCGGGCCGATCTGGGGCTGCAGTCCCCCGCGGTGGTGCTGCCCCTTCCGGTGGTAGTCGGTGAAGACGGAGATGATGGCGACCCGCATGGAACGCACCTGCCTGCTACAGGGGTGCGTTCAATGCTGCGAGGCGCGCCAAGCCTGGAAGCTGCCGTGCTGCTGGGTCATCTGGCTGACGGCCAGCACGGCCTGCGTGCGTGAGCTCACGCCCAGCGCCCGCAACACGGCCGCCACGTGATCCTTCACCGTTTCGACCGACAGGCCCAGTTCGCGGGCGATGAGCTTGTTGGGCTGGCCTTGCAACAACAGGGCCAGCACATCGGTCTGGCGCGGCGTGAGCCCGAGCGAGGCCAGCGAGGGCGCCGTCTGGTAGCCGCTGCGTTCGGCCTCGCCACTGACGGTGCGCAGGTAGCCACCGGGTTCGGTGTCGGCATCGGCGACAGGCGCCGCTTCCGCGTTGCGGCCCATGGTCATGGGGGGCACGTAGATGCCGCCAGACATCACGACGCGCAGGGCCTCGAAAAGGGTGTCGTTGGAGGCCCGCTTGGGCACGAAGCCCATGGCGCCCAGGTCGATGGCCCGGATGACGTCGGAGGTGCGATCGGACGCGGAGACCACCACCACCGGCAGCGCGGGGTAGGCATTGCGGAACTCGGTCAGCAGGTCGAAGCCGCTGGCATCACCGAGGGCCAGGTCGAGCATGACCAGGTCGTAGTTGGCGTCCTGCTTCAGGGCTTCGCGTGCAGCCCGGCCACTGCCGACGCCCTGCACCTCGACATCGTCGCCCAGGCCCTGGATGACCGTTTGCAGCGCCGACAGGATCAGCGGATGGTCGTCGACCAGCAGTACTCGCATGCCCATATTCCCTCTCAACGGCGCCCTGGCCGCCCCGACAAGCCGCAGCGGTTCTTGATTATTGATCCGCGTCAGGCCGCAATGCTAGTGGACGCTCGCCATCTGCTGGCACCCCCAAAGGGGGGTGTGGTGCGCACCCCGCGCGCTCAGGGATAGCGCCGACTGATCGATTCAGCCACACACACCGGCTTGGACGAGCCCTCTCGCTCGATGGTGGCCTCCACCGTGAGCTGCACTCCGCCGTTGTCGATGGGCTCGAAGGCCAGCAACTTGAAGTGGGCCCGCAGGCGGCTGCCGACCGGCACCGGCGCCGGGAAGCGCACCTTGTTGAGCCCGTAGTTCACGCCCATGCGGGTCTGGCGCACCTCGAAACCCGTGGCAAAGAAAAGCGGCAGCAGGCTGAGGGTGAGGAAGCCATGCGCGATCGGGGCGCCAAAGGGGCCGGCCGCGGCACGCTCGGGATCGACATGGATCCATTGGTGGTCGCCGGTGGCCTCGGCAAAGAGGTTGATGCGTTCCTGGTCGATGTGGACCCAGTCGCTGGTGCCGATGGCCTGGCCCACCAGGGGGCGCAGTTCTTCCAGGGTCTCGAAACTTCTCATGCGGGGGTGCTCAGGGGTTGATGTTCAGAGTTGCAGCCATTCGATCAGCGGCTCCCACTGCTGCAGGTCGCGCTCGACCCGGCCGGGGGCCACGTCCCACAGCGTCAGGCCGCGAGCGGCCAGCTGGATGTAGTTCTGCGTGTCGCGCAGGTAGCCCACCACCGGCACCTCGAGCTGGGCCACGAAGGCCTTGAGCTGGTCGGCCGCGATGGTGTGCTCGCGCACGCGCATGCCCACCACGCCCACCTGCACCTGGGCCGACTTGCGGTGCGCCAGCACCTGGTTGAGGAAGTCGCGTGTGGCGTAGATGTCGAAGATGCTGGGCTGCAGCGGCACGATGATCTGGTCGGCCAGCTTCATCACCTCGTCGAAGCGCCTGCCGTGCAGGCCCGCCGGGGTGTCGAGCACCACGTGGGTGGTGCCCTTGGGCGGCTTGACGATGTTGTCGTGGGCCACGTCCCAGCCGGCGATGGGCCAGGCCGATGCGGGCCGCAGGGAGAGCCAGGTGCGCGCCGACTGCTGCCGGTCGACGTCGCCGAGCATCACCGCATGCCCGCGCGAGGCGATGCAGCCGGCAAGGTTGGTGGCGATCGTGGACTTGCCCACGCCGCCCTTGGGATTGGCCACCACGATCACCGGCATCGCGCTCTCCGTCTTCGGGTTGCTATTCGGCTATGTTAGCGGCCATGTCCTCGATCCTCGTCCTGGCTGCGCATCCGCGGCTGCAGCTCTCGCAGGTGACGCGTCGCCTGATCGACGCCTCCCGCTCGCAAGCGGGGTCCTCGGTGGCGGTGCGCGACCTCTATGCGCTCTACCCCGACTACCTCATCGATGTCGCGCAAGAACAACAGGCCCTGGCCGCCGCGCGCCTGGTGGTGTGGCTCCACCCCATCCGCTGGTACAGCATGCCGCCGCTGATGAAGCTATGGGTGGACGAGGTGCTGACCCTGGGCTGGGCCTATGGTCGCGGCGGCCAGGCCCTGCGGGGCAAGGACCTGTGGCTGGTCACGTCCACCGGCGGCGGCGAGGCCGCCTACCACCCGAGCGGCTACAACCGCTACTTCTTCGACGCTTTCCTGCCACCCTACGAGCAGACGGCCACGCTGTGCGGCATGCGCTTCCTGCCGCCGCTGGTGTTGCATGGCGCCCACCGTGTCGAGCCTGCCGCCCTCGACGCCCACGCGCACACCTACGCGCAGCGGCTGCGCCAGTACCCCGACTGGCCCGAACTGGCCGAGCTGTCGGCGTGCCCCGGCTGCGACGTGCCGGCCGGCGACCGCCCCTCCCTCTCCTCCTCTCACACCCCCTGACCCATGGATGCCTCCACCTGGCTCACCGGCTCGCTGATCTTCCTCGCCGCGGCCGTGCTGGCCGTGCCCATCGCCAAGGCCCTGGGCCTGGGCTCGGTGATGGGCTATCTCGTGGCCGGCATGGCCATCGGCCCCTGGGGGCTGGGGCTGGTGCGCGATGGTGCACAGATCCTGAGCTTCTCGGAGTTCGGCGTGGTGCTGATGCTCTTCCTCGTGGGGCTGGACCTGGAACCGCGCCGCCTGTGGGCCCTGCGCGTGCCCATCTTCGGCTGGGGCAGCGTGCAACTCGTGGGATGCACCCTGCTCATGATGGGTGCCGGTCTGCTGGCCGGGACGTCGTGGCAGCTCAGCCTGGTGGCCGCCTTCGGCCTGGCCATGTCGTCCACCGCCATCGCGCTGGGCGTGCTGGGCGAACGCCACCTGCTGGCACGCGAATCCGGCCGGGCGGTGCTGTCGGTGTCGCTCTTCCAGGACGTGGCGTCCATCCCCTTCCTGGCCCTGGTGCCGCTGCTGGGGGCGGTGGCGGTCACCGGCGCCGATCCCGGCGGGGGCAGCACGGCCCTGAAGGCCGTGGTGGCCGTGGCCGGCGTGATCTTCGGGGGGCGGCTGCTGCTGCGCCCCGTGCTGCGCTGGATCGCGCGCAGCGATTCGCGCGAGATCTTCACCGCCGCCTCGCTGCTGCTGGTGGTGGCCATCGCGGCGCTGATGCAGTCCATCGGGCTGTCGATGGCGCTGGGCGCCTTCCTGGCCGGTGTGCTGCTGGCCGACAGCGAATACCGGCGCGAACTGCAAACCGACCTCGAACCCTTCCGCGGCCTGCTGATGGGCCTGTTCTTCATTGCCGTGGGCCTGGGCATCGACTTCGGGGTGGTGGCCGCGCGGCCCGGGTGGATCGCCCTGCTGCTGGCGGGCTTCCTGCTCATCAAGCTGGTGGTGATGTGGGCCATCGCGCGCTGGATGCCCATCCCCAAGCCCGAGCGCGCCGTCTTCATGCTGTTGCTGGCGCAGGGCGGCGAATTCGGCTTCGTGGTCTTCCAGGCCGGCGCCCAGGTGGGCGTGCTCGACGCGGCGGCGCACTCGGTGCTCGTGGCCACGGTGGCGCTGTCCATGCTGCTCACGCCGCTGCTGTTGCGCCTGGCCGAACGCTGGATGCCCACGCAAGGTACGACACGCCCCGACCTGCCCGAACTGAGCGACCCCCAGGAGGCGCCGGTCATCCTCGCCGGCTTCGGCCGCTACGGGCAGATCATCGGCCGGCTGCTGTTCGCCAACGGCGTGAACGCCACCGTGCTCGACCACGACCCCGAACAGGTGGAGGTCGTGCGCCGCTTCGGCTGGCGGGTGCACTATGGCGACGCCACCCGGCTCGACCTGCTGCGCACGGCCGGCGCCGGAACGGCCCGGGTGCTGGTGATCGCGGTGGATGACATCGAGCAGAGCCTGGCCATCGCCGACCTGGCCCGGGACCACTTCCCCCACCTGCAGGTGGTGGCGCGCGCCCGCAACGTGACGCACTGGTATGAGCTGCGCCAGCGCGGCGTCACCCACATCGAACGCGAGACCCTGGATTCGGCCCTGATGAGCGCGCGCACCGTGCTGGAGAAGATGGGCTGGGAACCGCACCACGCGCGCGAGCTGGCCTTGCGCTTCCGGCGCCACACCATCGACCAGCTCGAGCAGCAGCTGCCCCACTACAAGGACCAGGCCCGCCTGATCGCGATCGCCAAGCAAGGCCGCCAGCAGCTCGAAACCCTGTTCGCGCAGGAACGCCAGAGCCCGGAAGAGCGCCGCCGCGAGGGCTGGGGGGAGTGATCAGCGCAAGCCGTCCCAGAGCAGCTTGCAGCCGGTGAGGAACATGCCGGCGTACACGAGCCGGTAGAACCAGTCCTGGCGTACACGGTGCACCAGGCGCACGCCCAGCCACACGCCCATCGGTGCAAAGGGCATCAGGGCCAGGGCCGTGATCATGTTGCGCCAGTCGATCAGGCCCAGCCAGGCGTAGGGGATCCACTTCGAGGCATTCACCGCCGCGAAGAACACCGCCATCGTGGCCGAGAACACCACGGGCGACAGGCGCAGCGGCAGCACGTAGGCGTTGATGGGCGGCCCACCCGCGTGGGCGACGAAGCTCGTGAAGCCCGAGGCCACGGCGAGCAGGCGGCCCAGCCACAACGGCGGTGGAGGCGCATCGGCGCGCGGCGGGAAAAAGAGCCGCTGCGCCAGGAAGGCAAGCGTGAGCCCCCCCACCACGGCAGCCACCGTCGTGGGAGAGAGGACCCCGAACAGCAGCATGCCCACCACGGTCCCGACCAGACCCGCCGGCAGGAGCAGGCGGATGAGCTTCAGATCGACGTGGCGTCGGTAGGCCGTCACGCCCAGCACGTCCATCACCGCCAGCAGGGGCAGCATGATGGCCGCGGCCTGGGGCACCGAGATCGTGAGCGCCATGATGGGCACGGCCAGCGAGCCGAAGCCCGAGCCGAAGCCGCTCTTGGACAGCCCCATCAGCAGCACGGCCGGAATGGCTGCGGCATAGAACCAGGGGTCGGTGATGAGCCAGCGGGTCAGCTCGGCCATGCGGCCCCCTGGGTAACATGCGGCCCATGGATCCGTCCCGCATCGAAGGCCTGCGCCTTGTCATCGAAGTGGCCGCCACGCTGGCCTTTGCCCTGTCGGGCCTGCTTGAAGCGGCGCGCCGCAAGCTCGATGCCGTGGGCGCCTGCGTGGTGGCCTTTCTGGCCGCCTTCGGCGGTGGCACGCTGCGCGACCTGCTGCTCGACCAGCGCCCCTTCTTCTGGGTGCGTCATGTCGAGTACGTGTGGGCGGTGCTGGTGCTCAGTGTGCTGGCGATGATCGTGCTGCGCGCCCGCCATCTGGCCCTCACCGAGCGCGCGATCCTCATCCCCGACGCGCTGGGCCTGGGTCTGTTCGCCGCCGCCGGGACCGACATGGCCCTGGGCCTTGGACACCCCCCGCTCATTGCGGTGCTCATGGGGGTGGTGACCGGGGTGTTCGGCGGCGTGCTGCGCGACGTCGTCTGCAATGAAATCCCCAATGCCTTCCGAGACCACCGACCCTATGCCGTGGTGGCCTTCATCGGCGGCTGGCTGTACGTGGGCCTGGAGCGCCTGGCTGTGGGCGCAGACTGGGCCCTGGTGATCACCGTGGTGGCCATCGCCGCGGTGCGCCTGCTGGCCCTGGCGCGGCAGTGGACGCTGCCGCGCTGGCGCGTCTGACGCGGCCTCAGACAATGCGGCAGGCCTGCTCGAAGCTCAGCCGGGGGCTGCGGGGAAAGAGCTGGCTGGCGTCGCCGTGGCCCAGGTTGCAGATGAAGTTGGTCTTCACCTGGGTGCCGGCCCAGAACTCTGCGTCCACCTTGGCCGCATCGAAGCCGCTCATCGGCCCGCAGTCCAGGCCCAGGGCCCGTGCCGCCAGGATGAAATAGCCGCCTTGCAGGCTGGAGTTGCGGAAGGCCGTGGCCTCGATCTTGGCCGGCTGGCCTTCGAACCACCCCCTCGCGCCGGGGTTGTGCGGGAACAGCTCCCCCATGTGCTCGTAGAAGGCCAGGTCCATGCCCAGGATGGCGGTGACCGGCGCCTTGGCCGTCTTGGCCTGGTTGCCGGCGTCCATCAGCGGCACGAGGCGCGCCTTGCCCTGCACGCTGGTGACGAACTGGATGCGCAGCGGGCTGCAGTTGGCGGAGGTGGGGCCGAACTTCATCATGTCGTAGAGCTGGCGCAGGGTGTCCTCGGACACCGGCCTATCGAGCCAGACGTTGTGGGTGCGGGCGTGGTCGAACAGCTGTTCAGTGGTGATCTGCATGGTGTTCTTTTCCAGTCAACGGCAAAGGAGCAGAATTGTCGGATGTTTGCCCCAACCCAACACGATGTGCGGCGATTCTTCTGCGAGACCTTCCGCAAGGAACGTGCCGGCGAACCGCTGACGCCCCTGGAAGCCATCGCTTCGGACTGGATCAGCCAGCACCCCGAATACCACGGCGACCTGGCCGATGCCGAGGCGGCCGTGGCGGCCAGCTTCGAGGTGGAGGAGGGCCGCACCAACCCCTTCCTGCACCTGGCCATGCACCTGTCGATCAGCGAGCAGACCGGCGTGGACCAGCCGCGTGGCATCCGCCAGGCCACCGATCTGCTGTCGCGCCGACTGGGCTCGCTGCACGAGGCCCATCACGAGGTGATGGAATGCCTGGGCCAGATGCTGTGGACCTCGCAGCGCAGCGGCCTGCCGCCCGATGGCGAGGCCTACATCGACTGCGTGCGCCGGCGCGCCACGCGCTGAGTCTCCGGACCGTGCCGGTTCAGCTCGCCGGGTAGCCTTCCTCGGCCAGTGCCTGGCGCACGGCCTCGGGCGGCTGCTGCGTCTCGATCTTCACCCGCTGAGCGGGCAGGTCGATCTCGATGCGTGCCTGCGGGTCCAGCTTCTGAACGGTCTGCGTGACGGTGCGCACGCAATGGCCGCAGGTCATGTCCTTCAGGGTCAGTTCGATCATGGCAAGGCCTTGTCGGTGGTGGAAATGCCTTCACTTTAGACTTTGCCATCATGGCAAGGTCAAGCCCGAAGTTCGCGCTTGACCTTGCCATCAGGTAAAGGTCTACGCTGACGTCATTGTTCACTTCTCCAAGCCTTGCCATGACCACCTATACCTTGCCGATCGACGGCATGACCTGCGCCTCCTGCGTGAGTCGGGTCGAGCGGGCCCTGAAGCGCCTGCCCGGTGTGGAAAGTGCCTGCGTCAATCTGGCCACCGAATCGGCCACCGTGCAGGCGCAGTGCCCGCTGCCTGAGCTCGTGAGCACGGTCCAGGCCGCCGGCTACGATGTGCCGCGGCGCGAACAGCAACTGCGCATTGAAGGCATGACCTGCGCCAGTTGCGTGAGCCGGGTCGAGAAAGCCCTCAAGCGGGTGCCGGGCGTGATGGAGGCCAGCGTCAACCTGGCCACGGAAACAGCCACCGTCACGGCCTTGCAGGGCGTCAGCGACGCCGCCCTGCTGGGTGCCGTGCGCGACGCCGGCTACACCGCCCACCTGCCCGGCACCACCGCCGCGCCCGCCGCCCCGGCACGGCGCGGCGTGAGCGAAGGCCAGGCGGTGGTGCTGGCGGCCCTGCTGTCGCTGCCGCTGGCCGGGCCGATGGTGGGCGACCTCTTCGGGCAGCACTGGATGCTCAACGGCTGGCTGCAATGGGCGCTGGCCACACCGGTGCAGTTCTGGCTCGGGGCGCGCTTCTATCGCGCGGCCTGGAAGGCCCTGCGCGCCGGCACCGGCAACATGGACCTGCTGGTGGCCCTGGGCACCAGCGCGGCCTACGGGCTGAGCGTTTACCGGATGCTCTCCGATGACAGCGGCATGCCGCACCTCTATTTCGAGTCGGCTGCCGTGGTGATCACGCTCGTGCTGCTGGGCAAGTGGCTGGAAGCGCGCGCCAAGCGCCAGACCACCGAAGCCATCCGCGCCCTGCAGGCCCTGGCCCCGGAAACCGCCCGCGTGCGCCGTGGAGACGAGGAAGTGGAGTTGCCCCTGGCCGAGGTGGTGGTGGGCGATATCGTGGTGGTGCGCCCCGGCGAGCGGGTGCCCGTGGACGGCGAAGTGCTCGAAGGCCACAGCCATTTCGATGAATCCTTGCTGACCGGCGAGAGCCTGCCCGTCAGCAAGGGGCCGGGCGAGCGCGTCACCGGCGGGTCGATCAATGCCGAGGGCCGCGTGGTGCTGCGCACCGTGGCCGTGGGGGCCGAAACCGCGCTGGCGCGCATCGTGCGCCTGGTGGAATCGGCCCAGGGCCACAAGGCGCCGATCCAGCGCCTGGTCGATCAGGTCAGCGCGGTCTTCGTCCCGGCGGTGGTGGGCCTCGCGCTCGTCACCGTGCTGGGCTGGGGCCTCGCCACGGGGGACTGGTCCACCGCCACGATCAACGCCGTGTCGGTGCTGGTGATCGCCTGCCCTTGCGCCCTGGGGCTGGCCACGCCGGCGGCGCTGATGGTGGGCACGGGCATCGCCGCGCGCCACGGCATCCTCATCAAGGACGCGCAGGCCCTGGAGGTGGCGCACGGCATCGACACGGTGGCCTTCGACAAGACAGGCACGCTCACCGAGGGCCGGCCGGCGCTCGTGGCGATGCAGGCCACACCTGGCCTCAGCGACGACACGCTGCTGGCCTGGGCCGCGGCGCTGCAGTCCGGCAGCGAACATCCGCTGGCCCATGCCGTGCTCGAGGCGGCCACACAGCGTGCGCTCGCCGCACCGGCCGCAGAAGGCGTGCGCGCCCTGCCCGGCCGGGGCGTGGCAGGGCGCGTGGACGGACGCGATCTGGTGCTGGCCAACGCCCGCGGCCTGCAGGAGATGGGCCTGGACCCCGCGCCCCTGGCGGGCCCCGCCCAGGCCTTGCAGACCCAGGGCCGCACCGTGTCCTGGCTGGCCGAAACCGCCCCGGCGCCACGCCTGCTGGGCCTGCTGGCCTTTGGCGACCACCTCAAGCCCCAGGCGCGCGAGGCCATCGGCCGGCTGCACGCCCAGGGCATCCGCACCGTGCTGGTCAGCGGGGACAACCGTGGCAGTGCGCTGGCCGCCGCGGCCGCGCTGGGCATGAGTGACGTGCGTGCCGAGGTGCTGCCCGAGGACAAGGCGCGGGTCATCGCTGAACTCAAGACACCCGGCGAGGGCGCGCGGGCGCGCCGCGTGGCCATGGTGGGTGATGGGCTGAACGACGCCCCGGCCCTGGCCGCGGCCGACGTGGGCCTGGCCATGGGCACGGGCACCGATGTGGCCATGCATGCCGCCGGCATCACGCTGATGCGCGGCGACCCGCGCCTGGTGGCCGATGCCATCGAGGTGTCGCGTCGCACCACCCGCAAGATCCGCCAGAACCTCTTCTGGGCCTTCATCTACAACGTGGTGGGCCTCCCGCTGGCGGCCCTCGGATTGCTGAGCCCGGTGATCGCCGGTGCAGCCATGGCGCTGTCCAGCGTGAGCGTGATCAGCAACGCGCTGCTGCTCAAGCGCTGGAAGCCCTCGGCGAGGAGCTCGTCATGAACATCGGTCAGGCCGCGCATGCCTCGGGGGTGAGCGCCAAGATGATCCGCCACTACGAAAGCCTGGGGCTGCTGCCGCCGATCGCCCGCACCGAATCGGGCTACCGGCAGTATGACGACACGGCCGTGCACACCCTGCGCTTCATCCGCCGGTCACGCGACCTGGGCTTTGGCATCGAGGAAATCCGCACGCTGCTGCAGCTGTGGCGCAACCGCCAGCGTGCCAGCAGCGAGGTCAAGCGCGTTGCACTGGAGCACGCGGCCGACCTGCAGCGGCGCATCGAGGAGATGCGGGCCATGAAGCGCACCCTGGAGCAGCTGGCCACCCACTGCCATGGCGACGATCGGCCCGACTGCCCCATCCTGGACGACCTCGCCGCCGAGTCAGCCCCCGCGCACTGCCACGTGCCCGACACACGTTTTCGCTGACCCCAAAGAAAAAGGCCGCTGGAACCAGCGGCCTTTCCATGCGCCTTGCGCGATCAGCGCGCAGCACTGGTGCGAAAGCGCGATTGCGGCACCACGCGCAGGTCGCCGGGCAGCGAGGCGATGTAGTTGGACATGGCCCGCAGCTCCGCATCAGTGAACTGCTTGACCTGACCAGCCATGATGGCGTTGTTGCGACCGATGATCGGGTTGCCTTCGGTCTTGTAGGACTTCAGCGCGACGTAGAGGTAATCGGCATGCTGGCCGGCAATCTTGGGGTAGCTGCCGTCGATGGGCTTGTTGAAGTTGGCACCGTGGCAGGCCACGCAGCCGCCTTTTTCCAGCAGCGAGGCCACTTCGGCTCGCGGCTGGCGGGCCGGGGTTTCCGGCACGTTGGCCGGCGGCACCTGCTGTTCGTAGAAGGCGGCGATGTCAGCCATGTCCTGCTCGGACAGCGACTCGGCAATGCCGCGCATGGTCGGGTGCTTGCGGTCACCCTTCTTGTAGGCTTCCAGTGAGGCCACGATGAACTTCGCGTTCTGGCCGGAGATCATCGGAACCTTGTGGATCTCGGGAAAACTCGCCTGGTAGCCGGGAATGCCATGACAGCCGATGCACATGGCCACCTTGCCTTCACCGGCCTTCACGTCCTGGGCAACGGCCGCGCCCGCAAAGAAGGCGCTCAAACCGGCCACTGCGGCCAGCGCGGTCATCGTGGATTTGACTTTCTTCATGGGCGCGTCGAGTGTTGAGATCTCGGGTCAGTGTTTGGGATCAACCGACGATTATAGCGGGCCCGCTTATACTGCCCTGACACCCATCCACGCTTGATCTGGCACACCCTTCCATGAAGTTTCTGGGCTCCGAGAACTACGTCGCCACCGACGACCTGCGCCTGGCGGTGAATGCTGCCATCACCCTGAAGCGGCCGCTGCTGGTGAAAGGTGAGCCGGGCACCGGCAAGACCATGCTGGCCGAGGAGGTGGCAAGCTCGCTGGGCATGCCCCTGCTGCAATGGCATGTGAAGTCCACCACCAAGGCCCAGCAGGGCCTGTACGAGTACGACGCAGTGAGCCGCCTGCGCGACAGCCAGCTGGGCGACGCACGCGTGAAGGACATCCACAACTACATCGTCAAGGGCGTGCTCTGGCAGGCCTTCGAAGCCGAACAGCCCGTGGCCCTGCTGATCGACGAGATCGACAAAGCCGACATCGAATTCCCCAACGACCTGTTGCGCGAACTCGACCGCATGGAGTTCTACGTGTATGAGACGCGGCAGATGATCCGCGCCAAGCATCGTCCGCTGGTGTTCATCACCTCGAACAACGAGAAGGAACTGCCCGACGCCTTCCTGCGCCGCTGCTTCTTCCACTACATCAAGTTCCCCGATGCCGAGACGATGAAGAGCATCGTGGAGGTGCACTTCCCGGGCCTGAAGAAGGAACTGCTGTCGGCTGCGCTGAAGAACTTCTACGACGTGCGCAACCTGCCGGGGCTGAAGAAGAAACCGAGCACCTCCGAGCTGCTGGACTGGCTCAAGCTGCTGGTGGCCGAGGACATGCCGGCCGAAGCCCTGCAGAGCAAGGACGACAAGGTCGCCATCCCGCCGCTGGTGGGAGCCCTGCTGAAGAACGAGCAGGACCTTTCGCTCTTCGAGAAGCTGGTCTTCATGCAGCGGCACAACCGCTGAGACCATGACCTCCCTCGCCCAGCCCGTCACGCTCACCGGCACCCACGTGGTGCTGGAGCCGCTGGCGCCCGAGCATGCCGGCGGCCTGGCCGACGCCGTGCGTGACGGCGAACTGTGGAAGCTCTGGTACACGAGCATCCCGTCTCCCGAGCAGATGCCGGGCGAGATCGAACGCCGCCTGACGCTGCGCGAGTCGGGTGCCTGGCTCCCCTTTGCCGTGCGCGAGCGCGCGACCGGACGACTGGCGGGCATGACCAACTACCTCCACATCGACAACGTGCACCGCCGGGTGGAGATCGGTGCCACCTGGTATGCGCGGCGCGTGCAGCGCACGGCCTTGAACACCGAGGCCAAGCTGCTGCTGCTCACCCACGCCTTCGAGACGCTGCAGTGCATCGCGGTCGAGTTCCGCACGCACGCCCTCAACCAGGCCAGCCGTCGCGGCATCGAGCGCCTGGGCGCCAGGCTCGACGGCATCCTGCGCCATCACCAGCGCACCCCGGACGGCAGCTTGCGCGACACCTGCGTCTACAGCATCACGGCCCCCGAATGGCCGACGGTGCGCACGCATCTGCAGTGGCAACTCGAACGACCGCGCTGACCCTGCCACGCCTGCGAGGCATTTCATGCTGATCGACTTCTTCTTCACCCTGCGCGCCGCCAAGCTGCCGGTGTCGATCAAGGAATTCCTGATGCTGCTTGAAGCCATCAGGAGCGGCGTCATCGACGACGATGCCGGCCCCACCGTGGACAAGTTCTACTACCTGGCACGCACGGCCCTGGTGAAGGACGAGGCCCATTTCGACAAGTTCGACCGGGCCTTCGGCGCCTATTTCAAGGGCGTGGAGCTGCTCACTGATTTTTCCAAGGAGATCCCGCTCGAATGGCTGCAAAAGCGCCTGGAGCTGGAGCTGTCACCGGAAGAGAAGGCCCAGATCGAGAAGCTCGGCTGGGACGAGCTGATGAAGCGCCTGCAGGAGCTCTTCGAGAAGCAGAAGGAACGCCACGAGGGCGGCAACCGCTTCATCGGCACCGGCGGCACGTCACCCTACGGCGCCTATGGCTACAACCCCGAAGGCATCCGCATCGGCCAGGAGAAGGGACGCAACAAGAGCGCGGTGAAGGTGTGGGACCAGCGCCAGTACAAGGACTACGACGACACGCTGGAGCTGGGCACGCGCAACATCAAGGTCGCCCTGCGCCGGCTGCGCCGCTTCGCGCGCGAGGGATCGGAGCTGGAACTCGACCTGGACGACACCATCCGCTCCACCGCGGCCAATGCGGGCTGGCTGGACCTCAAGATGGTGCCCGAGCGCCACAACCAGGTGAAGGTGCTGCTGCTGATGGACGTGGGCGGCACGATGGACGAGCACATCCATCGCGTCGAGGAACTTTTCAGCGCAGCGAAGTCTGAATTCAAGCACCTGGAGTTCTATTACTTCCACAACTGCGTCTATGACTACATGTGGAAGAACAACCGTCGCCGCTACAGCGAGAAGTTTCCGACCTGGGACGTGATCCGCAAGTACAACAAGGACTACAAGCTCATCTTCGTGGGTGACGCCACGATGAGCCCCTACGAAATCCTTCAGCCGGGCGGCAGTGTGGAATACAACAACGAGGAGCCTGGCGCCGAATGGCTGCAGCGCCTCACGCACGCCTTCCCCAAGTACGCCTGGATCAACCCCGAGCCCCAGGGCGTGTGGGGGTATCGGCAGTCGATCGCCATCATCCAGCAGATCATGAACCAGCGCATGTTCCCGCTCACGCTGTCTGGGCTGGAAGGGGCCATGCGCCTGCTGAGCAAATGACGGATCGTCGCTGCGCGCCACACCGGTCTTGCCTGGGAGCGCTGCTGGTCGCGCTGGCGGCGTTCACGCCCGACAGGGCACGCGCCGACGATGTGCCCCCCCCGTCGGTCGCCGAAGCCCCTGCACCTCGCACCCCCTATCTGCTGCGCATCACCGCGCCAGATGATCTCGACGACCTGCTGAGCACCTACCTGGACCTGGCACGCTTTCGTACCGACCCGGCCCTGGCCGACGTGACGGAAGCAGAGATCCGGCGCCTGGTGGCGGCCACGCCCGCCCAGGCCCAGTCGCTGCTGGAAACCCGGGGCTACTTCAACCCTTCGATCCGCATCACCACCGACGAGGGCTCGCCCCCGACGATCACGCTGCAGGTGGAACCGGGGGAGCGCACGCGCGTGAGCCGCGCCACGGTGGAGGTGCAGGGCGACATCGTGGAACGCGCCGAGCAAGGCGACGTCCGGGACCGCCAGTTGCTTGCCGAGATCCAGGCGGGCTGGCGCCTGCGAGAGGGGCGGCCCTTTTCGCAGGGATGGTGGAACAGCGAGAAGTCCGAACTGCTCGGCCGGCTGCGCACCGATGGTTACCCGGCCGCCGCCTGGAGCGGGACGGCCGCCGAGGTGGATGCGCCCCGCAACACGGTGCGCCTGTTCGCCGTGGCCGACAGCGGTCCCCTCTACCGCTTCGGCCCGACAAGCATCGAGGGGCTGTCATTGCACCGCGAAGAGGCCGTCAGCAATCTCCTGACCTTCCGGCCGGGCCAGCGCTACACCGAAAAGCAGGTGCTCGATCTGCAGGAGCGCCTGCAGCGCAGCGGGCTGTTCGAGTCGGCCTCGGTGATCGTCGATACGGACCCGGCCACCGCCGAGGCGGCTCCGGTGGCCATCACTGTGCGTGAACTGCCCTTGCAGGATCTCACGCTGGGTGTGGGCTACAGCGATGTTGCCCGCCTGCGCGGCACGATCGAGCACCTGCACCGTCGCCCCTTCGGACTGAACTGGGTGTCCAAGAACAAGCTGGAACTCGGTCGCGATCAGAAGGCGCTGAAGTCCGAACTGATCTCACACCCCAAGGCCGACCAGTACCGCAACCTGCTCGCATTCGCAGGCGAGCGGTTCAGCAGCGCCAGCAGTGCCCCCACCGACAGCTACCGCGTGCGTGCCGGCCGCACCCAGGACACCGAAAGGATCGACCGGCTCTACTACGGTGAATACACCACCGCCATCGTCACCACGGACCTCGGGCGCCAGCGGGCCAGCGCCATCACCGCCAACTACGAGTGGGTGTGGCGCAATGTGGACAACATCCTGCTGCCCACCCGGGGCATCGCCGCTTCGGCACAGGTGGGTGCCGGTCACGCCCGCAGCGACACCGGCAACGGCCCGTTCACCCGCCTCTACGGTCGCCTGAGCGGCTACCAGCCTCTCGGCGGCTGGTATGGCAGTGCCCGGCTGGAGGCCGCCGAGGTCTTCACCCGCAACAACGTCTCCGTGCCGGACACCCTGCTGTTCCGCGCCGGGGGTGACGAGTCGGTGCGGGGCTACCCCTACCGCTCGATCGGCCCGCAGCAGGGCGGCACCACCGTGGGCGGCAAGGTGCTGGCCACGGCCAGTGTGGAACTGGCCCGGCCCTTCAACACCCGCGACCTGCGGCAATGGTGGTGGGCCGTTTTCATGGATGCCGGCGACGCCACCAACTCCTGGCAGGACTATGCAGTCAAGGTCGGCGCGGGGGCAGGCATCCGCTGGCGCAGCCCCGTGGGTCCGCTGAAGATCGACGCCGCCTATGGCGAGGAAACGAACCGCTGGCGCCTGCATCTGAGCGTGGGCATCGCCTACTGAGCCATGGACCCGTCCGATACCCCCCCACCTGCCACACAAGGCCCGCCCGCCTCTGAGGCACCGCGCCCGCGCCGCGCGTGGTGGGGCGCACTGTCCTGGCTGCTGGTGTTCGCCCTGCCCTTGCTCGTGGTGGTCGCGCTGGTGGCGGCCGTCGTGTCGGCGCTGACCACCGAGCGGGGGACGGCCCAGGTGCTGCGCTGGGTGCCCGGGCTGACCGTGCTCGAGCCCCGCGGGCCGCTGCTGGGAGACTTCTCGGCTCGCCGGGTCCACCTGGACCTCTCCAGCCCAGGCCGGGCGGACGACGGCATCACGCTGGAGGGTCTGGCCTGGCGAGGGCTGCGGTGGTCGCGCCCCGATGACCCGGGGGCCTGGCTGGCCGTGCAGCTGGACGCGCTGGAGGTCGACCGGCTGGTGCTGCAGATGCCCCCCGGACCCACCTCGGCATCGCCCCGCCGCCCCCCGAAGAGCCTGTCGCTGCCCGTGCAACTCAACCTGGCGGCCTTGCGGGTGGGCGAGTTGCACGTGGGCGGGCTCGCGAGCCCCGTGCTGGACCTGCAGGCTTCCGTGGCCCTGGGCGCCGACGCTGGCCGCATGCATCGCGTCGAATCGCTGTCGCTGGCCTGGGATCGGCTGCGCCTCAGCGGCGCCGCCACGCTGGGCACCCAGGGTGACCTGCCACTGCAGGCTACCGTGGACCTGGGCCAAAGGATTCCCGAGGGTGCTGTGGACGGTGCGGTTTGGTCGGCCCAGGTGCAGGCCGAGGGACCGTTGGCGCAGCTGCCGGTGCAGGCCACGCTCCGGGCGTCCGGCCAGTCGCTGGAAGCCAGCGCCACCTTGACCCCCTTCGCGGCCTGGCCGCTGGACACGCTGGACGCCCGCTTCGAAGCGCTGGACCTTGCAGCGCTGGCATCCGCGGCCCCCTCCACGGCCTTGACCGGCAGCGCGCGGGCCGCGCTGCGTGGTACGAGTGTGGGTGGCGGTGCGGGTGGCGGTGCGGGTGGGGGGGCGGCCGGTGCACAGCCGGTGGAGCTGAGCCTGCAGATGACCAACACGCAGGCCGATCGATGGGACGCCGGCCGACTGCCCGTGCGGCAAGCCGAACTGCGTGCCCGCAGCGTGAGCCTCGACCCCGACGATGGGATCGTGCTGGAGGCCTTCGAGCTGTCGCTGGGCAGCAGCCAGCGTGACGCCGGACGCCTGCGCGGTGAAGGCCACTGGGCGCCCGGCGAGTGGCGCGCCACCCTCGAACTGGGCTCACTCGACCCCTCCGGCCTGGACGCCCGCGCGCCGGCGATGCGCCTGAGTGGGCCCGTGTCCCTGGCCTCCGTGCCGGGACGGGATCCGGCGTCCGTGCAGGTGCAGGCCCGTCTGGGCGGCCAGCAGACGGCCGCGGGCCCCGGCCCACGCACCGTGGGACTGGAACTCGCCGGCGAGTTTTCGAGCGTGCGCAGCCAGGTCCGGTCCTTCATTGCACGCGCCGGCAACGGCCAGCTGCGCCTGCAAGGTGAGGTGGTCCACCCGTCCGGGCAGGCGGTGCAGGCCACCCTGGAAAGCCAGTGGGAAGGCATCGATCCCCAGGTGTGGTGGCCCGGACTGGGGCCGGCACCCGCGGCCGGCCGTGGACATCGCCTGAATGGGCAGGCCGCGGCGCAGCTGACCCTGCCGCCACGTTCGCCGCGCGAGACGGTGCTGGCCTGGGCAGGACGCTGGCAAGGCCAGGCCCGTCTCGCCCTGACGGACAGCCTGCTCGCCGGCCAGCCTCTGCAGGCCCAGGCCCGCTGGCAAGGCCGCAACGCCACCACGGCCCCCGCCACCGAAGGTGAGCTGGCCTTGGCCGACAACCGGCTGACGTGGCAGGGCAGGCTCCCTGCCCCCGGCGCGGCCACCGCCGACACCGACCTGGCGCTGACCGTGCAGGCCGGGCACCTGGACCGTCTGGCCCCGGTGCTGCAGTCGCTGCGCATCGACACGGCCCTGGAAGGCCGGCTGGCGCTGGACGGCACCCTCTTCTGGGCGAGCACGGACACCCCCTGGCCCCGGCGGGTCGAGGGGCGTGTGAGCGGGCAAGGCCTGCGCTGGGGGGACTGGCGTCTCGACGAGGCCCAGGGTCGCTGGGTCCTGAGCCCCGAGGCCGACGCCGCCCAGGACCTGAGTCTTGATCTGCGGGGACTGCAGCTGCGCGACCGCCGCATCGACACCACGACCGTTCGCCTCGATGGCAGTGTGCGCACCCATCGGCTGCGCGTGGAAGGCCGCTCCGACGTGGTCCTTCCGTGGGCTGCGCCTACTGCGCAAGCGGGCACGCCAACACCGGAGGGCACGGCCCGGGCCGTGCAATTGCAGCTGGAACTCGACGGTCAGGCCGAACTGCCGCGCAGCGGGGTCGTTCGACCGGACACCTGGACCGGCTGGCGTGCCGAACTGCATCAGTTCGTGCTGGGCCCTGCAAGCGGCGGGTTGCAGCCCTGGGTGCAGG
The DNA here is from genome assembly GCF_002930615.1 of Caldimonas caldifontis. Taxonomy (GTDB): domain Bacteria; phylum Pseudomonadota; class Gammaproteobacteria; order Burkholderiales; family Burkholderiaceae_C; genus Caldimonas; species Caldimonas caldifontis. The sequence continues at coordinate 137,975 of NZ_PSNX01000001.1, read as the reverse complement.
TGGCGAACGTGCCCTTGCGCTGGGATCGGGGTGACGGTGCCCTTCAGCGGCTTTCGCTGGGCGCCGGTCAGGCCCGACTGCGCGCAGGCCGTCAGACAGCCACCTTGCGCTGGGACGAGGTGCTCTACCAGACAGCCCGCGGCAACCAGGCGGCGGTCCTGCAGGCCCAGGCCCGACTCGACCCGGTGCCCGTGGCCCCCTTGCTGCGTGAGTTCCAGCCCGACTTCGGCTGGAAGGGCGACCTGGAAGTCGGCGCCAGCCTGCGCGTGCGCTCCGCGCCCCGGTTCGAGGCCGACCTGGAGATCGCCCGCGTGCGCGGTGACCTCGAGGTCGAGGAGGCGGGGCAGGTGGAGCGCCTGCAGCTCACCGAGCTGCGGCTCGCGCTGCAGGCCCGCGACGGGCTGTGGCGCTTCACCCAGGACATGGCGGGTGCCAACCTGGGCCGACTGCGGGGTGAGCAGACCGCCCAGGCCTCGCCGCAGGACTGGATGCCCGGGCCCATGGCCCCGCTGCGTGGCCGCCTGCAAGCCGACGTCGACAACCTCGGCGCCTGGGCCGCATGGGTGCCCGCCGGCTGGCGCCTGGGCGGGCAGATGCAGGTGCAGGCCGAACTGGGCGGCCGGCTCGGCGCGCCCGAATACACCGGCGAGGTGCGCGCTCGCGATGTGGTCGCGCGCAACCTGCTGCAGGGCGTCCACCTGCAGGACGGGCAAGCCTACCTGGTGCTGCAGGGCAAGACGGCCCGCATCGAAACCCTGCGCGCCCGGGGCGGCGACGGTGAGGTGCGCCTGAGCGGTGGTGCCACCTTCGGTGCAGCCCCTCGGGCCGAACTGCGCCTGCAGGCCGAGCGCTTTGCGCTGCTCACCCGCATCGACCGGCGCATCATCCTCAGCGGAAATGCCAACCTCGTCCTGGAAACCGAGCGCCTGCAGGCCAACGGCGCCTTCCGCATCGACGAAGGCCTGATCGACATCTCCCGCGCCGATGCCCCCTCGCTGTCGGACGACGTCGTGGTGCGGCGCACGGCCGTGCCCACGGACGAGCCTCCCCCACGCGCCACGGCCCAGCGCCGGGCAGTGGCCATCAACCTGCAGCTCGATGCCGGCGACCGGTTGCGCCTGCGCGGGCGCGGACTCGACACACGTCTGGCTGGCACGCTGCGCCTGACCACACCCGGTGGGCGCCCCACGCTGAATGGCGACATCCGCGCCGTGGACGGCCTCTACGCCGCCTACGGCCAGAAGCTCACCATCGAAAAGGGCGTGATCAGCTTCGTGGGCGACCCGGGCAACCCCCGTCTGGACATCGAGGCCACCCGGCCGAACACCGACATCCGCGTGGGCGTGGCCATCACCGGCACCGCCGAGAACCCGCGCATACGCCTGTTCTCCGAGCCCGAGATGAGCGAGACGGACAAGCTGTCCTGGCTGGTGCTGGGCCGCGGCAGCGGGCAACTGGCCCGCGCCGAAGCCGCCTTGCTGCAGCGTGCCGTGCTCGCCCTGGTGGCGGGGGAAGGCGATACGCCCGGCGGTGAGTTCACCGGACTGATCGGCCTGGACGAGCTGTCGGTGCGCCAGGAAGACAGTGCCGGCGTGGCCGAGACCATCGTGAGCCTGGGCAAGCAGATCTCGCAGCGCTGGTACGTGGGCTACGAGCGTTCCCTCAATGCCACCAGCGGCAAGTGGCAGCTGATCTACCGCGTCGCCCAGCGCTTCACCGTGCGCGCACAGGCCGGCGCCGACGAGAACGCCCTGGACTTCATCTGGATCTGGCGCTGGTGAAGTCCTGCCGCGTTCATGGGACAATGCGCCCCGGTTTCCCGCCGTAGTTCAATGGATAGAACGAGCGCCTCCTAAGCGCTAGATGTGGGTTCGATTCCCGCCGGGGGGGCCAGGCGCCATCGATCGATCCATCAGGCCTGTTGCACGAGCGGCCGCCGCGCCTGCCGGATCAGCGCCTCGAACTCTTCTGCCGTCATGGGTCGGCCCAGGTAGTAGCCCTGAGCTTCGTGACAACCGTGCTCGCGCAGGAAGTCGAACTGCTCACGGCTCTCCACGCCCTCGGCCACCAGGCCCACCTGCAGCGTGTGTGCCATCGCGATGAGTGCAGCCGTCAGGCGCGTGTCACTCGGCGAGCCCGGCACCGCGTTCAGGAAGGAACGGTCGATCTTGAACTTGTCCACCGGCAGGTCGCGCAGGTAGGCCAGGCTGGAGTAACCCACGCCGAAATCGTCGATGGCGATCGCGATGCCCAGCGCCCGCAGCTGGGCCAGCACGGTCGCGGTGGACAGGGTGTCGCGCACGATCGCGTTTTCGGTGATCTCCAGTTCCAGGCGGGACGCCGGCAGTGCCGCAGCCTCCAGCGCCCGCGAGACCGTGCTCAGCAGGTCATCGGCCTCGAGCTGGCGCGGCGAGAGGTTCACCGCCACCCGCAGCCGCTCGCCGGTGGCATCTTCCCAGCGGCGCAGCTGCATGCAGGCCTCGCGCAGCACCCACGCGCCGATGGGCACGATCAGGCCGGTGTCTTCGGCCAGCAGCACGAATTCGCCCGGCGGCACCAGGCCCTGGCCCGGACGCTGCCAGCGCAGCAGGGCCTCGGCGCCCACCAGCACGCCGCTGGCGCAGTCGAACTGGGGCTGGTAGTACACCCGCATCTCGCCACGATCGATGGCCTCGTGCAGGTCGTTTTCCATGCGCAGGCGGTCGGCCGAATCGCGCGTCATGCTCTCGTCGTAGAGCTTGAAGTTGTTCCGCCCCGCCGCCTTGGCGTGGTACATCGCCGCATCGGCCGCACGCATCAGCGTGGCCGGATCGCTGCCCGCCTCGGGGAAGGTGGCCACGCCGATCGACGGTGTCACGCGCAGCATGTGCGGCCCCACCTGCATCGGATCGCCCAGGGCGGCGATCATCTTGCGCGCCACCAGTTCGCAGTCGCCCACGTGCGAAACCTTGGGCAGCAGCACGACGAACTCGTCACCGCCCATGCGTGCCACCGTGTCCGAGGCGCGCACCGTGGCGTGCAGCCGCTCGGAGACGATCTTGAGGATGCCGTCGCCCACGTGGTGGCCCAGCGAGTCGTTGATGTTCTTGAAGCGGTCCAGGTCGATGAACATCAGCGCCACACAGTCATTCTCTCGCCGGGCCCGTGTGAGGGCTGCGCTCAGGCGCTCCTGCAGCAGCACCCGGTTGGGCAGGCCGGTCAGCGCGTCGTGATGCGCCATGTGACGGATGTGCTCTTCGGCACGCTTGCGCTCGGTCACGTCGTAGGAGATGCCCAGGTAGCCGGCCGGCTCGCCGGTCTCGGTGCTCAGCGTGGTCATCACCAGGATCACCGGGGTGCGCCGACCATCCTTGCGGATGCAGGTCCACTCCCGCTCGTCGGGCCGCCCCCGGCGGGCCCGGGCCATGAAGACCTCCACGCCGGCCGGCACCGGTTCGCCCAGCTCCGCGGTGAGCTGCGACGCACGCAGCGCGATCTCCTGCGCATCGTGATAGACCGCCGGCGTCGCGCGGCCCACGAGTTCGTCGGCGCTGTAGCCCAGCAGCATCTCGGCGGCAGGGTTCATGGCCTGGATCACGCCGCGCCGGTCCAGTGCGACGATGGCAAAGGGCGCGCTGTCATAGATCGTGCGCCGCAGCGCGTCGGCCCGTCGCAGCTGACGCTGCGATTCTTCGATGGCCAGCTCGGTGGCGCGGCGCTCGCTGACGTCGCGCAGCATGGCCACGCAATGCGGCTGTCCGTCCAGCATCACCTCGCTCACCGCCAGCTCGAGCGGGAACAGCAGGCCGTCACGACGCAGCCCTGTCACTTCCCGCCCAGGCCCCGGCGTCCAGGCCAGGGCTGTGCCCGCCCCGTCACGCGCCGTATCGGAGGGAGGCAGCAAATCGTTCACGCTCGTGCCACGCAGTTCGGCCTCGCTGGCACCGAACATGCGGGCGGCCGCCGCATTCACATCCACGATGCGACTGGCCGGGTCGAACGTGATGATGCCGTCCACCGTGCCATCGATCACGCTGCGCAGCCTCGCTTCGCTTTCCTGTGCCTGCCGGCTGAGTTGCCGGGCCAGTGCGGTCGCCCGGGTGTAGCGACCTGCAAAGACGCGCAGCGCCATCCACAGGACGATGCTGCCGGCCATCCCGCCCAGCAGCACCGACAGCGGATAGGCCTGGCTGCGATGATCGATGGGGCGGCGCGTGACCACCACCTCCCACATGCGACCGCCCACCGCCTTGACGTTGGTGCGCTGGTCTTCAGACCGCACATCCGGAGGCAGCTGATAGGGGTAGGACCACACCTCGTTGCCTTCCAGCACCACGCTGCGTTCTTCCAGCGGTTGCCCTGCTCGGTAGGCATCGTCGCCGATGTCGGTGATGCGCACGTGGTAGCGGCTGGCATCGTGCTCAGCCAGCGCATAGCGCAGCAGATCGGCCGCACGCAGCACGATGCTCACCTGCCCGATGTGGTTGCCCGGGCTTGGACGCTCGGCCCCGGGCTCGACGTTGTCAAACAGTGCGGCACGGATCAGAAAGCCCCGGGTCGGCGTGGCCCCCTGCAGCAACACCAGCGGCGGCGACAGCGCAGGGCGCCCCGTATCGCGCGCACGCTCCAGTGCCAGGCGCCGGATCGGATCGGCCGCCTGGTCGTGCCCGAAGGCCATCTCGTTGCCTTCCATCGGCTCGTTGTAGAGCACCGGGTAGTACTCGTCCCGCTCGCCCGGCGGATGGATGCGGAAGTTCGGATAGCCCTGGGGTCTCAGGCTGGTGTCGGATCGCACCGAGGCCTCGAAACGTTCCCGCTGCCCCCCCGGCACCCTGGGCGCGTACTGTGCGGCCTGCAAGGCCGGGTAGCGGTCCAGCGCCCGCAGTGACCGGAAGTGCTCGTGAAACTCGCGACGGCTCACCTCGCGGCTGGCTTCGAACAAGGCCGCCAGGCTGCCCGCCAGGTCCATATACCGTTCCAGGGACTCAACGATGCGGCCGACCTTCTCGTTGGCCACGGCGTCGAAGCGCCGGTCCTGCTCCAGCCGCCAGGCCTCGGCACTCACATGCCAGCCGTACACGCTCGCCGCCAGACCCAGCACCAGCACCACGTCGGCCAGTCGCCGGTAGAAGACCGGGCGGTCGGGTGGGTGGGGCAAGGCAAGGTCCATGGGGGGTGGCGGCGTGGCGGGTCGCCCATGCTACCGTGGCGCCGGTGTTCGCGCGCCTCGGGGCCGCCCCGTGGGCCCTCGACATGTCCTTCGCTCAGTGGCGCCCGCGCATCGCGCGCGACAGGAGGATCACTGGGACCAGGCCCACCAGCACAATGGCCAGCGAGGGCAAGGCGGCCTCGCCCAGACGCTCGTCCTTGGCCATCTGGTAGGCCACCACGGCCAATGTGTCGCTGTTGAATGGGCGCAACACATAGGTGGCCGGCAGTTCCTTCATCACATCCACGAAGACCAGCAGCGCTGCCGCCAGCGTCGAGCGCTGCAGCAGGGGCAGGTGCACCCGCCCGAGCAGCCGCCAGCGCGACACGCCCAGCAGGCGGGCCGACTCGTCAAAGCTGCCGGGAATGCGCGCATAGCCGGCCTCGACCGACTGAAGGGCCACGGCCGAGAAGCGCACCAGGTAGGCATAGATCAGACCCAGCAGGGTGCCCGTCATCAGCGCCGTCGCCCCCGTGCCGGGCCACTGCGCCTGCACCCACCCCGTGGGCAGCAGGATGCCCACGGCGATCACAGCCCCGGGGACGGCATAGCCCAGCGACACCACCCGCGCGGCCAGCTTCAATCCGGGGCGCGGCTGGGACCGCAGCGCAAAGGCCAGGCTCAAGGCCAGGGCCACCGCAAGCGCTGCCGCCACGCCGGCCAGCTTGAAGCTCGTCCAGGCCCACTGGCCGAAACGCGCCCAGGGAATACCGAACTCGGCATGCTGCGCTTCCTGCCACAGCAGATGCCCCAGCACAGCCACGGGCAGAAAGAAGCCCAACACCACGGGAAGCGCGCACAGCATCCACATGCCGACCGCCTGGACGCCGGTCAGCAGGATCGGCCGCGCCTCCTGCCCCTGCGCCGCCCCAGGCCGCGTGATGGCAAAGCGCAACCTGCGCTGGGCGCGATGTTCCATCCAGAGCAGGGCACCCACGGCCAGCAGCAGCAGCGTGGCCAGTTGCGCGGCCGCAATGCGGTCGTCCATCGACAGCCACGCCCGGTAGATGCCGGTGGTGAAGGTGTTCAATCCGAAATACGAGCCGACACCAAAATCCGCGAGGGTCTCCATCAAGGCGAGGGCCACGCCGGCGGCCAGGGCCGGGCGCGCCAGCGGCAGGGCCACGGTGCGGATGCGCCGGCCCACGCCGGCGCCCAGCAGGCGGGCGGCTTCCATCAGCTGCACACCCCGCTCAGCCAGGGCCGCACGGGTGAGCAGATAGACGTAGGGGTAGAGGCAGACGACGAACAAGGCCACGGCCCCCCAGAGACTGCGCACGTCCGGCAACAGGCGGGTGGTGGCGCCGCTCCATGAACGCCAGGCGGTTTCCAGCGGCCCGCTGTATTGCAGGAAATCGGTGTAAGCATAGGCCAGCACATAGGCCGGCATGGCCAGGGGCAAAAGGAGCGCCCACTCGAACACCCGCCGCCCCGGGAAATCGAACAGGGTGACCGCCGCCGCCGTGAGCCCCCCCACGACGGCCACCCCCAGGGCCACGGCCAGCGACAGCCACAGCGAGGTCCAGGCATAGCCGGGCAGCACCGTGGACGCCTGATGCTGCAGCACCGCCAGGCTCGCCGCATCGAAGCTGAACCAGGACGCGAAGATGGCCAGCACCGGCAAGGCCAGCACCAGGGTCACGAGAGTCAGCAGTCGCATGGCAAATCAACGCAGGCCGGCACCTCGCCCCCCCGGCTCCGAGGCGGCGGGAAGTCCTGAGCTGCGCCAGGCCGGAATGCGAAAGGAAATCATTTGTTGTTGCAGCCTCTATGATAGGAGCTTCGCTCTTTCGCCCCCGTCCGACCCGATGTTTCTCGAGATCCAGCAGCTGTCCGTGCGCTATCCGGGCACTCCGACGCCCCCTCCCGCCGTCAGCGACGTCAGCCTGGCCTTGCGGCAAGGCGAGATCGGGGCCCTGATCGGCCCGTCGGGCTGTGGCAAGACCTCGCTGCTGCGGGCCATCGCCGGCCTGGAGCGGGCGGCAGGTGGGCGCATCGCCATCGGCGACGAGGTGCTGGGTGCAGCCGAGCCGGGCCGCCCGGCGGTGCACCAGCCGCCCGAGCACCGTCGCATCGGCATGGTCTTCCAGGACTACGCCCTTTTCCCCCACCTGAGCGTGGGCGAGAACGTCGCTTTCGGCATTGCACGCCTGCCGCGCCGCGAGCGCGAGGCCCGCGTGGCCGAGATGCTGGACCTCGTGGGTCTCGCAGCGGTGGCCGCGCGCTACCCGCACCAGCTGTCGGGTGGACAGCAGCAGCGCATCGCCCTGGCCCGCGCGCTGGCGCCAGCGCCGCGCCTGCTGCTGCTGGACGAGCCATTTTCCAACCTGGACATCGACCTGCGCGAGCGTCTGGCCCAGGAGGTCCGGGGCATCCTGAAGCGCTCGGGCACGACGGCCCTGCTCGTGACACACGACCAGATGGAGGCCTTCGCGCTGGCCGACCTGATCGGCGTGATGCACCAGGGCCGGCTGGCCCAGTGGGACACGGCCTACCAGCTCTACCACCGGCCGGCCACCCGCTTCGTGGCCGACTTCATCGGCCATGGCGTCTTCACCCCGGCGCGCATCGTCGAGCAGCCCGGCGGGCCCGTGGTACGCACCGCCCTGGGAGACCTCATCGACGTCGAGGAATGCCCGCTGCCCAGCGCCTATCCGGGTGGCGAGTGCGACGTGCTGCTGCGCGCCGATGACATCGTCCACGACGACGACGCGCCGGTGAAGGCCCGCATCGAACGCAAGGCCTTCCGGGGGTCGGAATTCCTCTACACCCTCCGGCTGGCCAGCGGCGAACAGGTGCTGGCGCACGTGCCCTCCCACCACGACCACGCCGTGGGTGACTGGGTGGGCATCCGCCCCGAAGTCGACCACGTCGTGACTTTTCCCCGGGAATCCTAGGGTTCCTCTAGGGTTTCGCACCTGCAACTTTCCTGCCCCGGACGGCATCGAAGCCAGCAAGCTCACCCTATACTGAGCTTTGGTGACGTCTGCTTGCAGTCGGCGCCGTTTCGCCGGAAAGGATCACGCACGTCATGGGTGCCAATTTCAAGATCGCAGGCTGGGTGGCCATCGGGGCCCTGGCCGGTGCCCTCACCACCCTGCAATTGCAGGCCACTGCCCGCAACACGCTTGCGCCGCTGCCCCTCGAGGAGATGCAGCAGCTGGCAGCCGTCTTCGGCATGATCAAGTCCGACTACGTCGAGCCGGTGGACGAGAAGAAGCTGATCACCGATGCCATCAGTGGCATGGTGTCCGGGCTGGATCCGCATTCGCAGTACTTCGACCGGAAGAGCTTCCGTGAATTCCGCGAGGGCACCAGCGGCCGCTTCGTGGGGGTGGGCATCGAGATCGGCATGGAGGACGGCCTGGTGCGCGTCGTCTCGCCCATCGAAGGCTCCCCGGCGTTCCGTGCCGGCGTCAAGACCGGCGACCTGATCACACGCATCGACGACACACCCGTCAAGGGCATGAGCATCGACCAGGCCGTCAAGCGCATCCGTGGCGAGCCCAACACCAAGATCATCCTCACCATCTTCCGCAAGAGCGAAAGCCGCACCTTCCCGGTGACGATCACACGTGAGGAGATCCGCGTGCAGAGTGTGCGCGGGCGGGTGGTCGAGCCCGGCTACGCCTGGCTGCGCATCAGCCAGTTCCAGGACCGCACCATCGACGACTTCGCGCGCAAGCTCGAGGAGCTGTTCAAGGCCGAGCCCAACATGAAAGGCCTCGTGCTCGATCTGCGCAACGACCCGGGCGGCCTGCTGGAGGGCGCCGTGGCGGTGTCGGCGGCTTTCCTGCCGCGTGACGCCATCGTGGTCACCACCAACGGGCAGATCCCCGAGTCCAAGGCCACCTTCAAGGCCAGCCCGGAGTACTACATCCGTCGTGGCGGCAATGACCCGCTGCGGCGCCTGCCCGAGGCGGTGAAGACGGTGCCGCTGGTGGTGCTCGTCAACGAAGGCTCGGCCTCGGCCAGCGAAATCGTGGCCGGTGCCTTGCAGGACCACAAGCGCGCCGTGATCATGGGTTCTCAGACCTTCGGCAAGGGATCGGTGCAGACCGTTCGCCAGCTCACCGCCGACACCGCCCTCAAGCTCACGACAGCGCGCTACTACACGCCGTCTGGTCGCTCCATCCAGGCCACCGGCATCGTGCCCGACCTCATGCTCGACGAAACCGCCGAGGGCAATGTGTTCGGCGCCTTGCGCACCCGCGAGGCTGACCTGACGCGCCACCTCGAGAACGGCAACGCCGACAAGGATCCGGCTCGCGTGAAGGCGCGCGAGGAGGCGCTCAAGCGGCTCGAGGAAGAAGCCGCCAGGCAGCAGCAGGGCCAGGCCCCGATCCGCAGCCTGCCCGAGTTCGGCAGCGCCGAGGACTTCCAGCTCCAGCAGGCGCTCAACCGCCTGAAAGGCCAACCGGTGGTGATCTCCAAGACCCTCACCGAGCGCAAGCCCGACGAGTCGAAGACGAACTGACGCCTCTCGGTCCGGCCTGCACCACGCCCGCATCGTGCGGGCGTTTTCGTTTTATGCTGGGCGCATGAACGACGATCAGCTCCTGCGCTACAGCCGCCACATCCTGCTCGATGAACTGGGCGTGGACGGTCAGCAGCGCCTGCTCGACGCCCACGCCCTGATCATCGGTGCGGGCGGTCTGGGCTCTCCCGTGGCCTACTACCTCGGCACCGCCGGGGTGGGTCGCCTGACCATCGTGGATCACGACAGCGTGGACCTCACCAACCTGCAACGCCAGATCATCCACGACCTCTCGCGCGTGGGGCAGCCCAAGGCCGCATCCGCAGCGCGCAGCATCGCGGCCATCAACCCCGAGGTGCAGGTGCAGGCCCTGTGCGAACGTGCCGACGAGGCGCGCCTTCTGGAACTGGTCGCCACCGCCGACGTGGTGCTCGACTGCTCCGACAACTTCGCCACCCGCCAGGCGCTGAACCGTGCGTGCGTGACCCATGGCCGCCCGCTCGTGGCCGGGGCCGCCATCCGTTTCGATGGGCAGATCTCGGTGTACGACCCGCGCAATGCCGCCTCGCCCTGCTATGCCTGTGTCTTCCCGCCCGACCAGGCCTTCGAGGAAGTCCGCTGCGCCACGATGGGTGTGTTCGCGCCGCTGGTGGGCATCATCGGCAGCATGCAGGCGGCTGAAGCGCTGAAGCTCCTGGCAGGTGTGGGCAGCTCGCTGGCCGGCCGGCTGCAGATGCTCGATGCACGCCACATGGAGTGGACCGAGATCCGCATTGCCCGCCGCCCCGACTGCCCGGTGTGCCGCACGCGGCCCCAGGGGTCATTGCCGGCCGCCACACCCGGCATCCGCTAAGCTGGATGCCCTTCTTCTCCCACAAGAAAAGCCCGGCATGGACGACAAGCGTCAGGAACTCACGGCCCGCAACTTCCCTACCGCCCAGGACGACGCCGCCGCCGCGGCCGCCCTGCCCCGCTATGGCGGCCCCAACAGCGCCTACCGCCTGGCCTTCACCGACGAGGACTTCCTGCTGCGCGAGGAACTGCGCCCGGTGCGCATGCAGCTGGAGCTGCTCAAACCCGAGATGGTGCAGGCCCAGCATGGCATCGAATCCACCATCGTGATCTTCGGCAGCGCCCGCATTCCGCCCGCCGACGTGGCGCAGCAAGCCTTGGACCGCGCGCAACGCAGCGGTGATGCCCTGGCCCTGGCACGTGCCCAGACTCAGGTGCGCATGTCGCGCTACTACGAAGAGGCACGCCGCTTTGCCGCCCTGGTCACCGAGGCCTCCAGACGCCTGGACCCACCGATCTACGTGGTCACGGGCGGTGGGCCCGGCATCATGGAAGCGGGCAACCGAGGGGCCCATGAGGTCGGTGGCAAGAGCATCGGCCTGAACATCGTGCTGCCGCACGAACAGGAGCCCAACCCCTACATCACGCCCGAGCTGTGCTTCCTGTTCCACTATTTCGGGCTGCGCAAGATGCACTTCCTGATGCGTTCGATCGCACTGGTGTGCTTCCCCGGCGGCTTCGGCACCATGGATGAGCTCTTCGAAGTGCTGACGCTCGTGCAGACGCGCAAGAGCCGCAAGCGCCCGGTGCTGCTGTTCGGCAAGGACTTCTGGACCCGCCTGATCAACTTCGACGTGCTGGTGGAAGAGGGCATGATCTCGCCCGAGGACGTGCATCTCTTCCAGTACGTGGAGACCGCCGAGGAAGCCTGGGCCGTCATTGCCGACGCCTACGCCCTCGACGCTCCGGCCAGCACCAGCGGCGCTTTTGCCGATGACATCTGAGATCACCGTGATGAGCTCTGCCCCCCGTGTCAGCCTGATCGGCGCCCCGACCGATGTCGGCGCCGGCGTTCGCGGCGCCTCGATGGGCCCAGAAGCCCTGCGCGTGGCCCAGCTGCAACCGGCGCTGGAAGCCCAGGGCTGCGACGTGATCGATCGCGGCAACCTGTCGGGCCCGCCCAATCCCTGGCAGCCTCCCGTCAATGGCTATCGTCACCTCGACGAAGTCGTGGCCTGGAATCAGGTCGTCCACGAGGCCGTTCATGCTGAACTGCAGCAAGGCCGCCTGCCGCTGCTGCTCGGCGGCGATCACTGCCTGGGCATCGGCTCGATCAGCGCGGTAGCCAGATATTGCCGCGAGACGGGCAAGAAGCTGCGCGTGCTGTGGCTCGATGCTCATGCCGACTTCAACACCAACACCCTCACCCCCACCGGCAACGTGCACGGCATGCCGGTGGCGGTGCTGTGCGGCCATGGCCCGCAGGCCCTCACGCATCTGGGCGGCCATCACCCGGCGATCAAGCCCCAGATGGTGCGTCAGATCGGCATCCGCAGCGTGGATGCCGGCGAGAAGCGCCTCGTGCATGCCGAGAACCTCGAAGTCTTCGACATGCGCTACATCGACGAGATGGGCATGCGCCACACCATGGAAATGGCCCTGGCCCTGCTCGACGCGCAGACCCACCTGCATGTGAGCTTCGATGTGGACTTCCTGGACGCCGAAGTGGCCCCCGGCGTGGGCACCACGGTGCGCGGCGGCCCCACCTACCGCGAAGCGCAGCTGTGCATGGAAATGATCGCCGACACCGGCCGGCTGGGGTCGCTCGACGTGGTGGAACTCAACCCCGCACTGGACGTGCGCAACCAGACGGCCGAGGTGGCGGTGGACCTGATCGCCAGCCTGTTCGGCAAGTCCACGCTGATGCGGCGCTGAAGTCCGCTTGCCTTGCGCCAGAGCGTCGTCGCCTTACGTTCAGACACAAGATCTGTCTTGTTTGCGCGACCGGCGCGCCTTACAGTGCCCGCCCAGAATGGTGCGCACAACCGCGTGATGCGCTGCTAAGACGAAAAGCATTCAGTGAATCAAGTCACCAGGGAGGTGAATGACATGAGTGGCAGTGCGATTGATGTGGTCCCCCTATCGGATGGGGATCTTCTCTTTGATGAAATCGAAACGCGCCAGATCCTGATCTTCTTTTGGCCGCAATTTTCTGGGCGCATCCAAGACTTGACGGTCACGAATGGTGTTCGGCGCTTCGCGCAGCAGTGCTTGATTGCGGCGATAGATGCCAGCTATGCAATGGGATACATCGACGCACTCGGTCGAGCAGTAGCCAGTCGAGGTTCACTGGACATCAGGTCGCTGGGCAGGAAACTGGCGGGCCGGTTCCTGAAGCAGTGGTGGCGACACGCCACCGAGAAGGATCTTCAGGACGCAAAGGTATACGAAACCGTACGGAGGACAGTAGCCCGTTCATATCGTACGTCGCTTGATGATTTGCTGGCCGGCCTGCAGTCGATGCGGCAACCGTCCCCTCTCTTGGTTGTCGGCATCGATTCCATGCAATGCTGGGTATGAAGGTGGTTCGACGAATTGCTGCGACGATCATCGTCTTGTTCGCCTTGAGCGCCGGCTTCGTTCTCTGGGGCTTCTGGTACAGCAGCAAAGCATCTACTGAATCGCTCGTGTCCTGTGTCGAGGCCGAGCTGCCTCTTCGGTCGTGGATCTGCTACAAGGCCCTCTTTTGGGTCCATCCCCGGCCTGAAGAACTCCGCCGCTTAAACCAGCAAGCCGGCGCTTACTTCATTGCGTCGATGGAGAGTGAAGAGCTTGCGCGCCTCGTACTTAGGCACTACGTCGATGCGGGGCTGGATATCAATGCCGTGGATCAGCGCAGCGCCTCGGGGCCTACGGCGCTGCACATATCAGTAACCAGCAACCGGCCTCAGGAGGTCCGGCTGCTCCTCGAAGCTGGAGCAAACCCCTCGATCAGGAACTATCTCGGCAAGACTCCCCTTGAGCACGCCCTCGACGTTCAATCGAGACACCAGTCCAGCGAGCTGAGTGAAGTCATCCAGATCCTTGAGGCGGCACAATAAGTTCATGCGGCGTTTGAGGCGGCTCCAGGTGCCCGGAAGGGTTTAGTAACTTGAACCACGTGCGGAGCTTTCTATCTTTGGTCGCGAGCCCGCCTTCAAGTACTCCCAAGACGAGCATCTGCGCATCATGAACGTCGTGCTCCAGCGTTTCCATGACGCGCGGAGACAGCGTCGAACGCAAGCGCCCTTGGTAGCGCACGAACAAGTCCGTTGAAAAAAGCATCAACACTTGCAGCCAGCGAACGTGCGCCCACCTCCCCGGATCCGTCAAAACCGCCGGCATGTGCGCTGCCGCTTCGGGTGCGCTCAGCTGCTTGTAGAACTCTGCAACCTCAGACGTATTAGCAATGGTGTTCCTTGCTCTCTCCAATGCTGTTTTTCGTTCCTCGGTGCTTCCGCTCAGAAGGTCCGCAAACAGGCTTGGTGTCTGCTCAGACAACTCGATCAATTGATTCAGGTCTTCCCGTACGGACTGAGCCATGTCTGAAATGGCTTCGCGTGCCTCGTGAGGAAGGACGTAGTCTTCTGCGAGCAACCTGCGATTGAACTGGTATCGCATCTGGTAGACGTGATCGGATGGCGGTCCTGAGGGACTACCGGTGCTAGCTTCTGCACGCAGCAGCACGCCGATATGATCGACCAGCTCGACTGGGTTCTCTTCGGGGATCAGTTTTGCGAAGCACCTTCTCCTGGCGATGATGTCTGTGGTGATGAGTTCATAGAAGAGCGCAGCCGGCATAACAAGCTTGTATTTGGCCCGAAGCGCCCGGATGCTCTGCTCGCTCGCCCCCTGCAAGTAGTCCTTGTCGATAACGATTGAACTCACCTGCTTCACTGACTACTCCAGCGGCGCGCCCGCCTGGAACCAGCGACCGATCAGGGCCCGCTCGGTCTCGGTGATCTGTGTGGCATTGTTCATCGGCATGAGCCTGAGCACCACCGTCTGCTGGTACACCGCCTGGGCGTGCTGCTTCACCAGTTCAGGGGTGTGCAAGGCCACGTTCTTGCTCTGCAGCGCGGCGTTGTGGCACATGACGCAGCGCTGCTCGACCACCGCGCGTACCTGTTCGAACCGCACCGGCTGGGCGGCCGCCGCGGGATCGGGCACCACCCGCGCCGGCATGATCGCCGCCGCCAGCGCCGCCAGCATCACCGTGCCGGCCACGGCATAGCCCCAGGGCGCGCGCTGGCCGAGCACCGCGGCCCGGTGACGGGCCACGAAGCTGTGACGGATCAAGGCGCCGGCCAGCATGAACACGACCAGCACCAGCCAGTTGTACTCGTGCGTGTAGGCAAAGGCATAGTGGTTGCTGATCATCGTGAACAGCACCGGCAGCGTGAAATAGGTGTTGTGCACGCTGCGCTGCTTGCCTCGCTTGCCATGGATCGGATCCACCGGCTCGCCCGCCTTCATCTGCGCGATCACCTTGCGCTGGCCGGGAATGATCCAGACGAAGACGTTGGCGCTCATCGCCGTGGCCATCATCGCCCCCACCAGCAGGAAAGCGGCGCGCCCGGCGAAGAGCTGGCAGGCCAGCCACGAGGCAAAGACCACGACAACGAACACCAGCACGCCGACGATGAGGTCCCCCTTCTCGCGCAAGCCGAAGACGCGGCAGATGGCGTCGTAGACGAACCAGAACACGACGAGGAAGGCCAGTGCCGTGCTGATGGCCGCGGCCGGCGACCAGTCGAACACGCTCTTGTCGATCAGGAAGGTGCCGGCATTGACGAGGTAGAGCACCGTGAAGAGCGCAAAGCCCGTGAGCCAGGTCGAATAGCTCTCCCAGTAGAACCAGTGCAGGTTCTGGGGCAGTTGCCGGGGCGCCACCAGGTACTTCTGCGGATGGTAGAAGCCGCCGCCATGCACGGCCCACAACTCACCGTCGACGCCCTTGGCCTGAAGGTCCGGGTCGGTGGGCCGGGTGAGGCTGCTGTCAAGGAAGACGAAGTAGAAGGAGGAGCCGATCCAGGCGATCGCGGTGATCACATGCGCCCAGCGCAGCAGGAGGTTGGCCCAGTCGAGCAGGTAGGCGTCCATGCGGTCGATGCAAGAGGTCGGAGGGAGCGGGCTTCAGCTGCCGCGGTAGGTCGAATAGGCCCAGGGGCTGGCCAGCAAGGGCACGTGATAGTGCTGGGTCGCGTCGGCAATGCCGAAGTCGAGCACCACCTCGTCGAGGAAGGCCGGTTGCGGCAAGGTCACCCCGCGCGCCCGGAAATAGGCCGCCACGCCGAAGACCAGTCGGTAGGTGCCGGGCGACAGGGTGTCGCCTTCCAGCAAAGGAGCGTCGGCCCGGCCGTCGTCATTGAGCTGCAGGCTGCGCATCGGCTCGAGGGCCTCGCCATGGCGACGGTACAGGCGCACGGCCATGCCGGCCGCCGGGCCACCGTGCATGGTGTCCAGGACGTGGGTGGTGAGCTTGCCCATGGGCGAGTCCTCTGGAAGTGGAAGCGTGGGGTCGGCTTGCGTTGTTCCAAAAAGTGTATACAGTTTCGTGCACAGTGCAAACACCATGAGCCGCCTACCCACCCCCGCCGCCGCTCCCGTCCGGCGCTCACGCCCTGCCGGCGTGAAGGCGACCATGGCTGCGCAGGCCTCGGCCGGCCCCGGCAACACCACCGAACGCATCGTGGCGGCCATCACCACCGCCATCGTCGAGCGCCGGCTGATGCCTGGCACCAAGCTGGCCGAACAGAAGATTGCCGACATCTTCAAGGTCTCGCGCACCGTGGTGCGTCAGGCCCTGAACCAGCTCAGCCGGGACAAGCTCGTCACGCTGGAACCTGCTCGCGGTGCCTTTGTCGCGCAGCCGAGCGTGGAAGAAGCCCGCCAGGTCTTCGAGGTGCGACAGATGCTGGAGTCGGCCATGGTCAAACGCCTGGCCGCCAGCATCACGCCGGCCCAGGTGGCCGAGCTGCGCGAGCACCTGCGCGCCGAACAGGCGGCCGTGCAGCGCACCGACGTCCCCGGCCGCACCCACCTGCTGGCCGACTTTCACGTGGTGTTGGCCCGCATGCTCGACAACGAGGTGCTGGCCGAGATGCTGCGCGACCTGGTCTCGCGCAGCTCGCTGATCTCGCTGATGTACCAGTCCTCCCTGTCGGCCGAGCAGTCGCAGGCCGAGCACGTGGCCATCGTCGATGCCCTGGAACGCCGCGACGCCCGAGCCGCCACCCGGCTGCTGATGGACCACCTGCAAAGCGTGGAACGCAACCTTCGCCTGAACCCGCGCGTGGCCGACCTGGCCGACGTGCTGCGCCCGATCGACACCAAATGAACACGCCCCCCTACCCTCGTGACCTCGTCGGCTATGGCCGCAATCCGCCGCAGGCCCAATGGCCGGGGCAGGCCCGTGTGGCCGTTCAGTTCGTCCTCAACTATGAGGAAGGCGGCGAAAACTCGGTGCTGCATGGCGATGCCGGCAGCGAGCAGTTCCTCTCGGAGATGTTCAACCCGGCGGCTTACCCGGCGCGGCACCTCAGCATGGAAAGCATCTACGAATACGGCTCCCGCGTGGGCGTGTGGCGCTTCCTGAAGGAGTTCGAGCGTCGCGGTCTGCCGATGACCGTCTTCGGTGTGTCGATGGCGCTGGAGCGCCATCCCGAGCTGACCCAGGCCTTCGTCGAGCTGGGCCACGAGATCGCCTGCCACGGCTGGCGCTGGATCCACTACCAGAGCCTGGACGAGGCCACCGAGCGCGAGCACATGACGCGCGGCATGCAGATCATCGAACGCCTGACTGGCGAGCGCCCACTGGGCTGGTACACCGGGCGCGACAGCCCGAACACGCGCCGCCTGGTGGCGGACTTCGGCGGCTTCGAGTACGACAGCGACTACTACGGCGACGACCTGCCCTTCTGGCTGCAGGTGCGCAAGAGCGACGGCTCGCTCGCCCCCCACCTCGTCGTGCCCTACACGCTCGATGTCAACGACATGCGCTTCGCCCTGCCCCAGGGTTTTGCCCAGGGGGAGGACTTCTTCAGCTACCTGCGCGACAGCTTCGACGTGCTGTATGCCGAAGGCGCCGAGACGCCGCGCATGATGAGCATCGGCATGCACTGCCGCCTGCTCGGCCGCCCCGGCCGCTTCAGGGCCTTGCAGCGCTTCCTCGACCACCTCGAGAAGCACGACCGCGTCTGGGTGACGCGGCGCATCGACATCGCGCGCCACTGGAAACAGGTGCACCCCTTCGATGCGCGCACAGCCTTCATCTGGGAGCGCACATGAGCCTGAGCCTCGATCAGCTGAACCAGGCCAACCGTGCCGACTTCACGGCCCTGCTGGACGGCATCTACGAGCATTCGCCCTGGGTCGCCGAAGCGGCCTGGACGAAGCGCCCCTTCCGCAGTCTGGCCCACCTCAAGCGGGCCTTGACCGAAGCCGTGCGTGAGGCCGGCCTCGAGGCCCAGCTCGGCCTGATCCGCGCCCACCCCGAACTGGCGGGCAAGGCGGCGATGGCCGGCACGCTGACGGCGGAATCGACGAACGAGCAGTCCAGGGCCGGCCTCACCCACTGCACGCCCGAAGAGTTCGCCAAGCTGCAGCAGCTCAACGCCGACTACAAAACCCGTTTCAGCTGGCCTTTCATCCTGGCCGTGCGCGGCCCGCGCGGCCTGGGGCTGACCCGGCAGGAGATCATTGCGACCTTCGAGCGTCGCCTGCAGCACCCCCCCGATGTCGAACGCGCCGAGTGCCTGCGCCAGATCGACCGCATCGCCGAGATCCGGTTGAACGACAAGTTCGGGTTCGTGCCGACACTGGGCAATCAGGTGTGGGACTGGGCCGAGCAGCTGGCCCGTCATTCCGAGCCTGAGTATGCACAAAGGGGTGAGCTGACCGTCACCTACCTCACCGAGGCCCATCAAGCCTGCAGCCGAGAGCTGGTGGCCTGGATGCGCGAGTGCGGCTTCGACAAGGTGGAGGTCGATGCGGTGGGCAATGTCGTGGGCCGCTACCACGCGGCCGTGCCCGGCGCGCGGTCCTTGCTCACCGGCAGCCACTTCGACACCGTGCGCAACGGGGGCAAGTACGACGGCCGCCTGGGCATCTTCGTGCCCATGGCCTGCGTGCAGGCGCTGCATGCCCAGGGCCGACGCTTGCCTTACGGGATCGAGGTCGTCGGCTTCTCGGAAGAGGAGGGTCAACGCTACAAGGCCACCTTCCTCGGCTCGGGCGCGCTGATCGGCCAGTTCGATCCAGCCTGGCTCGACCAGCGCGATGCCGACGGGGTTCCCATGCGCGAGGCCATGGCCCGTGCCGGCCTCAGGCCCGAGAACATCCCGTCCGTGCGCCGCAAGGCCGATGATTACCTCGGTTTCGTCGAAGTGCACATCGAACAAGGCCCGGTGCTGCACGAACTGGACCTGCCGCTGGGCGTGGTCACCTCCATCAACGGCGGCGTGCGCTTCGTGGGCGAGGTGATCGGCCTGGCGAGCCACGCGGGCACCACCCCGATGAACCGCCGCCGCGACGCGGCCGTGGCCGTTGCCGAGCTGGCGCTTTACGTGGAGCGCCGCGCTGCCGCCGACGGCGATTCGGTGGGCACCATCGGGCAGCTCCAGGTGCCCAATGGCTCGATCAACGTGGTGCCGGGGCGATGCCGCTTCAGCCTGGACCTGCGTGCCCCCACGAATGAACAGCGCGACCGGCTGGTGGCCGACGTCCTAGCGGAGCTGGCCGCCCTGTGCGAACGCCGGGGCCTGGGCTACACGCTGGAGGAAACCATGCGCGCCTCGGCGGCGCCCAGCCACCCGCAGTGGCAGGCCCGCTGGGAAGCCGCCGTCGACCGCCTGGGACTGCCGATCTTCCGCATGCCCAGCGGGGCGGGCCACGACGCGATGAAGCTGCATGAGCTCCTGCCCCAGGCCATGCTCTTCCTGCGCGGCGGCAATGGCGGCATCAGCCACAACCCGCTGGAAACCATCACGAACGACGACGCCCAGCTGTGCGTCGAGGCCTTCATGCACCTGCTCGAAGACCTCGCCAAGGACCACGCATGACCGACCACGAACGACTCGACGCCTGGATCGAGGCTCACTTTGACGAGGAGGTGCGCTTCCTCCAGGAACTCGTGCGCGTGCCCACCGACACCCCGCCGGGGGACAACGCACCCCACGCGCTGCGCACGGCCGAACTGCTCCAGGGCTTCGGCTTCGAGGCAGAGCGTCACACTGTGCCCGAGGCCGAGGTACAGGCCGCCGGGATGGCTTCCATCATCAACCTCATCGTGCGCCGCCGCTACGGTGACGGGCCCACGGTGGCCCTCAACGCCCACGGGGATGTCGTCCCGCCCGGAGAAGGCTGGACCCACGACCCCTACGGCGGCGAGGTGGTCGACGGACGCCTCTACGGCCGCGCGGCCGCGGTGAGCAAGAGCGACTTCGCCACCTACACCTTTGCCGTGCGTGCGCTCGAATCGCTGGGCCGACCGCTCAAGGGCAGCGTGGAACTGCACTTCACCTATGACGAAGAATTCGGCGGCGAGCTGGGCCCTGGCTGGCTGCTCAGGCACGGCCTCACGAAGCCCGACCTCCTGATCGCTGCCGGCTTCAGCTACGAGGTGGTGACCGCCCACAATGGTTGCCTGCAGATGGAAGTGACGGTCCACGGCAAGATGGCCCATGCCGCCATCCCGCACACGGGCATCGATGCGCTGCAAGGGGCCGTGACCCTGCTCAACGCGCTGTATGCCTGCAACGAACGCTATCGCCGGGTGAGCTCTGAGGTGCCCGGCATCCGCCACCCCTACCTGAACGTGGGCCGCATCGAGGGCGGCACCAACACCAACGTGGTGCCCGGCAAGGTGGTCTTCAAGCTCGACCGTCGCATGATCCCCGAGGAGAACCCCGCCACGGTGGAAGCCGAGATCCGACAGGTCATCGAATCCGCGGCGACCACCGTGCCCGGCATCCAGGTGGAAATGAAGCGCCTGTTGCTGGCCCATCCGCTCAAGCCGCTGCCTGGGAATGTGCCCCTGGTGACCGCCCTGCAGCGCCATGGACAGGCCGTCTTCGGCGAAACCCCGCCGGTGATGGGCACGCCGCTCTACACCGACGTGAGGCTCTATTGCGAGCAGGGCATTCCAGCGGTCATCTACGGTGCCGGCCCACGCACCGTGCTCGAATCCAACGCCAAACGGGCCGATGAGCACCTCGTGCTCGACGACCTGCGCCGCGCGACCCGGGTGGTGGCCCGAAGTCTGCTGGACCTGTTGTCATGAGGCAACCCGAGGTCTGCATTGCGCAAGCGGGTGATGCCCCGATGCATCGGCAGGCCGCAATCCTTAAGCTGTGCATGAAAATTGCTACTACCGTGCAACCCTGACTGACGGAGATCCTGTCCATGACACACGCCCTGCCCTCCCGCGCCAAGCGCCGCTTTCTCGGCGTTGCCGCCGCGCTCACCCTGGCCCTGTCGGCTCCGCTGGCCCAGGCCCAGGACACCAACATCAAGTTCCAGCTCGACTGGCGCTTCGAGGGTCCCTCGGCCTTCTTCCTGCTGCCCGTGGCCAAGGGGCACTTCAAGGCCGAGAAGCTCAACGTGACGGTGGATGCCGGCAACGGTTCGGGCAACGCGGTCAATCGCGTGGCCTCGGGCACCTATGACATGGGCTTCGCCGACATTGCCGCCCTGATGGAGTTCCATGCCAACAACCCCACCGCGCCCAACAAGCCGGTGGCGGTGATGATGGTCTACAACAACACGCCAGCCGCCGTGTTCTCGCTGAAGAAGACGGGCATCAAGACCCCGGCCGACCTCACCGGGAAGAAGCTCGGCGCCCCCGTGTTCGATGCCGGTCGCCGCGCCTTCCCGATCTTCCAGAAGGCCAACCAGGTCGGTGAGGTGAACTGGATCAGCATGGACCCGCCCCTGCGCGAAACCATGCTGGCACGCGGCGATGTGGACGCCATCACCGGCTTCTACTTCACCTCGCTGCTCAACCTGGAGGCCCGGGGAGTGAAGGCCGAGGACATCGCGGTCATGCCCTACCCTCAGTACGGCGTGAAGCTCTACGGCAACGCCATCATCGCCTCCGAAGAGTTCCTGAAGAAGAACCCGGAAGCCGTGAAGGCCTTCCTGCGCGCTTTCACCAAGGCAGCCAAGGAAGTCCTGGCCAACCCCAAGACCGCCATCGACGTGGTCAAGGAGCGTGACGGCATCATCAACACCGCGCTGGAAGAGCGCCGATTGCGCCTGGCCATCGCTTCATCGATCGTGACCGACGACGCCCGCGCGGAAGGCTTCGGCGACGTGAGCAAGCCGCGCCTGGCGCTGATGGCCAGCCAGGTGGGGGATGCTTTCAACACCAAGACCCGGGTGGACCCGGACGCCATCTGGAACGGCAGCTTCCTGCCTGCCGCTGCCGAACGCGCGATCTTCCCGGCCAAGAAGTGATGCACGGGCCGGGGCGGCCGCAGCGAACCGCCCCGGCTTCCATTCCCTGTCCTCCTGAATTCCCTTCCCGCGTGCGGGCAGGGCCCCGCGCATGGAAGCTTTTGTCGATTTCAAGAACGTCTGGCTCGCCTACAACGACGAGCTGCTTGCCCAGAACCAGTTTGCCGTCGAGGACATCACGCTCAAGGTGCGCGAGGGTGAGTTCATCGCCATCGTCGGCCCCTCGGGCTGTGGCAAGTCCACGTTCATGAAGCTGGCCACAGGGCTCAAGCGCCCGTCCAAGGGCAGCATCCTCATCGGCGGCGAGCCTGTCACCGGCCCGCTCAAGATCACCGGCATGGCCTTCCAGGCCCCCTCGCTGCTGCCCTGGCGCACCACGGTGAGCAACGTGCTGCTGCCGCTGGAGATCGTCGAACCCTACCGCTCGAACTTCAAGGCCAAGCGTCGCGAATACGAAGACAAGGCGCGCCGCCTGCTCCAAAGCGTGGGGCTCGGCGGCTATGAAGACAAGTACCCCTGGCAGCTCTCTGGCGGCATGCAGCAGCGCGCCTCGATCTGCCGCGCGCTCATCCATGAGCCGCGCATGCTGCTGCTCGACGAGCCCTTCGGCGCGCTCGACGCCTTCACCCGCGAGGAGCTGTGGAACACCCTGCGCGACCTGTGGACCGAGCAGCGCTTCAACGTCATCCTCGTCACCCACGACCTGCGCGAGGCCGTCTATCTGGCCGACACCGTCTATGTGATGAGCAAGAGCCCGGGCCGCATCCTGGCCAGGCGCGAGATCGATCTCCCGCGCCCGCGTGACCTGGAGATCACCTACACGCCGGCCTTCTCCCACATCGTCCACGAACTGCGCGCCCACATCGGCGCCATCCGCCGCAGCTGAAGAGCGCCCCATGAACAAGAGCAAGCAACTCGAACGCCTCGCGCCCTGGCTGCTGCTGGTGGCCATCCTGGTGCTGTGGCAGGCCATCTGCACGGGCTTTGCCATCTCGGAGTTCATCTTCCCCAGCCCCTTGCGCATCTGGGAGCAGATGGTGGAATTCCGCAGCGTGATCCTGCAGCATTCCTGGCGCACCTTCTGGGTGACGCTGGCCGGCTTCGGCATTGCCATCGCCGTGGGAGTGCTGCTGGGTTTCATCGTGGGCAGCTCGCGCCTGGCCTACGCGGCGATGTACCCGCTCATGACGGCCTTCAACGCCCTGCCCAAGGCGGCCTTCGTGCCCATCCTGGTGGTGTGGTTCGGCATTGGGATTGGCCCGGCCATCCTGACCGCCTTCCTGATCTCCTTCTTCCCCATCACAGTGAACATCGCTACCGGCCTGGCCACGCTGGAACCCGAGCTGGAAGACGTGCTGCGCGTGCTGGGTGCCAGGCGCTGGGACGTGCTCATCAAGGTCGGCCTGCCCCGCTCGATGCCCTACTTCTTCGCTTCATTGAAGGTGGCCATCACACTGGCCTTTGTCGGCACCACGGTGTCGGAGATGCAGGCCTCGAACGAAGGCATCGGCTACCTGCTGGTGTCGGCCGGCTCGGCCATGCAGATGGGCCTGGCCTTCGCGGGCCTCGTGGCCGTGGGCATCATGGCGATGCTGATGTACGAGTTCTTCTCGTGGATCGAAAAGCGCACCACCGGATGGGCCCACCGCGGCTCGCAGAGTGTCTGAAGCATGGGCTGGCACGGCCATCTGACCCTGAACTACCGCCATGAGGCTCCCCGCACCGTCGTGCATGACCGGCACGACGGCCCGCTGCGGGTGCTGGCCAGCCTTCACCCGGAAGGCCCTGGCGTCTGTCATCACGTGCTCGTGCACCCGCCGGGCGGCATCGTCGGCGGCGACCGGCTGGACATCGCCGTCCATGTGGGGCCTCAGGCCCACGCACTGATCACCACGCCGGGTGCCACGCGCTTCTACCGCAGCGCAGGCGACACCGCCGAGCAGCACCTGGTGGCCCGGCTGTCGCCGCAGGCTCGCCTGGAGTGGCTGCCACTGGAAACCATTGCCTACAGCGGTACGCGTTCGGTCAACCATCTGCGCTTCGAACTCGCGCCCGGCGCCGAAATGATCGGCTGGGACCTGCTCGCCCTGGGCCTGCCGGCCTCGAACGAACCCTTCGTGCAGGGTAGCTTCGAGCAGCAGATCGAGCTGCCGGGGGTGTGGCTGGAGCGGGGTGTCCTCGATGCGCAAGACCCGCACACCGCCCGTCTGCTCGACAGCCCCCTGGGTTGGAACGGTCGTCGGGTACTGGCGACGATGTGGTGGGGCAGCGGCGAGGCGCTGGCGCCGGCGCAGCGCGAAGCGCTGCTCGATGCGGCACGGCAGTGCATTGAAGCCTCGCCGCTGCGCGACCAGGCCGGCGTCACCGCTGCGGACGAACGCCTGGTGGTGCTGCGCACCCTGGCCGAACGCACCGAGCCGGCCCAGGCCCTGCTGGCTGCCGTGTGGGCCGCCTGGCGGGAGGTGGGCTGGGGACTGCCCGCCTGCCCGCCGCGGGTCTGGAAGACCTGAGCGATCAGGCTGCGGCAGACGCCGCCTTCGGCGCCGGGGGAGGCTCCTGACGGGCGCGGCGACGTTGCAGCACGACCACCAGGCCCAGCAACGCCAGGGCCGGGAGGTACATCCACTCCTTGGCCGGTCGGTCGGCCGGCATCTCGATGCCGGTGATGCGCCAGCCCTGCTCCACGCCCAGCCGCGCGGCCTGGCTGCCGAACTGCACGGCGATGATCTGCAGTTCATCGCCCATGGGCACCACACGCAGGCCGGCCTTGGCCAGGCGTTCGCGCGCGGGTCCGGGCTCGCCCAGCGGCAGCAGCACCCCCTTGCGCACCTCGCGGCCCTCCAGCGTCTCGCCTTCGATCCAGATGCGCTTGTTCGCATTGCGAGGTGCAGTCTCGGCAAACGTCAGCAACTCCGCAGCCGGCGCCTCCTTGTAGGGCGGATAGACCATGTCCCACCAGAAGCCCGGGCGGAACAGCGTGAAGGTGACCAGCAGCAAGGCCAGGGTTTCGTACCAGCGGGTGCGCACCAGGAACCAGCCCTGGGTGGCGGCAGCAAACACCAGCATGGCCACCGTGGCACTGGCAAACGTCAGCACGAGGTGCCAGGTGGTGTCCACGCCGATCAGCAGCAACTGAGTGTTGAAGATGAACAGGAAGGGCAGGATGGCCGTGCGCATGCTGTAGTAGAAGGCCGTCACCCCCGTCTTGATCGGATCGGTGCGCGCCACTGCAGCCGCCGCGAAGGACGCCAGGCCCACCGGCGGCGTCACATCGGCCATGAGGCCGAAGTAGAAGACGAAAAGGTGCACGGCGATCAGCGGCACGATCAGGCCGCTCTGTGCGCCAAGCTCCACCACCACCGGCGCCATCAGCGTGGACACGACGATGTAGTTGGCCGTGGTGGGCAGGCCCATGCCCAGGATGAGGCTGATGAAGGCCACCAGCACCAGCATGACCATGAGGTTGCCGCCCGAGATCGCCTCGACCAGTTCGGTCATGACCAGGCCCACCCCCGTGAGGGACACCGTGCCCACGATGAGGCCTGCGGCCGCCGTGGCCACACCGATGCCGATCATGTTGCGTGCACCCGTGGCCAGCCCGTCGACGAGATCAGCCACCCCCTGCTTCGCGGCGCCCATCAGGTCGCCGCGCTGGCGGAAGGCGGCCTGGATGGGACGCTGCGTGAGCAGGATGAAGATCATGAACATCGTCGCCCAGAAGGCCGACAGCCCTGGCGACAGCTGCTCGACCATCAGGCACCAGATGAGCACCACCACCGGCAGCAGGTAGTGCAGCCCGGACTTGAGCGTGGGTCCGGTCTCGGGCAGCTCGAACACCGGGGCGTTCGGATCGTCCAGCTCCAGCTCGGGCTGACGGGTGCCGAACCACAGCAAGCCGATGTAGGCGGCCAGCACGCCCAGGCCGACGACCCAGATGGCCCCATCGCCAAAGGCGCCCTTCATCCAGCCGATGCCCCAGTACACGAGGCCCGACAGCACGATGAAGCCCGCGACCGTCATGCCGAAGGAGACGAGACGCTGCATTGCCGTGCCGCCACCGCGTCGCGGCAGGCCGACCATGCCCCCCTTCAGCGCTTCGAGGTGGACGATGTAGAACAGCGCGATGTAGGAGATCAGCGCCGGCAGAAAGGCATGCTTGATCACCTGGGTGTAGGGAATGCCGACATACTCGACCATCAGGAAGGCCGCCGCACCCATGACCGGCGGCATGATCTGGCCGTTGACCGAGCTGGAGACCTCCACTGCACCGGCCTGATCGGGCCGGTAGCCCACGCGTTTCATCAGCGGAATCGTGAAGGTGCCGGTGGTCACCACGTTGGCGATCGACGAGCCCGAGATGATGCCGGTGGCCGCCGAGGACACCACCGCCGCCTTGGCCGGGCCCCCGCGCATGTGGCCCAGCAGCGCAAAGGCCGACTTGATGAAGTAGTTGCCCGCTCCTGCCTTGTCCAGCAGGGAGCCGAAGAGCACGAAGAGGAAGATGAAACCGCTGGACACACCCAGCGCAATGCCGAAGACCCCTTCGGTGGTGAGCCAGTAGTGCGAGGCCGCGCGGTTCAGCGACGCACCGCGGTGGGCGATCATGTCGGGCATGTAGGGCCCGCCGAAGGTATACGCGAGGAAGACGACCGCCACAATGACCATGGGCAGCCCCAGCACCCGCCGCGTGGCCTCGAGCAGGAGGATGACACCGAGGGCTGCCGTGTAGACATCCATCGAGGTGGGCTGGCCCGGACGCTGGGCGAGTTCCCGGTAGAAGAGGAACAGGTAGGCTGCGCAGAAGGCCCCGACCAGCGCAAAGATCCAGTCCGTCACCGGAACATAGGCACGGGGAGAGCGCTTGAAGGCCGGGTAGGCCATGAAGGCCAGGAAGACCGCGAAGGCCAGGTGGATGGCCCGGGACTCGGTGTCGTTGAGCACGAACACACCCAAGGTGAACGGCAGCGGGGAGGCGATCCACAACTGGAACAGCGACCAGGCCACGGCCACCACGAGCAGCATCTTCTTCATCCAGGGGCCGGGGTTGCGGCCACCGGTGTCGGTGTCGCTCACGAGCTGCTGCACATCCACGCTCGTGGCCTGATCCTTCTTCTTTCCGAACATGAGGCTTCCACCTTCTGAGTCAGGGGCGGTATCTTCGCGCCCCCCGCCAGCGATCGGCGGCAAGGGGTGCATTCATAGAAAAAGGGCCCCGGGTCGCGGGGCCCTTGTTCGAGATGCTACATCGTCCCGGCGGGCGGACTCCACCGCCGGGCTCGATGTGCGTGGGCGATCACATCAGGCCCTTTTCCTTGTAGTACTTGACAGCACCGGGGTGCAGCGGGGCCGACAGGCCATCCTTGACCATGCGCTTCTGGTCCAGGTTGGCCAGTGCCGGGTGCAGCTTCTTGAACTCGTCGAAGTTCTCGAACACGGCCTTCACCAGCTCATACACCGTGGCTTCGGGCACCTTGGCCGAAGTCACGAAGGTGGCCAGCACACCGTAGGTGGGCGTGGGGTTGGGGTTGCCGGCATACAGGCCCCCCGGGATCTCCACCTTGGCGTAGAAGGGGTACTGGGCCACCAGCTTGTCCACCGCCGGACCGGTCAGCGGGACCAGCTTGGCGCCGCAGGTGGTGGTCGGGTCCTGGATGTTGGCCGAAGGATGCCCCACGCCGTAGAAGAAGCCGTCGATCTTGTTGTCGCACAGCGCCGGGCCATGCTCGTCGGGACGCAGCTCGGCGGCCAGCGAGAAATCACTGACCTTCCACCCCATGGCACCGAGCAGTTCGTCGATCGATGCACGCGTGCCCGAACCGGGGTTGCCCACGTTGAAGCGCTTGCCCTTCAGGTCTTCGAACTTGGTCGCGTTCAGCTCCTTGCGTGCCACCACGGTGAAGGGCTCAGGATGCAGCGAGAACACGGCGCGCAGGTCACCGTAGGCACCGTCCTTCTCGAACACCTTGGTGCCCTTGACTGCGTGGTACTGCCAGTCGGATTGCGTCACGCCGAAGTCCAGCTCGCCAGCGCGGATGGTGTTGATGTTCACCACGGACCCGCCGGTGGACTCCACCGAGCAGCGGATGCCATGCTTGGCGCGGTCCTTGTTCACCAGGCGGCAGATGGCACCGCCGGCCGCGTAATACACGCCGGTGACCCCGCCGGTCCCGATGGTCATGAACTTGGGTTGGGCAACGGCCGAGCCGAACGGCAGCGACAGCGACACCAGGGCGGCTGCCGCCAGCAGCTTGCGCAGGGGCTTGACTTGGGAAAGATGGTTCACTTCGACCTCCTGTGGAGTTGAGGGAATGCGAAAGGGCGGCAGCTTACCGCAACCTCTTGCACATGTGCGATATCGGATACCGCGTACGGGAAATCCCGGCACGCAGGCTTCGTGCCAGACGGTAGCACCAACACGGCGCAGTGCCACCCCCCGGAAACCCCCACGGCCCGTGCATGTCATGCATGCGTTGATGCCAGGGCCGCATCGATGGCCTGGGCCAGCCGGTCCACGATGGCGTCCAGGTCGGCCTCACTCACCGTGAACGGTGGGGCCAGCAGCACGTGATCCCCCTGCTGGCCGTCGATCGTGCCGCCCATGGGGTACACCATGAGACCGCGCGTCATGGCTTCGCGCTTGATCCGCGCATGCAGCCGGAGCGCCGGATCGAACGGTGTCTTGGTCGCCCGGTCACGCACCAGCTCGATGCCGCGGAACAGCCCGCGCCCGCGCAGGTCGCCCACATGCGGGTGCTCGCCCAGTCGCTGCTGCAATCGATTCGCCAGGCCTTCGCCCTGGCGGCGGCAGGCGGCAAGCAGGTCATCACGGCGGATCACCTGCTGCACGGCCAGCGCGGCCGCACAGGCCACGGCGTGCCCCAGATAGGTGTGGCCGTGCTGAAAGAGCCCGCTGCCCTTGGCGAAGGTATCGACGATGCGCTTTTGCGCCAGCACCGCCCCGATGGGCTGGTAGCCGCCACCCAGTCCCTTGGCAATGGTCATGAGGTCGGGCACCACCCCCTCCTGCTCGCAGGCGTGCAGGGTCCCAGTGCGCCCCATGCCGCACATCACTTCATCGAGGATGAGCAGGATGCCATGACGGTCACACAGATCGCGCACGCCCTTCAGGTAGCCCGGCACCGGCGTCAGCGCGCCCGCGGTGGCGCCGACCACCGTCTCGGCCACGAAGGCGATGACGTTCTCGCCGCCCAGGCGATCGATGGCCTGCGCCAGCTCCAGCACCAGACGCTGGCCATACTGTTCGGCCGTTTCATCAGGGCGTCGGTCGCGGTACTCGTAGCAGGGCGAGACATGGGTCACGTCCATCAGCAACGGCGCAAACTGAGCCCGCCGCCACTGATTGCCGCCCACGGCCAGGGCCCCCAGCGTGTTGCCGTGGTAGCTCTGGCGCCGGGCAATGAAATGACTGCGCTGCGGTTGCCCGATTTCGACGAAGTACTGGCGCGCCATCTTCAATGCCGCCTCGACTGCCTCCGAGCCGCCTGAGACGAAGTAGGCATGGCTCATGCCGGTCGGCGCATGGGCGATCAGGTCGTCGGCCAGAGCCTCGGCCACTTCAGTGGTGAAGAAGCTCGTGTGGGCATAGGCAATGCGGTCGATCTGCGCATGCATGGCCGCCAGCACGTCGGGGTGCCCGTGGCCCAGGCAGGACACCGCGGCACCACCCGAGGCATCGATGTACTGCCGCCCCTGGCTGTCGGTGATCGTCACGCCCCGGCCCGAGACGGCCACGGGCAGCGTGGTATGGAGATGGCGGTGGAAGACGTGAGTGGTCTGGGGTGTCATGTCGGGGCTTTCCGGAGGGGTTTTTCCCAATAGGTTCGCTGCACCTGAAGCTGGGCTTGCCGCTGGGCCAGTCGGTCGAGCACGTCCGCGCCGCCGCGGGTGACCATGCGCGACACCAATGCCTCGGCCAAGGCCTGCGCACCGGTCATCGACTGGAAAAAGGAGGGCGAGTCCGCTGTGAACAGCAGGGTCTGTCGGGCGAGTCTTGCCAGCGGCGACCAGGCATGGTCGGTCAATGCCAGCACCGGCACGCCCGCATCGTGGGCATGCTGCGCCAACTCGACGGTGCGTCGCGTGTAGGGCGCCTGACTCACCGCCACCAGGAGATCACCAGGGCGCAGATCCGCCACCTGATCTTCCATGGCACCGGCCCCGTCATGCGCCAGTCTGACCCTGTCGCGCAGCAGTTGGCTGGTGTAATGTAGATGATGAGCAATGCCATGGCTCGCCCGCAGCCCCAGGAAGAGCACCTGGTTGCCCGAGAGGATCCGGTCTGCTGCTTCATCCAGCGCCAGCGTCGTGTTGAGGTGGACCCAGGACTGCACATTGGCGCCCTGAGCCTCCTGGAGCCGCTCGACGGAGCTGCCGCCACGCTGCAGCGCCCGCGCGCGTGCAGAGAAGCTGCCGTCATGCACTGCGGCCTGCGCCAAGGCCTGCCTGAACGGCTGCCTCAAAGCCTCGAAGCCTTGAAAGCCCAGCGCCTGCGCGAGCCTGGCCATCGTGGTGGGAGCAACGCCAGCCTCGCGCGCGCTGGTCCGCATCGACTGCAGGCCCAAAGCGGCCGAATGCTGCTGCACCCAGCGTGCGGCGCGCTGAAGTTCGGGACTCAGATCGGGGAATCGCTGCTCCAGCGCAGCAAGCACATCCTGGGGCGTCATGGGGACGTGGGGCATGTCTTCCTGATTTGGTTCATTTGTACCACAAGTTGCGTTTCGGTTTAAATGAACCATCACCAAAAGGATTCCAGGATGGGCGCACTACACTGCCCACCGGCCCACCTCGAAACCCATGAATCCGAACCCCGTGCCCCCCGATCCGCGCGACACCGACCCCCTGTGGCCCCGCTTGCGCGAGCGCGCCCGACGCCGACTCTCGCGCACCTTCAAGCGGCTGATCCGCCCGTTCTGGATGCAGCGCCTGGACAGGCTCAATCGACAGGCCGATGCCCCCTTGCTGGACCCGGCAGGGCCCGTGGTATCGCTCACCAGCTACGGCGATCGGCTCCCGTGGGTGCACTACACCATCGAGTCGATCGGCGAAGGCGCACGCAAGCCGTCACGCATCGTGCTGTGGATCGATGACGGACTGCTTCGCAAAGGCTTGCCACCGAGCCTGCAACGGCTCGTCAGGCGGGGACTGGAAGTTCGCGGCACACGCGATGTCGGGCCTCACACCAAATACCTCCCCCAGGTGCTGTCCCACCCCGAGCCGGACCGTCCGCTCATCACTGCCGACGACGATGTGCTTTACCCGCGCTATTGGCTCGCTTCGCTCGTCGAGGCGCACGACGCAACGCCAGATCAGATCGTGTGCTTTCGCGCCCACCGGATCGACTTCGACGCATCAGGTGCGCTCAAGCCCTACGCCCAGTGGCCTGCCTGCAGAGGCACAAGCCCCCACCAACGAAATTTCCTCACGGGAGTTTCCGGCGTGCTTTATCCAGTGTCTATGCAGAACGTCCTCCGGGAGTGCGGCTACGCCTTCGAGGACTGCTGCCCACGCAACGATGACATCTGGCTCACGGCCACTGCCTGGCGACATGGCATTCCCATCCGCCAGATCGTCCCTTTCGGGCGAGCGTTCTATAACCTGCCAGGCACCCGCGAGCAAGGACTGGCGCGCCACAACGTACAAGGTGGCGCCAATGACGTCCAGCTGCGCGCGACCTTCAGCCCCGAAGAACTGGCGCGACTGCGCCAGGCCTAGATGGACAGGCGCCGGCGCACGCCGTCGGCCTCCATGCTGGTGCCTCGGCCCTGCATCACCACTTCGCCGCGCTCCATCACCAGGTAGTGGTCGGCCAGCTCGGCAGCGAAGTCGTAGTACTGCTCGACCAGCACGATGGCCATGGGCGGGTGGCCCTCCATGCCGGTGTCGGCCAGCTGGCGGATCACGCGGCCGATGTCCTTGATGATGGACGGCTGGATGCCTTCGGTGGGTTCGTCCAGGATCAGCAGCTTGGGACCCGCGGCCAGCGCACGCGCAATGGCGAGTTGCTGCTGCTGCCCCCCCGAGAGATCACCGCCGCGGCGGTGCAGCATCTGCCTGAGCACCGGAAACAGCTCGAAGAGCTGCGGCGGGATGGGCGTGCGCGCGCTCTTGTAGGCCAGGCCCATGCGCAGGTTCTCTTCCACCGTGAGGCGCCCGAAGATCTCGCGGCCCTGGGGGACGTAGCCCATGCCCTTGCGCACCCGCTCGTAGGGGGTGTCGCGCGTGATGGTCTGGCCATCCAGGGAAATCGTTCCCGCCTTGACCGGCACCACGCCCATCAGGCTTTTCAGGAGCGTGGTCTTGCCCACGCCGTTGCGGCCCAGGATGACGGTGACTTCGCCCGCACGGGCCTCGAAGCCGACGTTGCGCAGGATGTGCGAGCCGCCGTAGTACTGGTGGATGCCTTCGACCTTCAGCATGCTAGCGCCCCAGATAGACTTCAACGACCTGCTCGTTGGCCTGGACCTGCGCCAGCGACCCTTCGGCCAGCACATGGCCTTCGTGCAGCACCGTCACCTTCTTGGCCGGGTTGTCACGCGTGAGGTCGTGGATGAACTTCATGTCGTGCTCGACCACCACCAGTGAATGACTCCCTTCCAGCGACAGGAAAAGCTCAGCGGTGCGCTCGGTCTCCTCGTCGGTCATGCCGGCCACGGGCTCGTCGAGCAGCAGCAGCTTGGGATCCTGCATCAGCAGCATGCCGATTTCCAGCCATTGCTTCTGGCCGTGCGAGAGCAGCCCCGCCGTACGCTGGGCCTGGTCTCGCAGGTGGATGAGCGTCAGGATCTCGGCGATGCGGTCGATCTGCTCACCCGACAGGCGAAAGAGCATCGAGGCCCGCACGCCGCGGTCGGCGCGCAGGGCGAGTTCCAGGTTCTCGAAGACGCTCAGGTGCTCGTAGACCGTGGGCTTCTGGAACTTGCGGCCAATGCCGATGGTGGCGATCTCGCTTTCGCGCAGGCGCAGCAGGTCGATGGTGGAGCCGAAGAAGGCCCGGCCGGCATCCGGGCGCGTCTTGCCCGTGATGACGTCCATCATCGTGGTCTTGCCGGCACCGTTCGGGCCGATGATGCACCGCAGCTCACCCGCGGCAATGTTCAGCGAGAGCTGGTTGAGGGCGCGGAAGCCATCGAAGCTGACGGTGATGTCGTCCAGGTACAGGATGGTGCCGTGGGTCAGGTCCACCTCGCCTTCTCGCACCACGCGGCCATAGCTGGCATCGCGCCCACCCGAGCCCTCGATGGGGCTGCGCGAACGCCGCACGTGCTCTTCCCGGATGCGGGCGCCTGCTTCCATCAGGTCGGGGGTCATGCGCGGTCCTCCGGGTTCTTGCGACGCCCTCGCAGCAGGCCCACGATGCCCTGGGGCAGGAACAGCGTCACCGCGATGAACAGGGCCCCGAGGAAGTAGAGCCAGAACTCCGGGAAGGCCACGGTGAACCAGCTCTTGGCCCCGTTCACGAAGAAGGCACCGACGATGGGGCCGATCAGCGTGGCACGCCCACCCACGGCCGTCCAGATGGCGATCTCGATGCTGGCCGCCGGCGACATCTCACTCGGGTTGATGATGCCCACCTGGGGCACGTACAGGGCGCCGGCCACACCGCACATCATGGCCGACAGCGTCCAGATCGACAGCTTGTAGCCCAGCGGGTTGTAGCCGGTGAACATCACGCGCGACTCGGCGTCGCGCACGGCCTGCAGCACGCGGCCGTACTTGCTGTTCACGATCCAGCGTCCCAGCAGGAAGAAGCCGATCAGCGTGAAGCCCGTCAGCGAGAACAGCGTCACCCGCATCCCGGAGGTGGCGATGGGGATGTCCAGGATGCGCTTGAAGTCGGTGAAGCCGTTGTTCCCGCCAAAGCCGGTCTCGTTGCGGAAGAAGAGCAGCATGGCCGCAAACGTCATCGCCTGCGTGATGATCGAGAAGTACACCCCCTTGATGCGCGATCGGAAGGCGAAATACCCGAACACGAAGGCCAGCAGGCCCGGCACGGCCACGATGAGCACGAGGGTGGCCACGAAGGAGTCGCTCAGGGCCCAGTGCCAGGGCAGCTCCTTCCAGTCCAGGAAGACCATGAAGTCGGGCAGCTCCGACTTGTAGTGGCCATCGGTGCCGATCTGGCGCATGAGGTACATGCCCATCACATAGCCCCCCAGCGCAAAGAAGAGACCATGGCCCAGCGACAGGATGCCGGTGTAACCCCAGATCAGGTCCATCGCCAGCGCACAGATGGCATAGCACATGATCTTGCCGAGGAGGCTCACGTGGTAGTCGCTCAGGTGCCAGGCGCTGTCGGCCGGCACCGCGAGGTTGAGCAAGGGCCCCAGCACGCCCACGCTCAGGGCCGCTGCGAGCACGGCCGCCCACCCTTTGGGGCCCAGCAGCAAGCCCCGGCGCGGCACGAGATCGACACGCGCAGCGCCCGCGTTCAGTACGGCTGTCATGCCTCGGCGCTCCTTCCCTTCATCGCGAACAACCCTTGTGGACGCTTCTGGATGAAGGCCACGATGAGCAGCAGCACCATGATCTTGGCCAGTACCGCGCCCTGCCAGCCTTCCAGCAGCTTGTTGATGACGCCCAGGCCCATGGCGGCGTACACCGTGCCGGCCAGCTGACCCACCCCGCCTGTGACCACCACCAGGAAGGAGTCGACGATGTAGCTCTGGCCCAGGTCGGGCCCCACGTTCCCCACCTGAGACAGCGCGCAGCCCGCCAGGCCGGCGATGCCCGCGCCCAGCGCAAAGGCATAGGTGTCGATGCGCGCCGTGTTCACCCCCATGCAGGCGGCCATGGGCCGGTTCTGGGTCACCCCCCGCACGAACAAGCCCAGGCGCGTACGGGCAATCAGCAGCGCGACGCCGACCACCACCAGCGAGGCAAACACGATGATCGCCATGCGGTTGTAGGGCAGTGTGAGGTTGGGCATGAGCGCCACACCACCGCTCAGCCAGGTCGGGTTGTCCACCTGCACGTTCTGCGCGCCGAAGAGCGAGCGCACCGCCTGGATGAGGATGAGGCTGATGCCCCAGGTGGCCAGCAGGGTCTCCAGCGGGCGGCCGTAGAGCCAGCGGATGACACTGCGCTCGAGCACGGCACCCACCAGTGCCGAGGCGAGGAAAGCCACCGGCACGGCTGCCAGCACATACCAATCAAACCAGCCCGGCAGATGCGTGCGGAAGAGGTTCTGCACCACATAGGTGGCATAGGCCCCGATCATCATCATCTCGCCGTGGGCCATGTTGATCACGCCCATCAGGCCGTAGGTGATGGCCAGGCCGAGCGCCACCAGCAGCAGGATGCTGCCCAGGCTGATGCCGCTGAACAGCACGCCGGCGCGCTCGCCCCAGGCCAGACGGTTGTCCACGGCTGACAGCGACTTCTTCAGCGCTGCGCGCACCTGCGCGTCGGGCTCGGTGAAGCTGTCGCCGTCCTGCGCCAGCCGCTCGCGCAGCAGCGCGCGCACGGTGGGCTGGTTGCTGCGGCCCAGCAGCACCGCCGCCTCCAGCCGCAAGGCAGGGTCTTCAGCCGTGACCAACGCGGTGGCCCGCAGGGCCAGCAGGCGCTCGCGCAGGCTGTCGTCGGTCTCGCGCTCCAGCACCTTCTCGATCACCGGGAGCTGCTCCTCATCCAGCGTCTCGCGCTGCATCTGCGCGATGGCCTGGCTGCGCACGGCCGCATCGTCCGAAAAGAGCTTGAGCGCGGCCAGGGCCGCCTGCAGCGCCCGGCGGATGCGGTTGCTGTTGACCACCTCCTCGGCGTTGTCGGGCAGGGGGGCCGGCTCGCCGGTGAGGGCGTTGCGCACCTCGTTGCCACGCACGATGAAGACCTGGTCATCGCCGACGGTGCGCACCTCATCGGCCAGCAAGGCCTCGATGTAAGGACCCAGCGCAGGGTCGCCCGTGGCGGCCGCCTCGCTGAGCGCCTCGATGCGCTCGTCGTTGTCACCCAGGGCCAGGGCCCGGATCTGCTCGGGGCTCAGGGCCGCCGCCGGCCCCGCCAGCACCCAGGCCAGGACGGCCAGGGCGAGGCGGATCCCCCATCGTGTCGTGGAACTCACTCGTGCGTCCTCGAAAGCCCTGGCTTACTTCTTTTCGGGCTCGTCCTTCTTGCCCTTGTTCTCGGGGATGAAGGGGCTCCAGGGCTGGGCCTTGACGGGGCCCTTGGTCTTCCACACCACGTTGAACTGGCCGTCGGCCTTCACTTCGCCGATGAACACCGGCTTGTGCAGGTGGTGGTTCTTCTCGTCCATCTTGGACATGAAGCCGCCCGGTGCCGGGAAGGTCTGGCCGGCCATCGCGGCAATCACCTTGTCGGTGTCGGTGCTCTTGGCCTTCTCGACCGCCTGCTTCCACATGTGGATGCCGATGTAAGTGGCTTCCATCGGGTCGTTGGTCAGCGGACGGTCCTTGTGGCCCGGGATGTTCTTGGCCTTGGCGTAGTCCGACCAGGCCTTGATGAAGGCATCGTTGGTCGGGTTCTTGATGGACATGAAGTAGTTCCAGGCGGCCAGATGACCCACCAGCGGCTTGGTGTCCACGCCGCGCAGTTCTTCCTCGCCCACCGAGAAGGCCACCACCGGCACGTCGGTCGCCTTGAGGCCCTGGTTGCCCAGTTCCCGGTAGAAAGGTACGTTGGAGTCACCGTTGATGGTGGACACCACCGCCGTCTTCTTGCCGGCACTCGCGAACTTCTTGATGTTGGCGATGATGGTCTGGTAGTCGCTGTGGCCGAAGGGGGTGTACTCCTCCATGATGTCGCTGTCGGGGATGCCCTTGGACTTCAGGAAGGCACGCAGGATCTTGTTGGTGGTGCGCGGATAGACGTAGTCGGTGCCAAGCAGCACGAAGCGCTTGGCCGAACCGCCGTCCTTGCTCATCAGATATTCCACCGCGGGAATGGCCTGCTGGTTGGGCGCTGCGCCCGTGTAGAACACGTTCTTGCTGAGCTCCTCGCCTTCGTACTGCACGGGGTAGAAGAGCAGGCTGTTGAGCTCCTCGAAGACCGGCAGCACCGACTTGCGCGATACGCTGGTCCAGCAGCCGAAGACCACGGCCACCTTGTCCTGGGTGATGAGCTGACGGGCCCGCTCGGCGAAGAGCGGCCAGTTCGAGGCCGGGTCGACCACCACCGGCTCGAGCTTCTTGCCCAACACGCCGCCCTTGGCGTTGATCTGCTCGATCGTCATCAGGGCCACGTCCTTCAGGACGGTTTCCGAGATGGCCATGGTGCCCGACAGCGAATGCAGGATGCCGACCTTGATGGTGTCGGACTGGGCATGGGCAGGCAGGCCGATGGCGGCCACGCCCAGGGCGATGGCACCCAGGGCCTGGTTGAAATGGCGGCGGGAGGTGGACATGGCAGGCGCTCCTTTGCGATGGCAGGGCTGTGTGAAAGAGACAGCCGCAGCTTAGGCAGGGAGCGCTCCCGCGCAAATACGCCACATGGCGTAGGCTGCGTGAGGCGCGCATGGCTTGCGCCCGCAGCTGGACCGGTGGGCCGGACCAGCGCAAGAAGGAGTCTGCCTCTCAGCGTCGGTCGCGCGCCTGCGTGCTGCGGGCCCGTGCCAGCAACAAGTCTCGCTCGCGCTCGTTGCGGGCCAGCGCGGCTGCGTCTTCGAAGGCCTGCCGCGCTTCATCATTGCGGCCCAGGCGCGCCAGCAGATCCCCCCGCACGCTGGGCAGCCAGTGATAGGCCTGCAGGGTCTGGTCGGAGCGTTGCAGGCGGTCCACCAGCGCCAGGCCCGCCTGCGGCCCGTCCGCCATGCTCACCGCGACCGCCCGGTTGAGTTCGACCACGGGCGATGGCTGCACCTCGGCCAGGACCTCGTACAGGCCTGCAATACGCCGCCAGTCGGTATCCTCCGGACGCTGCGCCTGCGCATGACAGGCTGCAATGGCGGCCTGCAAGGCATAGGGTCCCCGCTCACCGCCCAGAGCCCGCACCCGCCCCAGCGACTCCAGGCCACGGCGGATGGACAAGGGATCCCAGAGGCGGCGATCCTGGTCGTTCAGCAGCACCGCACGGCCCTGGGCATCCACTCGCGCGGGCAGGCGGGAGGCCTGCAATTCCATCAGCGCCAGCAGGCCATGCACCTCGGGTTCGTCCGGCGCCAGACCCGCGAGCACGCGACCCAGACGCAACGCTTCCTGGCACAGGTCCTGCCGAACCCAATCGACGCCTTCGGTGGCGGCGTAGCCTTCATTGAAGATGAGGTAGATCACTTCCAGCACCGAGGCCAGGCGTTCGGCCAGGGCGTCACCGCGCGGCAACTCGAACGGCACCTTGGCTTCGGACAGGGTGCGCTTGGCTCGCACGATGCGCTGGGCCAGTGTGGATTCGCTCACGAGGAAGGCCCGTGCGATCTCAGGCGTGCTCAGACCCCCGAGCATCTTCAGCGTCAGGGCCACACGGGCCTCGGCAGACAGCACGGGGTGGCAGGCGGTGAAGATCAGGCGCAGCAGATCGTCCCCGATCTGGTCGGCGCGCACCTCGTCCAGGGCATCGACAAAGTCGGGCACGATCAGGGCCTCCTGGGCATCGAGCTCGTGCCCGATCTGCTCGTGCTTGGCCACCAGCATCTTGTGTCGGCGCAGATGGTCCAGCGCCCGGTTCTTGGCCGTGGTCATGAGCCAGGCGCCAGGCTTGTGGGGAACACCCGTGCCCGGCCAATGCTCGAGGGCCGCGACCAGCGCCTCCTGGGCCAGGTCTTCCGCAAGGCCGACATCGCGCACCATCCGTGCCACGCAGGCAATGATCCTGGCCGCTTCGCTGCGCCAGACTGCCTCAATCGCGCTTTGGATCGCGTGGTTCATCGCATGCCTTGGCGAGGGTCGTGCTCACCGGATTCGTGTGGCCCATGTCGGTTCTCCTGGACGGGGGCCACCTCGGGCCCGCGTCACCACGACGAACTTCAGTGGCCGTTTTCGACCGGCGCTATTCGTAACAAGGGGCGAGTTGCCGAACCTCGACCGTGCACCACTCGGCCGCCGGGCACTCGGCGGCGATGGCCACAGCCTCCTCCCGGGTCTGGCAGTTGAGCAGGAAGAAGCCGCCGACCATCTCCTTGACCTCAGCAAAGGGGCCATCCACGACCCGGGTCTTGCCGCCCGCACGGCTCACCCGCACCGCATCGTGCTGAGACTTGAGCGATTCGGTCGCCACCAGCAGGCCTTGTTCGCGCAGGCCGTCGCCGAAGCGCAGCATGCGCTCATAGAGTGCGCGGCCCTCGGCCTCCGTACGGGTGGCCCGTTGTTCCGTGGGTTCGACGATCAGCAGCATGTAGGCCATGAAGGCATCTCCTGGAAGGCGGGGTTCGAAGCTTACGGCAAGCGGGTGCCATCATCCTGCCACGACCGCACCGCACACAGGCACAGGTTTTCCATCTCCGCCGCCCAGCGCGACATCTCGACCTCGTCCATGCGCAGCAGCAACGCATAGCGGCGGCCGCCCCACACCGCCAGATGCAGGGCCTGCACCCTCTCGGCCGACGGCCGGCACGGCAGATCAGTGCAGGCATCGAACACGTGCTGCCACAGCGCCGACAGTTCCTCATGGGCACGCCGCTGGTGCTTGAGTTCGGCCACCTCGTGCTCCAGCGCCAGCATGTCGGGGTGGAACCAGGCCTGGGCATCGCGCTCGACCCCACAAAGCAGGCGCACCAGCCGGCGCAGCCGCTCGTCCCAGGGCAGCGCGGAAGCTTGCACGGCCTGCGCTTGCACCACGGCAATCAGCTGCTCGATGCAATGACGCACGTAGCCCGATTGCAGGGCTTGCTTGCTGGGAAAGTAGTCGTACAGCGTCCCCACCGCGATGCCCGCTTCCAACGCCACTGCACGGGTGGTCAGGCGTTCCCAGCCATCGCGCTGCCAAATCCGAACAAAGGCGTCGAAGATGGCCTGGACGGTGACCCTGGCACGCGCCTGCGTGGGCCGCTTCAGCGGCTTGGCCTTGGGGGAGATGGAGGGTGTGCTCATGGCTGACGAATCCGAACCCGTCTGCCCATCTGGCGACCTACAGTCTTTCTCATCCGTCTTGCGATCCTGGAGGAGACCCCGATGCCCACCCTGACACAACTGCAAAGCGACAAGCGCGCCCTGCACCACACCCGCCTCGTCACCCTGCCCCTGCCTGGCCTGCAGCCCGGCGAAGCCCTGCTGAAGATCGACCGGTTGGCGGTGACCTCGAACAATATCACCTACGCTGCCTTCGGCGAGGTGCCTCACCTGCGCTATTGGGACTTCTACCCCACGCAGGCCGAGGGCTGGGGGCACATGCCAGCCTGGGGCTTTGCCGAAGTGGTGGCCACCACGGTCGAGGGTCTGGCGGTGGGCGAGCGCTTCTATGGCTTCTGGCCCGTTGCCAGCCATGTCGTGATGCAGCCTGTACGCGTGAGCGAGCGCGGCTTCTATGACGGTGCGCCGCACCGACTCGCGCTGACATCGGCCTACAACCAGTATCAGCGCACGAGCACCGATGCGGCCTACCGTGCTGATGACGAGAACTACCAGATGCTGCTGCGCCCCCTGTACATCACGTCGTACATGCTGGCCGACTTCCTTGAGGACAACGACTTCTTCGGCGCGCGACAGCTCGTGTTCTCCAGCGCCTCGAGCAAGACCGCCTACGGCACCGCCTTTGCGCTGGGGCATCTGGCCCATCCGCATCGCGTGGGTCTCACCTCCGGCAGCAACATCGGCTTTGTCGAGAGTCTTGGCTGCTACCAGCAGTCCCTGTCGTACGGCGCTCTCGAGACGCTCGACCCGACCGTGCCCACCGTGTATGTGGACTTCGCCGGCGACAACACCCTGCGCCGCCGCGTGCATGAGCACTTGCGTGGCACCCTGATGCACAGCTGCTACGCCGGATCGGCCCAGTCACACGACCACCTCGAGCTTTCAACCGGCTCACTGCCAGGTCCGGCACCTCAGCCCTACTTCGCGCCCTACCAGATCAAGAAGCGCAATGCCGACTGGGGCGCAGCCGAGGTCACGCGACGCTTCAATGCCTCGCAGCGGGCCTTCATCCAGCGCGTCAGCGACCCGGACCGGCCCTGGATGACGGTGAGGGAGCATGCCGGCTTCCCGGCCACGCAGGACCTCATCGAGGCGCTGGTTCACGGCCGCATCGACCCGCGGGAGGGTCACGTGGCCGTGCTGGGCTGATCCGGAGAGCCTACCCTAGCGGTGCCGCAACTGCGGCACCCGGCCGGTGGCGACCCCGGCCGCAGCCGTGCGGGTCTCCACCCCGAGCTTCTCGAAGACATGTTCGAGGTGCTTCTTCACCGTGGCGGGGCTGGCGCCCAGGATGTCGCCGATGTCGCGGTTGGTCTTGCCTTGCACCACCCAGTACAGCACCTCGGCCTCGCGGGTGGTGAGCCGGAAGGCCGCCATCAGGGCTTCGAGCATCACGGCGTCGTTGGCCTCGCGCAGCACCAGGAACCACTCGCCGTCGCCGGTGGGGTGATGCAGCGCCAGCGTCAGGCGACGTGTGCCTTGCACAAGAACGCGGCTGGCAGGCTCGTGGGCTGCACGGGCCTGCTCGGCCTGCTGGCGCACCCAATCGGTCAATTCGGGATCCAGGAATCCGTCCATGCCACCGCGATAGGCCTCGAGGTACTGGCGCGCCAGCGGGGTCTGCCAGGTGATGCGCCCATCGGACAAGCGAACGGCCAGCGTGGCATGACCGAACACATCCAGCGCCTGGCGCGCCTGGCGCGCGTGGCGGGCACCCTGCAGGTGGGTGGCGATGCGCGCGATGACCTCGCGTGTGCGCACCGGCTTGGTCACGTAATCGACCCCGCCCGCCTGGAAAGCCGCCACCACGTGCTCGGTTTCGGTGAGACCGGTCATGAAGATGATGGGGATGCCCGCGGTGGATGCCTCGGCCTTCAGGCGCCGTGCCACCTCGAAGCCGTCCATGCCCGGCATCACGGCATCCAGCAGCACGATGTCAGGCTGGGCCTGGGCGGCACGCTGCAGCGCGCCTTCACCATGGGTGGCCACCAGCACGGTGTAGCCCGATTCGTCCAGCGCATCGTGCAGCACGGCCACGTTGTCGGGTACGTCGTCCACCACGAGAACCACGGCATCGGGTGGCGCAAGTTCAGGCAAGGCGGGGTTCATCAAGGGCGTCCTGGATGAGGCGGTTCATGGTATCGAACTGGAATTCGCGCGCCAGGCCTCGCAGGCGGGCCAGGAACGCCGCGCAATCCGGCTGTTCGGCCTCGATCTGGTCGAGCACGCGAACGATGCCGCGGTAGTAGCCGAGCTCCACCTGGCTCGCGAGGCTGCGCAGCCAGTGCGGCGATGGCAACGCCCTCGTGTCGGGGACGGGGGCCGGGGCCACCAGCATCCCGGGGTCGGTCGAGAGCCACTCCAGGGCCAGACGCGCCCCCAGCCAGTCGAGCAGTTCGGCCACCCTCACCGGCTTGACGAGGAAGTCCTGCGGCGTGATGCCCACATCGTTGTCCAGCCCCTTGTCGAAGGCATTGGCCGAGACGATGGCCACGGGCGCCGTGCTCAGGCCTTCGCGCTGGATGCGGCGCAGGGTCTCCCATCCATCGATGCCTGGCATGGCCAGGTCCATGAAGATCGCGTCCGGACGGATCTGGTGCAGCATCGCCAGGCACTCGTGCCCGGAGGCTGCCTGGTGGATCTCGAAGCCCAACGGTTGCAACACGCTGGCCAGCAGTCCGCGGTCGACCTCCTCGTTGTCCACCACGAGGATGCGCCTGCGGGGCCCACGATAGCCCGTGCGTGGCACGCGCGGCATCTCGGCCTCGATCACCGTG
Source organism: Caldimonas caldifontis (assembly GCF_002930615.1). Lineage (GTDB taxonomy): Bacteria > Pseudomonadota > Gammaproteobacteria > Burkholderiales > Burkholderiaceae_C > Caldimonas > Caldimonas caldifontis. The sequence goes on along the minus strand of NZ_PSNX01000001.1, from coordinate 95,213 downwards.
GCGCGCAGCTCCGGCAGAAAGAGCCGGATGGAAAAGCAGGTGCCCACGCCTGGTGTGCTGCTCACCGTCATCTCGCCACCCATCAGGTCGGTGAGCATCTTCGCGATCGTCAGGCCGAGCCCGGTGCCACCCACGGATGCGCCGCCCGCCGCCGATCCGCGTTCGAAGGGCTCGAAGATGCGCGACAGTTCGTCGGCCGTCATGCCGGGCCCGGAATCCTCGATCTCGAAGCGTGCCATCTCCCTCGCGTACTGCAGGCGGAACACCACCTGCCCGCGCGGGGTGAACTTCACTGCGTTGCCCAGCACATTGATCAGGATCTGGCGCAGTCGCTTTTCGTCGGCCCGCACGGCCTCGGGCACCCCCGCATCGAATTCGTGGCGGAAGGCGATGCCCTTGCCGGCGGCCTGCAGTTCGAACAGTCGCGCGATCTCGAGCATGCTGTCGCGAAAGCGCATGGGCTTCGTATCCAGGGCCAGCTTGCCACCCTCGATGCGTGCCAGGTCGAGCGTGCCTTCGATCAGCGACAGCAGGTGATCGCCCCCGCGGCGGATCACTCGCACCGCCTGCTTGCGATGCGCGGGCATGGCCTCGTCCTCGTCGAGCAGCTGCGCATAGCCGAGGATGCTGTTGAGCGGTGTGCGCAACTCATGGCTGATGGTGGTGATGTAGCGGCTCTTGGCCTGGTTGGCCAGCTCGGCCTGGTGCTTGGCCTGCTGCAGGGCCTCGTCGGTGCGGCGATGCGATTCGATCTCGCGCATGAGCGCCTCGGTCTGGCGGTTCGACTCCTCCTGCGCCACCACGCGACTGCGGTGCGCCAGCACCAGCCACCAGGCCACGATGCCCGACACCAGCAACAAGGCGGCATAGGCCTTCAGGAAGGTGAGCCTGAGCGACGGGCCCAGCGCCGCCGCCTGTTCCCCCAGGGCACGCATCTCCTGGTGGTAGAGCAGGCCAAAGAGCGCGGCCAGCACCGGCACGATCACCGTCATCAGCAGCAGGTATTGCGCCAGGCCCGTCTGGATGTAGGGCGCCGCACGACGGGGCAGGAGCCGGCGCAGTGCCGCCGACCATTGCGCCGACACCCGCGCCTGTGGCTTGCACAGATCGTTGCAGCGCGCATCCAGCGTACAGCACAAGGAACAGATGGCCCCCTGGTAGGCCGGACACTGCGCCATGTCCTCGCGCTCGTACTCGCGCTCGCAGATCACGCAGCGGGTGACGGGGCGCAGGCGGCTGTACCCGCCTTCAACTCCGAGGTCGACCGGAGGCAGGCTGTCGCGCCGGGCGATGTAGTAGCGCCCCTTCGTGGCCCAGGCGATCAGCGGCGACACCACCACCGCCGTCACCAGTGCGATCAGGGCCGAGAAGGCCTGGGCCATCTCGCCGAAGAAGCCCAGGTGGGCGGTGATCGACAGCACGGAGGCCGCAATCATCGCGCCCACGCCCACCGGGTTCACGTCGTACAGGTGCGCACGCTTGAACTCGATGCCCTTGGGCGACAAGCCCAGCGGCTTGTTGATCACCAGGTCGGCCACCACGGCCATGATCCAGGAGATGGCGATGTTCGAGTACAGCCCCAGCACCCCGCCCAGGGCCTGGAAGACATTGAGCTCCATGAGCATCAACGCGATCAGGGTGTTGAAGACCACCCACACCACCCGCCCGGGGTGGCTGTGCGTCAGGCGCGAGAAGAAGTTCGACCAGGCCAGCGAACCCGCGTAGGCGTTCGTCACGTTGATCTTGAGTTGCGACACCACCACGAAGAGCGCCGTGGCCGCCACGGCCCAGCCATAGTCGGCAAACACGTACTCGTAGGCCGCGAGGTACATCTGGTTGGGGTCCACCGCCCGCTCGGCCGGCACCATGTGGGACAGCGCCAGGTAGGCGAGCAGCGCCCCGCCCAGCATCTTCACCACGCCCAGCACCACCCAGCCGGGCCCCCCCAGCAGCAGCCCACCCCACCAGCGCCAGCGGTTGGCGCGCGTCTTCTCGGGCATGAAGCGCAGGTAGTCCACCTGCTCGCCCATCTGCGTGATGAGCGCAATGCCCACCGTGGTGGCCGCGCCGAAGGCCAGCCACTGGAACTGCCCGCCGCGGCCGTCCTCACCCGCATAGGACGCGAGCCCGGACAGCAGCCCCGGGTTGTGATGGAACACGTAGAAGTAGGGCAGCACCAGCATCACCAGCCACAAGGGCTGGGTCCACACCTGCAAGCGGCTGATGATGGTCACGCCGTGGGTCACCATGGGGATCACCACGAGCGAACACACCAGGTAGCCCCAGGTCGGCGGCAGCCCGAAGGCCAGTTCCAGCGCATAGGCCATCACCGCGGCCTCGAGCGCAAAGAAGATGAAGGTGAAGCTCGCGTAGATCAGCGAGGTGAGCGTGGAGCCGATGTAGCCGAAGCCCGCGCCGCGCGTGAGCAGGTCCATGTCCACGCCGTGGCGCGCGGCATAGACGCTGATGGGCAGACCGGCCAGGAAGATGACCAGCCCGGTGACCAGGATGGCCAGCGCGGCGTTGATGAAACCGTACTGCACCAGCAGCGTGGCCCCCACGGCCTCCAGGATCAGGAAGGAGGCCGCCCCGAAGGCCGTGTGGGCCACCCGCCACTCCGACCACTTCCGGAACGACCGCGGCGTGAAGCGCAGCGCGTAGTCCTCCAGGGTCTCGCGCGCGACCCATTCGTTGTAGTCGCGCCGGATCTTGATGACGCGCTGGACCGCCCCCGAGGCGGAGGGTGGGTGAGCAGAAGGGGGGGCACCGAGGTCCATGGCCGAGGGCTGCGTACAAGAATCGCACCAGCCCGCCACAAGGGCTGGCATTCATCGTGCAAGAGGGGCCGCATGGAACTGACCCCGCGCGAAAAAGACAAGCTGCTGATCTTCACGGCCGCCCTGCTGGCCGAGCGGCGCAAGGCCCGCGGCCTCAAGCTCAACTACCCCGAGGCCGTGGCCCTGATCACGGCTGCCATCATGGAAGGAGCCCGCGACGGCAAGTCGGTGGCTGCCCTGATGAGCGAGGGCAAGACCGTGCTCACCCGCGCCGACGTGATGGACGGAGTGCCCGAGATGATTCCCGACATCCAGGTCGAGGCCACCTTCCCCGATGGCACCAAGTTGGTGACGGTGCACCAACCCATCGCATGATCCTGATCCATGCACTGCATCGGTGCGATCCCTGTTTCATTCCGAGGTCCACATTCATGAGCGCGAAGCCCTTCATCCTCCTCCTGCTGGCCCTGCCCTCGCTGCCCGCGCTGGCCCATGAAGGGCACCACCTGCCCGGCGCCCATCACTGGCATGCCACCGACGTGTTCGGCTACATCGCGCTGGCCGTGGTGATCGGACTGGCCTGGTGGCTGTCCGGGAGAAAGTGATGATCCCTGGCGAACTCCTCACCGACGGCCCCGACCATGCCCTGAACCCGGGCCGGCACACGCTCACGCTGGTGGTGCAGAACACCGCCGACCGCCCCATCCAGGTCGGTTCGCACTATCACTTTGCCGAAACCAACGGCGCGCTGCAGTTCGACCGCAGCGCCGCGCGCGGCATGCGGCTGAACATCGCCTCGGGCACCGCCGTGCGCTTCGAGCCCGGCCAGCAACGCACCGTGGAACTGGTGGACTACGCTGGCGGCCGCGTCGTCTATGGCTTTCGCGGCCTCGTGCAAGGAAGCCTGTGATGGCCACGATCCAGCGACGTGCCTATGCCGAGATGTTCGGACCGACCGTGGGCGACCGCGTGCGCCTGGCCGACACCGACCTCGTCATCGAGGTGGAGAAGGACCACACCCTGGCCGCCGGTGGCTACGGCGAGGAAGTGAAGTTCGGTGGCGGCAAGACCATCCGCGACGGCATGGGCCAGAGCCAACGGGTCAACGGCCCTGGCGCGATGGACGCGATGGACTGCGTGCTGACCAATGCGCTCATCGTCGACCACTGGGGCATCGTCAAGGCTGACATCGGCATCAAGGGTTCGCGCATCGCCGCCATCGGCAAGGCCGGCAACCCCGACGTTCAGCCGGGCGTGGACATCGTCATCGGCCCGGGCACCGAGATCATCGCCGCCGAAGGCATGATCGTCACACCCGGCGGCATCGACACCCACATCCACTGGATCTGTCCGCAGCAGATCGAGGAAGCCCTCACCTCGGGCATCACCACGATGATCGGTGGCGGCACCGGCCCGGCCACCGGCACCTTCGCCACCACCTGCACGCCCGGCCCCGAGAACATCAAGCGCATGCTGCAGGCCGCCGAGGCCTTCCCGATGAACCTGGGTTTCTTCGGCAAGGGCAACGCCAGCCGGCCCGAGGCGCTGCAACAGCAGGTGGAAGCCGGCGCCATCGGCCTGAAACTGCACGAGGACTGGGGTAGCACACCGGCGGCCATCGACAACTGCCTGAGCGTGGCCGAAAACGGTGACATCCAGGTCGCCATCCACACCGACACGCTCAACGAAAGCGGCTTCGTCGAGGACACCATTGCCGCCTTCAAGGGCCGCACCATCCACACTTTCCACACCGAAGGCGCGGGTGGCGGGCATGCCCCTGACATCCTCAAGGTGGTGGGTGAAGCCAACGTGCTGCCCTCCTCCACCAACCCCACGCGGCCCTTCACCGTCAACACCATCGACGAGCACCTGGACATGCTCATGGTGTGCCACCACCTCGACGCCTCCATCGCCGAGGACCTGGCCTTTGCCGAGAGCCGCATCCGCCGCGAGACCATCGCGGCCGAAGACATCCTGCACGACCTGGGCGCGATCAGCATGTTCTCGTCCGACAGCCAGGCCATGGGCCGCGTGGGCGAGGTCATCATCCGCACTTGGCAGACCGCGCACAAGATGAAGCAGCAGCGCGGCGCCCTACCCGGTGACACCGCCCGGCATGACAATGCCCGCGTCAAGCGCTACCTCGCCAAGCTCACCATCAATCCGGCGCTGGCGCATGGCATCGCGCACGAAGTGGGCAGCATCGAGGTGGGCAAGTGGGCCGACCTCGTGTTGTGGAAGCCTGCCTTCTTCGGCGTGAAGCCCTCGCTCATCCTCAAGGGTGGTTTCATCGCCGCGGCCGCGATGGGCGACCCCAACGCCTCCATCCCCACGCCGCAGCCGGTGCACTACCGTCCCATGTTCGGCAGCTTCGGTGGAGCCCTGTCGGCCACCTCGCTCACCTTCCTCAGCCAGTCGGCGCTGGCGGCCGGCGCCGCCGAACGCTATGGCCTGCGCAAGGAGGTGTCCGCCGTGAAGGGCTGCCGCAGCGTGAAGAAGGCCGACATGGTGCACAACGCCTACGCCCCGCGCATGCAGATCGACCCGCAGACCTACCACGTCCGTGCCGACGGCCAGCTGCTCACCTGCGAGCCGGCCACCGTGCTGCCGATGGCGCAGCGCTACTTCCTGTTCTGACCCCTCGCAGGCGTACCATCGCGGGCATGCTGACCGTCAACAAACTCCTTCCCCAGGGCCAGGGCCTGGCCGCCGTGCTGCTGAAGCGGGCCGCCACCGTGGCACTCGACTGGGACGTGCGCCAGAAAAGCCGCTTCGATGCCACCGACAGCCAGGGCCGTGCCCTGGGCGTGTTCCTGCCGCGCGGCACGGTCGTGCGCGGCGGTGACGTGCTCGTGGCCGAGGACGGCTCGCTGATCCGCGTCGAGGCCGCGCCCCAGCCGGTGCTGCGTGTGACCGCCTGCGCCGAGCACGGCTCGCCCTTCGACCTGCTGCGTGCCGCCTACCACCTGGGCAACCGCCACGTACAGCTCGAACTGCGGGCCGATCATCTGCAGCTCGAACCCGACCACGTGCTGGCCGACATGCTGCGCCAGATGCACCTCATCGTGACCGAGGTGCAGGCCCCTTTCGAGCCGGAAAGCGGGGCCTATGCCGCGGGTGGTCATGGCCACGGTCACGGACACGCCCATGAGCACGACGCGCATGACCACCATGGCCACGTCCACGGTCCCGGCTGTGGCCATCCTCACCCCTGAGATGTCGGCCTCCGCCACCTGGCTGCAGCTGATGTGGCTGGCCTCACCGGCCCTGCCCGTGGGTGGCTTCAGCTACTCGGAAGGGCTGGAAGCGGCGGTGGACAGCGGCCTCGTCACGAACGAAGCCCAGGCGAGTGACTGGCTTGTCGATCAACTGCATCTCGTGGTCGGACGGGCCGATGCCGCCGTGGTGGCCCAGGCGGTGCCCGCCTGGCAGGCCCACGACGTCGCCCGCCTCACCGCCCTGAACGACTGGGTGCGCCACACGCGCGAGTCCGCCGAGCTGCGCCAGCAGACCGAACAGATGGGCCGTTCCCTGGTGGAGTGGCTGAAGAACCGCGCGAGCGACGAGCGCGTCGCCGTGCTGGCCGCGTTCTCGCCGGCCCCCACCTATCCGGTGGCGTTTGCCCTGGCCGCCGCCCAGGCCGGCGCCACGCCCGAGCAGGCTCTGCTGTCCTTCGGTTTCGGCTGGGCCGAGAACATGGTGCAGGCCGCGCTCAAGGCCGTGCCCCTGGGCCAGAGTGCGGGCCAGCGCATCCTCGCCCGCCTCGCCGCTGAAATTCCCAGCGTCGTGGCCAACGCCCTTGCGCTGGACGACGACCATCGCCTGGCCTTCACCCCGCGGCTGGCGATCCTGTCGGCCCAGCACGAACACCAATACTCGCGACTCTTCCGATCATGAGCACCTCCCTGCACGCCATCCCTGGCCGCACCAAGAAGCTTCCCCCCCTGCGCGTGGGCGTGGGCGGGCCTGTGGGTTCGGGCAAGACCACCCTCGTCGAGATGCTGTGCAAGACAATGCGTGAGCGCTACGACCTCGTGGTGGTCACCAACGACATCTACACCAAGGAAGACCAGCGCCTGCTCACGGTGGCCGGTGCGCTGGAGCCCGAGCGCATCATGGGCGTGGAGACCGGTGGCTGTCCGCACACGGCCATCCGCGAAGACGCATCCATCAACCTTGAGGCGGTGGACCGCATGCTGGCGAAGTTCCCCGACGCCGACATCGTCTTCATCGAGTCCGGCGGCGACAACCTGGCTGCCACCTTCAGCCCGGAGCTGTCCGACCTCACGATCTACGTGATCGACGTGGCCGCGGGCGAGAAGATCCCGCGCAAGGGCGGCCCCGGCATCACCAAGAGCGACCTCTTCGTGATCAACAAGACCGACCTGGCGCCCTACGTGGGTGCCAACCTGGACGTCATGGCCGCCGACACCGCACGCATGCGTCCCCACCGGGCCTGGGTGATGACCAACCTCAAGACCCGCGAGGGCCTCGACCGGGTCATCGACTTCATCGAAACGAAGGGCCTGTTGAAGGCCTGAGCCCGCGCGCTCTTCAGCGCAGCGTGCCCACGCCGCGCAACGCCGCCACCATGCCCTCGCCCACGGCCGCGCCGAAGCGTTTGGCCAGGCGTTCGGCCACGTTCTGGCGCGGCGTGTAGTCGATGATTTCCTCGGCCTTCACGACCTCTCTGGCCACGTAGTCGAGGCTGCCATAGCGGTCGGCCAGGCCCAGGTCGATGGCCTGCTGGCCGCTCCAGATCAGGCCCGAATAGACCTCGTCGTCCTTGCTCAGGCGTTCGCCCCGGCCCTCGCGCACCTCGGCGATGAACTGCTGGTGGATCTGGTTGAGCATGGCCTGGGCATAGGCCTTGTGCTGTTCGGTCTGCGGCGAGAAGGGATCGAGAAAGCCTTTATTCTCACCGGCCGTCATCAGTCGGCGCTCCACACCCAGCTTGTCCATCAGACCGGTGAAGCCAAAGCCGTCCATCAAGACGCCGATGGAGCCCACCAGCGAGGCCTTGTCGACGAAGACCTCGTCCGCCGCTGCAGCGATGTAGAAGGCCGCCGAGGCGCACATCTCCTCGCACACGGCGTACACCGGCTTGTCGTGGGCCAGGCGCAGTCGCTCGATCTCGTCGTTGATCATGCCGGCCTGCACCGGACTGCCGCCCGGCGAGTTGATGCGCAGCACCACGGCCCGAGCACCGCTGTCCCCGAAAGCGTTGCGCAGCGCCGAGATGATGTTCTCGGCGCTGGCTTCGACATCCATCGCGATCTCGCCACGCACGTCGATGAGCGCTGTGTGCGCAGCGCTCGGGGCGGAGGATTCCAGCCCCTGCCGGTAGATCATCACCACCAGCGTCACCGCCAGCAGCAGCCATGCCAGACGGAAGAAGATGCGCCAGCGGCGCTCGCGGCGCCGGTCGGTCAGGTAGGCCTCGGCCAGACGCGCGATGGCCTGGTCGCTGGCACTCTGCGCGGCTTGCGGAGACGTCGGGAGTTCAGATTCCATGGGGTTGTGCCTCAAGGGTTTGTTGTCGGTGCTCAGTCGGCAAAGGCCGGCTGCACGTCATCACTCGGATACCAATAGACCTTGCCGTCGCGTTCCATCACCGGCACCTCGATCAGGCGCGAGCGCAGGCAGGGCCCCCCCAGGCATTCGCCGGTGCGCGGGTCGTAGATGGCACCGTGGATGGAACAGATGATCCACTCGCGGCTGTCGTCCAGGAACTCGCCGGGTTGCCAGTCCATCTCGGTGGGCACATGGGCGCAGCGGTTCACATAGGCCACGGCGCGGCCCTCGAAGCGCAGGGCAAACGCGCGCACACTCTCGTTCCACAGCAGCACGTCGAAAAGCACGGCCTTGCCGCGCTCGGCCAGCTCGCTCGAGGCGCACAGCTCGATGCCCGTCATGCGTGCGTCTCCAGCCATTGGCGCAGCTCGGCCACCGAGCCGGCGACGAAGCGCGGATCGAAGGCCCGCAGCGGTTCAGTGTCATGGGCGCCATAGCTCACCGCCACGCTGGCCGTGCCGGCATTGGCTGCCAGCTGAAGGTCGTGTGTGGTGTCGCCGATCATGAGCGTGCGTTCGGGGTCCACGCCGAACTCGCGCATCAGTTCCTGCAGCATGCGTGGATGCGGCTTGGAGGCCGTCTCGTCGGCCGTGCGCGTGCCATCGAAAAGGCCCTGCAACTGCACCGTGCGCAAGGCTTCGTCCAGGCCCCGGCGCGACTTGCCCGTGGCCACGGCCAGCCAGTGATGGCGCGCCTTGAGCGCGTGCAGCATGGCCAGGCTGCCCTCGAACAGCACCAGCTCGTGCTGCCGGGCGAAGTAGTGGTGCCGGTAGCGCAGGCCCAGCTCGGGGTAGCGCTCGGGCGGCAGGCCCGGCACCACATGCTGCAAGGCATCGTGCAGGCCCAGGCCGATCACATAGGCCGCCTCGCGTTCACTGGGCACCGGCAGGCCCAGGTCGGCACAGGCCGCCTGGATGCAGCGCGCGATGAGGGCCGTGGAATCGAAGAGGGTGCCATCCCAATCAAAGACGATCAGGTCGAACTGGCGGGGACGCTGGCTCATAGGTGTTGGAGCAATTCTGCGCAGTCGCGCGGCAAGGGCGATTCGAGCTCGATGGACTCCCCGGTGGCAGGGTGGTCAAAGCGCAGGCGGCGCGCATGCAGGAACATGCGGTCGAAGCGGTGGCCTGCAAGGGCTTCGCCACGCGCAAACGCCCGGTTCACCGCGAAATCGCCGTACTTGTCATCGCCAACGATGGGGTGGCCCTCATGGGCCAGGTGCACGCGGATCTGGTGGGTGCGGCCGGTCTTGATGGTCACATCCAGCAAGGTGTAGCCGGCATAGGCCTGCGCCACCTTCACCAGCGTGATGGAGCGCCGCCCTTCCTCGGCCGCTGGCGACACGGCGCGCACGCGGCGCTCGCCTTCGCCGGTGAGGAACTTGTGCAGCGGCACGTCGATGACTTTCTTGCCGGCCGGCCAGGCGCCGATCACCAAGGCCGCGTAGGTCTTGCCGGTCTCGCGGCTGCGAAACTGGTCCTGCAGCGCGGTGAGGGCGCTGCGCTTCTTGGCGATCAACAGGATGCCGGAGGTCTCCTTGTCCAGCCGGTGCACGAGTTCCAGCATCTTCGCCAGCGGGCGCGCGCGGCGCAGCTGCTCGATCACCCCGAAGCTCACGCCGCTGCCCCCATGCACGGCCACGCCGGCCGGTTTGTCCACCGCCAGCAGATGGTCGTCTTCGTACAGCACCGGGAACTCACGGGCCGGCGTGAGCGTGGACTCACTCTTTTCGCTGACCCGCACCGGCGGAAGACGCACCTCGTCTCCCATCGCCAGTCGGGTGTCCGCCGAGGCCCGCCCCTTGTTCACCCGCACCTCGCCACTGCGCACGATGCGGTAGATCAAGGACTTCGGTGCCCCCTTGAGCGTCTTGCTCAGAAAGTTGTCCAGGCGCTGGCCGGCCGATGCCTCATCCACCACGACGTGACGCACTTCGGGCGCCGCCGCAGCCACCTTGCGCGCTGCGGGCCGTTTCGCCCCTATAATCTGTTGCACCACGTTTGCGTTGTAAGTGTTTGATTTGCAAGAGTTTACCCCTCGCCACCCGCGAGACAGGTCAGAGGCTCTCAAACACCGGCACGTGAGCGGGTCGGCCGGCGGCTCTGTACAGGCAGTTTGTGCAGGCAACCGGCCCCAAGAGTTGATGCAGCGCAGGCCCGTGGCGGCGGGTTGTCTCCCAAGGTGAGCCAACAGCACGTCCCGTCCTGCGTCAGAGCCAACGCAGAATCAAGAACCCAACAACAAGGTTTTCCGGCTGCAGGCCGGCACCGCTTGCGAGACAACCCGGCGCCAAAGCGCCCCGATCTTGGAAGCACCACCTGCAGCCCGCGTTCAGTGATCCCATGCGGACGATGCCTCCCAGCCCTCCCGCCTGCCCCCCATGCGCCACATCGGCTTGCTTGCCGCTGTCGTGCAGGCAGCGGCATCGGAGGTCGCCTTCCGAGGCCAGCCATTCAACGGCTTTGCTCTTTGCGCCCGCGTTTCCGTTCACTCCTCGCATGCGCCAACGCGGCTGACCCGACGGAGTTCTCCGTCGTGCCGGCCGTCCAGGGCGATTCCTTCCGGTTCCTGCTCGCGTTCCTCATGCATCGTTGAGCCAACTGACCGGCCCCGAGGCCGGCAATGGCATGAAGCTGTGTCCGCCCGCGTCTTGCAGCCGGGTGGGCGAAGGAGTGCACATGAAACGCATGCTGATCAACGCGACGCAGCAGGAAGAGCGTCGCCTGGCCATCGTCGACGGCCAGAAGCTGCTCGATTTCGAGACCGAGATCGAAGGACGCGAACAGCGCAAGGGCAACATTTACAAGGCCGTCGTCACCCGCGTCGAACCCTCGCTGGAAGCCTGCTTCGTCGACTACGGCGAAGACCGCCACGGCTTCCTGCCCTTCAAGGAAATCTCGCGCCAGTACTTCAAGGAAGGCGCCGATGTCCGCAACGCCAAGATCTCGGACGTCATCAAGGAAGGCCAGGAACTGCTGGTCCAGGTGGAAAAGGAAGAGCGCGGCAACAAGGGGGCGGCGCTCACCACCTTCATCTCGCTGGCCGGCCGCTACCTGGTGCTGATGCCCAACAACCCGCGCGGCGGCGGCGTCTCGCGCCGCATCGAGGGCGAAGACCGGGAGGAGCTGAAAGAGAACCTCGACCAGCTCGACTATCCCAAGGGGATGAGCCTGATCGCCCGCACCGCCGGCATCGGCCGCAGTGTGGCCGAGCTGCAGTGGGATCTCAACTACATGCTCAAGCTGTGGGCTGCCATCGACGAGGCAGCCAAAGCCGGCAAGGGCGCCTTCCTGATCTACCAGGAGTCTTCGCTCGTCATCCGCGCCATCCGCGACTACTTCACTGCGGACATCGGCGAGATCCTGATCGACACCGACGATATCTACGAGCAGGCCAGCCAGTTCATGAACCACGTGATGCCCGAGACGGCCAATCGCGTGAAGCGCTACCGTGACGACGCGCCCCTGTTCAGCCGCTTCCAGATCGAGCACCAGATCGAGACGGCCTTCTCGCGCACCGTGAACCTGCCCTCGGGTGGCGCCATCGTGATCGACCACACCGAGGCGCTGGTGTCCATCGACGTCAACTCGGCCCGCTCCACGCGTGGCAGCGACATCGAGGAAACCGCCACCCGCACCAACCTCGAAGCGGCTGATGAGATTGCCCGCCAGATGCGCCTGCGCGACCTGGGCGGCCTGATCGTCGTGGACTTCATCGACATGGAGGAGTCCAAGAACCGCCGTGAGGTCGAGACCCGCCTGCGCGATGCCCTGCGCCAGGACCGCGCCCGCGTGCAGTTCAGCTCCATCAGCAAGTTCGGCCTGCTCGAACTCAGCCGCCAGCGCCTGCGTCCGGCCCTGAGTGAGGGCAGCCACATCACCTGCCCGCGCTGCAACGGCACGGGCCACATCCGCGACACCGAATCCTCGGCCCTGCAGATCCTGCGCATGGTGCAGGAGGAGTCGATGAAGGAGAACACCGCCGCCGTGCACGTGCAGGTGCCGGTGGAGGTGACCAGCTTCCTGCTCAACGAGAAGCGCACCGAGATCACCAAGATCGAACTCAAGCAGCGCGTGACCGTGCTGCTGGTGCCCAACAAGCACCTGGAGACGCCCAACTACAAGCTCGAGCGCCTGCGCCACGACGATCCGCGTCTGGAGAACCTGCAGGCCAGCTACACGATGATCGAGGAGCCGGACGAGGAGGTGGGCATCACCCGTCGCCGGGACGCGAACGAAAAGGGGCGGTCCAAGCAGGAGCCGGTGATCAAGGGCATCCTGCCCGAGACCCCGGCCCCGGTGGCCGCGCCCAAGCCCGAGACCGCGCCGGCCGCCGCGCCTGTGGCCGCCCCGCCGGTGACTGCGCCGGTGCCGGCCAGCGGCGGCTTCTTCGGCTGGCTCAAGAAGCTCTTCACCGGCAGCCCCGAGGCGCCAGCGCCGGTGGCTGCCCCTGGAGCGTCGAAACCCGCCTCCAAGGAAAGCAAAGTCGAGCGCGGTGAGGGCCGTCGAGGCGACGGCCGCCGTGGCGGACGCAATGGGGAACGTGGGGAGCGTGGCGAGAACCGTCGCGAAGGCCGCGGTGGGCGTGGTGAGGGACGTGGTGAAGGGCGTGGCGACAATCGCGGCGAGGGCCGCAGCGAAGCCCGTGCTGACGCTCGCGCCGAAGGGCGCGGCGAGGGCCGTGGACGCGGCGCTGAAGCGCGTGCCGAAGTCGGTGAGGGCGCGCCGCGCGCCGAGAACCGCCGCGAGGGCCGCGGGGAGCCGCGCGGTGAAGGCCGCCCCGACGGCCGGCGCAACGCCCCGCGTCCTGAACGCGATGCCGTCATGGCTGCAGCGGTCTCCGAAGCGGTGGAAGACACCGCCTTCGTCGATACCGTGCCCCAGGACCCGGGAGATGCGCCTGCGGAAACCGTCCGTGAAGGGGGTCGCCGCCGTCGCCGCGGGGGCCGTGGCCGCCGCGAGCGCGAAGGCGGTGTGGAGGGCCTGGCGTCCGACCAGGACAGCGTGAGCCCCGAGGCCGCAACGCAGACCGAGGCCCCGGCCGAATCCGCGCAAGCCCAGGTCTCGCCTGAAGGCGTCCGCACCGGCGACGCGCCTGAAGGGGAAAGTCGGCGCGGCCGCGGCGGCCGCGACCGCTACCGCCGTGAGCGTCGCCCCCAGGAAGGCACCGAGGAGGCTGTGGAAGCAACCGAGGCTGACGCCGCGGTGGCGCCACCGACTGACACGGCAATGGAAGCAGTTCCTGCAGAGGCCCCGGCGGCTGCCGCCGTGCGTCCCCAGCCGGTGGTGGTGCCGCACTATGAGCTGCCGCTGTCCAGCCTCAGCGCGCTGGCCGCTTCTGCCGGCCTGGAGTGGGTGCACTCAGACGCAGACAAGGTGCGCGCCGCCCAGGAGCTGATCGCCAGCACGCCCCAGCCCATCCATGTGCCACGTGAGCGCAAGCCCGTGGTGGCACTGGACGACGGCCCGCTGGTGCTGGTCGAAACCCGCAAGGATCTCGCGCAGGTCGTGCTGCCTTTCGAGGCCGCCAGGACAGTCCCGGCGGCCCAGGCGGCCCAGCAGCAACAGCAATGAGCCGATGACTCAGGGCAGGCGCGACAGCGCCTGCTGGTAGGGCGCGTGGTGCATCAGGTCGTCCCAGGCCATCGGGGCGGCCTGGGGCAGCAGATCGACGCGACGTGCTTCGCTGTCGGCCTGGGGCTCCCAGCGGCCCTGCTCACGTGCCGCCCACAGGCCGTCCAGCAGGGCGTCCAGCGGCGCGCCGCCGTCCACCACCGACTGGTTGCACAACAGCACCAGATCGCAGCCCGCCTGCAGGGCGGCCACCGCCCCCTGCACGGCGTCGCCCATCACGCTGGCGCCCTGCATGCTGAGGTCGTCGCTGAAGATCGCGCCGGTGAAACCCAGCTGACCGCGCAGGATGTCCTGCAGCCAGCGGCTGGAAAAGCCCGCCGGCAAGGCATCGACCTTGGGATAGATCACGTGGGCCGGCATCACCGAGGCCAGCGAGGTGCTCAGCCACTCATAGGGCCTGGCATCGTCGGCCAGGATCGCCTTGAGCGAGCGGCGGTCCACGGGAACGTCCACATGCGAATCGGCCGCCACGTAACCATGGCCAGGGAAGTGCTTGCCGCAGGCCTGCATGCCCGCCAGCAGCAGGCCATGCATCACGCTCTTGGCCAGCAGGGTGGCCACGCGCGCATCGCGATGGAAAGCCCGGTCGCCGATCACGCCGCTGGGGCCATGGTCGAGGTCGAGCACCGGCGTGAAGCTGAAGTCCACGCCACAGGCGCGCAGCTCCGAGGCCAGCACGTAGCCACAGGCCGTGGCCGCATCGGTGGCGCGCAGGGCATCGTCCATCCACAGCTCGCCCAGGCGGCGCATCGGCGGCAGGTGGGTGAAGCCATCGGTGCGGAAGCGCTGCACACGCCCGCCCTCGTGGTCCACGCAGATCAGCACATCGGGGCGCAGCGATTTCACCTCCGCAGTCAGCTCGACGAGCTGGCGGCGGTCGGCCCAGTTGCGCGCAAACAGGATCAGACCACCCGTCAGCGGGTGCTGCAGGCGGCGACGGTCGTTGTCGTCCAGCGCGGTGCCGGCGATGTCGAGGACCACCGGGGCGTGCTCGGGAAGCAGGCTCATCTCATTCCTTGGTTTCCACCACCACGAAACTGGCGGCATAGTCGGTTTCATCGGTCACGCTCACATGGGCCCGCAGGCTGCGGGCCTCGAACCAGGTGGCCAGTTCGCCATGCAGGCGGATCTCGGGTTTGCCACTCGGTGCCTTGACGATCTCGCAGGCGCGCCAGGTCATCGGCAGGCGCAGGCCCAGGCCGATGGCCTTGGAGAAGGCCTCCTTGGCCGAGAAGCGCGTGGCCAGGTAGCGCACGCCACGCGCCGGCACCTTGGCACGGCGCTGACGAAAGACCTCGATCTCGTGCGGGCCCAGCACCCTGAGCGCAAAGCGTTCTCCATGGCGCTGCAACGCTGCCTCGATGCGGCGGATGTCACAGATGTCGGTGCCGATGCCGTAGATCACGCGCGCTGCCTCGCCCGCACGGCCTCGGCCTTGAAATCGGCGATGGCCTGGCGCAGCCCCACGAAGACGGCATGGCCGATCAGCGCATGGCCGATGTGCAGCTCGGCCACGTCGGGCAGCGCAGCGATGGCTGCCGTGCTGCTGGGCCCGGGATGCGGTGGCGGCCGGTCCCACACGGCCAGGCCGTGCCCGGCGTTGGTCTGCAGCCCGAGTGACCGCCCCAGACGCAGGCCCTGCTCGATGCGCTTGAGCTCGGCCTGCATGGCGCCTGCCTCCTGGGCCCACCAGGCCTCGGCATAGGCGCCGGTGTGGATCTCGATGCACGGTGCACCGGCTCGTGCACTGGCTTCGATCTGGGCCGGGTCGGCGCCGATGAAGAGTGAGACACGGCAACCGGCCGCCGCCAGGCGCGCACAGGCCTCCTGCACACGGCCGAACTGCCCCACCACGTCCAGGCCGCCTTCCGTGGTGACCTCCTGGCGGCGCTCGGGCACCAGGCAGACGTGCTCCGGTCGGGTCTGTTCGATCAGGCCCAGCATCTCGTCGGTCACGGCCGCCTCGAAGTTCAGCGGCACGTGCAAGACGGCCTTCAGCCGGTGCACGTCGTCATCGCGGATGTGGCGCCGATCCTCGCGCAGGTGGAAGGTGATGATGTCGGCCCCGGCCTCGACCGCCAGCTCGGCCGCTGCCACCGGGTCCGGAAAGCGGCCGCCGCGCGCATTGCGCAGCGTGGCCACGTGGTCGATGTTCACGCCCAGCAAAGGCGCATTCGGGAGACCGGAGAAGATCATGATTGCTGGAGTTCCATCAGGAGCTGGCGGGTGCGCAGCACAGGCGTGCCCAGATGATAGTGAAGCAGGCCCCGCAGCGCCGGCTTGAGGTCGGACAAAGCCTGGCGGCACACCTGCTGCAGGCCCGCCAGGCCTTCAGGCTGCGCCGAGGCCTCCAGGGCCCTTTCGGCCTCCCGCAGCCAGGCCCCTCGCAACCCACCTTCGCCAGTGGCCACCTCCACCACCCCGGCCTCGGCATGCAGGGCATAACGCCCTTCCTCGCGCACGGCCTGCAACGTCACCGTGTCCACGCCGAGCTCCGGCAAGACGCCCATGTCGCGCAGCAGCACCAGTTCGAAGGCCCTCAGGGCAGCCTGAACGCCGGCGTCATCACCCGCTGTCAGCACCGGCAGCGTGGCGGCATAGTGATCGAACAAGGTCGGGTGCGGGTCGCTGCGCGCCAGCAGCTTCATGAGCAGTTCGTTGAGGTAGAAGCCTGTCAGCAGCGCGGCGCCGCCCAGCATCGGCGCCCCCCCGGCCCAGTCGGCCGTCTTGAGGGTGTGCACCTCGGCACCCTCCTCGTCACGGCTGCTGTAGGCCACCACCAGACGCTGGAACGGCAGCAGCACCGGGCGCAGCTGCGAATAGGGACGCTTGGCCCCCTTGGCCACCACCGCCACCCGGCCGTGGTGGCGGGTGAAGAGATCCAGGATCAGGCTGGACTCGCTCCAGTCGTAGCGGTGCAGCACGTAGGCGCTTTCGCCCGTGACGCGGTGCGCATGCCGCCGCCCGCCCGACTTGCCGGTGGCCATGATCGGCGAGGGGTCTACTCGTAGCCGTAGGAGCGCAGCCGCTCCTCGTCGTCGGCCCAGCCCGAACGCACCTTCACCCACAGTTCGAGGAAGATCTTCGCATCCAGCAGCTTTTCGAGCTCCTGGCGGGCTTCGGTGCCAATGCGCTTGAGGCGCTCGCCGCCATCGCCGATCACCATGCCCTTGTGCGCGTCGCGCTCGACGATGATGGTCGCCGCGATACGGCGCAGTCGACCTTGCTCCTCATACTTGTCGATCACCACCGTGGAGGTGTAAGGCAGTTCGTCGCCGGTGAGTCGGAAGAGCTTCTCGCGGATCATCTCGCTCACGAGGAAGCGCTCGCTGCGATCGGTCAGGGTGTCCTCGTCGTACCACCAGCCCTGCTCGGGCAGGTAGGGCCGCACGATCTCGAGCAGGCGCCTGACCTCCTCGGGCCGCTTGGCCGTCATGGGTACGAACTCGGCAAAGGGGTGGCGCTCCTGCATGCTCTTGAGCCAGGGCGCCAGCTCGGCACGTCGCACCAGCTTGTCCAGCTTGTTGGCCACCAGGATGACGGGCTTGCCCTCGGGCAACAAGGCCAGCACCTTGGCGTCGTCCATGCCATAGCGGCCCGCCTCGACCACGAAGAGCACCACGTCCACATCGGCCACCGACGACAGCACCGTGCGATTGAGGTTGCGGTTCAGGGCATTGCTGTGCCGGGTCTGGAAGCCCGGCGTGTCCACGAAGATGTACTGCGTGTCCTCCAGGGTGCGGATGCCCGTGATGCGGTGGCGCGTGGTCTGGGCCTTGCGCGAGGTGATGCTCACCTTCTGCCCGACCAAGGCATTGAGCAGGGTGGACTTGCCCACGTTGGGCCGCCCGACGATGGCCACCAGGCCGCAACGCTGGCCGGGCACGGGGGTGGCGGGAGGCTGGTTCAGGTCTTCGAGTTTCACGTTGTATCGACGGGCGGGCCGCCGTTCCACATTCAGGTCGCCAGGGACTTCAGGTGAGCCAGCACGGCCTGGGCAGCGACCTGTTCGGCAGCACGCCTCGATGCCCCTTCGCCCACCCGCTCCACCTGCAGCGCTGCCACCGTGCAGCGTACGACAAATTCCTGGCGATGGGCCTGTCCCCGCGTTTCCACGATGGCATAGGCCGGCACCGGCAAGCGGCGGGCCTGCAGCCATTCCTGGAGTTCGGTCTTGGCGTCCTTGGCCGCTCCTTGGACGTCACCCCGGGCCAGCACGGGCTCGAACAGGCGATGCACCAGGGCACAAGCCCGCTCGAACCCGGCGTCAAGGTAGATGGCCCCCACCACCGCTTCGAAGGCATCAGCCAGGATGGAGGGCCTTTGCGCGCCGCCGCTGCGTGCTTCGCCCTCCCCCAGGCGCATGCAGCCCGGCAGTTCCAGCATCAGGGCCATGCGGTGCAGGGAGTCCTGACGCACCAGGTGAGCGCGCACTCGCGACAGGTCGCCTTCGTCGCTTCGACCCATCCGCTCGTAAAGCAGGCTGGAGATGGCCAGCCCCAGCACGGCGTCGCCCAGGAATTCCAGTCGTTCGTTGTGGTCGGCGCCGAAGCTGCGGTGCGTCAGAGCGCTGCGCAGCAGCGCCGGGTTGGCAAAGCGGTGGCCCAGGCGCCGTTGCAGGGCATCCAGCGGATCGCTCACGGGGCCGGGATCCCGTCAGTCATGGGTGTCAACGCGAGGTGCCGCGGTACTTGATGAGCAGGTAGACCGGCTCGAACAGCGGGACTTCCTTGTCGTAGGCGAAGCTGACCACGACCTTCTCATTGACCTTGGTGATCTCCAGATCCTTGCCGCTGATCGAGGTGATCGAGTACTCGATGTCCTTCTGGCGATCAAAGGCCGCGCGGATCTCGGGAACGGTCGTGCCCCCTTCCTGGGCCACCTTGTTGATGGTGCGCTGGATGGTCCAGTACTCGTTCAGCGTGGGAAAGACGCGCATACCCACCAGCGCGACAAAGCCGATCACGACAGCCCAGAACAACAGGCCGATCAGGGTCACGCCACGCTGGCGCTGCCGCAGGGAAAGGGTCATCGAGCTGCTCCTCGGTGTGATGACGATGTTCTGGAGGGCCGAAGGGTCACTGGAAGAAGGTGCCAATCCGGCCGAGATTACCGAAATTCATCCAGATCAAAAAGGCCTTGCCGACAATGTTCTGCTCGGGCACGAAGCCCCAGTAGCGGGAATCCTGAGAATTGTCACGGTTGTCGCCCATCATGAAGTAATGCCCCTCGGGCACCGTGCACACCACACCTTCTGCGTTGTAGCGGCACTGGTCGCGGAAGGGGAAGCTGTCGATGGCCAGCATGAAGGGCGGAACTTCCTTGTTGGTGAGCACCCGGTGCTCCACGTCACCGAGCTTTTCGGTGTAGAGCTGGGCATAGCGACGACTGTCCTCGTCGTAGTAGTCGCCCAGCGATTCCATCGAAACGGGCTGCCCGTTGATGCTCAGGCGCTTGTTGAGGTAGGCCACCTCGTCGCCCGGCAGCCCCACCACCCGTTTGATGTAGTCAATGCGGGGGTCCAGGGGGTAGCGAAAGACCATCACGTCGCCGCGCTGGGGCGAATGGTTGTCGATCACCTTGGTGTTGATCACCGGCAGTCGCACACCATAGTGGTACTTGTTGACCAGGATGAGATCGCCCACCAGCAGCGTGGGCACCATCGAGCCTGAGGGGATCTTGAAGGGCTCGAAGAGGAAGGAGCGCACCAGGAAGACCGCACAGATGACCGGGAAGAGCCCTGCCGTCCAGTCCAGCCACCAGGGTTGCATCAGCAGCTTCTGTCGGGCTTCCTCGACGTTGCCGTCCACCTGGGCAATGCCTTGGCCCGCAAGTGCCGCGCGACGCTGGGCATCCTGCTCGGCCAACTGTGCGGCGGCTCGCTCGCGCTGCGGCTTGAAGTGAAAGCGCTCGGCCAGCCAATAGGCCAGCGTGACGATGGTCAGCAAGAACAGCACGAGCGAGAAGTTGCCGTGCCATTGACCGAGATACCAGCCCCCGAGGTACACCCCCAGGCAGGCGTACAGGACTGCAGTGAGCAGTGACAAAGGATTCTCCCGCCGATTGATGTTCGTTCAGTCGTCAACCTGCAGGATGGCCAGGAAGGCCTCCTGCGGCACCTCGACCGTGCCGATCTGCTTCATGCGCTTCTTGCCGGCCTTCTGTTTTTCCAGCAGCTTGCGCTTGCGGCTGATGTCACCGCCGTAGCATTTTGCCAGCACGTTCTTGCGCAGCGCCTTGATGTTCTCGCGCGCGATGATGTTGGCTCCGATCGCCGCCTGGATGGCCACGTCGTACATCTGGCGCGGGATCTGCTCACGCATCTTGGCCGCCACGGCCCGCCCGCGGTACTGGGCCTGGGAGCGGTGCACGATGATGGACAAGGCATCGACCCGGTCGCCGTTGATCAGCAAGTCCACCTTCACCACATCGGCAGGGCGGTACTCCTTGAACTCATAGTCCATCGAGGCATAGCCGCGTGAAATGGACTTGAGCTTGTCGAAGAAGTCGAGCACGATCTCGGCCAGCGGCATGTCGTAGGTGAGCATGACCTGCCGCCCGTGGTAGGCCATGTTCAGCTGCACACCGCGCTTCTGGTTGGCCAGGGTCATCACCGGCCCCACGTACTCCTGGGGCATGTACAGGTGCACCGTGACGATGGGCTCGCGGATCTCGCGGATGCGGCCAGCGTCGGGCATCTTCGAGGGGTTCTCCACGTCGAGCACCGTGCCGTCGTTGAGCTCCACCTGATAGACCACGCTCGGTGCCGTGGTCACGAGATCCTGGTCGAACTCGCGCTCCAGGCGCTCCTGCACGATCTCCATGTGCAGCAGGCCCAGGAAGCCGCAGCGGAAACCAAAGCCCAGCGCCTGCGACACCTCGGGCTCGAAGCGCAGGGAACTGTCGTTGAGCTTGAGCTTCTCCAGCGCATCGCGCAACTGGTCGTACTCGCTCGACTCGCTCGGGTACAACCCGGCGAACACCTGCGGCTGGATCTGCTTGAAGCCCGGCAGCGGCTCGCTCGCCGGACCGGCGTTGTTGGGCTGCTTCTTCTCGACCGTGATCGTGTCGCCCACCTTGGCCGCCTCGAGCTCCTTGATGCCGCAGATCACGAAGCCCACCTCGCCTGCGTTCAGCTCGGGCCGGTCCACTGACTTGGGCGTGAAGACGCCGAGATGGTCCACCGGATACACCGCATTGGTGGCCATCAGACGGATGCGCTCGCCCCGCTTCAGGCTGCCATCGACCACCCGCACCAGCATCACCACGCCCACGTAGTTGTCGAACCAGGCGTCGATGATCATCGCGCGCAGCGGTCCGTCGGGCTGCCCCCGCGGCGGCGGCATGCGCTGGACCACCGCCTCGAGAATCTCGTCCACCCCCATGCCGGTCTTGGCCGAACAGGGGATCGCGTCCGACGCATCGATGCCGATGACGTCCTCGATCTCCTCCTTTGCCCGCTCAGGATCGGCCTGCGGCAGGTCCATCTTGTTCAGCACGGGGATCACCTCGACGCCCAGGTCGAGCGCGGTGTAGCAGTTGGCCACCGTCTGCGCTTCCACCCCCTGGCTGGCATCGACCACCAGCAAGGCGCCTTCGCAGGCCGACAGGGAGCGGCTGACCTCGTAGGAGAAGTCGACGTGCCCGGGCGTGTCGATCAGGTTGAGGTTGTAGATCTGCCCATCGCTGGCCTGGTACTGCAAGGCCGCTGTCTGCGCCTTGATCGTGATGCCGCGCTCCTTCTCGATGTCCATCGAGTCGAGCACCTGCGCCTCCATCTCACGATCGCTCAGCCCCCCGCAGCGCTGAATGATGCGATCGGCCAGCGTGGACTTGCCGTGGTCGATGTGAGCAATGATGGAGAAGTTGCGGATGTGCTTCATGGAACCCGGGATGTGCGGCCCGCCAATGAGCCGCCATGCGTCAGATACAGCGGAAGAGCCAACAAAAAAAAGGCGCGTCGAATCGGCGACGCGCCTTCCAACAAAAGGCTTGGCAACTGCTTTGTTGGGCTTTCATTGTAGCCAAATCCACCCCCTTGGAAACCGCGCCAGCCGTGTCATGGCGCACGTTGCACGGGGCCAACAACCAAACCATCAACATGTTATCCACAGAATCTTGTGGACGAGTTGGGGACAGTTTCGGGTCGGCAGGGGTTCTTTCTGCAGTCGGAACTAAAGCACGTCGAACCGCTTCGGATTCTACCGGCCCAGGACCCCAATCCTTCGCGTCGGCAAAAAGTCAGTCTGCACTGACAAACACCACTCACAGGTTATCAACAGAGCTCGGTGAACAACTTGCGAAGCCGACCCGTCATGAAATCCTGCCATGTGAAAAAACCCGGCACCCTTGTCGGATGCCGGGTCCATCTTCCTGCTCGATCAGGCCACCCTCATCGCGCCGGACGGATCATCGTATAGTGCGCCCACTCCCCGCGACGGAAAAAGACATTGAAGGGGCGCGCCTTGTCCAGCTTCGTCACCACCGCTTCGAACTGACGCACGTCCGCCACCTCGGTGTTGGCGATGGCCAGGATGATGTCGCCTTCACGCAGGCCGGCGCGTGCCGCGGGGCCATCGACCGCCTCGATCCGCACGCCCCCTTTGAGTCCGAACTCGGTCTTCTGGGCTTCTGAAAGGTTGGCCACGGTCAGCCCGAGGCTCTGGGCAGCACCGGACGGGGTGCTGCTGCGCGGCTCGGCACTGGAGACGCGGCGCGGCGGCTCAGGCTCGAACTCCCCCACCACCACACTCAGGTCGCGGTAGCTGCCTCGGCGGAACACCTGGACCGTCGCCTTGCTGCCCGGCTTGGTGTTGCCCACGATGCGCGGCAGTTCCCCGGCCTTGTCGATCACGCGCCCATCGAAACGCGTGATGATGTCGCCGGCCTCGATGCCCGCCTTGGCTGCCGGGCCGTTCGCTTCGACGCTGCGCACCAGTGCACCCGTGGGCTGACCCAGCCCGATGGACTCGGCCACGTCCTTGGTGATCTGGTCGATCTGCACCCCGATGCGACCGCGGATCACGCGGCCCGTGGTGCGCAGTTGATCGGCCACGCGCATGGCCTCGTCGATCGGGATGGCGAAGGAGATGCCCATGAAGCCGCCCGAGCGGCTGTAGATCTGCGAGTTGATGCCCACCACCTCGCCACGCAGATTGATCAGCGGGCCGCCGGAGTTCCCCGGGTTGATGGCCACATCGGTCTGGATGAAGGGCAGGTAGTCGCCGGTGTCGCGCGCCTTGGCACTGACGATGCCTGCGGTCACCGTGTTTTCCAGGCCAAAGGGCGAGCCGATCGCCATCACCCACTCACCCACGCGCAGACGGTTGACATCACCGACGCGCACGGCCGGCAGCCCGGTCGCATCGATCTTGACCACCGCCACGTCGGTGCGGCGGTCGCTGCCGATGATGCGCGCCTTGAATTCACGCTTGTCGGTCAGGGTGACATAGACTTCATCAGCACCTTCCACCACATGGGCGTTGGTCATCACGAAACCATCGCCGCTGATCACGAAGCCCGAACCCACCCCGCGAGGTGTCTCTTCCGGCTGCCCCTGGCGAGGCCCACCGCGCGGCCCCGGTCCACCGGGCGTCCCGGGCAGCGGAACACCGAAGAAGCGGCGGAAGAACTCCTGCATGTCCTCGTCCATCTGCGGACCGGCGGTTGCAGGGCCGGACGCCCTGCGCTCGGTGGTGCGGATGTTGACGACCGACGGGCCCACTCGCTCGGCCAGTTCGGCGAAGTCGGGCAGCGACGTGGTCTGGGCCTGCACAGGGGGCGCCGCCCAGGTCCAGGCGATGCCTGCGAGCAGCAGGCCCAGCATCATGCGTCGGGCGCGCAAAAGGATCCCCGTGTCCATCGCGATCATTGCCTTCATGTTTTCACCTCAAGATCGTAGGGTGGCGGGTGCGGACACACGCAGGCCCAGCGCAAGGCTTCATTGAGGCTTCTTGCGTTCCAGCCCGCGCACGAACTCGTGCAGCGTCGCCGCCGGAACCTCTCCGACAGCCGTGACCCACCAGGCGCCGTGGCGCTTCATGAGCGTGTGGGTGGCCCCCATGCTCATCACCACTTCCCTGCGATGCCTCGCAGCATCAAAGGGTTCCACGAAGATGGAGACATGCGCAAGGCCGTCCGAGAAGATGGTCTGCAGCATGCTGCGATCAGCGTTCTCGGTGACCTGGGCTCCATCAACGGCGTTGTGACTGCGCTTGACGCAGCTCACATGGCGAAAGCCGGGCACCACGCGCTGGTAGGTCCAGCCCTCGTTTTCGTAGTAAGTGGGGGTCATCACCGGTCGCTCGACACGGTAGCCCTTCAAGCGCTTGAGGGGCCGCGTGACCGTGTCCGGCTGCGGCTTCACGCCGATGGACACCTCCGAGAAAGCTGACGACTCGATCACTTCGCCAGCAGCGTTGAGCACATCGGCCCGCAGCAGCAGACCTGAGACTTTTTCGGACCACAGGCGATAGCCGTAGCGCATGGCGTCGCGAGGGGTCAGCAGCAGCAGGTGCGCCTCATGGCCTGCCACCCGATCCACGCCCTTGCGACGCACGTCGTAATGCTCGACGATGCGGTCGCCATCGTGATCGATGAGGCGCGGGAAGCTGTTGGAAGCTTCGCGACGCTCGATGAGTGCCGCGCGGCTGTCCGGCCAGAGCGTGGCCACGACATCGTTGTGGCGCAGCACGCTGCGGGCCTGGCCATCCAGTGTTTCGATGCGTTCGTACTGGTCGCTGCCTTCCGCGTAGTGTGCAATGCGGGCGCTGGACATCTGCCCGGCAGTCGTGACGACGAAGATCCCCTGGAAGTTACGGGTCTGGGCCGCATCATGGATGCGCAGCAGCCACGACCGAACTTCAGCCTTGTCCAGCGGCATTTCCGCAGCCGGCGCCTGCGCTGCGCTCCAGCCGGCCAGCGCCAGCATTCCGACCCCCATCCAGGGTGCCAGCCAACGACGGATCTGCATGCGCGTGCTCACCCTCAACGACCCGGCCCCTCATGCGCCGCATTGCGCAGGAACATCGAAGGCGCCGAGCCCAGGGCAGAGCCTCCGCCGAACTGTTTGTGCGCGGCCAGATAGTCATCCAGGCGGGCATCGCGGATCAGGGTCTGGTCCCCATTCACCACCCGCAACTCCGTCGCAGGCGACGGCGGGACCGCCGCGAGAGTGGCCTCAGGTGCGGGCTGCTGGGCCAGCGTGGCCGCCGGCGCAGCGCCTTCGAGGCCCGCATCGCCCAAACGCAACACGATCAGCGCGCCGGCCACCGCCACCACGCCGGCCGCGGTGGCCAGCGGGGTACGCCACGGGCGACGCGCGGCGCCAGCACGGGGGCTTACCGGGGCGGGAGCAACCACCACCGGCTCGGCACGCAGTCGCTCACGCACGCCGGCCACGAAGTCATCCGAGCGCGAACTCCGGGCCAGATCGTCGGATCGCATCACGTCACCGATCAGGTGATAGACGTGCCAGGCCTCGCAGGCCCGGCTTCGCTCTTCGGGTTCGTCCAGTTGGGACGCCAGCCATTCATCAAACTGGGACGGCGTGGCCTCGCCATCCAGGATGGCCGACAGGCGCTCACGCGAGGCGGCGTCATCGTCCCTGCTGTTCTTCCGTTCCGCAGACATCACAACACTCCTGATCACCAACGTTTGCCATCGGGCGTGTCCAGCAGGGGACGCAGCCGCTGCGCAATGGCTTCGCGCGCTCTGAAAATTCGCGATCGCACCGTGCCGATCGGGCAGTTCATGACTTCGGCGATTTCCTCGTAGCTCAACCCTTCGATCTCGCGCAAGGTGATGGCCTGGCGCAGATCGTCGGACAAGGCCTCGATGGCCGCGTTCACGGTGGCGGCCACTTCCTTGCTGGCCAGCACGGCATCGGGGGTTTCGCCGTCGGTTAGTTCGTTTTCCACCCGGGAAGTTTCGTCTTCCTCGTCGGCCGACAGCCGGGCGGATTCCGTGACCAGCGGGTCACGTTTCAGCTCCACCAGGCTCTTCTTGGCCGTGTTCACGGCGATCCGGTACAGCCAGGTGTAGAAGGCGCTCTCGCCGCGGAACTGGGGCAGCGCGCGGTAGGCCCGGATGAAGGTTTCCTGCGCAATGTCCTGGATCAGGTCGGTATCGCGCACCATCCGGGCGATCAGACGCTCGATCTTGCGCTGGTACTTGATCACCAGGAGGTCGAAAGCCTTCTGGTCGCCGCGCTTGACACGCTCAATCAGCAGGGTATCGGCGTCAGCGCTCATGCGGTCGAAGAGGTGGGGTCGGCCGGGGCGGCGGCATCGGGAGTGGGCGAATATACCGCACAGCGAAGATCGTGCCAGTGACGCTCCAGGCCGCGTCGCTGCACGGGCAACCAGAGTGGGCGCGAGGTGGACTCTGTGGGTATCAGACGCAGCAGCATCCAGCTCCCCAGATCCACGTGAACCTCGGCGCGCCCGCGCGTTTCGTGACGCATTTCACGTGTCCGCCAATGCCAGCACTGGCCGTCCCAGCGCAGCCGTGTCGGGCGGGCCGGCAGGTGGCCCCTCAACAGCCACCAAGATGCTGCAGCGCAGGCCAGACCCGTCGCGACGGCGACCCAGACGCCATGGTGGCCCGCCATCCATGCGGCCCAGGTCAACGCCCACACCGAAGCCAGCAGGGCCAGCCCCGTCCGCCACAGTGAATCCCGGCGGACCTCCACGGCAAGCGCAGGCGCAGCCCGGCGGCGCATGAGGTGAGGGTGTTGGGCTGGCGTGACGGGCCGCGCTCAGACGCGCTTGAACACCAAGGAGCCGTTGGTGCCGCCGAACCCGAAGTTGTTCTTCAGCGCCACGTCGATCTTCATGTCGCGTGCGACGTTCGCGCAGTAGTCCAGGTCACACTCGGGATCCTGGTTGAAGATGTTGATGGTCGGCGGCGACACCTGATGGTGCACGGCCAGTGCCGTGAACACCGACTCGATGCCGCCCGCCCCGCCCAGCAGATGGCCGGTCATGGACTTGGTGGAGTTCACCACCAGGCCCTTGGCGTGTTCGCCGAAGGCCAGCTTGATGGCATTGGTCTCGTTCACGTCGCCCAGGGGCGTGGACGTGCCGTGGGCGTTGAGGTAGTGCACCTGGTCGGGGTTGACGCCCGCGTTGCGCATCGCAGCCTGCATGGAGCGGCGCGGGCCGTCCACGTTGGGCGCCGTCATGTGGAAGGCATCGGCGCTCATGCCGAAACCCGCCAGCTCGGCGTAGATCTTTGCGCCGCGCTTCCTGGCGTGCTCATACTCCTCGAGCACCATCACCCCGGCACCCTCACCCAGCACGAAGCCGTCACGGTCCTTGTCCCAGGGGCGCGAGGCCGTCTTGGGATCGTCATTGCGTGTGGACAGTGCACGTGCCGCTGCAAAGCCGCCGATGCCCAGCGGGGATACGGTGGACTCCGCCCCACCCGCGATCATCACGTCGGCATCGCCGTACTCGATGAGCCGGCCGGCCTCGCCGATGCAGTGCAGGCCGGTGGTGCACGCCGTGACGATGGCCAGGTTCGGGCCCTTGAAGCCGCACTGGATCGACACGTGGCCGGAGATCATGTTGATGATCGAGGCCGGCACGAAGAAGGGGGAGATGCGGCGCGGGCCGCGGGCGCTGAGTTCCTGTTGCGTCTCCTCGATCATCGGCAGGCCGCCGATGCCCGAACCCACCATGCAGCCGATCCGCTCGGCCATCTCCTCGCTCAAGGCCTCACCCATGGGCAGGCCCGCATCCCGCACGGCCTGCAGCGAGGCTGCCAGACCGTAGTGGATGAAGGTGTCCATGTGGCGGGCTTCCTTAGCCGGGATGTAATCCTCGATGCTGAAGCCTTTGACCTCACCGGCAAAACGGCAGGCGAAGTTCGAAGCATCGAACCGGGTGATGGTGTCGATGCCGGACTTTCCGGCAACCAGGTTGCTCCAGGACTCGGCCACCGTGTTGCCCACGGGGGTGACGAGCCCCAGGCCGGTGATGACGACGCGGCGACGGGTCATGTGAGACGGGGAAGTGCGAACAGGAACCCAGACAGGCCGATCAGGCCTTCTGGTGCTTCAGGGCGTAGTCGATGGCGAGCTGCACCGTGGTGATCTTTTCGGCTTCCTCGTCGGGGATCTCGATGCCGAATTCATCTTCCAGGGCCATCACCAGTTCCACGGTGTCCAGCGAATCAGCGCCCAGATCGGCGACGAAAGCCTTCTCGTTGGTGACCTCCGCTTCCGCCACGCCGAGTTGCTCGGCAATGATCTTCTTGACGCGTGCTTCGATATCGCTCATGACTCCTCCAGGAGGGTTTTCCAAAACAGCCCGTGATTCTACGACCGTTAGGGTGACAACTCTAAGCACCCTGACGACCGGGTCCCGGACGGGCTCGAACCGGTCGGCGCCGCCTTGGCAGCGCCTCAAGACCTCTCTCAATGCATGAACATGCCGCCGTTGACGTGCAATTCCGCACCCGTCACATAGCCGGCCTGCGGCGACGCGAGGTAGGCCACGGCATGGGCGATGTCCTCGGGGCGGCCCAGGCGGCCCAGAGGGATCTGGCTCATCAGGGACTGGGTCTGCTGCTCCGACAAGGCCCGGGTCATGTCCGTCTCGATGAAGCCCGGAGCCACGCAGTTCACCGTGATGCCCCGGCTGCCCAGTTCCCGGGCCAGCGAACGGGTCATGCCGGCCACGCCGGCCTTGGCCGCCGCGTAGTTGGCCTGGCCGGCGTTGCCGCTGGCCCCCACCACGGAAGTGATGCTGACGATGCGGCCGTAGCGCTGCTTCATCATCGGGCGGATCACCGCGCGGCTCAGGCGGAACACCGCCTTGAGGTTGGTGTCCAGCACGGCGTCCCAGTCGTCGTCCTTCATGCGCATGGACAAGGTATCGCGGGTGATGCCGGCGTTGTTGACCAGCACGTGCAGCGCGCCGTGCTCCTTCACGATGGCGTCGACCAGGGCTTCGACCCCGGCGGCGTCATTCACATCGAGCTTCTCTCCGCGGCAGCCCGGGAAGGCCGCGAGGGTCTCGGAGATCGTGGCCGCGCCCGCATCGGTGGTGGCGGTGCCGATGACCTTGAGCCCCTGCTGGGCCAGCTCGAGCGCGATGGCGCGACCGATGCCGCGGGTGGCGCCCGTGACCAGGGCGACCTGGCCCTTGAAGGCGATATCGTTCATGCGAGGAATTCCTTCACTTCGGCCAGCGTGGCCGGGTCGTAGAGCGCTGCGCTGGCCATCTCGGCATCGATGCGCTTGACCATGCCGGCCAGCACCTTGCCCGGACCGCATTCGACCACGCGCGTGGCCCCGCGCGCCCTCAGCGCCTGCACGCACTCGACCCAGCGCACCGGCCCGAAGGCCTGGCGGTACAGCGCTTCGCGGATGGCGTCGGGCTCGGTCTGCACGGCCACGTCGATGTTGTTGACCACGGGAATCTGAGGGGCCGCCAGGCTGACCTGGGCCAAACGCTCGCGCAGGCGCTCGGCCGCGGGCTTCATCAGACTGGAATGGAAGGGCGCCGACACGGGCAGCGGCAGGGCCCGTTTGGCGCCCGCCGCCTTGAGCACCTCACAGGCCTTCTCGACGCCGGTCTTGCTGCCGGCGATCACGGTCTGCTTGGGATCGTTGAAGTTCACGGCCTCGACCACCTGGCCGCTGGCTGCGGCCACTTCAGCGCAGTGACGACGCACGTCGTCGGCGTCCATCCCCAGGATGGCAGCCATGCCGCCCGTGCCCACCGGCACCGCCTCCTGCATCGCCTGGGCGCGGAAGCGCACCAGCGGCAGGGCCTCGGCCAGGCTCAGGGCACCAGCCGCCACCAGAGCGGTGTACTCCCCCAGCGAATGCCCGGCCAGCAGGGCCGGTGCGGCGCCGCCTTCGGCCCGCCAGGCGCGGTAGCAGGCGATGCCCGCCACCAGCATCACGGGCTGAGTGTTGGTGGTGAGGTCCAGGGCCTCCTTGGGCCCGTCGGCGATCAGTCGGGCGACATCCTCACCCAGGGCCGCGCTGGCCTCTTCCAGCGTCTGGCGCACGGCGGCGTGATCGCCCCAGGCATTGAGCATGCCCACGGCCTGGGAGCCCTGACCGGGAAACACAAAGGCAAAAGCGCTCATGAGGTTCGAGGTTCCTGTATCCAATATAGGCGGCAGGCGCAGCGTGCAGATGCGGTGCGCTCAGAAATCCAGGAGCACGGCGCCCCAGGTGAAGCCCCCACCCACCCCTTCGAGCATGAGGGTGTCGCCGCGGCGGATGCGCCCCTGACGCACGGCGTGGTCCAGCGCGAGCGGAATAGACGCCGCCGAGGTGTTGCCGTGCTCGTCCACAGTGACCACCAGCTTGTCCGCCGGCAGCTTCAACTTCTTGGCCGTGCCCTGCATGATGCGGATGTTGGCCTGGTGCGGGATCAGCCAGTCGATGTCGGTGTCCTTGCGACCCGCCTTTTCGAGCACGGCGCGGGCCACCTCGTCCAGGACCTTGACGGCCAGTTTGAACACCGCCTGGCCGTCCATCTTCAGCAAGGGATCACCCAGCACCTGACCGCCGCTGACGGTGCCCGGCGTGCACAACACTCCGGCGTGACTGCCGTCGGCATGCAATTCGGTGGCCAGGATGCCCGGTTGATCGCTGGCTTCCAGCACCACGGCACCGGCGCCGTCGCCAAAAAGCACGCAGGTGGTGCGGTCCTTGAAGTCGAGGATGCGGGAAAAGACCTCCGCCCCCACGACCAGGGCGCAATGCGCAGACCCTGCCTTGATCATGGCATCGGCCACGCTGAGGGCGTAGACGAAGCCCGAGCACACGGCCTGCACGTCAAAGGCCGGGCAACCCGCCACACCCAGTTTGTGCTGCAACAGGCAAGCGGTGGACGGGAAGACCATGTCCGGCGTGGACGTGGCGACGATGATGAGGTCGACATCGGCAGCCGAGCGCCCGGCGGCTTCCAGCGCATGCCGCGCGGCCTGCAGGGCCAGGTCGCTGGAGGTGACCTCGGGCGCGGCGAAATGGCGGGCACGGATGCCAGTGCGTTCGACGATCCACTCGTCCGAGGTCTCGATGCCTTGAGCCGCCAGGTCGGCGGCGAACTCGGCATTGCTCACACGGCGCGGCGGCAGGTAGCTGCCGGTGCCGGTGATGCGGGAATAGCGTTGAGAAGAAAGGGTCATGCCGTCTTGGCGACCGGCCCCGGCGCTGCAGCCTCGTCCGTGGACGGCAGGGCCTGCAGGGTTTCGACGATCCGATCGTGCACCCGGTCGAGCAACCGGTTTCGGGCCGCATCATACGCCCGATTCAGGGCCTGCTCGAACGCGAAGGCGTCGGCCGAGCCGTGGCTCTTGAACACCAGGCCACGCAGGCCGAGCAGGGCCGCACCGTTGTAGCGACGGTGATCGACTCGCTTCTTGAAGTGATTTAACACCGGAAGCGCGACGATGGCCGCCAGTTTGGTGAAGATGTTGCGGGTGAACTCCTGCTTGATGAAGCTGGAGAGCATCGAGGCCAGGCCTTCGGCGGTTTTCAAGGCCACGTTGCCCACGAAGCCGTCACACACGACGATGTCGGTGCGGCCGGTGAAGATGTCGTTGCCTTCCACGTTGCCGTAGAAGTTCAGATGACCATCGTTGGCCGCCGATCGCAGCAGTTCACCCGCCTTTTTGATGGTTTCGCTGCCCTTGATGGCTTCCTCGCCGATGTTGAGCAGACCCACGCTAGGCTGGGCCTTGCCCTCCACCGCACTCACCAGGGCGCTGCCCATCAGCGCGAACTGCAGCAGATGTTCGGGCTCGCAATCGACGTTGGCGCCCAGATCGAGCACCGTGGTGTAGCCGTCCTTCTGATTGGGCATTACCGTGGCGATGGCCGGGCGGTCGATGCCCTGGAGTGTCTTGAGCACGTAGCGCGACACCGCCATCAGCGCGCCGGTGTTGCCGGCCGACACACAGGCATCCGCGGCGGCCTGCCCGCCCTCGCCCGGCTTGACCTGGCTGATGGCCACGCGCATGGACGAGTCCTTCTTGCGGCGCAGCGCCACCTCGACGGGGTCGTCCATTTCCACGACCTCGCTGGCCTCGACGAGTGTGCAGCGCGGCCAGCCGCGCGCAGGCGCGAGCGCCTCGGCGCGACCGACGAGGATCAGTTCGGCGTGCGGATGCGCCTCCAGAAAAGCCTGGCAGGCCGGCAGCGTGACGGACGGACCGTGATCGCCGCCCATGCAATCGACAGCCAAGCGCACCATGGCGCGCGCAGCGTCGGGCACCGCCATGACTCCCGAGGAACTCAGGCGTCTGCCTTGGTCTTCAGGACCTTGCGCCCGCGGTAGAAGCCGTTGGGGCTGATGTGATGACGCAGATGGACTTCGCCCGTGGTGGGCTCGATCGCGGTGCCCGGAGTGGTCAGGGCATTGTGCGAACGGTGCATCCCACGCTTGGAAGGCGACTTCTTGTTCTGTTGAACGGCCATGGCTCGCTCCTTGGAAAACCCGCGATTCTAGCACGGCCGGAATCAGCCCCGCCAGTGCTCAGGTGAGATCACGCTTGAGGGCCGCCAGCGCGGCGAAGGGGTGGGGCCGCTCGGCCACGGCCTCGTCCGCGGCCGGCGTCTCGGCCAGCCCGGCCGCGGGATGCCGGCAATTCTCGTGCCGTGGGACCAGCGGCAGGGCCAGCAGAAGTTCGTCCTCCACCAGCTCCTGCAGGTCGAGGCTGCGACTGAGCACAAGGACGTCCTCGTCCACTTGCGCGTCGAGCTCGGCCGCCTCGTTTTCGTGGCGCACGAAGCGGAAGCTGCGATCGATCTCCAGCGGCACGTCCATGGCCTGCAGGCAACGCTGGCACACCAGGCGCACGGTGGCGTGGGCACCGAGATGCAGCCACACCTCGGCCGGAGCGCCGACACGTTCGAAACGCTGCCCCCCGGCCTGCCACTGGACTTGCCGTCCCGCCGGAGCCTGGCGCTCGGCCTGGCTGTCGGTCAGACGCTCGAAGGCCTCCAGCGGCCAAGCCCCTTGGAGTGCGCCACTCTCACGTGCGAAACGCTCGACATCGAGATGCAAGGGATCGAATGGCTTGGCGGCACGCATGGGAGCAGTGTAGCCCGAGGGCGAGAGACAATGCCGATCATGCCCCTGACTGCCCTGCCCCGCCCTCTGATCCTCGGCTCGACCTCGGCCTACCGGCGCGAGTTGCTGCAGCGTCTGCACCTGCCTTTCGAGGCCGTCCCTCCCGAAGTCGATGAAACCCCTCGCCCCCATGAACTGCCGGCCACCCTGGCGCTGCGGCTGTCACTCACCAAGGCCCACGAGGTGGCCGCGCGCCACCCCGAGGCGGTGGTGATCGGTTCGGACCAGGTGGCCGATCTGGACGGCCAGCCACTGGGCAAGCCCGGAACCGCGGAGCGCGCCAGGGCCCAGTTGCGCCAGATGAGTGGGCGCCGCGTGGTCTTTCACACCGGGGTGGCCGTGGTGTGCCGGGCCACCGGCTTCGAGCGGGCCGTGCTGGTGCCGGTGACGGTGCGTTTTCGCCCCTTGAGCGAAGCGGAGATCGCGGCCTACCTGTCGATCGAGCAGCCCTACGACTGCGCTGGCAGCGCGAAGGTCGAAGGCCTGGGCATCGCTTTGTTGCAATCGGTGGAGAGTGACGACCCCACCGCATTGGTCGGGCTGCCGCTGATCCGCACCTGTGAGCTGCTGCGTGCGGCCGGTGTGCCGGTGCTGGGGAGCGCGGCATGAGCGCACCGACGCCCGGCACCCTGTGGCTGGTGCCCACCCCGCTGGACTTCGGGACCCTGGACACGGCCGGCGAAGCGCCCGACTTGCGCGAGGTGCTGCCCATGGGCACGCTGCAGGCGGCCGCCCGCCTGACGCACTGGGTGGTGGAAAACGCCAAGACCGCACGCGCCTTCCTCAAGCGGGTGCAGGCGGTGGTGCCACTTGCCCAGCCGCTGCAATCGCTGCAGATCCAGGAACTGCCTCGCGCACCGAAGGGGCAGCGAGGAGCGGCGCCGGCCCTGCCCGATGCCCTGCTGCAGCCCGCGCTTCAGGGACTGGACGTGGGTTTGATGTCGGAAGCCGGCATGCCGGCAGTGGCCGATCCGGGCGCCGAGCTGGTGCGCCGCGCCCATGCGCTGGGACTGACGGTCGTCCCCATGGTCGGCCCGTCAGCCTTGTTGCTGGCACTGGCGGCCAGCGGCATGAACGGGCAAAGCTTTGCCTTCGTGGGTTACCTGCCGGTGGACGAGGCCGCACGGGCTGCACGCATCCGCGAACTGGAAGGCCTGTCGCGCAGGCTGGGGCAAACCCAGCTCGTGATCGAGACGCCCTACCGCAATGCCGCCCTTTTCCAGGCGCTGCTGCAGCACCTGCAGCCGACGACTCAGCTGTCGGTGGCTTGCGGTCTCACCCTGGCTACGGGCTGGAACCACAGCGCACCGGTGGCGCAGTGGCGCGCGGGACAGGGCCGCGCCGGGCAGCGCCCGCCCGCCGACCGACCCGCGGTCTTCGCGTGGCTGGCCGGTTGAACGACCTCAGGGCGTGGGCTTCTTGCCGCCAGTGCCGCCCAGCAGCGTGGCCACCTTGCGCTTGGGCCGGATGTAGGCCGAGAGCGATTTCGGGCTGGGCACGGGCGCGGCACTGCGTTCGCGCTCCCAGGCGGGAGGCTCGTTGGCGGCGGCCGGTGGTTCGTAGGGTTTGCTGAAGATGGGATCGTTCGGCGCTGCGCGCGACGGCACATGGCGGGGCGGTGCGACGTCCCGGAGAGCAGCGGCCGCCGGGGTGTCTTCGTCGTCACGACGACGGGGCCGGCGCGGACGATCATCTTCCAGATCCAACGGCTCGATCTCGATCTTCTTCTTGAGCAACTTCTCGAGCTCGGCCACGAGGCGCTGGTCGCTGCGCGACACGAAGGACATCGCCAGCCCCGATGCTCCGGCGCGGCCCGTGCGGCCGATGCGGTGCACATAGTCTTCGGCATTGAAGGGGATGTCGAAGTTGAAGACAGCCGGCAGATCGGCGATGTCCAAGCCGCGTGCGGCCACATCGGTGGCCACGAGCAGCTCGACCTCGCCGCGCTTGAAGGCGTCCAGGGCCTTGAGGCGCTCGTCCTGGGACTTGTCGCCGTGCAGGGCGGTGGTCTTCAGGCCGTCGCGCTCGAGCGAGCGGGCCAGACGGGCTGCCCCGAGCTTGGAATTCACGAAGACGATGGCCTGGGTGATGGCGCGCTCGCGCAGCAACTGGCGCACGGCGCGGCGCTTGTCGTCGTCATCGACGCTGTAGAAGCGCTGCTCCACCGTGGTGGCCGTGGCGTTGGGGCGAGCCACCTCCACCAGCTCCGGATTCTGCAGGTAACTCTGAGCGAGCTTCTTGATTTCGGGCGAAAAGGTGGCCGAGAACAGCAGGGTCTGGCGCTGCTTGGGCAGGTAGCTCAGGATGCGTTGCAGGTCGGGCAAAAAGCCGATGTCGAGCATGCGATCGGCCTCGTCGAGCACCACGTACTCCACCTGGTTGAGGTTGCAGTTCTTGGCCTGGATGTGGTCGAGCAGGCGGCCGGGTGTGGCGATCAGCACCTCGACGCCGGCCTTGAGCTCGGCCTCCTGAGGCTTCATGTCGATGCCACCGAAGACACAGGCCACACGCAGCTGCGTGTGGCGGGCGTAGGCCTTGACGTTGTTGGCCACCTGGTCGGCAAGTTCGCGCGTGGGCGCCAGCACCAGGGCCCGCACGGGGTGGCGGGCCGGCGACATGCTCGCGTTCTGGTGGCGCAGCATCTTCTGCAAGAGCGGCAGCGAGAAGGCGGCCGTCTTGCCGGTGCCGGTCTGGGCCGCGCCCATGACATCGCGGCCGGACAGGACGATGGGGATCGCCTTGGCCTGGATGGGCGTCATGCGGGTGTAGCCCTGGTCCGCGATGGCTTTCTGGAGCAGCGGGTCGAGGGGCAGAAGCGAGAACTGGCCAGGCTCGGCGGTTCCGGTGGAAGGGTCGGTCATGAACCCGATTATCCGCCACGCGGCGGCACGCCGGCCCTCGGGACTTGACAAGACCCCGGATCGACGCTTGGCGTGCACATGCCGGCAGGCTGGTATTCGGGCACGTGACGCCTGAGCCAGGCCCGCACTTCGCGGTCGTCGCCTTCGGCCAGCAGTTCCACCGAGCGGGCCAGGTCAGCCACCCAGGCTGCGTCGTCACGCCGGCCCAGACGGGCGATGCGCAGGCGCTCGAACCGTGTGGGCAGCGTGGTGTCGGCGTCGGCCAGCAGTTCTTCGTAGAGCTTCTCGCCGGGACGCAGGCCGGTGTAGACGATGGGAATCTCGTCCAGGCTGTGGCCCGACAGACGGATCAGGTCCTGCGCGAGCTGGGCAATGCGCACCGGCTCGCCCATGTCGAGCACGAAAACCTGGCCCGATTCGCCGATCACCGCCGCCTGGATGACCAGACGCGCGGCCTCGGGGATGGTCATGAAGTAGCGGGTGATCTCCGGATGAGTGACGGTGACCGGCCCGCCCCGGGCGATCTGGGCCTGGAATTTAGGCACCACTGAGCCGCTGGAGCCCAGCACGTTGCCGAAGCGCACGGCCATGAAGCGGGTGGCATGCCCCTGGGCGGCAAGCTGGGAGAGCACCATCTCCGCCGCGCGCTTGGTGGCGCCCATCACATTGGTGGGATTGACGGCCTTGTCAGTGGAGATGAGCACGAAGCGCGCTGCGCCAGCCTCGGCGGCGGCGCGGGCGGCATTGAGCGTGCCCAGGGTGTTGTTGCGCAGGGCCGCCCAGGCGTTGTGCTCCTCGGTGAGGGGCACATGCTTGTAGGCCGCCGCATGGAAGACGATCTGGGGTCGCCAGGCCAGGACGCTGCGGCGCAACTGCGCAGCATCGCGCACGTCGCCGAGCAGGCGCACCAGCGGGATGTGCGGGAAGCGTTGGCCGAGCTCCTGTTCGATCGCATAGAGCGCGTACTCGTTCTGCTCCAGGAGCACCAGGCGTGACGGGCCGTAGTGGGCAATGCGCCGGCACAACTCGGAGCCGATGCTGCCGCCGGCGCCGGTGACAAGCACCGTGGCACCGGACAGGGCCTCGGCGATGCCGGCCTCGTCGAGCTGCACAGGCTCACGGCCCAGCAGGTCTTCGGGCTCGATCTCGCGCACCCGGCCCACCTGTGAACCCTCGATGAGCTCCTGCATCGTCGGCACGGTGAGCACTGGCAGTCCGCTGCCGCTGGCCAGTTCGATGACGCGGCGGCGCTGCGGCAGGCGCAGCGATGGCATCGCCACAATGACATGGGTGGCGCCCAGGCGGGCGGCGTGCTCGTTCAGGCTCGCCAGCGGCCCCAACACCGGCACACCGCCGAGTCGGGCACCCTGCTTGGCCGGATCGTCATCGAGCAGGCCCAGCACCACATAGCCCTGGTGCTGGATGCCCGCCAGCAGCAACCGCGCGGCCTGGCCGGCGCCCAGCACCAGCGCCCGGCGCGGCGCCTGGCCGCCCAGCGACAGACGCTCGCGCAGGTGCTCATAGAACATGCGGTAGGCGATGCGCACCGCGATCAGGCCCATCAGCGTCACGAGGGGATGCAGGGCCAGCACCGAGCGCGGGATCTTGCTCCAGCCCGCCATCAGCACCACCACCGCCGCAACAAGCCCCGCACCAACGCAGGCCCAGGCCAGGCGGCGCACCTCGGCGAAGCCGGCAAAGCGCCACATCGCCTGGGGCACACGCATCAGCACGAGAGCCAGCAGGTACAGGCCGATCACACCCGCCATCACCCAGGGGTCGTAATCGGCACGTGCGCTGATCCAGCGTTCGAAGCCCAGGCGGAAGAGGTAGGTGAGATTCCAGGCCGCGGCGATCACCACGGCATCGATCGCGAGCGACAGCCCCTGCCGGTGGGGCCGCACACGTGCGAGGCCTTGTTCGATGGCGAGCCAGACGCGGGTGTCCATGCTCAACGCCTCACCGTGAGGGCGCGCAGGGTGCGCCACAGCACGCGCAGGTCCAGGGCCAGCGAAGCATGATCCACGTAGTGCTCGGCCTGGCGCAGCTTGGCGGGCAGGATCTCTTCGACATAGGTGCGTTCGGGGTCGCTGGAGCGGCCCAGGCGTTCGCCTTCGTCGAGGTGGGCGAGCGAGGCCGGGTCGGTGAGGCCAGGGCGCACCGACAGGAGCTTCTTGCGCAGGTGATCCGGATAGTGCGCCACGTAGCGCGGCACCTCGGGACGCGGTCCCACCAGGCTCATGTCGCCGATCAGCACGTCGAGCAGCTGGGGCAGTTCGTCGAGCTTGTGGCGGCGCAGGACCTGGCCGGCGCGCGTGATGCGGGCGTCCTGACCCACCGTGAGGGGCAGCCCCGTCGCCCCAGGCTCATGCACCATGGTGCGGAACTTGTGGATGCGAAAGAGCCGCCCGCCACGGCCCACACGTTCCTGGCGGAAGAAGACCGGCCCGGGAGAATCGAGCTTGACCCACAGCGCCAGGGCCAGCAGCAGCGGCGACAGCAACACCAGGCCCAGCAGGGCCGCGGTGACGTCGAACAGGCGCTTGAGCATGCTCACGCCCCGAGCGCCTCGTGCAGGGCGGCCACCACGCGATCGACGTCGGCCTCGCACATGCGGGTGTACAGCGGCAGGCTGAGCAGGGTCTCGAAGGCGTGCTGGCTGTGCGGGAAGCGCTCGGGGCGCAGATCGTAGCGCTCGCGCCAGTAGGGGTGCAGGTGCAGCGGGATGTAGTGCACGCTGCAGCCGATGCCCGCGGCGTAGAGCCGCTCGATCAGGGCGTCGCGCCCGATCGGCGCATCGTCGTGCAGGCGCAGCACGTACAAATGCCAGGCATGACGCTCACCGGCCGGGGCCCGGGGGGGCAGGATCACCGGCAGGCCGGCCAGGGCGGCGTCGTAGCGCGCGGCCAGGGCCTCGCGGCGCTGCTGGAAGGCATCGGCGCGTTTCAGCTGGTGCAGCCCCAGGGCGGCGGCGATGTCGGTGAGGTTGTACTTGAAGCCGGGCGCGACGATCTCGTAGTGCCAGCTGGGGCGCTGCGCGGTGAAGCGGTCGAAGGCGTCGCGGTCGATGCCGTGCAGGCGCATCACGCGGGCACGTTTGGCCAACGCTTCGTTGCGCGTGACCAGCATGCCGCCTTCGCCAGTGGTGATGGTCTTGTTGGCATAGAAGCTGAACACGGTGGCGTCGCTGTCGAGCGTGCCCACAAGCCGGCCGCCGCTCGTGGTGGGCAGGGCGTGGGCAGCGTCCTCGACAATCTTCAGGCCGTGACGGCGCGCGATGGCGGTGAGCGCGGACATGTCGGCCGCCAGACCGGCGTAGTGCACCGGGATGAGGGCCTTGGTGCGGGGGGTGATCGCGGCTTCGACCGCGGCCGGGTCCAGGTTGAGTGTGGCCGGATCAATGTCCACCAGCACGACGTCGGCCCCGAGGTAGCGCACGACCTCGGCGGTGGCGGTGAAGGTGTGGGTGGTGGTGATGACCTCGTCGCCGGGGCCCAGCCCCAGAGCCTCCAGCGCCAGGTGCAGGCCGGCCGTGGCGGAATTCACCGCGACGCAGTGCAGTCCCGCATCCCCCAGGTAGGCGGCGAAGGCTTCCTCGAAACGTCGCGCCTTGGGGCCGGTGGTGACCCAGCCCGAGCGCAGGGTGTCCACGACCTCGGCGATCTCCTCTTCGCCGATCTCGGGCAGAGCGAAAGGCAGGAAGGGCTTGTCGGTGGCATTCATGCGGGTTTGGCGATCCAGGCCAGGATGTGGGTGCGCAGCAGCGGCACAGCGTTGGCCACAGTGTAGGCAGACGGGTGCAGCCGCACGAGCGCGCGGGCCAGCGGCGGGGCCAGCGTGAGGCGGCGGGCTTCGATCCGACCCTGAGGAAAAAGCGCGCGCACCCGCGTCAGTGGCACACCGCGCACGTCCGGGTTGCGTGGGTTGTTCACGGTGAAGTCATACCAGAGCACGCCGCCGCCCGGGCGCACCCAGCGCCACATCGTGTCGGCCAGGGTCTGCTGGACCGTGTCGTCGAGCAGGGAGGAGAACACCGTGGACTGCAGCACCACGTCCTGGCTGGCGGGCGCGATGGGTGCAGCCCCCGCATCGCCCTCCAGGACGCGCAGGGCCGCTGGCAGGCGCTCGCGGGCGCGCGTGGCTCGCTCGGTCAGCAGCTCCAGGCCGGTGAGGTGGGCGGGGACGAAGCCGAACTGCAGCGCGTCGAGCAAGAGGCCGCCCGTGCCGCAGCCGACCTCGACCAGGCGACGCTGTGACAGGTCGTGCCAGCCCAGCCGCCGGAACAGGGCGGCGATGGCGCGCTGGCGCTCCTGCCAGGCCGCCAGGGCCGCCGGGTTCAGCAGGCTGTAGCGGGGGTCGTCGCTCGTGCGGCGGGCATAGCGCGCGCGCACGGCGTCCAGTTCGTCGGGTGGGGTCATCGCCTCCTCAACGGCTGAGCCGCCCCATGCGTGCACGGGGCCCCTGCCCTCGCCAGGCATCGAACACCCCCAGCAGGAAGCCCAGGCCATAGCCCAGGTGACAGGCCGGGATCACCAGCGGCAGCCACGTGAGGTACGACCAGCGGGTCTGCGCAGCGATCGCGAGCGAGGCGGCCAGCACCACCGCGAGGTAGAGCCCGGGCAGCAGGGCCGCCATCCAACCGGGCCCGCCCGCAACGGCCAGGGCAGCGCTGAATGCCAGGCCCAGCACCAGCCCACCCGGCAGCCAGTGGCGCAGCGAAGCTGCCCCCCCATGCTTGCGGATCACGAAAGGTTTCCAGTAGCCGTACTGCTGGTACTGCCGCCACAGGGCCGCCAGCGAATCGCGCGGGCGATAGGCGGATCGGATGGCAGCCGACTGCCAGATCCGGCCGCCGCCGCGCGTGATGCGCAGGTTGTGTTCGTCGTCCTGGTTGCGCACGAGCGTCTCGTCGAAGCCGCCGAAGCGTTCGAAGGTGGCGCGCGGCCAGCAGCCCAGGTACACGGTGTCGACCCAGCCGCTGTACTCAACCTGGCGCGAGCGGGCGCCGCCGGCCAGCCAGCGCGACTGGAAGGCCGCAGCGATGGCCGAGGACAGCGCCCCTTCGCCTTGTGCCCGCCAGGGGCCGCCGACGTTGTCCGCCCCGCTGGCCTGCAAGGCCGCGAGGCATTGGGCGACGTAGTCGCTGGCATAGGTGGTGTGCACGTCCATGCGCACGATCACTTCACCCCGGCTGGCCGCCAGCGCACGGTTCAAGCCGGCGGAGACGATGCGCTGCGGGTTGTCGACCAGCTGCAGTGCGAAGCGTTCGGCGTTGTCGTCCAGCCAGGCGCGGCTGCCGTCGTCGCTGTCGCCGTCGGCCACCAGCACCTCCATCGTCCAGCCCTCGGGGAGCTGCTGAGCCCGCAACGAGGTGCAGAAGGCCTCGAGGTGGGCGCGCTCGTTGCGGCAGGGCACGATCACCGAGACGGTGGGCATCAGCGGCCTCTCTGGCCAAGCAGCTCGCGGTAGAGCGCGGCCATGCGGTCCATCTGCTCGTCGCGCGACACCTCGGGCACCACGCGGCGACGGTTATGGCGTCCCATGGCCTCCAGCACTTGCAGGTCGCCGGCGAGTTCGACCAGGGCCTGGGCCAGGGCCGCGCCATCGCCCACCGGCACCAGGCGGCCGCCGCGGCCATCGACCCACTGGCGGTTGGCTGGCAGGTCGCTGACGACCACCGCCAGGCCGGCGGCCATGGCTTCCAGCAAGGCCACCGAGGTGGCGTCGCTCTCGGGCACCGAGACGGCCAGATGGGCGTTGCGCACGATCTCGGCCAGGCGGTCTTCATCGACCCGGCCGTGCCAATGCACCACGCCTTGCAGGCCCAGCGATTCGGCCTGGGCGCGCAGCGCCGACTCGAGCGGGCCGCCGCCGCACAGGTGCAGTTCCACAGGCAGCATCGGCCGGCGCTCGCGCAACTGGGCCACGGCGTGCAGAACGAGGTCGATGCGGTAGTTGGGCTCCCAGTTGCGCGGGCTCACCAGGCGCAGCGGGCTCGGCGCCTTGTGGACCGCGACGAACTTCGCCGTGTCCACCCCCCAGAGCACCTGGTGCAGGGCTGCGCGCGGGCGATAGGCGGCAATGGCTTCGAGCATGTCCTGGCTGTCGGCGGTGATGAGGTCGGCGCGGCGCAGCGTCCAGCCGGTGAGCGCGCGCACCAGGCGGCTCTGGCGCGGGCTCACCAGCACGTCCGAGCCCCAGGCCGAGAGCACCAGGGGATGGTGGCCCACACTGCCCGCCCAGAAGCCGTAGGAAGTGAGGTAGTGGCCGTGCATCAGGTCGGGCCGCAGCGAGCGCGCCAGCGAGCGCACGCGCGGCAACGCGGCCAACCAGGGCCAGCGGCCGTCGGGTGTGTGGAGTGCATGCACCTCGGCGCCCGGCACGTCGCCCTCGTGGCGAGAGATCACGCTGCAGCGAAAGCCTCGCTCAGCGATGGCCGACACCCAGCGGCGCGTGTGCACGCTGGTGGCATCGGCCACGAACACCAGGTGGGGGTCGCTCATCGCCCAGGCCAGCCCTGGCCGCAGTAAGTGGCTGCCGCCTTCGGGTGGCGCTCGATCCAGGCCGCGTCGCCGTCGCGCACGTCGCCGATCACACGGGCCGGCTGGCCGCCCAGGATGGCGTAGTCGGGGAACTCGCCGTCCACATAGCTGAAGGCACGCACCAGCACACCCCGGCCCAGGCGGCTGCCGGGCATGACCACACTGTTCGCGCCG
Organism: Caldimonas caldifontis; assembly: GCF_002930615.1. Taxonomy (GTDB): domain Bacteria; phylum Pseudomonadota; class Gammaproteobacteria; order Burkholderiales; family Burkholderiaceae_C; genus Caldimonas; species Caldimonas caldifontis. The sequence continues at coordinate 52,552 of NZ_PSNX01000001.1, read as the reverse complement.
ATGAAGCAGTAGGGCCCGATCACGGTGGGTTGGCGCACGAAGCCCAGGGGCTGCGGGTCGCCAAAATAGTCGCGTCCCATCAGCCGGGTGGCGCGATGGCTGGAGTGGGTGAGCACCGACACATGGTTGGTGATCTGCGCGCCCTCGCCGATCGTGAGACCGCCCGATGCATCGATGAAGTTGTGATGCCCGATGAAGACATGGTCACCGATGTCGAGGCGGTCGGGGCTTTCCAGCGCGGTGGTGCTGCCGATGCGGGTGTGGGCGAGCCAGACCCCCGAGGGGTGGCGATGGCCGTAGAGCATGCGCGGACGCAGCCACGCACGCAGGGCTCGGATGATCCAGGACTTGATCGACATCGTGTCAGAGGGCAGGCGCGACAGTCTACCGGGACGGCCGCAGCAGGTCGCGCCAGCGCAGGCCCGCGTGTCGCCGGAACAGCGCGAGGCCCCAGGTGATGGCCAGCCCATACGATAGCGAGGTGGCGATCGCCGCACCCGTGGCGCCCAGGCGGGGCACGAGCACCAGGCAGGCCCCCACGTTGATCAGCAACGATGCCCCTGCCACCGCGGCTGACAGGCGGGGCTTGCCCAGGAAGTTGGTGTAGTAGGCCGACAGCGTCGACGCGCAGCCATAGGCCCACACGCCGGGCAACAACCACAGCATCAGCGGCACGGCGTCGGCATAGGGCTCGCCCAGCACCCGCGGCAAGCCCCAGGCCGCCAGGGCGACCAGCAACGGCGAGGCGATCAACAGCACCGCCAGGTTGAAGTGGATCAGGCGCACGGTCAGCTTCGCGGCCGCCTCACGGTCGGGCTGGCCGATGCGGCCATACGCGGCAGCGCTCACCGAGGACGAGATGAACCACAGCAACTCGGTCACCGTCACCGCGATGGCGTAGACGCCGGTGGCCGAGAGGCTGCCGAAGGCTTCCACGATGAAGAGGTCGATGCGGTAGTTGAGCCAGCTGATGAGGTTGGTCAGGCCCAGCACGGTGCAGAAGCCCGCCTGGGTGCGCCAGGCGGGCCAGTCGGGCGCGCGGCCGCGCTGGTCGCGCCACGCCCAGGCCGCCCCGGCCAGGCCCACGAGCATGCGGGCGCCCAGCCAGACCATCATGACGGCCCACAGGGTCACGGGCTGTCCGGCCAGTGCCCAGACCCCGATCGCGAGCAGCGCCACCGCCGGAGGTGCAACGGTCAGGGCATTGATCGGCCCCATGCGGCCAAGCCCCAGGTACAGGCCCGACACCGTGGGCGTGAGCAGCAGCCAGGGCGCCGCCAGGGCCAGGGCCGGCAGGTAGCGGTAGGCCGGCGCATCGGCCAGCGCCCCGCCCGCGGCCCAGAACACCAGCGCCCCCACGCCGCCGGCGCCCAGCGCCAGCACCAGGGCCCCTCCCAGCCAGCGGGCAGCCGCTTCGCGGTGATGGGACACCTGGCGCGCCACCACCAGGCCGAAGCCGGAGAAGAGCGCGGCAAAGACCGCCTCGGTGGCCACCAGCAGCGAGAACACCCCTTGCTCGGCCGGCCCCTGGCGCGCCGCCAGGGCCAGCAAAGCAAGCCCCAGACCCACGGCGGTCAGCCTCGCCAGGAAATGACTGAAGGCCGAGCGGGTCAGGGAAGCAGGCATCGAATGGGCACACTGGGGCAGCGCAGGCGCGGATCGGCGGGATGATACGGGGGCGGTCGGGCCGGCGCCGGCCCGGTAAAATCGTGCGTTTTCCCGCCTTCCGCCCCCACCATGACCGACCGCGCGACGCCTGCCGCCGCCGAGGCTGCTGCCCCGGCCACCGACACCAACCAGCTGATCGCCGAGCGCCGCGAGAAGCTCGCCGCGATCCGTCAGCAGGGGGTGGCCTTCCCGAACGATTTCAAGCCCCAGCACCGGGCCGCGGCCCTGGTGCAGCAGTACGGCGAGATGCCGAACGAGGCGCTGGAGCCGCTCAAGCTCAACGTCAGCGTGGCCGGGCGCATGATGCTCAAGCGCGTGATGGGCAAGGCCAGCTTCTGCACGCTGCAGGATGCCAGCGGCCGCCTCCAGCTCTACGTGACGCGCGACGGCGTGGGCGAAGAGGTGTACGCCGCCTTCAAGCACTGGGACCTGGGCGACATCCTCGGCGCCGAAGGCCAGCTCTTCAAGACCAAGACCGGTGAGCTCTCGGTGCTGGTGACGCGCCTGCGCCTGCTCACCAAGAGCCTGCGCCCGCTGCCGGACAAGTTCCACGGCATGACCGACCAGGAGCAGAAGTACCGCCAGCGCTACGTCGACCTGATGACCGACGAGGAGGCACGGCGCCGCTTCGTGGCGCGCAGCAAGGCGGTGAGTTCCATCCGAGAGTTCATGACCGGCCACGGTTTCCTGGAGGTGGAAACGCCCATGCTCCACCCCATCCCGGGCGGGGCGAACGCCAAGCCCTTCGTGACCCACCACAACGCGCTCGACCAGGAGATGTTCCTGCGCATCGCGCCGGAGCTCTACCTCAAGCGCCTGATCGTGGGCGGCTTCGAGCGGGTGTTCGAGATCAACCGCAACTTCCGCAACGAAGGCATCTCGGTGCGCCACAACCCCGAGTTCACGATGATGGAGTTCTATGCGGCCTACTGGAACTACCACGACCTGATGGACTACACCGAAGCGCTGATCCGCCAGGCCGCGCGCGACGCGACCGGCTCGGCCACCCTCACCTACCAGGGCCGCGTGGTGGACCTTGAACAGCCTTTTGCGCGACTGAGCATCCGCGATGCCCTGCTCCAGCACGCTCCGCGCCTGAACGACACCCAGCTCGACGACCCGGACTATCTTCGCGCAGAGCTCAAGATCCTGGGCAAGGAAGCGCCGGCCCACTGGGGCCTGTCGCAGTTGCAGTTCGCCGTGTTCGAGGAATTGGTGGAAGACAAGCTCTGGGAGCCCACCTTCATCATCGACCACCCGGTGGAGGTGTCGCCGCTGGCACGTGCATCCGACACCGACCCCTCCAAGACCGAGCGCTTCGAGCTGTACGCCACCGGGCGCGAGATCGCCAACGGATTCTCCGAGCTGAATGACGCCGAAGATCAGGCCGCCCGGTTCCACGCGCAGGTGGCGAACAAGGACGCCGGCGACGAAGAGGCCATGTACTTCGATGCCGACTTCATCCGGGCGCTCGAGTACGGCATGCCCCCGACCGGGGGGTGTGGCATCGGCATCGACCGGCTCATCATGCTGCTGACCGACAGCCCCAGCATCCGCGATGTGATCCTCTTCCCCGCCCTGCGCCGAGAGCATTGACACCGATCATGGCCCGCGCTGAACGCCCTGACACGCTCGCTGCCATCGAAGCAGCGGTGTGGCAGGAACTGGCCCGCGCGGCCCTTGACAAACATCACGCCTGGCGCACGCCGGTGCTGGCCACCGGGCTGTCCGACGGGGCCGATGCCCGCGTGGTGGTGCTGCGCGAGGTCGATCCGCCCACCCGCACCCTGGTCTTCTACACCGACATCCGCTCGGGCAAGGTCGCCCAGTGCCTCGAGCAGCCCACCGCCACCGTGGTGATGTGGTCGTCTGTGCTGGGCTGGCAGCTGCGCTGCCGCGTGCAGCTCAGCCTCGACACCCAGGGCGTGAGCGTGCTGTCGCGTTGGGCGCGGCTGAAGCTTTCGCCGGCGGCCCAGGACTACCTCTCGCCGTTGCCGCCCGGCAGTGTGATCGACGACCCGGTGCGCCCGGTCCTGCCGCGTGACGATCGTGGGCACTTCGGCGTGCTCTTTGCCCGGGTGGACAGCCTGGACTGGCTGGAGCTGCACCGCGACGGTCACCGCCGCGCACGATTCGACGCCGACGGCGCGCGCTGGCTGCAGCCCTGAGACCCCCCCCCGATCGCTGCCTCAGGGCTGGCGCAGGAAGGACGCATCCAGCGAACGTGCCAGCAGGGCGCGGCTGTCCTCCAGATGAGCCCGCGTGGTCACCGACCCGCCCGGGCGGCGCAACGCGTGGTCCAGCTCGGCCAGCAACTCGCGTGCCAGCAGGCCCTGCAGGCTCAGCGCATCGGCCGGCAAGGCCCCCGAACCGCGCGTGAGCAGCGCCGACAGCCGCTGCAGATGCTCGCGCTGCAGCTGGCGGCGCAGCGGGGCAATCTCGCCACCTCGACGCAGCTCACTCCACACGGCCGCCTGCAGGCGCCGGTACACCTCGTCCAGCCCCATCACCGGCTCACCTGCGCTCGCGTAGAGCGGCATCTCCAGCACACGCGTGGCCGTGCCCGCGCTCAACAGGCGGTCGAGCACGGTGGCCTGCACGCTGCGCACCAGCTCGGGCACCGACACCGGCCCGGCCACGTTGCGATCGAGGTAGTCGGTGGGCAGGCTGCGCAGGAACTCGGGACGGAAGCGGAAGTTGTCCTCGCTGAACAGATGGCGGGTGAGAAAGGTGAGCGCGCGGCGCTGCTCGGCCGCCGCCACGGGCGTGTAGGTGGGCCGGGCCCGCGGCCCCGGCAGGTCGCGCACCTGCACCATGCCGCCCACGTACTTCGCAGCCAGGTCGGCTGATGTGCGCAGTGGCCCGAAGCCACTGAGCATGGCCCGCCGGGCACGCAGCGGATCCTCGCCCGCCTGAGGTTCACGCGCCTGCACGCGCTGCCACAGTTCCTGCGACAGCACGAGGCGGCGCTCGTAGTAGGTCAGGGGGTCGTCGCCCAGGTCGAAGCGGTTGGCCAGCGGATCGAAGCTCTCGATGCCCCCCAGCCCGCCCGCGTCGAAGTCGTCGGCATAGGCCAGCGCGGGCTCGCCGCTGCGCGCGGCGATGCGGGCCAGGCCCTGCACCTCCTCGTCGCTCGCGAAGGGCCGGTAGGCGTATTCGATGGCCCAGTAGTCGTACGGCCCCAGCGTCGTGTTGACGATGGCGCCCTGCGGCTGGCCGGCGGGGGCGATGTTGTAGGCGTTGTAGTCCATCACCGAACCCGAGGTCCCGCGCGCCGCGGTGTAGGCCGCATCGCCCAGGCGAGCGAAGGACACCGCCGTGGACGCCTTGAAGTTGTGCTTCAGGCCCAGGGCATGGCCCACCTCGTGCATCACCACGTCCTTGATCACCGCCTGTACGAAGGCCTCGGCCTGGGGGCCGTCGGGGACGATGTCACCGCGTGCCTCCAGCAGTTCCCAGGCGAACTGGGCTTCGGCGGCCACTTCACGGGCGTAGTGGCAGGCCGCCGGGGCCCCTTCGCCACGCCAGGCGGCTGTCAGTTCGGCCAGGCGCTCCTCAGTGCTGCCGCGCGGGGTGTCGACGATGAAGCGGCGCGCGCCCCGCGCAAACAGGTCGGCGATCGCGATGTCGGCATCGAGGATCTCGCCGGTGCGCGGATCGGCGTGGTGGGGGCCGCGGGCCGAGGCCGCATCGATGCCGACATACCACCGGATCGAGGCATGCCGCGCATCCATGTTGTCCCAGTCGGCATCGTCGGGCTGCTGGCGGGCCTCGATGGCGCCGACGAAACCGATGCGCTCGAACGCGAGGTTCCACTCCAGCACGCCGGCGCGCACGGCCTCGCGGTAGCGCTCGGGAATGTTGCGGTCGAGCCAGAAGACAATGGGTTCGCGCGGCGGCGAACGCTCGGCCATCGGGTCGGCCTTCTCCAGTCGCCAGCGCGCGATGTGGTGCACCCGTGGCTGCACGGGCAGGTCGCGTGTGAGGTCGGTGTGGGCATGGGTGAAGTGCCCCAGGCGCGGGTCGGCGGCGCGCGGGCGCATCGGCTGCTCGGGCAGTGCGAGGAAGTTGTAGACCAGGTCCACGAAGAAGCTGCGGGCATCAGGCAGCACCGTGGGTGGCGAGGGCCGGGCCACCGCCGCGGGGCCGTTCGCGGCCGGCGGCAGCACGGGCAAACGCGGCACCGTGTGATGCTGACGCACCTGCACCGCCGTGAGCCGCTCGGACTGGCGCACCCGCTCGATCTGCGAATTGGCACGATCCAGCGTGTAGCTCAGGCGGAAGGCCGACTCGATCGCGCTGCCATAGCCGGCGATGTCGCCCAGCAGGAAGCTCGCATCCACCAGCACCGCCTGGTGCTGCGGATGCGGCGCACTGGCCAGCGGCAGCGCGGCGAGCAGGCTGTCGGAATAGCCCTCGCGCACGGCGCGGCTCAGCGCCGCGTCCCCGTCGGCCCGCACGGCGGTGTTCAGCGCAATGAGTTGCAGGCGATCGCCCATACGACGCCACTCCACCAGCCAGCTGCGCCCCATCTGGCTCGCATACAGGCCACGCTGCCCCACCGAGCCCGTGATGTTGATGGTCAGCAGAAAGGGCTGCCCCAGCCGCGCGGGCGCAAGCTCGATCCAGACTTTGTCGTCGCGACGCCAGGTCGGCAGGTGGCCATCCTCGCGGGTGGCCCCTTTCACGACCTCGGCAAAGGCTTGCGGGCTTGCGGGGGCAGGCCGCGTCGCGGGTGGCGAAGCCGGGGCTGATGCTGCGTCGGCCGGCGCGCCCGGGGTGCTGGCACAGGCCCCCAGGCTGAAGGCCAGCGCCGCCGGCATCACGATCCGCCAGGCGGGCCGCAGGAAAAGGTCTGTCGCATGCATGGCCACATGATGCCGCCTTGTCCTCGCTCCGGCGCTGCCCAGGTGCAAAACCCTTCACGTTCGGCCCCAGGGCAAACCCGCAGTCCCGGCCCGAGCCGGTGGCACCCGGCTTAGACTGCAGCGCTTTGCCGACGGCCCTGCTGTTCCGATGTCCCGCCGCGACCTGCTGTATCTCCATGGCTTCCGCTCCTCGCCGCGCTCCACCAAGGCGCAGCAGATGGGTGCGCTCATCGCGCAGCGGCAGGCTCTGGGCGAGGACTGGAGCTGGCAGTGCCCGCAACTGCCCCCCTCGCCCGCCGAGGCCTGGGCGCTGATCGAGCGCAGTCTGTCGGCCCTGCCCGACCATCGGCGTGCCGTGATCGGCTCCTCGCTTGGCGGCTTCTACGCCACGGCGGCGGCCGAACGCTTCGGATGCCCCGCCGTGCTCATCAACCCGGCTGTGGACCCGGCACGTGATCTGGCCCGCTACACCGGGGAGATCACCGCCTGGCACAGCGAGGAACGCTTCTGGTTCCGCGCCGGATTCATCGACGAGCTGCGTGCGCTGACGCCAGGCGCCCTCACCCGGCCCGAGCGCTACTTCGTGCTCGTCGCCCAGGGTGATGAAGTGCTCGACTGGCGCGAGATGGCCGGCCGCTATGCCGGCACGCGGCTCACCGTGCTCGAAGGTGGCGACCACGCCCTGAGCAGCTTTCCCGATCACCTCGACGACATCCTTTCCTTCCTGGACGCCTCATGAGACTGCACGACAAGACCGCCATCATCACGGGCGCCGCCCAGGGCATCGGCCTGGCCACGGCCCTGAAGTTCGCCGCCGAAGGTGCCCACGTGGTGGTGTGTGACATCCGGCGTGAAGCCGTCGACGCGGCGGTGACCCAGTGCCGCGCACTGGGCGCCCAGGCTGAAGGCCAGGTGGTGGACGTCACCTCACGTGAACAGATCGACGCGATGGCCGCCGCCACGCTCGCGCGCTTCGGCCGCATCGACGTGCTGGTCAACAACGCCGGCATCACCCAGGACGCACGGCTGCAGAAGATGACGCTGGAGCAGTTCGACCGTGTCATCGATGTGAACCTGCGCGGTGTCTTTCACTGCGCCCAGGCGGTGCTGCCGGCCATGCTGGAGCAGGGCGCCGGCGTGATCCTCAACGCCTCCTCCGTGGTGGGCATCTACGGCAACTACGGCCAGACCAATTACGCCGCCAGCAAGTTCGGCGTGATCGGCTTCACCAAGACCTGGTCGCGCGAACTCGGACCCAAGGGCATCCGCGTCAACGCCGTCGCCCCGGGCTTCATCGAGACACCCATCCTCGCCACCGTCCCCGAGAAGGTGCTGACCGCCATGCGCGAGGACGTGCCCCTCAAGCGCCTGGGCCGCCCGGAGGAAATCGCGAACGTCTATGCCTTCCTGGCCAGCGACGAGGCCTCCTACGTCAACGGCGCCGTGATCGAGGTGGCCGGTGGCATGACCGTCTGATCCGGGACCCTTTGGCGGACAGGCGACAATCGGGCCATGTTCGCCCTCTATGAAGACGCCGGCAAGTTCCTGGCCGGCCGCGTGATGTCCCAGTCCGATGCCTCGATGCAGATCGAGCTCGACTCCGGCAAGCGCGTGAAGGTCAAGTCCGCCCACGTGCTGCTGCAGTTCGAGCAGCCCGCGCCCGCTCAGCTGCTGACACAAGCCCAGGCCCTGGCGCCCGAGATCGACCTCGACCTCGCCTGGGAATTTGCCCCCGACGACGAGTTCGGCTTCGCCGACCTCGCACGCGACTATTTCGACGCCAGTGCCGGTGTGGTCCATCAGACCGCGGCGCTGCTGCGCCTGTTCGAGGCGCCGCACTACTTCCGCCGCGTGGGCAAGGGCCGCTTCAAGAAGGCTCCCGAGGACATCGTCAAGGCCGCCTTGCTGGCCATCGAGCGCAAGCAGCAGCAGCAGGCCCAGATCGAGGCCTGGGCCAGCGAGCTGGCCGAAGGTCGCTGCCCTGAGCCCGTGCGCGAGCAGCTCTACAGGATCCTCTTCAAGCCCGACAAGAACGCCCTGGAATACAAGGCCGTGGTCGAAGCCAGCAAGCGGGCCCACCAGGCACCGCTCGACCTGCTGAAGACTGCCGGGGCCATCGACAGCCCCTACCAGTTCCACTGGCGGCGCTTCCTGTTCGAGCACTTCCCCAAGGGCTACGGCTTCCCGGCCCTCGCCGCCCCGCCCATCACCGACGAGCTGCCGCTGGCCGCGGTGCAGGCCTTCAGCATCGACGACTCGGCCACGACCGAGATCGATGACGCGCTGTCGGTGCAGGGCCTGGGCAGCGGCACCGTGGTGTTCGGGGTGCACATTGCCGCGCCGGGCCTGGCGATTTCCCCGGGGGATGCGCTCGACCAGGTGGCACGTGGGCGCTACTCCACGGTCTACATGCCGGGCTACAAGATCACCATGCTGCCCGACGAAGTGGTGCAGACCTACACCCTGCAGGAAGGGCGCGACTGTCCGGCGGTGTCGATCTACTTCACGATCGACGAGGCCACACTGGAGGTGCGCAGCCACGAGACGCGCCTGGAGCGCGTGCCCATTGCCGCCAACCTGCGCCATGACCAGCTCGATGGCGTGATCACGGCCGACACGCTGACCGGCGCGGCCCCGGCCGCCTACCCCTTCCCCACCGAACTCGCCTTCTGCTGGCGGCTGGCCCAGCACCTGAAGGCCCAGCGGGAGGTGGTGCGCGGCAAGCCCGAGACCTTCACCCGGCCCGACTACAGCTTCAAGCTCGAAGGCCACGACGGCAGCGAGCCCACCGGCCGCGAGACGGTACGCATCAGCACGCGCAAGCGCGGCGAGCCGCTCGACCTGATCGTCGCCGAGGCCATGATCCTGGCGAATTCCACCTGGGGCGGCTGGCTCGCCGAGCTGGGGGTGCCCGGCATCTACCGCAGCCAGGCCAGCCTGCTGCCCGGCGTGAAGGTGCGCATGAGTACCAAGCCCCTGCCCCATGCCGGCATGGGCGTGAAGCAATACACCTGGGCCACCTCGCCGCTGCGCCGCTACGTTGACCTGGTCAACCAGTGGCAGATCATCGCGTGCGCCCGCCATGGCCGCACGGCCGCGCTGGCTGCGCCCTTCAAGCCCAAGGATGCTGAACTCTTCTCGGTCATCTCCGGCTTCGATGCGGCCTACACCGCCTACAACGACTTCCAGCATGGCATCGAGCGCTACTGGACACTGCGCTACATGGTGCAGAACGACGTGCAGGAGCTCACTGCCGCCGTCCTCAAGGAAGGCCTGGTGCGCGCCGACACACTGCCGCTGGTGTTCCGCGCCGCCGGCACCGACAACCTGCCGCGCGGGGCCCACGTGCGTGTGCGCATCACCGGGCTGGACGAGCTCACGCTTGACGTGCACGCCTCTCTGATCGAGCGTCTGGACGAAGTGCTGCCTGCCGCTGCGGAAGAAGAAGGAGAGGACGAGGAAGCCGCAGGTCCGTTGTCCCTGGCGATCGACCTCGGCGAGGGCGACAATGCGGCTTCCACCGAAACGCCCTCTGCCGCAGCCTGATCCCACGCGACCATGCTGAAGAAGCTCACCACCTTGCAGATCGCCCTGGCCATCTCGCTGGGGGTGCACGCCGTGCTGCTCTCGGTCCGCTTCGTCGACCCGGAGGCCTTCAACCGCGTGTTCGAGGACACGCCGCTGGAAGTCATCCTCGTCAACGCCCGCTCCACCGAACGCCCCGACCAGGCCCAGGCCATCGCCCAGGCCAACCTGGCCGGCGGCGGCAATGTCGAGCGCGGGCGCGCCACCTCGCCGCTGCCGCCCTCGGCCGTGCTGGCCACGGGCAATGCCCTGGAAGATGCGCAGCGCCAGATCGAGACCCTGATGGAGCAGCAAGAGCGCCTGCTGGCCAGCCTGCGCCGCGAGCTGGCCACCCTGCCCCCACCCGACCCACGCAGCGACCGCGGCAGCCAGGACGCGCAATCGCAGGAAGAAAAACGCCGTCAGCTGCTGCGCATGCTGGCCGAGATCGAAAAGCGCATCAACGAAGAGAACGCCCGACCGAAGCGCCGCTACATCAGCCCCAGCACGCGCGAGGCCACCTACGCCCTCTACTACGACCAGCTGCGCCGCAAGATCGAAGACCGGGGCACGCGCAACTTCCCTGAGCACCAAGGCAAGAAGCTCTATGGCGAACTCACGATGATCGTCACCGTCGATGCCCTGGGGCGGGTGGTCGATACCGAGATCGTGCAAAGCTCCGGCCAGGCCGTGCTCGACCGCCAGGCCATCGCCATCGTGAACGCGGCCAGCCCTTTCGGCAACTTCAGCAACGAGATGCGGGCCAAGGCGGACCAGATCGTGGTCGTCTCGCGTTTCCGCTTCACCCGCGAGCAGGCTCTGGAAACCACCCTCACCGGCAACTGATGCACAGCGCAGACCGACCCGACCGCTATGCGGTGATCGGCCATCCCGTGGCCCACAGCAAGTCGCCCTTCATCCACGCTCGCTTTGCCGAGCTGACGGGGGAGCCGCTCGTGTACGAGCGCGTGCTCGCGCCGCTCGACGCTTTTGCGCCCACCGTGCGCGACTTCGCGGCCGCCGGCGGCCGCGGCTGCAACGTCACCGTCCCCTTCAAGTTCGAGGCCCACGACCTGGCGGTGCAGCGCAGCGAGCGCGCCGCCTTGGCGCAGGCGGTGAACACCCTGCGTTTCGATGCCGAGGGTTGGTTCGGCGACAACACCGATGGCGCTGGCCTGGTGCGCGACCTGCAACACAACGCCGGCATCGACCTCGCGGGCCGTGACCTGCTGCTGCTGGGCGCCGGCGGAGCCAGCGCGGGCGTGCTGGGCCCGCTGCTGGCCGCACGCCCCCGCCGCCTGGTGGTGGCCAACCGCAGTGTCGACAAGGCGCAGTCCCTGGTCGCCCGCCATGCACTGTGGGCACACAGGCACGACGTGGCGCTGTCGGCCGTCGGCCTGGAGGACTGCGGCACGGGCTATGCCGTGGTGCTCAACGGCACCGCTGCCAGCCTGCAGGGGGCCGGCAGCCCCGTCCCCGGCGCTGTGCTGGGCCCCGGCGCCCTGGCCCTGGACATGATGTACGGCCCCGCGGCCGAACCCTTCCTGCAATGGGCCCGGGAACACGGCGCTGCGGCGCGGGACGGCCTGGGCATGCTGGTCGAGCAGGCAGCCGAGGCCTTCCAGGTCTGGCGTGGCATGCGTCCCCCCACCGCCGAGGTCCTGCGCGAACTGCGCACGGGCCGGGCCGGCTGAGGAGCGACCCATGCGCGCGCTGTTCACCTGGGCCTGGCGCCTCACCGCCCTGCTGGTGATCTGCGGCCTGTCGCTGCAGCTCTATTTCCTGGCTCGCGTGGCCCTGATGCTCGTGGTCGATCCACAATCCACCACCTTTCAGCGCAGCGAAGCCTGGCGCATCACGCTCGAACAGGGCCGCCTGCCCTGGCGCCAGGAGTGGCGCGACTACGACCGGATCTCTGACCACCTCAAGCGCGCCGTGATCGCCTCGGAAGACGCGAGCTTTGCCGACCACGACGGCGTGGACTGGGAGGCCATCGAAAAAGCCTGGGAGCGCAACCAGCAGGCGCAGGAACGGGCCGCCAGACTGGCCGAGCGCCGTCCGAACGCACCGGTGCGGCCAGTGCGCATCGTCGGCGGCTCCACCATCACCCAGCAGCTTGCGAAGAATCTCTTCCTCTCCGGCGAGCGCAGCTTCCTGCGCAAGGGGCAGGAAATCGTCATCACCTACATGCTCGAGCACGTGCTCAGCAAGCAGCGCATTCTTGAGATCTACCTGAACAACGTGGAGTGGGGGGAAGGTGTCTTTGGCGCTGAGGCGGCTGCGCGCCACTACTTCCGCGTGGGCGCCGACCAGCTCACCCCCTGGCAGGCAGCCCGGCTGGCGGTGATGCTGCCCGCACCGCGTCGCTACGAACAGCGCCCCAACTCGCCCTACCTGCAGCGCCGTGCGCAGACCATCCTGGCCCGCATGGGGGCCGTCACACTGCCGTGAACCCGGCGATCCGTTCCTGGTCTGATACCTCATGCCCCCCTCACCGCTCACCGCCGAAATTGCCGCTGCGGCCGCCCGCCTCATCGTCGAGGAGGGCATGGAGTACGGCCCGGCCAAGCGCCGAGCGGCCAAACTCGTGGCCCCGCGCACCCGCGGTCCGGTCGATCTGCCGGACAACACCCTGGTGGAAGACGAAGTCCGCGCCTACATCGATCTGTTCTGCGCCGACACCCAGCCGGGCGAGCTTGCCGCCCTGCGCGCTGTGGCCCTGCGCTGGATGCTGCGCCTGGGCGAATTCGAGCCACACCTGACCGGCGCCGTATGGAACGGCACCGCCACCCGCCACAGCGACGTGTGGATCAACCTGTTCTGCGACGACTCCAAGTCGGTCGAAATCGGCCTGCTGAACCTGCGCATTCCCTACGATGTCGGCCAGACGATCGGCTTTCGGGGCGAGACGGTCGATGTCCTCACGGTTTCTGACCATCACGACGCCCTGGACCAGCCTGTGCTCGTGCACCTGAGCCTTTACGACCGCGATGACTTGCGCGGCGCGTTGCGACGCGATGCCCGGGGACGGGCAGAGCGCGGCCCCCTCGCTGCCGTGCAAGCCCTCATCACCCCACCCGACCCGACGACCCCATGAATCGACGACAGTTCATCACCGCCGCCGCCGTGGGCAGTGCCGCGGCCCTGGCAGGCGCCGCACTGGCCTGGTGGCGCCTTCGCCCCGCGCCGCCGGCCTCCGATGCCGTGGCTCAGCTTCTGAACCAGACCTTCGAGACCCCTGAGGGCTCCGCCTTGGCCCTGCGCCAGTTCGCCGGCCGCCCGCTGCTGGTCAACTTCTGGGCCACCTGGTGCCCGCCCTGTGTCAAGGAGATGCCCGAGCTCGACCGCTTCTTCCGGACCCACCGCAACCAGGGCTGGCAGGTCCTGGGCGTGGCGATCGACCGCCCGGATGCCGTGCGGGACTTCCTGGTCCGTGTTCCGGTGAGCTTTCCCATCGCCATCGCCGGCTTCGCCGGCACCGAGCTCGGCAAGACGCTGGGCAACACCACGGGCGCCCTCCCCTTCACCGTCGCCCTCAATGCTGCTGGTGAGATCACCCATCGCAAACTGGGCGAAACGAGCTACGATGAACTGCTGGAGTGGGTCACGCCTCGCGCCTGAGGCCAGCGCAGCGATCCCCACCCCGTCCTTTCGCAAGCATTGAAACAATCTCTCGACTTCTGACGCCTTTTGCGCGTAAAGTCACGCCTTCGTTACCAAAACTGGGCCGAAGTGCCTGACTTTCATGGCGATCCTCGTTCTTCACGGTCCCAATCTCAACCTGCTCGGCACCCGCCAGCCCGAGATCTACGGCGCCACCACCCTGGCGCAAATCAATGAAGATCTCGGCAAATTGGCGGCAGATCGAGGCCACAAGCTGGAATGCTTCCAGAGCAACCATGAAGGTGCACTGGTCGATCGCATCCAGGCCGCGCGCTCCGATGGCACCCGTTTCATCATCATCAACCCGGCAGCCTACACCCACACCAGCGTGGCCATCCGCGACGCGCTGGCGGCCGTGGACCTGCCCTTCATCGAAGTCCATCTGTCCAACATCCACCGCCGTGAAGCCTTCCGCCATCACTCCTACATGTCGGAACTGGCGGTGGGCGTGATCTGCGGACTGGGCCCTGCAGGCTATCGCTACGCCCTCGATCAGGCCTGCGAGCACCTGGCACGCCCCCAGGCCTGATTTCGCATTGCAAAAACATCCCGGCGCACAATGCGCGCCGCTCGATACATACGACGTGACGTCTGCTGGAGAACAACATGGATCTACGCAAGCTGAAAACCCTGATCGACCTGGTGTCCGAATCGAACATCTCGGAACTGGAGATCACCGAGGCTGATGGGAAGGTCCGCATCGTCAAGTCCGACGGCCACGGCGCAGCGCTGACGGCCATGGCGCCGGTGATGGCCGCCCCGGTGGCGGCTGCCCCCGCCGTGGTGCCTGCGACCCCCGCTCCAGCGGCGGCGCCGGTGGCCCCGGCCGCCCCCGCCGAGCCAGCCGGTCATGCGGTGAAATCGCCGATGGTGGGGACCTTCTATCGGTCGTCCAGCCCCGGTGCCAAACCCTTCGTGGAAGTGGGCCAGCAGGTCAAGGAAGGTGACCCGATCTGCATCATCGAGGCCATGAAGATCATGAACGAGATCGAGGCCGACAAGTCGGGCACCGTCACCCGCATCCTGTGCGAGAACGGGCAGGCCGTGGAGTACGGTCAGCCGCTGCTGATCATCGAGTGAGGCGCACTCGATGTTCAAGAAGATCCTGATCGCCAACCGCGGGGAGATCGCCCTGCGCATCCAGCGCGCCTGCCGCGAGATGGGCATCCAGTCCGTGGTCGTCTACTCCGAAGCCGACCGCGATGCCAAGTACGTGAAGCTGGCCGACGAGGCCGTGTGCATCGGCCCGGCACCCTCCGGCCAGAGCTACCTGCACATGCCGGCCATCATCTCGGCCGCGGAAGTGACCGATGCCGAGGCCATCCACCCCGGCTACGGCTTCCTGTCCGAGAACGCCGACTTCGCCGAGCGCGTCGAGCAAAGCGGATTCACGTTCATCGGTCCCACGCCCGAGTCCATCCGCATCATGGGCGACAAGGTCTCGGCCAAGGCGGCCATGATCAAGGCCGGCGTGCCCTGTGTGCCCGGCTCCGAAGGTGCCCTGCCCGACGACCCGAAGGAGATCATCCGCATCGCACGCTCCATCGGTTATCCGGTCATCATCAAGGCCGCCGGCGGCGGCGGTGGACGCGGCATGCGGGTGGTGCACACCGAGGCCGCCCTCATTCACGCCGTCCAGACCACCCGGGCCGAGGCGGGCGCCGCCTTCAACAACCCGGCGGTGTACATGGAGAAGTTCCTCGAGAACCCCCGCCACATCGAGATCCAGGTGCTGGCTGACCAGCACCGCAATGCCGTCTATCTGGGCGAACGCGACTGCTCGATGCAGCGCCGCCACCAGAAGATCATCGAAGAAGCGCCGGCCCCAGGCATCCCGCGTCGCATCATTGAACGCATCGGCGCACGTTGCGCCGACGCCTGCAAGAAGATCGGTTATCGCGGCGCTGGCACCTTCGAGTTCCTTTACGAGAACGGCGAGTTCTACTTCATCGAGATGAACACCCGCGTGCAGGTGGAGCACCCGGTGACGGAACTCGTGACAGGCATCGACATCGTGCAGATGCAGATCCGTGTGGCCGCCGGCGAGAAACTGCCTTTCTCGCAACGCCACATCGAGATGCGTGGCCACGCCATCGAGTGCCGCATCAATGCCGAAGATCCCTACAAGTTCACACCCTCGCCCGGACGCATCACGATGTGGCACGCTCCCGGCGGGCCTGGCGTGCGGGTGGACACGCACATTTACACCAACTACTTCGTACCGCCCCACTACGACTCGATGGTGGGCAAGATCATCGTGCACGGCGACACGCGCGAACAGGCCCTGGCCCGCATGCGGATCGCCCTGTCCGAGACGCTCGTGGAAGGCATCCTCACCAACATCCCGCTGCACCGGGAGCTGATGGTCGATTCGAAGTTCATGGAAGGCGGCACCAGCATCCACTATCTGGAAGGCTGGATGTCCCAGCACCAGCGCTGAGGCATGGTCGAGCTCATCCTGCTGGCGGCCGAGGGCGACGTCGAGACGGTGTCCGACGCGCTGATGGAACTCGACGCGCTGTCGGTCTCTGTCGAGGACGCCGATGCCGACAGTGAGGCCGAGCAAGCCCTCTTCGGCGAGCCCGGCATGCCGCCGCCCCGGGCCGGCTGGCAGCGATCCACCGTCAAGGCGCTCTACCCCGACGAGGAAGCCGCCCTCGAAGCCGCCACACTGCTGCTGGCGCAGGAGTGGGCCGGTGACGTGCATGTGGTGGCCGTCCAGGATGTGCCCGACGCAGACTGGGTGCGCCTCACGCAATCGCAGTTCGCCCCGGTGGAAATCACGCCCAGCTTCTGGATCGTGCCCACCTGGCATGAACCGCCTGCGCAAGCCGAGCAGATCATCCGTCTCGACCCCGGCCTCGCCTTCGGCACGGGCACCCACCCCACCACCCGCATGTGCCTGCGCTGGATCGCCACGCACGCGCCCGAGCTGAGCCCGGCATGGGTCCGCACGCTCGACTACGGGTGCGGCTCGGGCATCCTGGCCATCGGTGCTGCCCTTCATGGCGCCCAGGGCATCGACGCGGTTGACATCGACCCGGCCGCCGTCGAAGCCACCTCCCACAATGCACAGGCCAACGGCGTCACGCTGCGCGCCGGACTGCCCGACCTGGCCCAAGGGGCCTACCCGCTGGTGCTGGCCAACATCCTGGCCACACCGCTCAAGTTGCTCGCGCCCCTGCTGTGCGCACACGTGGCGCCGGGCGGGCACCTGGTGCTTGCGGGCATTCTGGAACGCCAGGCCGATGAACTGACAGCGGCTTATGCGCCCTGGCTGCGCCTGCAAGTGAGCGACCGGGATGATGGCTGGATCCTGATGACTGCCCACCGTGCCTGAGCCGCGTGACCGCCAGGACGAGACCATCGTCATGGCATCATTTGCGCCATGAGTCTGGCCACCCGTTGCCCCGCCTGCCACACCGCCTTTCGTGTGGTGCAGGATCAGCTCAAGGTGTCCGAGGGCTGGGTGCGCTGTGGTCGCTGCAACGAGGTGTTCAATGCCCTCGACGGACTCTTTGACCTCGAGCGGGACCCCGCCCCCACCAGCGGAACCGCTTCGGCCTCCGGCAGCCCCCGCGAAAGCAGCCCCAGCGCTGCCGTGCAGGCGGGGCTCGGGGCTTTGCTCTCCAAAGCCTCGTCCGACAGCGCGGGCCCGCCCCCACCCCCCCCTCCCCCGCCGGCTGCCGCAACGCTGCGCCCTCGCGCACGCACTCCGACCCCGGCGCCGGCTTCAACCGCGGCGCCACCCCCTGCGGCTGCGCCGGCCATCATCGCGGACGACGACGCGCCCACCACCTCCGAGGTGCTCGACTCGCGCTTTCTCGACCGCAGCACCTACGGTGCACTGCACGAGAGCGATGTCGAACATGAGTTTGCCGATGCCCGGCTCGACAGCGATCTGCACAGTGATGAGCAGCCCGACACGCCGCGCCCGGCCGCCTGGACTCCTCGCGCCGCCCCGATCGCACGGGCAAGCGCCGGCCGCGGCGGCGCTCGCCCACGAGCGGGCAAGAACGACGACAGCCACCACACGCCCGGCTTCCTGCGCCAGGCCGAGCGGGAGGCCCTGTGGCGCCGGCCTGCCGTGCGCGCCACGCTCGGCGTGCTCGCGCTGGCCCTTGCCGCCATGCTGAGCCTCCAGTGGGCCCGGCACGAGCGCAACTGGCTGGCCGTGCACCATCCCCAGACCCGCCCTTGGCTGGAGCAGCTTTGCGCCTGGACGCAATGCCGTGTGGGGCCCTGGCAGTCCATCGATGATGTCGTCGTCGACAACAGCAGCCTGGCCCCTGGCAACTCGCCGGAGAGCTATCGGCTCACCGTCCAGTTGCGCAACCGTGCCGGCGTGGCAGTGGCCGTGCCGGCCATCGAGCTGGCACTGACCGATCTGCAAGGCAGCCTGGTCACCCGGCGGGCCTTGCTGCCGGCCGACTTCCGTGCGGACGAGACCCTGGCCGCACGTGCCGACATGACCTTGCGCCTGGACTTCCGGACGCCAGGTCATCGTGTGGCAGGCTACACCGTCGAAGCCTTCTACCCCTGACCTTTCCTCCTTGCATCTGGAGCCTTCATGTCTGCCCTGATCTGCGGTTCGCTGGCCTTCGACACCATCACCAACTTCCACGGTCGCTTTCGCGAGCAGATCCTGCCCGAGCAGATCCACATCCTGAACGTGTCCTTCCTCGTGCCCACGCTGCGGCGCGAGTTCGGCGGCTGCGCCGGCAACATCGCCTACTCCCTGCACCAGCTTGGCGGCACCCCGCTGGTGATGGCAGCCCTCGGGACCGACGGGCAGGACTACCTGCAGCGCCTGCAGGATTGGGGGGTTTCAACCGAGTTCGTGCGCACCATCGACGGCCAGTACACCGCCCAGGCGATCATCATGACCGACCTGGACAACAACCAGATCACCGCCTTCCATCCCGGCGCGATGGGCGAGGCTCACCAGACCCGCATCACCGCGCGCGAGGACATCCGCCTGGCGATCATCGCCCCGGACGGACGCGAGGCGATGATCGGGCATGCACAACAGCTGGCTGCGGCCGGCATTCCCTTCATCTTCGATCCCGGCCAAGGCCTGCCGATGTTCAACGGTGAGGAACTGCGGCGCTTCGTCTCCCAGGCCACCTGGGTGGCGCTGAACGACTACGAGGCGCGCATGCTGTGCGAACGCACCGGCCAGGACCTCGCATCGCTGTCGCGCTCTCACCTGCAGGGCGTGGTCGTGACGCTGGGGGAGCAGGGCTGCGAGGTCTGGACACAGGGGGAGCGACAGCACATCCCGGGCGTGAAGGCCACGGCCGTGGTGGACCCCACAGGTTGCGGCGATGCCTTCCGCGCAGCCCTGCTCTATGGGCTGGAACGGGGCTGGGCGCTGGCCCGCTGCGCAGAGCTGGGCAACCGGCTGGGCGCACTGAAGATCGCCTGCAGCGGCCCGCAGAACCACCGCATCGACCGCACCGCTCTTGCACTGGACTGAGCAAGAAAAAACCCGGCCGAAGCCGGGCTTTGCACGGGGCGCCGCCTTGCGGCGGCGCGATCCGGCTCAGGGCTTGTTGCCCGTCGGGAAGGGCCAGGCCGCCTGAGGGCTGAGAGCCGTCTTGGCTGCAGGCGCAGCGGCGGCAGGGGCAGGGGCAGCCTTCGCGGCAGGCTTCTTCGCAGCGGGCTTCTTGGCCGCAGGCTTCTTCGCAGCAGCCTTCTTGGCAGGCGCCTTCTTGGCTGCAGCCTTCTTGGCCGGTGCAGCCTTCTTGGCGGCGACCTTCTTGACTGCCACCTTCTTGGCGGCCGGCTTCTTGGCGGCGACCTTCTTCGCGGCGGGCTTCTTGGCCGCCACCTTCTTCACCGCGGCCTTCTTGGCGGGCGCAGCCTTCTTCGCGGCGGGCTTCTTGGCCGCCACCTTCTTCACCGCAGCCTTCTTGGCGGGCGCGGCCTTCTTGGCGACGACCTTCTTGGCCGGTGCGGCCTTCTTCACAGCGGCCTTCTTGGCGGCCGGCTTCTTCGCTGCCGCCTTCTTGGCGGCCGGTTTCTTCGCAGTTGCCATGACGAATCTCCTTGATCAAGTGGCAAAGAGCACCGCGCCGCTCGATACAGCGCGGAGATTCACAGGCCGGGATTCTGTCCAGGAGGGACGCCCCGGTCCGGTGAATACGATGACAGGCGGCTGGTGCAGCTTCTTCGTCCGCAACCTTCCGCCTGTGAATCTGGTTCGTTCTCTGTTCATGACCTGGAGCGTGGTACTTCGCCGCGGCGCTTCAATCCCAGGACAGCGCGCCACCGGATTGGTACTCGATGACGCGGGTCTCGAAGAAATTGCGCTCTTTCTTCAGGTCGATCATTTCGCTCATCCACGGGAACGGGTTTTCCTCGTTCGGGAAGAGCTCCTCCAGGCCAATCTGCGTGGCGCGCCGATTCGCGATGTAACGCAGATAGCCCTTGAACATCGAAGCATTCAACCCCAGCACCCCGCGAGGCATGGTGTCCTCGGCGTAGCGGTACTCCAGCTCGACCGCCTTGAGGAACAAGGCCTTGATCTCGGCCTTGAACTCTGCGGTCCACAGGTGGGGGTTCTCCAGCTTGATCTGGTTGATGAGATCGATGCCGAAATTGCAGTGCATCGATTCGTCGCGCAGGATGTACTGGTACTGCTCGGCTGCACCCGTCATCTTGTTCTGACGGCCCAGCGCCAGGATCTGGGTGAAGCCCACGTAGAAGAACAGGCCTTCCATCAGGCAGGCGAAGACGATCAGGCTCTTGAGCAGGGTCTGGTCGGCTTCGGGTGTACCCGTCTTGAAGTTCGGATCCATGATCGCGTCGATGAACGGGATCAGGAACTCGTCCTTGTCGCGGATCGACGACACCTCGTGGTAGGCGTTGAAGATCTCGCCCTCATCCAGGCCCAGGCTTTCGACGATGTACTGGTAGGCGTGGGTATGGATGGCTTCTTCGAAGGCCTGGCGCAGCAGGAACTGACGGCACTCGGGCGCCGTGATGTGGCGGTAGGTGCCCAGGGTGATGTTGTTGGCAGCCAGCGAGTCTGCCGTGACGAAGAAGCCGAGGTTGCGCTTGATGATGCGGCGCTCGTCTTCGGTCAGGCCGTTGGGGTCCTTCCACAGCGCGATGTCGCGAGACATGTTGATCTCTTGCGGCATCCAGTGGTTGGCGCAGGTGGCGAGGTACTTCTCCCAGGCCCACTTGTACTTGAAGGGGACGAGCTGGTTGACGTCGGTCTGGCCGTTGATGATGCGCTTGTCGGCGACGTTCACACGACGCACCGACGAAGAGGCGGGCTGCGTCGTCTGGGGCGACGATGCCACCGACCGTGCCGCGCCAGGCGCAGAGGTCATGGGTTGCATCGCGAGAGAGTTCGAAGCTTGGAGGTCTTCTTCCCAGGCCAACATGGTGGACTTCCTATGGGTGCGAATTATGAGAGTGTTGTGTCCAAACACCAAGCACTTCTTGACAACGACGCGATGAACTTGTTGCTGTGCTGCATCGAAACTGACGCAGCGTGCGCATCACCATCGATGCCTGGCGTTGGAACACACGCAATGAAATCGATGCGAGTGCGGCCAGGCACCGCGTCTCGCATCATGTCGAAAGCCTTACTGGCAGGCCTCGCAGGTCGGATCGTCGAGGGAGCAGAACTTCATATCGGTCGCCGGCACGGCTGCCATCTGTTCGCGCGCCTTCGCCGCAGCCGCGTCGATGGCTGAGGCCCCTGATGCCATACCGCCCTGCGAGGGCACGGCATTGAGCTGCCCCGACTTCACCGTGGACTTCTCGGCGTGCGTTGCGCCGATGGTGCGCAGGTAGTAGGTGGTTTTCAGGCCGCGCTGCCAGGCGAGCTTGTAGGTCTCGTCAAGCTTCTTGCCCGAGGCGCCGGCCATGTAGATGTTCAGGCTCTGCGCCTGGTCGATCCACTTCTGGCGGCGCGCAGCAGCCTCGACGAGCCACACGGGCTCCACCTCGAAGGCCGTGGCATAGAGCTGCTTGAGATCCTCGGGCACGCGGTCGATGCGGCGCAGCGAACCGTCGAAGTGCTTGAGGTCCATGACCATCACGTCGTCCCACAGGCCCAGCTTCTTCAGGTCGCGCACCAGGTACTCGTTGACCACGGTGAACTCGCCCGAGAGGTTGGACTTGACCGAGAGGTTGCCGAAGCAAGGTTCGATCGAGGCGTCCACGCCGACGATGTTGGAGATGGTCGCCGTCGGGGCGATCGCCACGCAGTTGGAGTTGCGCATGCCGTGCTGGGCGATGCGGGCGCGAAGGCTATCCCAGTCCAGGGTGCGGGAGCGGTCGACCTCGACGTAGCCGCCGCGCTGCTCGGCCAGCAGATCCAGCGAATCCATCGGGAGGATGCCGCGGTCCCACAACGAGCCCTTGTAGCTGGAGTAGCGCCCACGCTCGGCAGCCAGTTCGGTCGAGGCCCAGTAGGCGTAGTAGCAGACGGCTTCCATCGACCGGTCGGCGAACTCCACGGCCGCCTCGCTGGCGTAGGGAATGCGCAACTGGTAGAGGCTGTCCTGGAAGGCCATCACGCCCAGCCCCACCGGGCGGTGGCGCAGATTCGAATCGCGCGCCTTCTTGACCGCGTAATAGTTGATGTCGATGACGTTGTCGAGCATGCGCATGGCCGTGGCAACCGTGCGCTTGAGCTTGTCGTGATCGATGCCACCGTCCTTCAGGTGCTGGGCCAGGTTGACCGAGCCCAGGTTGCACACGGCGATTTCCTGGTCGTTGGTGTTCAGCGTGATCTCGGTGCACAGATTGCTGCTGTGCACCACGCCCACATGCTGCTGAGGCGAGCGCACGTTGCAGGCGTCCTTGAAGGTGATCCAGGGGTGCCCGGTCTCGAACAGCATGGTCAGCATCTTGCGCCACAGGTCGACGGCACGCACCTTCTTGTAGAGCTTGATCTCGCCGCGCGCGACCATCTCCTCGTAGCGGGTGTAGGCCGCCTCGAAGTCCTTGCCGAACTTGTCGTGCAGGTCCGGGCAGGTGGAGGGCGAGAACAGCGTCCACTCGCCGTTCTCCATCACCCGCTTCATGAACAGGTCGGGGATCCAGTTGGCCGTGTTCATGTCGTGGGTGCGGCGACGATCATCGCCGGTGTTCTTGCGCAGCTCGAGGAACTCCTCGACATCCAGGTGCCAGCTTTCCAGGTAGGCACACACGGCGCCCTTGCGCTTGCCACCCTGGTTGACTGCCACGGCCGTGTCGTTGACCACCTTCAGGAAAGGCACCACCCCCTGGCTTTCGCCATTGGTGCCCTTGATGTGGCTGCCCAGGGCGCGCACGCGGGTCCAGTCATTGCCCAGGCCGCCGGCGAACTTCGACAGCAGGGCGTTTTCCTTGATGGCCTCGTAGATGCCGTCGAGGTCGTCGGGCACCGTGGTGAGGTAGCAGCTGGAGAGCTGGGAGCGGCGCGTGCCGGAGTTGAACAGGGTGGGCGTGCTCGACATGAAGTCGAAGCTGGACAGCACCTCGTAGAACTCGATGGCGCGGGCCTCGCGGTCGATCTCGTTCAGCGCCAGGCCCATGGCCACGCGCATGAAGAAGGCCTGGGGCAGCTCGATGCGCTGCTTGCGCACGTGCAGGAAATAGCGGTCGTACAGGGTCTGCAGGCCCAGATAGTCGAACTGCAAGTCGCGCTCGGCCTTGAGCGCACCGCCCAGGCGGGCCAGGTCGAACTGCAGCAGGCGCTCGTCCAGGAGTTCGGCATCCACGCCCTTCTTGATGAAGCCGGGGAAATACTCGGCGTAGCGCTGGTGCATCTCGGCCTGGGTGACCTCCTCGCCGAGGATCTCCTTGCGGATGGTGTGCAGCAGCAGCCGCGCAGTGGCGCGGGTGTAGGCCGGATCCTTCTCGATCAGGGTGCGTGCAGCCAGGATGGCAGCTTTGTAAACCTCGTCGATGGGCACACCGTCGTAGAGGTTGCGGCGCGTCTCGGCCAGGATGGGTTCCGGCTTGACGTCTTCGCCCAGACCCTCGCAGGCCGACACGATCAGGGCCTGCAGACGGTTCATGTCCAGGGGTACGCGATGGCCACCGTCGACCACCATCAGCGCGGGCTGGGCCTGCTGGGCGGCGACCTGCTCGCCCTGTCGGGCGCGCTCCTGGGCGCGGCGCTCGCGGTAGAGCACATAGGCGCGCGCGACCTCGTGATGGCCGCCGCGCATCAGGCCGAGCTCGACCTGGTCTTGCACGTCCTCGATGTGGAACGTGCCACCTCCCGGACGCGAGCGCAACAGGGCTCGCACCACCGCCTCGGTCAGGCCGTCCACTGTTTCGCGCACGCTGGCCGAGGCTGCACCCTGCGTGCCGTGCACCGCCAGGAAGGCCTTCATCAGCGCCACCGCGATCTTGTGAGGCTCGAAAGCCACTACCGCACCGTTGCGGCGGATGATCTGATAACCGGCATAGGCCGAGGTGGTGGCGCCAGCCGCACGGCTGGTGGAAGCGCTGAAGGTGGTGCCGGCGTGCGGCTCGGTGGTGGCGGTGGATGTCTGCATGGATTCCCCTAAATCTGCAATCGGTCTGGCAGGGCGCCGCGCCGGGTGCCACGCGCAGGATGTGCGCGAGGCCGGCGGAATGCACTTGTTGTGTGTGGACCGAAACACTATATCTAGCGCTCGCCCCGGTTTCAAGCGCTAGCGCTAGTGTCCCGACTGGTCACAATGCAGGATTGACGACCACCCCGATTGGTGCTTGCAGCTCAGGGTCGAGGCCGGTGCAAAACGGTCCACGTCCGCCGCAGGCCGCATGGCATGTGCTGCTGGCAATCGCCGACGAAGATCCATGCGGCCCTCAGGACCAAACACGCCTCCAGGCCGCGCCAGCGCTAGGTCGGGCTCAAGGCAAAGCACACTGCCGGCCAGCCCAGCGCGGCTTGCAGGCCTGCCCAGTCGAATGCAGGCCCAGGGTCGGACTTGCGTCCCGGCGCCACATGCTCATGTCCGGTCACGTGCGCCACCGGGTAGATCGCACGCAGATCGCGCAGGAGCGTGACCAGCGTGCGGTACTGGATGGGAGCAAAGGCCTCGCCTTCCAGTCCCTCCAGCTCGATCCCGATGCTGAAATCGTTGCAATTGTCACGTCCCTGAAAACTGGATCGGCCGGCGTGCCAGGCGCGTCGCTCGCAGGACACGAACTGGAGCAGGCCGCCATCGCGCTGCACGACAAAGTGGGCCGACACCTCCAGACCGCGCAGGGTCTCAAAGTATGGATGCGCCGCCCAGTCCAGGGTGTTGGTGAAGAATCGCTCGATCTCGTCCCCGCCATACCGTCCGGGCGGCAGGCTGATGGAGTGAAGGATCACCAGATCGATGACTTGTCCCGGTGGGCGCAGCCCGTGGTTGGGGCTGGGCACCGCGCGGGCCAGGCGGTACCAGCCTTCGTGCCAGAGCACGTTCCGCGGAGGCTCACTCACTGCCATCGCTGTCCGGCGTCACCCCATGTTCGGCCACCATCACGCCGAGGCGGGCCATGCGGTAGCGCATCTGGCGCAGCGACAGGCCCAGGCTGGCCCCGGCTGCCGTGCGGTTGAAGCGGTGCCGCTCCAAAGCACGGACCAGGATGTCACGCTCGACCGAGTCGAGATAGGCCTCCAGGTTGGTCGGCAAGGGTGCCTGGGTGTCGGCCTGCGCCATGGCCGGCGCCTCCAGCCGCGCCCCGCCGGCACCGGTGTCGAAGTCCTGCATCACCGTGTCGCCTTCGTAGGCGTCAGGCAGCAGCAAGGACCCCTCATCAACCCACTCGCCGCCGGACAGCGCCACCGCCCGGTGCAGGAGGTTCTCCAGCTCGCGCACATTGCCGGGGAAGTTGTAGTGCCGCAGCTGCTCCAGGGCCTCGGGGGCCAGGCGGGGGGGCGGCCACACGCCGGCATCCTGCGCGATGCGCTCGAGGACGCGAGCGCAGATGGCCGGCAGGTCCTCCATGCGTTCCCGCAAGGGCGGGACGCGGATCTGGATCACGTTCAGACGGTAGTACAGATCCTGCCGGAATCGACCGGTCTGGACCTCGGCGGCCAGATCCTTGTGGGTGGCACTGACGATGCGCACGTCCACCGGGGTCTCCGACACGGCGCCGACCGGCCTCACGGCACGCTCCTGGATCACGCGCAGCAACTTGGACTGCATCGACAGCGGCAGATCGCCAATCTCGTCGAGAAACAGCGTGCCTCCGCGGGCCGCCTGGAAAAAGCCTTCGCGGTCCTCGTTGGCCCCGGTGAAGGCCCCTTTGCGGTAGCCGAAGAACTCCGCTTCCAGCAGCTGTTCGGGAATGGCACCGCAATTGACGGCGATGAAGGGCTGCCCCTGGCGCGGGCTCACCTCGTGGATGGCGCGTGCCACCAGCTCCTTGCCGGTGCCCGACTCGCCGGCCACCAGCACCGGCGCCATGCTGCGGGCCACCTTGTCGATCAGCGCACGCACCTGCTGCATGCTGGGCGACTGGCCGGCCATGCGTTCGATGGCGCTGCCGCTCCCTGCGGCGCCCGAGCGTTGCGGCGTGCGCGGGACAGGAGCCGGTGCGGCCGAGGGCGCCGCAGCCGGCGCCTGACGCCCCAGCGCAGAGGCCACCACGGCGCGGAACTGCTTGAGGTCCACCGGCTTCGTGAGGTAATCGTAGGCCCCCGCCTTGAGCGCCTCCACGGCGTTCTCCGGCGACCCGAAGGCCGTGATGACGATGGTCCTTTCGCGTCGGCCGGCCTGCTCGAGCCGCCGCAGCAGGTCCAGCCCCGTGCCATCGGGCAGGCGCATATCGGTGATCACGGCACTGTAGGTGCGGTCGTGCAGCCGAGCCCAGGCGTCCTCGACGGTGGCAGCCGTTTCGACGTCATAGCCCTCCCGCAGCAGGGTCAGCTCGTACAGGGTGCGCAGGTCGGGTTCGTCATCAACGACCAGCAGGCTGTAGTGGGAGGCGAGCGTCATGAGTCGAGATGCAGGGTGGACACAGGCGCTTCGAGCGCTTCGCGCCGCATCGCCAGGAAGAACTCGTTGCGCGCACCGTGGTGGGCGCCGCGCAGGCGGTAATCGATGCTCGCGCCGTAACGCTCGCACAGCTCCTTGCAAATATACAGGCCCAGGCCGGTGCCTCGGCTGCGCGTCGAAAAGAAGGGTTCGAACAGGTAGCGTTCCACGTCGGGCGGGATGGGGTCACCATCGCTGGCCACACTCAGGGTGACCACGTCGTCGCCATCTTCATACAGATGGACGAGCACACTGCCTGGCTGGCCGGACGCGTGACGGTGAGCGTTGTCGAGGAGGTTGACCAGCACGCGTCGCAGGTGGTCCGGATCAAACCGTGTGGCCAGCGCGTGCTGTGGCAGCGTCACCTTCAGGGGGCTGCGCTCGTCCAGCGGCAGGCGCGCCGTCCGCGCCCACTCGCTGCACACCGAGCCCACCAGCGCGCTGAGGTCGATCACCGGCGCGGTGGTCGCCGGTCCGCCAGGCGCCACTTCCATCACGTCGTCCACGATGCGCTTGAGGCGCTCGACGTTGTCGCTGACCATCTGTGTGAGCTGGCGCTGCGCGGGTGTCTCAGCATCTTCGGCCATCAGTGCATTGGCCTGTGCGATGGCCGCCAGCGGATTGCGGATCTCGTGCGCGATGCCGGCCGAGACGCGTCCCATCGCTGCCAGCTTTTCCTGCCGGACCCGGGCCTGCACGTCGCGCTCGTCCTCGAGGAACAGGACGCACAGCTCCTCGCTGCTGTCAGGGTCGCGCCGCCGCGTGAAGCGCATGCGCACGCGCAAGGCACGCTCCACGCCGGAGTCAAAGACCAGATGGACTTCGCGCCCGGACTCGGGCCACTGACCTTCACCGAAGGCCCGGCGCACCGCCTGGGCCAAGGGCACCCAGGCAAGCTGGGACTGCAGCTGGAAAGGCGCCGGCCGGGACAGCCCGGAGTCGGCAATGATGCGCCGCGCCGCCGGGTTGGCGGCGCGTACCTTGCCTCGCCGATCGACCACCAGCACGCCGTGGTGCAGCTCGTCGATCACGAGACGGTTGAGCTGGGCCTGCTGGCGAGCCAGCTCCAGGCTGCCTCGTGCAGCCAGCTCCTCGCGTGCCAGGCGCCCGGCCAGCTCACCCGCCAGAAAGGCGATGACGAAAAAGCCGCTGGCCACGAGCCCCGCCTGCGTCATCAGCACGCTGATGTCACCCCCACGCGAGGCTTCCCGCCAGGCCTCACCCAGGAGCAGCAGAGTGACGGCCGCCGCCACCCCCAGGGCCGCCCGCCGGCGGGTGAGCACCCCGGCCATGAGGACGGGCAGCACCAGCAGGGGAACGAAGCTGAGCCCCCCACGGGGCGCCAGCAGGTGCAGGGCGCCGAAGGCCATCACATCCACGCCGATCGTGGCCAGCCACTGGCGCCGGTTCAGGCGTGAAGGTGGCGGCGCGGCCGTGCCCGACGTGGCAGCGCCCGCCCCGCGGAACAACCCCCAGGCGGCCATCGTGAGGGTGGCATAGAGCACACACCCCGCGAGCACGTGCAAGGGAACACCGGAGCCGAACCAGTGCGTCGCGAGCTGCGTGGTGAGCAACAGCAGGCCAACCGCCACCCGCGCCCCCAGGAACGCGCGGAAGATGCGCTGGAAGGAGGGCATGCCGGCCGCGCCCAGCAGACGCCGCGCGTGGCGCGTGAGGAAACGCGAGTCCTCGCTTGGCAGCGTGCTGCCGTCGTTGTAGCGCGACTCCTCGTCGCCCAGCTGGGTGTCACCCTCGACACCCAGGGCGGCAAACCAGGACTCCGGCTCAGGCCGCTGCGCGGACGATGCCCGGCGATCGGCGGCACGCCGTTCGGCGCTGCGGCGTTCAGTGGCGCGGCGATTCATCCCGAGGCCGTCCCTGCCCGGATCAGCGGGGTCCCGCCAGACGATGCGCCGCCGTGCAGTAGTGGCGGCCATCCTCGCCGCGGACCGCGTCCGCAGCGGGCAGGTGCACGCCACAGTGCGCGCAGTCCACCATTTGCTGAGGGGCCTCGCGGGGCCGCGCAGACGAACGCGGCGCAGACGCCTCCTTGCGTCGCTGGCCGCGCAGCAGCCACACCACCACCAGCACCACCACGACAACCACCAGATACTTCACAGCGAGGCTCCCGATGCAGCGCGCTGGATCAGCACTTCCACGACAAAGCGCGACCCGACATAGGCCAGCAGCAGCAAGCCGGCGCCCGTGTACAGCCACCGTGTGGCCTTGCGGCCCCGCCAGCCGAAACCCTGGCGCCCCGCCAGCAGGCCGGCAAACACCAGCCACGCCAGCAGCGAAAAGACGGTCTTGTGATCCCAGCGCCAGGGCTGGGCGAACCACCAGCCCATCAACAAGGCCGCCGACAGCACCGCAAAGCCCGCCGCCACAAAGCGGAAGGTCAGCTTTTCCAGACGCAGCAAGGGCAAGCCCAGCGGCGTCGGCTGGCTCAGGCCGCGGTGCTGGCGCATCTGGCGCTCCGCGTTCGTGAGCAAGCCCGCGTGCAGGACGGCCGCGCCGAACAGGCCGTACGACGCGATGCCCAACACCCAGTGCAGTGGCAGCCAGGGCGAGGCGATGTGGGGCCTCACCTCACCGGGAAAGAGCAGCATGAGCGCTACGGCGAGCGCTCCGAGCGCGGCCAGCCAGCGCTGCACGCCCGGCAGGGGCACGAAGCGGCTTTCAATGGCATAGACGGCCAGCACGAGCCACAGGGTGACCGACAACGCCGGCGCAAAGCCGAACCGCGCGCCCTCCACCGCCGAGCCCACGCCCGAAGTGTCCAGGATCAGGGCGGCCGCATGGGCCAGCCAGCCCACCGTCAGCGCCCAGCGCAAGGGATGAAACACCCGCTCGGCGCGTGCGGCCGCCGCCGCATAGGCCAGCAACGCCACGACACCGGCGGCCAAGGTCAGCGCAGACTGGCCCACAACCGGCATCAGCATGGAAGACGAGCGTCTAGAATCATCCGCACAGTGTACTTTCGCGGCAACTGCCCCGTCGGCAGCGCCGCTCCCCCGATGGCATCCACGCTCTCCGATCGCCTGTCACGCCTGGTCAAACAGATGCGCGGCCAGGCCCGCATCACCGAAAACAACGTCCAGGACATGCTGCGCGAGGTGCGCATGGCCCTGCTCGAGGCCGATGTGGCCTTGCCGGTGGTGCGCGACTTCATTGCCCGCGTCAAGGAGCGCGCTCTCGGCCAGGAGGTGGTGGGTTCGCTTTCGCCCGGGCAGGCACTGGTGGGGGTGGTGCACAAGGAGCTGGCCGCCACGATGGGCGAAGGGGTCAGCGACCTCAACCTCGCCGCCCAGCCGCCAGCCGTGATCCTGATGGCCGGCCTGCAGGGAGCGGGCAAGACCACCACCACGGCCAAGCTGGCGCGCCACCTGATCCAGTCACGCAAGAAGAAGGTGCTCACGGTGTCGGCCGACGTGTACCGTCCGGCCGCCATCGAGCAGTTGAAGACCGTGACCAAGGCAGCGGGCGCCGAGTGGTTTCCGTCCCAGCCGTCCGACAAGCCCCTGGACATCGCGCGCGCCGCACTCGACCACGCCCGACGGCACTACTTCGACGTGCTGATCGTCGATACGGCCGGCCGGCTGGCCATCGACGAGGCGCTGATGGCCGAGATCCGCGAACTGCATGCCACGCTGAAGCCGGTGGAGACGCTCTTCGTCGTCGATGCCATGCAGGGCCAGGATGCGATCAACACGGCCAAGGCCTTCAAGGACGCCCTGCCCCTCACCGGCATCGTGCTCACCAAGCTCGACGGCGATTCGCGCGGTGGGGCGGCCCTGTCGGTACGCACCGTCACCGGCGCGCCGATCAAGTTCGCCGGTGTGTCCGAAAAGATCGACGGCCTGGAGGTGTTCGATGCGCAGCGCCATGCCGGTCGTGTGCTGGGCATGGGCGACATCGTGGCCCTGGTCGAGGAGGTGCAGAAGGGCGTCGACATGGCTGCCGCCCAGAAGCTGGCCGACAAGGTCAAGTCCGGCGATGGCTTCGACCTGAACGACTTTCTCTCCCAGATCAGCCAGATGAAGAAAATGGGCGGGCTGTCCGGACTGATGGACAAGCTGCCCAGCCATCTGGCGGCCAAGGCCGGTCAGGCCGACATGGACCGCGCCGAACGCGAGGTGCGCCGCATGGAGGGCATCATCAACGCGATGACGCCGCTCGAGCGCCGCAAGCCCGAGCTCCTCAAGGCCAGCCGCAAGCGTCGCATCGCCGCCGGCGCGGGTGTGCAGGTGCAGGAAGTGAACCGCCTGCTCAACCAGTTCGAGCAGATGCAGGGCATGATGAAGAAGATGAAGGGCGGCGGGCTGATGAAGATGATGAAGCGCATGGGCGGCATGAAGGGACTGCCCGGCATGGGACGCTGAACCGCGTGCGCTGTCCCCCGCCTGGTGTGGACGGGGGCATCCACAGGCACGTTGACCCCCGCGAGGCGGGCCGCTAAGGTCCGCTTCATTGACTGGAAAGTATTTCTCCCATGGATCTGATCCTCATCCTGGTGGTCGCCATCGTGCTGGTGCTGGGCGTCGTGGTCTGGCTCACGCGCCAACCCAAGGCGGGCGGCGGCAGCGGCAAGCGGCCCAAGACCGTGGAGGCGCTGGACACGCTGATGGCCTGGCAACCGACCCCCACGCGGGTGCTCACGGGTGGCGAACGGGAAGCCTATGTAGTGCTGCGCCGCGCCCTGCCCGAGCACCTCATCCTGGCCCAGGTGCCGCTGGCGCGTTTCCTGAAGGTGCCCACGCGACACTCCTACACCGAATGGTTGCGCCGCGTGGGCCAGATCTGCGCCGACATCGTCATCTGTGAGCCCAACTCGCTGGCCGTGGCCGTGGTCGAGATCCGTTCGGCCGATGGCCAGGAGAGTGAGCGCGCTCAGAAACGTCAGGCTCGCATGGAGCGGGTCATCAAGGCCTCGGGCATGCCCCTGCACATCTGGCGCGAAGGGGCGATTCCTGACGCCGAGGAGGCCCGCAATGCCATCCTGCAGTCGCTGGGGCTGCTGACCACGCAAGAGGGGGCCAGCCAGGTCAGCACGCGTGGCGCATCCGCCCCAGGACGCCCGGGGCTCGACGGGGCCGAACAGGCCGAACCACCGTCATCCACCTGGTTCGACGATCTCGATTCCGCGCCGGCCCCGCTGTCGCCCCCGGAGCTGCCCCGGCGCCGGTGATCAGGCCAGCAGGGCCTGGGCGAACTCGCGCGCGCTGAAGGTCTGCAGGTCTTCCAGCTTTTCGCCCACGCCGATGAAATAGACCGGGATGGGCCGCTCGCGTGCGAGGGCGGCCAGCACACCGCCCTTGGCCGTCCCGTCGAGCTTGGTGACGATGAGGCCGGTGAGTTGCAGCGCCTCGTCGAAGGCCTTCACCTGGGCCAGGGCATTCTGGCCGGTGTTGCCGTCCACCACCAGCAGCACCTCGTGCGGCGCCGAGGCATCGGCCTTGGCGATCACGCGCCGGATCTTCCTCAGTTCTTCCATGAGGTGCAGTTGCGTGGGCAGGCGCCCGGCGGTGTCGGCGATCACGACATCACAGGCGCGTGACTTGCCCGCCGTCACGGCGTCGAAGGTGACTGCAGCTGGATCACCCCCCTCCTGGCTCACGATCTCGACCCGGTTGCGGTCGGCCCACACCGACAACTGCTCGCGTGCGGCCGCACGGAAGGTGTCGGCGGCGGCCAGCAGCACCTTCTGGTCGGCGTCGGCCAGATGGCGGGTGAGCTTGCCGATGCTGGTCGTCTTGCCTGCACCGTTGACGCCCACCACCATGATCACGGTGGGCCGGTGCTGGCCCACCACCAGCGGCTTTTCCAGCGGCGCGAGCAGCTCGGTGAGGGCATCGGCCAGCAGGCCCTTCACGGCGGCCGGGTCGGTGACCTTGCGCTCCTTCACGCGCCGCCGCAGATCGGACAGCAGGAACTCGGTGGCCTTCACACCCGCATCGGCCATCAGCAGGGCGGCCTCGAGCTCTTCGTAGAGGGCATCATCGATCTGCGTGCCGGTGAAGACCTGTGACAGGCTGCTGCCGGTCTTGCGCAGCCCGCTGCGCAGGCGGTCCAGCCAGGTACGGCGTTCCGTGGGCTGCGACGGTGCGGGCTCGGGGGCGAGCACTTGGGAGGGCTCGCCCACAGGGGCCGGGCCTGCGGCGGGTGTCTCGGGCGGCGGCGTCTTCTTGCGGAAAAAGCTGAACATGGGTGTCGGTGTCCTTCGGCCTCATTCTAGGAGCCCGCCTAAAATCGGGGCCGTGCCTGCCCACCGCCCTTCCTCTGCCCCCCATGAAGTGCGCATCATCGGGGGCCGGTGGAAGCGCAGCAAGCTGCCCGTCCCCGACCGCCCCGGCCTGCGCCCCACACCCGACCGCGTGCGCGAGACCCTGTTCAACTGGCTGGGCCAGGACCTCAGCGGCTGGCGCTGCCTGGATGCCTTTGCCGGCAGTGGCGCCCTGGGTCTGGAGGCCGCTTCGCGCGGTGCCACTCGGGTGCTGATGCTGGAGCGTGATGCCGCGTTGGCGCGCGGCCTGCGCGAGACGGCACAGCGTCTGCAGGCCGGCGCCGTCGAGGTCGAGGTAGCCGACGCGCTGGCCTGGATGCAGCGACACGGTCGGCCCGAATGGGACCTGATCCTGCTCGACCCGCCGTTCGAGGCCGATCTCTTTGCCCCCGCGCTGGCTGCAGCCCGCCCCTTGCTCGCCCCCGATGGCCTGATCTACCTGGAAGCCAACCGGGCCTGGCTGCAGGCCGATGCAGCCCAGGCAGGCCTGAGCCTGTGGCGCCAGGGCCGGGCCGGAGCCGTGCACTTTCAGCTGCTGCGCGCCGCCGACACGCCTACACTGGGGGCGTCAGCCGACCGAGAAACCACGACATGACCCGCCATCACCGTGTCACCGCTGTCTACCCGGGCACTTTCGATCCCATGACCCTGGGGCATGAGGACCTGATGCGTCGTGCCAGCACGCTGTTCGACGCACTCATCGTCGCCGTGGCAGCCGGGCACCACAAACGCACGCTGTTCTCGCTGGAGGAACGCCTGGAGATTGCCCGCGAAGCCGCCCAGGCCCATCCCAACGTCGAGGTCATGCCCTTCTCGGGCCTGCTGCGCGACTTCGTGGTGGGTCAGCAAGGCAAGGTGGTGGTACGGGGCCTGCGCGCGGTGAGCGATTTCGAATACGAGTTCCAGATGGCCGGCATGAACCGCCAGCTGATGCCCGACGTGGAGACGGTCTTCCTCACCCCCTCGGACCAGTACCAGTTCGTCTCGGGCACCTTCGTGCGCGAGATTGCCATGCTCGGCGGTGATGTTTCCAAGTTTGTGGCACCGTCGGTGCTGGAGCGCCTTCGCCACAAGGTGAAGTCGTCAAGCTGAGAGGAACGGGGTGCCACCATGGCCCTGATGATCACCGACCAATGCATCAATTGCGACGTCTGCGAGCCCGAGTGCCCGAACCAGGCGATCTCGATGGGCCCGGAGTACTACCAGATCGACCCGCAGCGCTGCACCGAGTGCGTGGGCCACTTCGACGCGCCCCAGTGCGTGCAGGTGTGCCCGGTGGAATGCATTCCGATCAACCCCGAGCACCGCGAAGATCAGGACACGCTGTGGGCCAAGTACCGGCGCCTGCAGGCCCAGGCCGAAGGCGCGGCCCACTGAGGCGACAAGGACCGGCTCAGGCCGCCGGCGCCGCCTTGGGCGGTGCCGGCCGCGTGTGGATGAGCCGGGCCGCAGCCTCCATCTCGCCGCGCAGCAGGGGTTCCAGCGCAGCCATGGACCGCCAGATGCAGTCTTCCACCGCCTCGCGTTCAGCCGCGGGGGGCTTGCGCAGCACGTAGTCGGCCACCTCGGCCTTCACGCCGGGATGCCCGATCCCCAGGCGCAGCCGCCAGAAGTCCGGGCTGCCCAGCTGGGCCTGGATGTCCTTGAGGCCGTTGTGGCCGGCATGCCCGCCGCCGCGCTTGATCTTCATGTGCCC
This sequence comes from Caldimonas caldifontis, assembly GCF_002930615.1. GTDB lineage: Bacteria > Pseudomonadota > Gammaproteobacteria > Burkholderiales > Burkholderiaceae_C > Caldimonas > Caldimonas caldifontis. The sequence continues at coordinate 17,839 of NZ_PSNX01000001.1, read as the reverse complement.
GGGCAGCAGATCGAGTTCGTCGTGCACGACAAGGATTTCCTCAGGCGCAATCTTGAAGAAGCGTGCCAGCGCCGCCACCGACTTGCCCGAGACGTTCATGTAGGTCTGGGGTTCGAGCAGCCACACGGGGCCCTCCACCCCGGCCAGCGGCCGGTTCACCCGGGCCACCAGGCCATGGTAGGCCCGGTCGGGCAGGAGGTTGGCGCCCAGCTTGCGCGCTGCTTCGTCGATCCACCAGAACCCGGCGTTGTGACGGGTGGCTTCGTATTGCGGCCCGGGGTTGCCCAGGCCCACCAGCAGTCGAATCATGATCGCCATTATCAGGGGGCAGGTTGTCCGGCGCAGAAGCGACAAACCCCGCCGAAGCGGGGTTTGTGCAACGCCGAAGCGCCGAGGCTTACTTCTTCTTCTTGGCGTCCTTGCCCTTGGCAGGGGCCGCAGCCGGCGCCGGCGTGGCGACGACCTCTTCCACGGGCTCGACCACCGACACGACGGCCGGGTTGGGCTTGCCATGGGTCACGACCTTGGTGCCCTTGGGCAGCTTCAGGTCGTTCACGTGCAGGGTCTGACCCTTGACCAGTTCGCCCAGGTCCACTTCGAGGAACTCGGGCAGGGCCTGCGCCAGGCACTGGATCTCGAGCTCGGTGACGATCTTGTTGACCAGGCACTTGTCGGTCTTGACGGCCGGCGAGTTCTCTTCGTTGATGAAGTGCAGCGGCACTTTCTTCTGGATGCGGGTCTTGGGGTCGACGCGCTGGAAGTCCACATGCAGGACGAGGGGTTTGAACGGATGCATCTGCACGTCGCGCAGCAGCACCTTCTCGACCTTGCCCGCCAGTTCCATGTCGAGGATGGAGGCGTGGAAGGCTTCCTTCTTCAGCGCGAAGAACAGCGCGTTGTGATCGAGCTCGATCTGCTTGGGCTCACCGGCCCCGTAAACGATGCCAGGCACCTTGTCGGCGCGGCGCAGGCGGCGGCTCGCTCCGGTCCCCTGCACAGTGCGCTCGTAAGCGACGAATTTCATGCAACTCTCCAATGAGTCAGCGTCCGCGACCAGACGCAAATAACGGGGGGCCCGAAAGCCTCCCCACCAGTGAACCGGGTCAGAAGTTGTTGTTCTGCTCCGAGAACAGGGATGTGACCGATTCGCCGTCGGAAATGCGGCGGATGGTCTCGGCAAACAGGAAGGCCACCGACAGCTGGCGGATCTTGGTGATCGGCTTGGCGGCTTCGGCCAGCGGGATGGTGTTGGTGATCACCACCTCATCGAGTTCGGAATTCTTGATGCGCTCGAGCGCCGGGCCCGAGAACACCGGATGGGTGCAGTAGGCATAGACCGACCTGGCGTTGCGCTCCTTGAGCACCTCGGCCGCCTTCACCAGCGTGCCCGCGGTGTCGATCATGTCGTCCATGATCACGCAGTTGCGGTTCTCGATCTCGCCGATGACGTGCATCACCTCGGAGACATTGGCCTTGGGGCGGCGCTTGTCGATGATGGCCAGGTCGCAGCCGAGCTGCTTGGCCAGCGCACGCGCACGCACCACGCCGCCCACGTCGGGCGACACCACCACCAGGTCGTGGTAGTTCTTGCTCTTGAGGTCGGACAGCAGCACCGGCGAGGCGTAGATGTTGTCCACCGGAATGTCGAAGAAGCCCTGGATCTGGTCGGCGTGCAGGTCCATGGTCAGCACGCGGTTCACGCCCACGGCTTCGAGCATGTTGGCCACGACCTTGGCGGAGATGGGCACCCGGGTGGAGCGCGGACGGCGGTCCTGGCGGGCGTAGCCGAAATACGGAATCACCGCGGTGATGCGCCGGGCCGAGGCGCGCTTGAGCGCATCGACCATGATGAAGAGCTCCATCAGGTGCTCGTTGGTGGGCGCGCAGGTGGGCTGGATGATGAAGACGTCACGGCCCCGGACGTTCTGCTGGATCTCGATGGCCACTTCACCATCGGAGAAGCGGCCGACCGAGGCCTGGCCCAGCGTCAGGCCCAGGTGGTCGGCGATTTCCTGGGAAAGTGCCGGATTGGCATTGCCGGTGAACAGCAGGGTGTCGGACAGCATCGTGGGCTCCGTCGGGACCGGCACCGAGGCGCCCCCCGGTGCGTCGCGTTGCCCCTGGTCCCGGTGATCGGGGGCGTCTCAAAACTGCAGAACCTCTGGATGGTCCCCGCAGGGCTCATCCAGAGGTTCTGGATTGTGGTGGCAGGGGAGGAAGGATTCGAACCCTCGAATGTCGGAATCAAAATCCGATGCCTTAACCAACTTGGCGACTCCCCTACACCGGTCATCGCCTGGGCCCGAAAGCCCCGGCGCCAACCTGCAACTTGTCGCGCTCAGCCTGAAAGCCACTCCGCCAGGGGATGCTGCCTCAGGCCACGGCATCTGCGCCACTGCCAACCCTCGGGCACGATCAGATCGCTGACCCTCGGATCGGCGCCGCTGCCGACACCGTCTTCCTTGCCCACCCAGGCAAACACGGCGCTCCCGGAACCCGTCATGCGGCTGTGGCCGCCGTGACCGTATCGGTTCCTGAGCATCGCCAGGGCCTGATCGACCTGCCCGCAAAGCTTCACCGCTGCCGCCTGCATGTCGTTCCTGCCAAATCCCTGGGGGTGTGCAAGAAAGTCCGCAACTATAGCAGGTTTTGTGTCGCGCACCAAGTGTTCGCTGGCAAAGATGTCACGTGTGGGCAGGCTTTGCGGTGGCTTGAGGACCGCGAAGTCGCCCGGCTCGAAATCGAGCGGCGTGAGGCGCTCGCCGATGCCTTCGACCCATGCCGGGCCAGGGCCGAGAAAAAAGGGGACGTCAGCGCCGAGTGTGACGCCGAGGTCCATGAGCCGCTGCCGGGGCCAGTGCAGGCCCCACAGGTGATTCAGCGCGATCAGCGTGGTGGCGGCGTCGGAGCTGCCGCCCCCAAGGCCGGCCCCCCACGGCACGGTCTTGTCGATGTGGATGTCCGCGCCATACGCGGTGCCGCTGGCCGCCTGCAGGGCGCGCGCGGCGCGCAGGCACAGGTCGTCCTCGGGCAATGCCGCACCGAGGTCGTGACGCTGCAGGCGGCCATCCTCGCGCCGCTCGATGTGGAGCGTGTCCTGCCAGTCGATCGGCACGAAGACCGACTGCAGCAGGTGGTAGCCATCGGTGCGCCGCCCCACCAGATGCAGGAAGAGGTTCAGCTTGGCCGGCGCGGGCAGGTCGTACAGGGCCTTCACCGGGGGTCCACCTTGGCGCGCACCGTCACCGGCGTGGGCAGGCTGCGGCGAGCCACGATGAGCCCGTCGGCCGCCCCCTCCAGGCCCACCGTCCAGCCCAGTTGCACGAAGCCCGGGCCGTCGCTGCGCGCTTGGCTGGAGGCGCCCGGCCAGGGGCGGGCTTGCAACCAGTCGAACAGGGCCTCCACCGGCAGGGCTTCGCCCATCAGGTCGCGGGTCAGATCGTCGAGGTTGCCGTAGTCGCGCCGCTCCCCCTGGGCCTGCACCCAGGCCTGCCCCGGTTGCCAGCGCGCCACGGCCAGCACCGTGCCCAGCGGGCTGGACAGCCTCAGCTCCCCCTGCTGAGGCCGGCCCAGCAGTTCGAACTGGGCGGTCGATGCGCGCGTGCCTTCGGGCGCATCGACCCGCACGGCCAGCCGGCCCGAGGCCGCCACATCGAGCGATCCATCAGGCGCGGGCAGGCTGGCACAGCCCCCCAGGGCCAGGACGACGCCCAGCGTCATCACGACGCCGCGCATGCGCTGCAGCGTGGGACGGGTCACAGGTCGACCTTGAATCGGCGCAGGGTTTCGCGCAGCACCTCGTTGGACGCGTCGCGCTCCTGCCCTTCGCGCCAGACACGCCGGGCCTCGTCTCGCTGCCCCATCACCCACAGGACTTCGCCGAGGTGAGCGGCAATCTCCGTGTCGGGCCGGGCCTGATAGGCGCGTTGAAGGTGGGCCAGCGCCTCGTCACGGCGGCCCAGGCGGTACTTCACCCAGCCCAGGCTGTCCACGATGAAGGGCTCGTCGGGCGCGAGCGACAAGGCCTTCTCGATGAGCTGGCGGGCCTCGTCCAGGCGCAGGTTGCGGTCCGCCAGCGTGTAGCCCAGCGCGTTGTAGGCGTGGTAGTGGTCGGGCTGGATCTCGATGATGCGCCGCAGAAGCTGCTCCATGCGGTCGATCCGGTCGGTCTTCTCGGCCATCATGGCCTGCTCATACAGAAGATCGACATCCTCCGGGAAACGCGCGGCGGCCTGGCCCAGCACGTCATAGGCCCGCGACCACTGCCGCTGGTCACGCAACAGATGGGCCTCGGCCAGCAGCTTGGCGCGTGCGGCGTCGGGCGGTTCGTCGGGGAGCCGGCGGATGAGCGCAATCCCCTCGTCGAGCCGCCCCTGCTTGGCCAGCAGGGAGGCACGGCGCGACTGCACGCTCAGGGCCGCGGCCGGATCGTCGATGCGAAGCAGCCATTGTTCGGCCTGCTGCATCCGGCCCTGGCTTTCGGCCGCCTGGGCGAGCATGAGGTAGGCCTGGGTCTGGCCTTCCGGGGTGACGGTCAGGGCCGGGTCGTCGGAGGCGGGCGCCTGGGCACCCAGCTCCACATAGCGACGCAATGCCGCCTCGGCCGCCGCCGGCTCCTTCAACTCCAGCCGCAAGGCCCCGAGGCTGAGCCAGCCTGTGGCCAACGCCGGTTCCAGCGCCAGGGCTTGTTCAAGCTGGGCAATGGCAGCCGGGTAACGCTGCTGATTGACGAGTTCGCGCACATAGCCCAGCCGCAGCGCATGGCTGCGCGGCTTGGCCTGGAAATAGGTGGCCAGCAACTGGTCGGCCTGGGGCTGGCTGCCCAGCAGTTCGATCGCCACCAGTGCAGGCCCCTCGGCCCCCGGATCGGTCCGCTGAGCCTCGCGCGCCAGGGCCAGCGCCTGGTCCGCCTCGCGGTTGTGCAGGCGCATGCGCGCCAGCGCCACCAGCGCGGCCACCCGGGTGGCCTCTTCCTTCGTGTAAGGCTGCAACACCTGGTCGATCACCGCGATGACCTTGGGCAGATCGGATGCGCGGGCGAAGTAGCGCGGTAACAGGGAGATGGCGGCCGCGCGTTCAGCCGCCGGGGTGCGTTCGATCAGGGTGCGCAGCGGGTCCAGGGCATCGGCCGGGCGGTTCAGCCCCACGTGGATCTGGGCAAGGTAGCGCAAGGCGTCCAGGGACGCCGGGGCCGCGATGCGCCAGGCCTGCGCAGCGGCCAGCGCCTGCTCGCCGGCGCGCGCCTGCAGCGCAATGTCGGTGGCACGCTGGAACAGGCGCTCGTCACGGGTCTTGCGGGCGGCGTCCAGCAGCAGTTCATAGGCCGTGCCGGCGCCCCCGGCGCGCAATTCAAACTCGGCCACCAGCAACTGGTAGAACAAGGGGGCATCCAGGGCCGAGTTCAGCACCGGCGGGGCCGGCGACTCCGTCGGGCGCGGCGGCGATGCCGCAGCCGCGGGCTGGGCCCCGGCCGATCCACCCCAGAGCACCGTCTGCGCGGCAACAGCCGCGGCCAGCACTCGAAGTCTCAGGGGACGCATCGGCATGGGCAACTCCTCAAAGTCGATTCGATTCTAAGGAGCCCCGGATAATTCCCTCATGCCCGAACTCCCCGAAGTCGAAGTCACCCGGCAAAGTTTCGCACCCCACGTGGCCGGCGCCCGGGTGCTGGGCGTGCGTCTGGGCAAGCCGCTGCGCTGGCCGCTGGGCTGCACGCCGGAATCGCTGCAGGGACAGGTGTTGGGGCTGGCGAGCCGGCGCGGGAAGTACCTGTGGCTGCCGCTGGAGCACGGCGGATTGCTGATGCACCTGGGCATGTCGGGTTCCTTGCGCTATTTCCCCGAGGAGGCTCCCCCGGGGCCTCATGACCATTTCGATCTGCGCACCAGCCGCGGCCTGCTGCGCCTGCACGACCCGCGCCGCTTCGGGGCCGTGGTGTGGTCGCCCTCGCTGCAGACCGGGCCCGCGGCCAAGCTCCTGGCCGGCCTGGGGGTGGAGCCGCTGGAGCCCGGCTTCGACGGCGCCCTGCTGCACGCCGGCCTGCGCGGGCGCCGGGTGGCGATCAAGCAGGCCCTGCTGGCCGGCGACGTGGTGGTGGGCGTGGGCAACATCTACGCCTGCGAGGCGCTGTTTGTCGCTGGCGTCGATCCACGCACGCCGGCAGGACGCGTGAGCCGCCCGCGCTGCGAGCGCCTGGCGACGGCCATCCGTGACACCCTGGCCCGTGCATTGGCTGCCGGCGGCTCGACGCTGCGTGACTTCCAGGATGCCCATGGCCACAACGGTGCCTTCCAGAATGAGGCTCAGGTCTATGGCCGGGAGGGCCAGCCCTGCGGTGTGTGCACCACCCCCATCCGGCGCCTGGTCCAGGGACAGCGTTCGACCTATTTCTGCCCCCGCTGCCAGCGGCGCAGCTGAGGACGGGGCAGCACGTAGCAAAACGTAAGCGCCTGCAGGAGTGTGACGAACGGCAGGCCGGGGGCCATCAGCGGTCGGGGCTGCCGGCGCCATGCGCTACCATGGCTGCTTCCCTGCCCGCATGCCCCGGTATGCCTGTCATGTCGTCGTCCCCTGCTCCCTCGCCGGCCCCCTCGTTTGCGCTGAAGTTCGACAGCCTCGGGTTGTGGCGTGCCGAACTCGAGGCGCAGCTGCAGGATCTGTCGCGCTTCCTGTTCGATCACGATTTACTTGACGAACCGGCGGCTGCCCTGCTCGACTCCTTGCAATCGCGCCTGGCGCGCGACCGCCTGGTGGTCGCGTTCGTGGCCGAGTTCTCGCGTGGCAAGTCCGAGCTGATCAACGCGATCTTCTTTGCCGACACCGGGCGGCGCATCCTGCCGGCCACCCCGGGGCGCACCACGATGTGCCCGGTGGAACTGAGTTACGACCCGGACGAGCCGCCCTCGCTGCGTCTGCTGCCCATCGAGACACGGCTGGCGAGCGCATCGCTGGCGGAGCTGCGCGAGCAGCCCAATGCCTGGGCCGACGTGACGCTGAACATCCGGCGTCCGGATGAGCTGGCGGAAGAGCTCACCCAGGTGATGGCCACCAAGCGGGTCACGATGGAGGACGCACGCGCGCTCGGGTTCTGGGATGAGGGCCGGCCCGAGGACAACCCGCCCGTCGGCGACGACGGACGGGTCGAAGTCCCGGCCTGGCGTCACGCCATCATCAACTACCCCCACCCGCTGCTCAAGCGAGGCCTGGTGATCCTGGACACGCCGGGCCTCAATGCCATCGGTGCCGAGCCCGAGCTGACCGTGAGCCTGCTGCCCTCGGCGCATGCCACGGTCTTCATCCTGGCCGCCGACACCGGCGTCACCAAGTCCGACCTCACGATCTGGCGCGACCACCTCAGCGGCCAGCCGCTGGCGCGCTACGTCGCGCTGAACAAGATCGATGCCCTGACCGATCCGCTGAGTTCGCCGGCCGAGGTGGAAGCCCACATCAGCCGCCAGCGTGCCCAGACGGCCCAGACGCTGGGCATCCCCGAGGACCGTGTGTTCCCGATCTCGGCCAAGCTCGCGCTGGCCGGCCGTGTGACAGGCGACGCCGACGACCTGCGCGCCAGCCGCCTGCTCGACCTGGAGGACGCCCTCGGCCAGCAGCTGCTGCCCCACCGCAAGGAGGTGCTGGCCGGCATGGTGGTCGATGCAACCCGGCAGCTTGAGGCGCAGATCAGCCGTCGCCTGGGTGACCGTCGCCGTCAGTTTGCCGAGCAGTTGCTCGAGTTGCGTGGCCTGCGTGGCAAGAATGCCGGCATGGTCGAGGTGATGCTCAAGCGCGTCGAGGCCGAGAACGCGGAGTTCGAGCAATGCATCGCCCACGTGCAGGCCATGCGCTCGGTGCACACCCGCATGCTCAAGGACGCGCTGGTGGGCATCTCCAGCGACGTGGTGCGCCGCCACACCGAGGTGCTGCAGGAGCGGCTGCGCTCGGCCATCCTGAACTTCGGCGCGCGCAAGGCCTTCACCGAGATGGCCGAGGTGCTGCGCCGCAAGCTGGACGAGGCCCAGACCAAGGGCAACGAAATCCACACGATGCTGGGTGCCTCCTTCCAGAAGCTCAATGCCGAGTTCGGCTTCGGCCTGGCCGCACCGGCAGCACCCGACCTGTCGCGCTTCATGCGCGACCTCGAACTCATCGAGCGCAACTACACCCAGTACCTCGGCCTGTCGCACGCCCTGCGGCTGTCGAACGACCGCTTCATGTCGCAGTTCAGGCGCATGCTGGTGTCCAAGCTGCGCGTGGTCTTCGAAGGGGCCAGCGGAGAACTGGAACTGTGGAACAAGACGGCTTCCGCACAGATCGACACCCAGTTGCGTGACCGGCGCCGCAACTTCAAGCGTCGGCGCGAAACGCTGGAACGGGTGAAAAGCGCGGCAGCCGAGCTGGAGTCCCGGGTCTCCGAGATGGAAGCGCAGGATGCCCGCATGCGCGAGCTGCAGGAACGGTTGCATCGCCTGGTGGGCCACGTGCACCAGCGCGCCGGCAATCCCCTGCCCTCACCGGACATCGAACCGCTGGCCCTGGACCTGGACCTGAGCACCCGCCCGGCCCCACTCCAGGCCTGACCGCCCGGAAGCCGCGACAATCGCGGCATGTCCCGTCCTCGCCCTTCGACCGCGTTGTCACCCGCGTGCGTGCAGGCGCACTTTGCACCGGCCGTGATCGCCTGGCAGTGCAGCCACGGTCGCCACGGCCTGCCCTGGCAACGCAGCCGCGAGCCCTACCGCGTGTGGCTCTCCGAGATCATGCTGCAGCAGACCCAGGTGAGCACCGTGCTGGCTTACTACGAACGTTTCCTGCAGCGTTTTCCGGATGTGCACGCACTGGCCGCTGCCGGCAGCGACGAGGTGATGGCGGCCTGGAGCGGCCTGGGTTACTACAGCCGTGCGCGCAATCTGCACCGCTGCGCCCAGGTGGTGGTGGCCGAGCACGGCGGGCAGTTCCCTCGCACAGCCCAGGCCCTGGCCGAGTTGCCGGGGATCGGACGCTCGACGGCCGCAGCGATCGCGGCCTTCTGTTTCGGCGAACGCGCGGCCATCCTCGACGGCAACGTCAAGCGGGTGCTCACGCGCGTGCTGGGCTTCGGTGAAGACCTGGCCCAGGCCCGCCACGAGCGGGCCCTGTGGGACGAGGCCACGGCCCTGCTGCCGCACGAGGACATGGGGACCTACACCCAGGGTCTGATGGATCTGGGCGCCACGGTGTGCCTGGCACGTTCGCCGCAATGCCTGCTGTGCCCGGTGCAGGCGCTGTGCGCCGCACGCGCCGAGGGCCGCCCCGAGGCCTACCCCGTCAAGACCCGCAAGCTCCAGCGCAGCCGGCGCGAGCACTGGTGGCTGTGGCTGGAGCACGAAGGCCGCGTGTGGCTGCAGCCGCGCCCCGCGCGTGGCGTGTGGGCGGGCCTGCACAGCCTGCCGGAGTACGACAGCGAGGCCGCCCTGAGCGCCGAGTGGCCCGGCCCGCTCGTGCCCTGGCCGAGCATCTCGCATGCGCTGACACACTTCGACTGGCTGCTGCACCCGCGCCAGCGGGTATTCACGGGCCCGGCCCCACAGCCTGCCGGTCCGGGCCAGTGGGTGGCTTACGACGACCTGGCCGACTGGGGTCTGCCCGCGCCACTGCGCAAGCTGCTCCTGTCGCGTGTCGCGCCCTAGCCTTGGCCGATGATGCCCTTGCTGCGCAGGAACTGATCGACGAGTTTCAGGCGCACCTGCGGGTCTTCCAGCTCCATCAGCTTCTGGCGGGCGGCCAGCGGAATGGGCAGGATCTCGCACCAGCGGTTGGCAATCCACCCCGCATCCTCGAAGCGGAAGGGCTCCAGGAAAGGCAAGGGGCCACGCTGGCGCAGCATCTGGATGGCGTTGGACAGGGCCTGGGCGCTGTCCAGGAAATCCTCGCTGGGCAGCACGGCTTCGTCGGCGTCGATCCAGTCCACCTGAGCCAGCCACAGGCCATCGTTGCGCTGACGGGTCGACGCGATGCGAAAGCGCTGCGAGCCGCGGCAGCGCACTTGCAGGATGCCGGCCTGTTCGCTGTCGACCTCGATCAGCTCGGCCAGGCAGCCCACGGCCTCGAAGGCGACGGCTTCGCCTTCGCGCCTCACCTCCTGCCCCTGACGCAAGGCCACCACCCCAAAGGGGCGCTGAGTGCGCAGACATTCGCTGACGAGATCGAGATAGCGTGCCTCGAACACCTTCAGGCTCAGCAGGCCCCCGGGGAACAGCACGGATTGAAGGGGAAACAGCGGCAGGGCCGAAGACTCAGGCAGATCGGTCATGAAGTGGCGTCACGCGCATCGAGTTCGCGGTGGCGGATCAGGGTGGAGCCACGGGCTCGGAAGCGCTGGGCCAGTTGTTCGACAAGATAGACGGAGCGGTGCTGGCCGCCGGTGCAGCCGACGGCCACGGTGAGGTAGGCACGCTGGTCCTGCTCGAAGGCCGGCAGCCATCGACGCAGGAAGGCCTCGATCTGGGCCAGCATCTCGTCCACCTCGGGCTGCTGCCGCAGGTAGGCGATCACCGGCGCGTCGCGCCCGGTGTGTGGCCGCAGCTCGGGGTCGTAGTAGGGGTTGGGCAGCATGCGCACGTCGAAGACGTAGTCGGCATCGAGCGGCACGCCTCGCTTGAAGGCAAAGGACTCGAACACCAGCGTGAGCGCGGCGGCGGGCGCCTGCACGATCTGGCGTGTCCATTGGCGCAGCTGGGCCGGGCGCAGCTCGCTGGTGTCGATGATGGTGGAGGTCTCGCGCAACTCGGCCAGCAGTTCGCGCTCCAGCTCGATGGCTTCGATCAGCGCGCGCTGAGCGGTCGGGTCGGCTGCCTGCGGGTCGGACAGCGGATGGCGGCGGCGCGTCTCGGAGAAACGCCGCACCAGCGTGTCGGTGGAAGCATCCAGGAAGATGGGGCGCACTGTGACCCCCTGGTCGCGCAGGCGCGCCAGCGCCGGCTTGAGCAGGGGCAGCGACTGCGCGGCACGCACATCGGCGGCGATGGCCACCCGCGGCGTGAACTTTTCGTGCTCGAGCTGCACGCAGGGCTCCAGCAGCTCGGCCGGCAGGTTGTCCACGCAGAAGTAGCCGGCGTCTTCCAGTGCGTGCAGCGCCACCGACTTGCCTGAGCCCGAGATGCCGGTGATGAGCACCAGCTCGCGCAACGTCGTCGATGCCGTGCTGCTCATCCCCGCCTCCGCGAGCGTGGCGCGTCGCCTGCGGCCACCGGTGTCGCGGCCGTGGCCAGCATCTCCTGCGCGTGCGCAAAGCTGGTGCCCGAGAGCTGCTGTCCGCCCAGCATGCGGGCCACCTCGGCCACGCGGGCCTCGCCGGCCACGGCTTGCAGCCGGCTGCTGGTCTGGCCCGCTTCGGTGAGCTTGCTGACCACCCAGTGGTGATCGGCACAGGCCGCCACCTGCGGCAGGTGGGTCACGGCCAGCACCTGCCGATCGCGCCCGAGCTGCTTCATCAGCCGGCCCACGGTGTCGGCCACGGCACCGCCCACGCCCGAGTCGATCTCGTCGAAGATCAGCGTGCCAGCCTCGCCGAGCTGGCTGGTGGTGACGGCAATCGCCAGCGCGATGCGCGAGAGTTCACCGCCCGAGGCCACCTTGGCGAGCGGGCGCGGTGTGCTGCCGGCATGGCCGGCCACGAGGAATTCCACCGATTCCAGGCCGTGGGCCTGGGGTGCGTCATGGGGGACCAGCGCCACCTCGAAGCGCCCGCCGGCCATGCCCAGCTGCTGCATGGCCTGCGTCACGGCCTGGGCCAGGCGCGGTGCGGCGTCCTTGCGGGCCTTCGTCAGTTCGCGCGCGGCCTGGTCGTAGGCCTTGCGGGCCTGGGCCGCAGCGCGTTCCAGGCCGTCAAGGTCGGCCGCCGCATCGAGCCGCGCCAGCTCGTCCTTCCACTGCGCCCACAGCGCGGGCAACTCTTCCGGCGGGCGACGGTAGCGGCGCGCGAGGCTCATCCAGCTCGACAGCCGCTCGTCCAGTTCCTGCAAGCGCTCCGGGTCCAGCTCGCCGTGGCGCAGGTAGGCGTTCAGGCTGTGGGCGGCATCTTCGAGCTGGGCCTGCGCGCCGCGCAGCACCTCGATCACGTTGGTGAGCGTGCTGTCGTAGTCGGCCACGGCCTCCAGGCCGTCGATCGCGCGTGCGGTGAGTGCATCGGCGCTGCCGTCCGATTCGGACACGGCCTGCAAGGCGCCCTGCACGGCGTCGATGAGGGCCTGGGCATGGCTCAGGCGACGGTGCTCGGCATCAAGTTCGGCCCATTCATCGGGGCCGGGCGAGAGCTTGTCCACCTCGCCGATCTGCCAGGCCAGCCGCTCACGCTCGCGCAGCAAGGCATCCTGGCTGGTGCGGGCCTCGTCCAGCGCCTGGGCCGCCGCACGCCAGGCCGTCCAGGCCCGGGCCAGCGGCGCCAGGTCGGCGCCGGCATAGGCATCGAGCAGGCCGCGCACCGATTCGGGCCGGGTGAGGCTCTGCCAGGCATGCTGGCCGTGGATGTCCACGAGATGCTCGCTCACGGCCTTGAGCTGCGCCACGGTGGCCGCGCTGCCGTTGATCCAGGCGCGGCTCTTGCCCTGGGCGTCGATGGTACGGCGCAGCAGCAGTTCGGGGCCGGTATCGAAACCCGCTTCCTCCAGCCAGGCCACCAGCGCATCGGGCCGGTCGAATTCGGCCGTGATCTCGGTGCGTGGGGCGCCCTCGCGCACCACGCCGGCGTCGCCGCGCGCGCCCAGCGCGAGCTGCAGGGCGTCGATGAGGATGGACTTGCCCGCGCCGGTTTCGCCGGTGAGCACGGAGAACCCGCCCGAGAGCTCGACGTCGAGCTCGGTGACGATGACGAAATCACGCAGCGCAATGCGGCGCAGCATCGGTCAGCCTCCCAGACCTTCGTTCCAGTGCAGTTTCTTGCGCAGCGTGGCGTAGTAGCTCCAGCCGCGCGGATGCAGAAAGCGTACCCGGTGTGCCGAGCGGCGCACGCGCACCACGTCGCCGTGGATCAGGCTGGCCAGGCTTTGCATGTCGAAATTCACACTCGTGTCGCGTCCGCCCACGATCTCGACAGCCACCTCGCTGTCGTCGGGCAGCACGATGGGCCGGTTGGACAGGGTGTGTGGCGCAATGGGCACCAGCACCCAGCCCGCGATGTCCGGGTGCAGGATGGGCCCGCCGGCCGACAGCGCATAGGCCGTCGAGCCCGTGGGCGAGGCCACGATCAGGCCATCGCAGCGGATGTTGGCCATGAAGTCGCCGGCCACCTCGATGCGCAGCTCCACCATGCCGGCCGTGGCACCGCGGTTGACCACCACGTCGTTGAGGGCGAAGGCCTCGAAGATCACCCGGCCGTCGCGCAAGACCTGCCCTTCGAGCATGCTGCGGCGTTCTTCCTCGAAGTCGCCGGCCATCACCGGGCCGAGCACCTCGCGCACCTCACCCACCGGGATGTCAGTGATGAAGCCCAGGCGCCCCTGGTTGATGCCCACCAGCGGCACGCCGTGGCGCGCCACCTCGCGGGCGATGTGCAGCATGGTGCCGTCCCCCCCCACCACGACGGCCAGATCGCACTCGCGGCCCACACCGTCCACGTCGAGCATGGGGTGGCCGGTCAGGCCGGTGTTCATCGCCGTGTCGTGTTCCACCGACACCTCGGCCCCCTGGCGGCAGATGAACTGGGCGATGTCTTCCAGCACCCCACGCATGCCCTGGGCCTGGTATTTGCCGATCAGCGCCACGTGACGGAAGCGGGATTTCATGGCCGGGATTACACCACAGCGCCCCTGGCGCTCGGGGGAGCGAAAACCGCGTCATTCCAGGGAAAACGCCCGCCCGGGCGCCCTCGCTCCAGCCGGGCCGGTCCTACAATGCCCAGCATGCTGGACGATCGTGCCAAGACCCTGCTCAAAACCCTGGTGGAACGCTATATCGCGGACGGCCAGCCGGTGGGCTCGCGCACCTTGTCCAAAGCTTCGGGCCTGGAACTGTCGCCGGCCACCATCCGCAACGTGATGGCCGACCTGGAGGAACTGGGGCTGATCGCCAGCCCCCACACGTCCGCCGGGCGGGTGCCCACGGCGCGCGGCTACCGCCTGTTCGTGGACACCATGCTCACCGCCCGGCCGCTGGATCTGAGCCAGCCTCCGCCCGAGGTGGCCAGTGTGCGCGATCAGCTCCAGCCTGACCAGCCCCAGCGCGTGATCGCCAACGCTGCCCACCTGCTGTCCAATCTCTCGCAGTTCGTGGGCGTGATCACCGCGCCGCGCAAGCCCTCGGTCTTCCACCACATCGAATTCCTGCGCCTGTCCGACCGGCGCGTGCTGGTCATCCTCGTGTCGCCCGACGGCGACGTGCAGAACCGCGTGCTCTTCACCGAGCACAACTACACCCAGGCTCAGCTCGTCGAGGCCACCAATTACATCAACACCCACTTCACCGGCCTGAGCATCGAGGAGGTGCGCAACCGGCTGAAGCGCGAGGTGGACGACCTGCGCGGTGAGATCGCCAGCCTGATGCAGGCTGCCGTGCAGGCCGGCACCGAAGCCATGGCCAGCAGCCAGGAGCAGGTGGTGATCTCGGGTGAGCGCAACCTGCTCACCGTGCAGGACTTCTCCAGCGACCTCGACTCCCTGCGCAAGCTCTTCGACCTCTTCGAGCAGAAGACCCAGCTCATGCGCCTGCTCGATGTCTCCAGCCGTGCCGAGGGTGTGCGCATCTACATCGGCGGCGAAAGCCAGGTCGTGCCCTACGAAGAACTCTCGGTGGTCTCGGCCCCCTATGAGGTGGACGGCCAGGTGGTGGGCACGCTGGGCGTGATCGGCCCCACCCGCATGGCCTACGACCGCATGATCCAGATCGTGGACATCACCTCCCGCCTGGTGTCCAACGCCCTGAGCCAGAAGTAGCACCGCCTACAATCGGGGCCCTCAGGTTTCACCGCGGGCCGTTAGCTCAGTTGGTTAGAGCAGAGGACTCATAATCCTTTGGTCGCTGGTTCGAGCCCAGCACGGCCTACCACCCTCTCAGTTTCCGCTCGGCGGCCTCGTCAGCCATCGCTGAAGGCTCGCATACAGCAGCCCCGGCTCGACCGGCTTGGCGATGTGGTCGTTCATCCCTGCGGCCAGGCAGGCGTCCCGGTCTTCGCCGAAGGCGTTGGCGGTCATGGCCAGGATGGGTGTGTGCGCGTGGTCCGCCAGGGCGCGGATGGCGCGGGTGGCTTCCAGGCCGTCCATCTCGGGCATCTGCATGTCCATCAGGATGAGGGCGTAGGGATGCTGCGACGCCATGGCCAGGGCCTCGCGTCCCGTGCTTGCCACATCGACGTCCAGGCCCACCACGTGCAGGAGTTCGCGCGCCACTTCCTGGTTGACCGGATTGTCCTCGGCCAGGAGGATGCGGCCGCTGCCCGCAAAGGCATTCGGTGCGATGGTGCGCAGGCTGTCGCGGCCTGAGCGTGCCGCGGCCCGCGTCGGCGTTGCGCTCAGGACCGACATCAGCGCGTCGTGCAGGGCGGAGGGTGTGACGGGTTTGAGCAGCACGTGAGCTGCGCCCACCTCGCGCGCTCGGACCCCCAGGTCCGGGTCGTCACGCGCCGTCACCAGCAGGCATGGCGGCGCGCGGTCTCCGAGGCGCTCGTGGAGACGACGCAAGGTTTCCAGGCCATCGAGGCCGGGCATGAGCCAGTCGACCAGCACGACATCGTGCGCCGGCGCCCCTCGGCCGGCCGCCTCGAGCAGGTGCAGACCGTCGCTGCCGGTGGCAGCCGCCTGCACGCGCAGGCCCATCACGCGCAGCATCTCGCCCAGGGCTTCACGGGCCTCGGGCAGGTCGTCGATGACCAGCGCGCGCATCCCCTGCAATTCGGCTTGTGCACGCGGCAGCACCGGATCGGCCACTTGCAGGCGTGCGGTGAACCAGAAGGTGCTGCCCTCGCCGGGCGTGCTCTCCACCCCGACCTCACCGCCCATCATCTGGGCAATGTGCCGCGTGATCGCCAGGCCCAGACCCGTGCCCCCATGCCGGCGCGTGGTGGTGCCGTCCCCCTGCTCGAAGGGTTCGAAGACCCGCTGGAGTTGCTCGGCAGACATGCCCACCCCGGTGTCCCTCACGGAAAACCGCAGCCACAGCGCGTCGCCCTCCTGTCGCAGCAGTTCCCCTCGCAGCACGATCGTGCCGCTGGCCGTGAACTTCACCGCATTGCCCAGCAGGTTGAGCAAGGCCTGCGCCAGGCGGGTCTCGTCGCCATGCGCGCCCATGGGCAAGTGATCGGTGTCGAGCACCAGCTCCAGGCCCTTGTCCCGCGCGCGCTCGCCCACCAGCGCACACACCCGGGAGAGCATGCCGTCCATGCGGAAATCGGCAGTTTCGAGCTGGAGCTTGCCGGCTTCGATCTTGGACAGATCGAGCACGTCATTGATGATGGACAGCAGGTGCTGGGCCGCGTCGGTCACCTTGGCCAGGCGTTCGGCCTGGGCGGGGTCGCGCACATCCCGCTGCATGAGGTGGGTCAGGCCGATGATGGCGTTCATCGGTGTGCGGATCTCGTGGCTGATGTTGGCCAGGAAGGCGCTCTTGGCGCGGTTGGCCGCCTCAGCCCGGTTGCGAGCCTGGACGAGGGCATTGTTCAGGCTCTGCAGGTTGGCCTGGGCCTGCTTGAGCTCGGTGATGTCGGTGGCAAAGAAGTAGTAGCCGCGCACCTCGCCGTCCTGGATGTCGGGTAGGCGATAGGACCAGAACTGGTGCACCACCCCTTGCGCGCCCGCAAACTCATACTCGCCCTCGAAGGTTTCACCCTGAAGGATGCGTTCGATGGCCGGCCGCTGGCGCTCGAAGAGTTCGTGGCCCACCACCTCGGGAATGGTTCGGCCCAGGGCCTGTTCGGCACTCAGGCCCAACCACTCGAGATAGGCGCGGTTGGCAAAGCGCAGACGCAGATCGCGGTCCCAGTAGCACACGAGGGTGGGCTGGTTGTCGGCCACCGTGCGGGCGAACTCCTCGGTCTCACTGCGTTCCTCCAGAGCCCGGTCCAGGTGCTGCTTGCGCTCGTCGGCCAGCTCGCGATGGCGGCGCTCACTCTCGCGCAAGGCCAGCTCGGCGCGACGCTGCGCACGCGCTGACAGGGCCACGGCGCAGGCCACGCCCCCCAGAAGCAAGGCCGCCCCCAGCAGCGCCGCACGCTGGATCTGGCGATCGGCGGCGATCTGCTCATCCAGAGCGGTACGCATCTGGTTGGTGACGCTCGACGCAAGCTGGTCGAGGCGATGCAGTTCGACGCGCCACGCCGTCGTGCGCAGGCTGTGGGCCGGATCGTTCAGCGCCTGCTGCAGCTGCCCGCGGAAACGTTCGACCTGCTCGATGAGCGCGGGTACATCGGTGGCGGAGCGTGGAAACCGCTTCGCCGCCCCCGCCATGCCCTCCAGCGCCTGGTCCAGCAGCGCCAGCCCCTGGCCGGCGTCCCATGGCGCATCGGGTTGATCACCAAGGGCCACATGCAGGAAACCCTGTGCCAGGTCCACCCGCGCGTTGCGCAACTCGCGCACCGTGTTCAGCGTGCGATCGACCTCACGCTGCTGGGCCCACTGCAGCCCCACCATGGACACGCAGATGGCCAGGGCGGACACCAGGGCCACCCAGGCCCAGGTCGACCAGGTCGAACGCCAGTGCTGCGTTGGGGCTTGCCCGGTCGCCATCGCGCCTTCACCTCTTGAGTCCGTCGCCTTGCCCCATGGGCAAGGCTTTGAGCAAACATGGATGCCGCATGCTAGGGCCTGTTAACACATCCGCAGTCCATCAGCGACGAGAACGAAGGTGATGAAGCCGAGGAACATGATGTCGAGCTTTTCGA